>CAVOOS010000021.1:0-310732 GCA_963697635.1 uncultured Solirubrobacterales bacterium | reverse complement strand
CTCTTTTCCTGTTGCTTGGTTCGGTTGGTGCTTGCTAGTTCCACTGGAACTGCACCTCTTGATCGGCCGCAATGTGGTGCAGTGCCGAGGGGCACTGCACCCTACAGCGCTCCTTTGTTCCAGCGGTTTGCCCAGACCGGCTCGCCCGCTCCCGGCCCTCCCCACGTGTCCTGCGTGTCAGATTGTAACCACCAGCAAATCCTGTCTTGACAAGAAACGTCACTATATCTAACATAGCCCTATGAACCCCGCCGCCCCACCCCCTCAAGCCGCCCAGGATCGGCTCGCCGAGCAATTCGGCCAGCTTTCCCAGGGCCTCGCCGCAAACGGCGGCGGGGGAGGGCTGTCGGCCCTGCTGATCCGCCTGATCGCCCTGATCATCGAGGCACTCCACTCCATCGCCAGGAACCACCTAGCAGCCACCGCCCCGGGCGAGACGGCGCCGGGCGCCTCCCCCGAGCCCCCCCAGCAGCAGCCAGAAACCCCGGTCCGCCCAGGAACACCCAGGGCAAGAAGCCCTTCGCCCCGCCCGCACAAACCGCCGCCGGGCCGGCCCACGGCTCCCAAGGCCGATGCAGCACCAGGGCGGCATCCCGGGGCCGGGGCCGCCACGCTCCCCCGAACCGCCCGCCCCGGCGCTCCCGCGCAAACGGCCCGCGCCAGATGGCAAAGCGCCACCGCCCCACCGCGGCAGCCCTCAAAAAATCGGGTTTCCGTGCGTGCCGCCTCCGCACGCCCATTTTGTTCCGATGTCGCAACATAATCGCCTGCAAACGGCTCCTCCAGCCGACGTGTGGCACAGGCACGCAGCGCCAGATTCCGTCCGCTAGGTCGCGGCCGGCAGCACCACGTCGAGCGATCGGCATAGATCCAACCCGGCCACGTCCTCCGGCGGCTGGCCCGGCCCGAACACGACGTGCGCGGCGAAGCGGCAGACCCCGGCGGGGTGCGCGAAGCCGATGCCGACGCTGGCGCCGTCCTCCAGCCCCGCGCTGCCGAGCAGCTCCGGTCCCTGCCCGACGCTGCCCTCCGGGAACACGTAGAGCCCGGCCACGCGGCGGCCGGTGCGGTTGCTGACCGACAGCTGCACCTGCTCGCTGCCGGGTTGCAGCTCGGTCGGCACCGTGTCGGCGGTGGTCCAGCCCGGCCCGATCGCGATCCGGGGCGCGGCGCACAGATCGACGCCGCGCCGCTCCTCGGCGCTGCGGTTGTCGAACACGACGCGAATGTCGGCCACGCAGTCGCCGCGGTAATGCACGGTCGCAGCCTCGCCGACCGAGATGCTGGTGTTGCCAAGCCGGTCCTCGCCCCAGTCGCCGGCGTCGCTCGACGAGATCAGCACCTGCTGGATCGGCCGCGCCGAGCGGTTGGCCAGCGTCACCGCGTGCAGCGGCGCCGGCGCCGCGGCAATGGCGGCGGAGCCGTCGAATGCCAGCAGATGCTGCCGGCACACGTTGAACCCCTTGGTCTCCTCGCGGCTGGCATCCTCGTAGATGACCTGCACGTCGAACTCGCAGTCGCGCAGGCGCCCGAGCTTGACGCGCTCGGTGTGTCCCGGCGGCAGCGTCGCGTCGCCCAGCCGGTCCTCGCCCCAGTGGTCGGCGCTGGAGGGCGAGACGTAGATCTCGTTGATCGCCTGCGGGCTGTGGTTGGCAACCGTGAGGTCGCGGTCGCCCGGCGCCTGGTCCGCCCGCGCCGCCCCGCCGGCCGCCAGGGCGAAAAGGAGCGCGAGCAGGCAAGCCGGAACGCAGCGCATGCAACCCTCGTCGATCCGGTCGCCGCCAGCCGGCATGCGGCCGTTTGCGACGCTGTGTCCGCTTTGTCGCGAAACCGCGGCGCACGCAAGTCGTTGCACCGCAACATGCGCGGTTCCAACAAATCGTGTTGCAGCCGCGCCGGCCTCTCGCCAACTTGTCGGACATGACCACGACCCCGACGGAGCCCGCCGAACCGACCCCCGCCGCCACCGAGCCCAAGCCGGCAGTCCCGGCCCCGCTGCCCAAGGAGATCGGCGGCCCGACCGGGCCGGAGCCGACGCGCTACGGCGACTGGGAGCACAAGGGCCGCTGCTCGGATTTCTGACCGCCCGTCCCCGGCTTGCGCGACGGCCGGCCGCGGCGCTACCTGCGATTGTTCGGGCGGCAGAGGATACCGGATCAGATGCGCGTGAAGGACGTGAAGAAGGTCGTGCTCGCCTATTCGGGGGGGCTCGACACCAGCGTGATCCTGCGCTGGCTGCAGACCACCTACCGCTGCGAGGTTGTTACATTCACCGCCGATCTTGGCCAAGGCGAGGAACTGGAACCGGCCCGCCGGAAGGCCGAAATGTTCGGGGTCAAGGAAATTTTCGTCGACGACCTGCGCGAGATTTTTGTCCGCGATTTCGTGTTCCCGATGTTCAGGGCCAATGCCGTTTATGAAGGCCAATACCTGTTGGGCACGTCGATCGCCCGCCCGCTGATCGCGCAGCGCCAGATCGAAATCGCCGAGCAGGTCGGCGCCGACGCGGTCGCGCACGGCGCCACCGGCAAGGGCAACGACCAGGTGCGCTTCGAGTTGTCGGACTATGCGCTGAAACCGGACATCAAGATCATCGCCCCATGGCGCGAATGGGAGCTGACGAGCCGGACAAAACTGCTCGAATTCGCCGAGGCCAATCAGATCCCGATCGCCCGCGACAAGCGCGGCGAGGCGCCGTTCTCGGTCGACGCCAACCTGCTGCACTCGTCGTCCGAGGGAAAAATTCTCGAGGATCCCGCAGTCGAGGCCGACGAGATCGTCTACCAGCGCACCATCCGCCCGGAGGACGCGCCGGACGCTGCCACGGTCATTTCGGTCGAGTTCGCCAACGGCGACGCGATCGGCATCGACGGCGAACTGTTGTCGCCTGCCGCGCTGCTGACGAAGCTCAACGCCCTGGGCAAGGCCAACGGCATCGGCCGGCTCGATCTGGTCGAAAACCGTTTCGTCGGCATGAAGTCGCGCGGCGTCTACGAGACGCCGGGCGGCACGATCCTGCTGGCCGCGCATCGCGGCATCGAGAGCATCACGCTCGACCGCGAGGCGGCGCACCTCAAGGACAGCCTGATGCCGCGCTATGCCGAGCTGATCTACAACGGCTTCTGGTTCAGCCCGGAGCGGCGGATGCTGCAGGCGCTGATCGACGAATCGCAAAAGAGCGTCGGCGGCACGGTGCGGCTGAAGCTGTACAAGGGCAATGTCAGCGTGATCGGCCGCGAAAGCCCGCACAGCCTGTATTCGATGCAGCACGTCACGTTCGAGGACGACCAGGGTGCGTACGACCAGTTCGACGCGCAGGGGTTCATCAAGCTGAACGCGCTCCGGCTGCGCCTCGGCGCGATCGCCGGCCGCAAGGGAGGAAGTCTGTAGCCATGACGATCTCGATGTACTCGGCCAGCGTGCCGATGTTCCGGCGCTCGGTGACGGCGCTGGGAAAAGTGCTGGAGAAGGGCGCGGCGTTCGCGGAAGCGAAGAAGATCGACCCGGCGGTGCTGCTGCAATACCGGCTCGCGCCCGACATGTTCCCGCTGAAGGCGCAGGTGCAGCTGGTCAGCGACCACTGCAAGGGCAGCCTGTCCCGGCTTGCCGGCGTGGAGGCGCCGAAATGGGCCGACGACGAAACGACGTTCCCGCAGTTGCAGGAACGGCTGGCGCGCACGCTCGACTACGTCGGCACGTTTTCGCCGGCGCAGATCGACGGCAGCGAGGGCCGCGACATCGTGCTGAAGATGCGCGCCGGCGACGTGCATTTTTCGGGGCAGGACTATCTTGTCCACTTCGTCATCCCGAACGTGCTGTTTCACTGCACGACCGCCTACCTGATCCTGCGGCACAACGGGGTGGAACTGGGCAAGCGGGACTTTATTGGCGGCTGAACCGGGCCGGCCATTTTCCAACCCCGACATGCGCGGACTTGATCCGCGCATCCATGCCGGGCGCCACTGGCCGACGCGCTGGACAGCGATGCGCGCCGGCCGGTAAGCCGGAAGCATGTTCCTGCGCATCCACACGTTCCGTGAAGCCTGCCGACTTGCCCATGCCGCGACTGGTTCTGAAATTGCGGCGTATGGGTGAACGCTGCGGCGGGCCGAGGAAAACCCCCTCCCCCCTTGCGGGGGAGGGTTGGGGTGGGGGGTCGGGCCGCATTGCGTTCGGGCCGTGCGCAACCCCTCCCCCCGGCCTTGGTCCGCTTCGCGGCCCAAGCCCACAAGGGGAGGGGGACCAACGCGGCCCACGCCGCACGTGACCGCCCTCTCCGCCTTCCTGCTCGCCTTCCCCGCGCTGTTCTCGATCGTCAACCCGATCGGCGCCGCGTTCATCTTCAACGAGGTCACCGACCACCTGTCGCGTGCCGATCGCGAACAAGTCGTCGGGCGGGTTGCGCTCTACTCGCTGCTGGTGATGCTCGGCGCACTGTGGGCCGGGACCTACGTCCTCAACTTCTTCGGCGTCACCATCGCCGCCCTGCGCATCGCCGGCGGCGCCGTCGTCGCATTGAACGCCTGGCACCTGCTGAACGCGCCGGAACATCAGGAAGCGCGCAAGCAGGAGCAGGCCGGCCCGGCCGGCCAGGCCGCGCTCGACATGGCGTTCTTTCCGCTGACGCTGCCATTCACCACCGGGCCGGGCACGATTTCCGTCGCGGTCACGCTCGGGGCGGAGCAGCCGGGGCACGGCATCGGCGCGATCCTGCTGTTCTTCCTGGGCGTCAGCAGCGCGGCGGTGGCGAACGCCGCGCTCGTGTGGGTGTGCTTCCGCTACGCCGACCGGGTCGCCGGCTGGCTCGGCGGCTCGGCGCGGCGGTCGCTGTCGCGGCTGATGGCTTTCTTGCTCCTATGCATCGGCGTGCAGATCCTGCTGGGCGGCGTCGAGGACGTGGCCTTGAGCCTGAAGGGTGTGGGCTGAACCTACTGCGCGTGCGCGACGGCGCAGGAATGGTCCTGCAACTCCTCGCCGCCGGCACGGTCGCCGAGCGGCACGTCGACGCGGTCGTCGAGCAGCACGAAGCCTTCGTCCCCGTCCGGGAACGTCGCGCCGACCAGCACCAGCGTGTGCAGCCGCATGTTCGCCTGGCCCACGCCCGGGTCGCCGGCCAGGATCAGGAACGGGTTCTCGGCCAGATCCGGCCCGGCCAGACGGCGCGCGCGATAGGCGTGGCCGGCCAGCGGCAGCGGCGTCGGCTCCGTGCCGATCGCCGCGAGTTTGCCGGCGAGCGTCGCCGCGACATCGGCGCGGATGCAGTCGATGTGGATGTGCAGCTGGTTCTGGGTGCGCCCGTACGGCGAGTTGATCGCCAGCGCAATTTTGTCCCGGGGCAGGTCGTGCCCGACCTTGGCGAGGAAGAACGACCGCGCGTCCCAGGCGGCGGCGAAGAAATTCGGCTCGCCGGTCGCCAGGATCGTCGGGTCCTCGATGCCGGTTATCTTCTGCGTCGGCATCAGCAGGTATTGCGTCGCGCCGTCGCGATCCTTGAGCACCACCCAGCCGCTGGGCGCGCCTTGCGGCAGCACGACTTCGGCGCACGGGTCCGGATTGTCATGCGCCACAAAATCCGGCACGCAGTGGTCATGGACGAGGTTCCAGAGCGCATCGGAATTGCCGGCGTGCGCCACGCCGCTGCCGGCCAGCAGCGCCGCCACCAGACAGAAAAAAATCCGCAAAATCATCCGCGAATGCTGGCGGGCGGCCGGGCGCCGGGTCAAGGGGCTCTACTTCAAGGCGATGGCCGATCCAGTTCCGCCGTGAACGTATCGCGGATATGCGCGGCCAGCGCGTCGGTCAGCGGCTGGCGCGGCTCGCGCGCCTTCATCAGCAAAATCCCAACCTCGCCGAGCGGCGGCAGCGAATCGCCGGGCGGCAGCACGCGCACCCCGGCCGGCATCACCATCGCCGGCGAGACGCTCACCGCGAGCCCCGCCACCACCGGGGTCAGCGATCCCGCCTGCGTCTCCGAGGTGTAAGCGATGCGGTAGCGGCGCCCCGCCGCTTCCAGCGCCCGCACCGCGACCCTGCGCCAGGAACAGTCGCCCGAGGCCAGCGCCACCGGCAGCGGATCGAGCCGATGCGGCGAATGGCGCTCGGAGGTGATCCACATCAGCGGCCCGCGCCACAGCACGTCGGCGGGCCAGTTCATCGGCTCGTGGCCCTCGGAGACCAGCGCGAGGTCGAGTTCGCCCGACTTGATGCGGCCGACCAGCGGCGTCGAGCTGGAGCAGGTGACGTCGACGTCCACCGACGGATGGCTTTCGGCAAAGCGCCGCAGCACGGGCGGGATGTAGCGCAGCGCATAATCGTCGGGCGTGCCGAGCCGCACCGTGCCGTGCATCTCCGGGGTGCGGAACGTGCGCCAAATCTCGTCGTTGAGCGCCAGCACCTCGCGGGTCCGGTCGAGCAGGTACTGGCCGTGCGGCGTCAGCGACACGGCGCCGCCCTTGCCGCGCATCAGCACGCGCTGGCCGAGCAGCGCTTCCAGCCGCTGCACCTGCATCGAGACGGCGGACTGGGTGCGGCCGACGCGCTCGGCGGCGCGCGTAAAACTGCCTTCCTCCGCGATGTAGGCGAAGGCGCGCAGCAGATCGGGGTCGAGCCCGGCATGCATGTTCATGGGCATCAACATCGCTGATTTCGCCGATCAATGCAATTCGTTTCCCTGATCCAAGGCGGTCCCCCATGTTCCCTGGCGAAGACGCCATTCGAAAAGGACCAAGTCCATGAGCACCACACTTTCCCACGCGCTGCCGTTCGGCCGGTTCGGCGACGGGTTTGGCCGGGCGGCCGCCGCTCTGGTCGCGCGCGTCCGGCATGCCAGGCGGGTGGCCGAGACGCGGCGCTACCTGGAGCAGATGGACGACCACATGCTGTCCGACCTCGGCGTGTCGCGCGCCCAGGCGGCGTTCGAGCTCGATCATCCGACGCAGCAGCCACGCGGCTTCTAGCCGGCATGGCTGCCCGCCCGCCGCCGCCGTTGTCGCGACCCCGGCCGGTGCTACGCTGGGGGCCGACAACGGCGGGAGGACTGCGATGCTGACCGCGGGGCAACGGGACGAATACGCGCGCGTCGGCGCGATCGTCGTGCGGGACGTGCTGTCGGGCGCGGAAGTGGCGCGGCTGCGCGCCGTGACCGACGAATTCGTCGAGCGCGCGCGCAAGGTCGCGCAGCACGACGACATTTTCGATCTCGAGGACAGCCACACCCCGGCGCAGCCGCGCGTGCGCCGGATCAAGGCGCCGCATCTGCATCACCCTGCCTACGCGGAGTTGGTGCGGCATCCCGGCATCGTCGCCGTGCTCAAGGATTTGTGGGGCGACAACATCCGGTTCGATACCGCGAAGCTGAACCTGAAATCGGCCGGCTTCGGCGCGGCCGTCGAGTGGCACCAGGACTGGGCGTTCTACCCGCACACCAACGACGACCTCGCCGCCGTCGGCGTGATGATGGACGACATGGCGCTGGAGAACGGGCCGCTGATGATCGTGCCGGGCAGCCATCGCGGCCCGATTTACGACCACCACGCGGACGGCCGCTTCTGCGGCGCGATGGATCCGGCGACCTGCGGCGTCGATTTCTCCCGCGCGGTGCCGCTGACCGGGGCGGCCGGCTCGATCACGGTGCATCACGTGCGCGCGGTGCACGGCTCGGCGCCGAACACTTCGAACCACGACCGGCGCCTGCTGCTGTTCCAGTACCGCGCCGCCGACGCCTGGCCGCTGCTCGGGTTTCCCCCCGGGATCGCGAAGTGGGACGAGCTGATGGTGGCCGGCCGCAGCAGCGAGCCGCGCCTGGCGCCCGTTCCCGTGCGGCTACCGCTGCCGCCGGCCGAGCACCAGGGTTCGATCTACGAGAACCAGAAGGGCGCCGGCCGCCGCTATTTCGCCGCCGTCGAGCCGGCGGTCGCCGCGCAGTAGCGCGCTATCCGACGTCCAGCCGCTTGCGGAGGAAGCAGCGACTGTCGCCGGGCGGATAGTCGTCGAGCACGCCGAAAATCTCGTAGCCCAGGCGCTGGTAGAAGCCGGGCGCCTGGAACGTGAAGCTGTCCAGCCAGATGCCGCGGCAGCCGCGGCGGCGTGCCTCGTCTTCGGCGCGGCGCATCAACTCGGCGCCGACGCCCTGGCCGCGCAGCGCTTCGTCGATGATCAGCAGCTCGATGAACATCCAGCCGTAGTAGGTGCGGCCCCATAGCCCGCCCTGCGGCGAGCCGTCCCGCTCGTCGGTGACCAGCAGCGCGAACTGCCGGTCCTCCTCGGGGCCGGTATAGCCGTCGTTGAACGCCTCGATCCGGCGCCAGATGTCCGCGCGGTCGGCGGGGCCGGGGTTGGCCTTGAACTCGATGCGATGGCCCATGAGCCTCTCCGTAGCGGAAATGCCACAACTTGTGACGAATGTCACAGCCGATGGAGCGGGATTCCAGCACAAACGTTTGCATCAGTCTGGCGTGACGTGATGGAGGCCCCGATGATCCGCACCGTGCTGAAGGCCCTCGCGCTCGCCGCCGCGTTCGTCGGAGCCTTTGTCGCCATCGCCAATGCCGCCCCGCTGCCGGCAGATCCGAACAACGCCGCCGTCAACGCCCAGCCGGCGACGCACGCCGCGCCGGATCCGGCCGCCGGCGTTGTCGGCGAGGGCTGGGGCTGATTCGATCTAGCCCTTGCGCTCCCACCCGCGCGCGCCCTGCTGCCAGTAGGTCAGTGCGTGGCCGGCCTGCTTGGCCACCGTCCAGCGCCGCCGCGCAGCCTCGACTGCACCCTCGTCCCGTCCGTCGAACAGATCGAACACCCGCGCGAACACAGCGGTGCGAGACGTCTCGGCGCCGTCGAGCAGGAACAGGAAGCGCGCACCGTTCGGCGCCGCGTCGTCGGTCGCGAGCCAGATCGGCTGCAGCTCGGCGTTGCCGCTCGCGCGCGTGCCGTGCGGCAGCCAGTCCGGGTCCGGGCACAGCCACAGCGCCGCGTCGAGCGCCGCCACCCGCTCGTCGCTGCCGCACATCACCGCGGCACGCTCGCCGGCGGCCAGCGTTCGCCCCAGCAGCTTCGGCAGCGCCGCATCCGGGCCGGTGCGCGTGAGGTGGTAGAAGCCGACCTCGGCCAAGCCGTCAGCCCTCGAAGTTGTCGGCCACCAGCTTGTCGAGCAGCCGCACGCCGTAGGCCGTCGCGCCCTTCGGCACAGTGGAAGAATCCTTGCTCGACCACGCCATGCCGGCGATATCCAGGTGCGCCCAAGGCTTGCCGTTGACGAAACGCTGCAGGAACTGCGCGGCGGTGATCGCCCCGCCGGGCCGGCCGCCGACATGCTTCATGTCGGCGATGTCGCTCTTGAGCTGCTTGTCGTACGCCTCGCCCAGCGGCATCCGCCACAATTTGTCGCCGCTCGCCTCGCCGGCCGCGAACAGCTGCTGCGCCAGCGTGTCGTCGTTGCAGAAGAACCCGGCCATCTCGTGCCCGAGCGAGATCATCATCGCCCCGGTCAGCGTCGCCAGGTCGATCATGAACCGCGGGTCGAATTTCTCCTGGCAGTACCAGAGCACGTCGGCCAGCACCATGCGGCCCTCGGCGTCGGTGTTGATGATTTCGACCGTCTGCCCGGAGTAGGTTTTCACCACGTCGCCGGGCCGCTGCGCGGTGCCGGAGGGCATGTTTTCCACCAGGCCGACCAAGCCCGACCGCATCGACATGGGCGCGGCGCCCGGCCAGCGCCGCCATCACGCCGACCACGGCGCCGGCGCCGGCCATGTCCCACTTCATGTCCTCCATGCCGGCGGCCGGCTTGATGCTGATGCCACCGGTGTCGAACGTGACGCCCTTGCCGATGAACGCGATCGGCTTCGCCTTCGCCGCACCCTTTTTTCCCTTGCCCTTGCCGGCGCCGTGCCACTGCATGATCGCCACGCGCGGCTCCTGCGCGCTGCCCTGCGACACGCCGAGCAGCGCCCCGAACCCGAGTTTCGTCAGCTCCTTGAGGCCAAGCACCTCGACCTCCAGCCCAAGTTTCTCCAGCGCTTCGATGCGCTTGGCGAATTCCGGCGGGGTCAGCACGTTCGGCGGCTCGCTGACCAGGTCGCGGGTCAGGAACACGCCGTCCGCCACCGCGGGCAGCGGCGCCCACGCCTGCTCGACACTGGCGGGGTCGGTCACGAGCAGTTTCAGCGTCGTCAGCCGCGGCTTCTCGTCGTCCTTCTCCTTGGTCCGGTAGCGGTCGAACCGGTAGCTGCGCAGCACCGCGCCAAGCGCCAGATGCGCCGCCTGCTCCGCGGACAGCGCGTCGGCCAGCACCGCAACCGCCGGTTCCCGGCCCAGCGAGGCGACGCCGTTGCCGCCGGCTTCCTCCGCCGCGAGCGGGGTCAGCTCGGCGAGCTTGCCGAGGCCGACCGCGACGACCCGGGAAATTCCCGCGCCCGGGGCGAGGATGGTCACCGTCTGCCCCTTCTTGCCCTTGAACTCGGCCGCCTCCAGCGCCCGGCCCACGGCGCCGCCGGTTGCCGCGTCCAGCGTGGCGGCGGCCTTGGCGCCGGCCCCTTCCTCCACGGGCAGCAGCACGGCGCCCGAGGTCGGCAGGCTCGCGCGGGCGATGGTGACATCCAGCATTGCAGGGGAACTCCGGCTCGAAGGTCGCGAAAATTGTGCAGTCGTGCGACGACATTAGCAGCAGGTGGCGGGTGTGCCAGGGCTTAGGCTATGCATCGTTGCTCCCGGGAGCCCCTGATCCGCATGGACGACGCAGCGCTGCTCAATCTCGCCGCCGATCTGGCCAGACAGGCCGGCACCATCATCCTGGCCGTGCGCGCCCGCGGCTTCGACACGCTGCACAAGGCGGACGCCTCGCCGGTGACCGAAGCGGACCACGCCGCCGAGGCGCACATCGTCGCGGGCCTGCGCCGCGCCACCCCCGACATCCCCGTCGTCGCCGAGGAGGAGATCGCCGCCGGCCATGTGCCGGCCGACGCCGACAGCCTCTGGGTCGTCGATCCGCTCGACGGCACCAAGGAGTTTTCTGCGCTGCGCGACGATTTCGCGGTCAATGTCGGCCTGGTCCGGCACGGCCGCGTGGTGCTCGGCGTGGTCGGCGCGCCGGCACTCGGGGAACTGTTCGGCGGCATCGTCGGCGTCGGCGCCTGGAAGCGCACCGCCGCCGGCGAAAGCCGGATTTCGGCGCGTGCCGTGCCGGAGGCGGGGCTGGACGTGATCGCCTCGCGCGCCCACGCCAACGACGAGCGGCTCGCAGCCTATCTCGCCGGACGCAAGGTGAACTCGATCCTCAACGTCGGCTCGGCGCTGAAATTCTGTCGCGTCGCCGAGGGGCTCGCCGACCTCTACCCGCGCTTCGGCCGCACGATGGAGTGGGACACGGCGGCGCCGCAGGCGGTGTTGGAAGCGGCCGGCGGCTCGGTGTGCGTCGCCGAGACCGGGCAGCCGCTGCGCTACGGCAAGCCGGGCTGGGACAATCCGCACTTCATCTGCACCGGACTGCGTTGACCGAGCGCCTGTCGGCCGACGCCGCCGGGATCGCCCGCGCCGCGGCGCTGCTGCAGGGGGAAAACTGGTCGCGTTCGGCACCGAGACGGTGTACGGGCTTGGCGCCGACGCGACCAACGCCGCCGCCGTCGCCGCGGTGTTCGAGGCGAAGGGCCGGCCGCGGTTCAACCCGCTGATCTGCCATTATGCGGATGCCGGGGCAGCTTTTTCCGACGTCGTGCCGAACCAGGCGGCCCGACTGATCGCGAAGCAATGCTGGCCGGGCCCGCTCACGCTCGTCCTGCCGCGCACGGAAAAGAATTCGGTGGCGCTGCTGGCCGGGGCGGGGCTCGACACGCTGGCCGTCCGCGTGCCCGCGCATCCGGTCGCGCAAGCGCTGCTGCGCGCGGTCGGCCGCCCGGTCGCCGCACCCTCCGCCAACCGATCGGGACAGGTCAGCCCGACGACAGCCGCGCACGTGCAGGCAGGGCTTGGACGGCCGCATCGACGCGGTGCTGGACTGCGGGCCGTGCCCGGTGGGCGTCGAATTCGACGGTGCTCGACCTGAGCGGGCGAACGTCCCACCCTCCTGCGCCCCGGCGGCGTAGCGCGCGAATTGATCGAAGCGCTGCTCGGCCCGCTTGCCGAGGCGGCGCCCGGCGAACTGCGCTCGCCCGGCATGCTCGCCTCGCACTACGCGCCGGGCCTGCCGGTGCGGCTCGACGCCACCGAGGTCGCGCAGGACGAGGCGCTGCTGGCGTTCGGCCCGCCGCTGCCGGGCGCCGGCGCCACGTTCCAGCTCAGCGCCGCCGGCGACGCCACGGAGGCGGCGGCACATCTGTTCGAGGGGCTGCGCGTGCTCGACGCCGCTGGCGCGCGGCTGTCGCTGCGCCGCATCGCCGCGATGCCGGTGCCCGACGCCGGCCTCGGCCTCGCGATCAACGACCGCCTGCGCCGCGCCGCCGCGCCGCGGGCGTGAAGAAGGTTGGGGCCCTGCCCCAAACCCCGCTGGGGCCGATGGCCCCAGACCCCGCGACTGCAGGTAAAGCCTTTCTTCTCCCTCTCCCCTTGCGGGAGAGGGCCGGGGTGAGGGGTGGAGCGTCGACGTTCTCACCCACCCGTCATCCCGGCGAAAGCCGGGATCCAGTCGTCCACGCTCGGAACGGCGTGTTTGAGCGCCTGGATCCCGGCTTTCGCCGGGACGACGAAAACGAGTTGGCCTTCGATATAATACTCCGACGAACGATATTGCGAATTGATACATTGCTCCGCGAATCAAATTTCCTGATCTGTGTCATCTGCGGCTCAATTCTTATCTGCGCAAATCTGCGGCAAACCCTTCCTTGTGCCAGCAGGCTCGGGACTGCACAGCGTCCATCGCCTTGCGATCCCCCGACGCGCTCCCTAATCCTGCCGCCAGCCAACGAAAGGTTCGTGGCGCATGCGAGTGCTGGTGGCACTTCTCTCCGTCAACTTCTACGGCACCGAGCGGCACGCGATCGAACTCGCCAACGCGCTGACCGCCGAGCACGAGGTCGGCCTCGTGCTGCGCGAGCGGCCCTCCGACCCGCACCGGCGGGCGGGATACGACACGCTGCTCGCCGCCATCGCGCCGGGCATAAAACTGTTCACCGCCGGCCGCGCGCTGCCGCTGATCGGCCTCGCGGGCGCGGTGCTCGGCTTCCGGCCGGACGTGATCCACGCGCATTACGAGCGCACCGCCCGCTGGGCGGCGCGGCTGCCGTTCGGCGTGCCGGTGATCGCCACCAACCATTGCGGCTACACGCCCGACTACGCGCGCTGCGCCGGCCTGATCTGCCTGACCGAGGCGCAGCGCGCCGGCGTCGACCCCGCATTCCGCGGCCAGGTCTTCCGCATCGGCAACTGGGTGCTGCCCCACAAGCGGCCCGCGCCCGACCGCATCCGGGAATTGCGGCGCGGCCTGGGGATCGCGCCCGACGAGTACGTGATCGGCAGCGTCGCCAGGCTGGACCCGGAAAAGGGCCACGCCGGCCTGATCGACGCGTTTGTCAAGGCCGACCTGCCGGGCGCGCGGCTGGTAATTGTCGGAAATGGCGGGCAGGAGGCCGCGCTGCGCGCTCGCGCCGCCCCCACCGGCGACCGCATCGTGTTCGCCGGGTTCCGCCCCGACGTGCGCGACCTCTACGCGGCGTTCGACGTGTTCGTGCTGAACTCCACCGTCGAGCAGTTCGTGCTGGTGGTGCTGGAGGCGCTCGAAGCGGGCCTGCCGGTGATCGCCACGGCGACCGACGGGGTGCGCGAGATCGCCGCCCGCTCGCCGCTGAACCTCGTGCCGATCGGCGACGCCGGGGCACTGGTCGCAGCGCTGCGGCTGGCGCGGGCCGGCGGCATCGCCGCCGCGCCGGACGGCGCCGGCCCGTTTCGGCTGGCCGCCGTGCTGCCGCGGATCGTCGCCGCCTACGAGGCGCTCGCCGCCGGCCGGCGCAGCAGCGGCGCCCGCGCGGCGGCGTAGCTGCGGCGGTCCGCCACGTTGTACGAGAGCACCACGCCCAGCACCACCCAGACGTAGAACCAGATCGCCTGCGTGCTGACGACGACGAAGCCGATATCGACCATGCCGATCGCCAGCAGCAGGAACAGTCCGCAGGCCGGCAGCAGATCGCGGCTGGTCAGCCAGGCGCGCAGCGCCGTTCGCGCCGCCAGCGCAAACACCAGCAGCCACAGCGCAAGCCCGGCGACGCCGCCGTAGAACGCCTGCGCGAGGAACAGGTTGTGCGCGTGAAAGCCGATCACCTTGCCGTCCACCACATAATCATCGACCGCCGTGCTGCCGTGGCCAAACCACGGCTGCTGCAGGATGCGCTGGACATTGGCCGCCCAGATCTGCATGCGCCCGGTATCGCCGCGGCCGATTTCCGCCGCCAGCCAACCGCCCGCGAACGACTGCGCCACCAGCACGACCGCGCCGAGGCCGCCGACCGTGGCCGCGACGGCGAGTGCGCTGCGCGCCAGCCCGGCCCGCAGCGTCATCAGCACCGCGGCGAGCACGATCGCGCCGGCATAACCCAGCAGCGCCGCCCGCCCGCCGGTCGCCACCAGCAGCGCCAGCAGCGGCAGCTGGCAAGCCAGCAGCCAGTACGCCCGCTGCTTCGGCTCGGACAGCACGGCAGCCAGCCCCAGCACCGCGAACGTGCTGGTGACGCTCGCCGTGTAGTTGGCATTGGCATGCGCCCCGTAGCCGGTGAAGCGAGCGCAGTTCGTGCAGGTGACGGAGAAGTCGGCGACCTGCGCGACCGCCACGAATGCCGCGAACACCTGCACGCCGCGGAACAGCTGGCGCCATGCCGCCGGCCCCTGGGCGCCCACGGCGCAGCAGATCAGCAGGAAATATTCGAGCCAAAATACGCGCCGCAACTCGTCGCCGATCGTGAGCCAGTTGTCGGACCACAAGGCGCTGACCCCGGAATAGGCCAGGAACGCCGTCAGCGCCCAGAACAGCGGCCCGCGGGCGAGCCGGTGCCATGCATCCACGACCGCCGGCAAGGCGAGCGGGATGCCGATATAGAACAGCCATCGCTGTTCCCACTCGCCCGGCAGAACGGCGAAGCCGGCGCAAAACACGCCGAACCATGCCGTCACAATCTGTTTATATCGGGCCGACCGCGCAACCGCCCAGAACAGCGCCGATGCCTCGCCCGGATTGAAGCCTGCCCAGGGCAAGACGGCCACGCCGGGCTCACGCGCCATCATTGTCCGACCATCTGCCGCTCTGCTCTTGCGCCGCGACTGATAACGCGCGCTCCGCGACGCTGTCCACCCGTGCGGCGGCGGGGCGGCGGTCAGAACAAGCCCTCGATCGCGCCGTCCGGCCCGAGCCCGATCGCTTCGGCGGCCGGCACGCGCGGCAGGCCGGGCATCGTCATCACCTCGCCCGCCAGCGCCACGACGAAGCCGGCGCCGGCCGACAGCCGGACCTCCCGCACCGGCAGCGTATGGCCCTCCGGAGCGCCGCGCAGCGTTGGATCGGCGGAAAAGCTATACTGCGTCTTGGCGATGCAGACCGGCACCCCGGCGAACCCGGCGCGCTCGAACCCCGCCAGCCGCCGCTCCACGCCCGCGGCGAACGCGACCCCCTCGGCGTGATAGATCTCGCGTGCAATCGCACGGATTTTATCGGCAAGCGTCAGCTCCGCCGCATACAGCGGCCGGAATTCTGCGCTGCCGCCGTCGATCAGCGCCGCCACCTCGCGCGCCAGCCCGGCCGCACCGGCGGCACCGTCGGCCCAGTGCGTGCAGAGCGCCACGTCCACCCCGAGCGGCGCCATCGCCGCCCGCACCGCCTCGATCTCGGCTGCGGTGTCGCCGGAAAACCGGTTCAGCGCCACCACCGCCGGCACCCCGAATTTCTTCACGTTTTCGATGTGCCGCCGCAGGTTGGCGGCGCCGCGCGTCACCGCCGCCACGTCCTCGCGCCCGAGCGCCGCGCGTTCCACCCCGCCGTGCATCTTCAGCGCCCGCACCGTCGCCACCACGACGGCGGCGGCCGGCCGCAGCCCGGCGATGCGGCACTTGATGTCGAAGAATTTTTCGCCGCCCAGGTCGGCGCCGAACCCGGCCTCGGTCACCACCACATCCGCGAGCTTCAGCCCGAGCTTCGTTGCCATCACCGAGTTGCAGCCATGCGCGATGTTGGCGAACGGCCCGCCATGCACGAGTGCGGGCGACCCTTCCAGCGTCTGCACCAGATTCGGCATCAGCGCATCGCGCAGCAGCGCCGCCATCGCGCCGGTCGCCTTAAGGTCGGCCGCGGTCACGAACCCGCCGTCCCGTCGCGTCGCCACCACCATCCGCCCGAGCCGCGCCTGCAAATCCTCGAGGCCGTCGGCCAGGCAGAAAACCGCCATCACTTCGGACGCCACGGTGATGTCGAACCCGTCCTCGCGCGGCACCCCGTTCGCGGTGCCGCCGAGCCCCAGCACAAGCTGCCGCAGCGCCCGGTCGTTCATGTCGAGCGCCCGCCGCCACGTGATCCGGCGCGGGTCGATGCCGAGCGGGTTGCCCCAGTACATGTGGTTGTCGAGCAGCGCCGCCAGCAGGTTGTTGGCGGCCGTGATCGCGTGGAAATCCCCGGTGAAGTGCAGGTTGATCTCGTCCATCGGCGCGACCTGCGCCCGCCCGCCGCCGGTGGCACCCCCCTTGACCCCGAAGCACGGCCCGAGGCTCGGTTCGCGCAGGCAGATCATGGTGCGCCGCCCGGCCGCGTTCAGCGCGTCGCCGAGCCCGATCGTCGTGGTGGTCTTGCCTTCGCCGGCCGGCGTCGGGCTGATCCCGGTCACCAGCACCAGCGCGCCCTCCGGCCGGTCCTGCACCGAGCGGATGAACTCGAACTCGATTTTTCCCTTGTGCCGACCGTACGGCAGCACCGCGGCCTGCGGAATGCCGGCGCGCGCCGCGATCTCGCCGATCGGCCGCAGCGTCACCGAGCGCGCGATATCGAGGTCGCTCGCCATGCGGGTTCCTCCGGTCAGGTCGGTCCGCGCGCATCCTGGCCGGCCGGCGGAGGCATGGCAATCGGGGCAGGCTTGCGCCCGCCCGCCGCGGTCGGCAAAGAAATCCGTCTTCTCCAGTCCGCGGGTGAAAAACGGCATGGCTTACCGGAGCGCCATCAGCAGGGAACGCCGTCGACGGCGGTGGCGGCTGCTGGGCCGGGCCGCCGTGCTGCTCGGCGGCCTCGCGCTGTTCGGCCTGATCGGCCACTACGCCTACCAGACCGGCACGGCGCTCGCGCGGATCGAGCTCGGCGACCTGCAGAAGCAGATCGACCGCCAGGCCAAGCAGCTGCAGGACCAGGCGGCCGAAACCGACCGCCTGCAGAAAGCCCTCGCCGCCGCGCAGGATGCCGCCGCCGCCCTGCAGCGCCGCTACGACGCCGACGTGCCGAGCGGCGCGCTCGCCGGCCTCGTGCTGGCGGTGAAGCAGAGGCTGGCCGCCGGCCTCGCCGCCGACCAGATCGCCAAGTCGCTCGCCGAGCTCGAGCCGCCGCGGCCCTGCACCGAGCACGCGACGCGCAAGCGCTTCGAGATCGTGGCCGCCGGCCACGGCGAGGGCGAGGGCGTGACCTTCCTCGACGGCCTGATCCAGGTCACGGCGAGCGTGCGCGGCGACCCCGACGATCCCGCGAAGCCCCCGACGGTGACGATCACGCGCGCCTGGGCGGCGCAGCCGCTCAAGCTGACGGGGCTGCCGGTCCGCCAGCCGATCGCGATCGACGGCATGCAGGTCACGCTTACGGTCGAGCCTGCCGACCTGCACGGCTACCTGTTCGCCACGCTCTCGACCTGCGGCAAGGGGTGATCCCAGCGGCTCCGACCGCGTGTCGTGCGAGAGGCGCCCGGGTCAAGCCCGCCTGTCCGGAGCGAAACATCAGGCTGCCGCGTCGGCCGGCCGAAACGACGCGGCCCGCGCCGCCAGCGCCTGCCGCACGTCGCCCGGCAGCTGGCGCGGCGATTTGCAGCGGGGATACGGCAGCTCGCTCGTGTCTCCGGGCGCCGGCCGGCTCGCACGGTTGTCGAAGGCAAGTTCCTCGTAGGCGTCGAGAAAGCTCTCCGCCGGCGCGCCCTCGGCAAGCACCAGCGCGTGCGTGTCGAGTTCGATGTGCCAGTAGACGAAGGTCTCCGGCACCCGGGCTTCGCGAACGATGCTGCTGCCGTTCACCAGCGCGGCGGCATGGGCGAGCACGCCGCCGACGCGCAATGCGTGGCCCGGCGAGACCAGCAAGTCGCGCCGCGGCACGCCCTCCGCCAACGCGCCGGCGCGCACCCGGATCGGCCAGATCCGCAACGGATCGCCGAACCGGCGGGAGGCGGTGTGCCGCCGCAGCCAGCGCACCGGCGCGGCGCCGCCATCGGCGAGCCGCACCAGGTCGCCCGGGCCGCAGCGCCTCCACCGGCACCTCGCCCTCCGGCGTCGCGATCCGCGTGCCGGCACAGAAGCACTGCGTCGTCGTCAGCGAGCTGGCGGCCGGCGCACTGCCGTTGACGCCGTCCGAGACCGACCAGGAAATCGTCCGGCTGGTGTCGCCGCCGCCGGCGGTCGGATCGCCGTTCCGGGTGAAGCTGTACTGACGGATTCCAGCGCCGCCTGATAATCCGGCGACGCTCGCCGTGCCGCTCAGGGTCAACGACGCCGCTGGCTGCGTCGTAGCTGCCGCTGATGGTTCTGGCGTGGTGAAATTCAGCGTGTCGCCGGACAGCAAGCCGCCGCCGATCGACACCGTGGCGCCGGTAGCTTGCCGCCGCTGTCGGGATCGCTCACCGTCAGGCCGCTTCGAGCGTCACCGCCGCGCCGCCGCCGGTAAAGGTCGACGGTGCCGCCCGCGTCACGGTCGGCGCCGCGTGCACCGTGTCGAGCGTGCTGGTCGGCGCGTCGCCTGGCTCGACGCCGTCGTTGACCGCCAGGCGATGGTGCGGCTGGTATCGCCGCCGCCGCCGGTCGGATCGCCGTTGGCCGGGCCGAAGCCGTAGGTGATCGATTCGAGCGCCGTCTGGTAGTCCTGCGAGGTTCGCCGTGCCGCTCAGGGTCAGCACGCCGCCGCTGCTGTAGCTGGCGCGGATGTCCGTTCTGGCGTTGTTGAAGCTCAGCGTGTCGCCGGCCGAGTGCCCGGCCGATCGTCACCGTCGCACCGTCAGATTGCCGCCGCTGTCGGGATCGCTCACCGTGAGGCCGCCGTCGAGCGTCACCGCCGCGCCGCCGCCGGTGAACGTCACCGTGCCGCCGGCCGTCACCGTCGGCGCCGCATGCACGGTGTCGAGCGTGCTGGTCGCTCGGTGCGCGCTGCAGGCGACGCCGTCGTTGACCAGCCAGGTGATGTGCGGCTGGTATCGCGCGCCGCCGCCGGTCGGGTCGCCGTTGGACGGCGAGAAGCTGTAGGTGATCGAGTCCAGCGCAGTCTGGTATTGGCGAGGTCGCGTCGCCGCTCAGGTCAGCACGCTGCCGTTGATCGCTGGAAGCTGCGCTGATGCCCTTCGGGCTGTTGAAGTTCAGCGTATCGCCGGCCGAGAAACCCGCTGCCGATCGATACCGTCGCGCTCGCCAGCGTGCCGCTGCTGTCGAGTCGCTGACCGTGAGCCCGGCATCGAGCGTCACCGCCGGCCGCCGCCGGTGAAGTCACCGTGCCGCCCGCCGTCACCGTCGGCGCCGTATGCACGGTGTCGACGCGTGCTGGTCGCGGTATTGCTGGTGCCGTTGCTGGTGGCGCCGTCGTTCACCGTCCAGCTGATCGTGCGGCTGGTATCGCGTGCCGCCGCCGGTCGGGTCGCCGTCGCTCGGCGAGAAGCTGTAGGTGATCGAATTCGAGCGCCGTCTGATAGTTGGCGACGTGGCCGCGCCGGTCAGCGTCAGCACGCCGGTCGCTGTTTGTAACTGCCGGTGATGCCGTTCTGATTGGAGAATTCAGAGCTGTCGCCGCTGATGACCGCTGCCGATCGAACCGTCGCGCTGGTCAGCTTGCCGCCGCTGTCGGCATCGCTCACCTCAAGCCCGCTTCCAGCGTGACCGCGCGCCGCCCCCGGTAAACGTCGCCGTCCCGCCGGCCGCACCGTCGGCGCCGCGTGCACCGTGTCGAGCGTGCTGGTCGGCGGTGGCGCTCGTCAGAGCCGTCGTTGACCATCCAGCTGATCGTGCGGCTGGTGTGGCTGCCGCCGCCGGTGGGATCGCCGTCGCTCGGCGAAGAACTGTAGGTGATCGAGTCGAGCGCGGTCCGATAAGTCGCGAGGCTCGCGCTGCCGCTCAGCGTCAGCGTGCCGTTGCTGTAGCTGGTGCCGAGACCGCCCGGATACCGACCGTCAGCGTGTCGCCGCTGATGTAGCCGCCGATCGTGGCCGTGGCACTGTCGAGCGTCGTCGAGGAGGCGTCGGCCACGGTCAGCCCGCTGTCGAGCGTGACCGCGCCGCCGCCGCCGGTGAATGTCACCGTCCCGCCGGCGGTGACGGTCGGTGCCCGCTGCACGTCCACGGTGCTGGTCGGCGTCGTGCTGGGGATGAGGCCGTCGTTCACCGTCCAGTCGATCGTGCGCGCGCCGATGGTGGCGCTGGTCGTGGAGAACGTGATCGAGTCCAGCGCCGCCCGGTAGTCGGCGATGCTGGCCGCGCCGGTCAGCGTCAGGGTGCCGTTGCTGCTGTTGTAGCTGCCGGTGATGCCGTTCTGGTTGGAGAAGTTCAGCGCGTCGCCGCTGACATGGTTGGTGATTGCCACGGTCGCGCTGGCCAGGTCCGGTTCGCTCTTGTCGCTGACCGTGAGCGCGGCATCGAGCGTCACGGCGCCGCCGCCCGGCGCGTAATTCACCGATCCGCCGGCACTGAGGCCGGGCGTGGCCTCGAAGACCGCCGCGTTGGTGTAGGAATAGTTGTCCAGGGTCTGGCCGCCGAGCTGGAAGATCTCCGACAGGGTGGCGCTGCCCGAGGTCGAGCCGACCCAGGCCGAGGCGGCATCCGACGACCCGGAGTTGCCGATGGTCGTTCCGGTCACGAACAGCAGATTGTTCGCGGCATCGACCGCGAGCGCATACGGATCCTGCGCGGCGGCGCCGGTGTAGAGCGTGCTGGTCGAGCCGACCGTCGCCAGTGTCCCGCCCGGCGTGTAGTGGACGGAATAGATGCCGTCGGCCGAGGTGGTGCCGAACTGCCCGGTCGCGAAATAAAGGGTGTCGGTGGTTGGATCGATCGCCAGCGACGTGTTGATTTCGTAGCTGGTGTTGTAGGCGCCCACCGGGATCGTCAGCAGCGGCGCGAAATTGTGGCCGGTGAGGCTGCCGACGTAGAGTTCGGCCGTTCCGCCGCCGCCGGAAAAGGTGTCGTTCTCGATAAAGAATACGAGGTTGTCGGCGGTGTCCAGCACGAGGCTGGTCGGGTTGAGCAGCGTCGTGCCGTTCGTGACGTCGTTGACGACCTGCGTCGGGGTGCCCCCGCTTTCGGACATTTCGAAGACGCCGGTGTCGGCGGCGATCTGCGGATAGGGCGGGTTGGGACCATAGTCCTGCTGGGTGAAATAGATTCTGGCCGGTCGCCTTGTCGACCGCGACGGCGCCGATCGATCCGTCCTCATTGCTGGTGAACCCGGTGTCCGGCGCCGAATAGAGCGTGGTGAACGCGCCGCCGCCGGTCGGCACGGAGCCGATGCTCCAATCGTTGAGACCGAGGATCACCGCTGTGCCGCTGATCGGGTCGACCGCGAGGCTGCTGATCTGGTAGAGCGTCGAATTGGCCGGTTTCGTCGTGTCGGCGACGTCGATCGTGGTGCCGGGGAGGCACCCGACATGCTCAGCGCGTCGAGTTGGTTGAGGTTGCTGTTGACCTGGCCGTTCCACGAACCGAGCCAGAGGTTGCCGGTCTGGAGGCCAGTTCGCCGTCGTAGCTGGCCAGCGTCGACGCGGTGAACGGGGCGGCGACGTTGACGGTGCCGGCATCGACGTTCAGCGTCCAACTGCCGCCGCCCGCGGCGGCGCCGACCAGGTGCGAGGCGGCGGCGATGCCCGCGCCGCCGGTCGCCTGCGACAGTTGTTGCAGGAACGCGACGCCGGCGGCGTCCTGCGCGACATCGCAGCCGTACAGTTGGATTGCGCCGCCCGGCCGCAGCGCCGCGCCGATCGCCGCCAGATCGCCGGCGTAGAGCGGGATCGTCGCGGCGTCGAGCACGGCGGTCCCAAGCTGCATCGCGCCGTCGCTGCCGTGCGCGACGAGGTCGATCGCGGCGAGGTCTTTGACATCGTGGCTGGCCAGATACGCGGCGATCTGCTGCAGTTCGTTGCCGTTCGGGTCGAGCACGACCGCCACGACGCCCGGCTTGACACCCGCCGCCAGCAGTTGCGCGTCCGGGACCGCGCCGTCGATGAACACGATCTGCCGGACGGCCGTCGTGAGGTCGGGTGCGGCGAAGGGCGACCCGGCCGTCCATGCCTGCGGGATCAAGATGTCCCTGGATGTGAGCGACGAAGGGCCTGCTTGGCGTCGGCCGTGCTTATGGTTCATCCGTGGCGTTCCCCCTGACCGGCAGCATGGCGTCCAAACATACCGGGAAATGCGTCAGATTGGTGAAGGTCGGCGACCTGCGCTGAATGTTCCCCTCCAGCAGCATGTCTGCTCGGTGCGTATGGTAGGCCATGCGGGCGCGGACACGAGCCTATTTTTTGGTGCCCGGAAGGTCGCCGAGCTTATCGCCCGGACGGTGCGTCGCCTGGGACGCGAATGCCGCTTCACCAGTTCGATCGTTCAAGGCGAACCGGGCGGCTCCCGGCAATCCGGCCGGTGCGGGCGCTCTGCCGGCGGTCCCCGCCGCCGCACCCCCAGCGCCGCCAGCGCGCCATGCGCGGCCCCCACGAACCGGGCAAAATCCTCGGGTCCCACGGCGCCGATGCAGCCGACCCGAAAGCTCGGCAGGTCGGTGTTGTGGAAATTGCTGATCAGGAAGCCGCGCGCCTTCAGCGCATCGACAAACCCCTGCAGCGACCACGCCGGATCGTCGGGCGCGTGCACGTTCAGCACGATCGGCCCCTGCATCTCGCGCCGCAAATAGGGAGAAAGCCCGATCGCCCGCATGCCCTCGTAGAGCGTCGCTGCGTTGGCCATGTAGCGCGCGAGCCGCGCCGGCGCCCCGCCCTCGGCTTCGAGCAGCGCGAGCGCCGTGCGCAACGCCGCCAGCACCTGCGCCGGCGGAGTAAACCGGAAACTCCCATAACCGCTGCGCTGCGTATGGTCGAAAATGTCGCAGAGATCGAGCGACCACGACCCGGCAAACCCCCGCCCGGCCTCGACAGCCGCGATCCGCGCCACCACGAACGCGAGCCCCGGCAGCCCCTCCAGGCACTTGTTCGCGGTGAACACCGCGGCGTCGATTTCCGGGTGCCGCGCGAGGTCGAGCGGCAGCGCCCCGAACGCCGAAACGGCGTCGAGCAGCAGCCGCCGCCCCGCCGCGCCCACCACCGCGCCGACCGCCACCGGGTCGTGCACGATGCCGGAGCTGGTCTCCGAATACACCAGCCCGACATGGCCGATCGCCGGGTCGGCGGCCAGCGCCCGCGCAACCGCCGCGGGCTCGACCGGCTCGACATCGGAGACTGGCAGTGGCACGACCGTGCGCCCCGCCTCGCGCGCCAGCCGCGCCATGCGTTCGGCATAGGAACCCGTTATCGGGATCAGGATTTTCGCGGCCGGCGGCAGCAGGCTGCGGATCGCCGCCTCGATGGCGAAATGCCCGCAGCCCTGCAGCGGCAGCACCGCGTGGCTGTCCGGCCCGACGCCCGCCAGCGCCGCCACCCGCGCCCGCACCCCGGCATAGAGCGGGCGGAAGCTCGCGTCCCACGGCGCGTAGTCCTGCCCCATCGCCGCGCGCACCTCCGGGCGAGTGGTCACCGGGCCTGGAATGAGCAGCAGCATGACGCCTCCTCGCGCGCGGGCCCGAGCAGTGGCATGGCGCGCCCGCCGAAATCCAGACCCGTGCATTGCGGCTTCGCGACGCGGCGCGAGGCTTGCTAGGCTCGCCGCATGACGCTGCCGTTCCCCCTGCCGGACTGGCTGCCGTGGTGGCTCGCGCTCGCCGCGCTGGTGGTCGCGCTGCTGTATCTGCTGGTGTTCCTGGTGATGCCGTTCAGTGTGTTCGGGCTGAAGGGCCGGCTCGACCAGATCGAGGAGCGGCTCGACGAGATCCAGGGCGAGATCCGCCGGCTGTATGTGCGCCCGGCGGAGGCGCGCCTGCCGGACCCGGCCCGCTATGCCGGCAAGGAGAACCAAGCCGCGTTCGGTCGCGCCCCCAATCCTCAGCCGGTGCAGCCCGGGCCGGTGCCGGCGATGCGCCCGCCGCCGCCGCCGGCGCCCGCCGCGGCCCCGCTGCAGGAGCGCGCGCCGCCGCCGCCTGCACGCCCCGCCGCCGCGCGCCGAACCCGCCGCCGCGCCGCGCCGCCGCCCGCCGGAAAGTCCGCCGGGCCGGGTCGAGCCGCGGCTTGACTGGCCACGCTCCTAGCCGGCCTGCTAGGCTTGTCCCAGCGACGGAGGCGGGACGATGCGGCTGAGCGTGGTGCAGATGAATGCCGGCGCCGATAAGGAAAAAAACATCGCGCAGGCGGCACGCCTGATCGACGCGGCGGTGGAGGCCGACCGGCCCGCGATCGTCTCGCTGCCGGAGATGTGGACCTGCCTCGGCGGCGACCGCGCCACAAAATTCCGCGAGGCCGAGGCGCTGCCGCCGCCCGGCGCCAACATGGCCGGCGGCCCGGCTTACGAGTTCCTGCGCGGCGTCGCCCGCGACAAGCGCATTTTTGTCCATGGCGGTTCGCTCGGCGAACGGGACGGCGAGCGGCTGTTCAACACCACCGTCGCGTTCGACCCCGACGGCCGCGAGGTGGCGCGCTACCGCAAGATCCACCTGTTCGACATCTCCACGCCCGACGGCACCGGCTACCGCGAAAGCGCCATGTACGGCAGCGGCTCCGAGATCGTCACCTACGCGGCCGACGGCGTGCGGGTCGGCTGCACCATCTGCTACGACGTGCGCTTCCCCGAACTCTTTCTGCGGCTGCGGCAGGCCGGCGCGGAGCTGATCTTCGTGCCCGCGGCGTTCACCGTGCCCACCGGCAAGGACCACTGGGAGGTGCTGCTGCGCGCCCGCGCGATCGAGACGCAGTGCTGGATCGCCGCCGCCGCGACCTGGGGCCCGCACAGCCACGGCAGCGCCGGCGAGGTGCGCCACACCTACGGCCACTCGCTGGTGTGCGACCCGTGGGGCCACGTGGTCGCCAAGGTCTCGGACGGGATCGGCTGGAGCACGGCGCGGATCGACCGCGCGGTGACCGAGAAGGTGCGCAGGGACATGCCGGTCCTTGAGCATCGCAAGCTCGCTTGACCCTGCCGCCGCCCCAGCTGCCGGCTGCGGCGGATACCTTGCCCCCCGCGACGTTCACGCGCATCGCCTTCGCGGCCGCCCCGACCCAGCTCGCGCAGGACGCGCTCGCCCGGCTGATCGGCCGCTACGGCGATTGCGACATGGACGCGGCGGACGCGATCGTCAGCCTCGGCGGCGACGGCTTCATGCTGGAGACGCTGCACCGCAACCTCGGCCGCACCACGCCGGTGTACGGCATGAACTGCGGCTCGGTCGGGTTCCTGATGAACGAGTTCAGCGAGGACGATCTTTTGCCCCGCCTCGCCCGCGCGCAGGTCGCGGTATTGTATCCGTTGCGCATGCACGCCGTCACCGAAACCGGGCGGGTCGAGGAGGCGCTTGCGCTCAACGAGGTGTCGCTGCTGCGGCAACTGCGACAGGCCGCAAAAATCCGCATCACCGTCGATGGCCGGGTGCGACTGCCCGAAGTGATCTGCGACGGCGTGCTGATCTCCACGCCTGCCGGCTCCACCGCCTACAACCTCTCCGCGCACGGCCCGATCGTGCCGCTGTCGGCCAACCTGCTGCCGCTGACGCCGATTTCCGCGTTCCGCCCGCGCCGCTGGCGCGGCGCCTTGCTGCCGAGTTCGGCGGAAGTGCTGTTCGAGGTGCTGGAAAGCGACAAGCGCCCGGTCGCCGCGGTCGCCGACTTCACAGAGGTGCGCGACGTCGTCTCGGTCGCGGTCAGCGAGGAGCGGTCGATCACCGCGAACATCCTGTTCGACCCGGACCAGGGCCTGTCGGAGCGCATCATCGCCGAGCAGTTCACCGTCTGACCGGGATCGTCTCCACCAGACGCGCCACGGTCTCCTCGAATCTCTCCGGCGCGCAGTCCTCGCGCACGCGATCCAGCGCCGACGCGCGCAGTTGCCGCCACAGCGTCGCGTCGCGATAGAGCCGCGCGCAGGCCGCCGCAAAGCCGGCGGCGTCGGCGGCAGCGAGCAGGTCGCGGCCCGGCGTCCAGCCGAGCTGCCGCGCCAGCAAGTCCGTGGCCACCACCGGCACGCCATGCGCCGCGGCCTGCGCGACCTTGTGCGGCAGGCCGGCGGCGAACCGCGTCGGCGCCACCACGATCCGGGTCTTTTCGTAGTGCGGCCGCAGAATCCGTCACGCTGCCGACAAGGTCGAACGCGGTTCCGTTCAATTCCGAAATGGCGGCGACGTGGTTCTCGCCGACGACTTTGAGCCGGATCGGCACGCCCAGCGTCCGCCGCAGGATCGGCAGGATGTCTTCGGCGAACCAGCGCAGTCCGTCGGCGTTCGGGGTCCACTCCTCGTGCATCGCACCCACGAACAGGATGCTTTTCCGGCTTTCGAACGCCGGCTCCGTTGGCGCGGGACGCAGCGCGTGGCCGAGCACCTGCACGTCGGCAACGCCGCGTTCGGCAAACACGCGCCGTTCGGCGGCGGAGACGGCGAGCACGACGTCGGCGCGGCGCGCCAGCGCCATCTCCTGCGCCAGCAGGCTTTCCGACTCCGCAGCCGCCATCGGCGTTCCGGCCGTCTCCAGCCGCAACGCTTCGCGCGCGGACAGAATCGCCTCGGCGTCGTAGATCAGCTTTGCGTCGCCGCGCAGCGACGGGTCGGCGCCGCCGATCTCGACGAATTTCTGCAGGTTGTGCGGCCGGCTCACCACGATCGCGTCGTAGAATCCGCGCCGCTGCCGCAGGAACGCGGCGAGCTGGGACGCATCGCGATCGGTCAGCACCTCGATCTCGGCAGGCAGCGAGGCGCGCACGCTGGCATGCGAACTCGGCAAACCGCTGCATCGGAAACAAGGTGACGTGGGCACGCTGCGCGAGGGCGTGCAGAAAATCGTTGGCACGCGGATAACCGGCGCCGAGATGCGGGTGCGGCACACGGTCTTCGATGACCAGCACGCGCGGCGCTGCGTCCGCCACCTGCCGCGCCGCCAGCAGATGGTTCGGTGCATCGGGGAGCCGCGTCGCCAACCACGCCCGGTGCTGCGCACGAAAAGTCACCAGGTTGCGCCGCTGCTGTTCCAAAGCCTCCTGCGTATCGGCGGCGCTGCCGAACTCGTAATGCCGCACCACCGCATCGGGCTCGTACAGCACGCGCAACCCAAGCTGCCGCAGGCGCACGCAATAATCGACGTCCTCGTAGTAGGCCGGGGCGAAGCGATCGTCGAAGCCGCCCATCCGCTCGAAAACCTCGCGCGGCGTCAGCAGGAATGCGCCCGAGCAGAAATCCACGTCGCGGCGGAACATCACCTCGGCATCGCCGGGGTCGCGCCCGCGCGCGTAGCCGGCGCAGCTGCCGTTGCGCCAGATGATGCAGCCGGCTTCCTGCAACGTGCCGTCCGGCAGCACGATGCGCCCGCCCACCGCGCCGATATTGTTTCCGGACTGCAGCGCGGACAGCGCCGCCTGCACCGAGCCGGGCAGCAACTGCACGTCGTTGTTGAGCAGCAGCAGATTGTTTCCCAGCGCCTCGCGTGCTGCCAGGTTCACGCCGCGCAGGAAGTGCAGGTTCTGCTCGCTGCGAATGATCCTTGCACCATCTACGCGCTGCAGAAGCTGCGCCGTGGTGCCGTTCGACGCATTGTCGAAGATGATCACCTCGGCCGATGCAGCCTCGCCCAGGCAATCGACGATCGACGCCAGGCAACCGAACGTCAGCTCCGCGGCGTTGTGCAGCACCACAAGGATGCTGAGCTCCGGTTCGGCGCTGGACGGCAGTCGCAGCCTGGCATCGCCGACGAGAAACTGCTGCAGGCGCACCCCCAGCCCGTTCCGCATTTCTGCTTTTGCGTGCTCGCCGGGCACGATCGCGGCGGCGCCGTTGACCTCGACGGCCCGCGTCGTCGGCCTGCGAAGTTGCCGCGCCAGCCCGATCGCCCGCCGCACCGGCGCGGTGAGCTTCCAGGACGTGGACTTGCGGTACAGCTGAACGTCCTGTTGCAGCCGAAGGATTTCCGCGCGGCACTCGTCCAGCCGCTGCCGGCTGGTGACGGCCTGCAACGCCAGCTCGGCGGTCAGCGTCGCCTTTTCCACCGTCCAGCACAGCGACGCACCGCGCATCGCGAAGATTTTTCGCACCTCTGCGGCGCCGTCCTCCGCCTCGTTCAGCTCGAACAGCGATTCCAGCGTCGGTGAAACCCGGGCGCCGGTTGCGAGCACGCCGATGCCGCCGCCGTGCGGGAACTCGAACGCGGGGTACGCCGCCGCCCACTCCCGCCAGGCCGCGGTCCATCCGTCGCCGTCGGCGAGCGCGGTGCCGTGGCACAGCAGGACCGCGCGGTCGGACAACCGGCTCCGCCACGCTACGAGCTGCGCGCGCGCGTCCTGCGCCGAGGCGGGGGCGAGCCGCAGCAGGTCGATGCTGCCGGGCGCGCCGCGGCCGGCCGTGTCGCCGCCGAGCGCCACGGCATGGGTCGGCAGATCGGTCACGGCGATCAATTGGCGGATCGCGGCGAACCCGGCGGGGTCGCCGGAAGCATCGACCACCACCGTGGGGCGCTGCGTACGCATCAACCACGCCAGCAGCGGCAGATGGGCGGTCCAGCGTGCACCATCCGGCACGGTGGCCGGCGACCATGTCAGCTCCGCCGAAAGGTCCAGGGCCTCCAGCAGCCGGAGCAGGCGATGGTCCGGCAGAGGGGTGGCGAAATCCTGCATGCAGACGAGAATACCGCGAAAAAAGTCGTTGTCGCGCCGAAGCACCAAACGATCACGGGTCTTAAGGCGGCCTTCGCTGCCGGGTCAACGGCCGCTCAGTAGCCACGGGCGATGTCCACCCGGTTCGGCAGCGCCTCCCCTGCCCGCAACGCCCGCAGATTGTCGAACAGAATGCGCAGGCTGCGGGTGTTGTAGCTCTCCGGGTCATCACATGACACGTGCGGCGTGATCAACAGGTTGGGCGTGCGCCACATCCGGTGCCCTTCCGGCAGCGGCTCCGGGTCGAACACGTCGAGCACCGCGCCGGAGAGTTTTCCTAGCTCCAGCGCGTCGCACAGCGCCTCGCCGTCGAGCAGCCCACCGCGGCCGATGTTGACGACGCCGGCGCCCTGCGGCAGCAGCCCGAGCCGGCGCCGGTCGAGCAGGTTGCGCGTCGCCGGCGTCAGCGGGCAGGCGAGCACCAGAAATTCCGTCCGCGCGAGCACCGCGTCCAGGTCGGCCGCAGGAACAATGCCGGCAAAATCCGGGTGCGGCGTGGCGTCCGTGCGCACGCCGGTGACGGCGACGCCGAGCAGCCGCAGCGCCCGCGCGCCGGCGCTGCCGAGGTCGCCGGTGCCGACGATCGTCACGGCGCGGCCGGAGAGCGGGGCGGAAAACACCGGGTGCCAGCGTCCGGCCCGCTGCGCCGTCACCATCTCGGGCATGCGGCCGGCCAGCATCAGCACCGCCATCGCGATGTATTCGCCGGCTTTCACGGCATGCGCGCCGCTGTTGTTGAGCAGCGTCGCCTCCGGCGGCAGCCATTCGAACGGCGCCAGCCGGTCCACCCCCGCATTGGCGACGAACACCAGCCGCAACGAGGGCGCCGCCAGCGGCGTCAATCCGCGCAGCAGATCGACATGGGTGACCAGCAACTCGGCCGCGTCGCGGGCCGCATGCCAGTCGGCGGCGGTGGCGCCGAAACTGACGTCGTGTGACGGCTCGCCGGCGTGCGCGGCGGCGTCCTGCCAATGCGCCGGGGTGATGCCTGCGTCGCGTTCGTCGGGCCGGGTCTGCACATGGATTCGCATGGGCTGAATCCTGCCATATTGCCGCGCGCATGGACATTGCCGTCCTCTATCGCGACGAGCGCTTCGTCGTGCTCGACAAGCCGGCCGGGCTGCCGGTGCACGGCGGCCCGCACGGCGGCCGCAGCGTCGAGGATTTTTTTCCGCTTTTGTCCCGACGGAAGGCCGGGCCGTGGCTCGCGCATCGGCTGGACGCGGACACCGCCGGCTGCCTCGTGGTGGCGCTGCGCCGGTCGGCGCTGCTCGCGGCGCAGGCGACGTTCGCCGCGGGGACGGTGGAAAAAATCTATTGGGCGGTGGTGCGCGGCGCGCCGGCGGCGCCAACCGGGTGCATCGCGGCGCCGCTGCTGAAGCGCACCGTGCGGGGCAACTGGCATATGGTCGTCGATCCCGCCGGCCAGATCGCGGTCAGCGATTACTGCGTCCGAGGCCATCACCAGGGCCTATCATGGCTCGAAGTCCGTCCGCGCACCGGCCGGACCCATCAGGTGCGCGTCCATTGCGCCGCGCTCGGCTGCCCGGTGCTCGGCGATCCGATCTACGGAGCGGCCGATGGCCCCATGCACCTGCTCGCCCGCGCGATCGCGCTGCCGCTCGACCCGCCGGTCGCAGCCGTCGCCCCGGTGCCGCCGCACATGCGGGCGGCGCTCGCGGCGTGCGGGTGGTCGGAGCCGGCCGCCTAGCCGATCAGGAACCACAGCCGGAACAGCAGCCCCTCGGTCCAGTGGTTGCGCTTGAGCCCGGGCAGCCGCAATCCGGCGAGGCGCGGCCCCAGCCCGCCGGCCACGGCGCGGCGCAGCACGGCAAGGTCGCGCGCGGCGGCGGGGCTGAGCAGGGCCGCGTGTTCGGTCAGGCACTCCACGTGGCGCGAGAAGTCGCGCATGAACGGGCGCGGCCCGCGCCGCGCGGCGGCGATGGCGCGGCGCAGCCGGGAGGAGGCCGCGCCGATCGCGTTGCCGGCGTGCTGGCGATACAGGATCGACGGCTCGGGGTCGCCGAGCACCTGGCCGCCGGCGGCGGAGACCAGGATATAGCTCCACCAGTCGTGCAGCGTGCTCTCCGGCGGGCGGCTGTCGGCGACCAGCGTGGCGGCGGCGCGGTTCAGCAGCACGGTGCAGCCGGCGGCGACGTTCTGCGTGAGCGAGGCCGGGAAGCCGGGGGTCACGCTGATCGGCGCCGAAAGGCCGATGCGTTCCAACTCGTCGTCGACCAGGATTTGGCGCGCGAAATACAACGCCGGCCGGCCCGGCGCGACCTCGTTCAGGGCGGCGAGCCCGCGCGTCAGCTTTTCCGGCAGCCAGACGTCGTCCTGGTCGGCGAATGCGATGGCGTCGCACTCCGCGAGCCCCGGCGCGGCCGCGCGCAGCAATGCCAGAAAACTGCCGAGCACGCCGAGCCGGCCATTCGGGAACTGCACGCGGATCAGCCGGTCGTGGCCGACCCGGTCGGCGAACTCGCGCATGATCGCCTCGGTCGCGTCCTCGGAGCCGTCGTCGTGCCAGAACACCGTCCAATTGCGGTGCAACTGGCCGATCAGGCTGTCGAGCTGGGCCGGCAGGTAGGCGGCACCGTTGAAGGTCGCGAGCAGGATGGCGACCCGGGCGCCGGTACCGCTCACGCGAAGGTGGCGTCGACCGTGCGATCGACGCTGTCGCGCCAGTCCGGCAGGGCGAGGCCGAAAACACGGGAGAGTTTCGTGCAGTCGAGCCGGGAATCGGGTGGCCGGCGCGCGGGCGTCGGCCAGTCGGCGGTGGCGATCGGCGCGACGGTCGGGCAGGGCAGTCCGTGCCGCGCGGCGCGCGCGAAGATCGCTTCGGCAAACCCGTGCCACGTCGCCTCGCCGCTGCCGGCCGCGTGATAGATGCCGCCGAGCGCGTCGTCCCACCCTTCGGCCAGCCGGTCGGCAATGCAGAGAATCGCGGCGGCGAGGTCGGCGGCGGCGGTCGGACAGCCGCGCTGGTCGGCGACAACGCGCAACGTTTTTGTCTTCCTTGCGGCGTTCAGCATGGTCAACAGGAAATTCTTGCCGGTCGCGGCGTAGACCCAGGAGGTGCGCAGGATGATGGCGCGCGCGCCCGAGGCCAGCACGGCCTGTTCGCCGGCGAGCTTGCTCGCGCCATAGACGCCGGTCGGGTTGGTCGCGTCGGTTTCGACGTACGGTTCGCCCTTGCGTACCATCGAATACATAATCCGTGGAAATGTGGAGCAGCGCGATGTCTGCCCGGGCGCACCAGCGGGCCAGCCGACCCGGGCCGTCGCGGTTGGCGCGATCGGCTGCCTCGGGTTCGCTCTCGGCCTTGTCGACCGCGGTGTAGGCGGCGGCATTCACGACCAGGGCCGGTTGCACCTTGTCGAGGACGAGGTGCAACCCTTCCGGCCGGTCGAAATCGAACTCCGGTCGGCCGACCCGAACCACGGTCCGCGCCCCCGCTTCATGCTGGATCGCGCTTGCAACCTGGCCGGTGCCGCCGGTCACCAGGATCGGGCCGGCCGAATTATGCCTGGACATGAAACCAGGCGTCGCAATCGGCAAACCGCGGCAGCGCCTTATCCTTGTCCGACAAAACCGCGTCGCCGGAGGCAACCGGCCACGGCAGGGCAAGCGTGGAATCATTCCAGATCACGCCGCGCTCGGCCGCGCGGTCGTACTCGCCGGTCACCTTGTAGAGCACCACGGTGTCGGGTTCGAGCGTGCAGAACCCGTGCAGGAAGCCGCCGGGCACCCAGAGCTGCTGCCAGTTTTCCGCGCTCAGCACGGCGGCGACGTGCCGGCCGAACGTCGGCGAGCCGTGGCGGATGTCGACCGCCACGTCCCAGATCGCGCCGCGCAGGCAGCGCACCAGCTTGCCCTGCACATGCGGGGCGATCTGGCAATGCAGGCCGCGCACCGTGCCCGATTTGGCCGAAACGCTCTGATTGTCCTGGACGAATGGCTGGTCCACGCCGGCTTCGGCGAAGCGGCGGACGTGAAAGGTTTCGGAAAAGACGCCGCGCGCGTCGCCGTGGCGCGACGGCGTGAGCAGGATCACCTCGGGAATGGCGAGTTTTTCGACGTTCATCCGTCCCTCACGTCCGCCGTCAGGCGTGCAACCCGTCGGCGAGTTCCGCGAGCACCCGGCCAAGTTCGGTCTTGCCCAGCGCGCGGGCATGGCCGCGCAGTGCGGCAGCGTCGATCCAGCCCATGCGGAACGCCACCTCCTCCGGACAGCCGACCAGCATGCCCTGGCGCGACTGGATCGTTTGCACGAAGGTCGCGGCCTGCAGCAGGCTGTCCGGCGTGCCGGCGTCGAGCCAGGCGCAGCCGCGGCCGAGCCGCTCCACGTGCAGCGAGCCTTCCTCCATGTACATCCGGTTGAGATCGGTGATCTCCAGCTCGCCGCGCGTGCGACGGTTTCACGCGCGCCGCCATCTCGCCGACCCGGCCGTCGTAGAAATAGAGCCCGATCACCGCCCAGTTCGATTGCGGCGCCGCCGGCTTCTCGACGATGTCGACCGCGCGCCCATCGGCGTTCATCGTCACCACGCCGTAGCGCTCGGGGTCGCGCACCTGATAGGCGAACACCGTCGCACCATGCTCGCGCCCGGCCGCGGCGCGCAGCAGCAGCGACAGGTGGTCGGCGAAGATCAGGTTGTCGCCGAGCACCAGCGCGCAGGGCTCGCCGGCGAGCCAGTCGCGGCCGATCAGGAACGCCTGCGCGAGTCCGTCCGGGCTGGGCTGCTCGGCATAGGCGAAGTGAACGCCGAACCGCTCGCCGTCGCCGAGCAGGCGGCGGAACTGCGGCAGGTCGGCAGGCGTCGAGATCACCAGGATGTCGCGGATGCCGGCCAGCATCAGCACCGACAGCGGATAGTAGATCATCGGCTTGTCATAGACCGGCAGCAGCTGCTTGGAGGACGCGATGGTCATCGGATGCAGCCGCGTGCCGGAGCCGCCGGCCAGGATTATTCCTTTTTTCATGCCGCAGCTCTTGGCGCCGAGGCGTTCGCCGGCGTAGCGGGCGGCGCGCACCGCTTCCCACCAGGCACGGTTGGCCAGATACCAGTCGATCGTGCGCGCGAGGCCGCGCTCGAAATCATGCGGCGCGCGCCACGCGAGCGCGGCTTCGGTGCGGGACGGGTCGATCTCGTAGCGGAAATCGTGGCCCGGCCGATCGCGTGACGAATTTGATCAGCCGTTCGCGCGGGCCGGCCGGATGCGGCGACCGGGCGTCGAGGGCGGCGCAGATGGCGCGCACCACGTCGAGGTTGCTGCGCGGCTGGCGCGCGCCGATCGCGTAGGTTTCGCCGGGCGTGCCGCGCGCGACGCACCTCGACCAGCGCCTCGGCGTGGTCCTCGACGAACAGCCAGTCGCGCTGGTTGGAGCCGTCGCCGTAGACCGGCAGCGGCTTGCCCTCCAGCGCGTTCAGCGTGACCAGCGGGATCAGTTTCTCGGGAAACTGCCAGGGGCCGTAGTTGTTGCTGGTGTTGCTGACGATGGTCGGCAGCCCGTAGGTGTGCTGCCACGCCCGCACCAGATGGTCGGAGGCCGCCTTGCTGGCCGAATACGGGCTGCGCGGGTCATAGGCGGTGGTCTCGGTGAACGGCGGATCGCCGTGGTCGAGCGCGCCGAACACCTCGTCGGTCGAGACGTGGTGGAAGCGGAACGCGGCCTTGCGCGCCGCCGGCAGGCCGGCCCAGTACTCGCGCGCCGCCTGCAACAGCACGAACGTGCCGACGACGTTGGTCTGGATGAACACGCTTGGCCCGTCGATCGAGCGGTCGACATGGCTTTCCGCGGCGAGGTGCATCACCGCATCCGGCTGATGGGTCGCGAAGACCTCGCGCATCGCCGCGGCGTCGCCGATGTCGGCCACCACCAGCGTGTGCCGGGGATGCCGGCGCGCCTCTTCCAGCGCGTCCTCGCTGGCGGCGTAGGTGAGCTTGTCGACATTGATGACGCTGTGATCCGTGGAACGGATCAGACGGCGTATGACGGCGGAATCCGATGAACCCGCATCCACCGGTCAGCAGCAGCCGCATTCACGCCTCTCATGCCCGTCGAGTGTGGCCCGGGCCTCCGTTGTGCAGGCCGGGCGGCACCTTGGCAGCATGCGCCGGCCCGGGCAATCCCTGCGAAGCTTGCACGGCAGTACATGTGAATGTTTGTTGTTAAGGGAATCTGAACCGTCATGTTTGACGAATGGTCGCCAGCCATGACAGACCAGCAGCATCAGCCCCGAAGGTTCGGCGGCCCAGCGCCGGGCGCGGGGCCCACGGGAGCGGGACGAATTCCCCATGTTACCGGGCTTGAGCAGCGTCGTCGAAGCGACGATCCGCAAGGTGCTGACGCCGCAGGTGACGGCATTGCGCCCCGATCACTACGAGATGGCCGATCACCATTTGTTGTCCGGCCGCGACGAGCAGGCGCAGGCGCTCGGGGTGGCGCTGATGTCGGGTCCCGAGCTGATGCTGGTGGTGACCGACCCGGAGCGGCCGGTCGGCGACATCCGGGTGCAGACCGGCGGCACCGGCAACCTGCTGTTCATCGACAATCGCGCCTGGCAGGGCTCGCTGACTGCCAGCATCCGCATCCTCGGCAACGATTGTGCGATAATCTTCAACGACATCGGCCGCGGCGGCTACGTGGCGCTGCCGGACGTGTTCATGCGCTCGCACCGGCAGTTCCTGTTCTGGGGCCAGGGCGCGACCGCGGTGAGCTGCTCGATCGAGATCGAGGGCTTCGACCAGGGTGTGGCGATCGGCGACGACGCGCTGATCGCCAACGGCATCTGGATCCGCAACTACAACATGCACGCGCTGCACGACCTGCGCAGCGGCACCTCGATCGGCCGGGCGCCGGTGACGACGGTGCTGGAGCGGCATGTCTGGCTCGGCCAGGACGCGCTGCTGCTGAACTGCGCGCGGATCGGCAGCGGCGCGGTGGTGGGCGCGCGCTCATTGGTGACGCGGCCGGTGCCGCCCTGCGTCGTGGTCGCCGGCAATCCGGCGACGGTGCGGCGCGAGGCGGTCAGCTGGGGCCGCGACACCTATCAGATGACCGCGGCGGAACGCATCGCGCTGGGCTGGCCGGCGACCCCGGACGGATGACCCCCAGGTCGGAGCGCGCTCGGTTCGTCCGGTTGTCACGTTTTGTTGCGGCGAGGGCGAAACCTGTCTAGACAAAGCATCGGGCCAGAACCGCCCGGTCGGCGAGGAGAGATCGTTGCAAGCATCCCAGTACGTGCCGCATGTCGACCTGCTCGCGCAGGCGATGCGCATCAACCGGGAGCGGTTGAACAGCCGCTCCAAGATCGCGATCGACGCCAAGCTGCTGCGGCTGATCCTGCAGAACCTGGTCAGCCACATGCCTTTCTCCGACCAGTTCTATCGCGAGACCTATGCCGACATCGGCGCCGCCGCGGCCGCCGGGCAGATCCCGGACCTGCACCGGCATTACGTCGAGACCGGCTATTTCGAGGGGCGGCTCGGATCGCCCAGCGAGGTCGACGAGGTGTTCTACCTGGCCAACTACCCGGACGTCGCGACCGCCATCGCGCGCGGCGAGGTCGGCTCCGGCGCCGAGCACTTCGTCCGATCGGGCGCCGCCGAGGGCCGGGTGCCGTCGGAGGCGCTGCGGCCGGAGATCGACGCCTGGATGGGCTTGCTGCGGGTGGCGCTGGCCGTGGAGAGTTGAGGCGCGCCATGCCGGAGCCGCAACCGGTCGCCGCCGCGCCCGCCAACCAATAGGATCAGGCACGCCACGCATGCGCGACGAACTGATGCGGGTCCACCGCATACTCTGCTCGCCGTTCGTCGATGAGGAGCTGTTCCGTGCCGCCCTCGGCGGCGGCCGCGGCGACATCGGCACGGTTGGCCGCTACCTGAAGATGCCGGTGCTGAAACGGCCGGCGCTGTCGCCGTATTTCGACCGCGAATTCTACGCCGCCACCAACCCCGAGACGATGGAGCAGCAGGAGGACGGGCTGCTGCACTTCATCGAGAGCGGCTTCGGGAAGCTGCGCTCGCCGCACCCGCTGGTGGACCTGCCGTTCATCCTGCTCGAAGACCAGTACCGCGCTCGGCGATCCGCCAAGCATTTCCTCGCTGATGGACGCGCTGGAATACGACCTGCTGAAGCCGAGCCCGTATTTCGATCCGGCCTGGTACGCGCAGGAGCTTGGCGGCGAGGCGCCGCCGCAGGGGCTGTTGCGGCATCTGCTGACGGCGGGGCTCGCCGTCGGCCGCAAGCCCAACAAATGGCTGGATCCAGGCTGGTACGCCCAGCAGAACCGCGACGTGCCGAAGGAGCCGTATGCGGCGCTGCGGCATTTCCTGGTCGCCGGCGATCCGGCGGCGCGCCGGCCGGGGCCGGGGTTCGACGGCAAGCTGTACCTGCGCCGCTACATCGACGTCGCGGATGCCGGCATGCCGCCGCTGCGCCACTACCTCGCCCACGGCCGGCAGGAGGGCCGCCAGGTGCCGAGCGAGCGGCTCGCCGCCTTCGCGCTCGGCCCGGCGCGGCCCGGCGCCGGCATTGCGGTCGGGGCGGCGGCGCCGATCGAGGCCGACGCGACGCAGCGCGCGTTCGAGGGCATGCGCGCGCTGCTGACCGAGGCGCAGCAGGAGCGCAAGGACCAGGTGCGGGTGCGCCGGCCGCCGGTGGTCGTCTCGGCGGCGCCGCTCGAGGACATGGAGATCATCGCATTGCCGGCAGCGGCGGCGCCGCGACTGTCGATCCTGATCCCCGCCTACAACGAGCTCGACCACACGGTCGCCTGCCTGCTGGCGATCAGCACCGACCCGCCGGCGCTGCCGTTCGAGGTGGTGCTGGCCGACGACGCCTCGACCGACCCGGCGATGGCGCGGCTGGCGGAGATCGAAAACCTGGTGATCGTGCGGCAGCCGGCCAATGTCGGCTTCGTGCGCAACTGCAACGCCGCGTTCCGGCGCTGCCGCGGCGAGTACGTGCTGCTGCTGAACAACGACGCGCAGCCGCTGCCGGGCATGATCGACCGGCTGGCGGCGGTGCTGGAGGCCGACCCCGGCGTCGCCGCGGCGGGGCCGAAGCTGCTGTATCCGAACGGCCGGCTGCAGGAAGCCGGCTGCTACATCCGGCCGAACGGCGAAAGCGAGATGATCGGGCTGTTCGGCGACCCGGCCGAGGGCGGCTACTGCCGCGACCGCGACGTCACCTACTGCTCGGGCGCGGCACTGATGCTCCGCCGTCAAGCGGTCGGCGAGACGCTGTTCGACGAGGCCTTCGCCCCGGCCTATTGCGAGGACGCCGATCTGTGCCTGCGGCTGATCGCGGCCGGGCACCGGATCCGCTACGTGCACGAGGCGGCGGCGGTGCACTGGCTCAGCGTCTCGCAGAACCGCCAGTCGCAGGCACGCAAGCGGCGCACCATCGCGCGCAACCAGCAGACGCTGTCGGATCGCTGGGGCACGCTGCTGGCGCGGCTCGACACGGTGCGGCCGATCGCGTTCTACCTGCCGCAGTTCCATGCCACGCCCGAAAACGACCTTTGGTGGGGCGCCGGGTTCACCGAATGGACCAACGTGGTGAAGGCGCGGCCGAGCTACGAAGGGCATTACCAGCCGCATCTGCCAGCCGATCTCGGTTTCTACGATTTGCGCACCGGGGAAGCGTTGCGCCGGCAGGCGGTGTTGGCCGAGCGCTACGGCATCGAAGGCTTTTGCGTGTATTACTACAATTTCGAGGGCCGGCCGGTGCTCGGGGCGCCATTGGACGTGGTGCGGGCCGACCGCGAAAATCCGTTCAAGTGGTGCCTGTGCTGGGCCAACGAGAACTGGACCAAGCACTGGGACGGCGGCTCCCGGGAGGTGCTGCTGGAGCAGCGCTACGACCGTGCGACGCTGGATGCGATCATCGGCGACGCGGTCGCGCACGCGGCCGACCCGCGCTACATCCGCGTCGACGGCAGGCCGCTGTTCCTGGTCTACCGCCCGCTGCGGCTGCCCGAGCCGCAGGCGTTCGCCGCCGCGATGCGCGCCGCGTTCGCGCGCGCCGGCTTCGCGGGCGTGCAACTGGTGTATGTCGAGAGCATGGAAGCGGTGGACCAGAAGCTGCGGCCGGTCGATCTCGGCTTCGACGCCTGCGTCGAGTTCCCGCCGCACGGCCGCGCGGTGCCGGCCGAGACCACCGCGACGATCGTCAAGCCCGAATGGTCCGGCTACCGCTATGACTACCCGCAGACCGTGCTGGCGTTCTGCCGCCGGGACAGCGTGCCGTATCAGCGCTACCCGGCGGTATTCCCGAGCTGGGACAACACGCCGCGCCAGCCGCAGCAGGGCACCAGCTTCGACGGCGCCTCGCCCGAGGCGTTCCGCGTCTACGTGGAGGAGAAGATCGAGGAGGTCCGCCGCTTCCTGATGGGCGAACAGCGGCTGTTGTTCATCAATGCCTGGAACGAATGGGCCGAAGGAGCGCATCTTGAGCCGGACACCGGCTTCGGCCACCGTTGGCTGGAGGCGATGCGCGACGCTCTGGCGGCGAAACGGTGGGCGTGATGCCGGATCTCGACGACTTCGACGTGACCTTGATCGGCCACCCGTTCGCCTCGATCGGCATGGGCGAGCAGCTGCGCAGCCACATCAGCGCCTGCAACAACCTGCACATGCAGCACGGCGTCTACGACATTTTTCGCTATGCGCAACGCGGCGACGCCGCGCATTTCGCGGTGATCGGCGCGCGCGAGCGGCAGTCGGTGCCGCCCGGCATCCGCGTCTTCCACATCAACGGCGACGAGGTGGACAACGCGATCGCCGCGTTCGAGGCGCGCGGCAACAGTTTCTCGGCCGGCCACAACGTGGTCGTGCCGGCCTGGGAGCTGCCGAGCTATCCGGCGGCGTGGGCAGAGAAGCTGCGGACGTTCGACGAGGTATGGGCGCTGTCGAGTTTCATCCGGGACAGTCTGGCGAGCGCCGGCATCGGGTCGCACCTGATCGGCCAGTCGATCGAGACCGAGCCGATGGCGTTCCTGCCGCGGCGGCTGTTCGGCATCCGCGAATCCTCGTTCGTGCTGCTGCACTTCCTCGATCTGACCTCGTACGCGGCGCGCAAGAACCCGTATGCGGTGCTGGAACTGGTGCGGCTGCTGTGGGCGGAGCAGCCGTTCCTCGACCTGCAACTGGTGCTCAAGGTCAAGAACGGCGAGCAGGGCGCCGAGGAATGGGCGGCGGAGTTCAAGGGCGACCCGCGCATCAAGGTGATCGACACGCCGCTCGACAGCCTCGGCGTGCGCAGCCTGGTGAACTGCTGCGACTGCTTCGTCTCGCTGCACCGCGCCGAAGGGTTCGGCCGCGGGCTCGGCGAGGCGATGGCACTCGGGAAAGTGGCGCTCGGCACCGGCTGGTCGGGCAACCTCGATTTCATGACGGCGAAGAATTCGCTGCTGGTCGCGTACCGGCTGGTGCAGCTCCAGCGCGACGAGTATCCGCACTGGCGCGGACAGAGCTGGGCGGAGGCCGATATCGGACACGCCGCCGCGCTGCTGCGGCCGCTGCTGGCGGACGGCAGCCGCGGACGCACGCTGGCGCTGCGCGGCCAGCTCGACGTGCTGCGCAGCCACGGCCACCGGGCGGTGGGCCTGCGCATCGTTGCGCGCTTGCGGGAGATCGCGGCGAGCAGCCCGAAGCTGGCCGCGCTGATGGGAACGTCGCCGCGCCGCAGCCGCGGCGCACCCGTCCTGGCGGCGGCGGTCGCCTGACGTCAGGCGCACAAGTCAGCCGGCCTCGTCAGTGGTGCCAGTAGCCGCCGCCCCAACCGCCATGCCAGCCGCCTCCCCAACCACCGCCCCAGCCGAAGCCGACAGCGACCGGCGGGCCGTAATAGCCGTAGTACGGAGAGGGGTAGGCGTAGCCGTAGGCAGGATAGCCGCCCGGAGGCGGGTAAGCGCCCGACGCCGGGTACGGCGCACCGCTCATGTCGGGCACCTTGTTTCCGGCGGCACTCATGCACTGCGCATAGGCGACGTCGTACGCGCGCTGGACCCCTGCCGCCGAAGCCTGCGCGTTCCCGGCGCCGACCGCGGAGCCGGTCAGCAACCCGGCGCCCGCGCCGATCGCGGCGCCCGCGCCCGCATTGCCGGCCGCAGCGCCGAGCAGCGCGCCGCCGGCCGCGCCAAGCACCGTGCCGACCGCCGCGCTGCCGACCGCGCTCTGCGTCGCCGCCTGGCCGGGCGAGGCCGGACCGGCGGCCTGCTGCGCAATCTGCATGCAGCGGGCGTTGTCGGCCTGGAACTGCTCATAGGTCTTGCCGTTGCCCGGCATGGCCGCGAAGCTCGGTCCCGGGGGCGGCGCGACGGCGCAGCCCGCAAGCCCGAGCGCGCCGGCGACCGCCACCGAGGTTGCAACGATACGCATCATGTTCCTCCATCAATACGGTCGCAGGTTCGCACGGTATATAGGGATGCCTTTGCGTAACCCTTCAAGGGCCGCGGCATTACAAACCCGATAGGCCGGCCGGTGCGCCACGCTGGCCTCGGCGCCCTACCAGTAGCGCTGCCGCCAGCCCGGATACCAGTAGCCCTCGACCACCGCGCGCGGCGCGTAGACGACCGGCGGCGCGTATCCGTAATAGTCGGGCACGTAATAGGCGCTGGCATCGGGCGGCGGTGGCGGATAGCCGGGGGCGTAGGCCTGGGCATAGCCCGGTGCCGTGTCGTAGCCGGCCGCATAGGGCTGCCGGGGGTTGTCCGACGGCGCATAGTCGGTCGGCGGATACGCCTGCGGCGCATAGGGCGGCGGCGGGGCGGCGGTCTGCCAATAAGCCGGCGGGGCCGGCCGCAACGGCGGATAGGTCTGGGCATAGCCCTGTGGGTACGACGGCGCCGGCGGGGCCGTGGCATAGGCCGGGGCGGGCGAGGCCAGCGGCGCCGCGCTGACAGCGGCAGGGGCCGCTGCGGCATACGGCACGGGAGCCGCGTCGGAGGCGAGGGCCGGCACGCGCTCGCCGACCGATGCCATGCAGTGCGCGTAGACGGCATCGAAGCGATGCTGATTCGAGTCGGCCGCGGCCTGCGCGACCCCCGCCGCGACCACGCCGCCAGCGACCAGCCCGACGCCGCCGCCGATCAGGGCGCCGGTGCCGACGGCGGCCATTGTCGAGCCGACGCCCGCGCCCAAGGCCGCGCCCGCCGCACTGCCGAACAGCACGCTGGCGACGCCGCCCTGATCATACGCCTGCTTCGGACCGATATAGCCATTCGCCTGCGCCGCCGCCTGACGGCAGTTCTGGTCGTCGGCCTGGAACTGGCCGATGGTCTTGCCTTCACCCGGCGCGGCGGAGACGGTCGGCGTCGCCGGGGGCGAGATCGCGCAGGCTGCCGTTCCAAGCGCCGCAGCCAGGGCCACGCAGGATCGTACACGCATCTTACCCCCTACGTCGCCCCGCACGAGTGGAGCAGCACGTTCGATATAGCGCAGCGCTATCGCCGCAAGCACGCAATTCCGTTGTTGCTTTACAGCGTTTTCATTGAGCCGGTCGCGCAGTGTTGCGCAGGGCAGCCGCCGCGGACCGGCGTTGCCACCGCCACCGCCGGTGCCTATCACGTGATCGTGCGTGCGCTGTGCGGCCTGTCGGAGGCGCGGCACACGCTGTTCACCACCGATCGTGCGGCGTGGGGCGACTTCGTGGTGGCGGTGCTGGGCGCGACCCCCGCGGCGCACGGAGGTGCAGCGCGGCCGGCGCTCGGGGGCCAGTAGGGTCGTGGGCCACCGCGCTCAGTGCGCGATCTGCTCCAGCGCCAGCCCGCGGTGCGCGGGCCGAAGCCGCCGATCGCGATCACCACGATCAGCATGGCGACCGAGATGAAGCCGAACACGCCAATGGTGCCGAAGTTTCTGCAGGAAGAAGGCGATCATGAAGCTGCTGAACACGGTCGAGACGCGGCTGAACGAGTAGGTGAAGCCCACCGCCCGCGCGCGCACCCGCGTCGGGAACAGTTCCGGCTGATAGGCGTGGAACGAGTACCACAGCAGGTTGTTCGAGACGGTGATCGCGATCCCGATGGCGATCATCGCGACCGGAGCCGAGGCCCGCGTGAACAGCAGGCCGAAGATCGCGGTGGCGCAGGCGGCGGCGCAGATCTGCCATTTGCGTTCCACCCGGTCGGCGAACAGCACGAACAGCAGCGGCGCCAGCGGGTTGGCGAGCGCGATGACGAAGGCGTATTCGAGGCTTTTGGCAAACCCGGCGCCCTGCGCGGCGACCAGCGCCGGCACCCAGTTGCCGAAACCGTAGAAGCCGATCGACTGGCAGAGCTGGAACACGATCATCATGATGGTGCGGCGGCGGTACGGCGGGCGCCAGATATCGCGCAGGCTGCCCCGTCCGGTTTCCGCGGGTGCCGGCGGACCGGGCGGCGGCAGTTTCGTGCCAAGCTCGGCGGCGACCCGCGCCTCGATCCACGTGGTGATCCGGTCGGCCTCGGCGGTGCGGCCGTGCTGCGCGAGCCAGCGCGGGCTTTCCGGGATGTTGCGGCGGATGAACCAGACCGCGACCGCGGCGACCGCGGGAAGTGCCGCGACGATGCGCCATCCCGCGATGCCGAACGGGTCGTTCGGCACCAGCGCGTAGCTGAGCCAGGCGACGATCGGCACCGCGCCGAACTGGATCGCCTGGTTGATTGCGAACGCTCGGCCGCGGATCGCCTTCGGCACCAGCTCGGAGAGATAGGTGTCGATCGTGACCAGCTCGACGCCGATGCCGACGCCCGCGACGAAGCGCCAGGCCTCCAGCCCGAAAGCGGTGCCTTGCGCCGACATGATCAGCGTCGCCGCCGAATACCAGAGCAGCGAGAGGGTGAAGATGACGCGGCGGCCGTAGCGGTCGGCGACGTAGCCGAAGCAGAGCGTGCCGACCCAGAGGCCGAGGAACGTGACCGAGGCGAACGCGGCCTGGTCGGTCAGGCCGAACAGGCCTTTGCTGCCGGCCTGAAAGATCCCCTCGCGGATCAGGCCGGGGCTGACATAGCCGGTCATGAACAGGTCGTAGAATTCGAACAGACCGCCGAGCGAGAGCAGCACCACCAGCACCCAGATGTGGCGGGAGGCGGGCAGCCGGTCGAGCCGCGCGGAAATGGCGGCGGCGCTGCTGGCGTCCATCAGACCGGTCTCCTCCCCTTCAGCGCGGCGCCCAGCGTGCCGTCGTCGAGCACTTCCAGGGCGCCGCCGATCGGCACGCCGTGGCCGACGCGGCTGACCGCCACCTCAAGGGGTTTCAGCCGTTCGGTCAACCAGTGGGCGGTGGCGGCGCCATCGACGGTCGCGCCAAGCGCGAGAATGACCTCGGTCACGCCGCCCTCGGCGATGCGCGCGAGCAACGGCGCGAGGTTCAGGTCATCCGGGCCGGTGCCGCCGAGCGCCGACAAGGTGCCGCCGAGCACGTGGTACAGCCCGCGATGCACGCCGGCGCGCTCCAGCGCCCACAGGTCGCCGACGCCTTCGACGACGCAGATCAGCGACCGGTCGCGCCGCGGGTCGGCGCAGATGCCGCAGGGGTCGGCGCTGTCGAGGTTGCCGCACAGCGAGCAGGTGCGCACCGCCCGCGCCGCTTCCGTCATCGCGGCGGCGAGCGGCAGCATTTTCGCGTGCGGCTGCTGCAGCAGCTTGAGCGCCGCCCGGCGCGCGCTGCGCGGTCCGAGACCGGGGAGTTTTGCCAGCAGCGCGATGAGGCGTTCGACCTCGGGGCCGCCCATCAGCTCAGGGCCATCGCGTCTGCAGAGATCGTTATCATAACGTCATGGCCGGGCTTGACCCGGCCATCCACGCCGCCCCACGCGCTGGATTGCCGGGTCATCCCCGGACTTGATCCGGAGACCGGCAATGACAGTAATCGAATCGGTTGCCCTGGCTCAGGCCCAAAGGGAAAAAAGGACAGTTCCATCAAAACGGTAGCTTCATGCCGGGCGGCAGGTTCAGCCCGCCGGTGATCTTCTGCATCTCCTCGGCAGCCGTCGCCTCCATCTTGCGGCGCGCATCGGCGACCGCGGCGACGATCAGGTCCTGCAGCATCTCGGTCTCGGCGGGGTCGGCGAGCTTGGGGTCGATGCGGATCGACTTCAGCTCGCCCTTGCCGTTGAGCACGCACGAGACCATGCCCGCGCCGGAGACCCCTGGAATTTCCGCGGCGGCGAGGCGCGCCTGCATCTCCTCCATCTTCTGCTGCATCTGGTTGGCCTGCTTCATCAGGCCGGCGAGGTTCTTCACGTCAGTTCTCCCAGTCGTCGGGTGGGGCGTCGGCAAAGTCGGCGTCGGTGGGCGCGAAATCGGGGCCGTCGGCGGCCGGCGCCTCGGCCGCTTGCGGCGGCAGGCCGTAGGCGTCGCTGGCACCGTCGCGCACCGCCTCGATCCGCGCGCCCGGAAAAGCGGCGAAAATGGCCCGCACCAGCGGATGCTCGGCGGCGGCGGAGCGGCGGGCGACGTCGGCCGCCTCGCCCTGCTCGGCGAGCGTCGGCTCGCCCGCGGCCGTCGAGAGCGCGATGGTCCAGCGCGTGCCGGTCGCCTCGGTCAGCACCGCGGCGAGCCGGGCGGCGAGGTCGCGCGGCGCCTCCGGCTCCGGGCGCAGCTCGATCACCGGCGGGGCGAAGCGCACCAGATGCACCGAATGCACGAGATGGCGCGTGCAGCGTCGGCTCCCGCCGCGCCGAGACCAGCGCCGCCACCTCGCGGAAACTCCTGATGTCGGCACGGCGTCGGCGCCGGCGCGGCGGCGGTCGCCGGCGCGCCGTTGGCGACCGCGCGCGACGCCGCCGCCACCGCCGGAGAGCGCCGGCGCCGCCGGCCGCCGTGGCGCCGCCTTCGGTCAGTCGACGCACCAGATCGCCGGGCGGCGGCATGTCGGCCACGTAGCAGAGGCGGATCAGCACCATCTCGGCGGCGGCGCGCCGGTCCGGCGCCGTTCTCGACCTCGCCGATGCCTTTGAGCAGCATCTGCCAGGCGCGGCCGAGCGCCGACAGCGGCAGTTTGTCGGCAAAGCCGGCGCCGCGCGTGCGTTCGGCTTCGGGCAGATCAAAACTGTCGCGCAGCGCCGGCACCGCCTTCAGCCGGGTCACGGTGTGCGACGAGGTCGAGCAGATCCTGCAGCAGTACGCCGAGATCGGCGCCGCGCTCGTGCGCGCGGTCGGTGATCGCCAGCGCCGCCGCGGGTTTGCCCCCCATCACCGCCTCCAACAGGTCGAACACCGCCTCCCGGTCGGCGAGGCCGAGCATGTCGGCGACCGTGTGCCGCGTCGATGGCCTGGCCGGGCTCGGCCTGGGCGATCGCCTGGTCGAGCAGGGACAGGCCGTCGCGCACCGAGCCGTCGGCGGCGCGGGCGATCAGCGCCAGCGCCGCCGGGCGCGATCGGCACGCTTTCCTGCGCGGCGATGCGGCCGAAATGCGCGGTCAGTTCGGCAACTGCAACCCGGCGCAGATCGAACCGCTGGCAGCGCGACAGCACCGTGATCGGCACCTTGCGCATTCTCGGTCGTGGCGAACACGAATTCGACGTGCGGCGGCGGCTCCTCCAGCGTCTTCAGCAGCGCGTTGAAGGCGTTGCGGGACAGCATGTGGACCTCGTCGATGACGAACACCTTGTTCCGTGCCTGCATCGGGCGGAACCGTGTCGCCTCGATGATCTCGCGCATGTCGTCGACGCCGGTGCGGGAGGCGGCGTCCATCTCCATCACGTCCGGGTGGCGGTCGGCGAGGATCGCGATGCAGTTCGGCGCAGACGCCGCACGGGTCGGCGGTCGGGCCGCCGGTGCCGTCCGGGCCGACGCAGTTCAGCGCGCGGGCGATGATGCGGGCGGTGGTGGTCTTGCCGACGCCGCGGACGCCGGTGAGCATGAAGGCGTGCGCGACCCGGCCGAGCGGCGAAGGCGTTGCGCAGCGTGCGCACCATCGCCTCCTGGCCGATCAGGTCGTCGAAGGTGGTCGGGCGGTATTTGCGGGCCAGCACGCGGTAGGGGCGGCGTCGCCGTCGGGCGCGGCGCGGCGGCGCCGCGTCGCCGAACAGGCCCGGGCCATCGGGCGGCGGCGGCGCTCGTCTGCGGACGGGTCGTCCTGGAACAGGCCGGACATGCGCGGCGGTTCACCGGCCGCCGCGGCGGCCCCCAAGGGTTACGACAGGGTTGCGACGGTGGGAGGCCGAACGAACGACCCGAGCGGAAACTCGTTGCGGCTGCTTCCTTCCGGACCTGACCGGGTTGGCGAGGCGCCCGTCCGCCGCCGACCTCCCGCGTGATCATATGACGCGGTCCGGCTTCTGCCGCAAGGTTGCCGCCCCGGCCCGCCGCGTGGCAGGGTCGCGGCCGCTCGCGGAGGCCGCGCATGACCCTGATCCTCGCCAAGAGAAAGAACGCCTATGCCGGCAGCCCGCTCGACCGCGCGGCGGCGCGGCGCGAGGACGCCGACTGGATCGCGGCGGCGCTGCCCGCGCCGGCGACGCTGTGGGCACCGGTGTGGCGGGCGCGCAACCTGATGCGCGGCGTCGAGGAGAAGCGGCCGGAGGCGGTGTTTCTCACCGGCGCGACGGCCGAGGCGGTACGGATGCAGGGTGGTCCCTGGGCCTTCCTCGGGCTGCACGACGGCACGCCGCTGTTCGCCGTGGACGTGAGCACCGCCGAGGACCCGCTGCCGTTGCTGCCGGATGCGGGTTTCACGTTCACCGACCTGCGCGCCGTGCGGGGCAAACTGGCCGGGCCGGATGCGTCGATCCTGGCGCATGCTCGCGCGCTGATGCACTGGCGCACGAAGCACGGGTTCTGCGGCGTCTGCGGCAGCGCCTGCGAGCCGACGAGCGCCGGGCACGTGATGCACTGCCCCGCCTGCGGCACCGAGCATTTCCCGCGCACCGACCCGGCCGTGATCATGCTGGTGCATCGCGGCGAGCACGCGCTGCTCGGCCATTCCGCGCGGTTTCCGCTGGCCAACATGTACTCTACCCTTGCCGGCTTCGTGGAGCCCGGGGAGAGCCTGGAGGAGGCGGTTTCCCGGGAGGTGTTCGAGGAAGCGGGCATCCGCTGCGGCCGGGTGCAGTACCATTCGAGCCAGCCCTGGCCGTTCCCGGCCTCGATCATGCTCGGCTTCTACGCGGAGGCGCTGAACGAGGAGATCGTGATCGACTCGGACGAACTGGTCGACGCCCGCTGGTTCACCCGCGCCGACATTTTGGCTCGGGAGGCCGGCGGCTTCACCATCCCGCCGCCGGACAGCATTGCACGGCACCTGATCGACGACTGGATGGCCGCGGGGTGAGCGGCGCTGCGACGATACGCACAAAAACTATTCACGCGCCCGAGACAATGTCGCATCGTGCGCCAGTCCACGGCGATCCTGCCTGGGCAAGCCGGAAGGAGGGATCGATGCAGTTCAGCATCGACATCCACTTCCGGTTCTGGAAGTGGCGGCTGAGCTTACACCTCAGCCGCCGGTAGCTTTCAGACCGGAGCGGCGGTCCGCGCAAGCGGGCAGCCTGCTCCAAGGTAGGGTTTCCGTGGGCGCCTCGCAAGCGCGCCATGGCGCGCCATTCGGGCGCGATCTTTCGCGGGGAAGACTGCCATGCCCGACCTGTACACCATCGGCTACGAAGGCAGTGTCGTCGATAACGTCGTGACGGCACTGAACGAAGCCGAAGTCGCGCACCTGCTCGACATCCGTGCGGTGCCGCAAAGCCGCAAGCCGGGGTTTTCCAAGCGGCTGCTCGGCGGCACGCTGGAAGCCGCGGGCATCCGCTACACGCATCTGCGCGGGCTGGGCACACCGAAAGCCGGGCGCGACGCGGTGCGGCACGGCGACGTCGCCGCGATGCACCGGATCTTTCGCGCGCATATGCAGGAGCCCGACGCGCAGGTTGACCTCGCGCGGGCCGCCGAGCTTGCGGCGCGCGAGCCATGCTGCCTGCTGTGCTTCGAGCGCGACCACACGCATTGCCACCGTCAAATTGTTGCCGAGATGCTGGGCGGGCCGGTGCGCCACCTGGTTCCGTGAAGGCGAGGAAGCGCACGGAGAGCGACGAAGAATGAGCGAAAGGCATACGTTGACGGCGATCACTGACGAGCAGCGCCAGCGGTTGGAACGACTGGCGCGGGCCCCGGAGGAAGAGATCGACACGACGGATATTCCCGAGGTCGTGGACTGGTCCGACGCGGTGCGCGGCGGGCTGTATCGGCCCCGCAAGCAGGCCATCACGATCCGCGTCGATGCCGACGTTCTGGCATGGTTCAAGGGCCATGCGGAGGGCGGCCGGGGCTACCAGAGCGAGATCAACCGGGTGCTGCGACAGCATGTTGCGGCGCAGGCTATCGGGCCGAAACAGGCGTAGCGCCGGTCGAACGAAGGAACACCCGCGCGCCAAAAGCGTCCCGGACGCGCAGGCAAATTCGCTGTGGTCGGCGTCCTTGTTCGACGCCGCTCGTCGGCAATTCCCTGGTGAATGAGGCATTCAGGTATGATAGGCGTCGATGCAGCCTCGGGTGCGCCGCGCGCGCCCCGGCGCAAAGGCAACAAGGGGGAGACGGCCATGAAAATCTCGGCTCGAACACTGGCGGCGGGCGTGGCGCTGGCGGCGCTGGTCTGGGGCGGCGCGGCGCGCGCCGGCGACGCGACGCTGATCAACGGGCTGCCGGACGGGCTCAAGGCGCTGTACGAGGGCTTCACCGAGAACCTGCAGCCCTCGGCCTACGACAGCTTCAAGATGCCGGCGAAGCCGTGGAAGTGGTGCCACTCGGAGAGCTACCAGGGCAATCCGTGGCGCGTCTCGCTGACCAACGAGCTGAAGCGGCTCGTCGACATCTACAAGGGCAAAGGCTGGGTCTCCGACTTCGAACTCTCGGATTCGAACGGCGACACCAGCCGGCAGATCGCGCAGATCCGCGCGTTCATCGACAAGAAGTGCAGCATCATCACCTCGGTCGCCGGCTCCGCCACCGGCCTGAACGACGCGATCGAGGCGAGCTACAAGGCCGGCATTCCGTTCGTCACGATCTCCTCGTCGGTGACCAGCCCGGACGCGATCAACGTCGACTCCAACTACGGGCGCTGGGGCTACGACATGATGGAAGCGCTGGGCAAGGCGCTTGACGGCAAGGGCAACATCATCATGGTCGAGGGCATCGCCGGCGCGCCGATCGTGGCGCAGGAGCGGGCCGGCGGCGACAAGGCGCTCAAGGATTTTCCCGGGCTGAAAGTGGTGCGCACGGTCAACGGCAACTGGACCGCGAACGTGACGAAAACCGTGATCCTGCAGGCGCTCGCGACCACGCCGCAGAAGATCGACGGCATCTGGACCACCGGCAGCGAAAGCCGCGTGATCGCCGAGGATTTCACCGAGGCCAAGCGGCCGGCGCCGATCATCACCGGCTCGATTTCGGGTGACGCGCTCGGCTACTGGAAGGCGCATCCGGACCGCTATCGGTTCGAGGGCAACGGCGTGCTGCCGGCGTGGAATTCCGAGGCGCTGTTCCGCGTGTCGGTGGCGCTGCTGGAGGGCCAGCAGCCGAAGCTCAACACCATCCTGGTGCCGATCCCGGTCGTGCATGGTGCCGACCTCGACAAGTGGTATCAGCCCTGCATGACGCCGGACGCGGTCTCGACGTTCCCGGTGCCGCCGACCGATCCGATGCCGCAGGCGACGCTGGAAAACTACTTCAAGAAGCCGGCGCCGATTGCCGACTGGAACTACGCCGACGTGCCGGGCGCCTGCGCCGGGAAGTGACGGCGGCGCTGCTGCAGGTTACGGGCCTGTCGAAGCGCTACGGCGAAACCGTGGCGCTGGACGGGGCCGACATCGCGTTCGCGCCCGGCACCATCCACGCGGTGCTGGGCGAGAACGGCTCCGGCAAGAGCACGCTGGTCAAGATCCTGTCGGGGATCGTGGCGCCGAGCACCGGCAGCGTCGTGCTGGACGGCGCGCCGGTGACGCGGTTTGCGCCGACGGCGTTGCAGCGTCACGGCATCGGCACGGTGTTCCAGGAAGTGCTGATCGCGCCGGACCGTTCGGTCGCCGATAATATTCTTCTCGGGATCGACGGGATCTTTGTGCGGCGCATCCCGCGTCGTCGTCGCGCGGCGCTGGCGACGGAGTTTTTGGCGCAGGTATTTCACGGACGCCTGGACATGTCCGTGGCGGCGGGCACGTTGCCCTTGGCGCAACGGCAACTGGTTGTGCTGGCGCGGGCTTTGGCGAAAGGCCCGCGCGTGCTGATCCTCGACGAGGCGACGGCGGCGCTGGATTTTGCCGATCGCGACGCGGTGTTCGCGTTCATGCGCGGCTTCGCGGCCAAGGGCGGCCTGATCCTGTTCATCACCCATCGCATCGACGAAGTGCAGGACCTTGCCGACCGCATCACCATCCTGCGCAGCGGCCGCGTGGTGCGCACGCTGGCGCGCGGGGAGGCGGGCGTGCCGACGCTGCTGGCGCTGATGGCGCCGGCGACGCTGGACGTGGAAAAGCATGCCGCCTGACGCGGTGCGGCTGGTCGCGCGCGGCCTGCGTCTCGCGCCGAAAGCCGCTGCGTTCGACGATGACGTGCGCGCCGGCGAGATCGTCGGCCTCGCTGGACTCGAAGGCCACGGCCAGGAGGATTTTCTGGAGGTGCTGGCCGGTTTGCGCGCGCCGCTGGCGGGCGAGGTGCGCGCCGGCGACGCGGCGATAGCGGGCGTCGCGCAGGCGGTGCGGCACGGCGTCGCCTATCTGCCGCGCGACCGCCGCACCACCGGCATCTTCCCCACGCTGTCGGTGATCGACAATTTCGCCGCCGCGACGCCGGGGCGCGACGCGCGCTTCGGCTTCATCCGCGCGGCGGCGCGGCGCGCGCGCTTCGCCGAATATCGCGAGCGGCTCTCGGTCGTGGCGCGGTCCGACCGCGCGCCGATCACCGCTTTGTCCGGCGGCAACCAGCAGAAGGTGCTGCTCGCGCGCGTGCTCGCGCTGCGCCCGCGCGTGCTGCTGCTGAACGACCCGACGCGCGGCGTCGACATCCGCACGCGCCATGCGCTGTACGACGTGTTCCTCGCGCTGGCGGCCGAGGGCATGGCGCTGGTGGTGCTGTCGACCGAGATCGAGGAAATTCTTCGACTCTGTCACCGCGCGATGGTGTTCCGCGAGGGCGGCGTGCAGGCGCGGCTGGCGCGCGACGAAATGAGCGTGGAGCGCGTGATCGCGGCGATGTTCGGGCGGGGCATGTGATCCAGCGCGAAACCCGCGTCGCGCTGGCATTGCTGCTGGTGTTGCTGGCGCTCAACGTCTGGCTCAATCCGCTGCGCTTCGCGCCGTCGGCCTGGGGCACGCTGATCGGGCTGGCGGCGCCGATGGTGTGCGCCGCGATCGCCACGATGCCGGCGATGCTCGGTGGCGGCGGCGGCATCGACGTCTCGGTCGGGCCGGCGATGGGGTTCGTCAACGCCGTGCTGATCAAGACGTTCGTCGTCGACCTTGGCGTGGACAGCGCGTTCGTGCTGGTGCCGGCGGCGTTGCTGATCGGGGCCGCGATCGGCGCGGTCAACGGCGCGCTCGCGACGCTGGTGCGCGTGCAGCCGATCATCGCGACGCTGGGCACCTATCTGGTGCTCGCCGGCCTCACGCTGACGCTGCTGCCGGCGCCGCTGGGCGGTGCGCCGCAATGGCTGAAGGCGCTGTCCGGCACATGGTCGGTGCTGCCGCTGGCGGTGCTCGGGCTCGCCTGGTTCGGCATCACGCGGCTGCCGCTGCACGAGCAGTTGCTGGCGACCGGCAGCGACGATCGGGCGGCGTATTCGGCGGGCGTGAACGTGACGGCGGTGCGCTTCCTCTCCTACGTGCTGACCGGCATTTTCGGCGGCGTCGCGGCGCTGATGCTGACCGCGCTGATCGGCTCGGCCGACCCGACCGTCGGCCCGAATTTTACCCTGCTGGCGATTTCCTCGGCGGCGCTCGGCGGCGTGAGCCTTGCCGGCGGGCGCGGCGGGCTGCTGGCGGCGGCGATCGGCGCGGTCGATATCTTCCTGCTGCAAAGTGCGCTCACCTACTTCAACGTTTCCACCTTCGTGTTGCAGATCGCCTACGGTCTCATTCTCGTTGTCTCCATCTGCATCAACGCGCTGCCGGGAAGGCGGGCGGCATGAGCGGGCTGCGCGTCGCCGGCGCCTTCCTCGTCGCCGCGCTGCTGCAGGTGGCGGGCACCGTCCTCATCGACGGCTACTCGCAGGAATTCGCGATCCGTTCGCTGCTGACGCTGTCGAGCCTGTTGGCCGTGGCCTCGGCGGGACAGACGCTGGTGGTGATCCTTGGCGGCATCGATTTGTCGGTGCCGTTCGTGATCGGCTTTGCCAATGTCGTCGCCGCGCAACTCTACGGCAGCGGCGTTGCCTTCCCGCTGGTGTGCGGCATCGTCGCGGTGCTCGCAGCCGTGATCGGCGCGATCAACGGCGTGCTCTCGGCGTGGCTGCGCGTGCACCCGCTGATTCTCACGCTCGGCGTCGGCACCGCGGTGCAGGGTGCGGTGCTGCTGTGGACAGCGGGGTTCCCCGCCGGATCGGCACCCGACGGCCTGACCAATTTTGTTTCCATCGGCGCGCAGGCGCTTTTCCTGCCGGTGCCGTGGGTCGTTCCTGCGACGGTCGGCCTGCTCGCCGTGCTGTCGCTGGTGCTCGCGCGCACGCCGTTCGGGCGGCGGTTGTATGCGCTCGGCAGCAACCCGGTCGCGGCGCGCTACGCGCTGATCGGGCCGATCCGGATGTGGACGATCACCTACGCGCTCAGCGCGCTGTTCGCCGCGGCGGCGGGCGTGCTGCTGCTCGGCTTCACCGGCTCGGCCTACGCCGATGTCGGGCAGCCGTACCTGTTCCAGTCGATCGCCGCCGTGGTGATTGGCGGCACCGCGCTCACCGGCGGCCAGGGCGGCTATCTGGGCACGGTCGCGGGCGCGCTCGTGCTCACCGAGATCAACACGCTGCTGATCGGCCTCGGCCTCGAACCTTCACTGGTGCAGGCGGCGCTGGGCGCGGTGATCATCGCGCTGGTCTCGCTGTACGGCCGCGGCGCGCATGTGCGCACCACGATCTGACCACGTCACGCCCCGAGCAGCCGCCCGACCACCAACTCCTCGTCCAGTTGCCAGATGCGCGCGATCAGCCGCTGCATCTCGGCCGGTTCCGCGCCGTTGCGGAAACCGGCCAGCCGGATCGCCTTGTCCTCCACTTCGGCGCGGCTCAGCGCGTTGTCCGGGTCGCCCTTGGGCGCATCGACCCGCGCCGTCAGCCGCCGCCCGTCGATGGTGAGCACCTCCACCTTGCCGATCCAGCGTTGCGGATAGGCGGCGTCGACCTCCGGGTCGAGCACCATTGCCACTTTGTCGCGGAAGGCCGCAACAAGCGGGTCGGTCAGCGGGTGCGCCTCGAACTCGGCCAGCCCCGCCTTGCCGTGCACCGCGATCAGGCCGAGCACCGTGCCCATCGAGAACTTCGCCTGATGGATGCTGCTCGGAACCCTGACGGCGCCGAGCACGTCGATCGCGCCCTGATGCACCAGCGTCGTCACCGCGGCGATGTCGGCGTGCGTCAGGTGCTCGCGCCGCATCACCTCGGCGAGCGCGTCCGCGGCCGGATGGGTGTGGCGGCAGCAGGCGTGCCATTTGAACGAGGTTTCCATGATCGCCCAGCGCGCGCCCAGCCCCTCGGTGAGTTTTTCCGGATCGCTGTCGCGTGAGGTGCCGGCGGCGAGCCCCTGCTTGCCCTCCAGGATGCGACGCGCGCCGGTGAAGCCGGACCGCGCGAGATAGGCCGCCAGCAGCCCGTCCGATGCCGCCTTCGCGGTGTGCAACTGCTTCGAGTTCCGCCGCGTCGCGCAAAAACTCCCAGAGTCCGGCCGCCTGCGTGCCGGCCGAGCCGAACGCGTGGTTCATCTGCTCCGCGTCGAGCCCCAGCAGCTTCCCCGCGGTCGCGGCCGCCGCCAGCGTGCCGGCTGTTCCGGTCGTGTGGAAGATCGCGTAGTGCGTGCGGCCCAAGGAACTCGCCGACCCGGATACCAACCTCGTAGCCGGCGACCGCGGCCAGCAGCAGGTCGCGTCCGGAACGCCCCTGGTCCTGTGCGACTGCGAGCGCGACAGGAAAAACTACCGTCGCCGGGTGGAACACCGAGCCGTTGTGGACGTCGTCCTGCTCGACCACGTGCGAGGCGGCGGCATTGATCATCGCGGCGAACCAGGCGCTGGTGGAGGCGCGGCTGGGCAGCACCTCGCAGCGTCCGGTGGCCGGGCCCATGCGTGCCTCGAAATCCTCGAAGCACAGCACCGGCCGGGAGTCCTTGCCCGCCAGCGCCGAACCGAGCCAATCGATCAGCAGTTCTTTGGTTTTTGCGACCACCGCGCCGGGCAGGTCGTCATACGACAGTTCGACGACGAAGCGCGCCAGTTCGGCGGTGGGCGCGTCGGTCTGGCCGGCCTGCACGTCCATCGGAAGCCTCCCGCGATGCCTACACGCAGCCGAATTGCTCCACTGGCGCTTCCGCGTCAAACTCGCCCAACAAGACGTTACGAACCGGAGGGAATACCATGCGGACGATCAAGGGCCCCGCGCTGCTGATTGCCCAGCTTGCCGACGACAAGCCGCCGTTCAACAGCCTGCCGACGATCGCCAAATGGGCGGCGGGGCTCGGCTACAAGGGGCTGCAGCTGCCGAGCCTCGACACGCGCTTCATCGACGTTCCGCGGTGTGCCGAAAGCCAGACCTACGCCGACGAGATCACCGGCACGATGCGCGAGGCGGGGCTTGCGGTGACCGAGCTGGTGACGGCGCTGGAGGGCCAGTGCGTCGCGGTGCATCCGGCGTTCGATGTCGTGTTCGACGGGTTCGCGCCGGCGCGCGTGCATCGCAACCCGCAGGCGCGGCAGGAATGGGCGGTCGCGCAATTGAAGCTCGACGCGAAGGCGGCCCAGCGGCTGGGACTGAAGGTGGTGCAGTCGTTCACCGGGTCGCTGGCGTGGCCCTACGTGTATCCGTGGCCGCAGCGCCCGCAGGGGTTGGTCGAGGAGGCGTTCGCCGAACTGGGCAAACGCTGGCGGCCGATCCTCGATGCGTTCGACGAAGCCGGCGTCGATGTCGGGTTCGAGCTGCACCCGTGCGAGGACGTGTTCGACGGCGAGACGTTCGAGCAGTTTTTGCAGGCTGTCGGCAATCATCCCCGCTGCAACATCAACTATGACGCGAGCCACTTCATCAAGCAGGGCCTCGACTATGTCGAGTTCATCGATTTCTATCACAGCCGCATCAAGGGGTTTCACGTCAAGGACGCGGAATTCCGGCCCACGGGCAAGCAGGGTTTCTATTCCGGCTACCGCCCCTGGCTGAAGCGCGCCGCGCGGGACCGCTCGCTGGGCGACGGACAGGTCGACTTCAAGCAGATCTTTTCGAAATTCGCCGAATACGACTTCGACGGATGGGCGGTGTACGAGTGGGAGGACTGCCTCAAGCACCCCGAGGAGGCGGCGGCGCAGGGCGCGCCGTTCATCGCCGCGCACATCATCCGCGTCACCGACAAGACATTCGACGATTTTGCCGCGACGGGGACGGACCGGAACGTGATTCGCGAGGTGCTGGGGCTGTAGGCTCGATCTGTGTCATCCCGGCGAAAGCCGGGATCCAGGCGTTCGCAGTTCGCGACGGCGTGCGGCTCGGCTGGGTTCCGGCCTTCGCCGGAATGACGAGTTCAGACCCCCAGCGCCCGCAGCTTGCCATCGAGAAAATGCTTGGCGCGCGGCACGTCGGCTTCGTCCAGATGCTCGATGATGATGGGAATGTTCGGGCTCTTCTCGGCCAGGCGGCGCAGGTAAAAATCGTAGTTCAGCATGCCGAGGCCGGGCGCCGGCAGTTCGATCTCGCCGACGCCGCGGAACGTATGCCCCTCGGCCGCGTCGATCTCGGCGTGCTTTTCCGATTTGTCCTCGCCGGACAGCTTCACGTCCTTGGCGTGCGCGATCAAAATCCGATCGCCGAGCGTGTCGAAGATCTGGCGCAGCACCGCGTCCATGCGGCCGATGTTGTGCGCCTCGAAATAGTTGGTCGGGTCCATCAGCAGGCCGAGCCCGGGATGCTCCACCTCGGCGAACAGCCGCACCGTCTCTTCCACCGAGCCGATCACGTTGTTGACGTAGGTCTCGACCACGAACGTCGCGCCGTGGTCGTAGGCGCATTGCGCCAGATCCCTGATCACGTCGCGGCAGTCGGCGAATGCCGCCTCGGTCTTGTTGTGCGGGTGCGGCGCCCAGTCGGACTGCGGGTTGTAGGTTCCCGTTTCGGAGACGACATAGGGCGAGCCGAACGCGCGGGCGCGCCGGATGAATGCCTTCAGCAGCGCCAGCAGCGAGCGGCGCCTCGCCGGGTCGGGATGCACGAGGTTGATCGGCACGGCGAGGCAACAGATCGGCAGGTCGTGGTCGCGGAAGACCTCGCGAACCGTCTTCGCCTTGGCTTCGGTCACGGCGTCCGGCGTCGAAAAATCCATGCCCTTGATGTTGAAGTCGAGCTGCACGGTGTTGAACCCGAGCGCCCGGATGCGTCGGGCCTGTTCAACCAGAGGATACGGGAAATAACCGTTGAAGATGCCTACCTGGAGCATGTTGTTTCTATCCCGCGACAATCGCCCGCGGCAAATTGCCAACCGCCGTCGGTCGTGCTCACATGTAACACGTTGCAGCGAAATCGCTGCGCAGCTTTGGCCGGCGCGCGCCGGCGACCGAACGGGAGGAACCAATGAAGCAGTTTTGCGGCATCGCCGCACTGGCGCTGGGCGCGACCTTCGCGGTGGGGGCGCCGAACGGCCCCGCCAGCGCCGCCCAATACGTGATCGGCGTCTCCAACACGCTGATCGGCAACGGCTGGCGCGAGGAAATGGTCTGCTCGATCAAGGCCGAGGCGCTGGCGTCCGGCATGGTCTCCAAGATCGTTCTCGCCAACCGCAACGGCGGGCCGTCCGAGCAGATCGCCGACCTGCGCAACCTGATCTCGGCCGGCGCCAAATCGATCATCATCAACCCGTCGGACCGCAAGGCGCTCGATCCGGTGATCAAGCAGGCGGCCGCAGCGCGGCATCGTCGTCGTCGCCGTCGACCAGGCGGTCGACGCGCCGGAAGCCTATGTGCTCACCAACGACCAGACCGCCTACGCGCGAGATCGGCGCGAACTGGCTGTTCAAGAAGCTCGGCGGCAAGGGCAGCGTCGTCGAGATGCGCGGCATCGACGGCGTGCCCGCCGACGCCGACCGCCACGAGGGCTTCACCGAGGCGCTGAAGAACTATCCCGACATCAAGGTCGCCGCCGAGCCGTTCACCGGACTGGTCGCCCGACAAGGCCGCGCAGCAGATGAAGGACCTGCTCGGCTCCGGCAAGCAGATCGACGGCGTCTGGACCTCGGGCACCGACTACGCGGTGGTCGACGCCTACAAGACGCGCACATCAACCGTATCGTGCCGGTCGTCGGCGCCGACAACAACGGCTTCATCGAGCAGCTCGATCGACTACAAGAAGGACGGCCTCGTCGGCATCAACGTCACCAACCCGCCGGCGGTCGGCGCGCGCGGGCCTCGGCGTCGCGCTCGACGTGCTCGCAGGAGAAGGACGCATGCCGCACGTCATTCATCTGACCCCCGAGGTCTGGGACAACACGACGGACGCCGGAGGGCAAGCTGGCTGAAGGAGCTCTACGACCCGAAGCGTCGATCCGACCAATCGCGGTCTACAGCCCGGTCAAGCCCTATACGCCACTTCACGGTCGAGCAGGAGAAGGCCTGCAAGGGCCCTGGCGAGTGAGCGCGACACTCGAAATGTAGCCGCGATCGGCGACCGCGACCGCGCGGCGCCGCGCCGGCCATGGTTTCGCGGCAGCGAGCGCCGGCGATGAGCGACCGCGCTCGAGCCGCTTCGCTCGGACGTCCGCGGACGTCGCCAAGAAGACTTCGGCTCGGTCGTGGCGCTGCGCGCGGCGGCGATCGAGGTGCGCGCGGGCGAGGTGCACGGCGCTGATGGGCGCGAACGGCGCCGGCAAGAGCACGCTGGTGAAGATCATCACCGGCGTGTTTCCCGCCGACGGCGGCACAGATCTTCGTCAAGGGCGCCGCCGCGCGCGTTCCGCTCGCCGGCGCGAGGCGCGCGCGCGCCGGCATCGTCTCGGTCTATCAGGACCCCGCGCTCGTGCCCGACCTGACGGTCGCGCAGAACATGCGGCTCGCCGGCGTGCGCGCTCGAGGCGGTGCACAGATGGCTCGGCGAGCTCGGCATCGCCCGGCTCGACTTCAGCCTGACTGCGTGCGCGACCTGCCCTATCCGACTGCTGCGCCTGATCGATCTCGCGCGCGCGCTCGCCTCCGAGCCGCGGTCCTGCTGCTCGACGAGATCACCGCCTCGCTGCCGGCGGATCTCTCCGAGCGGGTCTTACGCGATGGTGCGGCGATGGCGCGAGCGCGGCAACGCCGTCATCTTCATCTCCCACCGCATGGCCGAGGTGTCGGCGCTGTGCGACCGCGCGACGGTGCTGCGCGACGGCGTCACGGTCGGCGTCACCGAACGCGCGCACGGCAGCGAGGAGCGGATCGTCTCGCTGATGCTCGGCGCGGAAGTCGCCAAGGCCGCGCGCCTCGCCGCGTCCACGCACGCGCGCCGCGCCAGCGCGCCGCGCGAGGGCGCGCCGGCGCTGGAAGTGCGCAACCTGCGCTGCGGGCCGCTGCTCAACGACGTCTCGTTCAAGCTCTATCCGCGGCGAGGTGCTCGGCGTCGCGGCGCTGGAGGGCCAGGGGCAGGAGGAGCTGTTCGATTGCATCGCCGGCGTGCGCCGCTACGACGACGGCGCGATCCTCGCCGACGGCAAGGAGCTGAAGCTGCGCCATCCCGCCGACGCGATTCGCGCCGGGCTCGTGCTGGTGCCGGCGAACCGGCTGCTGGCGCTGCTGCAGCAGCGCTCGATCCGCGAGAACATCGCGCTGCCGGCTTTCGGCGGCCTGCGCAACTGGGGGCCGATCGCGATGCGCGCCGAGCGCAAGCGCGCGTCGACGGCGGCGGTCGAGCGGCTGCAGATCGACACCCGCGCCGCGTCCGAACTGCGCCGGCTCAGCGGCGGCAACCAGCAGAAGGTGGTGATCGCGCGCTGGCTCGCGCACGGCTTCAACACGCTGCTGTGCTTCGACCCCACGCGCGGCATCGACATCGGCACCAAGCGCCAGATCTACGCGCTGGTGCGCGAACTGGCCGCGTGCGGGCTCGGCGGTGCTGCTGTTCACCTCGGAACTGCCGGAGATCGCGCTCGCCTGCGACCGCGCGATCGTGCTGTTCGGCGGCCGCGTCGTCGCGCGAATGCCGGTCGCGCGAGGCCGACGAGGAGACGCTGCTGCGCGCCGCGCATGGCCTGCGCCGCGCACGCCGAGGCCGCAGCGTGAGCGTCGCCGCCGATAGCGGCCGCCCGCTGAGTCGCCGCGCGACGCAGACGCGGTTGCGCGCGCTTGCGCCGGCATCCCAGCCTGCTCGGCATGCCGGCGCTGCTGATCGCGCTCGCTGGCGGTCGACCGTCGCGCATCCATCCCGAATTTCAGCTCGATTTCGACGCTGCAGTCGCTGGCGATGGGCGCGCTGCCGCTCGCGTTCGCCGCCGCGGCGCAGACGGTCGTCGTCGATCTCCGGCGGCATCGATCTTTCGATCGGCTCGGTGATGGCGGTCGCCAACGTGCTCGCCGGCGAGCACGATGGAGAACGCGAGTTTCGGGCAATCGCTGCTGCTGGCGGCGGTGGTGCTCGCCGCCGGCGCCGCGATCGGCGCGCTGAACGGCCTGATCGTCGTGCTCTCGCGCATTCCCGACGTGGTCGCGACGCTGACCACCGGCTTCATCTGGGGCGGCGTCGCGCTGCTGATCCTGGAGAAGCCGGGCGGCGGCGCGCCGCCGGAGTTCTCTCGATCTCGGCGCCGGCACGCTGTTCACCGACCTGGCTGCCGAACGCGCTCATCCTGCTGGTCGTCGTCGGTCGCCGTCGATCTGGATCCCGGTGCGGCGCTCGCAAGCTCGGCCTGCGCATCTACGCGGTCGGCAGCGATCGCGTCGCGGCGTTCCGCAGCGGCGTCAACGTCGACCGCACGCGCGTTGCGCGCCTACGTGTTCTCGGCGGTCTGTTCAGCGCGGTCGGCGGCCTCGGCGCTGACCATGACGACCGGCATCGGCGCGCCGCTCGCCGGGCGTCTACTACACGCTGAGCGGCCTCGCCGCGGTCGTGATCGGCGGCGTCAGCCTGGCCGGCGGCCGCGGCGGCATCGTCGGGCCGGTGCATCGCCGCCTTCGTGCTGACGCTGATCCCGACCGACCTGATCTTCCTCAACATCGATCCCGAATTTCGGCCAGGTGATCCAGGGCACGCTGATCGTGGTGATCGTGATGATCGGCGGCTTCGTCGACGTGGCGCGAGAACGCGCAAATGAGCGCCACGGCCGCGCCTTCCTGTCTTTGCCGGCGCGCTGCGCGCTGGCTGCAACGCAACACCATCGTCGCTGCTGGTGCTGCTGCTGCTCGGCTTTCGTCGCCGGCGTCGAGGTGGCGCAGCCGGGCACGGTCAACGCCGCTCTGGGCTCTCGAACATGCTGCTGTTCGCGGCGCCGCTCGGCATCTCGCGGCGGGGCAGACGCTGGTGATGCTGACCGGCGGCATCGACCTTTCGGTCGCCAGCGTCGCCACCGGCTCGGCCTATCCTGATGGCGACGCATGACTCTGCGGCTCGGCGATGCGTGGTCGCGTCGTGATCGGGCTCGCGCGTCGGGCTGGTCGTCGGCCTGATCAACGGCGTCGGCATCGCGCTGCTGCGCGTGCAGCCGCTGGTGATGACGCTCGGCACCGGGCTGATGACCGAGGGCATGCATGGTCGTCTACAGCCAGCAGATGCTGGCCGACCCGCCGCGTGTGCCGGAGTTCATCCACGACGCTCGGCGCCGGGCAAGTTCGGCGGGCTGCATCCCGATCGATCTTTTCCTCTGGGCGCCGATCGCGGCCCTGGTCATCTTCGGTCTTGCGCCGGACCGGCTTCGGCCGGCTGCTCTATGCGGTCGGCGACAACCGCGAGGCCTGCCATCTGGCGGGCATCCGCGTCTGGCGCGTGCTGCTGGTCAACTACGTGCTCTGCGGCCTGCTCGCGGCGATCGCCGGCCTCGTGATCGTCGGCAGCACCGACGCGGCCGATCTCAGCCTCGCCGACGTCTATCTGCTGCCCTCGGTCGCCGCCGTCATCATCGGCGGCACCTCGATCTTCGGCGGCCGCGGCGGCTATGCCGGCACGCATCGTCGGCGCGCTGATCCTCACGGTGCTGAACAGCACTGCTGACGCTGCTCGACGCGCCCGAGCCGATCAAGCAGATCCTCTATGGCGCGATCATCTTCCTGCTGGCGGCGGCCTATACGCGGCTGACCGACTGACGGGGAACCGACATGACTGGCGCGCGTATCGCGTTTTCCATTGCCGACGACGTCGCCCGCATCGTGCTTGCCAACCCGGCCAACCGGAACGCGATCGATGCGGCGTTCGTGCACGAACTTGCGGCCGCCGCCGGGCGCTGCGAGGCGGAGCGGGCGTTGCGGGCGATCGTGCTGTCGGCCCGCGGCGACTGGTTTTCCGCCGGCGGCGACCTGCGCTCGTTTGTGGCGCATCGCGACACCATTGGCGAGCACATCCGCGGGCTGGCCGGCACGTTCCATGCTGCGATCCTGGCGCTGCGGCGCGCGAGTGCCCCGGTGATCGCAGCGGTCGGCGGCATGGCGGCGGGCGGCGGGTTCAGCCTGGTGTGCGGCGCCGACCTCGTGGTCGCGAGCGAGGCGGCGCGGTTCGTCTCCGCCTACACGGGCATGGGCCTCACGCCGGACGGCGGCGGCACGTATTTTCTGCCCGGCATCGTCGGGCGCCGTGTGGCGTTCGACCTGATGGCGACCAACCCGGTGCTGTCGGCGCAGGAGGCGAAGGCGCTCGGCATCGTCTCTCGCGTCGTGCCGGCGGACGGGTTGGCGGCGGCGGTGGAGGCGCTGGTCGCGCAACTGGCGGCGATGCCGGAGGGCGCCATTGCCGGGTTGAAGGCGCTGCTCCGGCATGGCGAGGACGAGGCGCTGGGCGACCAGTTGCGGGCGGAGGCGGAGAGCATCGCGCGCCACGCCGCCTCGCCGGCGACGCTGGCGCGGATGGAGGAATTCCTGACGAGGAAGGCAAAATAGGAAGGGGGTCTGGGGGCGCCGGCCCCAGCGGAGTCGAGGGGCGGAGCCCCTCGCCTCAGTTCATCTTCATCCCCGGCATATCCTTCATGTCCGGCATCGGCGCCTCGGCGCCGGGCTTCAGCACCTTCACGACCACGGTTTGCGGTGGCGCCTTCGCGAACGTCAGCGTCAGCGGAAACGTGCCGCCCACGCGCAGCGGCGCCTTCAGGTCCTCCAGCATGATGTGCAGCCCGCCCGGCTGGAACGTCACCGTCTTGTGCGGTTCCAGTTGCACGCCATCCAGCATGCGCATCTTGCTGATGCCGTTCTCGGTGTAGCTCTCGTGGACCATCGCCATTCCGGCGGCCGGGGTGCTGACGCCGACCAGCTTGTCGGGCGCGCCGTTGTCGGTGATGGTGAGGTAGACCGCGCCCGGGGTGTTCTGGCTGGGCGTCGCCCGCGCCCAGGGTTGCGCGATCATGATCATCGGCTCGTCGGCGCGGGCGATGGACGGGCCGAGGCCGAGGAACAGCGGCGCGGCCAGCAGGGCAGCACCGAGCAGGTGTGACGTTTTCATTGCAATCTCCTGATTGTCATGCGGCGGCCGGCCGGTGAAGCGGCGCCGGCGGAAGCGGGCGGCGGGTCAGGGCGTGCCCGGCGGGCCCCGTGCGGAGGAGGCGAAGGTGGTCGGCGCCGGCATTGCCCGAAACGCCGGCATGGCGAACACGCGCATCGCCAGCAGCACAGGCGCCGCGAAGCCGGCGACGGGGGCACCAAGCAGCACGCCCGCGTGCGCGATCGCCTGGCAGAGCGGGCAGACGGCGCAGTCGGAACGGTGGTTCGGCGCCGGCTTGCCGCCGTCGCGGTGGCAGATCGAGGCCGCCGCAAGCCGGTCAAAGCCCGCCGTCGGGATGGCGAACGGCACCACGCTCGCGGCGACAAGCTGCATCAGCAGGGCGACAAGCGCCAGCGTCAGGCCCCAAGAGCCCGCCGGCACACGATCCCGTTGCGGCAGCGCGCGGTTCATCGCGCCCCGTTGTAGCACGGCGGAAGGGGCGGGCAATTGGGGTGAGGGCTAACCAACCTTGACCAAGCGCGCCTTGCTCGCCAAGTTGGTCAAGTCTGACCAAACCCGGAGACGAAGATGGAGACCTTCAATCTCTACGAGGCGAAGACCAAGCTTTCGCAGCTTGTCGAGCGTGCCGCCGCCGGCGAGGAGATCGTGATCGCCAAGGCCGGCCGGCCGCTCGCGCGCCTCGTGCCGCTGGCCCATCGCACCGGGCCACGGCCGTTGGGGCTGTTTGCGGGGCAGATCGTGATCGGCGACGATTTCGACGATCCGCTTCCGGAGGACATGGAAGCGGCGTTTCGCGGCGAGATGCCGTGAGGTTGCTGCTCGATACGCATATTTTCATCTGGGCCAGTACAAATCCCGGCCGCCTTACCGAAGCCCAGCGCGCGGCCATCGCCAGCGAGACCAACACGGCGTTCGTCAGCGCGGCAACCGCCTGGGAAATTGCGATCAAGGCTACGGTCGGCCGGCTGGCGTCCACCACGAACAGTTTCGAGACGATCCGTGCAGGAATGGGGTTTGCGCCGCTCCCGATCACGCTCCCGCACGGGATTGCCGCCGGCAGCCTGCCGCGGCATCACGGCGACCCGTTCGACCGCATGCTGGTCGCGCAGGCACAAGTCGAAGGATTGACGCTGGTCACGACCGACCGGGCGCTCCGCCGCTACGACGTCGCGATCCTGAGCTGACGGACGCCTCCTGGATCGCGGGCGGCGCAACATCGAGGTCCATGTGAACGCCTCCGGGGTCGGGCCCGGCAATCGCGGATGGTTATTTCAGCGGCGAATGCCCCGCCGGCAGCAGGATGGAGACCTCCTGCCGCACCGTGTATTTCTGCGCCCGGCTCTTGGCCAGGAAATCGAGCCATACCGGGTCCTGCATCGCCGCCGCCCGCGCGGACGTGCGGCTGTTCAGGTCCGGGTAGTTCCAGATATGGACAACGCGGTCCTCCTCGCCCGGATCGCTGATGAACAGCCCGGTGATGCGCGAATATTTTTCACGCGCGGGCAGCGCCGCGGTGAAGATCTCGGCCCATGCGGCCGCTGCGCCGGACCGCAGCCGGTAGTCGCGCATCTCATAGATGCCGCCGGGGGCGTCCGGCGCCACCGGACCGCGCACGGCGGTCAGCGTACAGGACGCCCGCAACAGCGGATCGCCGGCCGGCGCGGGCCGCTTGCCGGACCACAGCTCGACGGTCTGGTTCAGCGTGCCGATCTCGGTGATCCAGTAGCCCGCGAGCCCGGTCGGCTGCCCTGCCTCGGCCGCCGCCTTGGCCACGGCGTTGGCCTGGCCCGGCAGATAGGTGGTCACCGCCAGTTCGTAGCGCATGCGTTCACTCCCCCCGTTCACTCGTCCCGATCGGCCCTTCGCGCCAGCACCTCGCGCTTGCCGACGTGGTTGGCGGCGCCGACGATGCCTTCCTTCTCCATCTGCTCGATCAGCCGCGCCGCCCGGTTGTAGCCGATCTGCAGATGGCGCTGGATGAAACTCGTGCTCGCCTTGCCCTCGCGCGTCACCAGATCGACCGCCTGATCGAATAATCCCTTCTCTCCGTCGCTGGCGCCGGCGATGCCGGACATGCCGGAGCCTTCCTCCGGCTCCTCGGCCGCCTCCGTGACTTCCTCGAGGTAAGCCGGCTCGCCCTGCGCCCGCAAAAATTCGACGATCGCCTCGACTTCCTGGTCGGTCACGAACGGGCCGTGCACGCGGGCGATCCGCCCGCCGCCGGCCATGTGCAGCATGTCGCCCTGGCCGAGCAGTTGTTCCGCGCCCTGCTCGCCCAGGATGGTGCGGCTGTCGAACTTGCTGATCACCTGGAAGCTGATCCGCGTCGGGAAATTCGCCTTGATCGTGCCGGTGATCACGTCGACCGACGGGCGCTGCGTCGCCATGATCACGTGGATGCCGGCCGCGCGCGCCATCTGCGCGAGCCGCTGCACCGCCGTCTCGATCTCCTTGCCCGCGACCATCATCAGGTCGGCCATCTCGTCGATGACCACGACGATGAACGGCAGCGGCTCCAGCGCGAGCGGCTGTTCCTCGTGGATCGGCTTGTTGGTTTCCGGGTCGAAGCCGGTCTGCACGCGGCGGGTCACCACCTCGCCCTTGCCGCGCGCCTCGTCCACGCGGTCGTTGTAGCCGCCGATGTTGCGCACGCCGAGCTGGCTCATCGCCCGGTAGCGCCGCTCCATTTCCCGCACCGTCCATTTCAGCGCGGTGACCGCCTTTTTCGGCTCGGTGACCACCGGCGCCATCAGGTGCGGGATGCCCTCGTAGACCGAAAGTTCCAGCATCTTGGGGTCGATCATGATCAGCCGGCACTGGTCCGGCGACAGCCGGTACAGCAGCGACAGGATCATCGCGTTGATGCCGACCGACTTGCCGGAGCCGGTGGTGCCGGCCATCAGCAGATGCGGCATGCGCGCGAGGTCGGCGATCACCGGGCTGCCGCCGATATCCTTGCCCAATGCCAGCGCCAGCCGGGACTGCTGCTTGCCCCAGTCCTCGGTATTGAACAGCTCGGACAGAAAAACGGTTTCGCGGCGTGCGTTCGGCACCTCGATGCCGATCACGTTGCGGCCAGGGACAGTGGCGATGCGCACCGCCGTCACCGACAGGCTGCGCGCGACGTCGTCGGCAAGGCCGATCACGCGGGCGCTGCGGATGCCGGGCGCTGGTTCCAGCTCGTACAGCGTCACCACCGGGCCGGGCCGGATCTCGACGATTCGGCCCTGCACGCCGTAGTCGGACAGCACCGCTTCCAGCAGCCGCGCATTGGCCTGCAGCGCGTCCGCGTCCGGCGTGCCGGCGTTGGCGCGCGGTGGCGCCGCGGTGAGCAGCGAGATCGGCGGAAACCGCCACGGCCCCTCCAGCGCGAGGCTCGGCTGCTGCGGCGGCGCGATCTTTTTCGCGGCCGGCGTCGTCACCTTGGCCGGCTGGCGGACCGGCTGCGGCACGGTGATGCGCGGCTCGGCGCGCGGGCCGCCGGGTGCGACGATGTTGGGCGGCGGCTCCGGCGGGCGGATGCCGTTGAGCCGGTCGAGCACCGCGATGCCGAACCGGCCGAGCCGGGCGGACGCGCGGCCGACAACGCCGACGGCGCCGCGGCTGCCGCTCGCGGCATGGCGCGCCGCGAGGCCGGCGGCGCGCCATTCGCTGCGGCTGAGCCCGAGCGCCAGCACGGTGAGCGCGAGCGCAAGCAGCGCGCCGAGCGCCAGCACCAGCGGCGGCCCGGCCGGGCCGAGCATTTCCTGCCCCGCCGCGAGCGCGTCCTCGGCAACGAGCCGGCCGCCCGCTCCGCCAAGGCCGCTGCCGGCCGGCCAGACGATCGGCTGCCCGTGCACGCCGGGGATCGGCGCCAGCACGCCGCCGAGCACCGGCAGCGCCGCCAGCAGCGCCGCGAGCCGCAGCGGGAAGGCGATCAGGCCGCGGTGCGAGCCGATGCGCCACGCCCAGGCGAGCATGGCGATGCCCGGCAATGCGCCGGCAATGCCGAAGCCTTGCAGCAGCAGGTCGGCCACCGCCGCGCCGGGCGGGCCGGCGAGGTTGTGCGCGGGCTGCGCCGTCGCGGTGTCGAACGACGGGTCGGCCGGATTGAACGAACCGAGCGCCACCAGCAGCGCCAGCGCCGCGAGCGCGAGCACGAGCGCGCCGAGTTCCGCGAACCGCCGCCGCAGCAGGTTGCGGAGCGCAGGCGAGGCAACCTGGCGGCCCTGGATGGCAACGGCCATGCGCGGCGACTCCGGTTCGGGCGGTGGTTTCGGACGCTGCCTGAGCTATACCGCAGAACCCTCTGACCGGTCACGACACGAAAAGGGCGTCCCTCGCGGGACGCCCCTCTTCGCTGAACCGGACTTTTGAGGCTTTGGTGCCGACTCGGAACAACCCGGGCGCAGCTCCGTCGTTGCCGGGCTTGACCCGGCAATCCACGACGCCGAGGCGGCGTGGATCCCCGGTTCATCCCCGGACTTGATCCGGGGACCGGGGATGACGGCGGAGAGGACAGCGGCGACGTTGTTCCGGGCCAGGCCCTTACCCAAGCGTCTCGCCGTGCAGCACGATATCCAAGCCCTCGCGCTCCTCCTCCGAGGTGACGCGCAAGCCGATCACCACGTCGATGATCTTCAGGATGACGAAGCTCAGCACGCCGCTCCAGACCAGGGTGACGCACACCGCGACCACCTGCGCCTCGAACTGCGCGAGGCCCCCCACGTTGCCGCCGGTCCACTCGTTGGTCTTCGGGTCGAGCGTGCCGGTGAACGGCTGGAACGCGAACACGCCGGTCAGCAGCGCGCCGACGATGCCGCCCATGCCGTGCACGCCCCACACGTCGAGGCTGTCGTCGTAGCCGAGCGCGTGCTTGAGGCTGGTGGAGGCCCAGAAGCAGATCACGCCGGCGGCGATGCCGATGATCAGCGCCGGGCCGGGCAGCACGAAGCCGGAGGCCGGAGTGATCGCGACCAGGCCTGCGACCGCGCCCGAAGCGGCACCGAGCGCGCTCGGCTTGCCCTTGACGATCCACTCCGCGAACATCCAGGCGAGCGCCGCCGCGGCGGTGGCGATCTGGGTCGCGGTCATCGCCATGCCGGCGCGGCCGTTGGCGGCGACCGCCGAGCCCGCGTTGAAGCCGAACCAGCCGACCCACAGCAGCGAGGCGCCGATCACGGCGTAGGCCACGTTGAACGGGGCCATGTTCTCGCTGCCGAAACCGACGCGCTTGCCCAGCACGAGGCAGGCGACCAGGCCCGCGACGCCCGCGTTGATGTGCACGACCGTGCCGCCGGCGAAGTCCGCCGCACCGGGCAGGCCGAGGCCGAAGGCATTGCCGGCGCCGAGGAAGCCGTTGGCGCTCCAGACCCAGTGCGCGATCGGCGAGTAGACCACGAGCGACCACAACACCATGAAGATGCACATGGCAGAGAACTTCATGCGGTCGGCGAAGGCGCCCACGATCAGCGCCGGGGTGATGATCGCGAACGTCATCTGGAACATCATGTAGACGCTCTCGGGGATCGTCGTCTGCGCCGAGGTGTTCTTCACGTCCTGCGCCAGATTGAACGGCTGGTCCCAGTTGCCGCCGAAGCCCGACAGGAAGAAGCGGGAAAGGTCGCCGATGTACGGCGTGCCGGGGGTGAAGGCGAGGCTGTAGCCGGCGACCATCCAGGTCACCGTGACCAGGCAGGTGATCGCGAAGCACTGCATGATGGTGGCGAGGATGTTCTTCTTGCGCACCATGCCCGCGTAGAACAGGAACAGGCCCGGAATGGTCATCATGAGCACGAGCGCGGTGCTGGCCAGCATCCAGGCGGTGTCGCCGCTGTTCAGCGCGGGCGCGGCAGCGGCGGCGGCCGCCGGAGCAGCGGCGGCGGCTGCCGGAGCAGCCGCGGCGGCGGCCGGGGCAGCGGCGGCGGCGGCGGGCGCTGCCGGCGCCGCGTCATCGGCGAGCGCCTGCAGCGCGAACAAAGGCAGCATCAACAGCGCGTACGACGCTCGATCGACAAGCTTCTTCATCGTCAATTGTTCCTTGATTTGCCTGGGCTTACAGCGCTTGCGCGTCGGTCTCGCCGGTGCGGATGCGCACGGCCCGCTCGATATCGAGCACGAAGATCTTGCCGTCGCCGATCTTGCCGGTGTGCGCGGCCTTGGTGATCGCTTCCACGACCTGCTCGGTCAGGTCCGCCGGCACCGCCACCTCGATCTTGACCTTCGGCAGGAAGTTCACGTGGTATTCCGCGCCGCGATAGATTTCGGTCTGCCCTTTCTGGCGGCCGAAGCCCTTCACCTCGCTGACGGTCAGGCCCTGCACGCCGAGCGGCGTGAGGGCTTCGCGCACGTCGTCGAGCTTGAAAGGCTTGATGACGGCTATGATTAGCTTCATGTCGCGGCCCTGTTCCCCAATGCTTTGCGTCGCGCTGATCCCGGCCCGCCGGGGCCAGGCGTGGTGTACCGGCGTTTCCTCCTTCAAAATCCGTGCCGCGGGCGCAAAGGGGCCGGACCGCGCGATGGTGGGCAAATATGCCTAAATTGCGGGCAGGGGCCTGCGAATCCGCGTACAGGGCTCTCGTTTCGGATTGCGCAAACATCGGGCAAGGGGACTGACGCATGGCGGAGATGATGACGGTCGATGTCGGCGTGGTGGGCGCGGGCCCGGTGGGCGGCGCGTTGGCCTGTCGGCTCGCCACCGCGGGCTTGCGGGTGGCCATCGTCGATCGCGCGGCGCTGCCGCCGATGGAGCACCCGGACTTCGACGGCCGCGCCTACGCGGTCGCCGCCGGGTCGCGGGCGCTGCTGGAGGCGGCGGGGTTGTGGGACCGGCTGCCCTATCCGGCCGGCCCGATCCGCGACATCCGCGTCTCCGACGGCCGGGTCGGCCGATCCGCGTCGCGCCTGCACCTGCATTTCGGCGCCTGGGAGGCCGGCGCGGAGGCGTTCGGCTGGATGGTGGAGGCGCGCAGCCTGCGCATGGCCGTGAACGCGCGGATGCACGAGCTGCCGACTATTTCCGTATTTGCCCCCGCCGCGGCGGAGGTGACGCGGGCGGCGGAGTCCGCAGACATCCGCATCGCGGGCGGCCCCACGGTCGCCTGCCGGCTCGTGGTCGCCGCCGACGGCCGCAACAGCGCGCTCCGGTCCGAGGCGGGAATTGCGGTGACGCGGCTCGACTACCGGCAGACCGGGCTCGTGTTCGCGATCGCCCACGAACGCCCGCACGACGGCGTCGCGCTGGAGCACTTCCTGCCGACCGGCCCGTTCGCGCAACTGCCGATGGCGGCGAGCGACGTGGCCGAAAATCTCTCCGCCATCGTCTGGACCGAGCGCACCGCGACCGCGGCGTACCTGTTGGAACTGCCGCCCGAGCGGTTCGAGCGCGAGGTGGCCCGCCGCCTCGGCGATCACCTCGGAAAAATCCGGCTGGTCGGGCGGCGCTGGAGCTATCCGCTCTCGGCGATGCACGCGGAACGATATTTCGACACGCGGCTCGCGCTGGTGGGCGATGCCGCGCACGGCGTCCACCCGATCGCCGGCCAGGGGCTGAACCTCGGGTTCGCCGACGTCGCCGCGCTGTCGCGGCTGCTGATCGAGGAACGCGACGGCGATGTGGGAGGTCCCGAGCTGCTGCGCCGCTACCAGGCGGCGCGGCGGCCGGCAAACCTGGCGATGCTGGCGGCAACCGACGTGCTGGACCGGCTGTTCAGCAGCGATTCTCGGGTATTGCGCACGGCGCGGGACATTGGAATTGCCGCGGTGCACCGGCTGCCGGCACTGAAGCGGATTTTCATCAGCCAGGCGATGGGGGCGGGTTGAATTCTACCGACAAGCCGGTTTGCGGGAACTGCGGGCTACCGCATCGCGTTATTGTGACCGTGCTGACCGTATTCTCTCCCGGCGCGGCCGGCGCTGCGAACGGGATTATTGCGATCTAACAAGCAAAGGTTTCCAGATGCGCTTTACCCTCACCCTTGTCTCTGTCCTGCTCGGTGCCGCTGTGCTCGGCGGCGGAGCGGCATCCGCGGCAAACATCTGCCAGGCCGAGAAGCTGAGTTGCGCCACGACCATGCCGGTCGGCGGGTTCTGCCAGTGCACCGCGCAGGGCAGCACGCGGGATGGCACGGTCGTCGGCGCGGAGGCACCCGGCCAGTCGGTGAATTCGACCGCGGGCGGCTGCGGCACGCAACCGGCGGCGCCCGGCTGCAAGTGACGCGCGATCGCAGGCGCGGAGCTTCAGAACGACGCGCCCGGCCCGGTCGGTTCCGGCGTCCGTAAGTCACGCCGGCTCTCGACATAGGCGTCGATAATCTGGTGCAGGCGCTCGCGCCCGAATGCGCGCCGGTGGCCGCCATGCACGATGCGCACCGGCAATTCGCGCAGCCGCGCCATCGTGCGCAGGTAGGTCGGGATGTGCGCGTCCGCGGTGCTGTCGATCAGGATGCCGTCGTAGACGGCATCGCCCGCGATCAGCGTGCCGGTCGCCGCCTCCCATAGCGCGATGCTGCCGGGCGAGTGGCCGGGCACGTGCAGCACCTCGAAGCGGCGCGTGCCGAGATCGAGCACCTCGCCCTCGTCCATCAGCCGCGTCGCGCGGGCGCCGTGGAACCGGTGCGCCGCGATGTCGTACGCGGCGTCGGGCACCGCATCCACCATGAGCCCGTCGGTGTCGAACCCGGCGGCGCGGTATTCGGCGCGCCGAGATTCCGGCAAGGACGCGTAGCTGAGCCCCGCCGGGCCGGACGGGTTCGCGAGCGACGCCGCTTCCGCGGGATGCACGATGATCTCACAGTCGAAAAATTCCGGATGGCCGCCGATGTGGTCCAGATGGCTATGGGTGCTGAACAGCACGATCGGCCGCTCGGTCAGCTCCGCGACGGCCGTGCGCAGCGACGCGATGCCCATGCCGGTGTCCACCAGCAGGTCGTAGTCGCGCCCGCGCACCAGAAAAATATTGGCGCGCCACAGCCGCGCAACGTGCGGCTCGGTCAGCATGACGATGCCGTCGTCGACGGTTTCGACGCTGAACCAGGGATTTGCGACAGGGAGCGGCATGGGTCCTCCGTGCGGGCGATGGTGGCTTCGATGGCGGCGCCGCGCAATGCCGGGCGATTGCCGACCGGCGGCGGCGCGATATAGTCGGGGTGCAGCAGAGGGAACCGCGCGCGATGGCCCACACGCCGGCGATGAGCGAGCACGAGTATCGCGAAAACACGTTCTTCCGCATCTTCGGCTCGGTGCCGGAGCCGGTGTTCGAGTCCGCGTCCGAACAGACAGAAGTGTGGGGCCGCGCACTGGGGCTGCACCAACGATGTCGGCAAACTTCGCGCGGTGCTGATGCATCGGCCGGGCGAGGAGTTGTTCGTCGTCGAGAACAAGCCGATGCCGGAAATCGGCGGGTTCGGCGACCCCGAAAAAGGCTGGTACTGGATGGGCCGCACGATGCCCGACCTGCCGGCGATGCAGGCGGCGCACGATGCGCTGGCAGCGCTGTTGCGCCGCGAAGGCGTCGAGATCGTCTACGTGGACAAGGCCGCGCCCGGCCGGATGAAGCAGATTTTTACCCGTGACAGCGTGGTCGGCGTGAAGGGCGGCGCGATCGTCACGCGGCTCGCGCGCCGCGTGCGACGCGGCGAGGAACTGCCGGTGACGCGCGCGCTCGCCAACGCCGGCTGCCCCATTTTGTCCACGCTGCACGGCGGCGCGGTGTTCGAGGGCGGCGGTTTTGCCATTCTCGACGAGAAGACCGCGGTCTGTTCGGTCAGCGTCGCCTGCAACCCGGAAGGCGTGCAGCAGATCGAAATGCTGCTGCAGACGTTGGGGATTTCGTTAATAAAAGTGCCGATGCCGGGCTACCGCATCCACATCGACGGCAGCTTCGTGATGATCGACGGCGATGTGGCGATCGTGAACGTCAACGAGCTGCCCTACGTATTCATCGAGGAGCTGAAGCGGCGCCGCATTCGCATGATCGACCTGCCGCCGGACGACAACGCGTTCTCGCTGAACTGCCTCGCGATCGCGCCGGGGCGCGTGATCATGCACACCACGCGCACGCCGCGGCTCGCGGATGCGCTGGACCGGCACGGCATCACGGTACTGCCGCTCGACTACGAGTGCGTCGAGCTGGGCGGCGGCGGCATCCATTGCTCCACCGCGCCGCTCGCGCGCGACCCGATCTGAGGGGGTTCGTCGTGGCCGATCCGCATGATGCCGTTGTTCTGCATGTTGCCCGCACGCGCTTCCCGTTTCCGGGGCAGACGACGTGGCCCGCCGACTACGTGACGCTGACGAACGTGCAGCAGCGACGGCGCGGCGTGCCGATGTCCGGAAAAGAACATTTTCCGGACATCGTGATCGTCGACGGGTCCGGCCGCACGCGCGAGATCGGCGAAGTGGAGATGACCGTTGACGCGGCCGCGGTCGCGCATCTGCGTGCGGGATCGGAGGCTGCGGACAGCGACACGCCGACCCACGCAAAACATTTCTTCGTGTATGTGCCGGCGGGTTCGGAAAGTGCGGCGCAGGCGCTGCTGGAATCGAACGGTATTTCGTACGCTGGCGTGCGCGGCTTTTCGGTCGGCGCGGACGGCGCCATCAGTATCGTGCCGTTCGTGACCAAGGGCGATTCCTACGACCACCAGTAGCGCTTACGCGCCCGGCGGCGTCGGCTCCAGCAGCTCCCACGGGCTCGGCATTTTCCCGACCGGCACTTCGATCAGCGTCGGGCCGGGCTGGTCCATCGCCCAGCGCACCGCGTCGCCGAGCGCCTCCGGGCCATCGGCGCGCCGCGACGCGGCGCCGAAGCTGCCGGCAAAGGCCAGAAAATCGGGGTTGCGCAGGTCGGAGGCGATGACCCGGCCGCCATACAGTTCTTCCTGCATGCGGCGGACGTTGCCGTAGGCGCCGTCGTTGAACACGACGGTGATCAGCGGGATGTCGTGCTGCGCGGCGGTCGCGAGTTCGGTCGCGGTGAACAGGAACCCGCCGTCGCCGGTCAGGCAGACCACGGGCTTGTCGGGGCAGCCGACCTTGGCGCCCAGCCCGGTCGCGAAGCTGAAGCCCAGCGTGCCCTGGTAGCCCGGCGAGATCAGCCGGCGCGGCGCGGCGACCGGCCACAGGGCGGCGGCCATGTAGCCGACCTGGGTGTAGTCGGCGACGACCACGCTGTCCTCGGGCATGGCGGCGCGCAGGCTGTCGAGGAACATCATTTGTGGCACGAGGGTTTTGCGGAGTGCGGCAGCAGTCTGCCGCCTTGAGCCGCAGCAGCGCCGCCTCGCGCGAAGGCTTTTGTCCGTCGCCAAGTTCCGCGAGCAGTGCCGCGAGTGCTTCCTTCGCGTCCGCCTCGATCGCCACGTCCGGCGGCTGGCCGCGCGAGAATTGCTTGGGGTCGATGTCGATGCGGATCACCCGCTGCCCGGGCCGCAGCTTCCACACCGAACGCGGCGAGCCGAAGCGCGTGCCGACCGCGAGCACCACGTCGGTCTCCGGCCACAGCGCCGCGGCTTCGGGGCGGTCGAGCGCGAACGGATCGCGCGAGTTGACGATGCCGCGCCCGAGCAGATGGCTGGCAACCGGCGCCTGCAGCCGCCGCGAGAGTTGCAGCAGTTCATCGCCGGCGCGGATCGCGCCGCCGCCGACGATGATCATCGGCGCGCGCGCGACGGACAACAGCGCCGCCGCCGCGACGATGGCGGCGGCATCGGGCGAGGGCGAAGCCGGCTCTGCAATCGGTCGCATCGCCCCCGCTTCGCCGCTGCGTGCCAGCACATCGCGGGGCAATTCGAGCCCGACCGGCCCGCGCCCGGCGTCCAGCCACGCGAATGCTTCCGCGATCGATCGGAAAAATGTCCGACGGCATCATCGCCAGGCCGTGCCAGCGCGTCAGGCGGGACAGAATACCGGTCTGGTCGGGCAATTCGTGCAATTCGCCGAACCCGACGCCGATCGAGTTGAAGAAATCTGGCCGATCAGCGCCAGCACCGGGGCGTGCAGCGAGTACGCGGTCGCCAACGCTGCGCCGGCGTTCAGCAAGCCCGGGCCTGGCACCGCTGCGAACACGCCGGGCCGCCCGGTCGCCGCCGCGTAGCCCAGCGCCATGTAGGCGACGCCCTGCTCGTGGCGCGCGTTGATCACCCGCAGCCAGTCCTGCGCACCGTGCAGCGCGTTGAACAAGCCGTCGAGCTGGATGCCCGGCAGGCCGAACAGCGTGGAAACGCCACGCGCACGCAGCGCGGCGACGACGGCCTCGCCGCCGGTCATGCCACTCAATTGCGGTAGTCGGGCTGCTCGCGGTCGAGTTTTCGCCGCAGTGCCTGCCACGGCAGCCAGCCCTTGGTCGCGTCCTCGTTGAACTGCGCCGTGGTGCGCGCCAGCACGTGCTCCGGCGGCAGCGACAGTTTCGCGCCGGTCGATTGCGCCATCACCTGCAACTGGCATGAGCGTTCGAGGTAGAACATCCAGTAGAACGCTTCGGCGACGCTGCGGCCGACGGTGAGCAATCCGTGGTTGCGCAGGACCATGCAGGGCCGGTCGCCAAGGTCGCGCACCAGCCGGTCGCGCTCGTCCATGTTGTCGTCGGCCGCGACGCCTTCGTACTCGTGCGTGGCGACGTGGCCGTACAGTTCGATGCTGGTCTGGCTCAGCGGCAGCAGCCCGCCCGCCTGCGCGGCGATCGCCATGCCGGCGAGCGTGTGCGTGTGCATCACGCACACGGCGTCGGCGCGGCCGCGATGCACCGCCGAGTGGATCACGAACCCCGCCGAATTGACCGGCCACGAGGTCGGCTGCGTCGGCTCCCCGTCGCCGTCGACCGCCACCAGCGACGACGCGGTGATTTCCTCGAACAGCATGCCGTACGGGTTGATCAGGAAGCGATGCCCGTCGCCGGGCAGGCGCGCCGACAGATGCGTGAACACGAGGTCGGTCATGCCGAACAGCGCGATCAGGCGGTAGGCCGCCGCGAGGTCTTCGCGCACTTCGCGCTCGCTCAACGGTCGCGTCGGGTCCGGCTTCACCGGCGGCAACGGCAGCATGACGTTCATGGCACTGTCCATTCTTCGCCTCGCGGCGTGGTGACGTATTCGGGCCAGCGATACACGATCGGGGCCGCGAAATCCGCAGGCAACAACGGTGCCACCCATTTGGTGCCGCCGATGCCGCCGCCGGTGCGCTCGCGGAATTCCGCCTGCGCTTTTTCCAGGTGCGCGGGGTCGGTCAGCAGGTCGAGCGCCGTCGTGGCGATCACTTCGGCGGCGCGGTGCCACATCGGGTCGATGCAGTCGGGCACGCCGCCCATCGCGTGGCGCACCCATTCGGGATAGCGGTATCCCGCGGCCGGCGGCTGCAATGTCGGCCGCCCGACATAAAGCCGCACGGTCGGTGCGTGCCACGTGTAGTCGACGTAGTCGTCGGCCGCGTAGTGCATCTGCCACGGCGGCAACTGCGCGCGGAATGCCTTTTCCGCGTCCCACGGCGGCGTCAGTTTCATCAACCCATCGAAGAACGGCTCTTCCATTTGCGCCAGGCCAAGCGAAGATTGCAACTCGCGGGCAAACTGCTTTGCCGTCTCGTTCCACTGCGGCGCGCCAAGTCGAGAGAAATTGCGGAACGTGACCTCCGCCATCGCCTTGTTCGGCAATCCCGCCCGCGTCTTGGTAATCCAGGCCTTCTCGACCTCGCACAGCGTCATCGCGGCGATGTGCTCGGCATTGCGGTCCAGCACGTCGAACACGGCGGCGCACATCTCCAGCGACGGGCCGCGCATCGCGTACTGGATTTGCGAGATCGCCGGCGTGACGTTGTCGGCGGTCGCCTGCCCGGCGATCGGAATGAACTCGTTGAGCGTCCAGCTGCCGCTGTGCGGTAGCATCGACTCCTTCATCATCTTCGAGTTCATGTACATCATGCACACGGCATCGATCGCGCCGGGCGCGCGCGCGTTGGCGTGCGTGTGCGACACGCCGCCGGTGATGCCGGTGCTCTGCCATGTCTCCGGATGCGGACAGGAAAACGTGTAGATGCGGCTCCAATACGGCGCGCTGCTGGTCTCCCAGAAGCAGCCGTTGGTCAGGTTCGGGAACGAGTGCGGATGAAAGCTGAACGCTGCATCGAGCCCATCGTAGAACCCGTGCGCCGCGTGCACGGGCTTGGCGCCGCACATTTTCTCCGCCGGCTCGCCGAAGAACACAAGCGTGCCGCCGATGCCGTGCGCCTGCATCGCGTGCTTGGTGCCCAGGAAACCGGCAAACGACCCGATCCCGAGCGCCGAATGCGGATCGGTATGGCCGGCCGCATGCCGGCTCACGCCGTCGCGCGGTTTCCGGAATGGCACCGCCGCTTGGGACTGGCCGGGGACGGCATCGTATTCGGCATAACCGCCGAGCGTAGGCCCGGCGCCGTTGCGCCAGCGCGCGCGGAACGCCGTGGGCATGCCGGCGGTGCCTTCCTCGACCTCGAACCCCTCGCGCCGCAGCCGGTCCATGTACCAGCGCGACGATTTGTATTCGCGCCACGGCGGCTCGTGGAAATTCCAGATCGTCAGATGGTCGGCCGAAAGCGCCGCGCGCTGCTCGGCAAGCCACGTGAGCGACGTTCGCTGTGCCGGCGAAAACTCGGCGTGCATGTTCACGCCTCGTCGCGCAGCAGCGGCGCGGTGGAGCAGTGCAGTCCGCCGCCGCCCGAGATCATCTTGTCGTAGGCGACCGTGATCGCCGTCACGTCATGCCGCCGCAGCTGCTCGCGCGTGTGGTCGGAGACGCCCTCCGGCATGATCACGCGGCCCGGCGCGATCGCCAGCGAGTTGACGATGCCGGGATCGTCCTCGTGATGCACTTCGATCAGATGAATGCCCAGCTCCTTGAGCTTCTCCAGGAACCAGTACCGGCAGCAGCGTGATGCTGGCGAGCGCGAGGTCGGGCGCCAGCATCACGAACAGCCCGTCGATGTGCAGCCGATATCCGGTAAGCTGCACCTGCAACAGTTCGACGCCCTGCGCCCGCAGCACTTCCCCGATCTGCGTCGCACCTTCGTCGTTGCACCGGGAGGACAGCGCGATCACCGCCGTGCGCTTGTTCAGCCACGCGAACCCGCCGCCCTCGGCGACGCCGGTGCCGGCGATGGTGCGCAGGATCGGGCAGCCGAGTTTCGCCAGCGTGCGCGTCACCGGCAGTTCCTCGCCGCGGCGGATGCGCGGCCCGAGCCGCGTGACGATCGCGCCGCCGCCGACGCCGATCGTCGAATCGCGCGTGAAGCAGGACTTCATCCGGCCCGTCGCCGCCTTGTCGAGGAACACCACCTCGACGCCCTCGGCGCGCAGCGTTGCGACGTAGGCGTCGTGCTGGCGCTGCATGCCGGCAAGGTCCGGCGGCTCGTTGCCGCGCCAGTACCAGCCGGCCTGCACGTCGCCGAACGCGTTGTTGTCGAGCCGCTTGGAGGTATCGACGACGTTCACCTCGGCGCCCGGCCGGTGCATCAGCACGACGCGCAGTTTTCCGACGTCGTTGGTGCAGCCCCAGGCGCGGCCCCAGTGGCGTTCCAACTGCCCGCGATCCTCGAACGCCGGTTCCGGCTCGGACGGGAACAGTTTTATGAGCTGATTGTAGCGCCACTCGGCTTCGGTGATCGCGCCCACGCTGGCCTGTCCTCGCGTCGTGGAATGGAGCCCTCACCGTACGCGGGTTCGGGAGACGGGACAAGGCACGCGGATGGCGATGAAGGCGGCCGACGCTCCTGGCGGATTGATAGGGTTACGAGCCGCTCACGGCCAACGTCAGGTCCGTGCCGCCATGCCCGTCCGATGACAGTTGCCACGCCGTTCCAAGGAAATTGCCGCTGATGAACGTGAGGCGATCGATCTGGCCGCCCTCGTTCACCGTCAGCAGGGTGCCGGACAACGACGCGGTGCCGGAGGCGGCGAACGCCAACGTCGTCAGATCGACGGTGTCGCCGAGTGCGAAGCCGGCCAGCGGGCCGGTGAGTTTGCCGCTTCCGGCCCAGGCGATGGTGCCGCCGCTGCTGACGAAGGTCATCGTGCCGGCATCGATCGCGCCGGCCGAGAGCGTCACCAACCCGGCGCCGGAAATCGTGGTGTTGCCGATCTGGCCGCCCGAGGACACGGTCAAGCTGCCGCCGGCGTTCACCGTCGTGAAGCGCGCGATGCCGCCGGAGGACACGACCGCGCTGCCGCCGTTGCCGACATCCGTCAAGACCGCGATACCGCCGCTGGACACCACCTGCGCACCGCCGAAGCCGACCACCGTGTCGGTGGTGGAGCCTGCCGCGGACACTATCTCCTGGCCACCTGAGTTGATCGTCGTGTTGCGCGCATCGCCGCCCGAAGCGACGATGTCGCGGCCACTGAAATTGACCGTCGTGGAGTGTGCCACGCCGCCGTTGATCTGCTCAGTGCCGCCGGAATTGACCGTCGTGCCGCTCGCGACGGCACCATTGATCACCAGCAGGCCGCCCGAGGCCACCGTCGTGCTGATCGCAACGCCACCGGACGATACGTATTCGGCGCCGCCCGGACCGATGTTCGTGCCGCTGGCAACTCCACCGGGGAGGACATATTCGTAGCCGCCCTTGCCGACCGTCGTGCCGACGGCGACGCCGCTCGAGAACACATACTCGAAGCCATCGGGGCCGATCGTCGTACCGCTGGTGCTGCCCCCCGAATAGACGAGCTGGTACGCGCCGGCCCTCACGCTCGTGCCGCTGGCAACGCCACCCGAGGAGACGAACTCGTAGCCGCCGGATAAGACCGTCGTTCGGCTGGCAACGCCACCCGACGCGACGTAGTCCTCGCCCCCGGAGCTGACGGTCGTGCCGCTGGCGACCCCGCCCGCGATGTAAAGCGTGCCACCGTCGGCGATCTTCGTGCCGCTGGCCACACCGCTTGCGAGGAGGTAGACGCTGCCTCCGGAGTTGACCGTCGTGCCGCGCGCGATGCCGCCGCCGGAGACGTACTCGGTGCCGCCGGAGTTGACCGTGACATCGACGGACCTGCCGCCGGACAGCACATACAGCGTGGTGCCCGACCCCAATGTGCCGCTGCTGATGTGACCTGAGCTGACCGTGATCGTCGTCAATGGCGTTTCTCCGGCCGGTCTGTCGCGCGCTCAAGGAGGAAGCATGTTCGCTTTTGTAACCGTAATCGTCCGTGTAGCAAAACACTTTGCGGTCGGATAGCGCTTTTCAGGCGCCGCGGGCGCGGTAAAGTCAACAATGAAGCAGCGCGAAGGGGCCGCGATATTCGTTGCGCTTCGCGGGCCGCGGCCGCTGCCGCTGCCGGATCGAGGATGGTCGCCGCCAAGTGCTGCAGGAGTGTCAGCCGGATGTCCCTTCAACTGATCGAAAACCCACCCCCCTGGCCCAACGGCGCGCGCTGCGCCGTCTGTTTCTGCTTCGATCTCGACGCCGAAAGCCTGATTCATTTATACTATCCGGAGGACGCCGGCCGGCGCGTCAGCGCGTCCTCCGCGCTGCGCTACGGCCCGCGCATCGCGGTGCCGCGACTGATCAAAATCTGGCAGCACTACGCCATGCGCCAGACGCTCTACGTGCCCGGCTGGTGCCTGGAAACCTATCCGGCGGTCATGGAGAGCCTGGTCGAAGCCGGGCACGAGATCGGCCATCACGGCTACCTGCACGAACGCCCCAACCAGCTTACGCGGGACGACGAGGCGCGCGTTCTGGACCGCGGCATCGCCTGCATCGAGAAACTCACCGGCGCACGCCCAAAAGGCTACCGCTGCCCGTCCGGCGCATTCTCCCCGCACACGCTCGATCTGCTGGTGCGCAACGGCTTTTCCTATGACGCCTCGCTGCACGGCGACGACATCCCGTACGTGATCGAGTGCGACGCCGGGCAACTGGTCGAACTGCCGTCCGACTACCCGCTCGACGACTGGCCGCAATACGTGAACATGAAAGAGTTCAACATGGCGCAAACCATCCGCTCGCCGCAGGCGGCGATGGAGGTGTTCCGCGCCGAGTTCGACGCCGCCTGGTCCTATGGCGGGCTGTGGGCGGCGATCTGGCACCCGTTCGTCTCCGGCCGGCTCGCGCGCGCGGACGCGATGGTGCGGCTGATCGAACACATGCAGGCAAAGGGCCAAGTGTGGTTCGCCCGGATGGACGAGATCGCCGCGCACGTCCAGGGCCTGATCGACCGTGGCGAATGGTCGCCCCGCCGCGAGCGGCTGCCCTACTGGACCGCCCCGGTGCCGCAGGTCGCCCGACCGAAAACCTGACCGGCCATTTCCCTCTCTGCCCTTCAGGGCGGAGAGGGAAGCAAGGCCGGCGCCCGTTGGCCCGGGCATTGCACCCAGCCCCCGCAGCCTGCAATCTGCCGACAAATCGGGCACAACAAGGGGGTCTTCCGCATGAACCGTATCGGTCTCGTCACGTTGCTGGCTGCGGCGTGCCTGCTGGCGCCACCGGCCGCGCGCGCGCAAAAACTTCCGGCCGACATCGCAGCGAGCAAGGTCGTCAAGGTCGCTCTGAACGCCGACTATCCGCCGCTCGAGACGCGCGATGCCAAGACCACCAAGCCGGTCGGGTTCGACATCGACCTCGGCAACGCGATGGCGAAGGTCCTGGGCGTGACGCTCGACTGGCAGGACGGCGAGTTCGAGGCGATGATGCCGTCGCTGCAATCCGGCCGCACCGACATGATGATGAGCGGCGTCTACGACCTGCCGAAGCGTCGCGACCGCTTCACGTTCATCGACTATCTGCGCGCGGGCGGGCAGTTCTACGTGCAGAACAGCTCCGACGCGAAAACGCCGGCGGACCTGTGCGGCAAAACCGTCACCACCAGCCGCGGCACCAACTTCCCGGCGACGACGAAGGCGTGGAGCGACAAGAACTGCGTCGCCGCCGGCAAGCCGGAGATGACGATCATCACCGACACCGATCTCGGCCAGCAGCTCAGCAACCTCAAGGAAGGCCGCGCCGCCGGCGCCGTGCAGGGGCTGGAGGCGGTGCCGACGATCGCCGCGATGGACAACAACGGCTATCGCGCGCTCGGCGAGCCGTTCTCCTCCACGCTGATGGGCATCGGCTTCCGCAAGGACGAGCCGGAACTGCGTGATGCCTTCCAGGTCGCGCTGAAGAAGGTGATCGCCGACGGCACCTACGCCGAGCTGATCAAGAAGTGGAAGCTCGATCTCAGCAGCTACACCGAGGCCACGGTCGACCAGGGGCCCGCCCCCTGAACCAACGCGCCTTGGACGCAGCTCCTCCGCCGCGGGCGGCGCACGCGGCGGAGGAGCTGGACATTGCCCGCCTCCGCCACGTGCGGCCGCGCTACTACGGCCGCTGGGCCGCGGTCGCGATCATCCTTGCCTTTGTCGGCTTCATCGTCGTCTCCTTCGCGCGCGGCAACATCGGCTGGGAAACGACGCGCGAGTACCTGTTCTGGCCGACCATCCTGCGCGGGCTCGTCAACACGATCTGGATCTCCGTCGCCAGCATGGCGCTCGGCATCGTGCTCGGCGTGCTGTGCGCGATCGGGCGCAGCTCGCCGAACCCGGTGCTGCGCTGGGTCGCGATGTTCTACGCCTGGTTCTTCCGCGGCACGCCCGTTATTCTTCAATTGCTGATCTGGTTCAATCTGGCGCTGGTGTTTCCGAAGTTCGGGATCCCCGGCATCTGGCAGATGCGCACGGTCGATCTGATCACGCCGGCGGTCGCGGCGCTGCTCGGTCTCGGTCTGAACGAGGGCGCGTATATTTCGGAAATCGTGCGTGCCGGCATGCTCTCGGTCGATCGCGGCCAGCACGAGGCGGCGAAATCGATCGGCATGTCCTACGGCCTGGCGCTGCGGCGGATCATCATGCCGCAGGCGATGCGCGTGGTGATGCCGCCGCTCGGCAACGAGTTCATCGGCCTGCTCAAGACCTCCTCGCTCGCCAGCATCATCGGCTTTTCCGATCTGCTGCGCAGCTCGCAGGATCTCTACTACGACAGCGGCCGGGTCATCGAGCTGCTGATGGTCGCGGGCTTCTGGTATCTTGTCGTTGTCTCCATCGCGTCCGTCGGGCAGGCCGGGTTGGAGCGGCGTTTTGGTCGTGGCTATGCTCGCGGGCTGCGATGACCAGGCCGCTGGTTTCCGCGCTGCGGGTGGGGAAAATATTTGGCGCGCACGCGGCGCTGGTCGAGGTCACGCTCGACGTCGCGGCCGGCGAGGTGGTGTGCATCATCGGCCCGTCCGGCTCCGGCAAGACCACTTTTCTCCGCTGCATCAACCAGCTCGAACGCATCGATGCCGGCGCCATCTGGCTCAACGGCGAACTGACCGGCTACCGCCACGTCGGCGGCGCGCTGCATCCGCTCGACGAAGCGGAAATCGGCCGCCAGCGCCGCCTCACCGGCATGGTGTTCCAGCGCTTCAACCTGTTCCCGCACATGACGGCGCTGCAGAACGTAACCGAGGGGCCGATCCAGGTGTTGAACCAGCCGGCCGCGGAGGCGCGCGCCGACGCGATGCGCCTGCTTGACCGGGTCGGCCTGTCGCACAAGGCCAGCGCCTACCCGGCCGAATTGTCCGGCGGCCAGCAGCAGCGCGTCGCGATTGCGCGCTCGCTCGCGATGCACCCGAAGCTGATGCTGTTCGACGAACCGACCTCCGCGCTCGATGCCGAGCTGGTCGGCGAGGTGCTGCAGGTGATGCGCGACCTCGCCGCCTCCGGCATGACGATGCTGGTGGTCACGCACGAACTCGCGTTCGCCCGCGAGGTCGCGCACCGCGTGGTGTTCATGGACGAGGGCCGCATCGTTGAGATCGGCGCGCCGGCGGACATCATGAACGACCCGAAGGAGCCGCGCACCCGCAATTTCCTGCGCACCGTGCTGACCCGCAGCGCCTGAGCAGGCCGGGCTGGGCGGTTGCTTGCGGCCGTGGCAGTCTGCGCCCGCCGCGCCAGGGGAAACGCCAACGCCATGACCGATCCCGCCCAGTCTTCGGACCAGTACGACGTCGTCGCCTTCGGCGAGCTGGTCATCGATCTCGTGCCGGCCCGCTCGGTGGACGGGCAGGCGTGCTTCGCGCCGAAGCCGGGCGGCGCGCCCGGCAACGTCGCGGTCGGCGTCGCGCGCCTCGGCGGCCGCGCGGCGATGCTGAGCAAGGTCGGCGCCGAAGCGTTCGGCCGGCTGCTGATCGCAACGCTCGACGGCTACGGCGTCGCCACCCGGGGCGTGCTGACCACGCACGCGGGCAACACGCTGCTGGCCATCGTCACGCTCACGCCGGACGGCGACCGCGACTTCATGTTCTATCGCAACGGCTCGTCGGATTCGCTCTATTCGCCCGCCGAGGTCGCCGTCGAGATGATCCGCGCGGCGCGCGTGCTGCATGTCGGCAGCCTGGTGCTCGGCCAGCCGCTGTCCGCGGCGGCGCAGCGCCACGCCATCAAGATCGCGCAGGACGCCGGCGTGCTGGTCTCGGTCGACGTCAACCTGCGCGCCTCGCTGTGGGACGACCCCGAGGCGATGCGCGCCGCCGCGCTGGAGGCGGCGGGCGCGGCCGACATCCTGAAGGTCAGCGAGGAGGAACTCGCCTTCCTCACCGGCGCGCCGGACATCGCCGGCGGCATCGCCAAACTGTGGCACGCGAAGCTGCGCGCGCTGGCGGTCACGCTCGGCCCCGCGGGCGCAGTGCTGGCGACCGCGCAGCATCGCGTCACCGTGCCGGGGTTTTCGGTCAAGGTCGTCGATACCGTCGGCTGCGGCGACGCCTTCACCGCCAGCCTGCTGACCGATCTCGCGGCATCGGAGGACGATCTGCGCTCGTCCGCCGGCCTGGAGCGGCTGGCGCGCCGCGCCTGCGCGGCCGGGGCGATCACCGCGACCAGCGCCGGCGCGATGGAAAGCCTGCCGACCGCCGCCCGCCGCGACGAATTCCTGGCGAGCGCCGGCGGATAGGCTACAGCACGATCACGCCGTGATGCTTGGCCTTGCCCTCGGGCTCCACGTGGATCGTGATCGTGAGCCCTTCCACCTCGGCCTTCAGCGCCGCCTCCACGCGGTCGCAGATGTCGTGCGCGGCGGAGACGGTCATTCCGCCCGGCACCACCAGGTGGAATTCCAGGAACGTGTGTCGGCCGCCGCGGCGCATCCGCAGGTCGTGCGCTTCCAGCGCCCCCTCGGCGTGCTCGCCCACCAGCCGCTTCACGCGGGCGACGATCTCCTCGGCCGGTGCCGCGTCCATCAGCCCGCCGACCGAGCCGCCGATCACGTAGACGCCCGATCCCAGCACGTACACGGCCGTCAGCGCCGCCACCGCCGGATCGAGCCACGGCAGCCCCGTCGCCACCACGAGGCCGACCCCGAGCAGCACGCCAACCGACGTCACCACGTCGGCCAGCAGATGCTGCCCGTCCGCCGCCAGCGCCGCCGAGCGGAATTTCCGGCCGCTCGCGCACCAGCAGCAGCGCCCAGCCGAGATTGAGCACGCAGGAGACGCCGTTCAGCACCATGCCGAGCAGCGGCGCCTGCAACGGCTCCGGGATGGCGATAGGTGTCCCAGGCGTGCTGCAGGATCACCAGCGCCGCGACCACGATCAGCACGCCCTCGATGACGGCGGCAAAGAATTCGGCCTTGTCGTGGCCGTACAGGTGGTTCGCGTCGGCCGGCCGCGCGGCGAGCCGCAGTGCCGCGAACGCCACCACGGCGGCGGCGACGTTGACCACGGATTCGGCCGCGTCGGAGAACAGCGCGGCGCTGCCGGTGACCGCCCAGGCCGCCAGCTTCAGCCCCAGCACCACCAGCCCGAGGCCGATGCTGCCGGCCGCGATGCGCTGCGCCTGTCCCACCCGCGCCCCATTGCCCGTGCCGCGCGGCCTCTAGCAGAGTGCGCCGGGGTGCGTCACCTTTGCGGGGTCAGGAAGGTCGAAATGCGGGTTACGTCGAAGGGTCAGGTCACCATTCCAGCGAAGCTCCGGAAGCAGGCAGGTCTGCTGCCGCATACCGAGGTTGTTGTCGAACTCGCCGACGGCGGCGTGCGAATTGTCCCGGTCGCCCTCCGGAAGCGGCTGAGTCGCGGGACACGCCTCGTTGCCCATCTGCGCGGACGCGGCGATATCGACCTGAGCACGGATGCGATCATGGCACTGACTCGTGGCGAATGAATTCGCGCCGAACGCGCCCCTTGGTTTGCCAGCCGGCCGGAAAGTCGACTTGCCCCGCGAGACCCCCCACCCCAGCCCTCCCCCACAAGGGGGGAGGGGGCTTGCTGCTCCTCCCCCCCTTGTGGGGGGAGGCCGGGAGGGGGGTGAAACACCGGTGAGCAATCTAACGCCCAGCCCTCACACCGAAAAATACGCCGACCGGGGATTGAGCGCGACGATCGCGCTTGGGGACTGCTCCGGGTGCAACTGCCGCTCGTCGGACCGGCCGACGCCGATCCGTTCCGCACCTCTCATCGCTCGCGCGACCCGATGACGGTGCGCGCGACCCTCCCACCTTTGGCGGCTGACGCAGAATAGCCGATGTGTTCTCGTCATTGCCGGGCTTGACCCGGCAATCTACGACGGGGACGGCGCATGGATCCCCGGGTCAAGCCCGGGGATGACGATAGCGTAGAATGAATGGTTTATTCCGTCTCGAACCCTTAGCACAACTAAAGCTGCCGAGCGGGTCGCCTGCTCGGGTGATGGCCAACTCCAAAACGCTTTCGGGCATATGTTTTGGAACGCACAACCTTCTGGTCTGATTGAGGCGATCGGAGTGTCCGAAAGTCTTGAATTTCGCGACAGCCTCAGCGTCACCCGCCGAACGCCATGGTTATCGGGTGCCGGAGGACCGGCAAGTGGCGGATGATTGAGCCGCTGTCGCATCCGCAGACTGGCTCTAGGCGAGCCCGGCTATGGCTCGCGCTCCCAGACGAGGTTGGCCACAGTTCGCTTTCCCGGCAGGATGGCGCTGGCCTGTTCGGGTGTGCGTATGCTCAGCGTGTCGCCGTCGACGCGAAAATAGCGGTCCTGCTCGGTGCCCCGATAGATTTCGTTCCAAGCACCATCGACAGAGGTGATGAACTTGTCGCCCTCGATCCTGAATTTTCCAGTGTAGCCGGTCATTGAAGCAATCAGAGCGGCCGCCTCGGCTTGGTTGGTCGGAGGCTTGCGGCCAGCGGCGGAAATGAATGCAACCATGGTGTGTGCGGACGTAATCACGATCCGGCCAATCGGATGTTCGCCAAAGGGATGGCGCGGAGGCCCGTCATCTCCGACAACGCGAAGCTCGAACGACAGCAGGCGCCATGAGCCGACCAGCGCGTTGGCGGCCGAGTCGTCCTCGGCCAGACCCGGAATTGCCCACAGCACCAGGCAGAGGCAGAGAAGTAGGTTGATGACGCGCTGCATGCTGCCTCCGTCCGAGTTGCGGCCTGAACGGGATCGCCGACGGCCACGTTCCGAGGTGCATACCGCGGTCGGCTACGACTGAGAAGTGCGGGTCACTCCGCCCCGTCGCCCAGGTTGGCGCAGCTTCGGTTGACTGCCGGACGAAGACCGTATTCCTATCATTTTCGATTTTCACAGATTTTATCTGCAACTTTGGTTGGTGCGTGTTCTTGAATTCTGAACCATCCGGCGCGGCGAGCGTGGAATGACCGCCTCCCCCGGCGCGAAAATCGTCCCGCAGCACTTCCCGGGATCCCCGGGGCGTCGGACGCTGCCGCCAACCCCCCCGCGTTCGCTTTTTGTTCTTGACAACCAGCCCTTCGGTCGGCTAGACACTGCGGCGATGACCACCGCACCCCCAGCCCCTGGCCCGGCCGAGCACCTCGCCGCAACCCTGCGGGGGGTGGCGTCGCGGGCCGCCGAAAACCAGCCGGCCGGCGTTGTGGTCTCGCTGCTCCTGGCCTTGCTCACGCAGCTCTTCGCCCAACTCGCCGACCTGCTGGAGCGGATCAAGGCCGGCGAATACCAAATCCATCCCCCAGCCCCGTCCCCCAGCCCCGTCCTCCAGCGCCTTCCCCCAGCCCCGCACCAGGCGCCCAGCAACTCCGCGCCCCCCGCAACGACGCAAGTCGCCCGGAAAATCCGGCCGGCAGCCCGCGGCGGTGCCCCCGGCGAACGGAGTGTTCGGGCAACCGCACACCCCGCCCCGGGCCCCGCAGACTGCGGCCCCGATGGAAGCCGCCCCGGCCCCGAAACGAAGAACGCCCCGCTCGGACCGCGGAGCGTCGCGGCTTCCCCCGCCGGCCGGAACGATTGCCCGCCTCCACCCCCCCAACGCAAAAAACCCCCGCCACGGGCCGGCGCCTTGGCACGTCCATTTCGTTGCATTTTCGCAACCATAGCAGGCGAAGGCGGGCGGACGCTTTAACCCGCCGGCTTCAAACCGAAAAATACTTCGCCCGCCTGTTCAGCACGACGACCGCGCTGGTCGATTGCTCCGGGTGCAGCTGCCATTCGTCGGACAGGCTCACGCCGATCCGTTCCGCGCCGAGCAGGCGCAGCAGCGGCGCCTGGTCCTCCAGCTTCGGGCAGGCCGGATAGCCGAACGAATAGCGGCTGCCGCGGTAGCCCTGTTGCAGCATCTTGTCCATGTCGCGGTCGTCCTCGGCGGCGAAGCCGCACTCGGCGCGGATGCGCTTGTGCGTGTATTCCGCCATCGCCTCGGCCATCTCCACCGACAGGCCGTGCAGGTAAAGATAATCCTGGTAGCGGTTGTCCTCGAACCACAGCCGCGCCGTGTCGCTGGCCTGCTGGCCGACGGTGACCACCTGCAAGCCGATCACGTCGCGCTCGGCATCGTCCACGTCGCGGAAGAAATCGGCGATGCATTCGCCGTCCTCACGCGGCTGGCGCGGCAAGGTGAAGCGGCAGACTTCGGTCGACACCGTCGGGCTCAAAGAGCAGAAGATCATTGCCCTGGCCGGCGGCCTTCCAATAGCCGTAGACCGCCTGCGGATGCAAAATGTCGCCCGTCTCGCACAGCGCCAGCATGCGCTTCATCACCGGCCGCAGTTCCTGCTTCGCCCAGCCGAGAAAATCCTCGAGCGAGCGGCCCTGTTTGCGAAAGCCCCACTGGAACTGGTACAGGCTGCGCTCGTTCAGGAACGGCACCAGCGCCTTGGCCGGCGCTTCCAGCATGCGCGGGCCCCAGAACGGCGGCTCGATCGGCGGCTGGTCCTCGGTGAGCCGCCGGCGCCGCTGCTGCGTCGCGACGATGTCCACCGGCTGGAACGCCCGCGCGTCGGCCTGCCCGAGCGTGCGCGTCGTGTTGCGGGCTTTCCCCACCCGCTTCGCCTGCACCGCGGCCAGATAATCGTCAAACCCGTTGCCGACGACGCGGTCCATCAGGTGCAGCCCGTCGAACGCATCGCGCGCGTAGGCGACCCGGCCGCACGCATAGGCGGCGACGCAGGCGTCCTCGACGTAGTTGCGCGTCAGCGCCGCGCCGCCGAGCATCACCGGAATATCCAGGCCCTGCCGCGACATTTCCTCCAGGTTCTCGCGCATCACCACGGTGGATTTCACCAGCAGCCCCGACATGCCGATCGCATGGGCGCGATGCGTCGTGCGCCGCCGCCAGCATGTCCGCGAGCGGCACCTTGATCCCGAGGTTGACAACGTGATAGCCGTTGTTGGTCAGGATGATGTCGACCAGGTTCTTGCCGATGTCGTGGACGTCGCCCTTGACGGTCGCCAGCACGATGGTGCCGCGCTGCTGCCCCTCCACGCGCTCCATCAGCGGTTCGAGGTAGGCCACGGCCGCCTTCATCGTTTCTGCGCTTTGCAGCACGAACGGCAGCTGCATCTTGCCCGCGCCGAACAGCTCGCCCACCACCTTCATGCCGTCGAGCAGAATGGTGTTGATGATGTCGAGCGGCCGGTGCGCGCGCAGCGCCTCGGCAAGGTCATCCGACAGCCCCTTGCGATCGCCGTCGACGATTCTGTCCTTCAGCCGCTCCTCCACCGCATCGGCGCGCTTTTTCTTGGCCACATCGGCGAGCTTGCGATCGGCGAACAGTTCCAGCAACCGCTGCAACGGATCGTAGCCCTCGCGGCGCCGATCAAAGATCAGATCCTCGGCGACCTGCACCTCCTCGGGCGCGATCTGGTGCAGCGGCCGGATTTTCGAGACGTGCACGATCGCGCCGGTCATCCCGGCCTTCACCGCGTGATCGAGAAAGACGCTGTTCAGCACGGCGCGCGCCGCCGGGTTCAGGCCGAAGCTGATGTTGGACAGCCCGAGAATGATCTGGATGTCGGGAAACCGCTCGCGGATCAGCTTTATGCCCTCCAGCGTCCATTGCCCGAGTTTCCGGTCGTCTTCGTTGCCGGTCGCGATGGTGAAGGTGAGAGGATCGATCAGCAGGTCGTGCTGCGCCAGGCCGTGCCGCGTGCAGGCGAACTCGACCAGGCGGCTGGCAACCTCCAGCTTGCGCTCGGGGCTTTTCGCCATTCCCACCTCGTCGATGGTCAGCGCAATCACCGCCGTGCCGAATTTCTTCGCGAGCTCCATGCGCTGCGCTGCGGGTTTCTCGCCGTCCTCGAAATTGATCGAATTGAGGATCGGCTTGCCGCCGTGCAGCTTCAGCGCGCTTTCCAGCACCCGGAACTCGGTGCTGTCGACCACCAGCGGCGAATTCACCGACGAAGTGAACCGCCGCATCACCGCGTCCATCTCGGCAACCTCGTCGCGGCCAACGAAGGCGGTGCAGAGGTCGATCGCGTTGGAGCCCTCGCCGAGCTGCTCGCGCCCCATCGCGACGCAGCCGTCCCAGTCGCCGCGCTCCTGCAATTCTCTCCATTTCTTCGAGCCGTTGGCGTTGCAGCGCTCGCCGATCGCGAAGAACGCGTTCTCCTGCCGCAGCGCCACCTGTTGATACAGGCTCGCGACCGACGGCATCCACACGGCATGCCGCGCGACCGGCGCCGGGCGGAAGCCGCCGCGCCGGCGCAACATGGCATCCAGAGCTGCGATGTGTTCGATCGACGTGCCGCAGCAGCCGCCGATCAGGTTCACGCCGTCCTCGACGACGAACCGCTCCAGCCACGTCGCCAGATCGGCGGGGCGCAGCGGATAATGCGTGCGGCCGTCGATCAACTCCGGCAGCCCCGCGTTCGGCAGCACGCTCAGCAGCCCCGGCCAGTTCTTGCCCAGCCAGCGCACATGCTCGGCCATTTCCTGCGGGCCGGTCGCGCAATTCAGCCCGATCAGCGGCACGTCGAGCGCCTGCACGACGGTCGCGGCGGCGGCGATGTCCGGGCCGACCAGCAGCGTGCCGGTCGTTTCCACCGTCACCTGCACGAAGATCGGGATTTCCTTCCGTGCCTCGGCGCGGGCGAGCTTCGCCCCGTTCACCGCGGCCTTGATCTGCAGCGTGTCCTGGCAGGTCTCGATCAGGATCGCGTCCACGCCGCCGTCGATCAGGCCCCGGCATTGTTCCGCGAGCGCCGCCTCCAGCGCATCGTACGAAATATTGCCGAGCGAGGGGAGCTTGGTCCCCGGTCCGACGCTGCCGACCACCCAGCGCGGCCGCCCGTCGACAAATTCCTCGGCCGCCTCGCGGGCCAGTTCGGCGGACCGCCGGTTGATTTCGCGCGCGCGCTCGCCGAGATCGAACTCGCCGAGCGTGACCGGCGAACCCCCAAAAGTATTGGTCTCCACCATGTCGGCGCCGGCGGCGAAATAGCCGCGGTGGATGTCGCGCACCAGATCGGGACGCGACAGCGTCAGCACCTCGGTGCAGTTCTCGCGGTTCCAGAAGTCGCGCTCGATGTCGAGCGTCAGCGCCTGCACCCGCGTGCCGACCGCGCCGTCGCACAGCAGCACGCGCTCGCGCAGCGCCTCGAGCAGATGCGGCCGGTTCATGATGCGCTGGCCATAAGCACCTCGGCGTGACGGGGTTCGGCGGTCGGCCGTGTGGCGGACCAGAGGCGGATTTCCAGCGCGCCGGGCACGCCGACCGACGCCGCCGGCGCCAGTCCGGCCCCGGCGAGCAGCCTGCGCATCGCATCGTTAACAAAGCCGGGCCAACGATGCGCCAGCCGCTGCAACGCTTCGGCGTTGTCGTGCGGCGCCAGGTCGACAACCAGCAACCGCCCGCCCGGCCGCAGCACGCGCGCCGCCTCGGCGAGCACGGCGGCGGGGTCCTCGGCGTGATGCAAGACCATGTGCAGCAGGATGAGATCGAAACCGCCGTCGGGCAGCGGCAGCCGGTACATGTCGGCGAGTCGCACCGCGCAGTGCGTGAGCCCCGGCCGCGCCAGCCGGGCGCGCGCCAGCGCCAGCATGGCGCGGCTCGCATCCACGCCCAGGCCCGAGGCCAGCCGCGGCGCCAGCAGTTCCAGCAGCCGCCCGGTGCCGGTGCCGATATCGAGCGCCCGGCCGAGATTGCCCGCCGGCAGCAGGCCGAGCAGCGCCGCCTCCACGGCGTCCGCCGGCAGGCCGAGCGCGCCCATCTCGTCCCACGCGGCGCCGCGCCGCACGAACGTCTCGGTCGCGACGCGGGCGCGCTCGGCGAGCACCCGCGCCGCCTGCCGGCGGTCGGCGGCGAGCACCTCGTCACCCTCGGGCAGCCGGTCGAGCACGGCGCGCACCAGAGAAAATCCGGGGCTGTCCTCGGGTGGCAGGCCGAACCAGGCGTTGGCGCCCTCGCGCAGCCGCTCCAGCACGCCGGCCTCGCACAGCAGCCGCAGGTGTCGGGAAAGGCGCGGCTGCGACTGGCCGAGGATCTCGGTGAACTCGGTCACGCAGAACGCCCCGCGGGCGGCCAGCGCGAGGATGCGCAGCCGGGTCGGTTCGGCGCAGGCGCGCAGCGCGGCGAGCAGGTCGTCCATGCCTCGCCAATCGCATAAAGATATGCTTATGTCCAGGGGATGATTGATCGACAGGACATGCGCGTGCCGGTGGTGAGCGGCGATCCGGCGCTGGCCGGGCCGCTCGACGCGGTGCAGCCGTGGCCCGGGCCAAGTGCCGCCGTGCACGCCCCGGGTTGCGCCTGCTGCCGCCCGCGCGCCCCGCTTGCGCAAGCGCTATCCCGGCTGTTCCTGGCGCGCGCCCGCAGCGAAATTCCGTTCTTCACCCGCGTCATCGTCTCGTGCCTGCCCGCCGACGAGGCGGCCCTCGCCGCGGCGCTCGCGGCCGACCCGGTGACGGCGGCGCGGTTCCGCTTCGCCGGCCGGCTTCAGTCCGGGTCGGCATCGTCCTCTTGCGCCCCCAGCGCGCGCTGCATGTAGACGGTGTCGAGCCAGCGGTCGAACTTCCAGCCCACCGCGCGCAGCGTGCCGACGCGCTGGAAACCGAGGCTCGCATGCACGCCGATCGAGCCGACATTCTCGCTGTCGCCGATCACGGCGATCATCTGGGTGAACCCGGCCGCCGTCGCCGCCTCGATCAGCGCCGCGACCAGCGCCTTGCCGACGCCCTGGCCGCGCACGTCCTGGCGCACATACACCGCGTTCTCGGCGCAGTACCGATATGCGGCGCGCGGCCGGAAGCGGGTGAGGTAGCAGTAGCCGAGCAATCCGGTCGCGTCCTCGGCGACCAGCCACGGCCAGCTCTGCCCGGTCACGTGCGCGACCCGCTCGGCCACTTCCTCGACCGAGGGCGGCACCTCCTCGAACGTGCCGGTGCCGTGCAGCACGTGGTGCGCGTAGATGCCCTGGATCTCCGGCAGGTCGGCGGGGCGGACCGCGCGGATGCGCATGTCGGGGTCGCGCGTCATCGCCCGGCCGTGCGGCGCGCCGGCGATACACTTTGCGGTTCCATCGTTCGCCCTCCCGTGATACAGGGCGCAGCCTGCTGCGAGATCGACCGCCTTGGGAAGGGGGGCATCCGCGGCGCTGCACGCCACAAACATCCTGATACCCTCGGAACCGGGGGTTATGGTATCTGGCAAGCGGCGGCGGTTCAGCGTGGGGCTGGGCCGGTCCGGCCTGGGCATTCCGGGTTTCTCTCCCGTGTCGCTGGCGCCGGTCCGCCACACATGCGCCGTTTGCGCGGGGCTGTTTTCGGCAGGCTTGTCTTCGAAGGAGGCTTGACATCGTGAGTTCGACCGACGCGCCGACGGGCGGGGCCACTCCGGGCGACACGCCATCCGAGACCGTCGCCGCGCGGTCCGCCGAACGCGACGCCATCAACGAGGCGCTCGAAAGTCGGCTGATGGCGATCGAGGCGGCGGCACGCTTCCACCATGTGGAGTTGGACCGCGACGAGCTGCGCTATCCGCGCGGCACCACCCCCTCGCCGGCGGCGCTCGTGCAATGGGTCCGCGAAGGCGGGCTGTGGTCGCGCGCGGTGCGCATGCGGTTCAGCCAGTTGCTGAAGATCGAAGTCTCGTCGCCGGTGATCCTGCTGCTGCGCGACGGCAGCGCGGCGATCCTGACCACCGTCGACCCGGCCCGCAACATCGTCTGGCTCAAGGATCCGCGCGCGCCCTCGGGCGACCCGCCGGTCGCGGTCGACGAACTCCGGCTGTCGCAGGTGTGGTCGGGCGAGACCATGCTGATGCGGGCGGTGCGCGAGCTCACCGACGAGAACGTGCCGTTCAGCTTCATGTGGGTCTGGGGCATCGTCCGCATGGAGCACGCGCTGTTGCGCGACATCTTCTACGGCTCGTTCGCGCTGGCGTTCCTGGGCCTGGTGCCGCCGATCATGGTCATGATGGTGCTGGACCGGGTGCTGACCTACAAGAGCATGTCGACGCTGGCGCTGATCGGCCTGCTGTTCGCCCTGGCGGTGATCTACGAGACCATGCTCGGCCACGCGCGGCGCAAGATCGGCTACCTGATCGGCGCGCGCGTCGACGCCAAGATCACTTTGCACGTGTTCAAGCGCATGCTGCGCCTGCCGCTCGACTTCTTCGAGAAGCAGCAGGCCGGCGTGATCACCTACCGGCTCGCCCAGGTCAATCGGATCCGCGAGTTCCTGACCGGCAAGATGATGACCACGTTCATGGACCTGGTCACCCTGCTGGTGGTGATCCCGATCCTGTTCTTCATCCAGCCGACGCTGGCCTGGATCACGATGGCCGGCGCCGCCTGCATCGCCGTGATCATCGTGCTGTTCATGGGCCCGGTGAACCGCGCGGTCGGCCGCTGGACGGCGGCGGAAACGCAGAAGAGCAGCGTGCTCGTCGAAACGCTGTACGGCATCCGCACCGTCAAGTCGCTGGCGCTCGAGCCGCAGCAGCGCGAGAACTGGGACCGCCGCACCTCGACCTCGGTGCAGCTGCGCCTCGAAGCCTCGGACATGTCGAACTGGCCGCAGACCCTGATCACGCCGTTCGAGGGCTTCATGACCCGCGGCGTGGTGCTGGTCGGCGCCGCCTTCGCGATCCTCGATCCGGGCGTCGTCGATCCCGGCCTGATCATCGCCTACATGATGATCAGCGGGCGCGTCGCCTCGCCGCTGGTCAGCATCGCCCGGATGATGGACGACGTGCAGGAGGTGCGCATCGCGGTCGGCTTCGTGCAGTCGGTGATCAACCAGCCCCCGGAATCGGTGAACCCGGCCGCCGGCCTGCGCCCGCGCTTCGTCGGCAACGTCGAGTACAACAAGGTCACCTACTCCTACCCCGGCACCAAGTCGCGCGCGCTCGACGGCGTCTCGTTCGAGGTGCCGGCGGGCACGATGCTCGGCCTGGTCGGCCGCAGCGGCTCCGGCAAGTCCACGATCACCCGGCTGTTGCAGGGCATCACCCGCGACTACGAGGGCTTCGTCAAGCTCGACGGCAACGACCTGCGCGAGATCAACCTCGGCCACATGCGGCGCAGCTTCGGCGTCGTGCTGCAGGAGAACTTCCTGTTCCGCGGCACGATCCGGGAAAACATCATCGCCGGCCGCCCCGGCCTCACGCTGACCGACGCGGTGCGCGCGGCCCGCCTGTCGGGCGCCGAGGAATTCATCGAGCGGATGCCGAACGGCTACGAGACCTGGATCGAGGAAGGCTCGCCCAACCTGTCCGGCGGCCAGCGCCAGCGCCTCGCGATCGCGCGCGCCGTGATCCACGATCCGCGGCTGCTGATTCTCGACGAGGCGACCAGCGCGCTCGACCCGGAGAGCGAGGCGCTGGTCAACGCCAACCTGACCCGGCTCGGCAAGGGGCGCACGATGGTGATCGTGTCGCACCGCCTCACCTCGCTGACCGACTGCGACCAGATCCTCGTGCTGGACAAGGGCAAGGTGATGGACATGGCGCCGCATCTGGTGCTGGTCGAGCGCTGCTCGGTGTATCGCCAGTTGTGGCTGCAGCAGAACCGGCATCTCGAAAGCGCGGCCTCGCGCGCCGCCGGGCCGGCGCCGGTATTGGCACAGGGAGACTGATCCAGCATGGCCTCGACCAGCACCAGCGTCGGCCTCCCGCTCAAGGGCGGCGCGCCCGTCAACTTCGACAACGACAGCGAGGCCGTATCGGCCAACGCGATCCTGGAATTCCAGTCGCCGACGCTGACCCTGATCTCCGCCCCCGCGCCGTTCACCGCGCGCATGACGCTCTGGCTGATCAGCACCTTCGTGATTCTCGCGATCATCCTGTTCGCGACCGTGCCGATCGACCGGACCGTGTCGGTTCCCGGCGTCGTGCTGGCGCAATCGCCGGACGTGATCGTGCAGCCGCTGGAAACCGCGATCGTGAAGAAGATCTACGTCAGGGAAGGCCAGCAGGTGAAGAAGGGCGACCTGCTCGCCGACCTCGACCCGACGTTTCCCGACGCCGACAAGAAATCGACCGTCGACCAGATGGCGAGCCTCAAGGCGCAGGTCGACCGGCTGCGCGCCGAACTGGCCGACAAGCCGTACTTCTCGGACGGCAGCCAATACAGCCAGCTCGAAGAGCTGGCCTATCTGCAGCGCCACCAGCAGTTCATCTTCACGGTCGAGCAATACAACGAGCAGATCAAAAGCCTGCAGGCCAAGGTCGATCTGGCCAAGGGCGACATCGCCGGCTACACGAGCCGCCTCGCGGTGACGCTGCACCCGATCGAGACCATCCGCAAGCAAGCCGAGAAAATGCAGGTCGGCAGCCAGCTGGACACGTTGCAGGCGGTCGACCTGCGGTTGCAGATCGAACAGGCGCTGTCCGACGCAAAGAACACCTACGACGGCGCGACCAAGGATCTCGCGGCGCAGGTCGCCCAGCGCGACGCCTGGATCCACCAGTGGTACAGCGACACCCAGCAGCTGGAAGGGACGCAGGAGCGGACGCTGTCCGACATGACCGATCAGGCCAAGAAGAACACGCTGCGCAGCGACCTCGTCCGGCTGCGCGCCGAGGAGGACAGCATCATCCTCAGCGTCTCGCGCGTTGCCCCTGGCACGGTGCTGCAGTCGGGCATCCAGCTGATGACCACGGTGCCGGTGGACGCGAAGCTCGAAGTGTCCGCCCCGATCGACGGCGCCGACTCCGGCTTCGTCTCGGAAGGCCAGGACGTGACGATCAAGTTCGATACCCTGCCGTATTTCCGCTACGGCTATGCCGTCGGCCACGTGATCGGGATCGCCAGCGACAGCTTCACCAGCCCGACCACCGGACAGACCAATCCGACCAGCACCCAGCCGACGATCTCGACGCAGGATCCGCAGAATCTCGGGACCGCGCCGGTCTACTACTACCGCGCGCAGAATCTCGATCGACCGGATGCAGCTGAAGAAGGAGCCGCCGTCGTTCCGCATCATGCCGGGGATGCCGATCGAGGCTGACATCCGCGTCGGCCAGCGCACGATCCTGGCCTACATCTTCGACAAGCTCATTCCGTTCTTCTCCGAGGGCATGCGGGAGCCGACGTGATCCTGGCGGCAACTGGCGCGTCGCGCGCCGCTCGGGGCTGAGGCCGGTGGCAGGGCTGTTCGGCAAGGTGGCGGGCTGGGTATCGCCCGCCGCCGCGCTGCGGCGGGCGCAGGAGCTGGTCGAGGAGGGCAAGCGCGCCGAGGCGTTCCCGCTGCTGGCGAAGGCGGCGAACGCGGGGATCGCCGAGGCCGAGTACCTGGTCGGCCGGGCCTACCTCGAGGCCGGCGGCGTGCCGCGCAGCCCGACCGAGGCGGCGCGCTGGCTCGAGAAGGCCGCGACCAGCGGCTATGTCGCCGCCCAGTCGCTGCTCGGCGCGGTCTACCTGCACGGCGTCTCGGCGCCCGCCGCGGGCAATGCCGGGGCCGCGACCGAAGCGCTGTTCGGCGCGGCGGCCGTGGTGTCGCCGGATTTCGAGCGCGCCGCCACCTGGGCGCGCCGGGCCGCCGATGCCGGGTCGGGCGACGGCCAGGCGCTGCTCGCCTACATCCTGACCAACGGCCCCGAGGCCATGCGCGACCTGGCGCAGGCCGAGGCGTGGTATCGCAAGTCGGCGGAGGCGAACTCGCCGCAGGGCCAATTGGGCTATGCGATGGCGCTGCTGCGCCGGGCCAAGGCGCCGGAGGAGCACGCGGCCGGCGCGAAGTGGCTGGCGAAGGCCTCGGAGTCCGGGATCGGCACGGCGCAGTACCTGCTGGGCGTGCTGACCGAGCAGGGCCAGGGCGTGGCGCAGGACATCGCGGTCGCGGCGGCGCTGTTCCGGCAGGCGGCCGAGAAGGGCGTGCGGGCGGCGCAGGCGCGCTACGGCACGATGCTGCTGCAGGGCAAGGGCGTGGCCCGCGACCTGCAGGACGGCGAATCCTGGCTGCGGCGCGCCGCGCTGGCCGGCGACCCCGAGGCGGCCGCGCTGATCGGCGACCTCTACACCCGCGGCGGCGAGTTGCCGCCCAACTATGCCGAAGCCGCGACCTGGTTCCACCGCGCCGCCGAGGCGGGGCACCGCGGCGCCGCGCGCGCGCTCGGCAACCTGCATCTGATGGGCGCGGGCGTGGCGCGCGACCCGGCGGAGGCGGCCAAATGGTTCCGCGTCTCGGCCGAGGCCGGCGACGTGCAGGCGCGCTACGACCTGTCGGCGATGGTGCTGCAGGGCAAGGGCGCGCCCGAGGATTCGGTGCGCACGCGCGAGTGGTTCGAGCAGCAGGCGACCGCCGGCGACCTGGTGGCCGCCTACAACTACGGCATCTGCCTCGCCGAGGGCGTCGGCGTGGAGCGGGACGAGCAGCAGGCCGTGCAGTGGCTGCGGCGCGCCGCCGAAGGCGTGGTCAACGCGCAGTACTGGTACGGCCGCATGCTCGCCGAGGGCCGCGGCGTGGCGCAGAACGTCGAGGAGGGCCGCGCCTGGATCACCCGCGCGGCGCGCGGCGGCATGACCGACGCGCAGGTCGCGCTCGCGGAAATGCTCGTCAACGGCCGCGGCGGCAAGCGCGACCATGCCGAGGCGCTGAAACTGTTCCAGCACGCCGCGACGCACGGCCATGTCGGCGCGATGTTCGCGCTCGGCGCGCTGTACGGCGGCGGCCACGACGTGCCGTGGGACCGGCCGCAGGCGGAGAAATGGTTCCGTGGCGCGGCCGAACGCGGACATGCGCATGCGCAGGTGATGCTCGGCCGCTACCTCGCGCGCGGGCTCGCCGGCAACCAGAACGTCGCCGAGGCGCGGGTCTGGCTGACCAAGGCGCTGGCGCAGGGGCTCAAGGAGGCGCAGGTCGACCTCGATGCGCTGCCGGCGGCCGCTGCGGCGGCGCCCGCGCCGGAACTGGCCGGCGCCGCGCCCGGCCGCGCGGGCTGAGGGCGGGGCGCCACGCGTCAGGCCGTATGAGCGATCGTCCGGCCCGGCCGTCCGTGCCGCGCACGCGCGCCGAGGCGGAGTCCGAGCAGGCGCACGATGCGCTGCGCCGCGGCCAGAAGCTGCTCGACGTCGGCGACCCCGCGGCGGCCCGGCCGTGGCTCGAACGCGCCTGCCGGATCGCGCCGGACGACGACACCGCCCTGTTGCCGTTCGCGCTGGCGCTGCTGGCGCTCGCCGATCCGCGCGCGGCCGAGGTGTTCGCCGCACTGGCGGCACGGCACGACGTCTACGAGGTGTGGCTCGGGCTCGCCGCGGTGCGGCAACGCGCCGGCGACGCGGCCGGCGCCGCGGCGGCGCTGGCGGCGGCGCTGTCCGGCCACGGCCTGCCGGCAGACGGCGACGGCTTCGGCCATGCCGACATGATCGCGGCCCGCGTCGGCGCCGCCGGCTGGTGCGGGCTGCGCGCCGACGGCCGGCTGCTGGTGCGCACCGCGACGGGCCGGCGCGGCCAGGTCGAGCGTTGGGCCGACGGGACGCCGCTGCGTGGCCGGCTGGTGCCGACGGGCGTGCGCCAGGTGCGCATCGCATTCGACGGCGAGGACCTGCTCGGCAGCCCGGTCGCGGTCGAGCGGATCCGCCGCGTCGAGGGGTTCGCGCGCTGCCGGGACGGCGGCATCGAGGGCTGGGCCTGGCATCCCGGCGACGCCGGGCGCGACCCGGTGCTGACGCTCGCGCCGCTGCACGGCGAGGCGCCGGCGCGGCGGATCGTCGCGACCGATCTCGACATGGTGTCGCCGCGCCCGCTCACGCGCCCGCGCCGGTTCGCAGTGCCGGCGCGGCTGCTGGCCGGGTTCGCGGGATCCGTCAGCCTGCGCGGCACGGACGGCCGGGAGCTGACGGGCAGCCCGCTCGATCCGGGGCTGGAGGTGCGCGCCGCGGCCGCGGCCGCGGTCGCGGTCGCGCGCGCGCTGCCGGCGGTCGGGCGGGCGCGGCGGCAGGTGCCCTGGGTGCCGACCCCGGCCGCGCTATCCGGCCCGCCGGTGCAGGCGCGGCCGCAGCCGCGCCGGAGCCTCGCCGTGGTCGTGCCGGTCTATCGCGGCGCCGAGACGACGCTCGCCTGTCTCGAGGCGGTGTTGGCGACCGTGCCCGCGGGCACGCGCGTGATCGTGATCGACGACGCCTCCCCCGAGCATGCGCTCGCCTCGGCGCTCGACGTGCTGGCGGAGCGGCGGCACATCCGGCTGCACCGCCATTCCGAGAACCGCGGCTTCCCGGCCGCCGCCAATGCCGGGCTGCGGCTCGCGGCGGCGCTGCCGGGCGGGCGCGACGTGGTGCTGCTCAACAGCGACACGGTCCCCGCGCCCGGCTGGCTCGCGACGCTGCGCGCCGCCGTGCACGCCAGCCGCGACATCGGCACCGCGGCGCCGCTGTCCAACGACGCGACGATCCTGAGCTATCCCGATCCCACCGATCCCGGGCCGGCGCCGACCGGCGCGGCGCTGGCGGCGCTCGCGGCGCTCGCCGCCCAAACCCACGGCCACGCCGCGATCGACCTGCCGACCTCGGTCGGCTTCTGCATGTACATCCGGCGGGAGTGCCTGCTGGCGACCGGGCTGCTGCGCACCGACGTGTTCGGCCAGGGCTATGGCGAGGAGAACGATTTCTGCGTGCGCGCACGGCATCTCGGCTGGCGGCACGTGGCGGTGCCGGGCGCCTATGTCGCGCATCTCGGCGGACGCTCGTTCGGCAGCGCGCGCACGCAGCTGCTCGGCCGCAACCTCGACGTGCTGGACCGGCTGCACCCCGGCTACGGCGACATGATCCGGGCGTGGCAGGCGGCCGACCCGCTGGCGCCGGCGCGACGCGCGCTGGACGCGGCGCTCTGGGCCGCGCGCCCAAGGCGTCGCGCCCAGCCGGTGCTGATCGTCACCCACGACGGCGGCGGCGGCGTCGAGCGCGCGGTGCGGGAACGCTGCGCGGCGCTGCGGGCGGAGGGACGGCCGGCGATCGTGCTGCGCCCGGTGGTCGACCGCACCGGCGACCCCGAGGCGTTGCGCCGCCGCTATCTGCCCGGCCTCTGCGTGGTCGGCGACGGCACCGAGGCCGCGTTCCCGAACCTGCGCTTTGCCCTGCCGGACGAACTGCCGGCGCTCGCCGAACTGCTGCGGCCGGAGCGCCCGGGGTGGCTGGAGCTGCACAGCCTGCTCGGGCACCACCATTCCATCGTCGACCTCGCGGCGGCGCTGCGCATCCCCTATGAGGTGCGCGTGCACGACTACGCCTGGATCTGCGCCCGCATCAACCTGGTCGGAACCACGCGCCGCTACTGCGGCGAGCCGGACGTCGCCGTCTGCGCGGCCTGCGTCGCCGACGCCGGCAGCGAACTCGAGGAGACGATCGCGCCGACCGCGCTGCGCCAGCGCTCGGCCGCCGATCTTTCCGGCGCGCGCGCCGTGACGGTGCCGTCCGCCGATACCGCCGCCCGGCTGCGGCGGCATTTTCCCGGATCGAATTCCAGGTCGCGCCGCACGAGAGCGACGCCGATCTGCCGCCGCTCAAGGAAATCCCGCTCGGCCCGCGCCGCGTCGCGGTGATCGGCGCGATCGGCGTCGCCAAGGGCTACCAGTCGCTGCTGGACGCCGCACGCGACGCCGCCGACCGCGATCTTTCGCTCTCGTTCACGGTGATCGGCCATACCGAGGACGACGCCCGCCTGCTCGCGACCGGCCGCGTGTTCGTCACCGGCCCGTACAAGGACCACGAGGTTGCCAGCTTGATCCGCCAGCACGCCGTGCATCTGGCATGGCTGCCCTCCGTGTGGCCGGAGACCTGGTGCTACGCGCTCGGCGAGGCGTTGCGCGCCGGCCTGCCGGTGGTGGCGTTCGACCTCGGCGCCCAGGCCGAGCGGCTGCGCGCGACCGGGCGCGGGCGGCTGCTGCCGCTCGGCCTGCCGGCGCCGGCGATCAACAATGCGCTGCTTGCGTTGCGTACGCATGCGGGCGATGAATACGCGCCGCGCATCGACATTTCCGCCAACAACCTGCGCTCCATCACAGCGAGATCCTGAATGCCCGAAGCTCAAGCCGCCGCCGCCGACAAGGCGTCGGCCCAGAAACTGGTCACGGAACTGAAAGTCAGCGGCCATTTGATGACGCTCGACGCCGGTCTTTTCTGCATCGTGCAATCGCCGTCCCGCGCCGCCGACGCCCGCAGCGGCCTGCCCGGCGTGCGCGTCTCGCTGCCGCCGGGCTCGGCGAGCCGGCCGGATGCGGTGACGATCAGCACCTTCCGGCCGGACGGCTGGCTGCACGGCGGCGGCGACGCCGCGCTGGTGCGCGTGGTCGGCGGCCCGGCGCAGATCCTGGTCACCGTCTACCAGGCGCCGAACGCCAAGGACGGCGCGCCGAACCTGCAGGTGATGCGGCTGCTCGAACCCGGCCCGGCCGCCGCCCCGGCACCGCAGCCGGCGGGGGCCGCTGCGCCCGCCCCGGCCGCGGCGCGCGCCCAGGCGGTAATGGAGATGGTCGCGCATATCCAGGAACGCGGCGACGTCGGCGCGATGCTCGGCGACTGGCTCGGCGAGCGCGGCAGCAAGCGCTGGATCGAGGGGTTCGGCATCGCCCCGACGAAGGTTCTGTCGCCGAAGGACCTCGAGTACCAGGCGGTGCTCGGCAAGGGCTGGCTGTCGCCCTGGGTCGAGGGCGGCCAGTTCTGCGGCAGCCGCGGCATGGCGCTGCCGATCCTCGGGCTGCGGCTGCGGCTGCGCGGCGACGCCGCCCAGAAATACGAGGCCTTCTACGCCGCCAGCTTCACCGACGGCAGCACGGTCGGCCCGGTGGCCGCGGGCGAGCCGTGCGAGGCGGAAAGCCTGGCGCCGATCGAGGCGTTCCAGGTGCTGGTGCGCGCCAAAGGCGCCGCAGGCGCAGCCCCGACTGTGCCCCCGACTGCGCCCCCGACTGCGCCCTCGACCGTGCCCGCAACGGCGCCGGCGGCATCGCCCGCGGCCGTGGCCGCCGCCATGCCCGCGGAGGCGGCGCCCGCCACGGCCCAGCCGCGCGCCAAGGCGCCATCGAAGCCGTCGGCCGGCAAGCCGAAGCCCGCGCCGACCCGCAAGCGCTGAGCCGGACATCGATCAGGTCGGCCCCGCGCGGCCCCGCCGCCGGGCCCGGCCGCCTGCGTGCGAGCGATGCGTGAGAGTTGAGCCGCCGGCATGAGATACCTGTTCGTCCACCAGAACTTCCCCGGCCAGTACCTGCACTTGCTGCGGCATCTGGCCGAGGACCCGGCCAACGAGATCGTGTTCATCTCGGAGGCGAACAAGAACGCCGTGCGCGGCGTGCGCCGCATCCTGTACACGGCGCCGACCGCGGACCAGGAGCCGGTGCACTGGGTCGCCCGCGACTTCGACCTGGCCGCGCGGCGCGCCGAGCTGGTCGCGGGCATGGCCGGCAACCTCAAGCGGCTCGGCTTCACCCCGGACATCGTGATCGGCCATCACGGCTGGGGCGAGCTGCTGAACATCGGCGACGTCTGGCCGGACGCTCCGGTACTCGGCTATTTCGAGTTCTACTATCACACCGACGGCCAGGACGTCGATTTCGACCCCGAATACCCGATGGCGCGGGACCGGTTCCCGCAAATCCGGGCCATGAACGTGGTCAACCTGCTGGCGCTGGCGACGGATCAGCACGGCCAGACGCCGACACGCTGGCAGCACACGCGCTACCCCGAATGGGCGCGGCCGTCGATCCGGGTGCTGCCGGAGGGCGCGCAGCTCGATCTGTGCCAACCCAATCCCGCCGTGCGCAAGCAGGTGTTTTCCATCGGCGACTTCCATGTCGCGCCGCACGAGAAACTCGTTACCTATGTCGCGCGCAACCTCGAGCCGTATCGCGGCTTTCACGTGATGATGCGGGCGCTGCCGGACCTGCTGGCGGGCCGGCCCGACGTGAAGGTGGTGCTGGTCGGCGGCAACGAGGTCAGCTACGGCGCCAAACTGCAAGTCGGCACCTGGCGCGAACACATGGAGAAGGAGCTGCTGGGCCGCTACGACGCTTCGCGCGTGCTATTGCCCGGGCAGATCGGTTACGACGTCTACCTGCGCATGTTGCAGCGCTCCGACGTGCACGTCTACTTGACCTACCCGTTCGTCGCCTCGTGGTCGCTGCGCGAGGCGCTGGCCTGCGGCTGCGCGATCGTCGCCTCGGACGTCGAGCCGGTCGCCGAGTTCATCAGCGACGGCAAGAACGGCTTGCTGGTGCCGTGCCTCGACTTCCGCAACGTCGCCCGCACGGTGCTGAACCTGCTCGAAGACGACAAGCTGAACCGCCGGCTGCGCAAGGGCGCGCGGCACTACGCCGAGCAGCATCTCGACATGAACAAGACGATGGCCGGGATGATGGCGGCGATCCGCGAACTGACGAAAAGCTGAGGCTTTCTTCTCCCTCTCCCCTTGCGGGAGAGGGCCGGGGTGAGGGGTCGGACGGGCATCGCGCCCGATCCCGGGGAGAAGGACTTTGCAGGCGCCGCCTCGCTGAAACGAAAACGGCCCCGGAGCTCGCGCTCCGGGGCCGTGCGGGTCAAGCGCGGAAACTAACCGATGCTCGCGATGATCGCCAGCAGCAGCAGCGCCACGATGTTGGTGATCTTGATCATCGGGTTGACCGCCGGGCCGGCGGTGTCCTTGTACGGGTCGCCCACGGTGTCGCCGGTCACCGCCGCCTTGTGCGCGTCGGAGCCCTTGCCGCCGTGGTGGCCTTCCTCGATGTATTTCTTCGCGTTGTCCCAGGCGCCGCCGCCCGAGGTCATCGAGATCGCGACGAACAGGCCGGTCACGATCGTGCCGAGCAGCATCGCCCCGAGCGCCGAGAACGCCTGGCCGCGTCCGGCGATGATGTCGATCACGAAATACAGCACGAACGGCGCCAGCACCGGCAGCAACGAGGGAAGAATCATCTCCTTGATCGCGGCCTTGGTCAGCAGGTCGACGGCGCGGCCGTAGTCGGGCTTCGCGGTGCCCTCCATGATGCCGGGAATTTCCCTGAACTGGCGCCGCACCTCGACGACGACCGAGCCGGCGGCGCGGCCCACCGCGGTCATGCCCATCGCGCCGAACAGGTACGGCAGCAGCCCGCCGATGAACAGCCCGATCACCACGTACGGGTTCTGCAGGTTGAAATCGACTTTTACGGTCGGGAAATAGTGCGTCAGATCCTGCGTGTACGCGGCGAACAACACCAGCGACGCCAGGCCGGCGGAGCCGATCGCATAGCCCTTCGTCACCGCCTTGGTGGTGTTGCCGACCGCGTCGAGCGCGTCGGTGACCTTGCGCACGTCCGGCGGCAGTTCCGCCATCTCGGCGATGCCGCCGGCGTTGTCGGTCACCGGCCCGTAGGCGTCGAGCGCCACGATCATGCCAGCCAGCGCCAGCATCGTCGTCGCCGCGACCGCGATGCCGAACAGCCCGGCGATCATGAACGAGACGATGATGCCGACGCAGATCACCAGCACCGGCAGCGCCGTCGCCTCCATCGAGACGGCGAGGCCCTGGATCACGTTGGTGCCGTGGCCGGTGGTCGAGGACTGCGCGATGCTGCGCACCGGGCGGAATTCCGTGGAGGTGTAGTATTCGGTGATCCACACGATCAGCCCGGTCACGACGAGGCCCGACCAGCGCGCAGCCGAACAGGTTGATGCCGGCCGAGCGTGCCGCCCGTCATCGGGATCGGCGTCGAATATCCCGTGATCAGCTCGATCACGATCGCGATCGCGATGGCCGAGAGCACGCCGGTGACGATCAGCCCCTTGTAGAGCGCGCCCATGATGTTGTTGCTGGGGCCGAGCTTGACGAAGTAGGTGCCGACGATCGAGGTGACGATGCAGACGCCGCCGATGCCGAGCGGCAGCAGCATCATCATGTCGGCCGCGGCGCCGGTGAAGAAGATGTTGCCGAGCAGCATGGTCGCGACGATCGTCACCGCATAGGTCTCGAACAGGTCGGCCGCCATGCCGGCGCAGTCGCCGACATTGTCGCCCACGTTGTCGGCGATCACGGCGGGGTTGCGGGGATCGTCCTCGGGGATGCCGGCTTCGACCTTGCCGACCAGGTCGGCGCCGACATCGGCGCCCTTGGTGAAGATGCCGCCGCCGAGACGGGCGAAGATCGAAATCAGCGAGGCGCCGAAGCTCAGCGCCACCATCGCCTCCAGGATCGGCCGCAACTCGCCGCCGGGCGCGACGGTCGAGCGCAGATAGGCGTAGTAGCCGGTCACGCCGAGCAGCCCGAGCCCGACCACCAGCATGCCGGTGATCGCGCCCGACTTGAAGGCGATGTCAAGCCCGGCGGCGAGGCCCTGCTTGGACGCCTGCGCGGTGCGCACGTTGGCGCGCACCGAGACGTTCATGCCGACATAGCCGGCCGCCGCCGACAGCACCGCGCCGATCGCGAAGCCGACGCCCACGCGGATGCCGAGGAACGCGCTCAGCAGCACGAGGATGACGACGCCGACCAGGCCGATCGTGGTGTACTGGCGGTTCAGGTAGGCGCGCGCGCCCTCCTGCACCGCGGCCGAAATGTCCTGCATGCGCGCGGTACCGGCGTCGGCCGCCAGCACTTGCCGCGCGGTGACCAGTCCATAGATAAGGGCAAGCACGCCCGCCACGAGAATGGCGACGATAGCCGGAGACATTCATTTCACTCCCGCATTGTGCACGACACTGCGGCCATTGCTGCGACGAAACCTCTCGTTTCGCCAGCACCGGCCGCCACGAAACCTTGAAAGCGACCTATGGCAGAGCGTGCGGGCCGAAGCAATCGGGCGCCCGGCTTGCGTTTGGCGCAGTGCTCGCCGGATAATGCGGTGTCGCGCGCGCCCCGGGGCGCCCGTAGCTCAGTTGGTCAGAGCGGGCCGCTCATAACGGCTTGGTCGCAGGTTCGAGCCCTGCCGGGCGCATCGGCGGTCCCCACGCGGCCGGCGGACGCCGCAATCCTTCGACGGCGCGTCCAAAAATCTGATTGATCATTTTTTAAATATCCTCGCAGAATGGTGAGTGCACCCCGCCGGAGTGTCCCGCCATGACCGCCTCGCATTCGCCGACCGACGATCTGTTCGGCGCCAGCACCGATGTCGACGCCATCGCCGCGCTCTGGGCCGTGCCGGCCGCGGCGCCCTGGCCCGCCGTGCCGGTCGCGCCCGCGGTGGCCTTCGCGGCCGCCGAGCCCGTCGGCACCGCGGCCGCGCAAAAAATGGCGCTCTATCTGACCGAACCCGGCGACAAGGCGGCGATCAGCGTCGACGACCTGCACCAGGACGGCATCGGCGACTGCTTCCTGATCTCCTCGATCGGCGAGCTGGCGCGCACCGACCCCTCGGCGATCCGCTCGATGATCCACAAGGACGGCAACGGCGCCGAGACCGTGACGCTGCATGTCGAGGCCAACGGCAGCCTGCCCACGCCCGGCTACGACGGCGCGTTCACCTCGGTCTCGGAAGTCGTGACCAACGTCTTCCCCGACAATTCGGTGGACAGCGGCGCCAGCCAGGACGTGGTCGACGGCGTCAAGGAAATCTGGCCGCAGGTGCTGGAGAAGGCGGTCGCGGAACTCAACGGCGGCTACGGCGCGCTCGCCAACGGCGGCTACCCGTTCGTGGCGATGGACGAACTGACCGGCGTCGCCGCGACCTGGCTGTGGCTGCCGCAACAGCCGCTCACGCTAACCGCCCTGGAGCACTACATCAAGGCCGGCGACATGATCACCTTCGACACGCCGGCGAGCCCGCCCGGCTACAACCTGGTCGGCGACCACTCGTACATGTTCGAGGGCCTGAGCACGTCGGGCGGCACGCCGATGATCACGCTCGGCAACCCCTGGGGCAGCGACCAGCCGGCGGCGATCCCGCTGTCGCAGGTGTCCAACAATTTCCTGCAGGTCGATATCGGCCACCACGGCTGACCGTCCTTCCCGCCCCCTCCGCTTGCCGCTGCCCGCTTGCCTCGGCAGGTTGGCGGCATGAGCGATCCCACCCGCGAAACCGCGTTCGCGCTGCTGAGCGCCGCGCTGGACCGGCGCCGGCCGCTCGAGGATGCGCTCGACGCGCTGCCGGCGCAGGACCCGCGCGACCGCGCCGCTGGCCACCGACTGGCCGCCGCGGTGCTGCGCCGGCTGGGATCGCTCGATGCGGTGCTGGAGCCGTTGCTGGCGAAGGCGCCGCCCACGCCGGTGCGGCACGTGCTGCGGCTCGGCGCCGCCGGGCTGCTGCTGCTCGACACCCCGGCCCATGCCGCGGTCGCGACCGCGGTGGCGCTGGCCCGTGCGCAACGGCTGGCGCCGTTCGCCGGGCTGGTGAACGCGGTGTTGCGGCGGGTCGCCGCGGCCGGGCCGGCCGCGCTCGACGGGCTGGACGGGCCGCGGCTCGACACGCCGGCCTGGCTCTGGGCCTCCTGGGGCGCCGACGCCCGCGCCATCGCCGAGGCGCATCAGCACGAAGCGCCGCTCGACATTTCGCTGGCCCCGGGCGCAACCGCGCCGAATGGCGGGTTTCTGCTGGCAACCGGCTCCTGGCGCTACCCCACCGGCACGCGCGTGACCGAACTCGCCGGGTTCGCCGAGGGCGGGTTCTGGGTGCAGGACGCCGCCGCCGCGTTGCCGGCGCGGCTGCTGGCGCCCACGCCCGGACTGCGCGTCGCCGACCTGTGCGCCGCGCCGGGCGGCAAGACCGCGCAACTGGCCGCCGCCGGAGCCGCGGTGACCGCGGTGGAACGCGACCCGACCCGGCTCGCCCGACTCCAGGAAAATTTCTCCCGGTTGCGCCTGACCGCCGAGTTCGTCGCGGCCGACGCGACCGCGTGGCGCGTGGAAGAAAAATTCGAGGCGGTGCTGCTCGATGCGCCGTGCAGCGCCACCGGCACGATCCGTCGTCATCCCGACGTGCCGCATTTGAAGAACGCGCGCGGCGTGCTGGCGCTGGCGGCGCAGCAGGACGCGCTGCTCGCCAACGCCTGCGCGCTGCTGCGGCCCGGCGGCACGCTCGTTTACGCCGTCTGCTCGCTGCAGCCGCAGGAAGGCCCCGAGCGCATCCGCGCGGCCTTGCGCCGGCTGCCGCTGCGCGTGGACCCGGTCGCGCCGGCCGAGTTGCCGGGGCTGGCCGAGGCGATCACGCCGCAGGGCTGGGTGCGCACCACGCCCGCGATGTGGCCGGAGCACGGCGGCATGGACGGCTTCTTCATCGCCCGCCTGCGCCGGCTTGGATGACCCGGCTTCACGTCATTGCCGGGCTTGACCCGGCAATCCAGCACGCGGGCGCGGCATGGATCCTCGGGTCCGGCATGGCTGATCCGCGCACCCGCCTCGGTTGACCCAGATCAGTTGCAACCGCCTCGCAATCGCGCATATACGCGGGCGCCGGAGGTGCCCCGCATGTATGTGTGCAGCTGCAACCGACTGACCGACACCCAGGTGGCCGACGCGATCTGCGCCGGCGCCGGCTCGCCGGACGAGGTCTACGAAGCCTGCGGCTGCCGCAAGCAGTGCGGGCGCTGCGCCGGCACCATGGCCCGCTACCTCGCCGCCGCCGCGGACGCGGCCGCGAGCCTTGCACCCGAGCGCGAATTGGCCCGAGTGTAGCACCCCGAGGCGGTGCGGTTGCACGGGGGAGCGCGACGTTGAAAGCCGACCAGAAGGTTCTCGACTACCTCAACCAGATCCTGACCAACGAGCTGACTGCCATCAACCAGTATTTCCTGCACGCGCGGATGCTGGAGAACTGGGGCGTCACCAAGTTCGGCAAGAAGGAATTCAAGGAGTTGATCGAGGAAATGCAGCACGCCGATGCGCTGATCAAGCGCATCCTGTTCCTCGAAGGGCTGCCCAATTTGCAACGGCTCGATTCGCTGCTGATCGGCCAGAGCGCCGAGGAAGTTCTGTCGTGTGATCTGGCGCTCGAGCAGAAGGCGGTCGGCGACCTGCGCGACGCCATCCCGTACTGCGAAAGCGTCCGCGATTTCCCGAGCCGCGACCTGCTCTCGAAGATCCTGCGCGACGAGGAAGACCACATCGATTTCATCGAAACCCAGGTCGCGCTGATCGCCCGCACCGGCCTGCAGAACTGGATCCAGCTCAACAGCGAGCCGACCGCCGAGAGCGAGTGAACGTCGCTGCCGGCCTGTAACGGGCTTTTACCTTGAACAATGCGCAGCCGCAACGCATGCTGGCGTCGGTGAGGGACTGACAGCTCGGCGCGTCGCGGGCAAGACAATACGATTATGCAACGTCTCCGGCCTCTGCGGGCGGTGCCTCACGCACGTCTGTGTACGCACCACGGTGGAGGGAACTATGGCACTCGCGCGCAGCTGGGGCCTCGCGGCCGCGCTACTGGCGGCATCGTCGGCGACCTCATTCGCCCAATCGGTCGGCACGCTGACCAACCCCGGACCATCGGACGGGACGATCTACGGGTTCCTGCTGACCGACGGGACGGTGCTGTACCAGGGCGGCGATCTTTCCGACTTCTGGAAGTTCTCGCCCGACCAGTACGGCAGCTACCTGAACGGCACCTGGACGCAGGTCGCAAGCCTGCCGAGAGGCTACGCGCCTTATGCGACGACCGGGCAGGTGCTGCCGGACGGGCGGCTGATGCTGATCGGCGGCGAGTACCTGTTGCATGGCAACAACCTCAAATTCACCCTGACCACGCTGAGCGCGATCTACGATCCGGTGGCGAACTCCTGGACGATGGTGAACCCGCCGAAGGGCTGGGACGCGATCGGCGACTCGCCCTCGGTCGTGCTCGCCGACGGCACGCTGCTGCTGGGCGAGAAGGTCACCAAACGCGCGTCGATCCTGGACGCGCAGACGCTGACCTGGACGCCGGTCAACACGGTCGGCAAGCGCGACTTCAACGCCGAGGAGGGCTGGAGCCTGCTGCCCGACGGCTCGGTGCTGACGGTCGACGTGAAGGCGCATCCGCACACCGAGCGGTTCATCCCGAACGCCGATCCGACCATGACGATGTGGCTCAGCGCCGGCCCCACGCCCGAGAGCCTGCAGGCGACCGACGAGGGCAACACCAAGCTGAAATACGACAACGGCAAGATCTACAACGCGCCCGGCGAGGTCGGCCCGGCGCTGCTGCGGCCGGACGGCACCGTGTTCGCGACCGGCGCCACCGGCCCGAACGAGAAGGTCGGCCACAACGCGGTGTTCCATCCGGGCAAGAATGGATATGCCGACGGGTTCTGGACCGAGGCGCCCGATTTCCCGGCCGGGATCGGCGCCGGCGACGAATACGCGGTGCTGCTGCCGGACGGCCACGTGCTGGTCGAAACCAACCCGGCCGGCTCGACCGCCGATGCGCCGATCGTGCGCTGGCAGAAGCTGCGCAACGGCGTCGCGCAGGTGGCGAACGGCGCGCCCTCGACGCTGACCCCGGCGCCCAGGCTGCCGGTCTACAACCTGTTCGACTTCGACGGCACGAACCTGACGCTGGTGCCGATCACGATCACCGGCGGCCAGCTCAGCCTGCTGATGCTGCCGAACGGCCAGGTCAGCGTCGGCGGCGTCGGCATCCTGGTCCCGGAGGACGGCTACGCGCCGGACTGGGCGCCGACGATCGCGAGATTCCCGAAGACGATCGCGGCCGGCGGCAGCTACACGATCAGCGGCACCCAGTTCAACGGCCTGTCGCAAGGCGAGGCCTACGGCGACGAGTTCCCGGTCAACACGAATTTTCCCCTTGTGCGGATCACCAACGCGGCGACCGGCATCGTCACGTATGCGCGCACGCACGACCACAGCACGATGGCGGTGGCGACCGGCAGCCTGCCCGTCTCGACCCATTTCGACGTGCCGGACTCGATCGAGCCCGGCACGAGCTGGCTTGAGGTGGTGGCCAACGGCATCCCGTCGGTGCCGGTCACGGTGACGGTAACAGCGGCCGCGCAGTAGCGGACGCCCGCCGCTTCCGCTGACAGATGACGCCGTCGTAACGTCCATCGGCGGCAGGGGAATTGGCCCCTGCCGCCATCGGAGGACGTCGCGATGATCATCATCGTGGTACGCTTCCGGTGGGCCGGACGTGAAATCGAGTTGACCTTTATCTTCTCGATCTAGCGGACCGGCCCCCGGCCCCGGCGGGAGTTGCCACTCTCGCCGGGTGCTCGGGAAACATAGCCATTCCGTGCCCCGGTTGCCAGCCTCGGCTACGTCAGCCGCCGCACCTCGAACTGGTACGGGCTCGCGCTGGTCGTCATCGGGTCGAGCGCCAGCCGGTGCTCCAGCGGCGGGAAGGCGCGACTGCGGCACCCCTGCCGGTCGCACATCCGGCACGACAGCCCGATGCCGACCGCCGCGCGCTCCAGGTCGAGCCCGTCGGCGTAGACGATCTCGGCCGCGTGCGCGACCTGCGCGCCCATCGCGATCACGTGCAGCGGCGGCGGCTCGCCGAACTGCGCGGGCGTGCCGGTGACGCTGCGCGCGAAGCACAGAAACGACGCGCCGTCCGGCAGTTGCGCCACCTGCACGCGGATCATGCCGGGCGTAGTCAGCGCCGTGTGCACCACCCAGCGCGGGCAGGAGCCGCCGTAGCGCGCGAACGGAAACCCGGCCCCGGAATACCGCTTCGATATGTTCCCAGCCGGATCGACGCGCAGGAAGAAAAACGGCACGCCGCGCAGGTTCGGCCGCTGCAGGCTGGAAAGCCGCTGGCACGCCTGCTCGAAGCTGACCCCGAAGCGCGCCGCAAGATGCTCGACATCGTGCCGCAGCGTGCGCGCCGCGCCGTGGAACGGCACGTACGGCATCAGCAGCGCCGCCGCGACGTAGTTGAGCAGGCCGATCCGCACCAGCGCCGCGGCCTCCGGCGACGACGGCGCGCTGTCCTCGATCATCCTGTCGACCGCATCGCGCGCCTCCAGCAGCGCGAGCTGGAAGGCCAGGTAGAAGCCGCGGCTCTCGCGCGGCACCATCTCCGAAAGATACAGCGAGCGGGCGTTCGGGTCGTAGCGGCGCAGCGCACCGTCGAGCGGGCCGACCGTCACGGTCAGGCCGTGCCGGTGGCGCAGCCGTTCGGCGATGGCATGGTTCTTCTCGGCCGGGTTCGGCGACATGTCCGCCAGCAGCGCTTCGGCCGCGCTTTCCAGCGACGGAAAGTGGTTGCCGTTCTCGTTGAAGAAATCGCGCACCTCCTCGAGCGGCAGCAGGATGCGCCGGCCGGACGGCAGCGCCAGCCCGCCGGAATCCTCCCGGGCAACCCGCCACGCCCGATACAGCGCCAGCACCGCGCGCGAAGCGGCCGGGCTGCCGCCGGCGAGGGCAGAAACCTCGGTGTCCGGCACCACCTCGGCGTTGAGCAGCGGATCCGCAAACGTTTCCCGCAACTGCACCTCCAGTTGCCGTTCGCTCGTGCCGGACAGCGTCGCCAGATCGACGCGCAGCGTCTCGGCGATGCGCAGCAGCAGCGCCGCGGTGATGCCGCGCTGGTCGTGCTCGATCAGGTTCAGGTAGCTCGCCGAGATGCCCAGCCGCGCCGCCAGCGCCTGCTGCGTCATGCGCCGCTCCAGCCGCAGCCGACGCACCGTGCGGCCGATCATGGGTCGCGCCATTCTTCACAGCCTTTACCGATTATCGAAGTCGTCGGTCAAAACCGTTACCGGATTGCGGCGCCGGACGCAATTTCCGGTGTGAACTTCGCGGGCGCAATGTCAATTATTCACCCGACCCCGAATTCACGGAGAGCCCCGATGCGCCCCCACGACGATCTCACCCGCGCCCCCGACGGCATGCCCGGCGGCGTTCCCGGCGCCGAGGCCGACCGGTTCGCCGGCATCCGGCGCGATTTTTCCCCGGCCGACGTCGAGCGCCTCGCCGGCTCCTTCCGTGTGCGCCACACGCTGGCGGAAATGGGCGCGCGGCGCTTGTGGCAGTTGCTGCGCACCGAACCGTTCGTCGCCACGCTCGGCGCGCTCACCGGCAACCAGGCGGTGCAGCAGGTCAAGGCCGGGCTCAAGGCGATCTACCTGTCCGGCTGGCAGGTCGCAGCCGACGCCAACTCGGCCGGCCAGATGTATCCGGACCAGTCGCTGTATCCGGTGGACAGCGTGCCGACCGTGGTGCGCCGGATCAACGCCGCGCTCCGCCGCTGCGACCAGATTGCCCGCCTCGAAGGCAACTCTTCCACCTACTGGATGGCGCCGATCGTCGCCGACGCCGAGGCCGGGTTCGGCGGCGCGCTCAACGCCTACGAGCTGATGCGCGCGATGATCGAGGCCGGCGCCGCCGGCGTGCATTTCGAGGACCAGCTCGCCAGCGAGAAGAAATGCGGCCATCTCGGCGGCAAAGTGCTGGTGCCGATCGGCCAGCACATCCGCACGCTGAACGCCGCCCGCCTCGCCGCCGACGTCGAGGGCGTGTCTACTCTCCTCCTCTGCCGCACCGATTCGCACAGCGCCCAGCTGCTCACCGCCGACGTCGACGAGCGCGACCGCCCGTTCATTTCGCGCGACCGCACGCCCGAAGGTTTTTTCCGGATCATCCCCGGCAAGGGCGTCGACTACGCCATCGCGCGCAGCCTCGCCTACGCGCCGTATGCTGACCTGCTCTGGTGGGAAACCAGCGAGCCGAATCTGCAGGAGGCGGAAAAATTCGCCAACGCAATTGCCAAGAAATTCCCGGGAAAAATGCTGGCCTACAACTGTTCGCCGAGCTTCAACTGGAAGAAGAAGCTGTCGCCAGACAACATAGAAAAATTTCAGCGGGCGATCGGGGCGATGGGTTATAAATTCCAATTTGTTACCCTGGCCGGATTCCACAGCCTGAACTACTCGATGTTCCAGCTCGCGCGTGGCTACCGGGACCGCGGCATGGCGGCGTATTCGGAGCTGCAGCAGGCCGAGTTCGCGGCCGAGGCCGAGGGCTACACCGCCACCCGCCACCAGCGCGAGGTCGGCGTGAGCTACTTCGATGCGGTCGCGACCGCCGCCTCGGGCGGCCAATCGTCAACGACGGCGTTCGCCGGTTCGACCGAGCAGGACCAGTTCCACGACGCGCCCGCTGCCGCCACCCCGGCGCTCGGCCACGACGACGGGCTGGTGCACGGCCACGCATGGGCGGCCAGCGCGCCGAACCGGCAGTAGCCCGGACCGCCGCGGCCTGCGCCCGCCATCGGCGCCGGCCGCGGCATGGCCTCCGATCCACCCCGACAAGAGTGGCGGGCCGACATCGACTGACCGGCCCGGCGCAGTGGGGCACCGCGCCGGGCCGCTTCATGCGCGGGCCTCCGCGTTGGCGTTCGTGCTACAGACGCCCGACGCACGGGGGAGCCAGCAAGAATGAGCCGGATTGATCGCGTTGAACTGAGCCTGTTCCGCTTCGAGGTGGAGGGGCTCGGCCTGCCGGCGCATGGCGCCGCCGGCGTCGGCAACGTCGTCGCGCGCAAGGGCTCGCGCTTCGCGGCGCAACGCTGGGCGGTGCGGATCGACACCGACGACGGCGCGCACGGCGCCTACGTCACCCACTGGGTCGGCACGCCCTCGTCGTTCGCGCAGGCGCTGATGCTGGCGCCGCACCTCCTCGGCCGCGACCCCGATCAGCGCGAAGGCATCTGGCAGGATCTGCGGCGCGAGGTGCGCGCCTACGACCACATGGGCCACGGCCCGATCGACCACGCGCTGTGGGACCTCGCCGGCCGCCGCCGCGGCGTCTCGGTCGCGCGCCTGCTCGGCGGCTTCCGCACCCGGCTGCCGACCTACGCCAGCACCTATCACGGCCAGGACGAGCCGGGCGGGCTCGACACCCCGCAGGCGTTCGCCGACTACGCGCGCGCCTGCAAGGAGCACGGGTTCGCCGGTTTCAAGATCCACGGCTGGCACGACGGTAACGTGCGGCGGGAGGTGGAAAACCTGCTCGGCGTGCGCGAGGCCGTGGGCGACGATTTCCCGCTGATGATCGACCCCGCCTCGCAACTGCGCACCTGGACCGACGCGCTGCATGTCGGCCTCGCCTGCGACGATGCCGAGTATTTCTGGTACGAGGACCCGTATCGCGACACCGGCGGCGCGGTCGAGGGCCACAAGCGGCTGCGCGAGCGGCTGTCGACGCCGCTGCTGGTCTGCGAGCACGTGCGCGGGCTGGAGGCCAAGGCGGCGTTCCTGCTCGCGGGCGGCGGCGACATCATCCACGCCGACCCGGAATACGACATGGGCATCACCGGCGCGCTGAAAATTTCTCACTTTTGCCAGGCGTTGGGATTGGACGTGCAGTTTCACGCGTGCGGCCCGGCGCACCGCGCGATCATGGCGGCGACGCCGAACACGCATTTCTACGAGATGGCGCTGATCGGCCCGGGCATGCCGAACATCGTGCCGCCCGTCTACACCTGCGGCTACTCGGATGGCCCGGAGGCGGTCGGCAAGGACGGCGCCGTGCCGGTGCCGGACGGCCCGGGCCTCGGCGTCGAGTACCGACTGGGATTTCATCGCCCGCAACCGCATCGCCCACCACGTGCTGACGCTCTGACCCGCACTTTACCCTGCACTCCGGCCGACCCCGACAAGGGGCGAGGGCTTGCTTCTCCCTCCCCCCTTGCGGGGGAGGGCCGGGGTGAGGGGTCCTCCGGACTGAGGCTCGGGACGCCCGACCCCTCCTCCCGGCCTCCTCCCGCAAGGGGAGGAGGTGCAGAAAGCTCGCTCCCCCCTCGTGAGGGAATGCCGGCGCGGTGCAACACTGGCGAGCGTATTTGCAACCCCAGTCGCTACAGCAGCACCAGATCGTCGCGGTGAATAAGTTCGTCGCGCCCGCGCCAGCCGAGGATTTTTTCAATGTCCTCGCTGCGGTGGCCGATGATGCGCGCGGCGTCGGCACTCGAATAGGCGGACAGGCCGCGTGCGCGCCGTGCGCCGTCCGGCCCGATCACGTCCACCGGGTCGCCGCGATCGAAAATGCCCTCCACCTCGCGCACCCCCGCCGGCAGCAGCGAGCGGCCCTGCGTCAGCGCCCGCGCGGCGCCGGCATCGACGGTCAGCCGGCCAAGCGGCGCCAGCGACCCGGCAATCCAGCGCTTGCGCGCCGACCGCCCCTCCGGCGCCGGCAGGAACCAGGTGCAGCGCGCGCCGTCCGCCAGCGCCCGGATCGGGTGCGCGACGTTGCCGAGCGCGATCGCCATCGCGCACCCGGCGCCGGTCGCGATCCGCGCCGCCGCGAGCTTGGTGCGCATGCCGCCCGAGGAATACCCCGGCGGCGGCTCGCCCCCCATCGCCTCGATGTCTTCCGACATCGCCTCGACCACCGGAATGTGTGGCGCCGTCGGCTCCTTCTTCGGGTCCGCGGCGTACAAGCCGTCGATGTCGGAGAGCAGCAGCAGCAGATCGGCCTGCACCATCTCGGCGACCCGCGCGGCGAGGCGGTCGTTGTCGCCGTAGCGGATTTCCGCCGTCGCCACGCTGTCGTTCTCGTTGATCACCGGCACGCAGCCGAACCCCAGCAGCGCCTCCAGCGTCGCGCGTGCGTTCAGGTAGCGCCGCCGATCCTCGGTGTCGCCGAGCGTCAGCAGCAGTTGCGCGGCGGTCAGCCCGTGCGCCGACAGCGCCTCGGTCCACGCCTGCGCCAGCCGGATCTGTCCCACCGCCGCGGCCGCCTGTTTTTCTTCCAGCCGCAGCCGGCTATGGGTCAGCCCGAGAGTCCGCCGCGCCAGCGCGATCGCGCCCGAGGACACCACGATCACGTCCGCTCCGCGGGTGCGGAGTGTAGAAATATCGGCGGCGACGCTGGCGAGCCAGGCATAGCGGGGCGCCGCCGCCTCGGCGTCGACCACCAGCGCGCTGCCGATTTTGATCACCAGCCGGCGCGCCGCGGCGAGGCTGGGCGCGCTCACGCGGCGGTCGCCTTGGCCCGCGCGGCATCGATCGCGGATTGCAGCGCGCGCAGCACCTCGGGCACCCCCTGCCCCGCGACGCCGGAGATCACGAACACGGCGTGGCCACACGCCCGCGCCAGTGCCGTCCGCCGCGCCGAAACCTCGCGCGGCGTCATCGCGTCGGCCTTGTTCAGCGCCACGATTTCCGGCTTGTCCGCCAGCCCGCCGCCATAGGAAGAAAGCTCCTCGCGCACGGTGCGATACGCGGCGGAGACATTCCCGGCGGCGCCGTCCACCAGATGCAGCAGCACCGCGCAGCGCTCGACATGGCCGAGAAACCGGTCGCCGAGCCCGGCGCCCTCGTGCGCGCCCTCGATCAGCCCGGGGATGTCGGCCAGCACGAACTCCTGCGTGTCGGACAGCCGCACGACGCCAAGCTGCGGGTGCAGCGTGGTGAACGGGTAGTCGGCGATCTTCGGCCGCGCAGCGGAGACAACGGAAAGGAACGTCGACTTGCCGGCGTTCGGCAGGCCGACCAGCCCGGCGTCGGCGATCAGCTTCAGCCGCAGCCACACCCAGCGCTCCTCGCCCGGCCACCCCTTGGTGGCGCGGCGCGGCGCGCGGTTGGTCGAGGATTTGTAGTGCGTGTTGCCGAACCCGCCGTCGCCGCCGCGCAGCAGCACGATGCGCTTGCCCGGCACGTCGAGATCGGCGAGCAGCGTCTCCTGGTCGTCGTCGAAAATCTGCGTGCCGACCGGGACCTGGATCAGCCGGTCCTTGGCAGCGGCGCCGGTCTTGTTGGCGCCGGCGCCGTTGCCGCCCTTGGGCGCGCGGAAATGCTGCGTGTAGCGGAAGTCGATCAGCGTGTTCAGGTTCTCGACCGCGACGAACTCGATATGGCCGCCGCGCCCGCCGTTGCCGCCGTCCGGCCCGCCGAACTCGATGAATTTCTCCCGCCGGAACGCGGTCACGCCGTTGCCGCCGTCGCCGGAGCGGCAATAGATTTTCGCCTGGTCGAGAAACTTCATGGCGTGATGCAATGACAAAAAAGGGGCCGGCGCGGCGCCGACCCCTGGGCATTCGGTGCGGGCGGGGCCGGTCTACTCGGCGGCGGCCGGCGCCGGCAGCGGGGTAACAGAAACCTGCACGCGGTCTTCGGCGCGGCGCTGGAAGGTCACGGTGCCGTCGATCAGCGCGAACAGCGTGTGGTCGCGGCCGAGCCCGACGTTTCGGCCCGGCTTCATCTTGGTGCCGCGCTGGCGCACGATGATGTTGCCGGCAACGACCGCCTGGCCGCCCGACTTCTTGACGCCGAGCCGCCGGCCTTCGGTGTCGCGCCCGTTGCGGGACGAGCCGCCCGCCTTCTTGTGAGCCATTTTTTTCTCCTCTCTCAGGCCGCGCCGGACTCGGGTTCGGCGATCTCATGCGCCCCGATCTCCGGCTCCGTCACTTCGGGCTCCGTCACTTCGGGCGCCGTCACTTCGGGCGCCATCGACCTCGGGCGCCATGACCTCGGGCGCGACGACTTCGGCCGCGGCGACTTCGGCCGCGGCGACTGGCGGCTCGACAGTCTCCGGCACCACGATCTCGTCGTGTGGCGTGCCGTCGCTGATGCCGGCGACGCGCAGCACCGTGACGTGCTGGCGATGGCCGTTCTTGCGGCGGCTGTTCTGCCGGCGGCGCTTCTTGAAGATGATCACCTTGTCGAGCCGGTCCTGCGCGATCACGGTCGCGGTGACGGTGGCGCCGGCGACTGTCGGCGCGCCGAGCACCAGGCTGCCCTCGCCGCCGACCGCCAGCACGTCGGTGAACGTGACCGACGCGCCTTCCTCGGCTTCGAGCTTCTCGACCTTCAGCACGGCGTTCGGGGTGACGCGATACTGTTTCCCGCCGGTGCGGATCACTGCGAACATGTCTCTCAAATCCTGTCGGCGGCATTGCATAGCCGTACCGCGGCCAGACCGAGCCCGGCCGCCGGGAGCGCGGGTTATAGCGCGGGCCGGCCCCGAGTTCAACGCGTTCTGCCATGCATGCCAGGATCGCGGCCTCGCCTTGCACCCTCCCCGCCCCGCCGCTATACCCCGCGCCTTGTCTGCGCGCCGGGCCTGAATGGGCATGCCCGGCCGCGACTGCTTGCGCCCGGCCCGTTCCGGCCGGCACGCTCCACCAGAAAGGAGACCAAAATGCCCAAGATGAAGACCAAGTCGTCGGTCAAGAAGCGGTTCAAGATCACCGCGACCGGCAAGGTGCTGGCCGGCCCCGGCAATGAAGCGCCACGGCCTGATCAACCGCACGCAGAAGATGAAGCGCACCAATCGCGGCAGCCAGACGCTGACCGAGATGGACGCGAAGACCGTCAAGCAGTGGGCGCCCTACGGGCTCGGTATGAGGGAGATAGCAGTCATGGCACGCGTCAAACGGGGCACCACCACCCACGCCCGCCACAAGAAGGTCCTGAAGCAATCCAAGGGCTTCTACGGCCGCACCTCCACCACCTACCGCGCGGCGCGGGAGCGGCTGGAGAAGTCGCTGCAATACGCCTACCGCGACCGGCGGGTGAAGAAGCGCGAATTCCGCGGCCTGTGGATCCAGCGCATCAACGCCGCGGTGCGCGAGCACGGCCTGACCTACTCGCGATTTATCGACGGGCTGAAGAAGGCCGGGATCGAGATGGACCGCAAGGTGCTCGCCGCCATCGCCTACGACGACGCCGGCGACGCTTCAAGGCGATCGTCAAGAAGGTCCAGGCCGCGCTCGTCTGACGCGGTTCTTCTCCCGGGGGAGCCTGGACCGGTTCCGCGGCCACCCGGTGCTCGAGTCTGGGTGGCCGTTCGCGTCAATGGGCGCCAGGGCCGCTTGATCGCGCGCCCTCGCATGACGACAAACCGATGACCGACGACCTGCACGCCCTGAAGAACGAGACCGACGCCGCGCTCGCCGCCGCCACCGACCTGCGCGCCTGGGACGCGGTCCGCATCGCCGTGCTCGGCCGCAACGGCAGCCTGACCGGCTGCTGCGCGATCTGGGCAAGACCCCGCCCGAGCAGCGGCGCGAACGCGGCGCCGCGCTGAACCGGCTGAAGGACGCGCTGACCGCGGCGATCGAGGCCCGCAAGACCGCGCTGGAAGCCGCCGCGCTGGACGCCCGCCTGGCCGCCGAAGCGCATCGACCCGACCCTGCCGCCGCGCCCGCGCGAGACCGGCCTGATCCACCCGATCGCCCGCACCATGGAGGAAATCGCCGCGATCTTCGGCGCCATGGGCTGCACCGTCGCCGAGGGGCCGGACGTCGAAAGCGACTGGTTCAACTTCGGCGCGCTGAACATCCCGGCGCATCACCCGGCGCGCGCCGACCACGACACGTTCTATCTGCCGCGCGCAGGCGGAACGCAGCCGCCGCCGGTGCTGCGCACGCACACCTCGCCGGTGCAGATCCGCACCATGCTGACGCAGCAGCCGCCGATCCGGGTCATCGTGATCGGCCGCACCTATCGCGCCGACCACGACGCCACCCACTCGCCGATGTTCCACCAGTGCGAGGGCCTGGTCATCGACCGCGACCTGACGCTCGGCCACCTGAAGGGCTGCCTGATCGACTTCCTGCGCACGTTCTTCGCCATCGCCGACCTGCCGGTGCGGTTCCGCTCGTCGTATTTCCCGTTCACCGAGCCCTCGATGGAGGTCGATATCGGCTGGAACCGCCGCACCGGCGAACTCGGCCGCGGCGGCGACTGGCTGGAGATCCTCGGCAGCGGCATGGTGCATCCGCGCGTGCTGGCCAATTGCGGCATCGACCCGCGCGAGTGGCAGGGCTTCGCCTGGGGCATGGGCGTCGAGCGCGTCACCATGCTGAAGCACGGCATGGCCGACCTGCGGCCGTTCTTCGAATCCGACATGCGCTGGCTGCGGCACTACGGGTTCAACCCGCTGGCGCCCGACCATGCTGCACGAGGGGGTCTGAGCCATGAAATTCACCCTCTCCTGGCTGAAGACGCATCTGGAGACCGATGCCTCGCGCTCGACCGAGATCACCGACACGCTGACCCGCATCGGGCTGGAACTGGAAGGCGTGGAGAACCGCGGCGCCGCGCTCGCCGCCGTTCCGCATCGCGCACGTGATCGAGGCGGTGCCAGCACCCGAACGCCGACCGGCTGCGCGCCTGCAAGGTGGATACCGGCGACGGCATCGTTTCGGTCGTGTGCGGCGCGCCGAACGCGCGCACCGGCATGAAGGCGGTGTTCGCCGCGCCCGGCAGCTTCATTCCCGGCACCAACGTCACCCTGAAGGTCGGCGAAATCCGCGGCGTGCAAAGCGCCGGCATGCTGCTGTCGGCGCGCGAGATGGGGCTCGGCGACGACCATTCCGGCATCATCGAACTGCCGGACGACGCGCCGGTCGGCGTGCCCTACGCCGACCTGGGCCGGGCTCGACGATCCGGTCATCGAGATCAGCGTCACGCCCAACCGCGGCGATTGCTTCTGCGTGCGCGGCGTCGCGCGCGACCTCGCCGCCGCCGGGATCGGCACGCTGAAGCCGTTCGCGGCCGCGCGACGATCGCCGCCGCGTTCGACGGCGGCCCGCGCTGGCAGATCGATTTTCCCGAGGCCTGCCCCTGGATCCTCGGCCGCACCATCCGCGGCGTGCAGAACTCGCCCAGTCGCCGAAATGGCTGCAGGACCGGCTGACCTCGATCGGGCTGCGGCCGATCAACGCGCTGGTCGACGTGACGAATTTCTTCACCGTTCGATCTCGGCCGGCCGCTGCACGTGTTCGACGTCGGCAAAGCTGACCGGCGACGTGCTGACGCTGCGGCGCGGCGCCGGCGAAACGTTCCGGGCGCTGAACGGCAAGGACTACGTCGTCGACCCCGAGGACTGCGCGATCTGCGACGCCGCCGGCGTGCAGTCGATCGCCGGCGTGATCGGCGGCGAGGCCACCGGCTGCGACGAAACCACCACGCACCGTGTTCGTCGAATGCGCGCTGTTCGATCCGGTGCGCGTCGCGCTGACCGGCCGGCGGCACCAGATCGTCTCCGACGCGCGGCAGCGGTTCGAACGCGGCCTCGATCCCGCGCTGATGCCGGATGCGATCGAGGCCGCCACCGCGCATGATCCTGGAACTTGTGCGGCGGCGAACCGGGCCCGGTCACCGCGGCCGGCGCCGAGCCCGCCTGGCAGCGCGACGCCACGCATGCGGTTCGCCCGCATCGCCGGCCTCGGCGGCTCCGACATCCCGCCGGATGAGGCGGTGGCATCGCTGGAACGGCTGGGCTTCGCGGTGCGCGCGCGCGATGCCGAGCAAGGTGACGGTCGCGGTGCCGTCCTGGCGCAACGACATCGCCGCGCCGGTCGGCGCTCGATCTGTCGCCGACGCTCGATCCCGCGAGTCGCCGCGAAAGTCGCCGAAGGCTGCGCGGTGATCGAGCCGGAATGCGACCTGATCGAGGAAGTGCTGCGCCTGCAAGGCCTCGACGCGGTGCCGCCGGTCTCGCTGCCGCGCGATGGCGCCGGTGCCGCTGCGCGACGCTGACGCCGCAGCAGCAGCGCACCGCGCTGGCGCGCCGCACGCTGGCGGCGCAGGGCCTGGTGGAGTGCGTGACGTTCAGCTTCATGGCGGCGGCGCGACGCGGCGCTGTTCGGCGACACGCCGGACGCGCTGCGGCTGACCAATCCGATCGCCGCCGACCTGGACCAGTTGCGGCCGACGCCGGTCGCGACGCTGGCGCTGGCGGCGCAGCGCAACGCGGCGCGCGGCTACCCCGACGTGGCGCTGTTCGAGGTCGGGCCGGCGTTTCGCGGCGCCGACGCCGCGACGGCCAGTGCCTGATCGCCGCCGGCCTGCGCGCCGGCGCCACGCCGCGGCAACTGGCTGGCGCCCGCGCGGCCGGTGGATGCGATGGATGCCAAGGCCGATCTGTGGGCCGCGCTGGCGGCGGTCGGCGTGCCGCTGGAGGCGCTGATGGTCACGCGCGGACGCGCCCGGCTTCTACCATCCCGGCCGCTCCGGCACCGTGCGGCAGGGGCCGAAGACGGTGCTGGGACGTTCGGCGAGCTGCATCCGCGGGTGCTGGCGGCGCTCGACCTGACCGGGCCGGTGGTGGCGTTCGAACTCAACCTGGACGCGGTCGCCGAGCCGAAGCGCCGCCGCAAGGCCGCGCCCGATCTGCCGGCGTTCCAGCCGGTGCGGCGCGATTTCGCGTTCCTGGTGGATCGCGCGGTCACCGCCGACGCGGTGCTGCGCGCGGCGCGCGGCGCCGAGCGCAATCTGATCGCCGGCGTGTCGCTGTTCGACGTTTACGAGGGCGACAAGCTGCCGGAGGGCAAGAAGTCGCTGGCGATCGAGGTGGTGTTCCAGCCGCGCGAGCGCACGCTGACCGATGCCGAGATCGAGGCCGCCTGCGCCAAAGTGGTCGCGGCGGTGGCGAAGGCGACGGGGGCCGGCTGCGGTAGGGCGTGCAAGCGAAGCGCCACGCGCCGACCCAAGCCCGGAGCAGCGCACCAGGGTCAAAGCCCAAGACGGTCGGGTTTTGGACAACCGCGCTCGACACCGCGCATTCCGGCGTAGGGTGGGGTGCTCTTCCGCACCCCACCATCACGGACCCGTGGCAAGGCGGGCCGATTGGCCGTGCTCATCGTTTTGGGAGGCGTCGTGAGCGGGTTCTATCCAGCCGGTCGGGTGGTTCGAGCGAGCGTAGCCCGGATACCGAGTTCTTGTAGGGCAGGTGCAACCCGCCGACGCAACGTCCGGCCGGCGGAGGGTTGGGCGATGAGTTAGCGCGTTCGTGAGCGCGAACCGCGGAGGTGGCATCGATGGTTGCGCGTGCGGCTTGCGTCGGCGGGTTTCACCCGCCCTACAAAGTGCCGGCGGTCCGGGCTACGCTTGCTGGCCGGGAGCGGGCAGGCCGGTTTGGGCGAACCACCGGAACAAAGGAACCCTGAGGGTGCAGTGCCCCTCGGCACTGCACCGGCTTGCCACCAATCAAGAGGTGTAGTTCCGAGTGGAACTGCACCCTACAGCTTGCTGACCACGCCAGATCGAGGCCGCCTCGCCAAGGTGGCCGCGGCGGTGGAGAAGGCCACGGGCGGGCGGCTGCGGTAGCCGGGATTCCGGCGAGAGACCGACCCAACCCGTCATTCGCGCGAAAGCGGGAAGCCAGGCGATCAGCCGGAGTAGGGCGCATAAGCGAAGCGCCATGCGCCGCCGCAAGTCGGCAATGGGTGTACCTATTGGCCAAAAACCCGACGCTTGGTCCCCTCGTTCAGGAACGCGATCGAGGGGGCAAGCCGATGCCTATGCGTGGCTACCGCGGAACCAGGGCGTCGCCACTATGAAATTTTCGGCGTCTGTTGGTGAGGCGAACGGGCCGACCAACCTACCGGAATTCCTGTTCTTGAATGTAGTCCCTTCACCCATTCCAGCTCATCGAGGTATGTCTCGCCGTTGCGGAACTCCAACACGTGGCAGCTCGCTTTCGTCCTCGCTGTAGAGCTTGAACGCAATTCGATACTCTTGTCCTTGCAGCGGGGCCCACTCATGCGCCGCCTCACATTCGGTGCTCGCCGCGGACCCGTACCAAGCGACCGTAACCCAGCGAGCTTGGCCCGGATACCGTGTTCTTGTAGGGCGGGTGCAACCCGCCGACGCAACGTCCGGCCGGCGGAGGATTGGGTGCTGAGTTGCAGCCTGGTAAGCGCGAACGAGCGGAGGTGGCATCGACTGTTGCGCGTGCGGCTTGCGTCGGCGGGTTTCACCCGCCCTACAAAGTGCCGGCGCTCCGGGCCACGCTTGCTGGGGCCTGAAGGTTTGGGCGACAATCAGGATCGAGTCCTGACCGACGACTGACATCCTCCTTCTCGGGCCGGATTCACCGAATACTGGGGCGGTCGGCCTCGCGCGCCGAAGGACGAACGAAGATCGCGATGCGGGTCGAAGGTCATCCCTACCTGCGCGATCTGCTCAACAAACACGATAGTTTCGAGAATGCGCTTGATCAGGTGCAAAGCGACTATTTGTCGTCGCGCAATGCGGGGATGGCTGTCCACCTGAAAACATTTCAGGATGCAATTTCCGCGACGTTCGATGCGATGAACAAGGCCCTTTCCCGGCGCCAATTTGAATTTTCGAACGACATTCGCTACTCGATAGCGCGCTACCTCACTCAATTCGATGCGATTTTTAGCCTCAATCAAGACCTTATTCTGGAGCGGCACTATAACGCCGATCATAATATTTCTCTTCGCTCGAACCAAAGATACAACGCTGCCGACTTTCCCGGTGTGGAGCTGATCTTGAGGGAAGCGACGCATATCATGGGCAAGAGCGCGCGCTTTTCCAAAAGTGGAGGCCGAAGAACTCTGGCTTCCAACTGATGGCTCGCTATCAGCCGATCTTCAAGCTGCATGGCTCGACCAATTGGTTGTTGCCAGATGGCGAGCATTTGATGGTGATGGGCGGTGATAAGTTCACGACAATCCAGCGCTACCCGATCCTTAAATGGTAAATTGACCAGTTCCGCACCTTCCTTGCAAAACCGGGCGCGCGCCTTACTGTCATTGGCTACGGATTTTTTGATGCGCATGTGAACACTGTCATGGTCGAAGCGTGGCAGACGAGTAGGTTTCCAATGATGATTGTTGCGCCCGATGGAAGAGAGGCGGTCCGTCGTGTCAATAGAACGTACTCAAAACCTCTGAAGATCCTGGAGCCGCTTGACGAAATAATTACATACGAATCTACAAGGCCGATCAGCCGAACGTTTGGAGATTGCGATGAAGCGGAGCTCCTAAGTCTTGAGGAATTCTTGAAAGGGTGATACAGAACCCCCAAAGGCTTCGGGATTTTCTTAGTTACGCACAATGCGATCCTTGTCTGGTGAGAGGTTCGAGCTCGGTATCCAATTTCGAGCTCGAAGATGTCGGCGGTCCTGCATGCGAGTGGACCGAATGCAGCGAACGACGCAGACTTCCACGTCGTGATAGGAGAAAATCCACGAAGCCGCGCGAGCCGGCCTTGATGGCGGCGCATTGCTCCTATGCCCACGTCGCCCCCCGTTGCCGTCTCTAACCACTAAACGTGAAAAAAACTTGCCCACCCTCTAACGTCGATGCTAACACTCGCGCATGCACACGACAGCCCCTTCCCCCCAAGCCGCCCAGCAGGGCCTCGCCGAGAAATTCGGCGAGTTCTCGCAGGGCCTGGCCGCCAACGGCGGCGGGGATTGGCTGTCCGCACTCCTGATCAACCTCATCGCCCTGATCATCGAGGCGCTCCGCTCCATCACATGGCCGGCCCAGGAAGCCGCCGCCCCGGTCGAGGCCGACCGGCAAACCCTCTCCCCACGGCACGGTTCCCCGAAAGCGGCGCTAACAGCCCCGACCGCACCGCGCCGCCGGCGAAAACCCAAGCCGCCGAAAAAACCCGTCGCCAGCAAGGCGCACGCACCGGTCGCAAAAACCCGGCGGGCGCTCTCCACAAAAAAATCCGCCGCCCCGGAGCCCGAGGCGCCGAGCGCAGCGCAATACAAAATGGGCCTGCGCCACCGCCCCACCGCGGGGATTTCCAAAAAATCGGACATCCGCCCCGGCCGGCTTCCCACGCCCATTTCATTACGATCGCGCAATGAACGTCGCGGACCAGGGCAAAACCTGGAGCGGGCGAAGGGAATCGAACCCTCCTAGCCAGCTTGGAAGGCTGGAGCATTACCACTATGCTACGCCCGCGCCGGCCTCCAGATAGCGCCGCGGCCGCGCACCCGCAAGCTCAGCCGAGCCGCAGCCGCCCGGCGCCCGCCAATTCCAGCGCCCGCCACAGGCTTTTCGCAAAGCTGCGCGAGACCGAAAGCTCGTAGCTCGGCGCCGTGTCGATCTGCCGCACCTGCACCGTCATGTGCGCGGCCAGCGTGGTGGCGGCCCGCCCCGGCGCGAAGCCGCGCGGATGCAGGTCGATCGGCAGCAATCCGGCCAGGATGTCTCTCGCGGCCGGGCCGGTGACGCGCAACGTCGCGCGTGCGTCGGTCAGGTCGATCACGGCCGCCAGCTCGCCGATGGCCGTCGCCACCCGCTCGAACAGCAGGTCGCTGCCCTCGCGCTGCACCAGAAAATGCCGCGGCCCGAGCCACACCGCGACCAGCCCGCCCGCCTCCGTCCAGCGCCCGGCTTCGGGCAGGCGCAGCCCGAACGCGGCGTGCAGCGCATCGGACAGCGCCGGCGCCCGGCCCGGCCAGGCCGTCACCGAAACCGCCGCCAGCGGTTCGACCGCGACCGCGCGCGCGCCCTCGTGCGCGGGCACGAGCGGCTGGCAGTCGGCAAATGCGGAAAGCTCAGCCACGCAGGCGCGCTCCCTCGGGATCGACGAAGCAGGGCGGCACCACCTCGACCACGACGTCGCCGTTGCGCACGGGATCGTAGGCGCGCACGCGCTGCCCGTGTCGCGCCGGGCCGTTGGCCAGCATCGCCAGCGCGATCCAGTGCCCGAGCGCCGGCGAGAACGCGACCGACGTCACCCAGCCCTCGTCGTGTTCGATCGTGCGCGGGCGCATCGACCGGCAGCAGATGCGCGCCGGCGCGCAGCCGGGCGGCGCGGTCGACCGGCCGCAAGCCGACCAGCGTCGGCCGCTGCGGATCGAGCAGCGCCGGCCGCAGCGCCAATGCGCGCCCGATGAAATCCTTTTTGCTCGACACCAGCTTCGCCATGCCGAGATCGCGCGCCGTGGTCTGGCCGTTGAGTTCGCCGCCGGCCGGATGGCCCTTCTCGATCCGCAGCGTGCCGAGCGCCTCGAGCGCCGTAGGGCACGATCCCGTGCGCCGCGCCGCCTCCATCAGCGCCGGATCACCGCATCGCCATGCGCTGCCGGCACGGCGATCTCGTAGGCCAGCTCGCCGGAGAACGAGATGCGGAACAGCCGCGCCTCGACGCCGCCGAGCACGGAAAAACTGCCGGCGGCCATGAACGGGAACGCCGCGTCGGAGAGGTCGGCGCCGGCATCGAGCAACGCGGCGACGACCTCGCGCGAATGCGGGCCGGCGATCGGCGAACTGCGCCCAGCGCTCGGTGACGGAGACGAACGCGACATCGAGCTCCGGCCACAGCACCTGGTGCAGAATTCCATGTGCTGCAGCACGCGCGGCGGCGTTGGCCGTGGTCGTCGTCATCACGTAGCGGTCCGGCGCGAGCCGCGCGGTGGTGCCGTCGTCCATGCACGAAACCGTCCTCGCGCAGCATCACGCCGTAGCGCGCGCGCCCGACCGGCAGCGTGGAGAACGTGTTGGTGTAGACGCGATCGAGAAATTCGCCGCGTCCGGGCCCTGCAGCTCGATCTTGCCGAGCGTGGAGACGTCGCAGACGCCGACGCCGTGGCGCACCGCGTTCACCTCGCGAGACACGCTCGCAGCCAGTCGGTCTCGCCGGCGCGGGGAAACCATTGCGCGCGCAGCCACGGGCCGGCTTCGACGAACACGGCGCCCTGTTCCTCGGCCCAGCGTGCGCCGGGGTCAGCCGCGTCGGGCGGAAATCCCTGCCGCGATGATGGCCGGCGAAGGCGCCGATCGCGACCGGCGTGTACGGCGGGCGGAACATCGTCGTGCCGGTCTCCGCGATCGACTTTCCGGTCAGCTCGGCCAGGATCGCCAGGCCGGCGACGTTCGCGGTCTTGCCCTGGTCGGTCGCCATGCCGAGCGTGGTGTAGCGCTTCAGGTGCTCGACGCTGACGAAACCCTCGCGATGCGCGAGCGCGATGTCCTTGTCGGTGACGTCGTTCTGGAGATCGACGAACGCTTTGCCCGCGCGTACCCGGGATGATCCAGAATGGCCGTTGTCGCCGTGCGTTCCTTCGCAGCTTGGCACGAGCGGAATCGCGGCCCGTGAAAGCCGGTGTCTTCGGCTGCCACGGCGCCCGCGCGCGCGCCGTCGGCGAGGCATTCGGCAGTGGAAGAATGCGCCGGCGGCGGCACCGACGACGGTCATGCCGGGTGGCAGCGTCGCCGGGCAGGAACGCGGCAGGGCTTCGTCCCACACGCGGCTTGCCGCCGAGATGAGTGGTCAGATGCACGGCGGGATTCCAGCCGCCGGAGACCGCCAGCAGATCGGCGCCGGATGCGCGTGCCGCTCGCCCGACGCATCGACGACATCGACGCGCCCACAGGCGCGTCGCCGCCGGACGTGCCGACAACCCGGCCGCCGGCAAGCACGCGCGCGCCGTCACGCGCCGCGACATCCGATCGCGCGATCGACCACCGCGGCAACGTCGATGTTGCGGCGGCGAAGTTCGGCAGCGGTGCGCCAGCCGTCGTCGCCGCTGGTGAGCACGACGGCGCGCTTGCCCGGCGCCACGGCGAAGCGATTGAGATAGGTGCGCACGGCGCCGGCCAGCATCACGCCCGGCCGGTCGTTGCCGCCGAACACGATCGGCCGCTCGATGGCGCCCGCCGCCAGCACAGACGCGCTGCGCGACGATCCGCCAGTAGCGCTGGCGCGGCTGGTGCGGCAGCGGCTGCGGCAGATGGTCGGCGACGCGCTCGAGCGCGCGCATAGGTGCCGTCGTCGTAGACGCCGAACACCGTCGTGCGCGCGCAGGACGCGTACGTTCGGCAGCTCGCGCAGCTCGGCTTCGACGCCGGCGACCCATCGCGGGCCCGGCGTGCCGTCGATCTCGACCGGCTCGGCCAGAAGCCGGCCGCCGAGCAGAAAATCCTCGTCGCACAGGATGACGCGCGCGCCGCGCCGCCGGCCGCCAGCGCCGCCGCGAGCCCCGCCGGCCCGCCGCCGATCACCAGCACGTCGCAAAATGCGTGGTCCCGCTCGTAGTGATCCGGATCGGCGACGCCCGCTGCGCGGCCCAGGCCGGCGGCGCGGCGGATCGCCGGCTCGTAGACCTTCTCCCAGAACGACGCCGGCCACATGAAGGTCTTGTAGTAGAAGCCCGCGGCGAATGAACGGCGACGACCAGCGAATTCGCCGCCAGCAGATCGAAGCGCAGCGACGGACAGCGGTTCTGGCTCGCCGCCTCCAGCCCGTCGAACAGTTCGACCGTCGTCGCGCGCGTGTTCGGCTCGCGCCGCGCGCCGGCGCGCAATTCCACCAGCGCGTTCGGCTCCTCGGGCCCCGCCGACAGCATGCCGCGCGGGCGATGATATTTGAACGAGCGGCCGACCAGCGTTACGCCATTGGCCAGCAGCGCGGAGGCGAGCGTGTCGCCGGCATGGCCGGTGAAGCCGCGTCCGTCGAAGCGGAAAGCAGCGGTTGCGCGCGGTCGATCAGGCCGCCGCTTGGGCAGGCCGGCTCATGCGCGCTCGCGCCGCCGCGTCTTCGCGCCGAGGCGATCTCGTGGGTGCGCGTGTCGCGCGTCACCACCAGCCAGCGCCGGCAGCCGGCCGACGTGATGCCAGTATTCCCTGTGCGCGCCGGCGGGATTGTCGCGCAGATAGACGTAGTCGTGGCAAGCCGCGGCCGGCGCATCGGCGGCGGGACGCACGCAGATCGGCGTCGCCGAGATAGGCGAATTCGTCGTCGTCGCGCTCGCCGCAATAGGGACAGGGGATGCGCATCAGTGCAGATTGGGCTGCGCGCCGGCGCCGCTTTCGTCGATCAGCGCGCCGCTGGCGAAGCGATCGAGCCGGAATGCCGGCATTGACGGATGCGGCTCGTCGCGCGCGATCAGATGGGCGAAGCACCAGCCGGAGGCCGGCGTCGCCTTGAAGCCGCCGTAGCACCAGCCGGCATTGAGATAGAGCCCGTCGATCGGCGTGCGGTCGATGATCGGCGAGCCGTCCATCGACATGTCCATCACGCCGCCCCATTGCCGCAGCACGCGCAGCCGGCCGAGCATCGGCATCAGCGCCATGCCGCCCTCCATCACGTCCTCGACCACCGGCAGGTTGCCGCGCTGGGCATAGGAGTTGTAGCCGTCGATGTCGCCGCCGAACACCAGGCCGCCCTTGTCGGACTGGCTGATGTAGAAATGCCCGGCGCCGAAGGTGATGACGCCGTCGATCAGCGGCTTGATCGCCTTCCGAGACGAAGGCCTGCAGCACGTGGCTCTCGATCGGCAGGCGCATCCCCGCCATCGCCGCAACCCGCGACGAATTGCCGGCACACGCCAGGCCGATCTTGCCCGCCCGAATGGCGCCGCGCGTGGTCTCCACGCCGGTCACGCGCCCGTTCGCCACGTCGATGCCGGTCACTTCGCAGTTCTGCACGATGTCGACGCCGCGCGCATCGGCGCCGCGCGCATAACCCCAGACGACGGCGTCATGCCGCGCCGTGCCGCCGCGCCGCTGCAGCAGCCCGCCCGTGATCGGAAAGCGCGCGTTGTCGAAATCGAGATACGGATACATCGCGCGCACGCCGGCTCGCGGTCGAGCAACTCGGCATCGACGCCGTGCAGGCGCATCGCGTTGCCGCGCCGCGCGTACGGCGTCGCGCTGCGCGTCGGTGTGGAACAGATTCAGCACGCCGCGCTGGCTGACCATCGCGTTGTAGTTGAGGTCCTGCTCCAGCCCTTCCCAGAGCTTCATCGACTATCTCGTAGAACGGCTCGTTGCCCGGCAGCAGGTAGTTGGAGCGGATGATCGTCGTGTTGCGCCCGGCATTGCCCGAGCCGATATACGCCCTTCTCCATCACCGCGACGTTGGTGACGCCATGCTCCTTGGCGAGATAATAGGCCGTCGCGAGCCCGTGGCCGCCGCCGCCGACGATCACCACGTCGTACGTCGGGTTTCGGCGCTGCGTCGCGCCACGCCGGCTTCCAGCCGGCATGGCCGCGCAGCGCCTCGCGCGCGAGCGAGAACAGGGAGTAGGTCATCGGCCGCGAGCGTCGTGTCCGACGCAGGCGGCGTCAAGGGGCAGCGTTCATTCCGCCGCGGCGCGCTCCGGCTTGAGGTGCTGGGTGCCGGTCAGCGAGCGCAGGATCGGCATCGTCCGGTGCGCCAGCAGGTGCATGTGCCGCCGCCACATGTCGCGCGGCACCCAGTCGTGGTGCGAGGTGATCAGCGTCTCGAACGGCCCGGTCGCCTCGCGATACGCCGCGAGTTTTTCCGCGACCGTCTTCGGGCTGCCGGCGATCACCATCGTGTCGATGCAGTATTGCGGCGTCACCTCGCTGTCCGGCATGTCCGGGTGCGACTTCAGCATGCCGACGAAGCCGCCGTGGCTGGTGATGCCGATGATATAGGTAAAATACCATTCGAGCGCGTTGCCCGGCGATTTCAAGTAGGCTTGCGGCTTCCTCGTCGGTCTCGGTCACCAGGATGGTGCGCGCGCCGCGCCATTTTTGCGGCTCCAATGGCAAGCCGCGCTTCGCTTTCTCGTCCGCATAATCCTTCCAATGCCCGATGGCGATGTCCTGCGGCACGAAGTTCGCGGAAATCGTGTGCCAGCCGCGCCGCGCGGCGACGCGCGTGCTCGACGAATTGCGGCTCATCGAGGGCAGCATGATCGGCGGATGCGGGCGCTGGTACGGCTCGGTCATCTTCGCAATGCCGAGATGCGGCAGCACGTTGTCGCGGATCACCGTCTGCCAGAACTTGCCGCGGATGTCGTACGGTGGGTCGGTGGTCCACAGCTTGATGATGTGGTCGATGCTTTCCTCCAGCATCTCCATTCTATTTTTGTCGACCACCTGGAACGCCTCGAAATCGGGCGGCGCCGCGCCGGGGCCGATCCCCATCATGTAGCGGCCCTTGGACAGATGATCGAACTGCGCCGCCTCGCCGGCGATCACCGCGGGATGGCGGTTCGGCAGGCAGTGCACGCCCGAGCCGAACATGATGTTCGGGCACTCCGCGATCAGCCGCGCGTAGATCATCAGCGGCGAGGCGAACGGCTCGGAGGGCAGGAAATAATGCTCGCCGAGCCACACTTCGTCGAAGCCTTCCTGGTCGGCGGCGCGGATCACGTCGAGGTCTTCGTGGATCAGCGTGTGGTAGCCGCGCTTGAAGTCGTGGATCGGGTGCATGAACATGCCGAGCCGCATGGACGTTCTCCTGGTGTCGTTTCTTGGTCGGGATCAGGCGCCGGGAATGTAGCACGGGCCGGGGATGCCCGGATGCGCCGCCAGCACCGCCTCGTCGATCTCCAAGCCCAGCCCCGGCCGGTCGGGCGCTTCGATATGGCCGTCCACCACCTGGTACGCGGCGCCGGCGAGGTGCGTGCGGAACGGGTTGATGCCGCCCACGTCGGCCTCGAAGATCAGCGCGTTCGGCAGCGCCCCCAGCAGATGCACGTTGGCGGCCGTCGAGATGATCGTGTGGCTCGTGTGCGGCGCCGCCCAGAAATGCCACGCCGCCGCCATGTCCATGATTTTTTTCACCTCGCTGATGCCGCCGGCCTTGGTGCAGTCGGCCTGGGCGATGGTGATGCAGCCCTGGGAAAAAAGATCGCGGAACGCCTGCCGCGTGTAGTGGTTCTCGCCGGCCGCGATCGGCACCGGGGTGCGCCGCGCGAGGTCGGCATACGCGGAAAGGTTGTCCGGCGTGAACGGCTCCTCCAGCCAGTACACCCGGTACTTCTCGCAGTACGCGAGCACTTCGGGCAGGTCGAGCGGCGTGTAGCGCGTCGCCGCATCGACCGCGATGTCGAGCGCGTCGCCGAACGTTTTCCGGATATGCCCGACCCGCTCCGCATCGCGCTTCGGATGGTCGCCGACCCGCAGCTTGATCGCGGTGTAGCCGATATCGACCAGGGCGCGGACCTCGCCCTCCAGCACCTCCGGCGGCTTGAACCCGAGCGACAGACCGCCGGCGTAGGCCCGGATCTTCTTCCGCGCCCCGCCCAGCAATCGGTACACCGGCTGCCCCATCAGCTTGCCCTTCAGGTCCCACAGCGCGATGTCGATACCGGACAACGCGATCACGCTGCCGGCGCCAAGCCCGTGCGTCACCACCTGCTGGCGGAACAGCTTGGCGAAAATCCCCTCCGAATCGAACGGGTCGGCGCCGATGATCAGCGAGCCGAGCCCTTTCTCCACCACCTCGGCCATCGCCGTCGGGTTCTGCCCGTGATGCGCCTCGCCCCAGCCGACCGTGCCGTCGTCGGCGGTGACGCGTACCACCACGCAGTCCCGCTTGGTGTTGGCGCCGAGCCCGAGCCGCACCAGATCGCCGGAAAACGCCCGCGAATGCGCGCTCGCCTGCACCCGCACGATTTTGGCCATTGCTGTTTCCCCCGACTGTTGGACGGAAGCTTAGGCCCAGCCGGCGTATTGCGAAAAGTGCCCCGCCGATTCCTCGATCATGGGCACCGGCCGGCTCGGCGGCACACAGCGGATGATCAGGAAGGGCGCTGCGGCACGTTGGAGAACAGGCTCACCAGCCCCTCCGCATAGGTGGGGTGGGCGACGATCAGCTCCCGAATGGCCTGGTAGGGCAGCCCCGCGGCCATCGCGAGCTGGACCGGCGGCAGCATCTCGCCGGCACGCGCACAGAACGCGGTGAAGCCGAGGATGCGGTCATCCGCTCCCACCAGCGCCTTCAGTTTGCCGCGCGTCTCGCCGGTCGTCTGGGTCCGCAGGATCGTGGCCGCCGGCAGTTCGGCCAGCCGATACGCCACGCCTTGCTGCCGGGCCTCCGTTTCGTTCAGGCCGATCCGCGCCAGTTCCGGCTCGATGAACAGGCAGTTCGGCACCTGCCGGCCCACGGTCGTGCGATGCGCGCCGGCCAGGTTGTCGCGGACGATCCGGAAATCGTCGAACGCCATGTGCGTGAACGCCGGGCTGCCGGCGCAGTCGCCCATCGCCCAAACCCCGGCCGCGGTCGTTTCGAGCCGGTCGTTCACGCGCACGTAGCCGGCGGGCCTCACCTCGACGCCCGCCCGTTCGAGGCCGATCCCGCCGGTATTCGGCGACTTCCCGAGTGCCACCAGCAGATGCGAGCCCGCGAACGCCCGCGCCCTCCCGGCGACGGTCGCGTTGACCGTGACCGCCGCGCCGGATCGGCCGGACACGCTCCGTACATCGGCAGAGGTCACCACCTCCACCTCCTCATCGGCCATCAGCTTCTGCACGGCTTCGGCGATATCGGGGTCCTCCCGGACCAGAAAGCGCTCGCTGCGTTCGAGGACGGTGACGCGGCTGCCGAGCCGGCGCATGGCCTGCGCCAACTCCAGCGCGACGTATCCGCCGCCAAGGACCAGCAGGTGCTCGGGCAAAGTTTCCAGATCGAGCAGTTCCACGTGCGTGAGGGGCGCCGCTTCGGCGAGCCCCGGCAGCTCCGGAACCGAGGCGAACGCGCCGAGATCGAGGAACACCCGCGCACCACGCAACGTCCGGCTGCCGCCGCCGTTCAGAGCGACCTCGATCGTGCGTTCGCCGACGAAACGGCCGCGACCCATCACAATTTCGCAGCCGCTCGCGGAAAACTTCCGCAAGTGCATGGCGATCAGGTTCTGCACCATCGCCCGCTTGCGCGCCTGCACCTCGCGCATCGAAACCGTGACGCCCGCGGCATGCGTTCCGAACCCGGCGCTCGTCAGGACCGCGCGGGCGATGCTTGCGCTGTGGATGATGTTCTTGCTGGGCAGGCACGCGATATTGGGGCAGGAACCGCCGACATAGGTCTGCTCGACCACCGCGACCCGCTGCCCGGCACTGCCAAGATGCCAGGCGATCGACTTGCCCGCCTCGCCGCTGCCGAGAACGACGGCGTCGAAGGTCTCGAATTCCGGCATGGCCGCCCCTTGCTGGCCTCTGTGCGGGCCGAAGATGCTCCCGGCGCCCGGCTGCTCTCAACACTTGTCGGCCGGCTCTTTATTTTGTGAGAAGCTGCTCTGATCACGCGCGAGCGGCTCACTCGGCTCCCCGCCTTTCGCCCAGGATGCAACGATCGGCGCACGCCGCTACTGCTTGCCCAGGCCGGAGGGGGACGCCGATGGGTCTCGAAATCGCTGCCGCGGTGCTGTGGCTCGCGCTGCATCTCGGCGTCTCCGGCACGCCGTTGCGCGCGACCGTGGCCGGCCCGCTCGGCGAGCGCCGCTTTGCCGCGGTGTATTCGATCCTCTCCGCCGTGTTACTGGTGCTGCTGATCCTCGGCTTCCGCAGCGCCGAGACCACGCCGCTCTGGTACGCGCCGCCCTGGCTGGTCGCGGTGATCGACGCCGTGATGCTGGTGGCGTTCGTGTTCTTCGTCGCCGCCTTCGTGCCCGCGCGCGGCGGCGGCGAAGGCCCGCGCGGCATCGCCCGCGTCACCCGCCACCCGCTGATGACCGCGATCGGGCTGTGGAGCGGCGCGCATCTGGTCGCCAACGGCGACACCGCCTCGCTGGTGTTCTTCGGGACGTTTCTGTTGACCGTGCTGCTCGGCGTGCCCGCGCAGGACATGAAACTCGCGCGGCGCGACCCGGAAAAGGCAGAAAAACTGTTTCCGGTCACGTCGCGCCTGCCGTTCGCCGCCATCCTTGCCGGGCGCAACCGGCTGATGGCGCGCGAAATCGGCTGGATTCCGCCCGTGCTCGGCATCCTGGTGTGGATCGCGGTGCCTGCATCTGCACCAGTTGGTCATTGGCGTGCCGGCGACGCCCGTCTGGTAGTGGCGCCGCTGCCCTTGTCATTGCCCCCGAGTCGCGCAATCTAGCGTCAATCAGGACCAACCGCATCCAGTTCGGGCGCGCGGGTCCGTGGCGCAGGACCAGAGCGATGTTCATCGAGACCGAAGGCACCCCCAACCCCGCCACGCTGAAGTTCCTGCCTGGGCGCGACGTGATGGGCGCCGGCACCGCCGACTTCGCCTCGCCCGAGGCCGCCGCCCGCAGCCCGCTGGCGGCGCGCTGTTCGCGCTGCCCGGCGTCGCGCGCGTGTTCCTCGGCGGCGACTTCATCACCGTCACCAAGGCCGACGAGCACTCGCTGGCAGGCGCTGAAGCCGCAGGTGCTCGGCGCCATCATGGAGCATTTCGTCGCCGGCCGCCCGGTGATCGAGGGCGCCGATGACGACGCGCCCGATGAGGACGTCGCGCCGGAGGACCGCGAGATCGTCGCCCAGATCAAGGAGCTGCTCGACACGCGGGTGCGCCCGGCGGTGGCCGGCGACGGCGGCGACATCGTGTTCCGCGGCTACCGCGACGGGATGGTGCGGCTGCACATGCAGGGCGCGTGCTCGCGGCTGCCCGTCGTCCAGCGCGACGCTGAAGCACGGCATCGAGAACATGCTGCGGCATTACGTGCCGGAAGTGCGTCGCGGTCGAGCAGGTCGCCTTCTGATGGTGGCGCTTGCCAGCCTGACGCAGCCGGATCCTAGCTACACGGCATCAACCGAAACGAGGCTGCCATGACGCTCGATGCCGGCGGCGCTCGACCGCTGTTCCGCGAGGCGCGTACCCACAACAAGTCTGGACCGACCAGCCGGTCACCGACGACGATCTGCACGCGGTGTTCGACCTGATGAAGTTCGGCCCGACCTCGGCCAACTGCTCGCCCGGCGCGCTTCCTGTTCGTGCGCACGCCGGAAGCCAAGGAGAAGCTGCGGCCGGCGCTGTCGGCCGGCAACACGGCGAAGACGATGGCGGCGCCGGTGACGGTGATCGTCGCCTACGACCCGAAATTCTACGAGCAGCTGCCGAAGCTGTTCCCGCACGTCGATGCCCGCGCCTGGTTCGCCAGCAACGAGGCGCTGGCGCAGGAGACGGCGTTCCGCAACGGCACGCTGCAGGGCGCCTATTTCATCATCGCCGCGCGCGCGCTCGGGCTCGACTGCGGGCCGATGTCCGGCTTCGACAGGGCCAAGGTCGACGAGGCGTTCTTCGCCGAAAACGGCTGGAAATCCAACTTCCTGATCAATCTCGGCCACGGCGACGCGAGCAAAGTGTTCGCGCGCAACCCGCGGCTCGATTTTGCCGACGCGTGCGAGGTCGTCTGAACCGTTCGCGGGCCGCCGCGCGCCGGCGCTAGACTGCCCCATGCTGATCCTCGGTCTGGATGCCGCGCTCGCCTGCGCGTCCGCCGCGCTCGTGCGGGACGGCGTGGTCATTGCCGAGCGGGCGCAGCGCGGCGACCGCGGGCAGGCGGCGGCGCTCGCGCCGATGGTCGCGGCAGTGCTGGACGAAGCCGCCGTGCCGGCCGGCAATCTCGACGCGATCGCCGTCACGGTCGGGCCGGGCAGTTTCACCGGGCTGCGGGCGGCGCTGTCGCTCGCGCACGGCCTTGCGCTCGCGGCGGGCCGGCCGCTGGTCGGCGTGACGGTAGCCGAAGCGCTCGCCGAGGCGCTGCCGCCCGGCGACCGCGCGGTCTGGTGCGCCATCGACAACCGGCGCGGCCGGATTTTTCTCGACACCGGCGCGGCGGCCCAGCCGGTTTCGCTCGACGCCCTGCCGCGGCCGGCCGGCAAGGTTGTGGTCACCGGCGACGCCGCGATCGCGGTTGCCGCGCGGCTCGCCGCGCGCGGCGACGACGTGCAGCTCAGCGACGCCCGGATGCCGCGTGCGGCCGATGTCGCGCGGGTCGGCGCGCGGCGGATGGCTGGCATGCTGCCGCCGCTGGCCGCGCAGCCGCTCTACGTCGATCCGCCGGAGGCGCGGCTGCCCGCCGGCGGGCTGCGACCGCCGCCCGCCGGATGATCGCCCGGCCGATCCCGGCCGCGCCGCCGGACGCCGAGGCCATGGCGGCGCTGCACGCCCTCGCGTTTCCGCCGCCGGAGCGCTGGGATGCGGCGACGTTCGCGAACCAGCTCGCGCTGCCGAGCGTGTTCGGCTTCGTGTGCCCGGAGGCCGGGTTCGTGCTGGCGCGCGTCGCCGCCGACGAGGCGGAGATCCTCACGCTTGCCGTGATACCGGCAGCGCGGCGCGGCGGGCGCGGCCACGCGCTGCTGCGCGCGGCCGAGCACAAGGCCGCCGCCAGCGGCGCACGCAAGATGTTTCTGGAAGTGGCGCCGGCCAATCTCGCGGCCCGCGCGCTGTATTCGTCGGCCGGCTATGCCGAGGTCGGGCGCCGCAAAAACTACTATCGGGACGGATCGGACGCGCTGTTGCTCGCCTGTCCGCTCAGCCCCGGCGCAGCCACAGGCGGGTGACGCCGTCGGCTCCGTCCCGCTGCGCCAGCACCGCGTGGCCCTGCGCCGCGGCCGTTGCGGGGACATTGCGGCGCGGTTCGTCACCGCGCAGCAACACCAGCAATGTCTGTCCGCTCGCCATGCAGTCAAGCGCGAGCCGCGTGCGCACGAACGTCATCGGGCAGACCTGTCCGGTAATGTCGAGCGTGCGATCTGCGGCCAATTCGGCCATCGCTGCCGGCGAGTCGCTCATCTTGCGCATGACTGGTCAGTTTCTTTCGTGCGAAATATCCGTTGCGAAACGCGCCGACCCTCACCTATATGGCGCAAGTCCTGCGGTTCGAAAGGGAGCTTGATGACCGACAACATGCAACAGGCCGATGTGCTGGGACTGACTGCCCAGATCGTCTCGGCCCACGTCTCGAACAACTCTGTCACGCCCGATGCGCTGCCCGCGTTGATCCAGGACGTCTATCGGACGCTAGCCGGCGTCGGCAAGGAGCCGTCGCAACCCGACAAGCCGCAGCCGGCGGTTCCGGTCAAGAAGTCGGTGTTCCCCGACCATATCGTCTGCCTGGAGGACGGCAAGAAGCTCAAGATGCTGAAGCGCCACCTCAAGACCGCCTACAACATGACGCCCGAGCAGTACCGGGAGCGTTGGGGCCTGCCGTCGGACTATCCGATGGTGGCGCCGAACTACGCCCGCCACCGTTCGTCGCTGGCCAAGAAGATCGGCCTCGGCACCAAGCCGCGCGGCCGCAAGTAACGCCGGCGCATCCGCTTCCCCGCCTTCGAACCGGACCGGCGCAGGCGGCGGCAGGGCGGTTTGCCTCCCGCCGCCTCGGCCATGTAACCTCCCCTGCATGTCGCAGCGCGTCAGCCCGTCGGGCCAGCTCGACGGGCCGGGGCAGCGGGCACGCACGCCGCGGCGTGGGTCGGTCCAGGCAGGACGCGATCCGCTTCCGGTTGCGGGAAACGGGGTCGCTGGGGACAGGATGGAAAGCCGCATCGAGCGCCTGTGCGTCGAACGGGGCCTGAAGATGACCGGCCAGCGCCGCGTCATCGCCCGCGTGCTGTCGGACGCCGGCGACCATCCCGACGTCGAGGAGCTGTATCGCCGCGCCACCGCCCTCGACAGCCGCATCTCGATCGCGACGGTCTATCGCACCGTGCGCCTGCTCGAGGAAAACGGCATCCTGGAGCGGCGCGATTTCGGCGGCGGCCGCGCGCGCTACGAGCCCAGCGAGCATGGACCGCATCACCACCTGATCGACGTCGAGACCGGCAAGGTGATCGAGTTCTCAGGACGCCGAGCACGAGCGCGCTGCTGCAGGCAATCGCCGCCCGGCTTGGCTTCGACCTCGTGTCGCTGCGGCTGGAGCTGTTCGGCCGCAAGCGGCGAAGCGGCGGCGCCGCAGCCTGCCGCCGGGCGCGCCGCGGCCGATGCGCCGGCCGACCGCGGCCCGACCGAGGCGAGGCGGTGACGGTGCTGCCGCCCGGCGGCCCGGCGCCGGAGCAGAGCGGCCTGCAATCGGGCTTCGGCGAACTGCGCGGCGGCAATCTGGGCGTGCGCATCGCCACCACGCCGGACGAGATCGATGCGGTGCAGGCGCTGCGCTACCGCGTGTTCTACGAGGAACTGGGCGCCGGTGCCGGGCGAGGATGCGCGCGCGGTCCCACCGCGACCGCGACGCATTCGACGCCGTCGCCGACCATCTGCTGGTGGTCGACCATGCGATCGGCCCGGGGCCGGAGGGCGTGGTCGGCACCTACCGGCTGATCCGCGCGAGGCCGCGGCCGAGCGCATCGGCCGGTTCTACTCGGCCGACGAATACGACATTCCGCGGTGATCGACGCTTCCCCGGCAACGTCCTGGAACTCGGCCGCTCCTGCGTGGCACGCCGACTATCGCAACCGCGCGGCGATGCAGTTGCTGTGGCGCGGCATCGCCGCGTATGTGTTCCACCACCGCATCGACCTGATGTTCGGCTGCGCCAGCCTGCCCGGCACCGATCCGGACGCGCTCGCGGCGGAGCTGACCTATCTGTACCACAATCACCTCGCGCCGCCCGCCGTTGCGGCCGCGCGCGCTGCCGCACCGCTACGTGGAGATGCGCCGGCTGCGACCCGACTGACACTCGATCGCGCGAACGGCGCTGGTCGCGCTGCCGCCGCTGATCAAAGGCTACCTGCGGCTCGGCGGCTTCGTCGGCGACGGCGCGGTGATCGACCGCCAGTTCAACACCACCGACGTCGCGGTGGTGGTCAAGACCGACCTGGTGACCGACAAATACTACCGCCATTACGAGCGCCAGGTGCGCGACGCACTGGAATAGCCGCCGAAATGGCCCGCTTCAACGTGATCATGACCGCGCCCCGGCTCGCGGCGCCCGCCGTCGCGGCGCTGGATCGTGACGGCTGCGCGCCGGCGCGCCCGACCTGCTCGCAATGAGCCGGTTGCCGCATTTCCATGCGGCCGTCGCCGTGTTGGCGACCCTTGCGATCGTTGTGACCATCGTGATCCTGGCGACCCGGTCCACCCGGGCGCGCCGAGTGCTCCGGGTGCGTTGGCGCGGCCTGTGGTATTCCTCGCTCGCGCGCCTCGCGATGCTCTCGGGCTGGCGAGCCCACGCGGCCGCCGCCGCGCTGGGGCTGCTCTCGGCGCTGGCGTTGCCGCCGCTGTACGTGCTCCCGGCGCTGCTGGTCGCGGTGCCGGGCCTGCTGGCGCTGATCGACGGCGCGCGCACGTGGCGCGGAGCACTGCTGCGCGGCTTCTGGTTCGGCTTCGGGCACCACCTGATCGGGCTCTACTGGATCACCGAGGCGATCCTGGTCGAGGCCGCGCGCTTCTGGTGGCTGGTGCCGCTGGCGGTGCCGGCGCTGGCCGCGGTCATGGCGCTGTTCATCGCAGCCGCATGCGGCGTTGCGCGACTTGCCCGCGCCGGGCTGGCCGCGGGCTTCCGCACTCGCCGGCGCCTGGGCCCTGCTCGACCTGCGCGCCAGTTCGTCGCGACCGGTTTCCCGTGGAACCCCTGGGGCGCCGTCTGGACGATGCCGGGCATGCTCGGAGACATCTTCATCCAGCCGGCCGCCTGGATCGGCATGCCCGGACTGACGCTGCTGACCGTGCTGCTGGCGACGACGCCGGCGCTGGGCCGTCGGGCGATGGCGATCGGCGCCGCCGGCCTGGTCGCCTGGGCCGGGTTCGGCGCGTGGCGTCTGTCGGCACCGCCGCCGCCGGCGCCCGGCGTCGAGGTCGTGCTGGTGCAGGGCAACGTGGCCCAGGGCCAGAAATGGGACCGGGCGCGGGCGATCGGCATCTTCCAGACACTATCTGGTGCTGACCGAACGTGGGCTTTCGCTGGCCCGCATCCGCGCGCCGGGGGCAACCGACGTCGTGGTCTGGCCGGAAACGGCGAGCCCGTTCCTGGTCGACAGCGACGCCGGTGCCCGCGCCGCGATTGCCGACTCGACCGACGGCGCGCCGGCGCTGGTCGGCAGCGTGCGGTTCGATGCGGAGGAGCGGCCGCGCAACAGCCTGGTCGCCCTGGTCGGCCCGCAGCCGCCGGCGGCGATCTACGACAAGTGGCACCTGGTGCCGTTCGGCGAATACTCGCCCGGCTGGGTGCCGCTCGCGGTGCAACTGGTGCCGGGCGGCGGCTTCGTCCCGGGGCCGGGGCCGCGCACGCTGCACGTGCCCGGCCTGCCGCCGGTCGGGCCGCTGATCTGCTACGAGGCGATCTTCCCGGGCCAGGTGGTCGACGCGGCGGATCGGCCGGCGTGGATGGTGAACGTGACCAACGACGCCTGGTTCGGCAATTCGAGCGGCCCGCGCCAGCACCTCGCGGCGGCCCGGATGCGCGCGGTCGAGGAGGGGTTGCCGCTGATGCGCGCCGCCAACACCGGCATTTCCGCCGGGTTCGACGCGAACGGGCGGGAACTGGCCCGGCTCGGAATAGGGCTGCAGGGGACGGTCGTGGTGGCGCTGCCAGGCGCGCTTCCGCCGACGCCGTTCGCGCGGTTTGGGCTCGTCATACCGGCCGCATTGGCTGGATTTGCGCTGCTCGCGGGCCTCGCCTCGCGGTGGGATTTGCGACCGCACCGGAAAATCGCCTCGAATTTTAGAAAATGATCGTTGAAAGAGGATTTCGTTGACGTCTTCCGGTTGTGCCGTTAAGTGTTCGGCAACCGGTTCGGCATTCGCAATCGGGACAGTTTTGCAACCGGGGATCGGCTATGGACGATGTCGCTTTGGACAAGGAACCCCGACCGAGCCCGATCGACGTGCATGTCGGATCGCGCATCCGTCTGCGGCGCACTCTGATGGGCATGTCGCAGGAGCGGCTGGGCGAGGCGCTCGGGCTGACGTTCCAGCAGGTGCAGAAATACGAGCGCGGCGTCAATCGCGTCGGCGCCTCGCGGCTGTTCGACCTGTCGCGGGTGCTCGACGTGCCGATCAGCTTCTTCTTCGACGACATGCCGGAGCCGCTGGCCAACGTCTATGGCGGGCAGAGCAACACGATCGGCGGCGGCCGGCGCACCTTGCGTTCGCCGAGGCGCAGGAAGGCTTTGCCGGTGCGGACGAGGCGATGAACCGCCGGGAAACGCTCGATCTGGTGCGCGCCTACTACCGCATCACCGACGGCGCGGTGCGCAAGCGCGTGCTCGACCTCGTCAAGTCGCTGGCCCCGGAGACGCCGACTTAAACATCGGGGTCAGGGGCCTACGGCCCCAGCGGGTCGAGGGCAGCGCCCTCGCCTTGCCTATTCCTGAAGCTGCGGATTATCGAACCGCGGGTTGCGCCAGCGGTCCAGCGCCTCCCGCAATGCCCGCGCCAGATCGCGCTTTGCCTCCTCGCCCAGGCAATTCCCGACTTCCTCCCGCTCGCCGCGGGTGCCGAGCCACAGGCCGGGCACCCGGCCGGGCCGCTCCTCCAGCGACACCGTGAGCCAATGCGGCGGCAACACGCGCTCCTCGCGGCGGCCCTTCGGGTCGGTGCGGATGATGCGCAGCCGTTCGCTGGTCAACAGCAGCAGTTCGCTGGCCCGCGCCGAGGTGGCGTTGAGCCGGAACAGCACCGCCGCGAGCAGCAGTTCGACGCCGGTGAAACCGCCCACCGGCCAGGCGCCGATATGGATCGCAACCGTGGCGTTCAGAGCGCAGAGCGCCGCGATCGCCGCGAGCAGCCGCCACAGGCCGCGCCGCGACAGGCTGCGATGCGGCACGATCACGGCCTCGAAGATCAAACTCTCCGCCTGCATCCGCGACATGTAGCACGCGCGCACGCCTTGTCAGCCGGGCCCTGGCCCGCAACACTCCGGCATGCCGCCCGCCGCGCCCAAGCCACGCCGCCCCGCCGCCGGCCGCCGCGTGATGACGCGGGCGGAGGTGGCCGGTTTCCTGGAGGCGCTGGCCCGCGCCAACCCTGATCCGCGCAGCGAGCTGCTCTACACAAATCCGTTCGAGCTGCTGGTCTCGGTCGTGCTGTCCGCGCAGACCACCGACGCGGCGGTGAACAAGGCGACGCCGGCGCTGTTCGCCGCCGCACCGACGCCGGAGGCGATGGCGGCGCTGGGCGAGGCCGGGATCGGCCCGTTCATCCGCTCGATCGGGCTGTGGCAGGGCAAGGCGAAGAACGTCGCCGCCCTCGCGCGGCTGCTCGTGGAGCGGCACGGCGGGGAGGTGCCGGCCGACCGCGAGGCGCTGGAGGCGCTGCCCGGGGTCGGCCGCAAGACCGCGAGCGTGGTGCTGAACGTCGCATTCGGCGAGGCGACAATGGCGGTGGACACGCATATTTTCCGTCTTGGCAACCGCACCGGCATCGCGCCCGGCAAGACGCCGCGCGAGGTCGAGGACGGGCTGCTCAAGCGTGTGCCGAAGGAATTGCTGCGCGACGCGCATCACTGGCTGATCCTGCACGGGCGCTACGTCTGCAAGGCGCGCGCGCCGGAGTGCTGGCGCTGCGTCGGCGCCGAGTGGTGCCGCTACCCCGACAAGGCGCTCGCCCCGCCGGCGGTCAAAGGGAAAAAGCCATGAGCCGCATCGCCCTCGACCCGGCCACCGACATTCTGGGGATCATCGATGTGCAGCCGACGTTCATGCCGGGCGGCGAGTTGCCGGTGGCGGACGGCGACGCGGTGGTGCCGGCCATCAATTCGCTTCTCGCTGGCCCGTTTCGGCACGCCTTCGCGACGCAGGACTGGCACCCTCAAGGCCACATCTCGTTCGCGTCCTCGCACCCCGGCCGCGCCCCGTTCGACGACATCTTTTGCCCAATGGCCCGCAGACGCTGTGGCCGGATCATGCGGTGCAGGGCAGCGAGAGCGCGGCGATCCACCCGGGCATTGCGCAGGCGCGCATTGCGGTAATCATCCGCAAAGGCACGTTCCGGCACATCGACAGCTACTCGGCGTTCTTCGAGAACGACCGCTCGACGCCGACGGGCCTCGACGGCTGGCTGCGCTCGCGTGGATTCAGGCGGTTGTTTCTGTGCGGTCTGGCGACCGATTTTTGCGTCGCCTGGTCGGCCGAGGACGCGGCCGGCCTCGGCTACGAAACCTGCGTCATCGAGGACGCATCGCGCGGCATCGGCCTGCCAGGGCCGGGCAACCGCTCGACCCTGGACCTGGCGCGGGAGCGGCTGACCGGCCGCGGCGTGAGGTTCGTCATCAGTTCCGAGCTTGCCTGAACGGCGCACGGCGTCCCATCGCCGGGCGTTGCAGGTCGCATCGATCCGCCGCTACGCTGCGATTCCTCCTCTCAACTCGCAGGCCCCACGATGCGGCGAGCCATTTCGGCCATCCAGGCGGCCGAGCTGATCCCGGATGGCGCCAGCGTGCTGTTCGGCGGCTTCATGGGCGTCGGCACGCCGACCCGTGTGCTCGACGCCTTGGTCAGCCGCCGCGCGCGCGGGCTGACGATCATCGGCAACGACACCGCCCGGCCGGGCGTCGGCGTCGGCCGCCTCATCGATGCCGGTTGCGTCGCCCGGGTGGTCGCCTCGCATATCGGCACCAACCCGGTCACCCAGCAGAAGATGATCGCGGGCGAGATCGAGGTCGAGCTGGTGCCGCAGGGCACGCTCGCCGAACGCATCCGCGCCGGCGGCGGCGGCCTGGGCGGCGTGCTGACGCCGACCGGCATCGGCACCTCGGTCGCCGACGGCAAGCAGGTCATCACCATCGACGGTCGCGAGTTCCTGCTCGAACTGCCGATCCGCGCCGACTTCGCGCTGATCCACGCGCACGAGGCCGACTACAGCTTCAACCTCACCTACCGGCTCACCGCCACCAACTTCAACCCGGTGATCGCGCTCGCGGCCGACTGCGTGATCGCCGAGCCCGACGAGGTCGTGCCGATCGGCGTGCTGCCGCCCGATGCCGTGCGCACGCCGGGGATCCTGGTACACCATCTGGTGGAAAGGCCGCGCTGATGGACGCGAAGGAGCTGATCGCGCGCCGCGTGGCGCTGGAATTGCGCGACCGCACGCTGGTCAATCTCGGCATCGGGCTGCCGACGCTGGTCGCGAAATACGTGCCGCGCGGCTTGGACGTCGCGTTCCAGAGCGAGAACGGCATCATCGGCCTCGGTTCGCCGCCGCCGGACGGCATGGAGGATCCGAACCTCACCGATGCCGGCGGCGGCTTCATCTCGGCGCTGCCCGGCGCCGTGAGCTTCGATTCCGCGTTCTCGTTCATGCTGATCCGCGGCGGCCATCTCGACATGACCGTGCTCGGCGGGCTGGAGGTGGACGCGCGCGGGCGACTGGCCAACTGGATGGTGCCGGGCAAGCTGGTGCCGGGGATGGGCGGGGCGATGGATCTGGTGACCGGCGCGCGGCGGGTCATCGTCGCGATGCAGCACACCGCGCGCGGCCAGTCCAAGATCGTGCCGCAGCTCACGCTGCCGCCCACGTCGTCGCGTCAGGTGAGCCTGATCGTGACCGATCTCGCGGTGCTGCACCCGACGCCGGAAGGGCTGCTGCTGCAGGAGCGCGCGCCGGGCGTCACCGTCGCCGCCATCATCGCCGCGACCGCAGCACCCCTGCTGGTTCCCGCCGACGTGCCGGAAATGCCGATCGGCGCGGGGTGACGGGCAAAGGATCCTTCACGCGGCGGCGGAGTGCGGCGCCTCCAGCATGCAACGAACATAGTCCTTCAGGATCGCCTCCAGCCCCGGCAGGTCGAGCGAGCCGCCGAGGTCGAGGCGGCGCTCGGTGAAATCCGGTGCGGCGCGGCCGCCGAACTGGCGTACATAGACCCGCACGTTGGAGGTCGGCGGCTCCAACTCGAACACCAGCGGCGCGTAACGGGTCGGCTCGTCGCCGCCGACGCGGCCGAGCTCCGTCTGCATCACCGGCCGGCTCAGGTCGTGCGCCGGGTGCAGCGGCGACAGCGTGTAGCCGTACGGCGCGAGCGTCGCGCGCAGCGACGCAAACAGCGGCCGGGTGAAGCGCGGGAACGTGTTGACCAGCCGGAAGCGCAGCTCCCAGGACGGGGAATGCTCGGCAACCGGTGCCGGCGCCGTGGCGATGCTGTGGGCGCGGCGCGCCGCGTCCGCCTCCAGCAGGTCGCGAAAATCCTCGGTCACTGGCCGGTCCCCCCGAAGCTGTCGCGTCACGCGGCCGCGAGCGTGAGGCCGCAGGCGTCGAAGGTCGCGAACAGCCGCGCCTCCGCCTCCGCCGACAGCGCCATGTGCGGCGGGCGCATGCGTTTCCACGCGGCATCGCCGGTGTGGCGCGCGATCAGCGACTTCAGGCCGGGGATCAGCGCCGCCGAGGTCACCGCCTTGCGGATCGCCGCGAGCGTCGCCTGTGCCTGCGCGCCGATGTCGTGGTCCCAGTTGGCGTAGACCATCGCGCTGACGGCGCTGCCGACGTTGCTGGCCGCCGTGATACAGCCGGCGCCGCCTTCCTGCAGCAGCGCCCGCAGCGCGCCGTCGTCGCCGCAATAGACCTCGAACCCCTGCGCGGCGAAGTTGCGCACGTAGGCCGCGGTATTGGCGAAATCGCCGCTGCTGTCCTTGACCCCCTTGAACACGCCGGGGAACGCACGCAACAGCCGTTCGAGCAGCGCGACCGTCACCGGCACCGCCGACTGCGCGGGAAAGTGGTACAGATACAGCCGGATGTCGCCGCCGACGCGGTTGGCGACTTCCGAGAAATAGCCGAACAGCCCGTCCTCGGACGGGTTCTTGTAGTAGAACGGCGGCAGCAGCAGCGCGCCGCGGCAGCCGTGCTCGGCGGCATGTCGCGTCAACGTCACGGTGTCGGTGATCGCCGTGGTGCCCGTGCCCGGCAGCAGCACGCGCGGTGCAATGCCGCGCGCGATCAGGCCCTCGATCACCGCCATGCGCTCGGCGACGCCCAGGCTGTTGGCCTCGCCCGTCGTGCCGAGGATCGCCAGCCCGTTGCAGCCGTTTGCCAGCAGCCAGCGGCAATGCGCCGCCATCCGGTCGAGGTCGACCGAGAGGTCGGCGTGCATCGGCGTGAGCACGGCGGCATTGACGCCGCCGAACAGCGCATCGCGCATCATCTTGTGGTCTCCTTCGCTGGCACGCGGAGCCGGCGCGCACGCGGCGCGTTGCCGGGCCAGTCCACGACATGGTGTTCGAGCGGCCCCGCCCGTTTCTCGCTGACCGCCCGGCCGCGCACCGAGATGCCGGCGGCATGCACCGTCTCCGGGTCGCCGGAGACCAGCGGATGCCACCACAGCAGGTCCTTGCCCTCGGCGATCCGTCGGTAGGCGCAGGAGGGCGGCAGCCAGTCGATCTCGCGCAGTGCCTCGGGGGTCAGCTGCACGCAGTCGGGTACGCGCTCGCGCCGGTTCGGGTAGTCGCCGCACCGGCAGGTGCCGAGATCGAGCAGCCGGCAGGCGACGTTGGTGAAGGCCAGCGCCTCGGTCTGCTCGTAGCGCAGCTTGTGCAGGCAGCAGCGGCCGCAGCCGTCGCACAGCGACTCCCACTCGGCCTCGCTCATCTCGTCGAGCCGCTTGGTCTTCCAGAACGGGCCGGTGCCGGACATCGGCCGGCACACTAGCCCCGGAGGTGCCGGTTCGGCTACCCGCCGGCGTAGCGCGCCAGCATCTCGCGCAGCGGCGCGGCGCCGGGATTGCTGGCCTCGTTCTGCGACACGATCTGCGGCGCCGCCAGCGGCCGGCCGTAATACGCCTGGTCCCAATCGCTCCTCGAGCTGATCAGGCTGCCCTGCAGCGACACCCCGGCGAACAGGCCGCGGTTCTTGGCGAACGCGATGATGTCGGCGCGCAGCGCCGCGGTGGTGTCGCCTTCGACGCCGGCGCCGATCGTCGCGACCGCGATGGTGGCGTCGGCACCGATCTTGAACTGGCTGTCGAGCACCGCCTGCAGGCCGCGGTCGGTCAGGATCAGGAAGACGACTTCGCTGTCCTGCACGCCGGCTTGCAGGCCGAAGCTGCCGCTGCCCATCTCGTAGAACGCCGGCGCCGACCAGCCCGCGGGGCCGCGCGAGACCAGCACGCAGTCGCCGCCCTGGCCGCCGAAGATGAAGCCGGCCTTGAAGATGCGCGGGCAGACCATGACGCCCTTGGCCTTGGGCAGCATCGACCGCTGCGCGTTGTTGTCTTCCGGTGCGAACATGTCCTGCACGGTCAGCGTTGCGCGGTCCACCAGCGTCTGCTGTTCGGTCTGCGCGCGGGCCGCCAGCGGCAGCAGCGCCAGCACGGCGACAAGAAGCATGGCGGCGAGAAGCAATCGGGTCATTCTGCGACCTCCACTTGTTGCCTTGGGCCGGCCAAATCGTCCGGCCCAGTATCGGCCGCACGCCTGATAGCATTCGCGATCGACGCCGGCGCAAGGCTATTCTGTTGGCCTGCTAGGTGGTCCGCTCTGGCCGGTCGGCCCGGAAAGCGCCACAATGGCCGCGTCATGCCCGAGCCCCCCGGCATCGTCGTGCTTACCGGTGCCGGCATCAGCCGCGAGTCCGGGCTGGCCACGTTCCGCGATGCGGACGGGGTGTGGGCCACGGTCAATCTCGACGACGTGGCGACGCCGGAGGCGTTTGCGCGCGACCCGGCGCGGGTGCACGCGTTCTACAACGGCCGCCGGGCGCAGCTTGCGGATGCGCGCGTCACCCCGAACCCGGCGCACCTCGCGCTCGCGACGCTGGAGCGGCGCTGGCCCGGCGCGTTCCTGCTGGTGACGCAGAATGTCGACGACCTGCACGAGCGCGCCGGCAGCCGGCGGCTGATCCACATGCACGGCGAGTTGTTCCGCGCCCGCTGCCTGCGCTGCGACGCCACCCACGACTGGAAGGCGCCGCTCGATGTCACGACGCCGTGCCCGGCCTGCCGACGCGATGGCGGCATGCGGCCGGACATCGTCTGGTTCGGCGAGATGCCATACGAGATGGAACGCATCGGCGCGGCGCTCGCGAGCTGCGGCCTGTTCATCTCGATCGGTACCTCGGGCAGCGTCTATCCGGCGGCCGGGTTCGTCGCCGAGGTGCGGGGCCGCGCCACGACGGTGGAGCTGAACCTGGAGCCGTCGGAAGGTTTTTCCCAGTTCGACGAGGCGGTGCACGGGCCGGCGACGCAGGTGGTGCCGGCCTATGTCGAGCGCCTGCTGGCGCGGTGGACGTAACGGCGGATCTCGCCGAGGTCGCGGCGGCGGTGCGGGCCTGCACGCACTGCACCGACCTGCCGCTCGGCCCGCGCCCGGTGCTGCGCGTGTCGGCGACCGCGCGGCTGCTGATCATCGGCCAGGCGCCGGGCACGAAGGTCCACGAAACCGGCATTCCCTGGAACGACCCCTCGGGCGACCGGCTGCGCGCCTGGCTGGGGATGACCCGGGAGGAATTCTACGACGAGGCGCGCGTGGCCATCGTGCCGATGGGCATGTGCTATCCGGGCCGGCTGCCGCGCGGCGGGGACGCGCCACCGCGGCCCGAATGCGCCCCGCTCTGGCACCCGAAGCTGCTGCCGTTGCTGGGCGCGGTGCAACTGACGCTGCTGGTCGGAACCTACGCCCAGGCCGCCTTCCTCGGCGTTGCCCCGATGACCGAGCGCGTGAAGGATTATCGCGCGACGCTGCCGCGCTACCTGCCGCTGCCGCACCCGTCCTGGCGCACCACCGGCTGGGAGAAGCGCCACCCGTGGTTCGGCGCCGAGGTGCTGCCGGCGCTGCGTCGGCACGTGGCGATGGCGCTGGCCTGACCAGCCGCTCGGTGCAGCGCCTCACCGCGGTCGCGGCCGTTTCTGGCCAATAATGGCCTTGCCGGGAGCCATGAGGATAGCCATGTAGCTGAAGCGTTCCTTCCCCTCGCAAGACATTGCGGCTGCGGGCCTTTGGTGGTCGACTGCAATTCTTTCATTCCATCTTCCAGGAGGTCCATGTGACCGGATTTCAACGCGGCTTGATTCTTGTTCTCTGTGTCGGATCGCTCGCGGCGTGCTCCGGCATGTCGGAGCGCGACCAGCGCACCCTGTCGGGCGGCGCGATCGGCGCCGGCGTCGGCGCGGTCGGCATGGCGGTCGTCGGCGGGCCAGTGTTGGCCGGTGCCGCGGTCGGCGCGGTCGGCGGCGCCGTCATCGGCGACGTGACGACGCCGAACCATTGACGGCACGGCGCGCAGTCCCGCCAGCCCGGGGCCAGGCGCGCTACTCCCCGTCGCGTTCCAGCGCCTCGATCTCGGCGTCGCTGAAGCCGAAATGGTGTGCGACCTCGTGGATCAGCACGTTCCGCACGAGGCGGAACAGGTCCTCGTCGGTTTCGATCCACTCCAGCAGGATCGGCTGTCGATACAAAAAGATCAGGTCGGGCGCGCGGGCGATCTCGTCGAAGCTGCGGCGGTGCAGCGGCGTGCCGCGATAGAGACCGGTCAGGTCCCAGGCCGACGTCGATCCCCATCTCGTCGAGCGTTTCGTCGTCCGCCATGTCCTCGACGGCGATGCCGACATTCTGGATATGCTGGCGGAGCCGCGCCGGAATGCCGGCGAGCGCCCGCTCGGCCATCGCCTCGATCTCGGCGGGCGATGGCGGAGTTGTGAACTTGCGCGGACTGTCGTGATCTGACGCCATGCTCGTGAACTGCGCATGGGCGCGGCGCACGGGTCAAGCCGTCGCCACGGCAGCGCAATGGAGGCATGGCCATGATCGCGAAACTGACCGAGGCGGAACGCGTGGGGCTGCCTGCGGCGCTGCCGGACTGGCGCATGGCGGAGGGTCGCGACGCGATCGTGCGCGACTTCCGCTTCAAGGATTTTTCCGCGGCCTGGGCGTTCATGAGCCGCGTGGCGCTGCTGGCGGAGAAGCAGGACCACCACCCGGAATGGGACAACGTCTACAACCGGGTGAAGATCGTGCTGAGCACGCATGACGCGGGCGGCCTGAGCAAGCGTGACGTGACGCTGGCGAAGGCGATCGACGCGCTGCTGTAGCGGCGGCCGACGCCGGCTACACTGCCGGGCGTGTCCGACGCTCCCGAGTCCCTGGCGCCCACGTTCCCCGAACGCAGCCTCGCGGTGCGGCGCGCGGCCGCGCGCCTGTGCGGCCGGCTCGGCTGGGCGCCGGTGCACGAGGTGCCGCTGCCCAACGGCCGCCGCGCCGACATCCTGGCACTACGGCCGGACGGCGGCTTCGTCTGCATCGAGGTGAAATCCGGCCTCCGCGATTTCCTGACCGACGCCAAATGGCCGGAGTATCGCGAGTTCAGCGACGTGCTGTATTTCGCTGTCGACGACGATTTTCCACTCGACCTGCTGCCGGCCGAGGTCGGCCTGATCGTGGCGTGCGACGGCGCCGCGGAAATAATCCGCGACGCCCCGACGCATCCGCTGCCGACGCCCCGCCGGCGCGCCCTGTTGCAGCGCTTCGCCTGGTTCGCGGCACTGCGCCTTGCCGCACTGCAGGACCCCGCCGGCGCCGCCGATTTGCGGGTGGCGCTGCGAGCGGAGTAGCCAGGCGAGGGGCTTTGCCCCTCGACCCCAGCAAAGGCGAAGCCTTTGCAATCCATTGGTTTGCAAAGGCCGCCGGCCTTTGCCGGGTCGAGGGCAGAGCCCTCGCCTGTTTCCCTCTCAGGGCGTCTCCACCAGCCGATCGGTCTGGATCACCTGGCCGCCCCAGTCGCGGATCAGGTCGGCTTCCGCCGGTTCCTCGCGCGTCGGATCGGCCGCCGTGACGACCAGTTCGGGCCGCAGCAGCCGCAGCAGCGCGCCGGGGCCTTCCTCCTCGTTGATCACCACCAGATCGACCCCCGGCAGCGCCGCCAGCCCCGCCGCGCGGGTGGTGTCGGGCTGCAACGGATGGCCGTGGCCCTTGCGGCGCTCGACCTGCGCGTCGTCCTCGACCGCGACCAGCAGCCGGTCGCAGGCCGCGCGCGCCTGTTGCAGCAGGTGCATGTGGCCGGGGCGCGGCCCCTCGAACGCACCGTGCACGAAGCCGACGCGCCAACCACGGCGACGCCAGCGCTCGACCTGTTCGGCCGCCGTCTCCCGCGACACGATTTTCCGGAGCGCCCCGCCCTCCGGCGACAGCGCATTCAAAAAGTCCTGTTCGCGCACCACCGCGGTGCCGACGCGGCCCATCGCGATGCCGGCGGCGATGTTGGCGAGCCGCGCCGCCACCTCGATCGGCGCGCCGATCGCCAACGCCGCCGCGATCGTGCCGACGGCAGTATCGCCAGCGCCCGACAGATCAAAAACCTCGGCCGCCTCGCCGCGGAAATGGCGGACGCCGCCGGCATGCACCAATGTCATGCCGTCTTCGGCGCGGGTGACGAGGATGGCGCCGAAACCGTGCGCCGTGCGCACCGCGGCCGCCGCCTCCGCCAGATCGAAATCGCCGTCCAGCGGCGCCCCGATCGCGCGCGAGAAATCGCGGCGCGAGACCAGCACCACGTCGGCGCCATGATAGGGAGCGAAATCGCTGCCGCGCTGGTCCACCACCACGGGCCGCGCCATCTGCTTGGCCGCCGCCACCAGCCGCCCCGCCACTTCGCCGGCCATCATGCCCTTGCGGTAGTCCGAGAGCACCGTCACCGACGTCGCCGCCATCGCGTCGCGGGCAATCCGCAGCATCCGCTCCACCAGTTTCGGATGAATGGGAGTAATTTCCTCGCGGTCGACGCGCAGCAGCTGCTGCCCCTGCGCGACCATCCGCGTCTTCACCGTGGTCGCGCGCCCGCCCTGCACCAGGAGCCACGGCTCCACGCCCGGCTGGCCGCCGATCAGCCCGGTCAGGTCGGAGCCGGCCTGGTCGTCGCCGACCACCGAAACGAACGCGACGGCGGCGCCCAGCGCGCCCAGGTTGCGCACGACGTTGCCGGCGCCGCCCGGCATCGCCAGCTCGCGCTGCACCGACAGCACCGGCACTGGCGCCTCCGGGCTCACGCGCTCGACCTCGCCGTAGACGTAGCGGTCGAGCATCGCATCGCCCACCACCAGCACGCTCGCCCGCGCGAGCCGGCGCACCGTCGCGGCGAGCTGGTCGTGATCGGGATCGGTCGCGGCCGCTTCGGGCGGGGCCTGGGTCAAGGGAGCGTCATCCGGCTGCATTCGACACGACCTAGAGAAGCGGCGCGGGCATGACAAGCATTTCGCGGGCCGCGGCTGCAATCGCGTTCATGCGTGCAGAAACCCGACCCGGTCGCCCTCGAGCACCGCGCAGGACAGCACGCCGCCCATCACCGCGCCGGTGTCGACGCCGATCCGGTGCGGCCGCACGACGACGCTGCGCTCGGGCGTGTGGCCATGCACCACGACGCCCGGGAATGCGGCCTTGGAGGACAGGAACGGCTCGCGGATCCACAGCATGTCCTCGCGGGTCTGCCGCTCGATCGGGATGCCCGGTCGCAGCCCGGCATGCACGAACACGTAGCCGCCCTGGCGGTGGAACAGGCCGAGCCGGCGCAGCAGCGCGAGCTGTGCGGCGGGCACCTGTGCGCGCCAGCCCGAAGGCGGCGTGCGCGGCGAAACCCCCCAGCTCGCCAGCGTGTGCGCGCCGCCGTTCGCCAGCCATTGCTGCACGCTGTCGGCGTCGGCGCCGTCGAGGGCCGCCAGCATCATGTCCTCGTGGTTGCCCATCAGATTGACCACGCGGGGCGGCGGCTCGGGCCACCTCCCGCACACGAGGCCGCCCACGAGGCACGCGATAACGCCGGCGCTGTCCGTTCCGCGGTCCACGTAGTCGCCGAGATGCACGATCGTCGGTTCGGCGACCACCCTCGCGGCGAGGTCGTCGCGGATCAGCGCGTGCATGGCCTCGAGCCGGTCGGCACAACCGTGCACGTCGCCGATCGCGTAGACGCGCTGCCCGACCGGCAGCGTCGCCGGCGCTAACGACATCGTAATCATGGGCGACCAGCCTACCCCGTGCGCAAGGCTTGTTCGAGACCGTTCGCGCGCGCGGCTGGAACCGCCCGGCGACGGCTGGGGAAACCGATTCGGGTGGTGGATTGACCGGACCGACGCGATACGACAGCGACGCACGACCGTCGATCGGCATGGGCCTCGGCGGGCCATACCGCCCGCGCCGATGAGCGCCCACATCCCGCGGGTGCCGATGCCCGCGCCGCCACCCGCGCGCGCCGCCGAGACGGGCGGGTCCAGCCTGCAGGGCGAGCGGCATCTCGTGGCCGCCATTGAGCGCGTCGTGCGGGCGCCGCACGGCTGGTCGGCGGTCGCCGTGCATCTGTCGCGGCTGGCCGCCCCCGGGCCACGACCGCATCACCGCCGGGTGGCGCGCGCAGTGATGCAGGAATCGGCGGAGCGCACCGAGGGTCAGGCCTTCGCGCTGCGCAACGGCGACGTCGTGCTGCTGTACCGCGACACCCTGGCCGCCGCCGCCGCGGTGCCGGAGATGCTGCGGCGCCTGTTCGGACGCGAGGTCGAGGACCCCGGGACGGTGGTGAGCGAATGGCGGCTGCCGCATGCCGGCGCGCCATTGCTGGCCTACACCGCCGAACGCATTGCCGGCCTCGATCCGCCCAGTGCCGAGGACGGCGTCGGCCCCCCGGCGACGATCGTGGATACCGTGGCCGCGGCGGTCGCCGGCGCGCGGCCGCACGATCTGCTCCGGCGGCAGCCGGCGGTGTCGCTCGAACCGGCGGCGAGCGGCGCCGGCGTGGCGATGCGCCAAGTGTATACCGAGCTGACGTTTTCGCTCGATGCCCTGCACGCGTCGCTGCACCCGCCGACCCACGCACCGATGCGGCTCGGTCAGGATGTGGCGCTGCTGCTGCACCTGGGCCGCTGTTTCGACCAGCGGATGTTGCGGATCCTGCAGCTCGACCGCGGCAGCGGCGGTCCGCTGGATGTCGAGACCGCGCCGGGCGAGCGCGGCGGGGCCGCGGGCGATGCGCGGCCGGCGATGCACCTGAATCTGTCGCCGCTGGGCGTGCTGTCCGACGAATTTTCCGCGTTCGTCGAGGCGGGCCGCGGTTTCCCCCGGGCGCTCGGCGTGGAGATCGCGCTGGTCGAGGCGCTCGCCGATCCCGCCGCGTTCGCGCGCGCCGCCGCGCGGCTGCGCCAGACCGGCGTCCGGCTCGTGCTGGACGGGGTGTCGCATCTGGTGGCGCTGATGGCCCGGCCGGAGGCGTTCGGCGCCGACTTGATCAAGCTCGAATGGTCGCCCGCCATCGCCGACCTGCGGGCCGAGGACAGGGCGGAGCTAGGTCGGGCGATCCAGGCGGCCGACCCGGCGCGGCTGGTGCTGTATCGGTCGGAGAGCGAGGCGGCGGTGCGCTGGGGGTTGGCGCAGGGAGTGCGGCGGTTCCAGGGACTGCACATCGACCAGATGTTGGCGGCCCAGCGCATGCTCGCCTGCCCTGGCGCTCCGGCCTGCACGCTGCGGCAATGCGTGGTGCGGGCTGCCGCGGCCGGCGGCAACCTCCGGGGCGAGTGCACCAATCTCGGGCTGCTCGACGCCGGCCTGCCGGCGACCGGCGTTGGTCGCAGCGGGCGATGAGTGCGGCGCTGCGGCGGGCCGGGCGGCGGGCCGAGGCCGCTACCGCGGCACGGCAGGACGCCAACCGGCTGGCCGCGCTGGTCCGCGAGTGCGAGGCCGCCGGCATCCCGCGGCGGTGCCTCGTGCTGCGCATGTCCTGCCTGCCCTCGGAGCTGCGCAAGCCGCATCACGTCCGGCTGGCCCGCGACGCGCTCGACCCGCTGCTGTCGGCCGACCGCGCGCAGCGGTTCATCCTGCCGAACCACGACATCGCCGTGGTGTGGCGCGGTTCGGCCGCGGCGCTGCTGGAGGCGAGCCGGACTGCGGTGACCGGCATGTTCGACGAGGTCGACGCCGCAATGCCGGCGGCCGAGCGGCTCTGGACCGTGCTCGACCTGCCGGACGAGGCCTATGCGCTGCGCCGGCTGATCGCCGAAAGTCTTGCAGACGAGGGGCCGGTGGCGCGGGCGGCGACGCAGGGGAGCCCGCTGGATGCCGCGGCGCTCTCGGCGCTGGAGGCGGCGCTGAGCCAGGCCGACGTTGCCCGCTTCGCGCGTCGCCGCGCGGTCTGCCGGCGCGCCCCGGACGGACGGTTCGTGACCGAATGGGAGCTGCGCACGCTCTCGGTCGCCGAGTTGTCTGCCGAGCTGGCGCCCGGCCGGGCGGCGCGCGCGGAGCCGTGGCTGTTCCGCCGGCTGGTGCGCACGCTCGACCGCCGCCTGCTGGTGCTGCTGGCCTCGATCGAGGAACTGCGGGCAGCGGGACCGTTCGGGCTGAACCTCAACGTCGCCAGCATTCTCGGGCCGGATTTCGTCCGCTTCGACGCCGCGCTGCCGCAGTCGCTGCGCGGCCACGTGACGCTCGGCCTGGAGCCGTTCGACATTCTCTCCGACCCGGCCGCCTACCGGTTCGCGCGCGACTTTGCCCGGGTGCGCGGCTATCGCCTGCTGCTGCGCCTGCCGGATTGCAGCCTGCTGCCGGCCCTGCCGCCGGCGCGGCTCGGCGTCGACCTCGTGGAGATCGCATGGTCTTCGGGCGTTGTGGCGTTGCCGGCGGACCTGATCGAGCAGGAAGGCGGACGCATGGTGCTGACCGGCGTACACACGTACAACGCGCTCGCGTGGGCGCGGACCTACGATATCACGCTGTTCGAGGGGCGTTTGATTGTGCCCGGACAGCGGGCCCCGGGACCACTCGCCACGCCGCGCACATGAAAAGGGCAGGGGCTTTGCCCCTGCACCCCAGCAAAGGCGGAGCCTTTGCAATCCAATTTGCAAGAATGGGGTCTGGGGCCGTCGGCCCCAGCGGGGTTTGGGGCAGCGCCCCAACCTTCAGTCCGCCTCGACCGCCGGATGATGTCCGCTCAGCTCTTCGCCGGCGTCGCGCGGCATCAGCCACGAAACCGGGGCCGCGAGCAACGTGACGATGCCGACCAGCGCGAAGGCGGTGGCAAAATCGCCGACCTCTGGCAAGGTCCGGCCGCCCAGCGACATCGTCGCTTCCAGCGAGGCGGCGCCGAACGTGACGCCGAGCGTCAGCGACACCTGCTGCAAGGTCGCATAGAGGCTGGTCGAGGCGCTCATCCGCTTCGGCGGGATGTCGGCGTAGGCGATGGTGTTGTAGGCGGTGAACTGCAGCGAGCGGAAGAACCCGCCGACCAGCAGCACGCCGTAGATCGCCGCCGCCGGCCAGCTCGGGCGGAACGCGGCGCACATCGCCAAGCGTGACGGCCGAGAGCACGCCGTTGACCAGCAGCGTGTCGCGGAACCCGAACCAGCGCAGCGCGCGCGTCGTCGCCGGCTTCATCACGATCGCGCCGGCCGAGCCCGCGAAGGTGATCATGCCCGCTGCGCAGCGCGCGAATCGCCGAAGCCGACCTGGAGCATCAGCGGCAGCAGGAACGGCATCGCACCGACCCCGACGCGGAACAGCGTGCCGCCGAACACGGAGACCATGAAGGTCGGGATGCTGCATCAGCGACAGGTCGAGCAGCGGCGCCGGGTGGCGGCGCGCATGCCGGACGTACAGCGCCGAGGCGAGCAGCCCAAGCGCCAGCACCGACAGCGAGAACCATTTCGGCACGACGCTGCGCGACGACCGTTTCCAGTCCGAACATCACGCCGGCGAGCGCCGTCCCCGAGAGCACCAGCCCGAGGCCGTCGAGCCGCGCCGCGCCCGGGTCGCGCACGTCCGGGACATACAGCGTGACCAGCACCATGCCGAGAATCGCCGATCGGCACGTTGATGTAGAAGATCCAGCGCCACGAGAGGTAGGTGACGAAGAAGCCGCCGACCGGCGGCCCCAGCACCGGCCCGAGCAGCGCCGGCGCGGCGAGCAGCGCCATCGCGCCGACCAGCTCGCTCTTGGCGGCGGTGCGCAGCAGCACCAGCCGCCCGACCGGCACCATCATCGCCCCGCCCATACCCTGGAGGACGCGGGCCGCCACGAGGAACGCCAGTGATCGGCAGCGCCGCACAGCATCGAGCCGACCGTGAACACGCCGATCGCGGCGCGGAACACGGTGCGCGCGCCGAACCGGTCGGCCATCCAGCCGCTCGCCGGGATGAACACCGCGAGGCTGAGCAGGTAGGAGGTCAGCGCCACGTTCATGTGCACGGGGTCGGCCCCGAACGCCCGCGCCATCGCCGGCAGCGCGGTCGAAACGACGGTGCTGTCGAGATTCTGCATGAACAGCGCACAGGCAACGATCAGCGCGGTGATCTGCGTCGTGCCGAGGTCGTACCATCGGCGTGACGGCCGGGGCCGCAGCGGTGCCAACGAGTTCGGCGGGGAGGGAGTCGGGTCGATCGGTCATTGCCCGCACAATCCCAGAGGCGCCGGCGGACGCCTAGCGGCGCTCCCGGTCGATCTCGGAAAGCTGATACGCAACCGGTTCAGGCCAGGGCTGCGCCCTGCAAACCCTCAGGGCAGCAGCACGGTGCTGCCGGTGGTCTGGCGGGCCTCCAGCGCCCTGTGCGCCGCGCGCGGCGTCGCTGCAGCGGGAAGGTCTGGTTCACCTGGATCTTGACCGCGCCGTTCTGCACGACGTCGAACAGGTCGGCGGCCGCCGCTTCCAGATCGGCGCGCTTGGCGGTGTAGGTGGCCATGCCGGGGCGGGTCAGGAACAGGCTGCCCTTGGCGGCGAGCAGGCTCGAGATCGACCGGCGCCACCGGGCCGGAGGCGTTGCCGAAGCTGACCATCAGGCCGAGCGGGGCGAGGCAGTCGAGGCTGGCCATGAAGGTGTCCTTGCCGACGCTGTCGTAGACCACCGGCACCATCGCGCCGCCGGTGATGCGCTTGACCTCGGCCGGCAGGTCGGCGTGGCCGACGATCGACATGCGCCGCGCCATGCGCGCGCGCGAGTTCGGCCTTCTCCTCGGTGGAGACGACGCCGATCACCGTGGCGCCGAGATGCCTTGCCCACTGGCACAGGATCAGCCCGACGCCGCCGGCCGCGGCGTGCACCAGGATCGTCTCGCCGGGCTGCACCCGGAAGGTGCGGCGCAGCAGGATACTGCGCGGTCATGCCCTGCAGCATCATCGCCGCGGCGGTCTCGAAGCCGATCCCGTCGGGCAGCTGCACCAGCCGGTCGGCCGCGATCACGCGATCGGTGGCGTAGGCGCCGATCGGCGCCGAGGCGTAGGCGACGCGGTCGCCCGACCCCGACAGTCGGTCACGCCATCGCCGACCGCGGCGACGGTGCCGGCCGCCTCCATGCCGATGGTCGCCGGCAGCGTGGTCTTGTAGAGGCCGGTGCGGAAATAGACGTCGATGTAGTTCAGGCCGACCGCCGCGTGGTGCACCAGCGCCTCGCCCGGGCCGGGTTCGGGTGTGGGCACGTCCTCCCATTGCAGCACCTCGGGGCCGCCATTGGCGTGGATGCGGATGGCCTTCGTCATGGTCGTTCCATCATGTTGCCCAGGGATCGCAGCGGCTGTTTACGGCTGTCTGGCGGAGCGGGCGCGCTCCGACATGCGGGCTTCGATGGCCAGCAGGGCGCGCTTGGTGTCGAGCCCGTCGCCGCCCGAATAGCCGCCGATCCCGCCGGTCGCGACCACGCGGTGGCAGGGGATCATGATCGGGATCGGGTTGCTGGCATTGGCGCCGCCGACCGAGCGCGGTGCGCCGCCGGCTTCGCGCGCGATCTCGGCGTAGGTGCGCACCTCGCCGAGCGGAATTCGGCGCAATGCCGCCCAGACGCGCTGCCGATAGAAGGTGCCGGCCGGGGCAAGCGGCAGGTCGAAGTCCACGGGGTCGCCGTCGAAATAAGCGTCCAACTGCGCCCGCGCGCGCCGCAACAGCAAAGTCTCGGTCTGATCGCGGCCCCAGCCCCAGTCGATCGCCACGATCCGGCCGGCCTCCTCCGAGACGGTCAGGTCACCAACGGGCGTATGAAGCGAAAGCTGGGGCACGCGGGGACTGTCCGAACTGCTGTCGCGCCGGGCCTCTTGGGCGGTTGGTCCCGGCTCGACCGGCGGGATGGCAGACCCGGCCGGCGCGGCTGTCAAGTCGCGCCCCTGCTGCGGCGCAGCGCGAGGACGAGGTCTGCCGGCATCTCGACCGGCAGCCCGCAGACGCCGCCGCGGCATACATAGGCCAGCGCCCGACCGGGCGGCGCCGTCTTGCCGTGCGCCGGATGGGCGAGGGGCAGCGCATCCGCGTGCGGCGCCCGCAGCACCACCACCGCCGGATCGGGCGCCGTCAGTGCGGCGGCGAGCAGCGCCTGCGTCGCCGGCAGGTCGGGCGCGCCGGCGATCACCGCGACGGCGCCGTCCTCCAGCAGGTCGGCCGCGGCCAGCAGCGTCGGGCAGGCGGTCAGCCGGTCGCCAAGGCCGCCGAACGCGGTGATCGTTGCCCGCGCACGGGCTCGCCAGATGTCGGCGCCGGTCAGATGGTGCAGCCGCGCCAGCACCTCGGCCATCACCCCGGCCCGGACGGCGTCGCGTTGTCGGAGGCCGCGGTGCGGGGGCCGCGCCAAGCGGCACGTCGGCGGCATCGGCAGCGGTGGAAAAATAACCGCCGTCGCCGGGCGGCGAACCAGCGTTTCCGCGGCCTCGGCCCAGGCCGTTCGCGTGCGTCGAGATAGCCGGCATCGGCCGGTCGCCTCGAACAGCGCCAGCGCGGCACGCGCCATCGCGGCCTGGTCGTCGAGCAGCCCCGCCGCGGTGACCCGCCCCAGGCGCCAGGCGTGCTGCACGCGCCCATCTGGGGCCGGCCATCTGCGCCAGCACGAAATCGAACGCCTCCTCGGCCGCGCGCCAGCCAGTCCGGCCGGCCGAACACCGCGGCGGCGCGGGCCAGCGCGGCGATCGCCAGCCCGTTCCAGTCCGCCAGCACCTTGTCGTCGCGGCCCGGGCGCACGCGCTGCGCGCGCGCCGCTGAACAGTACGTCGCGGGCGCGGCGCAAGCGCGGCTTCCTCCGCTCGCCGAACCCTCCGCCGTCACGCGGCGCAGGATCGTGTGACCTTCCCAGTTGCCGCCGGCGGTCACGTCGTAGGCGCGCTTGAAGCGAGGCCGCGTCCGGCGCCGCAGCAGGGCGTCGATCTCCGCCTCGGTCCAGACGTAGAATCGGCCTTCCTCGCCCTCGCTGTCGGCGTCCTCCGACGCAGCGAACGCGGCGCGCCCATCGACCCGCTCGCGCGGTCATGTCGCGCATCATCCAGCCACCGTTTCGGCCGCGCGCGCGGCATACAACGGGTCGGGCGCGGTGGGCGTGCGCCAGCGCCAGCAGTTCCAGCAACTGCGCGTTGTCGTACAGCATCTTCTCGAAATGCGGCACCAGCCAGACCTGCGTCGGTCGAGTAGCGGGAATAGCCGCCGCCGAGATGATCGTAGATGCCGCCTTGCGACATCCGTTCCAGCATCAGATGCAGCGCGTCCTGGCCGGCCGGATCGCCGGTGCGGAAGCGCGTTCTGCCAGAGGAACCGGAAGATCGGCGGATTGGGAAATTTCGGCGCGCCCTTCAGCCCGCCATGCTCCGGCATCGGTCATCCGCAGATAGCGCCTGCGCGACCGCGTCCAGGTGCGCCGGGCCGGGCAGGTCGCCGGTCTGCGGCTCGCGCCTGCGCTGCCAGCGTATCGCCGCAGCGCGCCGGTGTTCTGCGCCACCACGTCGTCGCCGCTCGCGATAGGCCTCGGCGACGCCGTGCAGCACCTGGCGGAACGACGGCCGGCCCCAGCGCGGCTCCGGCGGAAAATAGGTGCCGCCCCAGAACGGCGACGCCGTCCGGCGTGAGGAACATCGTCAGCGGCCAGCCGCCCTGCTCGCCCAGCGCGTGCAGCGCCGACATGTAGAGGTGGTCGATGTCGGGCCGTTCCTCGCGATCGACCTTGATGTTGACGAACAGCGCGTTCATCAGCGCGGCGGTGTCCGGGTCCTCGAAGGATTCGTGCGCCATGACGTGGCACCAGTGGCAGGCGGCGTAGCCGATCGAGAGCAGGATCGGCTTGTCGGCCGCCGCCGCCTCGGCGCAGCGCCGCCGCGCCCCAGGGCCGCCAGTGCACCGGGTTGTCGGCGTGCTGGAGCAGATAGGGGGAGGTCTCCCGCCGCAGCAGATTCTCCGGGGCGGACATCGGGCGTCCTTGTGTTCCATCGCCGCTTTCCAGATAGGTAGGCGTGGGCGCCGCCGCGAGGTCGGCGCCCGACCGCGTCACGCGGGTTTTTTCGACGACGAACGAACGCTGGCGATCAGCGTCGTCAGCACGAGGACAACGATGCCCCGCCGCCCGGATGATCCGCCGCTGTATTATGACGTCCATATCTTCGTCTGTTGCAACCGCCGGCCGGACGGGCATGCCCGCGGTTCGTGCGCGGCCAAAGGCTCGGAGCGGCTGCGCGACTACATGAAGGCCCGCGCCAAGGAACTGGGGATTCCCCACATGCGGGTGAACTCGGCGGGATGCCTCGACCGCTGCGAGCTTGGTCCGTGCGTGGTGATCTATCCGGAGGGGGTATGGTATCGCGTGACCTCGACCGAAGACGTGGATGCGGTGCTGGCCTGGCACGTGGTGGCCGGCGAGCGGCCGACGCATCTGTTGCTGCCGGGAGCGGAGTTCGCCAAGACATGAGTAGCGGAAGCCAAGACAAGGTTGGGGCCCTGCCCCAAACCCCGCTGGGGCCGAGAGGCCCCAGACCCCGGGGCTTAAGTTGGGGATTGTCAAGGCTCCGCCTTGACTGGGGGTGTGGGGGCAAAGCCCCCGGCCTTGCCTGACAAGGGCCGAACATGCTCGGAGCCACCGAGACGATTTTCGCGGTCGCCTCCGGCGCGGGGCGCGCGGCCGTCACGGTTGTGCGGGTGAGCGGGGCGGATGCCGGTGCGGTGCTCGATCGGCTCTGCCGCCCGCGACCAAAGCCCCGGGTCGCCTCGCTGCGGACCCTGCGCGAGCCCGGGGGCGAGGTGCTGGACCGGGCGCTTGTGCTTTGGCTGCCAGGGCCAGCCAGCTATACCGGCGAAGACTCTGGCGAACTGCATTTGCACGGCGGACGGGCAGTTCTCGACGCGGTGACGGGCGCGCTGGTCCGCGGTGGCGCGCGGCCGGCGGAGCCCGGCGAGTTCACCCGGCGCGCCTTTCTCAATGACCGCATGGGCCTGTTGGAAGCCGAGGCGGTCGCCGATCTGGTGGCGGCCGAGACCGCTGCGCAGCGTCGGCAGGCGCTGCGGCAGATGGGCGGCGCGCTGGGCTCGCTGTACCAGGGCTGGACGCAACGTCTCACCCGGCTGCTGGCGCAGCAGGAAGCGCTGATCGACTTTCCCGACGACGACCTGCCACCGGCGACCGAGGCCGCCATGCTGCGGGAAATCGACGCCGTGCGCGGCGAAATGGCGACGCACCTCGATGACGGGCGTCGCGGGGAACGACTGCGGGAGGGGCTGGTGATCGCGGTGGCCGGCGCGCCGAATGTCGGCAAGTCGACGCTGATCAATGCGCTGGCCGGCCGCGACGTGGCGATCGTTTCGCCGCACCCGGGGACGACGCGCGACGTGCTGGAGGCGCGCCTGGTGATCGGCGGCGTGCCGGTGACGTTGCTCGATACCGCCGGATTGCGCGACACCGCGGACCCGATCGAGGCGGAGGGCGTGCGTCGGGCCCGCGCGCGGGCGGCGGACGCGGATTTTTGCCTGGTCCTGCGGGATGGCGGCGAAGCCTCGGACACCGCTCCGATCCCCGACGGCGGAGCCCTGATTGTCGGCAACAAGGCCGACCTGGGGATCGCGGCGCGCGGCGCGGACGTTGTCGTCAGCGCGCTCACCGGTGCCGGGATGGCGGAGCTGCGCGCCCGGCTGACCCAGGAGGTACGGCGGCTGGCCGACGATGCCGGACCGCCTGCGCTGACACGCGCGCGGCACCGCGCCGGACTTGGAGATGCGGTAGGCTGGCTCGACCGTGCAGCGGGGGAAAGATTGCCGGAACTCCGGGGAGAGGCGCTGCGGGCCGCGGTGCGCGGGATCGGCCGGGTCACCGGTCGGGTCGGCACCGAGGACGTGCTCGACGCGGTGTTCAGCCAGTTCTGCATCGGCAAGTAGCGGCAGACCGGAAGGCGGCGGCGGCTTATGCTGCCCCGATGAGGAGCGTGGAAATGACGGAACGGGTCGATGTGGTCGTGATCGGTGGCGGACATGCCGGCTGCGAAGCTGCCGCGGCCGCCGCCCGGATGGGCGCGCGCACGCTGTTGCTGACCCAGCGCCGCGACACGATCGGAGAGATGTCGTGCAACCCGGCGATCGGCGGCATCGGCAAGGGGCACCTGGTGCGCGAGATCGACGCGCTTGACGGTCTGATGGGCCGTGCCGCCGACCGCGCCGGGATCCATTTCAAGCTGCTGAACCGCAGCAAGGGTCCCGCGGTACGTGGCCCGCGCGCCCAGGCGGACCGCGCCCGCTATCGCCGCGCGATCCAGGATTTGCTGGCCGATCAGGCCGGCTTGCAGGCTCTGGAAGCGACGGTGGACGATTTTCTGCTGGCATCCGACGGCTCGCTGGCGGGCGTGGCATGCGCCGACGGTCGCCGAATTGCCTGCGGCGCGGTGGTGCTGACCACCGGGACGTTCCTGCGCGGCATGATCCATATTGGGCGCGAGAGCACGCCGGCCGGTCGTGTCGGCGAAGCGCCGGCGGTGGCGCTCGCGCAGACACTGTCGCGGTTGGAGCTGCCGCTCGGACGGCTCAAGACCGGTACGCCGCCGCGGCTGGACCGGCGCAGCATCGACTGGGAGGGGCTCCAGGCCGACCCCGGCGACGCCGTGCCCGAGCCGTTCAGCACGCTGACGCGTCGGATCGAGCTGCCGCAGGTCGAGTGTCGCATCACCGCGACGACGCCGCGCACGCATGCGCTGATCCGCGACAACTTGCATCTGTCGGCGGTGTACGGCGGCCAGATTGCCGGTCGCGGTCCGCGCTATTGCCCGTCGATCGAAGACAAGGTGGTGCGCTTCGCGGACCGGGAGCGGCACCAGATTTTTCTTGAACCCGAAGGCCTCGACGACGACACCGTCTATCCGAACGGCATTTCCACCAGCCTGCCGGCCGACGTGCAGGCCGCCATGTTGGCGACCATCCCGGGGCTGGAGCGCGCTCGCATCCTGCGTCCCGGCTATGCGGTCGAATACGATTTCGTCGATCCCGCGCGCGCTGACCGCAGCGCTGGAGGTTCGGCGCCTGCCCGGGCTGTTCCTGGCCGGCCAGATCAACGGCACCACCGGCTACGAGGAGGCGGCGGCACAGGGGCTGCTCGCCGGGATCAACGCCGCCTGCCGGGCCGGCGGCCGGACGTCGCTGACGCTCGACCGGGCGCACGCGTATATCGGTGTGCTGGTCGGACGACCTGGTGACCCAGGGTGTGTCCGAGCCATACCGCATGTTCACGTCGCGCGCCGAATACCGGCTGACGCTGCGGGCCGACAACGCCGATCTGCGTCTGACCGAACTGGGCATCGCCGTCGGCTGCGTCGGCGCCGCAGCGCGCCGCGGCGTTTCGCGAATTCGCGGGTCAATTGGCGCAAGCGCGCGACCGCGCGATGACCGCGATCGTCCAAACCGGGCAATTGGAGCGGGTCGAGCTGGCCGGTCCGGCGGACGGGCAGCGCCGGTCCTTGTTCGGCCTTTTGGCCAACGCCACCGTGCCCGACGAAGTTCTCCGCGCGGTGTTTCCCTGGCTGTCGGGGCTTGCGCCGCGAACCTTGTGGCACTCTGCGCGCCGACGCGCTCTATGCCGGCTATCTGCCGCGACAAGAGGCGGAAATCCAGGCCTTTCGGCGCGAGGAAGCCCTCGCGCTGGTCCGGACGTCGACTACGGCGGGATCGGCGGGCTCTCGACCGAGGTCCGCGGCCGGCTGTCGGCGGCGCAGCCGGCGTCGATCGGCGCGGCAGCGCGGCTCGAAGGCGTCACGCCCGCGGCCATCGCGGCGCTCAGCGCGCATGTTCGTCGGCGCCAGGGCGCGTCGCGTTTCACGCGAAACATGCCGTCGACGCTGTTGACATCGACCCGCGAAGCACAGGCACGCCTCGAACGATATGCGGCGCTGCTGCGGCGCTGGAACGTCGCATCAACCTGATCTCCCGCGCCGACGAACCGGCGCTCTGGCCGCCGCCACATCCTCGATTCAGCGCCCAACTGCTTCCGCTGCTGCCGGACCGCCCCGGCACGTGGTCGACCTCGGCACCGGCGCCGGGTTCCCGGGCCTGGTGCTGGCCATCCTGACGCCCTGGCGCGTCCACCTCGTCGAAGCGGACCAGCGCAAGGCGGCGTTTCTGCGCGAAGCCGCACGCGAGACAGTCGCCGCGAACGTGACCGTGCATGCCGTCGCGGGCCGAAACTGTCCGCCTGAACCGGCGCCGACGTGGTCGCCGCCCGCGCCCTTGGCGCCCCTGCCGAGCTGCTGCCGCTTGCCGCCCCGCTGCTGGCCGCACGACGGCATTTGCCTGTTCCCGAAAGGCCGCGGTGTGGAAGCGGAATTGACCGAAGCGCGCCGCCGGGTGGCACATGCAGGTCGAGCGCTTCCCGAGCCGGACGAGCCCGGACGCCACCCTGCTCCGCATCAGCGAGATTCGCCGTGCCGGATGACCCGCGACCCAAATCGACGCCAACCGGCGGCCGGATCCTTGCCATCGCCAACCAGAAGGGCGGGGTCGGCAAGACCACGACCGCGATCAATCTGGCAACGGCCCTCGCTGCGACCGGCGCATCGGTGCTGCTGATCGACCTCGACCCGCAGGGCAATGCCTCCACCGGCCTCGGCCTCGGCCGCGCCCAGCGACAGCAACGGCACCTACGCCCTGCTCACCGAGGTCGTCGACATCGCCCAGGCCGCGACGCCCGACCCTGATCCCGAACCTCCGGCTGGTGCCGGCCGATCGCCGACCTGGCCGGCGCCGAGATCGAACTCGTCGACGAAGACCGTCGCGAATTCCGGCTGCGCGATGCCCTGGCAGGCGACGCCGGGCGCTGCCGACTACGTCCTGATCGATTGCCCGCCGAGCCTCGGCCTGCTGACGCTCAACGGCCTGGCCGCGGCCGACGCGGTGCTGGTGCCGCTGCAATGCGAATTCTACGCGCTCGAAGGCATCACCAGCTCCTGCACACGATCGAGCTGGTCCGCCGCAGCCTGAACCCGAGGCTCGAACTGCAGGGCGTGGTGCTGACCATGTTCGACCGCCGCAACAACCTCTCCGAGCAGGTCGCGGCCGACGCGCGCAGCTTCTTCGGCGACAAGGTCTACGAGACGGTGATCCCGCGCAATATCCGCATCTCCGAGGCGCCCAGCCACGGCAAGCCGGTGCTGCTGTACGATTTCCGCTCCCCCGGCGCGCAGGCCTATGTCCAGCTGGCCACCGAATTGCTGCGCCGCGAGCGTGCGCACGCGGCCGCCGCCGCATGAGCCCGCGCGACACCGGTCCGCGCCTCGGCCGCGGCCTGGCCGCCCTGCTCGGCGATGCTGCGGGGACGCCCGGGCGGGGCGATGGCGAAGGCCCTCGCATCCTGCCGATCGACGCCCTGGAGCCCGGGCCGTACCAGCCGCGCCAGCCGATCAGCGCCGAATCGCTGCGCGAACTCGCCGACTCGATCCGCATCGCGCGGCATCCTGCAGCCGCTGCTGGCGCGCCCGCACCCGCCGGGCCGGGCCGCTACCAGATCATCGCCGGCGAACGGCGCTGGCGCGCGGCGCAGGCCGCGAGCCTGCACGAAGTGCCGGCGCTGGTCCGCGCTCTCGCCGACGCCGACGCGATGGCCGCCGCGCTCGTCGAAAACCTCCAGCGCCAGGACCTCAACCCGATCGAGGAAGCGGAAGGCTACCGGCGTCTGATCGACGAGTTCGCCATGACCCAGGAAGCGCTGGGCGAGGCCGTCGGCAAGTCGCGCAGCCACATCGCCAACATGCTGCGGCTGCTCAACCTGCCGCCGACCGTGCAGATGGAGGTTCGTCGGGGCGGTCTCAGTGCCGGCCATGCCCGCGCGCTGCTGGTCCATCCGGAGCCGGAAAAAGCCGCGCTGGCGGTCATCTCGCGCGGTCTCAACGTGCGGCAGACCGAAGCGCTCGCGTCCCGGCGCGCGGACGAGGGCGCGTTCGGCCTGGTGCGGGAAAAGCGCCGCAAGCCACCGGACACCATCGCGCTCGAACGCTCGCTGTCGGCCAAACTCGGCCTGAAGGTCGAGATCGCGTTCGACGGCGCACACGGCTCGTTGCGCATCGATGTCCGCTCGCTGGAGCAGTTGGACGGACTGATCGCGCTGCTTACGCGGGAGTGAAGGCAAGGCGAGGGGCTTTGCCCCCTCGACCCCCAGCAAAGGCGGAGCCTTTGCAATCCCAGGGGCCTGGGGCCTCTGGGCCCCAGCGGGGTTTGGGGCAACGCCCCAAGCTTTCTTCCCTATCGCCGCTGCGCCGCCAAACTGCGCTGCGCCAGTCCAAGCACCGCACTCCGGCAAATCGTCTCCGCCGGCGCCCCAGTCCTCTTGCAGGCGCGCTCCGCGTCGGACAGCCGCGCCGAGGCCGCCTCCAGCGCCGCCTCGCTCCATATCCCGAGCGCCTTCAGGAACGCCGGCTCGCGACGGATAGAACACCGGCGGCCGCGCCGCTCTTCGCGGCCTCGCCGGCCCCACCCCTCGCCATCGCCAGGCGCGCGCGGTGCAGCCGCTGCAAATGCATGATCGCCGCCCGCAGCACCCGGACCGGCGCCGCGCCCTCGCCGATCGCCAGTTCCAGCGCCCGGTCGGTCGTCGCCACATCGCCGACCGTCGCGGCGAACAACGCGTCATCCAGCGACAACCCCGACAGATCGCCGATGCACGCCATCGCCGCCGTCCAGATCCACCCGCCCGCCGGCCCGGCATACAGCGCCAGCTTCTCGAGTCTCGCCCCGCGTCGCCGCGCGATCGCCGCCGAGCTGGCCGTCCAGCCAGGACGGCCCGCGTCCGCCGCGACGCCCGCGCGCCTTCAGCGTGGTCGCGGATCGTCCTCCAAGCGCCGCCCTCTCCGGCGGATAGCAGCCGATCGCCACCCCGTCCGGCGCCCGCTCGATCAACATCCGCAGCTACGAGCGGGTCGCCAGGCCCGGCGCCTCCAGCACCAGAACCCGGCGCCGCCGACCTCCAACGCGGCCTGCACCGCGGCGCCGCGGCATCGCCGACGTCGCGCACCCGCACCACGCGGCGCCCGCCGGTCATCGGCAGCGACGCCGCTTCGTCCGGATCCGCGCGATCTCTCCCGGTCCAGCTCGACCACCAGGAACGGATCGTCCAGCCGCGCCGGCCACCGCCGCGACCAGCCGACTGCCGCGGTCGCGGATCATCCCGGCATCGTCGCCGTACAGCAGCAGCCCGGCATGCCGCCGGGATCGCGCAGGAACGCCTCCACCCGGCGGGCATCCAGCTTCATCCGATCAGCCCGTCGGCTGTCTGCCCGCTTGGGAACCAGCTCGCCAGCTGCAGCGCGATCCGGTCGGCCATCGCCTGCGCGATGCGGCGCTGCACCGCCTCCGACAGGTCGGCGGCGAAATACTGGGCGTCGAAGAAGTTGAAGCCGTCGACCGAGCGCGCCGGCCGGAGGTCAGCGTCGAGCGGCCGGCTCCTGCGCGATCAGCGTCCAGGTGCGCGTGCCGACCAGGCGCGCCAGCTGGACGCGCTGTCCTGCCTGGATCGAGATCTGCCTCGGCGCTGATCCAGAACTACGTCCAGGTCGTAGCGGTGCGCCGCCGCGATGCCGGCGCGCTCGAGCCGCTCCAGCAGCGCCTGGCGCAGCATCTGGCCGGGCCGCTCGTGAATCGGCCCGACCTCGATTTCGGCGAGCGCCTGCGCCGGCCGGGCTTCCGGCCCGTCGCCGCCGGCATGTAGACCGGCTGGAAACCGCAGCCGGCCAGCAGCGCCGCCGAGGCGAGCGGCCAGGCAGCCACCGCGCGCGATCCGTGCCACGGCAGCCTCCGCTCATCCGGCGATCACGAAATTGACGATGCGGTTGGGCACGTGGATGCGCCTGACGATGCGCTTGCCCGCCAGCGCCTGGGCCACGTTCGGCTCCGCCTCGGCGGCGGCGAATCACGGCCTCGGCCGCTGTCGGGCGGCACCGCGATCGGTGCCGCGCAGCTTGCCCATGATCTGCACCGCGATGGTGACGCTGTCGGCGATCAGCAGATCCGGCTCGGCCTCCGGCCAGGGCAGTTCGGCGACCAGCCGGTCGGCGTCCGGGATGCAGCCGGGCCATAACCTCCTCGGCGAGATGCGGCATCATCGGGGCGCTCAGGCGGGCCAGCATCTCCACCGCCTCGCGGCGCGCCCAATCCAGACCGGGCTCGGCGCCCGATCGCGGCGGCGCGTCTCGGCGTCGGTGATCGCGTTGGCGAGTTCGTACAGCCGGGCGACCGCGACGTTGAAGGCGAAACTCTCCAGCGCCTCGGTCACCGCGGCGATGGTTTTGTGCGTGACGCGGCGCAGCGTCGCCGGCCGCGCGGGCCGAACGCCGTCGGCGTTCTCGCGACGCGCACTGCCCGTCCGACGCGCCTCGGCCAGACGGAAGACGCGCTGGGTGAAGCGGAAGGCGCCGGCGGCGCCCGCTTCGGTCCACTCCATGTCGCGGTCGGGCGGATTGTCCGACAGGATGAACCAGCGCGCGGTATCGGCGCCGTAGCGGTCGATGATGTCGCCGGGATCGATGGTGTTGCGCTTGGATTTGCTCATCGCCTCGACGCGGCCGACGATCGACCGGCTCGCCGGTCGCGCGCTGCACGACGGTGCCGTCCGGCCGCTTCTCGACCTCCTCGGGATACAGCCAGACGCCGTTCGGCCCGCCGCCGTGCGGTAGGACTTCGTGGTTCACCATGCCCTGGGTGAACAGTCCGGCGAACGGCTCCTCGACCGCGACGTGGCCGGTGTCCTTCATCGCCGCGGGTGAAGAAGCGCGAGTAGAGCAGATGCAGGATCGCGTGCTCGATGCCGCCGATATACTGGTCGACCGGCATCCAGTGATCGACCGCCGCCCGCACCAGCGGCTCGTCGGTCGCCGAGGCGCAGCAGAACCGGGCGAAATACCAGGAGCTGTCGACGAACGTGTCGCAGGTGTCGGTCTCGCGCCGGGCCGGCTCGCCGCAGCGCGGGCAGGCCACGTGCTTCCAGGTCGGATGATGGTCGAGCGGATTGCCCGGCCGGTCGAACGTCACGTCGTCCGGCAGACGCACCGGCAACTGGTCGTCGGGCACCGGCACGACGCCGCAGGTCGTCGCAATGGATGACCGGGATCGGGCAGCCCCAGTAGCGCTGGCGCGACACGCCCCAGTCGCGCAGCCGCCAGTTGGTCACGCCCTCGCCGACGCCCTGTTGCGGCCAGCGCGTCGATCGCGGCGCGCTTCGCGGCGTCGACGTCGAGCCCGTTCAGAAACTCCGAATTGAACGCCGTGCCGGGACCGACATAGGCCTCCTTGCCGATCGAGAAGCGTCGCCGGATCGGCGCCCGGCGGCAGCACCACCGGGATGACGTTCAGGCCGTATTTGCGGGCGAACTCCAGATCGCGCTGGTCGTGCGCCGGGCAGCCGAAGATCGCGCCGGTGCCGTATTCCATCAGCACGAAATTGGCGATCCAGACCGGGTAGGTCGCGCCCTCGATGAACGGATGCCTGACCCGCAGGCCGGTGTCGTAGCCGTGCTTTTCGGCGGTCTCGATGACCGCCTCGCTGGTGCCCAGGCTGCGGCATTCGGCGATGAACTTTGCCGCGGCCGGATCGCGCGCGGCGACCGCGGCGGCCAGCGGATGCTCCGGCGCGATCGCCAGGAACGACATGCCGTACAGCGTGTCGGGCCGGTGGTGTAGACCTCGACCGCCTGGTCGAGCCTCGCCGGTCGGCGACGGCTCGTCGAGCTCGAACCGCAGCCGCGCGCCCTCGCTGCGGCCGATCCAGTTCGCCTGCATCAGCCGCACGCGTTCCGGCCAGCGGTCCATCGTGTCCAGCGCGGCCAGCAGTTCCGGCGCGTATTTGGTGATCTGAGAAGAACCATTGGCTGAGCTGCTTCTTCTCCACCGGCGCGCCGGAGCGCCAGCCTTTGCCGTCGATCACCTGCTCGTTGGCCAGCACGGTGCCGTCGACCGGATCCCAGTTGACCCAGCTTTCCTTGCGCTCGACCAGGCCGGCGCGCGAGGAAATCCAGGAACAGCTTCTGCTGGTGGCGGTAATATTCCGGATCGCAGGTGGCGAACTCGCGCGCCCAGTCGAGCGACAGGCCCATGCGCTGCAGTTCGGCGCGCATGGTGGCGATGTTTTCGTAGGTCCATTTGGCCGGATGGATGCCGCGTTCGCGCGCGGCGTTCTCGGCCGGCAGGCCGAACGCGTCCCAGCCCATCGGGTGCAGGACGGCGAAGCCGCGGGCGCGCTTGTAGCGCGCGACCACGTCGCCCAGGTGTAGTTGCGGACATGGCCCATGTGGATCTTGCCGGACGGGATAGGGAAACATCTCCAGCACGTAGTATTTCGGCTTGCCGTCGGTGGGGACGTCGGCGACGCGCGAAGCAGGCGCGCTCGGACCACGCGGCCTGCCATTTCGGCTCGGCGGCGCGGAAATCGTAGCGCGGTGGCTCGGCCGCTGCGGCATGCGGCGGAGCCGCGAGATCGGAGCTGGAATCGACGGTCGCTGGGGTCATGTCGGGACAGATCTATCGGCTGCGGCAGCCGCCTGTATCCGCCAGAACAGCCGTCCCGGCAACCGCCGCACCGGGATGGCGGATCGGCGCCGGCGCGCGGCTGCGAGCGGCCTGCCCGGCGCGAAAAGCCCGGGTCGACCTGCTCAGGAGCCGGCGGCAGCGGTCTGCGCGCGCAGTTCCCGGGCCTTGGCCAGCACCATGTTCTCGAGTTCCGTCGGCTTGCTCGGGTCGACCGGCGCGGCGACCCACTGGCCGTTCTGCAGCACCTGCCGGAACAGCGACACCCGGATGCCGTCGGCCCGCAGCTGCCGCCCCAGCACGTAGGCGGTCGCCTTGAACCGCTCGTCCGGCGAGGACGCCGGCGTCCACCAGTCGGTGATGATCACGCCGCCGAACGGGTCGGCCGAGGCCAGCGGCATGAACTTCAGCGTCTCCAGGCTGCCGCGCCAGAGATACGCGTTGACGCCCGATCGCCGGATCGGCGGACGCCGCCGCCTTGTTGTCGTGGCTGGTGCCGAAATTCAGCAGGCCGCCGCCGCCGCCGGTCATGTAGCCGGAGGCGGACTGGTTGCTGGAATCGTGCGTGTTCCGCCGGTCGGCATCAAGGTCGCCGCCGCATCCGCCGAGCATCGCCGCCAATCCCAGGGCCAGCGCCGCCGCGCATTTCGGATTGTTCATACTGCCGATGTCCTCCGCCGCATTCAAGCAAGCCCACGCGCAGCGGATACCGCAAAGCCACGGTGCCGCCAAGCGGCGTGCGGGTCTGCGCCAACGAAAGGGGGGCGGTGGCACCGCCACCGCCCCCCGTTGTCGCGCCGCCCCCTCGGGAGCGGCCATCCCAAGTCAGAACGCGAACTGGCTCGCCAGCGCGACGATGCTGCCGTTGGTCGAGTGGCCCGGGAACGGGATCTTGGTTTGGTAGGTGTAGGCGTCGAGCTGCAGGGTCATGCCCGGCCCGACCACGTAGCTGCCGCCGAGGCCGACGCCGCTGACGTTGTCCGTCTTCAGGCCAGGCGCGTACCGTCATCGACCCTTCGGAGTCGTCGTAGGTCATGCCGTAGTAAACGACACCGATCCCGTACGGCCCCATGTTGTAGCCGACGCCGGCAATGTAGACGGTGCTGCTCTTCGAGCCGGACTGGGCCGGGCCGCCGGGCGAGCCGAGGCCGACGCCCTCGGCGTTGGTGCCGGTGGCGTTGAACCGGCCGGAGCTGACGCTGCCCTCGAGTTCGATGCCGGCGATGGTGACCACCGCGCCGCCATTGACGTAGCTGACGTTCTGGTCCTTCGGCCCGCCGGATCGCCCTCGGAGCCGGAGAACGCGCCGCCCACATCGGCCTTCAATCCGAACTGGCCGAATGTACGGTTGAACTGCGCCGCGACCTCGACGCGGTTGCGAGCCAGCCCGGTCGGATGCGCGAACGCCGCGCAGCTTCCGGCCACGATGCCGCCGGTGCAGACGTCGCCGGTGGTCAGGCTGGTGCTGTGGTCGAGTGCGACGTCGGTCGGCTCATACGAAATGCCCGCCTTCAGGCCGGCGAAGGTCGGCAACTCGTACAGCAGCTTCTGGCGGGGGGTGTCGCCGTCATAGCTGTCGGCCATCGCGAAGGCCGGCGCGTTCGGCGGGCCATACCAGGAGTAGAAATCGCCGTCACCGAAATCGTCGCCGGTGCCGACGCCGAGGTCATCCAACGCGCCGTTCGGGGTGCCGACCGCGAACTTGCCGAAGCGGTCGCTCGACACGTAGGCGTGCGCGTCATGCACATAGAACGTGTTGCCGCCGTTGAGGCTGGTCTGGCCGGAGTTGTTGTTCCGGATTTCCGCCGAGATGCCCCAGTGGATGCCCGCCGGGTTCGCGTAGTCCATGCTCGGGAAGAAGTGGAACCAGTTGAACAGCTGCGGTTCCGCGCGCGAATTGTCGCCGGTGGCGCCGGTGCCCCACTCGCCCATGATCGCGGTCAGCTGCTGGAAGCCGATATTGATCGTCACCGAGTTGGGTGCCGCGCCGTCGAGCTTGCCGGGCGTCGTCGTTTCAGGGAACACCGTCGGCGGCGGTGCGGTTTGGGCGCGCGCCTCCGTCATGAAAGCGGCCACGCCCGCAAGGGCGACGCCCGCCAAGAGAACCTTACGCATCTGTACCTCCATTGGCCACCGGCGACCCCGGCGCTTCCTTACGGCCCCGCCCCCCTCCATCGGGAGCCCCCCGGCGGTTATGTCCGCCGGCCGGGCAAAAGGCAGCCGGGCCTGGAGGCGAGTATTGGTACAAACGCGGACCGCTCACAACGGTCGCAACCGCGTGAGGGTGGCAATCCCGAAACACTGTGGCGCATTGGCCACGTGCTGCCTAGCGGAACGGTCGATCCGTTCCGCCGGGGTGCCCGCCACATCGCATGTCGACCGATGCGGCGGGTTGGCCCGTCACGCGAAGACGATACGGGGCGCCTTCACCCTGCAGGTGTCGTATCTGCATCCTCTAGAAAGCGAACTGGCTGGCCAGCGCGACGATGCTGCCGTTGGTCGAGTGGCCAGGGAACGGCATCCGCGTCTCGTAGGTGTAGGCGTCGAGCTGCAGGGTCATGCCGGGCCCGACCACGTAGCTGCCGCCGAGACCGACGCCGCTCACGTCGTCGGTCTTCAGGCCAGGCGCGTACATCATGGAGCCTTCCGAGTCGTCGTAGCTCATGCCGTAGTAGACGGCGCCGATGCCGTACGGACCCATGTTGTAGCCAACGCCGGCGATGTAGGCGTAGAGTCCTTGGCGCCTGCAGGTGGCGGGCTGCCCGGCGAGCCCAGCCCGATGCCTTCCTCGTTGACGCCGGTGGCGTTGAACCGACCGGCGCTGATGCTGCCTTCCACCTCGAAGCCGGCGAACGTCAGCACGACACCACCGTTGCCGTAGCTGGCGTTGTCATACTTGACGCCGGCGCCGTTGGCTTCGGCGCCCTCGCCGGCCCAGCCCACATCGGCCTTCACGCCGAACGGGCCGAAGGTCCGATTGAGCTGGCCCGCGATCTCGACGCGGTTCCGTGCCAAGCCGGTCGGGTGGGCGCAACTGGCCACGGTCCCGGTGCCGCACGGGTCGCCGATCGTCTGGTCGTTGCTGACGTCGAGTCCGACATCCACCGGCTGCCAGGAGATGCCCGCCTTGAAGCCGGCGAACGACGGCGTCTCGTAGAGCAGTTTCTGGCGCGGGGTATCGCCGTCATAGCTGTCGGCCATCGCGAAGGCCGGGGCATTCGGCGGGCCGTACCAGTCGTAGAACAGGCCGTCGCCGAAGTCGTCGCCGGTGCCGACGCCGAGGTCGTCCAGCGCGCCATTCGGCGTGCCACCAGCCAACTTGCCGAACCGGTCGCTCGACACATAGGCCTGCGCCGAATGCACGTAGAACGTATTGCCGTTATTGAGGCTGGTCTGGCCGGAGTTGTTGTTCCGAATTTCTGCGGTCAGGCCCCAGTGGATGCCCGAGGGGCTCGTATAGTCCATGCTCGGGAAGAAATGGAACCAGTTGAAGAGCTGCGGCGAGGCCCGGGTGTTCTCGCCGGTCGAGCCGGTGCCCCACATCCCCATGATCGCGGTCAGCTGCTGGAAGCCGATATTGATCGTCACCGAGTTCGGCGCCGCGCCATCGAGTTTGCCCGGCGTCGTCGTCTCGGGAAACGCCGTGGGTGGCGGCGCGGTCTGGGCCCGCGCCTCCGTCATGACAGCGGTCGCGCCTGCAAAGGCAACGCCCGCGAGAAGAATTCGACGCATCCTTAGACCTCCACTGGGCACCGGTCGAGCCGGGCACTTGTTCCGGCCCAACCCTCCCGCGAGCCCTTGTCGGCACCGAGCGCGCCAACGGACCGTAGCAGGGAGCCTGGCCTCGCAACAACTATAGAATCAACTTTCGTCGCAAATGAGTTCACGCGACCGTGAATTCGCGCGAGCCGTGCGAGTCTGTGACAGACTGTACCACACTGGTGTCACTCTCCTACCAAGCATCCCAGGCTGAAGATTTTTTCATGATTGTCCGTCTAACGTGTACCATGGCGCTTCCCACTATACTTTTCCGGTCACCCTGCCTTCCCGCTACCTGAATAGAAGATTTTTCCGGCGCAATTATTGAAGTTATATTCATTGAAGGAAATTTCATCACGGACCGCACCTGCATGCATGGGGGGCAGGGGCTGCCGGCGTCGCTCACTTGCCGCTCGCCGGGCTTTGGCAGCCATCGCGCGGGCCGCCGCATCCCCGGGGCAGGATCGCCTCAGGATGCGGGCTGGATCTCGAAAACTCCGATGCTGCTTTGGCGGATTGGCGCGGGTATGAAATCCGGGTTCAGCCGATTGCCCGCCCCGGTTCCGGTGCAATGGTCACATGAAAGCGCCGATCGCCGCGACACCCTGGCACCATCTTCGCGGCAGCCGCCGGACCGTTGCCCCCTCGATCCCGCCGAGCGCGCCCGCCCCGCCGCCACGCCGCGCCGTCAGCCCCCAGCGCACCGCGCCGATTGCCGCCGCCCCAGGATGGCTGCGCGTCGCGAAGGCCGGCGACAGCAGCGCCATTGCCCCGGCCAGCCGGGCACGCCGCAGCTCGGCCACATCATGCGCCGAGCTTGTCCAGGCCCGCAGCCGGCGCGGCGCCCCGGCCGGTCGCCGACCGCCGCGCAGATGCAGCCCCGCGCCGAGCGCCGACGCGAGTCGCCAGTCGCCCGCCACCGCCAGCACCAGTCGCCGCGCCCGGCACAACCGCGCCACGTCGTACGCCAGGCGTTGCCGATCCGGTTCGCCGTCGTGCCGCAGCACCACGCCCGCCAACCCTTTCGGCAAGCGCGCCACCGCCGCGCGAGGGTCGGCCAGCCGCAGCGCATCTGTGAACAGCCACAGCACCGGCCCGCCGCCAGCCCCCGCCTTCGCACGTCGCGCCTTGACCGCGCGCGCCCAGGCGACAAGCCTTGCGTCCATGTCCGACCCTTCCCCCGCCGCGCCGGCGCTCGCCCCCGCCATCGCCGACAATCTCGCGCGCGTGCGCGCCCGCATCGACGCCGCCGCCCGCCGCGCCAACCGCAGCCCGGCCGACGTGGCGCTCGTCGCCGTCTCGAAAACCCATCCCGCCGACGCCGTTCTCGCCGCCCTCGCCGCCGGCCAGCAGCTGTTCGGCGAGAACCGCGTGCAGGAAGCAATGGCGAAATTCCCGGCGTTGCGCGCCACTCATCCCGTGCTGCGGCTGCACCTGATCGGCGGCCTGCAGACCAACAAGGCGCGCGACGCCGTCCGCCTCGCCGATGCGATCGAAAGTCTGGACCGTCCCCGCCTCGCCGACGCCATCGCCGACGCGGCCGATCGCGAGGGCCGCCTGCCCGCACTGCTACATCCAGGTCAATACCGGCGCCGAGCCACAGAAGAGCGGCATCGCCCGCGACGCGGCGGACGCCTTCATCGACGCCTGCCAGAGCCGCTTCGGCGCCGCGGTCGCCGGCCTGATGTGCGTCCCGCCGGCCGATCAGGATCCGGCGCCGCATTTCGCCTGGCTCGCGGCCTGCGCCGCCCGGCACGGCCTCGCCGGCCTGTCGATGGGCATGTCCGCCGATTTCGAGACCGCGATCGGGCATGGAGCAACCCTCGTGCGCGTCGGCTCCGCGATCTTCGGGCAGCGCGCCGGCTGAGGGATCGCCCCAGCTCGGACATATCGCGCGCCGTGCTTGCACCGCACCATGCCGCGGCGTATCGGTCCGCGCTCCCCAATCAAAAGGCCCCCGCGATGCCCGCAACGGCCGTTCCTGCCGCAGATCGACACGGATGACGGCCACCCACGCCGAAGCCATCGCCCGCCCGGCCCCGCTGCGCCTCGGCGCCCTGCTCGGCGTGCTGGGCGTCGTCTACGGCGACATCGGCACCAGCCCGCTCTACGCCTTCAAGGCCAGCATGGACCATTTCGTCGACACCGGCATCGCCACCTGGGAAGTGCTCGGCATCCTGTCGCTGATCTTCTGGTCGCTGGTGCTGATCGTGACGGTCAAATACGTGCTGCTGGTGATGCAGGCCGACAACCGCGGCGAGGGCGGCATCCTGGCGCTGATGGCGCTGGCGCAGCGGGTCGCGCAGGGACCGCGGCTGAAGGCCACGCTGGCGCTGGTCGGCATCGGCGGCGCCTGCCTGTTCTTCGGCGACGGCGTGATCACCCCGGCGATTTCCGTCCTTTCCGCCGTCGAGGGGCTCGAAGTCTCCAGCCCCGCGCTGAAGGAATTCGTGCTGCCCATCTCCGCCGTGGTGATCGTCGGGCTGTTCGCGGTGCAGTCGCGCGGCACCGGCAGCGTTGGCCGCATGTTCGGGCCGGTGATGGCGGTGTTCTTTGCGACGATCGGCCTGCTCGGCCTGCTGAAGATCCTCGGCAACCCGACCGTGCTGCTGGCGCTCTCGCCGACCTACGCCCTGCTGCTGATCATCCAGTACAAATGGCTCGCCTTCGTCGCCCTCGGCTCGGTCGTGCTCGCGGTGACGGGGGCGGAGGCGTTGTATGCCGACATGGGGCATTTCGGCGCGCACCCGATCCGCGCCGCCTGGCTCGGCTTCGTGCTGCCGTGCCTGGTGCTGAACTATTTCGGCCAGGGCGCGCTCGTGCTGGAGCAGCCGAAGGCCTTGGAAAACCCATTCTTCCTGATGGCGCCCGCCTGGCTGCAACTTCCTCTCGTCATCCTCGCCACCGCCGCGACCGTGATCGCGAGCCAGGCGCTGATCTCCGGCGCCTACTCGATCGCGCGGCAATGCGTGCAGCTCGGTTTTCTCCCCCGCATGACAGTCCGGCACACCAGTTCCACCGAGGAGGGGCAGATCTACGTGCCGCAGATCAACACCGTGCTGATGCTCGGCGTGCTGGTGCTGGTGTTCGCCTTCAAGACCAGCGACAACCTGGCCGCCGCGTACGGCATCGCGGTCACCGGCACCTTCATCTGCACCTGCATCCTGGCGATCGAAGTGTTCCGCAACCAGTTCCACTGGTCGCGCCTGGCCACCTACGGCGCGTTCGGCTTTTTCCTGGTCATCGACACGGTGTTCTTCGCCGCCAACCTGCTGAAGGTGCCGGAGGGCGGCTACGTGCCGCTGGTGCTCGGCGCGGCGCTGGTTGCGCTGATGACCTCGTGGAAGCGCGGCCGCGACCTGTTGCTGGCGCGCTGGAAGCTCGACAGCCTGCCGCTGGCCTCGTTCCTCGCCCGCCTGCCGGCCTCGCGCACCGTGCGCGTGCCCGGCATGGCGATCTTCCTGACCGGCAACCCCGACTACGTGCCCGCGGCGCTGCTGCACAATCTCAAGCACAACAAGGTGCTGCACGAGAAGGTGCTGTTCGTCACCGTGGTCAACGAGGACGTGCCGGAAGTGCGGCCGGAGGAGCGGGCCGCGGTCGCGGAACTCGCCCCCGGCATCCATCGCGTCACCATCCGCTACGGCTTCATGGAAAGCCCGAACCTGCCGCGCGACCTCGCCGGCCTGCGCGCGCTCGGCGTCGCCTTCGATCCGATGCAGGCCAGCTACTTCCTCGGCCGCGAGACCCTGGTGCCGGCGATGGCGCCGAAGATGCCGTTGTGGCGCCTGTGGCTGTTCCTGGTGATGGCCCGCAACGCCGTCTCCGCCACCGAGTTCTTCCGCATTCCCAGCGACCGCGTGGTGGAGCTCGGCGTGCGCGTGGCGATCTAATCAAAGATTCGCGGGCCGGCCAACGGCTGGGGCACACGCTGACGGCCTGGGTCTTTGACGGCGACATCGATGCCGTCGCGCGTCGGCCGGCCAAACAGGCGGAGTTTGCCTCAGCGCAACACCCTTCGAGAACAACGTGTCGGATTGTAACCGCCGCGCAATCCCCTCTTGACGCAACACGTCAGAAATAATAACTATGTCGCGTGAACCCCACCACCCCATCCCCCCAAGCCGCCACCGAGCGGTTCGCCGAACGGTTCGGCGAGATCTCCCAGGGCCTGGCCGCCAACGGCGGCGGGGATCGGCTGTCCGCGCTGCTGATCCAGCTGATCGAGCGTCTCATCCAGGCGATCCTCTCGATCGCGCGGAACCTTCCGGCGGCCGCCCCGGTCGAGCCGGAAACAACCGCCTTCCCCCCGAAGCCGCAACACAACGCCCCGGTTCGGCCAGGACCATCGAGGGGCCATTCGCCCCGCCGGCCAGAACCGACGCGGCAAGAACCGACGCGGCACGAACGCCCGGCCCCCGAGGCCGGCGAGCCGCCGGGGTCGGGTCGGCAAACCCCCGCCGGAACGCTTCCCGCAACCGCCCACCCCGGCCCGGTCAGGCGCCGCGCCCGCCCCGTTTCCAGGGCAGGGCGCGGCAAGCGGCCAGGCGCCACCGCCCCACTGCGGCGACCTCCGAAAAATCGGGTTTTTGGCCCGGCCGCTTGCGCACGCCCGTTTCGTTCCACATAAGGAACGACACCGGTTGCAAGACGGCCCCGGGGCATCGGTGGACGCAAGCTGTCGGTAAGCCGAAGCGACGATTTCGGAACCCTGCCAGCGGGTGGGCCACGCGCCGATGGCCCGAGCCTTTGACGAGTGCCTGAACGCCGGCGCCGATCCGTTGGCCAACCAGGCGGATTTTGCTTGGTTCGAAGCCAGCGCCCCGCGCCTGATTATCCGAGCCGCTTCTCGATCTCGGCCGCCATCGCCTCGCCGGTCTGGTCGGTGCGGATCGCCTCGATGAAGCGACCGTCCGGGCCCATCAGGTACAGGATGGAACTGTGATCCACGCTGTACGAATTGCCCGAATCCGCGGTGTGCTGCGCCTGGTAGTACACGCGGTATTCCCGCGCCACGGCCGCGATTTGCGCGTCGCTGCCGGTCAGGCCCTCGATGTGCGGGCTGAACGCGGCGGCGTAGTCGCGCACCACCGAAGGCTTGTCGCGCGCCGGGTCGACGGTGATGAACAGCGCCTGCAGCTTGTCGCCGTGCTTGCCGAGCTTGTCGAACGCCGCCGCCACCTCGTTCAGCGTGGTCGGGCACACGTCCGGGCAGAACGTGTAGCCGAAATACACCAGCAGGTAATGGCCGCGGAAATCCTTGTCGGTCACGGTCTTGCCGTTGCCGTCCACCAGCGTGAACGGCCCGCCGATGTTCACCGAGGCGCCGACGTCGCGCGACATCGCGAACCAGGCGCCGATGCCCGCCAGCAGCACGATCGCGAACGCCGCAACCAGCAGCAGGCGGTTCTGGCCGGTCGGAGCAGAAGGCTGGGTCATCGACGTCTCCGCGTGGCAACAAGGACGCGTGGTGGAGCCGAGGGGAATCGAACCCCTGACCTCCTGAATGCCATTCAGGCGCTCTCCCAACTGAGCTACGGCCCCACAGCCGCCCATCGCCTGCGCGATCGGGGTTCCTCGGCGGGAGGCGGGCATATAGCCTTCGCGCCCTCGCGGGATCAAGGGCCGCCCGCCCCCTACCGCGCATGTCTCCCCGGCACGAAGCCCCGCCCGCGGCCGATCGCCGCCGCGCCGAACCGCGCCCGCAGCGCGTCGATCGCCGCTTGCGCCGCGGCCCGCTTCGGCCGGTTCGGGTCGGCGAGGTCCGGCCGGTCCGCCGCCTCGCCCGGCGCCAGCGGCTGCGCGCCGATGCCGATCAGCCGGTAGGCCGTGCCGTCCGCCTCGCGCTTGAGCAGTGTCCGCGCCGCCTCGAACAGCGTGTCCGGCAGCCGCGTCGGCCCCGCCAGCCGCTGCGCCCGCGTCCGCAGCGCGAATGTGGCGGTTTTGAGCTTCAGCACGACGCCCGCCGCCGCGAGGTCGCCCTCGCGCAGCCGCCGCGCCAGTTTCTCGCACAGCCGCCAGAGATGCCGTTCCAGGTCCTCCGTCCGGGTCAGGTCGGTATCGAACGTCGTCTCCGCACTGACCGATTTGGTTTCGCGCCCGGGATCGACGGGGCGTGCGTCTTCCCCCCGGGCGCGATGGATGAGTGAAACAGCGTCGTCGCCGAGGCGGCGCAGCGCGTCGCGTTCGTCGAGCGCCGCAAGTTGCCCGAGCCGGGTGATGCCCAGTCCCTCCAGCCGCCGCGCCAGCGCCGGCCCGACGCCGGGCAGCAGCCGCACCGGTTCCGGCGCGAGCAATGCGCGCGCCTCGGCCCCGATCACGCAGAACCCGCGCGGCTTGTCCCGTCCGGCGGCGATCTTCGCCATCAGCCGGTTCGCGGCAAGCCCGATCGAGACGGTGACGCCGACCTCCCGCTCCACCGCAAGCGCGAATTTGGCCAGCGCCGCCGCCGGGGGCGCGCCGTGCACCGCCTCGGTGCCGGCGAGGTCGAGCACCGCCTCGTCGATCGACAGCGGCTGCACCAATGGCGTCAACTTTTCCATGAGCGCGCGGATTTGGCGCGAGGCTGCGACGTATTTCGAAAAATCGGGGCGGATCACGACGGCATCGGGGCACGCCTTCAGCGCCCTGAACATCGGCATCGCGCTGCGCACGCCATGGATGCGCGCGACGTAGCACGCGGCCGAGACGACGCCCCGCACCCCGCCGCCGACGATCACCGGGCGGGCTGCAAGCTCCGGCCGGTCGCGCTTCTCCACGCTCGCATAGAACGCGTCGCAGTCGACGTGGGCGATGTGCAGCGCGAACAGTTGCTGGTGGCTGACGATCCGATGTCCGCCGCACGCGCCGCAGCGCCGGCCCTCGCCCGGATCGCCAAGGCAGTCGCGGCACAGCGCGGCCACCTAGGCCGCACATGCTGAGAATTTGTCCACCGATCGCAGTGCGATGTCTCCAGTCACCGGAAAACCCCAGGCGAACATCTAACGGCCGGCGCACTCGGCTCATGGGCGGCACTGTGCCGCCGTTGTGCGGCGCGCTCAAGCGACGCGGCCGGGTGACGTTGCGCAGCAGCGTCGGCCGCCCCAAACTGTCCGGCGTGACCGAAACCGTGCTCGACGTGAAAGGCCTCAGGTGCCCGTTGCCGGTGTTGCGCGCCAACCGGACGCTGCGCGGCCTCGCCCCCGGCGAGCGGTTGCGGGTGCTCGCCACCGACCGCGCCACGGTTGCCGACTTCCAGGCGTATTGCCGGGAAACCGGGCACGCGCTGCTGGCGTTCAGCGAGGAGGCCGGCACGTTCAGCTTCCTCATTCGCCGAAAGGAGGAGTAGCGCCCTGACCGTCGCGTTGATCACCCACCCGGCCTGCCTCGAGCACGACACCGGCCCCTGGCATCCGGAATGTGCCGATCGGCTGCGCTACGTGCTGCGCGCGCTGGAGGCGGAGGAGTTCCTGCCGCTGCTGCGCGAGCAGGCGCCGCTGGCAACCGTCGAGCAACTCGCGCGCGTGCACACGGACGCATATGTCCAGGCCATCCTGGAGATCGCGCCGGAACCCGGCGAGAGCATCGCGATCGATGCCGACACGCTGATGAGCCACGGCAGCCGGGAGGCGGCGCTGCGCGCCGCCGGCGCCGCGGTGCTCGGGGTCGACGCGGTGATGGAAGGCTGGGCGCGCCGCGCCTTCGCCGCAGTCCGGCCGCCCGGCCATCATGCCGAGCGCAACCGCGCGATGGGTTTTTGCCTGTTTTCCAATGCCGCCGTCGCGGCGCGCCACGCGCAGGCGCGGTGGGGGCTCAAACGGGTCGCGGTCGTGGATTTCGACGTCCACCACGGCAACGGCACGCAGGACGTGTTCCACGACGACCCGGCGCTGTTCTACGGCTCCTCGCACCAGTTCCCCTGCTATCCCGGCACCGGGCGCGCGGTGGAGCAGGGCATTGCCGAAAACGTGATCAATGCGCCACTGCCGCCGGGCGCGACCGGCGCCGCATTCCGCGCGGCGTGGTCCGACCGGATCCTGCCGGCGCTCGACCGGTTCGCGCCGGAACTGTTGATCGTCTCGGCGGGGTTCGACGCCCACAAGGCCGACCCGCTCGCCCAACTGAGGCTGGAGACCGCCGATTTCGGATGGATTACGGCGCAATTGATGGAAATCGCGGGGCGGCATTGCGGCGGCAGGCTGGTTTCGGTGCTGGAAGGCGGTTACGACTTGGACGCGCTCGCAGCTTCGGTCGCGGTGCATGTCCGGACACTGTTGCAGGCTTGACACACCGCGCCCGCGATCCTCTTTCCGCGCGGTAGAAGCCGTGGCGGCTGCGCCACAGATGGAGATCAAGGAGCCGAACCATGCCACCAGCCGACAGGGGCGACGCGGTCAGTGGCGCGCTCGCTGACGTGGCCGGCCTTTCGTTCGAGGATGCCTTGGCGGAACTGGAGAAGATCGTGCGGGGTCTGGAGGGCGGCCAGCAAAAGCTGGAGGAGGCGATCACCGCCTACGAACGGGGCTCCCGGCTGCGCCGGCATTGCGAGGCCAAGCTCGCGCAGGCGGAGCAGCGGGTGCAGGCGATCGTTGCCGCCGGCGACGGCGGGCTGAGCCTGCGGGCGGCGGATTGAGCACACGATCGTGAACGCACCGGTTGCCGCCTCGCGCCCCAAGACCCCGTTGCTGGACCGGGTGACCGTCCCGGCCGACCTGCGGAACTTCTCGCTCGAACAGCTCAAGCAGCTCGCCGACGAATTGCGGGCGGAGACGATCGATGCGGTCTCCGTCGACCGGCGGCCATCTCGGCGCCTCGCTGGGCGTGGTCGAGCTGACCGTGGCGATCCACGCCGTGTTCGACACGCCGCGCGACCGTCTGCTGTGGGACGTCGGGCACCAGGCCTATCCGCACAAGATCCTGACCGGCCGGCGCGACCGCATCCGCACGCTGCGCCAGGGCGGCGGGCTGTCCGGCTTCACCCGGCGCAGCGAGAGCGAGTACGACCCGTTCGGCGCGGCGCATTCCTCGACCTCGATCTCCGCCGGCCTCGGCATGGCGGTGGCGCGCGACCTGAAACGGCACGCGGCAAACCCGACGACCGGAACGTGATCGCGGTGATCGGCGACGGCGCGATGAGCGCCGGCATGGCCTACGAGGCGATGAACAACGCCGGCGCGCTGCACTCGCGGCTGATCGTCATCCTGAACGACAACGACATGTCGATCGCGCCGCCGGTCGGCGCCATGAGCGCCTATCTGTCGCGGCTGATGTCGTCGCGCAGCTTCCTGTCGCTGCGCGAGCTGCGGCGCGAGATGGCCAAGCGCTTCCCGCGCGGCATCGAGCGCACCGCGCGGCGCGCCGAGGAATACGCCCGCGGCATCCTGACCGGCGGCACGCTGTTCGAGGAGCTGGGCTTCTACTACGTCGGCCCGATCGACGGGCACAATCTGGACCATCTGCTGCCGGTGCTGCGCAACGTGCGCGAGGCCGACGAAACCGGCCCGATCCTGGTGCATGCGATCACCCAGAAGGGCAAGGGCTACGCCCCGGCGGAGGCCTCGGCCGACAAGCTGCACGGCGTCGTCCAAGTTCAACGTCGTCACCGGCGAGCAGGCCAAGGCGCCGCCCGGGCCGCCAGTCTACACCAAAGTGTTCGCCGACGCGCTGATCGCCGAAGCGGAAGCGCGATCCCGCCATCGTCGCGATCACCGCGGCGATGCCGTCCGGGCACCGGGCTCGACAAGTTCGCCAAGCGCTTCCCGAACCGCATGCTTCGACGTCGGCATCGCCGAGCAGCATGCGGTGACCTTCGCCGCCGGGCTGGCGACCGAGGGCATGAAGCCGTTCTGCGCGATCTACTCGACCTTCCTGCAGCGGGCCTACGACCAGGTGGTGCACGACGTGGCGATCCAGTCGCTGCCGGTGCGCTTCGCGATGGACCGCGCCGGACCGGTCGGCGCCGACGGCGCGACCCATGCCGGCAGTTTCGACCTCGCCTATCTCGGCTGCCTGCCGGGCATGGTGATCATGGCGCCGTCCGACGAGGCGGAACTGGTGCACATGGTGGCGACCGCGGTCGCGATCGACGACCGGCCGAGCGCCGTTCCGCTATCCGCGCGGCGAGGGCACCGGCGTCGCGCTTGCCGACGCGTGGCGAGGTGCTGCCGCTGGGCCAGGGCCGCGTGCTGCGCGAGGGCAACAGCATCGCCATCCTGTCGCTGGGCCCGCGGCTGGCGCGACGCGCTGAAGGCGGCCGACGACTGGCGGCGCGGGGCTTCCCGACCACGGTCGCCGATGCGCGCTTCGCCAAGCCGATCGACACCGCGCTGATCGAGCAGCTGGCCCGCCACCACGAGGTGCTGATCATCGATCGAGGAGGGCTCGATCGGCGGCTTCGGCACCGCAGGTGATGCAGCATCTGGCGTGGAACGGGCTGCTGGACGGCGGATTGAAGGTGCGGCCGATGGTCATTGCCGGACCATTCATCGACCACGATTCGCAGGCCGAAGCAGCTTGCCGAGGCCGGCCTGTGCGGCGCGACATCGTGGCCGCGGCGCTGCAGGCGCTCGGCATCGGCCGACCGGTGCGGCGTGAGTGCACGCCGGATGAGCGGGATCTCGCGCCGCTGCGCTGCTCGCCCAAACCGCGGCCGGCGACGGCCGCGGCGGCGGCGGTGCCGCGGCAGCCGCCCTGGCGCAGAACTCCGCGGCCATGGCAGCCGATCCAGGCGCTCGACGACGCCGCTGGCTGCAGATCATGCGCGCCGGCAAGAAGGCACCGTTTGCCGAGCGGTTCGATCGCCTGGCCCCGGCGATCGACCGGGTTTCGACCTGCGACAGATCCTGAAGACCTCGGTCGGTCTGCGCTGGGCGAGCATCGCCGATCCCGCAGCAGATCCAGCTGACCGAGGTGTTCCGGCGCTTCACCGTCGCGAGCTACGTCGCCAACTTCGACGGCTACGACGGCGAGAAATTCGAGATCCTGCCGCAGGCCCGCATGGTCGGCGGCGACGAGATCGTGGAGACCCAGCATCATCCCGGCGGCGACTCGCCCACCGGCTCGACTACGTGATGCGCCAGACCTCGGCGGCTGGCAGGCGGTGGACGTGCTGCTGGACGGCTCGATCAGCCGGGTCGCGGTGCAGCGGTCGGATTTCCGCACGCTGCTTACGGGCGGCGACGCCGACGCGCTGATCGCCAGCCTGCGCACGAAGATTGCCGATCTGTCCGAGTCGGGCAGCAAGCAGTAGCCGTGCATGGCAGTATCTCGGCCTGTCTTGACCGCGTTGCTCGCCGGCGTCGGCAGCTTGGTCTTGCTTGCCGATGTGGCTGGCCGGTCGCGGGCTTCGCCCGCTTCTGCCCGCGATCGCCGATGCCGCGACTGGCCGGCCGCCGATCACCGTGCTCAAGCCGCTGCATGGCGACGAGCCGCTGCTGGAAGAGGCGCTGGCGACGCTCTGCGAGCAGGATTATCCGCGCTTGGCAGATCGTGTTCGGCGTGCAGGACGCGGCCGACCCGGCGGTGGCGGTGGTGCGGCGCGCTGCGGGCGCGGTTCCCCGACTGCGACATCGCGCTGGTCGTCGATCGCACCGCAGCACGGCGCCAACCGCAAGGTCGGCAACCTGATCAACATGCTGCCCGCGGCGCGGCACGACGTCCTGGTGATCGCCGACTCCGACGTGCATGTGCGGCCCGGACTACCTGGGCGGCTGATCGCCATGGCGCTGGCCGAGCCGGGGTCGGCTGTCGTCACCACGCTCTATGCCGGGCTGCCCGCCGACCGGTCGCTGGCCAGCCGGCTGCGGCGCCAGCGCAGATCACCCACGGCTTCCTGCCCGGCGCGCTGCTGGCGCGCGCGCTCGGGCGGCAGGACTGCCTGGGCGCGACGATGGCCTGCGGCGGACACGCTGGCGCGGATCGGCGGCTTTGCCGGCGCTGGTGGATCACCTGGCCGACGACAACGTGCTCGGCCGGCGGGTCAGCGCAGCCGGGGTTGCCGGATCGGCGCTGGCCGCACACGGTCGCCGGCGACCACGGTGCCGGAACGCACGCTGCGGCCGCGCTGTTCCGGCACGAGTTGCGCTGGGCGCGCACGATCCGCGCCCTGGCGCCGGCGGCTTCGCCGCCTCGGTCGCTGCAATATCCGCTGGCCTGGGCGCTGCTGACCGTCGTGCTCGTCCGGCGGCGCGATCTGGGTGCGCTGGCGGTCGTGCTGGCTGCCTGGCGGGGTCGCGGTCAGCGCGCCGCGGCTATGGCGTGAATGCGGCGCTCGCGCAGCGGGTGCACCTGCCGAACCGCCGGATGCTGCGCCCCGTCTGGCTTCTGCCGCTGCGCGACCTCATGTCGCTGGCGGTGTGGCTGGCCAGCTATCGCCGGCAATCAGGTGGACTGGCGCGGACGCACGACTGCGCAGCCGGACGCACCGCCGACAGCCCGCGGCGACGCCAAGGCCGACAGCCACCGCGACGCGGGATCGACGGCCATGATCTAGGGACGCCGCGATGATGAAGACCCTGTTCCTGCACCCGCCCTCCTTCGACGGCTTCGACGGCGGCGCCGGCTCCCGCTACCAGGCGAGGCGCGAGATCAAGTCGTTCTGGTTCCCGACCTGGCTGGCGCAGCCGGCCGCGCTGGTGCCCGGCAGCAAGCTGATCGACGCGCCGCCGGCCCGCATCGGCCTGGACGCGGTGCTGCGCCGAGGCGCGCGAGCACGAGCTGTGCGTGATCCACACCTCGACGCCGTCGTTCGCCTCCGACGTGAAGGTGGCGGCAGGCGCTGAAGGACGCCAACCCGTCGCTGAAGATCGGCTTCGTCGGCGCCAAGGTGGCGGTGCAGCCGGCCGAGAGCCTGGCGCAGGGCGCGCCGATCGACTTCGTCGCGCGCAACGAGTTCGACTTCACCATCAAGGAAATCGCCGAGGGCCGCGACTGGGCCGCGATCGACGGCATCTCCTACCGCAACAACGCCGGCGCGATCGTCCACAACAAGGACCGCGCGATCCTGGAGGACATGGACCAGCTGCCGTTCGTGACCGAGGTCTACAAGCGCGACCTGCGGATCGAGGACTACTTCATCGGCTACCTGCTGCACCCCTACGTGTCGCTGTACACCGGCCGCGGCTGCAAATCGCGCTGCACCTTCTGCCTGTGGCCGCAGACCGTCGGCGGGCACCGCTACCGCGTGCGCTCGCCGGGCCATGTCGCCGAGGAAATCCGCGCTGGCGAAGTCGTATTTCCCGCAGGTGCGGGAATTCTTCTTCGACGACGACACCTTCACCGACAACCTGCCGCGCGCCGAGGCGATCGCGCGCGAACTCGGCAAGATGGGCGTGACGTGGTCGTGCAACGCCAAGGCGAACGTGCCGCGCGAGACGCTGAAGGTGCTGAAGGACAACGGGCTGCGGCTGCTGCTGGTCGGCTACGAGAGCGGCAACCAGCAGATCCTGCACAACATCAAGAAGGGCATGCGGATCGAGGTCGCGCCGCAAGTTCACCCAGGACTGCCACGAGCTGGGCATCAAGATCCACGGCACCTTCATCCTCGGCCTGCCGGGCGAGACCAAGGAAACGATCGAGGAAACCATCCGGTTCGCCACCGACATCAACCCGCACACCATCCAGGTGTCGCTGGCGGCGCCGTATCCGGGCACGTTCCTGTACAAGCAGGCGGTGGAGAACGGCTGGCTCGACGCGGAGCACGCCGAACTGGTGGACGACCACGGCATCCAGATCGCGCCGCTGACGCTATCCGCATCTGTCGCACACGGAGATCTTCGACAACGTGGAGACGTTCTACAAGCGGTTCTATTTCCGCGCGCCGAAGATCGCCTCGATCGTCGGCGAGATGGTGCGCAGCCCGCAGATGATGAAGCGCCGGCTGCGCGAGGGCGTGGAGTTCTTCCAGTTCCTGCGGGAACGACGGGCCGCGTAACAGGCGAGGGGCTCCGCCCCTCGACCCCGGCAAAGGCGGAGCCTTTGCAATCCGTTATTTTCACGGCGGACGATTTCGGCCTGTCGGAATCGGTCAACGAAGCCGTTGAGCTCGCGCACCGCGAGGGCGTCCTCACCCATGCGAGCCTGATGGTCGCCGGCGCCGCCGCCGAAGACGCCGTGCGGCGCGCGAAAAGCATGCCGAACCTGCAGGTCGGCCTCCACCTCGTCGTCATCGAAGGCCCGGCCGTGCTGTGGCGCGAAAGAATCCCCGCACTGCTGGACGCGGACGAAAGATTCCCGTCCGATCAGCTTCGCCTTGGCCTGCGCTACTTCTTCCTGCCGCACGTCCGCCGCCAGCTCGCGGCCGAAATCCGCGCCCAGTTCGAGGCCTTTGCCGCGACCGGCCTGCGCCTCAGCCATGCCGACGCCCACAAGCACATGCACCTGCACCCGACCGTCGGGCGCTTGCTCCTGGCCATCGGCAAGGATTACGGCCTACCGCGCGTCCGCGTCCCCGCCGAGCCTCCCGACGTCATGGCGGCATGCGATGTCTCCCCGACGCTCGGCGCCCGCGCGATGAACGCCTGGTGCGGCGTGCTGCGCGCCCAGGCCCGCGCGGCCGGCGTCGCCACCAACGATGCGGTGTTCGGCCTCGCCTGGAACGGGCACTTCACCGAGGCCCGCGTGCTCGACCTGCTGCGGCACCTGCCTCAGGGGCAGAACGAGCTCTACTTCCACCCCGCCGCGCGGCGCGACCCGATCCTCGACCGCCTGATGCCGGCATACCGGCACCAGGCCGAACTCGCCGCGCTGCTCAGCCCACGAGTACGCGCCGCCGCACCGGCGCCAATGTCCGCAACAGCGTCGGCAGGAACAGGAATGTCGAAATCAGCGTGCAGCCGAGGCTGATCAGCAGCAGCACGCCCATGCTCGACGTGCCCGGATGCCCCGACATCGCCAGCGACCCGAACGCCGTGCCGGTCGTCAGCGCGGAAAACAGGATCGCCCGCGCGGTCGGGGTGCGCAGGAACCGGTTGGCGCCGGCCCGCCAGTTCATCACGAAATAGACGTTGAACGACACGCCGACGCCGAACAGCAGCGGCAGCGCGATCACGTTGGCGAAATTGAGCGTGAGCCCGCTGATCACGATCACCACCACCGTGAGCAGCGCCGACAGCAGCAGCGGCGCCAGCACCAGTCCCACGTCCAGAGGCCGCCGCAGCACCAGCGTGAGGATCGCCGCGATGGCAATGAGCGCAAAGATCGCCGCATCGCGGAACGCGCTGATGATCGTGTTCGCGGACTCGACGATGCCCACCGCCGTTCCCTGGGCTTGCGGCGCGACCGTGCGCACCTCGGCGACCAGCGCCCGCAGCCCGGCGCTGTCGCGGGTCGCCGCCGTGCCCAGCACCTCCACCCGCGCCTGCCCATCCGGCAACTCCCAGTCCCGCGCGATCTCCGGCGGCACGTCGGCGACCGTCACCGGGCGGGCATCGAGCGCCGCGCGCAATCGTTCAAGCTGCTGCGGCAGGAATCTCACCAGCGCCGTGTTCGCGGCCAGCAGGGTTGCGTCCGGCGCGTCGGCGAGCCGACGCAGGTCGCCGGCGATGTCCCGCAGCGGGCTGTCCGGCGGCAGCTTGGATATCACCTGCTCGATATGCCCGAGCGTCGTGCGCGCCGCGAGCCGCAGGTCCGCGGCCGTGACCGGTGCCGCCGGCGTGGGCGGGGTCAGCGTCGCCGCCAGCACGTTCGCCGCATCGGCCAGCAGCGCGAGCTTCGGCTCCTGGTCCTTCGGCACGAAGCTTGACAGCGTCAGCACCTGATCGACCAGTTGCAGCGATTGCAGCCGTTTCGCGAGCGCATCCGCGCGCTCCAGCGACGGTTCCAGGACCTCGACGCTGTACGGATCGGTCAGCGGCGACGCGAGCAGGTCGCGCAGCGTGCGCATCGCCTCGGTGTTGGGGTCCTTGGTGTGCAGCGGATCGCTGTCGAAGCCGAGCGTCGGCGTCAGCACGGCGCCGGCGACGGCGAGCAGCGCGAACACCCCGAGCACCGGCCAGCGCGCGCGGACGAGGAACGCCTCCACAACCTCTCCCACGGCCACCACCACCGGCTGCTTCTCCGCCCGCGGATGCAGCAGGGCGATCGCGGCCGGCAGGAACAGGATCGTGCACACCAGCGCGATGATCATGCCGCCGCCCGCGATCAGCCCGAGTTCCGCGACGCCGGCGAACGATGTCGGCACGAACGCCAGAAAGCCGCTGGCGGCGGCGGTCGCGGCCACCAGCACCTCCGGCCCCACGTCGTGGCCGGTGACCACCAACGCCAGCCCCACGTCGCCGCGGCGGAACAGCGCGCTGCGGAAGCGCACCGTGATCTGGATGGCGAAATCGACGGCGATGCCGACGAACAGGATGGCGAACGCGAGCGAGATCAGGTTCAGCGTGCCCACCGCGAGCGCGGCGAACGCCGCCGTCGTGCAGAGCCCGAGCGCGAGCGTGGCCAGCACCGGCACGATCAGCCGCCACGATCTCAGCGCGAGCGTGAGCCACAGCGCGATCAGCAGCACGCTGCCGATCGTGCCGGCCAGCATGCCGTGCGCGACCGTGCCGAACTCCTCGTCGGACAGCGCCACGCTGCCGGTGATGCGCACATGCGCTTGCCCGGACCGGACGAATTCGAGCTTCGCGATCGCCGCCCGCATCGCCGCGGTCGCCGCGGCGCCCGGCTCGAGCGCGCCGTAGTTCGGCTGCACCTGCGCGAGCACGAATCGGTATGGACCGGCCTTGTCCGCCGCAGCCCCGCCGATCAGGCTCTGCCACGACAGCGGCTGCGCATGCCCGGCCGCGGCCGTCGCGAGCGCCGTGTGGAACGCCCGCAGTGACGCCGCGAACGGCTTGAGGTCGGCCTCGCCATGCTCCACCCCGACCGCGAGCAGGCTCAGCGCCGCGAACAGCCCGCGCGCGCTCGGGTCGGCAACCAGCTGGCCGAGGAACGGCTGCGCGTCGATCGTCCGGTCCAGCAGGTCGGACAGCGTCTTCTGGTCCAGGAACAGCAGCCCGTTGCGGTCGAAATACGGCGACGAGTCGGGCCGGCGAACGGAGCGGAAATGCGCGCGGTCCTGCGCCAGCGCCGCCGCGAGGTCGGCGGCCGTCTGGTCGGCGATCTCCGGGACCGAGCCGTCCACCACGGCGACCAGCAGGTCCTGGGACTGCGGAAACGCACGGTCCCACGCGATCTCCCGCTGTCGCCACGGCAGGCTCGAGGAGAACATCGCCGAGGTATCGGTGGAGATCGCGAGCCGGCTGACGGCGAGCCAGCCCGCCAGGGCGGCGAGCAGCACCCCGATCGGCACCACGAACCGCGCATGGCGTCGGCTGGTGCCGACGAGCACGGCGAGTACGCGCGAAAGCGACATGGACCGCAGATATAGCCGATCAGGCGGCGCCGTGTGCCCGTCAGATCGTCAGGATCGCGTCAGACGTGCTTATGGCGCGAATGCCCGGACGAGGCCACATGGTGCGTCTTGCCGTGGTGCCGCGAATGCGCGACGTGGGTGTGCGACGAATGCCTGTGCAGCTTATGTGTCGAGGTGGCCGCCGACGCCGCGGTGGCGGTCGCAGCGGCAGGCAGCGCGAGGCCCAGAGAGAGCAGCAGGGACCGGCGGGTGATGATCACGGTACGAAACTCCGGGGCTTGCCTGGCGACTTTGAGCGAAAACCGCAGCTTGTGCGAATAGCGGCTTGAAAGGCCTTATGCCGCGAAGCCGCGCCGAGCGCAACAGTTCGTTGCGCTATGCTGCACGATCATAGCAATCCGAGTTCGCGCAACTCGCGCCGCAGCGTGGTCGGCAGATTGGCCTCCCCCTCGGCCGCCGCCCCCGCGACGCGGTCCGGCGGTGCGTCGGCTGCTTGCAGGTAGCGCCAGCCCTGGAACGGCTTGGTCGGCCGGCCGAGCAGCGGCACCAGTGCCGGGTCCAGCACGAGCGCGGCACAGCGCGTGCCGTCCTCCCATCGGTCCTCGACGACGTCGGCCAGACGCTGGCGCACCAGCATGCTGCCGGCGATCACCCAGTAGAGCGAGCCGCCATCAAGCAGTTCGGCGGCGCGGCGCGGAAAATTGCGCGTCAGGTGGCGCAGCGGCGGCCGACGCAGGGCGCGCTCCGCCTGCAACTCGGCCAGATGGGCGATGTCGCGGACGCCGACGGCGAGTTTTGCCAGATGCAACATGCGCGCGATGTGCCCGCAACCGCGCCGCGCGGCAAGAGCGACAGTCGTGCGGCGCCGCGCCGGCGCCACCGCGAATTGCCGCGGCGCCGGCCGGGCGTTCGAGGAATCCTGTGCGAGCCGCGGCGAGAAAGCGCGCGCTATCCGTCTCTGCGGACTCATGCGCCATTCTCACACGGCGGCGTGAGCGGGCGATCCTGCAATGCAGGCCGGCTGCGTGACTTGAGACGATGCTTCTCCGCGCCGAGAATTACTTGTCATAACAAAGTCACAACGCTGCTCTGCCGGTGCAGACGCCGTAATCCGCTGCATTGCCCGCAAGAAACCGTGGAACCGACACGGCGATGCGCGCTTAACTGCGGACACGTGCCGAGTTCGGCCGCAACGCGCTGTCCGGGGCCAGGGCGGTCCCGCCACCTCACAGAAGGATACGACCATGGACCATGAGCGCGAAGCCGCCGAAGCGGAACCTCCATCCACGGAGCCTCCATCTCTGCAGTCGCACGCGACGGCCTCCGGCCTTGCCCGGCCGTTGTTCCCGGCGACCGTCAAGGAGCGCGAGCGCGTCGCCCCGTTCCCGCAGTCGGAACGCTCGCGCGCGTTCCGCCGCCGCTTTTTCCCGGACGCCAGCGCCACCGACTGGAACGACTGGCGCTGGCAACTGCGCCACCGCATTCGCGACCTCGGGGCGCTCGCCCGGGTGATCCGGCTCAGCGAGGATGAGCGCAGCGCCGTCGCCAGCCACGAAGGGCCGCTTCCCGTCGGCATCACGCCGTATTACGCCAGCCTGCTCAGCGAGACCGACCCCGAGCAGCCGCTGCGCCGCACGCACATCCCGGTCAACGGCGAGTACGCCCGCACGGTCGGCGAGTCCGACGATCCGCTCGGCGAGGACCACGACGCCGCCGTGCCCGGCCTCGTCCACCGCTATCCCGATCGCGTGCTGTTCCTGACCACCGGATTCTGCAGCACCTATTGTCGTTACTGCACGCGCAGCCGGATGGTCGGCGGCGGCGGCGAATACACTTTTCGCTGACGCAATGGCAGCGCGCGATCGACTACATCGCCGCGAACCGGCAGATCCGCGACGTGCTGCTGTCGGGCGGCGACCCGCTGACCATCGCCACCGACAAGCTGGAATGGCTGCTGAGCCGCCTGCGCGCCATCCCGCACGTGGAGTTCCTGCGCATCGGCACGAAGGTTCCGCTGGTGCTGCCGCAACGCGTCACCCGCGACCTGACGCGGATGCTGCGCCGCTACCATCCGCTGTGGATGAGCCTGCACGTCACGCACCCCGACGAACTGACGCCGGAAGTGGCCGAGAGCACGGCGCGGCTGGCGGATGCCGGCATCCCGCTCGGCAGCCAGACGGTGCTGCTGCGCGGCATCAACGACGACCTGCCCACGATGCGCACGATGTACCACGCGCTGCTGAAGCTGCGGGTGAAGCCGTACTACCTCTACCAGTGCGATCCGATCAGCGGCTCCTCGCACTTCCGCACGCCGGTGCAGACCGGGCTCGACATCATCCAGGGCTTGCGCGGCCACACGACGGGCTATGCCGTGCCGCATTTCGTCATCGACGCGCCGGGCGGCGGCGGCAAGATCCCGCTGCTGCCGGAGTACGTCGCCGGCCGCGACGGCGACGACCTGCTGTTGCGAAACTTCGAAGGCAACATCTACCGGTATCACGATCCGCTGCACTGAGGCCGGGCGATGCGCATCGGCTTCACCTACGATCTTGTGGCCGACTGGCACGGCGAGGGTCTCGATCCCGAGCAACTCGCCGAGTTCGACGCGGAGGCGACGATCGCCGCGATCGACGCGCATCTGTCGGCGCGCGGGCATGATTTCGAAAGAGTAGGCCGCGCCCGCGCGCTGATCGCGCGCGTGGCTGCGGGCGCGCGCTGGGACCTCGTGTTCAACATCTGCGAGGGGCTGCACGGCCCAGGCCGCGAAGCCCTTGTACCGGCTTTGCTGGAATCGATCGGCGTGCCCTGCGTGTTCAGCGATTCGCTGGTCATGGCGTTGGCGCTGCACAAGGGCCACACCAAGCGCGTCGTGCGCGACGCCGGCCTGCCCACCGCGGATTTTTGCGTGCTCGACAGTGCGCACCCGCCGTGCCGCATCGATGGCCCGGTGTTTCTGAAGCCCGTCGCCGAAGGCACGGGCAAGGGAATCGGACCCTCCAGCCTGTGCCGCACGCCTCGTGAAATATCGGCCGAAGCGGCGCGGCTGATCGCGCGCTTTCGCCAACCGGTCCTGGCAGAAGCGTTCCTGCCGGGCCGCGAATTCACCGTCGGCATCTTCGGCACCGGCGATGCGGCGGAAACGGTCGGCGTCATGGAGATCGACAGCGCCGCCACCTACGGTTTCGCCACCAAGAAGGACTACGCAGCGGTGCGCTACCGTTTGGCCGACGACGCCGAGGCGCGCGCGGCGGCGCACGTCGCGCTGGCCGCGTGGCGCGTGCTCGGCTGCCGCGACGGCGGCCGCGTCGATCTGCGCAGCGATGCAGCGGGGCAGCCGAACTTTCTGGAAGTGAATCCGCTGCCGGGGCTGCACCCGGTCGATTCCGACCTGGTGATCCTGGCCGGTCTCGCCGGCCGCGATCACGGTTGGCTGCTCGACCGCATCATGGGGTCGGCGTGCGCCCGCGCCGGGCTGCGTTGGTAGGGCGCTGCACCATCCTGCACCAGTCCGTGCCGCTGGGCGCGCCGCCGGACGAGGCCGAAGTGCTGCACGCCGCCGCCGCCGTCGCGCGAGGGTTGCAGTCGCACGGCTGGAACGTCGCGCTGTGCGCGATGCCCGCCGATCTCGCCGCCGCCGAGGCCGCGCTGCGCGCGACCGACGCCGATCTGGTGTTCAACCTCGTCGAAAGCCTCAACGGCGCCGACGTGCTCGCGGTGGCCGCGCCGGCGCTGCTGGAACGGCTGGGGCTGCGCTACACCGGCGCCGGCCTCGCCGCCGTCGCGCTCACCGCCGACAAGCGCGCGACTCGGTTGGCGCTGCGTCGGGCCGGCATTCTGGTGCCGCCGGGGCCGGACGACGGGTATGCAGGCCCGTTCATCGTCAAGCACGCCACCTCGCACGCCTCCGCCGGCCTCGGCGCGCATTCGGTGGTGCAACGCCCCACCGGCATCGCAGCGTGCTGCTACGCCGAGGCGTTCATCGACGGACGCGAGTTCAACGTCTCCCTGCTCGCCACCCCGGCAGGCGTGGAAGCGCTGCCGGTTGCCGAACTGCGCTTCGAGAACTGGCCGGCCGGGATGCCGCGCATCCTCGACTACGCCGGAAAATGGCAGCCGGAGCATCCGCTGTACGAGCGCACCGTCCGCAGCTTCGACGTCGCGCCCGATCTGGCCGGCGACCTGCAACGGATCGCGGTCGCCTGTTGGCACGCGCTCGGCCTCGCCGGCTACGCCCGCATCGACCTGCGCCTCGCCGCGGACGGCCGCGCCTACGTGATCGACGTCAACGCCAACCCCTCGCTCGCCGAGGACGCCGGCTTCGCCGCCGCGGCGGCCCGGTCGGGGCTGGACCATGCGACGACGGTCGCCCGGATCGCCGATGCCGCTGTCGGCACGCCGCCCCAGGCTGTGCCGCATCGCCAACGGCCAGCACCAGAACTCTCGCTGCGCTCAACGCTGTCGGAGCACGACGACATCGGCGGGCTCTGCCGCGCGACCGGCTTCTTCAATGCCGCCGAGGTGGCGGTCGCGGAAGAACTCGCCGCCGACCGGCGCGCACGCGGGCCGGCCAGCGACTATTCTTTCGTTCTTGCCGATGATGCGCATGGGCTGGCTGGCTACGCCTGTTACGGCGCGACGCCGGGGACACTGGAGTCCTGGGACCTCTATTGGATCGTCGTGCATCCGCGCGCCCAGGGCGGCGGCGTCGGGCGGCGGCTGGTGGCGGCGGTGCTGGACGACATTTTTGCGAACGGCGGCCGCCGAACTCTACGCGGAAACCGCCGGCAAGCCGCTCTATGCGTCGACCCGCGCCTTCTACGCTGCGGCGGGCTTCTCGCTGCAGGCGATCGTGCCGGACTTTTATGCGCCGGGCGATGCCAAGCAGAATCTGGCTCCGGGTCGTGCCGTAATTCACCGACTTCGATTTGCGATGGACGCCGCAGCGCGAACGCCATCACATGCCGCCATGGCAACCTCGTCACCGACCGGCATGCGTCGTCCCCGCATCCTCTGCGCCGCGCTAACTGCCCTGATCGCGGCCGCGGCGCTGCTGGCGGCTTCGGCACGAGCGGATCAGACGAAACTGGTCCCCGATACGAGCATCCAGGGGCCGACGCTGGCGTTCGACTGGCCGGCCGTGCAGATCGGCGTCGGCTCCTACGAGGAAGGACCCACCGGCCTCACCATCTTCCGGTTCCCCAACCGGGCGACGGCGGCGGTCGACGTCCGCGGTGGCGCGCCCGGCACCGTCAACACCGATCTGCTGCGCCTCGGCTATGCGAGACCGTTCGTCGATGCGGTGGTGTTCGCGGGCGCCGCGACCTATGGCCAGGAAGCGATCACCGCGGTCATGACCGGCCTGAAGGAGGACGGCGTCCGCAGCGGCGAGTGGGACAATCTGGCGGTCGCCGCCGGCGCGGTGATCTACGACTTTCTTGGGCATCGGCTGACCGAGATCTATCCTGACAAGCGCCTCGCCGTGGCGGCGCTGCACGACCTGCGTCCCGGGGTGTTCCCGCTGGGCGCGCAGGGCGCCGGGCGGATGGCAATGCAGGGCGGCTTCTTCGGCTGTGGCGCGCATTCGGGCCAGGGCGGTGCGTTCCGCCAGATCGGCGAGACCAAGATCGCCGCGTTCGCGGTCGTCAATGCGCTCGGCGCGGTCACCGACCGCGACGGGCGCATGGTCAGTTGCCATCGCAATCCTGCCTGGGGCGACCTGACGAAGACCTCCGACCTGCTGGCGCGCGTGGAGCAGGAGGCGGGACCTGCGCCGGCCGGACCGACGCGCAACACCACGGTCAGCCTGATCATCACCAATCGCAAGATGGACGCTGCCGACCTGCAGCGCCTCGCGGTGCAGGTGCACACCTCCATGGCAAGGGCGATCCAGCCGTTCTCGACGTATGAAGACGGCGACACGCTGTTCGCGGTCAGCACGCAGGAGGTCGGCGGCCCCGGGATGCCGCCGCGGTTCGGCATGATCGATGCCATTGCCGCCGAGACGATGTGGGACGCGATCCTCGCAAGCGTGCCAAACGAGCCCGTCTCGCCGCCCGGACCCGATGTTACCGTCCCGCCGGAGCAACTGGCGCCGCTCGCCGGGCGCTACCTGATCGGCCCGGATGCCGTGCTGGTGGTCGCCGTCGCCGGCGCGAACCTGACGGCCAGTCTGCACGGGCCGCATTTTTTCGATCTGGGTCGCGAACCCGCGGTGCTGCATCCGATATCCGCAACGGAATTCCGCCTCGACGGCCGCTACGACATGCGGCTGGCCTTCACCACCGACGCCGATGGCAAGGCGAGCGCCGCGACCCTCAATCCCGGCCGCTGGGCCGAGCGTGCGCGGCGCCTGCCGAACTGACCTCGGGCAAGGTCCGTCATCCCTTAGCCTCGCCGATCGGCGGCACCTGGTCCGTCATCCCCGCCAGCACTTCCGCCACGTGCCGCACCTTGACAGTGCTGCCTTCGCGTTTCAGCCGGCCCGCCATGTTCAGCAGGCAGCCCATGTCGCCGGCCAGCAGCGTGTCCGCGCCCGTGGCCGCAATGTCGCGCGTCTTGTCGCCGACCATGCGCACCGAGATCGCCGGATACTTCACGCAGAACGTGCCGCCGAACCCGCAGCACACCTCCGGGTCGGCCATCTCGGTCAGCGCCAGCCCCGCGACCGAGCCGAGTAGCGCACGCGGCTGCGCCTTCACGCCGAGTTCGCGCAGGCCGGAGCAACTGTCGTGGTACGTCGCGGTGCCGATGTACGACGCCTCCACCCGCCGCATTCCCATGACATCGCTCAGGAAGCTCACGAGTTCGAACGTCTTGGCGCCGAGCGCCGCCGCGCGCTCGCGCAGGTTCGGGTCGTCGTCGAACAGATGCGGAATATGCTCGCGCAGCATGCCACCGCAACTGCCGGAGGGCACCACCACGTAGTCGAAACCGCCGAACGCATCGAGAATGCCGCTGGCGATGTCCCGCGCGGTCGCGCGGTCGCCGCTGTTGTACGCGGGCTGGCCGCAGCAGGTCTGCGCCCGCGGCACCTCGACGTCGCAGCCGGCCTCCTTCAGCAGTTTCAGCGCGGCGAAGCCGACCGTCGGCCGGTACAGATCGACCAGGCAGGTCACGAACAGGCCGACACGCGGGCGCTGGGTGCTCATGCGCGGTATCGTAGGCCGGCCCGCCCGACTACGGGAGGGCTGCCGTCACCTTCGCCGCCGCCTTCGGCAGCAACAGATATTCGGTGCCAGGCTGGCGCATCCGCCCGGCCCGATCCTCCGCGCCGTGCCCCCAACCGAAGAAGATGTCGGCGCGGACCGGGCCGCGGATCGCCCCGCCGACATCCTGCGCGATCGTCAGCCGTCGATACGGCGCGTTCGTCACCGGGTCGGTGGTGGCGACAAACACCGGCGCGCCGAGCGGCAGGAACGCGCGGTCGACCGCGATCGACCGGCCCGGAGTGAGCGGCACGCCGAGCGCGCCCGGCGGCCCCTGGTCCGGCCGCAGGTCATTGATCTCCCGGAAGAACACGTACGAAGGGTTCTGGTTCAGCACGTCCGCCACCTGGTCGGGGTGCGCCACGAACCAGGCACGGATGCTCTGCAACGAAACCTGTTCGCGCGGGATCGCGCCGCGGTCGGCCAGCACCTTGCCAATCAGCACCGAGCGCCGGCCGTTCTGCCCGGCATAGGTCACGCGCACCACCTTTCCGTCCGGCAGGTCGACCCGGCCGGAGCCCTGCACCTGCAGGAAATACGCATCCACGGGATCGGCAAGCCACAGCAATTCCAGGTGACGGCGCGACAGCACGCCGGCTTCGATCTGCGCACGGTCGTAGTACGGCACGAGACGGCCGTCCTGCGTCCGGCCGGCGATGGCGCGGCCTTTCAGATCGTCGGAAAAGTCGCCGAGATCGACCTGCACCAGATCGGCGGGGCGGCCGAGCAAGGCGGTGCGGAACTTGCCGCCGGGAGACCGGGAGCCGGGCACTTCCGGGTCGAAATACCCGGTGAACAGGCCCTCCGCATGGTCGGCGGGCGCGCCGGCGCCGCTGTCGGTGACGGCCTCGGCCTCGAACCGGGTCTCGAAGAACGCGCGTGCCGCCGCGTCGTCGCCGGGCGGCACCGCTTTGGCGGCGTCGCAGACCGGCAGCCACACGGCGGGAGTGCCGGCGCGCGTCGCCGCCTCCGCCTGGCCGCCGAGTGCCTGCTCCGCCGGCATCGCCGCGAGCGCCCGGCAATTGGCCAGGAACGCCGACAGCGCGTCGGCAAGGTGCTCGTCCTGCCATCCCGGCAGACTGGCGAACGGCGTCGGCACCAGCTTCAGCGTGTGCTCCGCCGCGGCCTCGCCACCCGGCGGGGGCGTCGGCCTCGGCGTCTCGACGCAGCCGGCCAGCGCGAGCAGGCCGGCCATCGGCATGGCGAGCGCCCACGGCGCCCGCCCGACGGCGTGCCGCATCAGGCGCTGCGCGCGGCCACCAGCCGCCAGGTCGGGTCCTGCACGGCCAAGTTGCGCTCGAATGTCCAGAAGTCGACGATTTCGGTGACCGCGTCGGTCCCCTGCACCACCGCGCCATCCCGGCCCAGCGTCAGGTTCACCTGGTCGGTGACGAATTTTACCGAAATATCGGCGATCGTGCCGCGCAGGTCCGCGGCCTCGATGGTGGCGGACTGGATTGTCCGAACTTCGGTGCGATGCGTCTCGCCGGCGGCCTCGCGGGCGGCGATCGCCGTTTCGAACGCGTGATACGTGTCATCGGAGAGCAGCGGCCGCAGCGCCTCGCGGTTGCCCGCGGCGAACGCCCCGACGATCAGCTTGAACGCCGCGTCCGCGCCATCAAGGAAGCGCGTCGCCTGGAAGTGGCGGTCGACTGCCTGCATCCGGGTCAACGCCTGGCCCGCCGGGCTCGCCGCATCCGGCAAGGGTCGCGCCGGCACCGGTTCCGCCACCGCGTCGATCACCGGGCCGCCAGGCACCGCCGGGCGCGCCCCGGGCCGCGGATCCACCTGGCGTTCGAAGCCCTGCCGCCGCCCCAGGATGCTGCGCAGCCGCAGCACCAGGAACATGGCGATCATGCCGAACAACACGAGGTCGATCGGGAAGCCCCCGCTCGCGCCCATCCTAAACCTCCATCCTGCCACCGGGCGGGCAGGCTGCATCCACATAAGCACCGCGAGGGCGCGGCACAACAACGGGGTTGCGCCGCCTATGCCTCTCCTATGGCGAGGAATGCCGCAAGCCCCGCTTATACCCCGCGGTTGCGCCGCCCGGACGTGCAGTCTAATCCGGGCGGATGATCCTGCTTCGGCACGGCCAGAGCGAATTCAACCTCGCCTTCACCGCGACGCGGCGCGATCCCGGGATCGCCGACCCGAAGCTGACGCCGCTCGGCCACGAGCAGGCCCGGCATGCCGCCGAGGCGCTGGCCGGCGAGCGCATCCGCCGGATCATCGTCTCGCCCTACACCCGCGCGTTGCAGACGGCGGCGCCGATCGCGCAGCGGCTGCGCGTGCCGGTGATCGTCAACCCGATCGTGCGGGAGCGCTACGCCTTCTCCTGCGACGTCGGCCGCGCCCGCACCGAACTCGTGCTGGCCTGGCCCGAGCACGAGTTCGCGGCGCTCGACGAGGTGTGGTGGCCGCCGGTGGAGGAACCCGCCCACGCGGTGGTCCAGCGCGCGGCGCTGTTCCGCGCGGAAATGGCGGCGCTGCCGGACTGGTCGGAGACGCTGGTGGTGAGCCACTGGGGCTTCATTCTTTCCATGACCGGAATTTCCGCGGTGAACGGGCAGTGGCTGCGCTGCGATCCGACGGCGCCGGCGCCCGGGGCGATCGTCTGGCACCCGTAACGGGGCCGCCGCCCCGGTGATCGCCTTTCGCGGCGCTCACGCCTGTGCTACCGGCCCGCTGCGCGACAGCACGGAGAGGCAGATGTCCGACACCACCGCCCCGGCCACCGGCCAGGGCGCGCCCCCGCTCCTGGTCAACATCCAGTACGTGAAGGACCTCTCCTTCGAGGTGCCGGGCGCGCCGCTGATCTACACCACGCTGCGCGCCGCCCCCCGGGTGGACATCAACCTCGACGTGCAGGTCCGCCGGGTGACCGAGGGGCAGAACACCTTCGAGGTGACGCTCGCGATCCGCGCCGAGGCGCACGAGGCGGCCGGCAACGGCAGCGCCGAGCCGGGCGCACGGGTGTTCCTCGCCGAACTCGCCTATGCCGGCATCTTCACGGTCAACAACGTGCCGGAGAACGCGGTCGAGCCGCTGCTGCTGGTCGAATGCCCGCGCATCCTGTTCCCGTTCGCGCGCAACATTCTTGCCGATGTCACCCGGGATGGCGGTTTTCCGCCGGTGCTGTTGCAGCCGATCGACTTCGTGGCGCTCTGGCAGGCCCGCCGCGCCCAGGCCGCGGCGGCCGGCGGCGCCCCCACCGTCGCATAGGCTCACCGTCGCGTAGGTTACGGCATCGCCCACACCGGCTCCTTGAGCCGGCCGATGAATGCGGCGTGCGCCTCGAGTTCCGCCGCACTCGGCACGATCAGGCGGGGCATGCGGGCGCCGGCGGCGGCATAAGCCACCACCGGCAGCGCCTCCTGCGTCGCCTCCGCCAGCAAAAGGCCGCGTTGCCGGCCCCCGGTGAGTTCGACGTAGACCTCGGCCAGCAGCCGGCAGTCGAGCAGCGCGTTGTGGCTGGTGCGCTCCGACAGGTCGATGCCGAACCGGCGGCACAGCGCATCGAGGCTGTTCGGCAGGCCGGAGAAGCGCGCCTTGGCGAGCGCCAGCGTGTCCACCATGCGCCCGGGGTCGAGCGGCGGCCGGCCCGCGCGCTTCAGTTCGGCGTTGACGAACGCGAAATCGAACGGCGCGTTGTGCGCGACCAGCATGCCGTCGCCGAAGAACGCCAGCATCTGCTCCGCGATATCCGGGAACCGCGGCTTGCCCGCCAGCCGGTCCGGGGTGATGCCGTGCACGCGGATCGCATCCTCCGGGATGTCGCGATCGGGTTGCAGCAGCGCGTGAAAATGCCGCCCGGTCGGCAGGTCGTTCTCCAGCTCCAGCGCCGCCACCTCGATGACGCGATGGCCGCTGGCCGGATCGAGGCCGGTCGTCTCGGTGTCGAACAGCACGGAGCGGGTCATCGCAGCAACTCCAGGATCAGCCGGCGCAGCGGGCGCAGCGCGTGCCGGCGCGAGAGGCCGGTCCGCACCACCAGATCGGCGTGCCGGCGTTTCTGAGCGTCGGGCATCTGCCGGGCGATGACGGCCGCCGCCTGCGCAGGGCTCATCTGCCCCCGCCGGCCGATCCGCTGCAACTGCGTGGCGCGCGGCGCAGAGACGACGACCACGTAATCGAGCCGGCGCTGGCCGCCGGTCTCCAGCAGCAGCGGCACGTCCAGCACCGCCGCACGCGCACCGGCGCGGCGCGCGCGGGCGATAAAGCGCGCCTGCTCGCGGCGCACCAGCGGATGCAGGATGCCCTCCAGCCGGCGCATCGCAGGCTCGCGGCCGATCACCGCCGCGCGCAGCTTCGCCCGGTCGAGCACCGGCCGGCCGCCGATCCGGGCGACCGTGCCGGGGAACGCCGCCGCGATGGCCGGCAGGGCGGCGCCGCCGGGCGACTGCAATCGCCGCACCGCAGCATCGGCGTCGAACACCGGCAGGCGGGCGCGGCGGAAGGCGGCGGCGGCGGTGGATTTGCCCATGCCGATGCCGCCGGTGAGTCCGATCAGCTTCATTGCGCCACCAAGCACGCGCGCCCGCGCCCGGACAAGCCGCTGCGGCCGGGCAACTTTCATCGTTCCTTCACAAACCGCCGCGCCCACTTCCCCTAGAAAAATTTCGCAACAAGCCCGCCCGGAGGTTCCGCCGTGTCCGATGTCGCCCTGTCCCAATCGGCATTCGTGCCCGAGGCGCCCAAGCGCCCGAACCTCGACGCAAAGACGCCGATCGCCGCCGTCATCGTGTTCATGGGGCTGCTGCTGGTCGGCCTGGTGTTCACGCTGTACGGCCTCAGCAGCGACATCAGCGAGGCGAACACCGGGCCGCTGGCGATCTCGGCCTTCGTGCTGCTCGGCGTCGCGCTGCTGATCGCGCTCGGCTTCGAGTTCGTCAACGGCTTCCACGACACCGCCAACGCGGTCGCGACGGTGATCTACACGCACAGCCTGCCGGCGCAGGTGGCGGTGATCTGGTCCGGCTCGCTGAACCTGCTGGGCGTGCTGACCTCGTCCGGCGCGGTCGCGTTCAGCGTGGTCAGCCTGCTGCCGGTGGAGCTGATTCTCCAGGTCGGCAGCAACGCCGGCTTCGCGATGATTTTTGCGCTGTTGATCGCCGCGATCATCTGGAACCTCGGCACCTGGGCGCTCGGCATCCCCGCCAGCTCCTCGCACACGCTGATCGGCTCGATCATCGGCGTCGGCCTGGCCAACCAGTTGATGGCGGTCGCCGGCAGCGGCACCTCGGGCGTCGACTGGGGGCAGGCGCGCGGCGTGTTCCTGACGCTGCTGGTGAGCCCGATCTTCGGCTTCGTGCTGTCCGGCGTCCTGCTGCTGCTGATGAAGGCGACGATCAAGGAAAAGCGGCTCTATGCCCCGCCCGACGTCGGCCACTCGCCGCCGCCGCTGATCCGCGGGCTGCTGATCGTCACGTGCGGCCTGGTCTCGTTCTTCCACGGCTCCAACGACGGCCAGAAGGGCATGGGGCTGATCATGCTGATCCTGATTGGCGCGGTGCCGACCGCCTACGCGCTGAACCGAACGCTGCCGGACAGCGATACGGCGGCGTTCGTGCAGATCGTCGAGCGCGCGAGCGCCGTGTTCGCCGTGCATGGCGGCAGCGCCAACCTGCCGGCCGAGGAGGCGAAGGCCCGCGTGACCGCGGCGATCCGCACCCGCAATTTCGAAAACCCGGCGGTCTACGCGGGCATCGCCTCCGTCGCCGAGGACATCGCGCGGCAGGTGCAGGACAATGGCGCGATCCGCAAGGTGCCGGCGGCGGCGGTGCAGAACGTGCGCAACGACATGTACCTGGCGAGCGAAGCGGTGCGGCTGATGAAGAAGGGCGGCGTGCTCGCCCAGGCGCACTTCTCCGAGGACGAGGTGGCCAGCCTCACTTTGTTCCAGAAGGCGCTCGACGCCGGGACGAAATTCATCCCCACCTGGGTCAAGGTCTCGGTCGCGATCGCGCTCGGGCTCGGCACGATGGTCGGCTGGAAGCGGATCGTGGTCACGGTCGGCGAGAAGATCGGCAAGACGCATCTCACCTACGGCCAGGGCGCGGCGGCGGAGATCGTGGCGGCGGCGACGATCGCGGCGGCCGACGTGTTCGGCATGCCGGTGTCCACCACGCACGTGCTGTCGTCGGGCGTGGCCGGCACGATGGTGGCGAACGGGTCCGGGCTACAATGGAGCACGCTGCGCTCGATCGCGCTCGCCTGGGTGCTGACGCTGCCGGCCGCGATGCTGATTTCCGGCGGGCTCTACTGGCTGTTCCGCTCGCTGCTGTAGGGGCCGAGAAGCGCAGTACCTTCCGCCGACGCTACTGGCCAAGCTTAGGTGTTGCCCACGTAAAGCGGTAACGCATGCTGCGCTCTTAAGCCGTACGGCACTGGACGTCTTCCAAGTTCGGGTCTATCCGGCCAGCCGTACGGTGAGCGAGCGATGGGTGATGGCAACGTCATAGGCCTTGGCGCGGTACATGGCGCAATTGCGGCGGCCATCGCGGTCCCGCCGCATTTGCACTGTTCAGGTGGCTAAAGACCTTTGACAACGGGGCGCCCGCTGGACGCCTCAATGTCCCCGCAGGATCTGGCTCAGAAACATCTTGAGACGGTCCGTCTGCGGGTTCTCGAACATCTCGGTGGGCGTGCCTGCTTCCACCACCTCGCCGCGGTCCATGAACACGACGCGGTTCGCCACCTGCCGCGCGAACCCCATCTCGTGCGTCACGCACACCATCGTCATGCCGGTGCCGGCCAGCTCCACCATCACGTCCAGCACCTCCTTGATCATCTCGGGATCGAGCGCCGAGGTCGGTTCGTCGAACAGCATGATCTTCGGCTTCATGCACAGCGCCCGCGCGATCGCCACGCGCTGCTGCTGGCCACCCGAAAGCTGCAACGGATATTTTTTCGCCTGCTCCGGGATCTTGACGCGCCGGAGATAGCTCATCGCCAACTCCTCCGCCTCGGCCTTCGGCATTTTTCTGACTTGGATCGGCGCCAACGTCAGATTTTCCAGAATAGTCAGGTGTGGAAAGAGGTTGAACGATTGGAAGACCATGCCGACCTCGCGCCGGATCGTGTCGAGCGCCCGCGTGTCGTTGGTCAGCTCGGTGCCGTCGACCACGATGCGGCCCTGCTGGTGCTCCTCCAGCCGGTTGATGCAGCGGATCGTCGTCGACTTGCCGCTGCCGGACGGGCCGCACACCACCACGCGCTCGCCCTTGCCGACCGTCAGCGTCACGTCGCGCAGCACGTGCATCGCGCCGTACCACTTGTTCACCTTGTCGAGCACGATGGCCGCGTCGGCCTCCGAATTTCCGTTCGTCTGGCTCATCGGCGGACCCCTCAGCGGTTGTGCGCGCGCCGGAACGTGCGTTCCAGGCTGCGGCTGTAACGGGACATGGCGTAGCAGAAGGCGAAGTAGATCGCCGCGAGCACGAGGTAGATCTCGGTCGAGAACCCGGTCCAGGTCGGATCGGCCATCGCCGTCTTGCCCGCGGTCAGCAGGTCGAGGATGCCGATGATCAGCACGAGGCTGGTGTCCTGGAAGAACCCCATGAACGTATTGACCAGCGGCGGGATCACCAGCCGCAGCGCCTGCGGCAGGATTATTTTTCCCGTTTTCTGCCAGTACGAAAGTCCGAGCGCGTCGGCGGCCTCGTACTGGCCGCGCGGCAGCGCTTGCAACCCGCCGCGGATCACCTCGGCGAGGTAGGCGCCGGCGAACAGGATGATCGCCACCTGCGCGCGCAGCAGCTTGTCCGGGTTCAGCCCCTCCGGCATGAACAGCGGGAACATCACGCTCGCCATGAACAGCAGACTGATCAGCGGCACGCCGCGGATCAGTTCCACGTAGGCGACGCACAGGAATTTTACGGCGGGCAACTGTGTGGACCGCCGCCCGAGCGCCACGACGACGGCCAGCGGAAATGCGAAGGCGAGGCCGAATGTCGAGAGAATGAGTGTGATCGGCAGCCCGCCCCACTCGTCCTGGGGCACGAACTCCATGCCGAGCACGCCGCCCCACATCAGCACCGCGATCACGATCAGCGTCGCGATCCAGATGTACAGCAGTTCGCGGCGCCAGAACCGCCGGTTGGCGGAGATCACGTAGAGCCCGACGAACAGCAGCACGCACAGCCCCGGCCGCCATTGCTGGTCGTACGGATAGCGACCAAACAGAATAAAACGCCACTTGTCGCCGATCACCGCCCAACACGCGCCCACGCCCTGCACCTGCCGGCACGGCGCCGCGGTCTCCAGCGGATTGGCGGCGACCGGCACCGTCCAGACCGCATGGATCACCGCCCAGTCGAGGAACTCCCACACCCACAGGATCAGCAGCGCGCCCAGGACAACGGTTACGACCGAGGACCAGACCGAATTGAACAGGTTGTGCCGAACCCAGGCGTACGGCCCGACCACGGACGCCGGCGGCTGCTCGCGGATCGCGCCCGGCGGGTGGACGCCGACGACGTGCGTGCTCGTGCCCATGCTCACCTCGCCACCAGCGCGATGCGCGCGTTGTACCAGTTCATGAACAGGCTGATCGACAGGCTGATCGTCAGATAGACCGCCATGATGATGGTGATGCCCTCGATCGCCTGTCCGGTCTGGTTGAGGATGGTGTTGGCGATCGAGACGATGTCCTGATAGCCGATCGCAACCGCCAGCGAGCTGTTCTTGGTCAGGTTCAGGTATTGGCTGGTCATCGGCGGGATGATCACGCGCAGCGCCTGCGGCAGCACGATCAGCCGCAGCACGCGGCCGCGATGCATGCCCAGCGCCTGCGCCGCCTCCCATTGGCCGAGCGCCACCGCCTGGATGCCGGAGCGCACGATCTCCGCGACGTAGGCCGAGGTGTAGATCGTAAGCCCGATCAGCAGCGCGCCGTATTCCGGCGTGATCGTGCCGCCGCCCTGGAAGTTGAAGCCGTGCAGCGCCGGCAGGTCGATCGTCAGCGGCGCCCCGAGCACGAGCCAGACGATCACCGGCAGCCCGATCAGCAGGCCGAGCACCACCGGCAGCACCGGCGGCGGCTCGCCGGTCAGGTCCTGCCGCCGCCGCGCATGGCGCACCCACAGCACGCTCAGCACGATCGCGACGACGAACGCCAGCAGCGCCCAGGTGTGCGCCGGCTCCCAGACAAGGAGGGGAACCTTGATGCCGCGATTGGACAGGAACACCGCATGGCCGAGGTGCAGCGACTGCCGCGGCGCCGGCAGCCCCTGCATCAGCACGTACCAGAACAGCAGTTGCAGCAGCACCGGGATGTCGCGCAGCACCTCGACGTAGATCGCGGTCAGCCGCGCCAGCAGCCAGTTGTGCGACAGCCGCCCGACGCCCACGAGCGTGCCCAGAATGGTCGTCAGCACGATGCCGACCACCGCCACCTTCAGCGTGTTGAGGATGCCCTCGAGCAACGCCCGCGCGTAGGTGCTCGACCCCGACGTGTAAGGCACCAGCGTCTCGCCGATCGGAATGCCGGAGGTACTGCCGAGGAAGCCGAACCCGGTCGCGATGTTCCGCGCTGCGAGGTTCTTCCGCGTGTTGCCGATCAGGTACCAGCCGATCGCGACGACGATCGCCAGCACCACCAGTTGCCAGACGATGTTACGAAAGCGCGGGTCCGACCAGGAGAATTGCAGCTTTTTGCGCGGTGCCTGGCGGGTCGGGGCAAGTCGTGGATCGGCGATGGCGCCTGACATTCAGTCACTCCAGGGCGGAAGGTAAGGCCAGGGGCTTTGCCGCCGCACCCCACCAAGGGCCGTGAGGCCCTTGGATCCCATGGGGTCCGGGGCCTCCCGGCCCCGGCGGGGTTTGGGGCGGCGCCCCAATCTTTCTCACTCCGTCAGCGCATCGGCGGCGCGTACATCAGCCCGCCCTTGTTCCACAGCGCATTGATGCCGCGCGGAATGCCCAGCACGCCGAGGTTGCGGTCCCAGATTTCCGCGGCGTTGCCTTCCGCCTTGATCAGGTTGTACGCCCACTTGTTGTCGAGCCCCATCGCCTTGCCGAGATCGCCTTCGAGCCCGAGAAACCGCCGCTCCTCCGGGTTCGTCGTGCTCATGTGCTCGTCGATGTTCTTGCTGGTGATGCCGTGCTCCTCGGCGATCAGCATGGCGAAGTAGGTCCAGCGGATGATGTCGAACCACTTGTCGTCGCCCTTGCGCACCATTGGGCCGAGCGGCTCCTTGCTGATGATCTCCGGCAGCAGCACGTAGTCGTCCTTGTTCGCCTGCGTCGCCCGGAACGTCGCCAGCGCCGAACTGTCGTTGGAGAACACGTCGCAGCGGCCGGAGATGAAGGCGTTCTGGATCTCGGCGACATTGTCGATCAGGATCGGCGTGAACTTGAGGTTGGCTTGCCGGAAGTAGTCGGCGACCGCGAGTTCGGTGCTGGTGCCCGGCTGCACGCACACCGTCGCACCGTCCAGCTCCTTGGCGCTCTTCACGCCCATCGCCTTCTTCACGATGAAGCCGGTGCCGTCATAGAAGTTGATGCCGGCGAACTCGGCGCCGAGGCTCACTTCGCGCCCCATCGTCCACGTCGTCTCGCGGATCAGCACGTCCACTTCGGCCGACTGCAACGCCGTGAAACGGTTCTGCGTGGTCAGCGGCGTGAACTTCACCTTGCTCGGGTCGCCGAAGATCGCGGCCGCGACCGAGCGGCAGCCGTCGGCGTCGATGCCGGCCATCACGCCCTTGCTGTCCGGCAGCGAGAAGCCCGCCGTGTTGCCGTCGATGCCGCACACGAGCTGGCCGCGCGCCTTCACCGCGTCGAGCGTCGCCGAGCCGCTCTGGGCGTGCGCGGTTCCAGCCAGAAAAGCGCCACCGAGCAAGGCGGCCGCCAACGAAACAGTCCGACGCAACATTATGCGTTCTCCCCAATGAATCAGCTCGGCCGTGCCGCAGCCCGTTCGCTATGCGCTCATCGCAACCCGGAACTGCCAGCCGCCGATGGCTGCACCATGACGCGGCCCGCACGAGTTGAAAAGTGGCTTTGCGGGATGAATTCGTCGTCCGCGCGGTTCGGCCGTCAGCTCAGCCGCAGCGTGCAGACCCGGTTCGCCCATTCGCCCGACATGCTGGTCGGCCCGGTGCGGACGATCGTGTACCGGTTCTTGCCCATGACGAAGCCGTCCGGCAGATACAGCGAGTTGACCAGCGTGCGCCCGTCCCCCATGTCCCGGCACGGCACTTTCACGATGGCGGGCAGGCACGTCTGGGCCACGGCCTGCCCCGCGGACAGCACCAGCAGCGCAGCCGCCGCCCAGCCGATCTTGTTCGACATTCCATTCCCTCCGATCCTGACGGCCGCAATGACTAGCCGCCGGCGATCGCCCCGACCACGAGAAACGTCTCGGCGCCCCGCGCAACCGCGTCAGGCAGCGGCTCATCCGGCGGCGTGTGCGACAGGTCCTGCTGGCAGGCGAAGAAGCGGATGAACGGTCGGCGCCGCTTGCTGGCGCGGTCGCGGATCGTGCCCAGCAACGCCGGATGATCGGCCTCCAGCGCGTCGATCACCGATCGCTGGGTCACCGGCCCTTCAAGCGACACCCGCACTTCCCGGGGGATACCCGCAAGCAGGCACAGCCCGGCCGGAAGCTCGACCCGGACCGTGGAGCAGGTCATGACAGCGTCTGGACCTCCACCGACAGCACGGCGGGCAGGTCGCGCACGATCGCCTGCCACGTATCGCCCGCATCGGTCGAGGCGTAGACCTGCCCGCCGGTGGTGCCGAAGTAGACGCCGCATTCGTCGAGCGCGTCGACGGCCATCGCATCGCGCAGCACGTTGACATAGCAGTCCCGCTGCGGCAGCCCTTTCGTCAGCGGCTCCCACGCGTTGCCGCCGCTGCGGCTGCGGTAGACGCGAAGCTGCCCGTCGATCGGGAAGTGCTCGGCATCGCTCTTGATCGGCACGACGTACAGCGTCTCCGGCTCGTGCGCGTGCACGTCGATGACGAAGCCGAAATCCGTCGGCAGGTTGCCGCTGATCTCATGCCACGAGGCGCCGGCATCGTCCGAGCGCATCACGTCCCAATGCTTCTGCATGAACAGGCTGCCGGGGCGCGACGGATGCATGGCAACATGGTGGACGCAATGGCCGACCTCGGCCATCGGGTCGGGAATGTGCGCCGAGCGCAGGCCGCGGTTGATCGGCTGCCACGATTGCCCGCCGTCGTCGGTGCGGAACGCGCCGGCGGCCGAGATCGCGATGAACATCCGCCGGGGATCGGCGGGATCGAGCAGGATCGTGTGCAGGCACATGCCGCCCGCGCCGGGCTGCCACGCCGGCCCGGTGCCGTGCTTGCGCAGCCCCGACAATTCCTGCCAGTTCCGGCCGCCGTCGGCGGAGCGGAATAGCGCCGCGTCCTCGACGCCGACATACAGCGTGTCGGGATCGTCGAGCGACGGCTCGATGTGCCACACCCGCTTGAACTCCCACGGGTGCGGCGTTCCGTCGTACCACTGGTGCGTGCCGGGCACGCCGTCATAGGCAAAATTGTTGCCGACCGCCGTCCAGGTCGCGCCGCCGTCGTCGGAGCGCTGCATCACCTGCCCGAACCAGCCGGAACTCTGTGAGGCGTAAATGCGGTCCGGGTCCGCGGGCGAGCCCTTGAGGTGGAAGATCTCCCACCCCGGGAAGTGCGGGCCGGCGACCGACCAGTTCCTGCGTGTGCCATCGGCGGTCAGGATGAACGCGCCTTTGCGCGTGCCGACCAGCAGCCGAACCTGGCTCATGCCCGCTTCCTCCCCAACACTTGCTCCTGCTGCACCACGGCCTGCGACCGCCCTGCGACGCACGAACCCTAACAGAAACCCCGGTCGCTGCGAGGGGCGCGAGGGCGCATGCGCCGCCAAGCCTGGCGATCTGCCAGGCAAGGCGGGTCACTTGATCGTCAAGCTCGCATTCACGTCGGGCCGCCACTTCGCAACCAACTCAGGCCGCCCCCCCGCCGGTCACCCGCCAGATCACGTCGCCGACGTCGTCCGCCACCAGCAGCGAACCGTCCGGGCCGATCGCCACCCCGACCGGCCGGCCGTAGGATGAGCGCTCGTCCGGCGCCAGGAACCCGGTCAGGATGTCGCGCGGCGGGCCGGCCGGGCGGCCGTTGGCGAACGGCACGAACACGACGCGATAGCCGCTCAGCGTGCTGCGGTTCCAGGAGCCGTGCTGGCCGATCGCCATGCCCTCGGGATAGCCGGGCAGCGTGCCGGCGGGCAGCCAGCACAGGCCGAGCGAGGCGGTGTGGCCGCCCAGCGCATAGTCCGGCTGGATCGCCTTCGCCACCATCGCGGCATCCTGCTTCACCCGGTCGTCGACCGTCCGCCCCCAGTAGCAGTACGGCCAGCCGTAGAACCCGCCGTCGCGCACCGACGTCAGGTAGTCGGGCGGCGTCTCGTCACCGAGCCCGTCACGCTCGTTGACCACCGTCCACAGCACGCCGCTGGACGGCTCCCAGGCCAGCCCCACCGGATTGCGCAGGCCGGAGGCGAAAACACGAGCCCCGCCGCGAGCGAGATCGAGTTCGTAGATCGCCGCCCGGCCCTCCTCGGCCGCCATGCCCTCGTCGCCGATGTTGGAGAGCGAGCCGACCCCGGCGTACAGTTTCTGGCCGTCCGGGCTCGCCAGCAGGCTGCGGGTCCAGTGCCCGCCCGGCTTGAAGGTGGCCAGTTTTTTCCCCGCTGCGGTGATCCGGTCGGCGCCCCGCGTATACGGGAAAGCGACGACGCCGTCGGTATTGCCCACGTAGAAAGTATCGCCCAGCAGCGCCATGCCGAACGGCTGGTTCAGGTCCTTGAGGAACACCTCCCGGGTCTCGGCCACGCCGTCGTGGTTGGCGTCGCGCAGCAGGGTGATGCGGTTCGGACTGACGCCCACGGCGGCGGCGCGCCGCATCGTGCTGATCATCGCGTATTCGAACAGCGACCGGGGCGGCCCGGCCGACAGCAGCGCCTCGGCGATCAGCACATCGCCGTTGGGCAGCACGTGGATCCAGCGCGGGTGCTTCAGCCCCGCCGCGAACGCGTTGACCTTGAGCCCGGGCGCCGCCACCGGCGTCTGCCCCTGGGACCAGCCTCGGGCGGTCGGCATTTTCAACGTCGGCAGGCTGCCCTGCGGCTTCGCGGCGGGGATCGCCGGCGTGCTGCCGATCGCCTGCTCGCGCGGACTGCCCTGCAACCGCCGCACGAAAATCGCCGCGCCGCCGATCAGCGCCACGACCTGCCCCATGATGTTCATTGCACTTTTTCCCTTACGTCGGACGCAGGCTAGCCGGAATACCGCCGTGCTCCCACCCCTGGCGCCGCCCGGCCACCCGGCTACATTACGGGTTCCGCCGGAGGATGCCGATGCTCGCCACCAGCCCTGCCTTCAAGCAGAACGCCGCGCACGCGATGGCCGACGCGGGACTGCAGAAGGCGCTCGCGCGCACCCGGCCGCAGTTTCCGGCCAAGCGCGCGCTGGCCGTCGCAAACCTGCCGGAGTTCGAAGAACTGCGGGAGATCGGCAAGGGGATCAAGAACCACACGCTTGCCAATCTGGACTTCTATCTCGAAACATTCTCGGAAAACGTCGAGCGCGCCGGCGGCCAGGTGCACTGGTGCGCGACCGCCGACGACGCGCGCGCCGCCGTGCTGGCGATCTGCGAGCGGGTCGGCGCGCGCACCGTGACCAAGGGCAAAAGCATGATCAGCGAGGAGCTGCAGCTCAACCAGCACCTCGAGCAGCACGGCATCACGCCGGTGGAAACCGACCTCGGCGAATACATCCTGCAACTGCGCGGCGAGCCGCCGAGCCACATCATCGCCCCCGCCTTCCACCTCAACCGCGAGGACTGGGAAGCAAGCTTCCGCAAGTCCCACACTGATCTTCCGCACGACCGGGTATTCCACGAGCGCCGCGACATCCTGACCGAGGCGCGCACGCGGCTGCGCGAAAAATTCCTCGCGGCCGACGTCGGCATCACCGGGGCCAATTTCCTGGTGGCCGAAACCGGCAGCAGCGTGATCGTCACCAACGAGGGCAACGGCGACCTCACGCAGACGCTGCCGCGCGTGCACATCGTGCTGGCGAGCATCGAAAAGGCGGTGCCCACGCTGGAGGACACGATTTCGCTGCTTCGTTTGCTGGCGCGTTCGGCGACCGGCCAGGATTTCTCCGTTTACACGACGTTTTCGACCGGGCCGCGGCGCGCCGAGGACGTCGATGGGCCCGCCGAATACCATGTCATTCTCCTGGACAATGGCCGGTCCGCAATGGTGGGCACGGAGTTTCAGGACATGCTGCGCTGCATTCGCTGCGCCGCCTGCCTGAACCATTGCCCGGTCTACGGCACGGTCGGCGGGCACAGCTACGGCTGGGTGTATCCGGGGCCGATGGGCAGCGTGCTGACGCCGAGCCTGATCGGCGTCGACCAGGCCGGGCACCTGCCCAACGCCAGCACGTTCTGCGGCAAGTGCGAGAGCGTCTGCCCGATGAAGATCCCGCTGCCCGGCATGATGCGGCACTGGCGCGAGCGCGAATTCGAACGGCACCTGTCGCCGCAGAGTTTTCGCTCCGGCCTCGCGGTCTGGGGCTGGTTTGCCCGCCGGCCGACGATTTACCGGATGGCGACGCGGATCGGCATGTGGCTGCTGGGTTCGCTCGGCCGCCGCCGCGGCAAATTCCGCTCCCTGCCGCTGGCCGGCGGCTGGACCGAGGGCCGGGACCTGCCGGCGCCGGAGGGCGAGACGTTCTTTGCCCGCTACGCCCGCGAGCAACGAGCCGGGCGCGCATGAGCCGTTCCTCTATTCTCGGCGCGATTCGCCGGGGATTGCGCCGCGGGCCTTTGCCGGACGACCAGTTGCTCGCCCTGCGCGCGCGGCTGGCGGCGCATCCGCGCCAGCTGATCCCGGCGCGGTCGCGCATACCGCGGCCGGATCAGGTTCTTCTGTTCATGCGAAATGTCGAGCGGGAGTTCGGCACCGTCATCCGCGTGCCGGACGCAGGTGAAGTACCGGCGGCCATCGCGGACTATCTTGCCGCGCAGAACCTGCCGTCGGCCTTCGCGATGGCACCGCATCCGGAGTTGCAGGCGCTGCCGTGGAACACGCGGCCGCTGCTGTCGCGGCGGGAAGGCAAGGCCGAAGCCTCCGACCTCGTGACGGTGCAGCACGGCTTCGCCGGGGTCGCGGAGACCGGCACGCTCGTGCTGCCGGGCGGGCCGCAGCGGCCGACCACGCTCAATCTGCTCAGCGAGTCGGCGATCGTCGTGCTGCGCGCCAGCCGCGTCGTCGGCGCCTACGAGGAAGCTTTTGACTTGGTGCGCGCTGAACTGGTCGGCGCGGACGGTCTGCTGCCGCGCAATGTGATGTTCGTGACGGGGCCGTCCCGTTCGGCCGATATCGAATTGACGCTGGAGCTTGGCGCGCATGGGCCGCGGCGGCTGCATGTGGTGCTGATCGACGACGACCCCGCCGCGCTTGCCTGAGCAACGGCCATGCCGCCGCGCCCGCGCCGGGAGAAACTCACCGAGCAGGACCGCCGCGACTGGGCCAGCTTTGCTCGCCAACTGAGGCTGTTGCCGGGGCGATCGCTCGCCGACCTGCCCCAGGAGGATCCCGTGGCTGCGGCGCCCGCAGCCCCGCAGGCTGCTCCACCGCCGCCGCCTCGATTGTCGCCGCTGCCGCCGGCACTGCGCGTCGGCGACCAGCCGGGGGGGCTGGACTCGGGAACCTGGAACAGGTTCCGATCCGGCAAGCTCGCGGCGGCGCGAACGCTGGATTTGCACGGGCGCACCGCGCAACGGGCCTTCCATGCACTGCAACATTTCCTGCACGCGGCACATGCCGACCAGGTCAGATGCGTCGAAGTGATCACCGGGCGCGGAACCGGCGAAGCGGGAGGAGTGCTTCGGCGGGAGCTGCCGTTGTGGCTCAACCTCCCGACCTTGCGGCCCTTGATCCTGGCGGCGAGCCATCCGCACGCCGCCAATCCGGGGTCGGTGCGGCTGCTGCTGCGACGGCCGAAATGACCCCGTTCGGCGCCCGGCTGCGCGCGCTGCGGGCCGCGCACGGGATGACGCTGAAGCAGCTGGCGGCGCAGTTGCAGGTATCCGCCGCGTATCTCTCGGCCCTGGAACACGGCAAGCGCGGCGCACCAAGCTCCGGCCTCGTGCATCAGGTGTGCGACGTATTCGGCCTGATCTGGGACGAGGCGGAGGACCTCGCGCAGCTGGCCCGGCTGTCGCATCCTCGCGTGGTGGTGGACACCGCGGGACTGACGCCGGAACAGACCGCTCTGGCCAACCGGCTGGCGCAGACGATCCATCGTCTGCCACCGGCAACGATCGCCGCGTTGCACGCGCTATTGGACACGACCCACGTCACGAAACCCAAGCTCCGCCGCGCCGCCGGGCGGGCCGGGTGAAGCAACCCTACGCGGCGAGCACGCCATGCTGTCGCAGGAACCCGAGCAGCGGCAGCAACGGCAAGCCCAGCACGGCGGCGTGCTCGCCCTGCACCATGTCGAACAGGTGCACGCCGAGCCCCTCCAGCCGGTAGGCGCCGACCGTCGTCGTGAGCGCGTCGCCTTCGGCGGCGAGGTAGGTGTCGAGAAAGCTTTCGGAGAACGCGCGCATCGTCAGTTTTGGCAGCGCCACGTGGTGCCACAGGCGTTGCTCGCCGCGCTGGCAAAGTACGGCGGTCACCAGTGTATGCGTGCGGCCGCGCAGGTTGAGCAGATGGGCGCGGGCTTCGGCGAGGTGCGCGGGCTTGTCGAACCAGCGTTCCTCGCAGACCAGCAACTGGTCGCAGCCGATCACCAGCGCGTCAGGGTCGCGCCGGGCGATCCGGGTGGCCTTGAGTTCGGCCAGCAGCAGCGCGGTTTCCTCGGCCGTGGCGCCGTCGGCGCGGGCGGCGCGCTTGACCTCGGCTTCGTCGACATGCGCCGCACGGGCCTCGAATCGCAGCCCGGCATGTTCAAGCAGCGCCTTTCGCGACGCCGATGCGCTGGCCAGGATCAGCCGGGGCGACGCCGCCTGAAAGCTCATGCCGGAGCCGCGCCGGCAGCAGCGGCCTTCTTGCGGCGCTCGTGCCAGGCGTCCATCAGTTGCACGACGGTCGCGGCGGTTTCCTCGATCGAGCGGCGGGTCACGTCGATCACCGGCCAGCCGCGCTTGACGCACATGCGGCGCGCCCACAGCAGCTCGCCCTTGACCGTCTCCAGATCGACGTATTCGCCGCTGTCGTGCCGCATCGAGCCGCCGCCGACGCCGAGCATGCGCAGCCGGTGCCGGCGGATCTCGATCAGTGCCTCGGCATCGAGCGTCAGCCCGATCACTGGCGCCGTCGGGTCTTCAAGGCCGGGCGGCTCCGGCAGGTTCGGCACCAGCGGCACGTTGGCCGCCTTGATGCCGCGGTTGGCAAGATAGAACGAGGTCGGCGTCTTGGAGGACCGCGACACGCCCACCAGAATGACATCCGCTTCGGCGAGCCCCGCCTGCGACTGGCCGTCGTCGTGCGCCAACACATAGTGGATCGCATCGATCCGGCGGAAATAGTCGGCGTCCAGCACGTATTGCCGGCCGGGGCGGGACATCGCGGTCTCGCTGAGCTCCTCCTGGAGCAGCGTCAGCACCGGGTCGAGCACGTGCACGACGGTGACGCCGAGGCGCTGGCAGGCCTGTTCCAGCTCGGCGCGCAGGCCCTTTTCGACGAGGGTAGAAAGCACCGGGCCGGGCTCGGTCTCGACGCCCTCGATCACCCGGTGCAGCTGGAAGCGGGTGCGGACCAGGCTCCAGCGGTGGTGGATGATGTGGGCGTGCTCGAATTGCGCGACGGTCGCGCGGGCGATCGAGTTCAGCGTCTCGCCGGTCGCGTCGGAGACGAGGTGCAGGTTGATCCGGTTGGTCATGGCGGGCCGCCGATCGGAAGTGCGGAGGATAACGGGGAAAGCGGGGATGGCCAGCCCTGCCTTTGCCCCGCAAGGGAGTCCCGGGGATAACCGGTACGGATCTGTCCAGAGGGAACGACTCCGGGATAGGGCATCGAAAGCCGGGGATCGATTCCCCAGCCGGCCCGAATCCAGGGGCTACGCCGACGCCGGCTCTGTGGACGGATGCCGGGATCGATTCGCAAGAGCGGGGTACCTCGGGTTCCACAGGGCCATCAAGGACTCCATCCAAGAGAGTCCTTTTCTTTTCTGGTAGGAAGCGGATCAGGCACTGGACGGACGGCGAATGAACAAACCCTTGCTGCGGGCGCTGGCGGGCGAGGCGGTATGGCCGCCGCCGGTATGGCTGATGCGGCAGGCCGGGCGCTATCTGCCGGAATACCGCGCTCTGCGGGCGCAGGCGGGGGATTTCATTGCGCTGTGCACCACGCCGAATCTCGCGGCCGAGGTCACGCTGCAGCCAGTGCGCCGGTTCGGCATGGACGCAGCCATCTTGTTCAGCGACATTCTCATTCTCCCGTGGGCGCTCGGGCACGGGCTGCGGTTCGCGGAAGGCGAGGGGCCGCTGCTGCCGCCGCTCCGCGATCGGGCGGCGCTGGAGCGGCTGGATCCGGCGCGGGTGGACGCGGCGGTCGCGCCGATCCTGGAGACGGTGCGGCGCGTACGGGCCGGGCTGGAGGGAACCGACGCGGCCCTGATCGGCTTTGCCGGCGCGCCGTTCACGGTCGCCTGCTACATGGTCGAGGGGCACGGCTCGAAGGATTTTTCCGCCACCCGCGGCATGGCCTACCGCGATCCCGAGCTGTTTGCCGCTTTGATCGACCTGCTGACCCAGGCGACGATTCTCTATCTCATCGCGCAGATCGAGGCTGGTGCGGAAGCGATCATGCTGTTCGACAGCTGGGCAGGCGTGCTGCCGCCGGCACTGTTTTCCGCCCACGTGATTGCTCCAACGAAAAAGGTCGTGACGGCGCTGCGGGCACGCTTTCCGGATGTGCCGATGATCGGGTTTCCGCGACTGGGCGGGCTGTCGATCGGCGTTTACGCGCGAGAAACGGCCGTGCAGGGGCTGGGGCTCGACACGACCGTCGATCCGGCGATCGCGTCGCGGCTGGTGCCGGCGCCGGTGGCGTTGCAGGGCAATCTCGACCCGCTGGCGCTGGAGGCGGGCGGCGAGGCGATGCGGGCGGCGACGCGGGCGATCCTGCGGGCGATGCGCGGGCGGCCGTTCGTGTTCAACCTGGGGCACGGCATTGTGCCGACCACGCCGCCTGAGCATGTGGCGGAGTTGGTCGAACTGGTGCGGGAGGGATGAATCATGGCGACCTATCTGATCTGCCACGGTGCCTGGGGCGGCGGCTGGGCGTGGCGAAAAATGCGCCCTTTGCTGCGGGCGGCCGGGCACGAGGTGTTCACGCCCACCTACACCGGCCTCGGCGAGCGGGCGCATCTGACCCATCCGCTGGTCGACCTCGAAACCCACATCCAGGACGTGCTGGGCGTTGTCGAATGCGAGGATTTGTCCGGTTTCATCCTGGTCGGCCATAGCTATGGCGGCATGGTCGCGACCGGCGTGGCGGACCGGGTGCCGGAGCGGGTCGGGCATCTCGTGTACCTCGATGCGTTCGTGCCGCGGGACGGCCAGTCGCTGAGCGATCTGGTCCAGGGCGGCGGCGGCACGGCGCCGCCGGTCGACGGCTGGCTGGTCCCGCCAAACGCTCCGGCCGCCGACATCGCGCCCGAGGATTTGGCGTTCGGCACGCCGCGACATCGCCACCAGCCGGTGCGCTGTTTCGGCCAGAAATTGCGGATTTCACATATGATGCCCGCGTTCCCGCGCAGCTACATCCACTGCACCAAGAAGACCGGGCACGACGTGTTTGCCCAGTTCGCCGAGCGGTTCCGCGGCGATCCGGCCTGGCGGCTCCAAACGCTCGACGCCAGCCACAGCCCCAACACCACCGCGCCGGAGGCATTGGCGGCGCTGCTGCTGTCGCTGGGATGATCGGCAGGGGGCAACAGGCTTGATGTACCGAGCAAGCCGGCCACCTTCACGGCCATGCCGCAGCAAAAAACAGCAATCGTGCTGTTCAACCTCGGGGGCCCGGACAGCCTGGCGGCGGTGCGGCCGTTCCTGCTGAACCTGTTCACCGATCCGGCGATCCTGCGCGTGCCGTTCTTCGTGCGGCCGTTCCTCGCGCGGATCATCGCCCGCGCGCGGGTGCAGCCGGCGACCGCGAACTACGCGCTGATGGGCGGCCGGTCGCCGTTGCTCGAATTGACCGAGCAGCAGGCGCGCGGCGCTGGAAGCGGCGCTGCCGGACGTCGAGGCGCGCTGCTTCATCGCGATGCGCTACTGGCACCCGTTCAGCCTGGCGGCAGCGCGTGCGGTGAAGGCGTGGGACCCGGACCAGGTGGTGCTGCTGCCGCTGTATCCGCAGTATTCCACGACCACCACCGGCAGCAGCCTGACGGCGTGGCGCGAAGCGGCGGCGCGGGTTGGCCTGGTCAAGCCGGTCGATTTCGCTGTGCTGCTACCATTCCGACCCCGGATTCGTCGCGGCGACGGCGGCGATCGTGCGGCGCAGCTATGAAGCGGCGCGCGCGGCGCTCGATCCGGCGATCAAGCTGCGCGTGCTGTTCTCGGCGCACGGGCTGCCGGAGGTGATCGTCAGGGGCGGCGACCCGTATCGGTTTCACGTGGAACAGACCGTGGCGGCGGTGGCCGAAAAGCTGGGGATTCCGGGCCTCGACTGCGCGGATCGCCTACCAGTCGCGAGCGACGCCGCAGAAATGGCTGGAGCCGTCCATCGACGCGGAGGTCGAGCGCGCGGCGGAAGAAAAGATTGCATTGCTGGTGGTGCCGATCGCATTCGTCTCGGAACATTCCGAGACGCTGGTGGAGCTGGACATCGAGTATCGCGAGCTGGCGCACCGGCTCGGCGTCCCCGGGTATTTCCGGGCGCCGGCGCAGAACGCCGATGCCGGGTTCATCGCCGCGCTGGCCGGGCTGGTGCGGCACATGCGCGCGCACGGCCCTGGACTGTGCAGCTTCGCCGGCGGCCGGGTGTGCCCGGCCGCCCATCGCGATTGCCCGCAGGTGCGCGCGGGAGTGGCGCCGGCAGCCGCCGAGGTGGTAGCGCTGGCCGCATGACCCCCGATCCGATCAGTCGCCGCCGGGCCGCCTTGCGGCTCGTGATCTTTCGATTGCGATGGCGTGCTCGTCGACAGCGAGCCGGTTTCCAACCGCATTCTTGCCGAGGAATTGACCGCGCTCGGCTGGCCGATGGACACCGAGGAGGCGACGCATCGGTTCCTGGGGGTCTCGCTGCACGACATGGCGCCGATCATCGAGCGGCGGATCGGGCGAAAACTGCCGGCGGCATGGCACGACGACGTGACCGAACGGATCGTGCGGGCATTGGCGAAGGAATCGATCGCGATCCCCGGCGCCGTCGAGGCGCTGCGGGCCGTGACGGCGATGGGCGTGAAGTGGCGCGTCGCCTCCAACTCGTCGCATCCGGAGATGGCGGCCAAGTTCGCGCGGCTCGGGCTCAGCGAGCTGGTGGCCGGACGGGTGCATAGCCACACCGACGTCGCCCGCGGCAAGCCGGCGCCCGACCTGTTCCTCGCGGTCGCGGCGGCCGAAGGCGTGGACCCGGCGGAGTGCCTGGTGATCGAGGATTCCATCCCCGGCGTGCGCGCCGCGGTCGCCGCCGGCATGGACTGCCTGGGCTACGCGCCGCATTCCGACGGGGCGAGGCTGCGTGCCGAGGGGGCGGTGCCGTTCCACGCGATGGCCGACCTGCCGCGCTGGATCGAGGCGGCGCGGCGACGCGCGGCGTGAGCCTGCTGCTGCCGCTTTATCCCTGGGTCAAGGCGCTGCACGTCGTCAGCATGGTCGCCTGGATGGCCGGCATGTTCTACCTGCCGCGGCTCTACGTCTACCATTGCGAGGTGCCGCGCGGCTCGGCCGAAAGCGAGCGGTTCAAGGTGATGGAACGCCGGCTGCTCAAGCAGATCAGCAACCCGGCGATGATCGCGACATTCGTGTTCGGCATCCTGCTGGTGCTGACGCCGGGGGTGATCGACTGGTCGGCGGGATGGTGGCACGTGAAGCTGCTGGCAGTGCTGGCTGATGACGGCGCTGCACGGCATGCTGTCGCGCTGGCGGCGGGATTTTCTGCACGACCGGAATACCCGCCCGCAACGATTCTACCGGATCGCCAACGAAGTGCCGACCCTGCTGTTGCTGGTGATCGTGGTGATGGTGATCGTGCGGCCGTTCTGAGGATGGTTTCGCCGGGATGGCGATATTCGGCCCTTGAAACGCGCCGGCGGTTGGCTATCTTGCGGTTGACGCGGCGAACCTGCCTGCATAGGGTGCCGCTGGCGATGTCGGCGACCGTTCGGTTGCCCGTCGATTTCCCTCTTGCCCCCGTCCGTCGGGACAGTTCCGGTCTTCCATACGGTCATACCTGCCTTGTGCAGTCCGCCTGGACGACTGGTTGCCGAGGATCCGAGCCAACGCGCTCGCGGATTTGCGGGTCCACCCGCCCCGGCCCTGTCCCAGTTCCCTGCCGCTTATCTTGCCCGAGGCATCCCGAATGCACCTCGCCGAACTCAAGGCCAAATCCCCGGCGGACCTGCTGAGCTTCGCAGAGTCGCTCCAGATCGAGAACGCGTCGTCGCTGCGCAAGCAGGACATGATGTTCGCGATCCTGAAGAACCTCGCGGAAAACGAGCAGGCGATCCACGGCGAAGGCACGCTCGAAATTCTGCCCGACGGTTTCGGCTTTTTGCGCAGTGCGGAAAGCAATTACCTGCCGGGGCCGGACGACATCTACGTGTCGCCCTCCCAGGTGCGGCGGTTCGGCCTGCGCACCGGCGACAGCGTGGAGGGCCAGATCCGCGCGCCCAAGGACGGCGAGCGGTATTTCGCGCTGCTCAAGGTCAACACGATCAATTTCGAGCCGCCGGAAGCGGTGCGGCACCGGATCAATTTTGATAACTTGACGCCGCTCTACCCGGATCGGCGGCTCAAGATGGAAATGGAGAATTTCGTCTCCGTCGCCAAGGGACCGCAGAAGGACCTGACGCCGCGGGTGATCGACCTGATCGCGCCGATCGGCATGGGCCAGCGCGCGCTGATCGTGGCGCCGCCGCGCACCGGCAAGACGGTGATGCTGCAGAACATCGCCACCGCGATCAGCAGCAACCACCCGGAAGTTTTTCTCATTGTGCTGCTGATCGACGAGCGGCCCGAGGAAGTCACCGACATGTCGCGCACGGTCAAGGGCGAGGTCATCGCCTCGACCTTCGACGAACCGGCGACGCGGCACGTGCAGGTGACCGAGATGGTGCTGGAGAAGGCGAAGCGCCTCGTCGAGCACAAGCGCGACGTGGTCATTCTGCTGGATTCGATCACCCGGCTGGCACGCGCTTACAACACCGTGGTGCCGAGCTCCGGCAAGGTGTTGACCGGCGGCGTGGACGCGAACGCGCTGCAACGCCCGAAGCGGTTTTTCGGGGCGGCGCGCAACATCGAGGAAGGCGGCAGCCTGACCATCATCTCGACCGCGCTGATCGACACCGGCAGCCGCATGGACGAGGTGATCTTCGAGGAGTTCAAGGGCACCGGCAACTCGGAAATCATCCTGGACCGCAAGCTCTCCGACAAGCGCACGTTCCCGGCGATCGACATTACGAAATCCGGCACCAGGAAGGAAGAATTGCTGGTGGATCGGGCGACACTATCAAAGATGTGGGTGCTGCGGCGCATCCTCAACCCGATGGGTCCGATGGACAGCATGGACTTCCTGCTCGACAAGCTGAAGTATTCGAAGACCAACCAGGACTTCTTCGACGCGATGAATACGTGAACACAGGCCGCACTTGATCGTGATCGGCATCGCGACGCCCGGCTGAGCGGACGTGATGCACTCGGCCTGGGCGTTTTTCTACCTCGGGCTGCCCTTGGCGTCGGCCGTACATGAAGCCGGCCACCTACTGGACGGCTGGGTGGCCGGGATGCCGATCAGACTTTGCTGTGTCGGTCTGGGTCCGTTGCTCTTGCGTGCTCGCATCCAGGAGACGTGGCTGGAATTGCGGCTCATACCGCTGATCGGATTCGTGCAGGCTTATCCAATAATATCTCCGGATAAGCTTCCCCGAGCAGTCCTGATTTTGGGTGGCGTCACCGGCAATATAGTGGCCTTTGCATTTTTGGCGGCGCTTGATTCGATGCATGGCCTCACGTTCTTGCCGCCTGGCGCCGGCAAGGCGCTGGGCTTCGCCCAGATCGTCTTGCTGCTGAATTTGGTCCCGTTCTCCTCTCGGCGAAATGGTCGACGCATCGCCAGCGACGGACTTCGACTGCTGAAGCTTCTGGCTCGGACGGGTCGTGACGAGATGGCCGTTGCGGACGGGTACCTCGAGGCACTGCGAAGCTACGACGGTGCCGTCGACGGTGCCACGTTGCGCTCGGCGGCCGCTCCCATGATCGCATATTGGATTGCCCGGCGGTTGCGATGGACGGACCGGCAGGGCTGGCGCGATTCTCAGGGCGGCCCTGCGGCGTTTGCTAGTGAGGGGCGCGCTTTCCCCAGCGGAAGAAATGCTGGTCCTCGACATGTTGATGACCGATGGGTTGGCGTTTGATGACCCGAGCCACCTCGAAGAGTGGTCACGGCGCGCACTTGCAATCGGTCCCAAAGTGACACCGGTGGTGGCGACCCGCGGCGGAGTTCTTGTCGAACTCGGCCGTCGTGCAGAGGGGAAGGCTGTGTTGGAGTTGGTTGTAGAGGTCGCAACAGACGGTCTCGATCGTTTCCTGCCGAACCTGTTCCTCGGAAGCGCCGAGCTCGCGTTGGGCCGCGTCGATGAGGCTCAGCGTCGTTTGGTCAAGGCCCGAAACATCGCCGCCTCGATCGCCGTCCCTCCGCCGTTCCTTGGCCGCTTGTCGCGCTTGGAAGCCGCAATTGGACCGCGTGCCCGTTCGCTCGGTGCCGGTGCTGACTCGGGTTAGCCCCGCCGTTCGATCTCGGTTCCTACCGCCCGCTCGACCTCGCCACTGTTGCCCTCGACACCCCTCGCGCCATGTCTATATTTCGCCTCGAATTATAGACGCAGGCAGCCGACGGCGCTCAGCATCAAGGATCCGGAAACCGACCGGCTCGCGCGCGAAGTCGGGGCGCTGACCGGCGACAACTTGAACGATGCAGTCCGCAAGGCGCTGGCCGAGCGGCTGGAGCGCGAGCGACTGCGGCGCGGTGACGCGCCTGACCTTGCCGAGCGGCTCGACGCCCTTGGCCGCGAGTGCGCCGCTTTGCCGGACTTCGACACGCGCACGCCGAACGAAATCGTTGGCTATGACAAAATGGGCACGTGGTGATGGTGATCGACACCTCCGCCATCGCAGCAATTCTGTTCGATGAGCCGGAGCGTGCTCGGCACGACGCGACGATCACGACTGTGGCAAGTCCGTGAGCTTCGTCAGGCCGTACGCGCGCTGACAATCCATACCGCGCCAGCCAGTTTCACGTTGTCGCCGCTCTGGTACGGCGCCAGCGCCTGCCGGATCGCGGCGACGGCGGCGGGACGGTCCTCCTCCGGCGCTTCGCGCAGCGCGCGGCTGGCGGCGCCGATATGGGTTGCCTGCTCGACCGCCTGGTCCAGGCCGCCTCCGGCAGCCACGTCCAGCATCACGTCGACGGAGGTAAAGTCGGGTTCGGACCAACCCGCATCGCGAAAAATGCGACGGACCCGCTCTCGGTCGGCGAAGGCAAACGGCCCGGGGTCCTCGGGGCCGGGCCTGGGCATCCGCGGGACGCCCGCCGCGTAGACGGCGTGCAGCGGAATGCGCATCCAGGGGTTCTCGTCGAACGGGCGCCAGCAGACGAACACCAGACGCCCGCCGGGCCGCAGCGCGGTGCGCAGGTTGGCGAACGCGGTCGCCGGGTCGCCAAAGAACATCACGCCGAAGCGGGAGAACAGCAGGTCGTACGCGGCCGAGGCCAACGCGTGTTGCGCCGCATCGGCCAGCACGAACTCGACGTTGGTGCGGCCCTCGCCCCGGCTGCGGGCGAGACCGAGCATCGGCGCCGAGACGTCGAGGCCGGTCACGTGGCCGCCTGGGCCGACCGCATCGGCAAGCAGCAGCGCCGTGGTGCCGGCGCCGCAGCCGATGTCGAGCGCGCGCTCCCCGGGCGCGGGCGCCGCGGCGGCCAGCACCGCCTCGGTGACCGGCGCGAGTTGGATATCGGTGTGCGCCTGCTGCGCCACCCAGTGCTCGCCGCCGGGGCCGTTCCAATAGGCGATCTGGTCGGCATGCAGTCGGCTGGCGTCGCTCATTGCCGTGCTCCCGTTGCGCATCAACCCGGCGTTTACCGCGTTGGCCTATAAAGCTTCCATTGCACTCATAAGGATATCCTTATATACGGCGCCCCGCCACTCACAGGAGCCTTCCCGATGGCCGACGCCGCGACCGCCGCCGACTTCAAGGTCAGAGACATCTCCCTGGCCGCGTGGGGCCGCAAGGAGATCTCCATGGCCGAGGACGAGATGCCCGGCCTGATGGCGATCCGCGGGGAATTCGGCGCCGACAAGCCGCTCAAGGGCGCCCGCATCGCCGGCTGCCTGCACATGACGATCCAGACCGCGGTGCTGATCGAGACGCTCGCGCACCTCGGCGCGACGGTGCGCTGGTCGTCCTGCAACATCTTCTCCACCCAGGATCACGCCGCCGCCGCCGTCGCCGCCGCCGGCACCCCGGTGTTCGCCTGGAAGGGCATGGACGAGAAGGAATTCTGGTGGTGCATCGAGCAGACCGTGCGCGGCCCGAATGGCTGGACACCGAACATGATCCTCGACGACGGCGGCGATTTGACCGTGCTGATGCATGAAAAATATCCGGCGATGCTCGACGACGTGAAAGGGCTGTCGGAGGAAACCACGACCGGCGTGCATCGCCTCTGGGAAATGGCGAAGGCGGGAACGCTGAAGGTGCCGGCGATCAACGTCAACGACAGCGTGACGAAAAGTCAAATTCGACAATCTGTACGGCTGCCGCGAAAGCCTGGTCGACGCGATCCGGCGCGGCACCGACGTGATGATGGCCGGCAAGGTCGCGGTGGTGAACGGGTTCGGCGATGTCGGCAAAGGCTCGTCGGCGAGCCTGCGCAATGCCGGCTGCCGGGTGATGGTGACCGAGATCGACCCGATCTGCGCGCTGCAGGCGGCGATGGAGGGCTACGAGGTCGTCACCATGGACGACGCGGCCGACCAGGGCGACATCTTCGTGACCGCCACCGGCAACATCGACGTGATCACGCTCGAGCACATGCGGCGCATGAAGCACCGCGCCATCGTCTGCAACATCGGCCACTTCGACAGCGAGATCCAGATCGGCGCGCTGCGCAACTACACCTGGGACAACGTCAAGCCGCAGGTGGACGAGGTGGTGTTCCCGGACGGCAAGCGGTTGATCGTGCTGTCGGAGGGGCGGCTGGTGAACCTCGGCAACGCCACCGGCCACCCGAGCTTCGTGATGAGCGCGAGTTTCAGCAACCAGGTGCTGGCTCAGATCGAGCTGTGGACCGCGCCGGCGGGGCGCTACGAGCGCCGCGTCTACACGCTGCCCAAGCAGCTCGACGAAAAAGTCGCGGCGCTGCATCTGGGCAAAGTGGGAGCCAAGCTGACCAAACTGTCGCCGAAACAGGCCGAGTACATCGGCGCGCCGGTCAGCGGACCGTTCAAGCACGAACTGTATCGCTATTGAGTGCGCCCAGCCTCACGGCGTCGTCATCCAGATATCACGAAACGAACCGTGCAGGCGCCCCGTTGCCCGACTACATAACCGCCCGCCACGCGGCATGCCGATGCGCCGGCGAGTTGCCGGCACTGGCATATTGAGACGATGGGGGGACGTATGGCGCAGCCGATCTTTCTGCCGCGTGCGATCAGCCCGCTGACCGCAGCGGTGCGGCGTGCCGTGGCGGATGCGCGCGACCAGGCGACGCTGGCCGATCTGCTCTACCTCGAACGATGGGAGATGGCGCCGATCCCCGGCGCGGCGGCGGCGCTGCGGGTGTCGCAGATCCGTCGCGCCAACCCGGAACTCGCTGCCGCCGTGCGGGCGGAGATCGCCGGAGCCGGGTGGCGCCCCGCCGCCTGACCCGATTGCGTCGGGGCGGGCACGGTGGCAGCCTGCCGCGGCAACTCGTCCGAGGACGGCTGAATGTCGGTGAGCAAAGTTTTTCCCGATGCGGCGGCGGCGCTGGCCGGGCTGCTGCGGGACGACATGACGATCATGTCGGGCGGCTTCGGATTGTGCGGTATCCCGTCGGCGCTGATCGAGGCGATCCGCGTGGCCGGCGTGAAGGGCCTCACGGTGATCTCCAACAACGCCGGCATCGACGACGCCGGCCTGGGCCTGCTTCTGATCACGCGGCAGATCCGCCGGATGATCGTCGTCCTATGTCGGCGAGAACAAGACGTTCGCGGCCCAGTACCTCGCGGGCGAACTGGAGATCGAGTTCAACCCGCAGGGCACGCTGGCCGAGCGCATCCGCGCTGGCGGCGCCGGCATTCCGGCGTTCTACACCCGCACCGGCGTCGGCACGCTGATCGCCGAGGGCAAGGAGGTGCGCGAGTTCGACGGCGTCGACTATGTGATGGAGCGCGGGCTGCGCGCCGACCTCGCGATCGTGCACGCCTGGAAGGGCGACACCGAGGGCAACCTCGTCTACCGAAAAACCGCGCGCAACTTCAACCCGATCATGGCGACCGCGGCCGTGGTGACGGTGGCGGAGGTCGAGCATCTGGTGCAGCCGGGCGCGATCGAGCCGGACAGCATCATCACGCCGGGGATCTTCGTGCAGCGGATTGTGCAGCCGGCGCATCTCGAAAAACGGATCGAGCAGCGCACCGTGCGCAAGCGCGCGGCGTAGGGGGGTTCGGCGATGGCCTGGACACGCGAGGAGATGGCGGCCCGCGCGGCGCGCGAACTGCAGCGACGGGTTCTACGTCAATCTCGGCATCGGCATCCCGACGCTGGTGGCGAACCACATCCCGCCCGGGGTCTCGATCCAGCTGCAGAGCGAGAACGGCATGCTCGGCATGGGCCCGTTCCCGTTCGAGGGCGAGGAAGACCCCGACCTGATCAACGCCGGCAAGCAGACGGTGACGGAACTGCCGACCACCAGCTTCTTCGACAGCGCGGCCAGCTTCGCGATGGTGCGCGGCGGGCACATCGACCTGTCCATCCTCGGCGCGCTGCAGGTGTCGGAGCACGGCGACCTGGCGAACTGGATGATCCCCGGCAAGATGGTCAAGGGCATGGGCGGCGCGATGGATCTGGTCGCCGGCGTGCGCCGCGTTGTGGTGCTGATGGAGCACACGGCGGGCGGCAAGCCGAAGCTGCTGAGGAAGTGCACGCTGCCGCTGACCGGGACGCGCGTGGTCAACACTGGTGATCACCGATCTCGGCGTGTTCGAGGTGACCAAGGCCGGGCTGCTGCTGACCGACATCGCGCCGGGGCTGCACGTGGACGAGTTGCGCGCGCAGACCGAGGCGGCGTTCCACGTGCATCCGGACATCAGGCTGGCGGCCTGAGAGCGCTCACACCACCCTGATCGGCGCCGGGTAGCGGCCCAGCACCGGGTCGGCGGTCAGCATCGTGATGCCCTCGACGATCGCCTGCGCGACCAGCAGCCGGTCGAACGGGTCGCGATGGATGCGCGGCAGGCTGGCGACCGCGGCGGCATGCGGGCCGGTGATGGGCAGTTCGGCGTAGCCGTGGTCCAGCAGGCCGGAGCGCAGCTCTACGGGGTCGTTGTCGAAGTCGTCGCGCTTCAGCGCGTGCTTGATCGCTGCTTCCCAGATGCTGACGACGCTGAACAGCGGCTCGGTCGCCGGGTCATTCAGGAGGTCGGCCGCCTCCGCCGAAAGCAGCTCAGGCCTTTTGGCGATCCAGAGGACAAGATGCGTGTCGAGCAGAAACCTCACTCCTTCGGCCCGTAGAACATCTCCTCGATCTCCTCGCGTGCGAACGCCTTGATGTCGTCCGGTATCTTGCCCTTGCCGGCAAGAAAGCCGAAGCGCTGCGGCACGGTCTTAGGCGTTTCCTCGATCGGCACGACCTTCACCAGCGGCTTGCCGGCGCGGGCGATCACGAACGGCTCGCCCTTGGCGGCCAAGTCGACCAGCCGCGACAGGTGGGTCTTGGCCTCGTGCATGTTGACGGTGCGCATCGGTGGTCTCCGGATGGACTAAGTCCACCCAACTTAGTCCACCGGACCTGCAGGAGCAACGCTTGACCTCGCCCGGTCGGCCTCACCATAGTCCGGCCCCGTTTTCCCGGCGTCCCGCCGCGATCAGCCGTACCCGCGGGACGCCGCGCGAGAGAAGCAATGAGCGACACCACCGACTACAAGAACACCGTGTTCCTGCCGACAACGTCGTTCCCGATGCGCGGCGACCTGCCGAAGAAGGAACCGAAGCTGCTCGCCGAATGGCAGAAGCTCGGGCTGTGGAAACAGCTGCGCGAGAACTCGCGCGGGCGGAAGAAATTCATCCTGCACGACGGGCCGCCCTACGCCAACGGCCACATCCATATCGGCACCGCGCTCAACAAGATCCTGAAAGACGTCGTCAACCGCGCCCGCCAGATGGGTGGCTACGACGCCGACTACGTCCCCGGATGGGACTGCCACGGCCTGCCGATCGAGTGGAAGATCGAGGAGGACTACCGCAAGTCCGGCCGCGACAAGGACGCGGTGCCGATCATCAAGTTCCGCGCCGAATGCCGCGCCTACGCGCAGCACTGGATGGGTGTGCAGGCGGAGGAATTCCAGCGCCTGGGCGTGCTCGGCGATTTCGAGCACCGCTACGCGACGATGGATTTTCCGTCCGAGGCCGCGATTGCCGGCGAGATCGGCAAGTTTCTGCTCAACGGCGCGCTGTATCGCGGGCTGCGGCCGGTGATGTGGAGCCCGGTCGAAAAGACGGCACTCGCCGAGGCCGAGGTCGAGTACCACGACCACACCTCCACGACCGTGTTTGTTCGCTTCCCGATCCAGCACGCGACGGGCGATCTGGCCGAGGCGTCGGTGGTGATCTGGACCACGACGCCCTGGACCATGCCGGGCAACCGCGCCATCGCCTACGGCCCCGAGATCGACTACGGCGTCGTCCGCGTGGACAGCGTGGCCGACTCCAGCCGGGCGCGGGCCGGCGAGGTGCTGCTCATGGCGCTGGCGCTGCTGCCGCAGGTCGCCGAGGCGACCGGGATCGCAACGCACCACGTTCTGCGCGTGCTCAAGGGCGCCGAACTGGCCGGCCTCACCACCGCCCACCCGCTGCGCGGCAACGGCTACGACTTCGACGTGCCGCTGCTGCCCGGCGAGCACGTCACCACCGAAGCCGGCACCGGCTTCGTGCACACCGCCCCCGGCCACGGCGAGGAAGACTTCGTCCTCGGCCGTGCGCACAACCTCGAAGTGCCCGATACCGTCGGCCCTGACGGCACGTTCAACGCATGGGTGCCGCTGTTCGCCGGCCTGCACGTCTACAAGGCGGCCGACGCCGTTTGCGCCGCGCTCGACGCCGCCGGCGCGCTGCTCGGGCGCGGCAAGCTCGTGCATTCCTATCCGCACTCCTGGCGCTCCAAGGCGCCGTTGATCTTTCGCGCCACGCCGCAGTGGTTCATCCGCATGGACGGGCCGGAGCACATCCGCGCCGCCGCACTGAAAGCCATCGCCGAAACCGACTTCGTGCCGGATGCCGGGCGCAACCGGATCGGCGGCATGGTGGCGAGCCGCCCCGACTGGTGCATCAGCCGCCAGCGCGCCTGGGGCGTGCCGATCCCGGTTTTTGTTCACCGCGCCTCCGGCGAGCCGCTGCGCGATGCTTCCGTTGTCGCCCGGGTCGTCGAAGCATTCACGGAAGAGGGCGCCGACGCTTGGTACTCGTCGCCGCCGCAGCGGTTCCTGGGCAACGACAAGAACCCCGACGACTACGAACAGGTCAAAGACATCGTCGACGTGTGGTTCGAGAGCGGCTCGACCCACGCCTTCGTCCTCGAAGCCCGCCACATGCCGTGGCCCGCCGACCTCTATCTGGAGGGCTCGGATCAGCATCGCGGCTGGTTCCATTCGTCGCTGCTCGAAGCGGTCGGCACGCGCGGCCGTGCGCCGTTCAAGGCGGTGCTCACGCACGGCTTCACCATGGACGAGCAGGGCCGCAAGATGTCCAAGTCGCTCGGCAACACCGTCGCGCCGCAGGAAGTCGAAAACCAGTACGGCGCCGACATCCTGCGGCTCTGGGTGATGAACACCGACGTCACCGAGGACCAGCGCATCGGCCCGGAGATCCTCAAGCAGACCGCCGAATTGTATCGCCGGCTGCGCAACACGCTGCGCTGGCTGCTCGGCAGTCTGGCTGGGTTCTCGCAATCGGAGATCCTGCCGGAAGCGGAGATGCCGGAGCTGGAGCGGTTCGTGCTGCACCGCATCTGGGAGCTGGACGCGCAGTTGCGCGGGGCGGTGGAAAGCCACGCCTGGAGCGGCGTCTACCCCGCCATCCACGCGTTCTGCGCCGCCGACCTGTCGGCGTTCTATTTCGACGTGCGCAAGGACGCGCTGTATTGCGACCGGCCGGACAGCCTCCGCCGCCGCGCCGCGCGCAGCGTGCTCGACCATCTGCAACGCTGCCTGACCACGTGGCTTGCGCCCGTACTGGTGTTCACCGCCGAAGAGGCCTGGACGTCGCGCTTCGGCGAATCGGCCTCGGTGCATCTGCAGGACTTCCCGGACGTGCCGGCGCGCTGGCAGGAGGATGCCCTGGCCGCGAAATGGGCGGAGCTCCGGGATATCCGCCGCGCCGTCACGGGCGCGCTCGAACGCGCCCGCGCCGACGGCACGATCGGCGCCTCGCTGCAGGCCGCCCCAGTGCTGCACTTGCCGGCGGACGAGGCCGGCCTGCTCTCAGCCGAGGAATGGGCGGAGCTGGCGATCGTCTCGCGCCTGACGCTGTCCACCGCGCCGGCGCCGGACGACGCGTTCCGCCATCCGCGACCGGCCCGAGTCGCGGTGGAATTCGTGCGCGCGGACGGCGAGAAATGCGCCCGCTGCTGGCGGGTGCTGCCGGAAGTCGGGTCGGACCACGCGCATCCGGCCCTGTGCCGCCGCTGCGCCGAGGCGGTCGAGCCGGTGCTGGCGTGAGCCCCGCTGGAATCGCGACCCGGTTCCACCCCTCCTCCCGGCCCTCCCCCACGAGGGGGGGAGGAGGAGAAAGCCCCCCCCCCCTTGCGGGGGAGGGTTGGGCTGGGCGGTCGCGCCGCGGGGGAACCATGCCCAGCCGCCACCTGATCCCGCTCGGCGTCGGCATGGCGCTGGCGGTGCTGGCGGCCGACCAGGCCAGCAAATGGTGGGTGCTGCACGGCCTCGACCTGCCGGACCTGCGCACGGTCGCGCTGCTGCCGGTGCTGAACCTGACCTATGTCGAGAACCGTGGCGTCACCTTCGGGCTGCTCAACTCCCTGGGCGACTGGGGCGCGCCGGCGCTCGCGCTCGGCGCGCTGCTGGTGGTGGTGGCGCTCGCGGTCTGGCTGGCGCGCGCCGAGCGGAGGCTGGTCGCGGCCGCGATCGGCGCGATCGCCGGCGGCGCGGTCGGCAACGTGATCGACCGGCTGCGCTTCGGCTTCGTCGTCGATTTCATCCATGCCCACGCCTGGGGCTGGTCGTGGTATGTGTTCAATGTCGCCGATGCGGCGATCGTCTGTGGCGTGGCCGCGCTGCTGCTGGACGGGGTTTTCACCCGCCGCCCGGACGACCGCCTTGCCGGCGCGGACGGGCAGCGGTAGGAGGCGCCTCATGAACACACGGATCGTGCTGCGCTGCGCCGCCCTCGGCGCGCTGCTGACGCTCGCCGGCTGCAGCGGCAGCGACCTGTCGCGCACGTTCGGCCTGTCGCGCGACGCGCCGGACGAGTTCGTCGTCACCACCCGCGCGCCGCTGTCGATGCCGCCCGACTTCACGCTGCGCCCGCCGCAGCCCGGCGCGGTGCGGCCGCAGGAGCTCAGCGCCACGCAGTCGGCGCAGGTGACCATTGCCGGCCCCGCCGCGCTGGCGACGCCGGCGGCGCCGTCCAACGATCCCGGCCTCGACGCGCTGATCGCCGCCGCCGGCCCGCCGCCGCCGCCGGACATCCGCGCCCGCGTCGACGAGGAGGCGTCCAAGGAGGCGAACGACCGCTCGCTCGGCGAAGAACTGATGTTCTGGAAGTCGCCGCCGCCGCCGGGCACGGTGATCGACGCCAAGAAGGAATCCGACCGCCTGCGCGAGAACGCCGCCCTGGGCAAGGGCCCGGACGAGGGCGACACGCCGATCATCCAGAAGAAGAACAAGGGGATTCTGGAAGGGATATTCTGAGGCTCCGCCCGGCGTGACGGGAGCGCCGCCGCCGCCCCTCACGCAGGCGTAGCTGCGCACGGCGCGGCGGTTGCGCTATGCTGCGTGCATGTACAACGCAACCCTCCTCGACGCGGCCTGGACGCGGATCGCCGACCTCGCCGCCCGCCTGCCGGCCCGCCGTATTCGCGCGCGGCGGGGCGAGCCGGCCCCATGACCGACAGCCCGCCGGTCTCCCAGCCGCCTTTTTCGCGCGGTGGCGGCCACGCCCGGATCCGCCTGCTACCCGAATCGGTGATCAACCGGATCGCCGCGGGCGAGGTGGTGGAGCGCCCGGCCGCGGCCTGCCGGGAGCTCGTGGAGAACGCGCTCGACGCCGGCGCGCGCCGCATCGTCGTTGCGATCGCCGGCGGCGGCATCGAGCGGATCGAGGTCACCGACGACGGCAGCGGCATGACGCCCGAGGAACTGGCGCTGTGCGTGCAGCGCCACGCGACCTCGAAACTCGCCGACGACCAGTTGATCCGGATTTTTTCCCTCGGCTTCCGCGGCGAAGCGCTGCCCTCGATCGGCGCGGCGGCGCGGCTCGCGATCACTTCGCGCCCGCCCGGCGCCGAGGCGGCGGCCACGATCGAGGTCGAGGGCGGCGCGGTCGGCGCGGTCCGCCCCGCCGCCGGTCCGCCCGGCACCCGCGTCGTGGTGCGCGACCTGTTCTTCGCGACGCCCGCCCGCAGAAAATTCCTCAAATCGGTGCGCACCGAGGCGGACGCGATCGAGGCGGCGCTGCGCCGGCTCGCGCTCGCGGCGCCCGAGGTCGCTTTCCGCTTCGAGCGCGACGGCCAGCCGGCGTTCGACCTGCCGCCGCAGAAGCAGCAGGCCCGCGTCGCCGCGCTGCTCGGGCCGGATGCGGCGTCGGCGCTGCTTTCGGTTGCCGGCGAGCGCGGCGCGGCCGACGCGGTGATGCGGCTCTCCGGCTTCGCCGCCGCGCCGACGGTGACGCGGGCGACCGCGGCGGCGCAGACGCTGGTGGTGAATGGCCGCCCGGTCGCCGACCCGCTGCTGCGCATCGCCGTGCGGGTCGCCTACCGCGACGTGGTGCCCGCAGGCCGGCACGCGGCGGTGGCGCTGTTCCTCGACCTGCCGCCGGAGGAGGTCGACGTGAACGTGCATCCGGCGAAAGCGGAAGTACGGTTCCGCGACGCCGACGGGGTGCGCGCGCTGATCATCGGGTCGCTCGCCCGCGCGCTCGCGGTCGGCGCCGGCCACGCCGCGCCGCCGCTGCGCTTCGCCCCGCCGCCCCGGCCGAGCCTGCGGCTGGTGCATCCGGCGCCGCCGACGCGCGGCTTCGCCGAGGCGCAGTTGCCGTTGCAGGCGCCGCCGGCCGCCCGCGCGCTCGCCGCGCCCGACCGGTTCCACGGCCCGTTCACCGCCGCCGCCGCGCAACCCTCGCCGGAGTTCCCGCTGGGTGCCGCGGTCGCGCAGGTGCTCGACACCTACATCATCGCGGTCGCCGCGGATGGCGGGCTGGTGCTGGTCGACCAGCACGCCGCGCACGAACGCCTCACCCACGAGACCCTGCGCGAGCAGTTCTTTGCGGGTGGCGTGCGGTCGCAGACCCTGCTGCTGCCGGCGGTGGTCGATCTGCCCCCCGCGCAGGCCACGCTGCTGCTGGAACGCGCGCAGGAGCTCGCGCGGCTTGGCCTGGAGCTGGAACCCTTTGGCGCCGGCGCGGTGCTGGTGCGCGCCTTGCCGGCGCCGCTCGGCGCGCCCGAGCCCGCTGCGCTGCTGCGCGATCTGGCCGAGGAACTGTCCGAGGCCGGCGAGAGCACGGCGCTGGAGGCGCGGCTGGACGCGGCGATCGCGCGCATGGCCTGCCACGGCAGCGTCCGCGCGGGCCGACGGCTGACCCAGCCGGAGATGGACGCGCTGCTGCGCCAGATGGAGGCGACGCCGCGTGCCGCAACGTGCAGCCACGGCCGCCCGACGTTTCTGAAGCTGTCGCGGGCAGAGATCGAGAAGCTGTTCGCGCGGCGCTGAAGCCTGCTCAGCCCCTTCCGGCGAATCTCGCTCCGCCCGCTGCTGCGCCTGCACGAAGGCGCGCAGCACCGCGTTGATGCGGGTCTGATAGCCGGGACCGGCCGCCTTGAACCAGCGCAGCACGGTTGAGGCGCGCGCCGCGCCGTCATTTGACCTGGATCAGCGCGCCGCCGTGTCCTGCGTGGCAACGTGAAACGTCTGAACAAAAAACGAGGGATCGAAATGGCCATGCAATCGGGGGCGCGACTCGCTTTGGCGGGGGGACGAGCGGAAGGCGCGACCCGCCTGCACAGCGACCTCGACCTGGCAAAAGTCTGGCCATCCTTCCTGGTGTGGCTGGCCGTTTCGGTCTGCACGCTCGGGCTCGGCTGGATCGTGGTGAGCGGGCATTTCTTCCGGCTGATCCTGAACACCACCACCATCGTCGACGGCGACGGGCGTCGGCTCGGGCGGCTGCACTGCGACTACGACGTCGAGGCGCACATGGGCCGGATCGCCCTGTGGGTGCTGGTCAGCATCGTCACCCTTGGCGTCGGGCTGTTGTTCTACAGCTTCCACGCGGCGCGCCGGGCGATCGACGCCACCAGCGTCGCCTGGGAGGAGGCGTGAGGCGGCGGGCTCAGAGGCCGGCGCAGGCGCTCGCGGCTTGCGTGGGCGCGGTGCCGCCGCTCGCCTCGGCGATTGCGGCGGCCTGCTCGAGCATCTCGCGCACCTGCCGCAGGAAGCCGAAGCCCTCGGCGGTGCAGGCCACCAGCACGCTGCGCTTGTCGCGCGGGTCGGCGACGCGGCGGCTCAGGCCGAGCGCGCCGAGCCGGTCCAGCACGCGCGAGACCGCGGGCTTGGGCAGCTGCGTGCGTTCGGCGAGGCCGCGTACCGTGTGCGGCCCGTCCTCGACGTAGCAGATCAGCAGCACCGCGAACTGCCGCGCCGTGAGGTCGGCGCCGTCGCGCCGCACCAGCGCGGCCATCGTCTCGCGAAGGATCCTGGGCAGCGTGAGGTCGGGCTCGGTTGGCGGTTTCATCGGGGGCTGTCCTGCGGTCGCTGGTCGGCTTCACCTACACTGATTCCGCAAAATGTAATATCCCTGTCGCGCAAGGAACACGCGGCGCCTCGGTCGGTCGGCCGATTGCATCGCGCGGCGCGCTGGCGGAAAAAGGCGCCCCCGAGCCGGATCGCCGCCATGCCCGAGTTGCGCCTGCACAACAGCCTGACCCGCCGGCGCGAGACGTTCACGCCGATCGATCCCGCGGATGTGCGGCTGTATGTCTGCGGTCCGACCGTGTACGACCGCGCGCATCTCGGCAATGCCCGGCCGGTGGTGGTGTTCGACGTGCTGGCGCGGCTGCTGCGCCGGCTCTATCCGCGCGTCACCTACGTGCGCAACATCACCGACGTCGACGACAAGATCAACGCGCGCGCCGCCGAGACGGGGCAGTCGATCGCCGAGGTCACGGCGCAGACGACCGCGGATTTCCACGCCGACATTGCCGAACTCAACGCGCTGCCGCCGGACGTCGAGCCGCGCGCGACGGCGCATATTCCCGAGATGATCGCGATCATCTTGCGACTGATCGAGGGCGGGCATGCGTATGCGGCCGAGGGGCACGTGCTGTTCTCGGTGGCGAGCGATCCTCACTACGGCATTCTTTCCGGCCGCTCGCCGGAAGAGCTGATCGCGGGCGCGCGCGTCGACGTCGCGCCGTACAAGCACGATCCCGGCGATTTCGTGCTGTGGAAGCCGTCCTCGCCGGAGTTGCCCGGGCTGGGACAGCCCGTGGGGGCGCGGCCGGCCGGGCTGGCACATCGAGTGCAGCGCGATGTCGTGGCGCTACCTGGGAGAAACGTTCGACATCCACGGCGGCGGCCAGGATCTGCTGTTCCCGCACCACGAGAATGAGTTGGCGCAATCCTGCTGCGCGTTCCCGGGCAGCCGGTTCGCGCGCGTGTGGCTGCACAACGGCATGCTGACCGTGGGCGGCGAGAAGATGTCGAAAAGCCTCGGGCAATTTTCTGACCATTCGCGACGCGCTGGCGCTGGCGCCCGGCGAGGTTCTTCGACTGTTGCTGCTGCGGGCACATTATCGGTCGACGCTGGATTTTTCGGAGGCTGGGATTGCGGAGGCCCGGAAGGACCTGGACCGCTTGTATCGCGCGCTGCAGCGGACGCCGGCGGCGCCGGGCGAGCTGCCGGCGTCGGTGCTGGAGGCGCTGTGCGACGACCTCAACACGCCGCTGGCGATTGCGGAGATGCATCGGCTCGCCGACGCGGCGCTGGCCGGCGATGCGGCGGCGAGCGCCCGATTGCGCGCGGCCGGGCACCTGATGGGGGCTGTGCAGCTGGCGCCGCCGGCGTGGTTTCACGGCGCGCGACGACTCGGCCGGGATCGAGGCGGCGATTGCCGAGCGGCTGGCGGCGCGAAGGCCGCGAAGAATTTCGCGCGCGCGGACGCGATCCGGAAGGAACTGGCCGATCGCGGCATTCTGCTGGAGGACGGGCCAGACGGAACAACCTGGCGGCGGGCGTGACCGGGCGCGACGGCGGCGCCGACCTTTCTCCCATCGGCAACAGCCCCGTCGTGGTGCTGGTGCGGCCGCAACTGGCCGACAATATCGGCGCGGTCGCACGCGCGATGGCCAATGGCGGGCTGTTTCACCTGCGGCTGGTCGCGCCGCGCGACGGCTGGCCGCAGGAGAAGGCGTGGCGCAATTCCTCGGGCGCCGACCGGCTGCTGGACGCGGCGACGGTGCATGCGACGGTCGCCGACGCGGTCGCCGACCTGCACCACGTGTTCGCGACCTGCCCGCGGCCGCGCCACATCGTCAAGCCGGTGCTGACCGCGCGCGGCGCGGCGGCGGAGCTGCGGGAGATCTGTGCCCGGGAGTCTGCGCGTGGGCGTGCTGTTCGGGCCGGAGCGCGCCGGGCTCGATAACGACGACATGGCCTGCGCCGACGCGCTGGTCCGATTCCCGCTGAACCCGGCGTTCATGAGCCTGAACCTCGCGCAGGCGGTGATGGTGCTGGCCTACGAGTGGTGGACCGCGGCCGAGCAGACGTTCCCGCGGACGCTGATGACCAACGAGACGCGCGTCGCCACCAAGGGCGAGCTGGAGAATTTCCTGGCGCATCTGGTCGCAGGAACTCGACGCCTGCGGCTTCCTGCGCAACCTGCCGAAGCGGCCCGGCATGGTGCGCAACCTGCGGCATTTCTTCGAGCGCGGCGAAGTGACGGAGCAGGAACTCCGGACTCTGCACGGCGTGGTGACGGAGCTGGCGCTCGGCCGCCGCCAGCGTGGCCGCGACGAGGCGCCCGGCGGGTGACGGGACGCGAGCCTCGATTGTCGCGGCCGTTGCCAGGATATTCAGGAACGTTCGGACTTGCCCGCACTCTTGCGCGGTCCCACGTCCAGTTCGGCATGGAGTTGGGAGGATCGCGTGATGTCGGTGACTGTACGCCGGCTCGGCGCATGCACGGCGGCGTTGGCGTTGGCGGGATTGGCCGCCTGCTCGTCGCCGCCGCTCGACCCGAACAACGGCGCGGCGCTGGACGCCGCCTACGGCATTCCGCCCGGCACCTACCCGAAGTCGGTGATGCGGCCCGACGGACTGTTGATCAATGGCCTGCTGCCGCTGCCGCCCAATACGGGATCGTAAGGGCCGCTATCGGATCAACAACACTCTTGCGCCGACGGCCGCCGCGACGCCTTGCCATTCGTGATCCCCGGTTACCGCGGGAACCTGGAGTTGGCGCGCCAGCGCCAGGCAGACGCGGTCGCCAAGCGACAAGCCCGCTGACCGTGTCATCGGCTGCAACATGCCGGCGGCGTAGGCCAGCCCTTCGTCCATCGGCAGACGCGCGACCGGCAATGGGTCGATGATCCCGCTGATCTGGGACTGGCCAGCGCCCGCGCGGGCGAACAACGCGACCACTTCACTGAGGTTCACGACGCTGATTGCCGAACCCACAAGATGCGCCGCGACAACTTCGGCGCCGGGCTCGACCCGTAGCAATGCGACAAGCGCCGACGAATCGAGGACGCAGGTGATCACTCCTTCGCGGCCTCCCGGCGCCGTTCGGCGATCAGCGTATCCGAAGATGCGTCAGCCGCATCGCCCAGCAGTTTGCGTGTCATGGCCTGAGCTTGCGCGACAACCTCCGGCACGGTGCTGATGCGGATTTCGTGGTCCACAAGTTCCACCACCACCGTCCCGCCATGCTCCAGCCCAACGGCCCGGCGAAACTCGGCCGGTAAACTGAGGCGCCCTGATTCCGAGACGCGGGCAGGTATCGCGCTCATTGGCGTGAACTCCGGATGTGCCAAGCGCTGCCATATTGTCATTTGGGCGAATATGCCACAACTCGGCAGCCACGCCATACATCGCCGTGACCAGACGGTGGAGCGTGACGGTGCTACGGCGCGCGGCGTCGGAGGCGTGGACGGGCCGGATTCGGTCGGCGGTGCGGCGGCCTCGACCGGCTGCAGGTGCCGCAGGACGCACTATTGATCGTGACGCCGTGAGCGGGCGCCGCTGCGGGGTTCCCTCGCGGCCGGGGCTTGTCCACACTGCGGGCCGAAATCGACAGCCGGGAACCCCAGCATGTCCGCGACCGACCCCGCTTTGATGACCGCCGAGGAGCTGCTCGGCCACTACGCCCGGCGCAGCCTCTCGCCCGTCGAGGTGCTGCAGGCCGTCACCGAGCGGGTGGCGCGGCACAACCCTGCGCTGAACGCGTTCGCCGTGCTGAGCGCCGCAGGCGCTGGCGGCGGCGCGCGAGAGCGAGGCGCGCTGGCGGGCGGGGCGGCCGCTCGGCATGCTCGACGGCGTGCCGGTGACGGTGAAGGACCTGCTGGACCTCGCCGGCCACCCGACGCGCCGCGGCTCCCGCCTGTCCGACCCGGCGCCGGTGGCGGACGACGCGCCGAGCGTGGTCGGGCTGAAGGCCGAAGGCGCGATCACCGTTCGGCAAGACGACGACGACCGAGTTCGGCTGGAAGTCGCCCGGCGACTGCCCGCTGCATGGCATCACGCGCAATCCGTGGAATCCGCTGCACACGCCGGGCGGCTCTTCCTCCGGCGCGGCGGCGGCGGCGGCGGCGGGGTTCGGGCCGCTGCACATCGGCACCGATGCCGGCGGCTCGATCCGCATCCCGGCGGCGTGGTGCGGCGTGGTCGGGCTGAAGCCGACTTTCGGCAGAGTGCCGCTGTGGCCGCTCGGGTCGTTTGGCGCCGTCGCGGTGGCGGGCCCGATGACGCGGACTGTGCGCGACGCGGCGCTGATGCTGAGCGCGATGGCGCGGCACGACCTGCGCGACCCATACTGCGCTGCCCGACGATCCGCGGGACTGGCGCGACGGCATCGAGGATGGGGTCGCCGAGATGCGCGTGGCCGTGCTGCGCCGCCCCGGTTTCGAGGCGCCGGTCGACTGGGAGGGCATCGCCGCGGTCGAGCAGGCGGCGCGGCTGCTGATGGAGGCGGGCGCCGAGGTGGAGGAGGCGGACGCCGACCTGCCGGACACGCGCGCGATCTTCGGCCGCATCTGGGGCGTGGCGCTGGCGCGGCTGGTCAACTCGTTTCCGGAGACGCGACGGCACATGCTGGACCCGGGGCTGCTCGAGGTCGCGCGGGCGGAAGCCGGGCTCTCCGCAATCGAGTATCTTGACGGCGAGGCGATGCGGGTCGCGGCGGCGCACGCGATGCGGCGGTTCCACCAGACTTACGACCTTGTGCTGTGCCCGGCCGTGCCGGCGCCCGCGCCGCTCGCGGAGGCGCCGATCGGCGACCCGATCGAGGCGTTGTGGACCCAGTGGGCGCCGTGGACCTTTGCGTTCAACCTGACGCGGCAGCCGGCGATCAGCGTGCCGATGGGCTTTGCCGCGAGCGGCCTTCCGCGTGCCGTGCAACTGGCCGGCCCGATGTATCGCGACGACATCGTGCTGCGCGCGGCGCGGACGCTGGAAGTGGCGCAGCCATTCGCGATGCCGATCCTGGAGTAACGGTGCTGGAGTAGCGGGGCCGTCACCCGGGCCAGTCGATCGCCCGGCCCCACGAATCGTATATTGCGCCGACCGCCGGCGTGCCGGCGCGCAGCCCGGAGACGCCGACCGTGTAGGCGCGCGTCACGAACGCCTGCGGCCGGAAGCCGAACACCACCAAATCGCCGACGCGCGCCTCGCCGTCGATCATGCCGCAATAGTCGATCGCGGCCGACGGCGGAATTTCGACGGCACGCAGCGCCTGCCTCGAAGTCGTGGGTGTTGCGCTGACGACGGCATGGAGCGGATAGTCGGGAAACACCGGATCGATGTACAGCCCGCCGCCAAAGCAGTAGGCGCGGCCAGCATGGTTGTGCGAGACCTCGGTCAGATAAACGACGGCGGGCAGTTCCGGCAGATCCTCGCAGGCGTGCAGCGGCGTCGTGCCGGTCAGCGCGTGGCCGGGCTCGACCTGTGTCGCGCCAGCCGCGGCGAGCGCCGGCAGCATCGCGACCGAGTTGGTGCCGGGCGCGTTGATCTCGATGCCGCTGCGGCCGCTGCGCGCGAGCGCCGCCGCGGCGCGTTCCAGCGTCCGCAGATTATGTGTCGGCGCGACCTTGCGGGTCGACTGATCGAACAGCAGCGCGGGAAACGTGGTGATGCCGGCGAACGTCGCGCCGGCGAGGCCGTCGACGAAGTCGGCGGCGGCCAGCAACTCGCTGTCGGCATCGAAGCCGCCTTCGTGGCCAGTGTAGAAGACGTCGCCTGACGCCTTGATGCGGAGCAGCAGGCCTTGCCGCCGTCCGCGCCGGGCGGCGGCGGCGCTGGCGGCTTCCGCCTTCTCGCGGTTGAACACGGTCCAGTAGTCCGGCGCGAACCCTGCGGCCGTGTCGGCTTCGGCGCGTGGCACCTGCACCAGATGCCCGAGATGGCCGACGCGCAGCCCGGCGCGTTGGCAGGCGCGGGCGCATTCCATGTCGACGGCGACGGCCGCCGCGATCCCGCCGCGCCCCACGGCCGCGCAGAAATCGCCGTTGCGCGCCATCTGCTTGGTCATCGCGAACACTTTCATGCCATGCGGCCGCGCCGCATCGGCGATTGCGCGTGCGTTCGCTTCGACCGCATCGAGGTCGATGACGTAGCTGTTGGCAGGCAGCCTTCCCGACTGATGCAGGACGATGGCCTGTTCGATCAGCGCCGGATTGCGGCGTCGCAGCACCTCAAGGAACATCTTCAACCATCCCGTTCAAGGCGCCGTGACGCGTTCGGCGTCGGCGCCTCACTGCAATCCGACGGCGGAAAACACCCGCGCGCTCGGCGGCCACACTGCCATCACGTCGGTGCGCCATTTCACCGCCGCCGCTCCGGCCGCCGCAAGCACCAGCACGGTGAGCACCCACGCTGCCAACGCGCGCCGGCCGCCACGCGGCGCGGGCGGCTCGTCCTCGTGCGGCGGCTCGGCGAAGCGCTCCGGCCGCGACCGCAGCGGCTTGAGGCGCGGCTCGTGCCGCCCGAGCGGGTCGGTTTCCGGCACCGGCGGCAGGTCGGGGTAGTCGGGCAGCGGCGCATCGTGGAAGTCGGCCACCGGCTCGAACTCCAACGCCTCGGGTGGCGGCGCCGGCGTCGGCGCCCACTCGTTGCCGCACTTTGCGCACCGCACCTTGCGCGCGCCGCTCGCCAGCATGGCGTCCGGCACGTCGTAGGTGGCGTCGCAGACGGGGCAGACGATGCGCATGGCAAGGCTCGGTTGCGGCGCGCAAATCTGCGGGAAACGTCCCGCAGTTGCAACACTCGCGCCAGGAGCGGCCGGATGCTGTGCGTCGGATGCTATTCCGGCACCCCCCGCTTTGGTGGCACAACGGCGCGACGGGGCAAGGGGCCGGTGACGCGCGCATGGTGCGGATGGAGGGGGTCGGGCTGCAATACGACCGGGCCGGGCGACCGGGCACGGAGGCGCTGCGCGACCTGACCATGGTGGTCGAGGAGGGCGGCTTCCGCTGGCTGCTCGGTCCGTCCGGCGCCGGCAAGTCGAGCCTGCTGCGGCTGCTGTATCTTGCGGTCCGTCCGACCCGGGGAAAACTGTCGGTGTTCGGCACCGATGTCGGTCGCGCGCCGCGCCGCGCGCTGCCGGTGCTGCGCCGTCGCATCGGCATGGTGTTCCAGGATTTCCGGCTGCTGCCGCATCTGTCGGCGTTCGACAACGTGGCGCTGCCGCTGCGCATCGCCGGTGCCGCCGAAGGTCGGGTCCGCTCGGACGTCGCGGAAATGCTGCGCTGGGTCGGGCTCGCGCGACAGATGGAGGCGCGGCCGGCGGAGCTGTCGGGCGGCGAGCAGCAGCGCGTCGCCATCGCCCGCGCCGTGGTCGCGCGCCCGAACCTGCTGCTCGCCGACGAGCCGACCGGCAACCTCGACGACGTGCAGGCCGAGCGGTTGATGGTGCTGCTGAAGGAGATGAACCGGCTGGGCGCAACCGTGATCGTCGCCTCGCACAACGAAACGCTGGTGTCGCGCCATCCCGGGCGGGCGCTCCGGCTCGACCAGGGACGGCTGCAATACCATGACTAGCCCGCGCCGCTCGCGGCTGGGGCGCGACGATCTCGGGCTGCGCCGAGCGATCGGCGACCGGATGCTGCCGGCGCTGGTGGCGGCGATGGCGTTCCTGGCGGCGCTGGCGCTCGCCGGGTCGGCCGGCACGGCGGCGCTGGTGCGGCACTGGCAGGAGGGGGCGGCGTCGGCGCTGACGGTGCAGGTGCCGCAGCCTGCGCAGCCGCTGCCGCGCGCCGGCGACGGGCCGGAGGAGACGCGGCTCGACCGGGCGTTGTCGCTGCTGCGCGGCGAGCCCGGGGATCGTCGGCGCGCGGGCGCTGACCCAGGCCGAACTGGTCGACCTGCTGCGGCCTTGGCTGGGCGATGCCGGCGGCGGGCCGGCGCTGCCGCTGCCGGCAGTAATCCAGGTGCATCTGGCCGGCGCCGGGCCGGACCTCGCCGTGTTGCAGGCGCGCATGGAGGCGGCGGTGCCGGGCACGCTGGTGGAGAGCCACGGCACCTGGGTGCAACGGCTCGCGGTGCTGGCGCGCAGCCTGCAGGCCTGCGCCTGGCTCGCGCTCGTGGTGGTGGCGGCGGTCGCGGCCGCGGTCGTGATGGTCGGCACCCGCGCCGGCCTCTCGGCGCGCCGGGAGGCGATCGAGATCGTGCACGGGCTCGGCGCCACCGACGGTTACATCGCCGGCCGGTTCGCCCGCCGCGCGACCTGGCTCGCGGCTCTCGGCGGCTTCTTCGGCGCTGTCGCCTCGGTGCCGGTGCTGCTGGCGCTCGCCTCGCTGGCGGCGCCGTTCGTCGCGGCGACGGCCGAGCCGGCGGCGCCGGTTGCGCCCGTCGATCCGATCGAGATGATGACACAGACGCTGCGCAGCCTGCCGTCTGAGCTGCTGCTAGGGCTGCCGGCGCTGCCGGTCGTGGCGGCGGCGATCGGGTTCCTGACCGCGCAGGCGACCGTGCGCCGCTGGCTCAGGCGGCTGCCGTGATGCGGCTGTGGCGCCCATCGGCTCGCCGCGCGGCGGTCTCGGCCGCGCTCACACTGGTCGGCGCGCTGGCGCTGCTGTGGGTCGCAGGGTTCGCCTGGTTCCTCCGCGCGGCACTCACCGAGCCTACGCCGCCGCCGCGCGCCGACGGCATCGTCGCGCTGACCGGTGGCGCAGGGCGGGTCGAGACCGCGCTGCACCTGCTCGCCGAAGGGCGCGCGCAGCATCTGTTGATCACCGGCGTCGGCGAAGCGACCGGGTTCGCGGCGCTCGCCCACCTCGCCGGCGTCGATCCCGAGCTTGGCCGCCGCGTCACGCTCGGCCACGCCGCCGCCTCGACCCGCGGCAATGCCGCCGAGACCGCCGACTGGGTGCGCGGCCAGGGCATGCGCTCGCTGATCGTGGTCACGGCCGGCTACCACATGCCGCGCGCGCTCGCGGAACTCGGCCGGGCGCTGCCGGAGGTGGCGCTGTATCCGATGCCGGTGCGGCCGCCGGGCTTCCATGAGGGCGCCGACCCGGCGATGCTGCGGCTGCTCGCCGGCGAATACACCAAGTTTCTCGCCGCCGAAGTCGGCCTGAGCGCGTTCGATCCCCACGGCGCGCTGCTGCATCCGGAGCATGGCAGCGGGGGGGACGGGCATCGCGGATGATCGTTCTGCGCTCGCTGCTGTTCAATCTGTGGTTCTTCGGACTGACCACGGTTCTGGCGGTCGCGGCATTGCCGCTGCGGCTGTTCGCGCCGCGGCGGGCGATCCCGTATGCGCAGGGCTGGATCCGCCTGGTGCTGGGCGGGCTGCGACTGATCTGCGGCATCGGCTACCGGGTCGAGGGCATTGAGCATTTGCCGGCGAGCGGCCCGGCGCTGATCGCATCGATGCACCAGTCGGCGTTCGACACGCTGGTCTGGGCGCTGATCGCGCCGCGCTTCGCCTACGTGCTGAAGCGGGAACTGACCCGCATCCCGCTGTTCGGGCCGATGCTGCTCGCGACCGGGATGATCCCGGTCGATCGCGATGCCGGCGCCGCCGCGCTGCGCGGGCTGCTGCGGCAGGCCGACCGGGCGCTCGCGGAGCAGCGGCAGATCGTGATCTTCCCGCAGGGCACCCGGGTTGCCCCTGGGAAGCAGGTGCGGTTGCACCCCGGCGTGGCGGCGCTGGCGGCACGCACGCGGCTGCCGGTGATCCCGGTGGTGACCGATTCCGGCCGCTACTGGGGTCGCCGCGCCTTTCGCAAGCGTCCGGGCACGATCCGCATCGTTCTGCTGCCGCCTCTCCCGCCCGGGCTTTCGCGCGAGGCGCTGATGCAGCGGCTGGAGGCGGCATTTGCCGCTGGCCCGCCACTCTGCGACACCCCTGTGGAGAACTCTGTGGGCACACCAGCCGCCCGGTTCCCATTGCGTGCGAGTTAACCAACTCATATGCCGGAAATCGTGGGCTTTTTCGGCGTTCGTTCCGGTACCATCCGTTCCGCAGCTGGCTTGGGGATTAACCGTCTTCTCGACGCCGCAACACACTTTCGTACGCAGACATATGTGTAGAAGCAAACGATGCCCCGCCGGCTGCTGATCGGCCTCGCCTGCCTGCTTGCGGTGCTGCTCGGGGGCAGCTTCGTCGCTTGGCGTTGGGCCGAGGGGCGGGTCGAGCAGGGGTTCGCCGCGTGGACGCAGGCGATGGCGGCGGACGGCTGGACCGTGCATGCGGGCGCGGCGTCGCGCGGCGGCTGGCCGCTCGCGCGTCGACTATTCGGTCGATGATTTTTCGCTGACGGGCGGCGCCAACACGATCCCCGGCGGCGCCGCCTACCGCGCCGGGCGGGTGACGCTGCGGCTCGACCTGCTGCACCCCACCGTGGCCAGCGCGCTGGCCGAGGGACAGCAGTCGCTGCGGATCGGGCCGTCAGAGGCGCTGCCGTTCAGCGCCGAGCGGTTCGTGCTGTCCGTGCCGCTGAACCAGGGCCTGCCACCGACCACTGCCACGCTTGACGCCGGCGGGCTGCATTTCTCCGCGCCCGCCGAAGGGCTGACGATCGGGCTGCTGGAAGGCCAAGCGGATTGGCATCAGCCGACCACCCTGCGCCTCAGCGCCGAAGCGATCACGTTGCCGCCGCCGCCGGCAGCGCAGGCGCCGCTCGGGCCGCACATCGCCTCCGCGACCATCGAGGGCTCGCTCATGGGCACGCTGCCGGCGGACGCGGCGAGCCCGGCGGCCGCCGCGGCGGCGTGGCGGGACAGCGGCGGCAAGCTCGTGCTGCGGCATCTGGCGCTCGGCTGGGGTCCGCTCGGCGTCAGCGGCTCGGCCGAGGTGACGCTGGACGCGGCGCTGCAGCCGGATGCGACCGCGACGCTGCGGCTGGTCGGCATGCAGGAGACGCTGACCGCGCTCGCCGCCGCGCACGTGATCACGACGCGGGCCGCGCAGGCGGCGAAGGCAGTCGCGGGACTGCTGACGAACGCCTCGGAAGGCGGCGCGCCGGGCGTCGAGGTGCCGCTGACGCTGCACGACCGCTCGGTTTCGCTCGGCATGATCCCGCTGGCGACGATCGGAAAACTGAACTGGCCAAGCGGCCCGTGATCGGCTATGGTGGCGTCATGACGTTCCGGGTCCTGCGCGCGCGAATTACCGGCTCGGCTGCCTGAGGCAGCCGGCGTTTTCGCGCGTCTTCGTTCTCCGACCCGGAGTTTCCCCCGACATGTCGCACGAACCCTGGACCCTGGTGGGTCTGCACGCTTCCGTCCGCTTTTCCCTGGTCGCCGACGCGCAGCCCGGCCTGCTGCCGCGGCTGCTGCAACCGTTCGCCAAGCGCGACCTGAGCCCCGACCTGTTCGAGGCGGCGCGCGACGGCGAGGAGATGCGGGTGGAGATCGCGATGCTGGCGATGCCCGCCGAGATGGTGCATCTGGTCGAGGGCAATCTGCGCCAGGTGGTCGGCGTGCGGCAGGTGGCGCGGCGGCAGGAGATCACCGGCGTCGCGCAGCGCCGCGCGGCGTAGCGCCGGGCCTGCGGCTTACGGCGGCTGGATCTCGAAGCGCGAGCCTTCCGTGCCGTCGGTGCCGTAGGTGACGTACTCGTCGGAACTGACCTGCACGAGATGCACGCAGTTCTCGTGGCCGTCGTCGATGTGGCCCCACGTGGTGCAGATCATGTTGCCGCGGATGACGAATTTGCCGGTGTCGGCGAACAGGCCGTGGCCGGCGAGCAGTTCCATGCTGCCGTCGGGCTTGGCCCATTTGGTCCAGTGCGCGCCTTCGTGCGAGCCGTGCATCACGGTGCCCTCCTCGCGGTGCGGGGTCGCGTAGAGCGCAAGCACGGCCGCGGCCGGGATCGGTGCGGGCGCTGCCGGCGGCACCACCGTCAAGGCCGCCGTGGGAGACGCCGTCGTGGTCGGCCACACCCCGGCGCAGCCGAACAGCGCGGCGGCGGCAAATGGCAGGACACCAAGCGCCCGAAGCGTCATGTACGCCCTCCGCTGACAGCAGCGCGTTTTGAGTTCACGCCGCGCCGGCGGCGCGTGGCGGCATTCCCAATCATGTGGCTGACCCCACATTTGCTGTTGGGGGGCATTGTGCCTCGAACTCCGCTGGGATGGCAGGGGATAATCAAGATTTTAGAGTCTGGGCCGAACTGGCGCGGGTGGCGACTGCGAAACGCACATCATTCTGCAGCGTTGCGCGTCTCCGTTAATTTCATCCAAGCGGACCTTCGCAACGGCGCTGCGGCAACGCCGCCGCCAACATTCTACGACCGATACGACCCGTTGATGTCGATATACCCGTGCGTCAGGTCGCACGTCCAAACCGTCGCGCTGCCGCGGCCGAGGCCGAGATCGACCACGATCCCGATCTCCCGGCCCTTCATGTGCGCAACGACCGGCGCCTCGTCGTAGCCGGGCACCACGCTGCCGTCGCGGGCCATCCAGACCCCGCCGATGGCGATCGAGAGGGTGTCGCGGTCGGCGGGTTCGCCGGCTTTGCCGACCGCCATGACGATGCGGCCCCAGTTGGCGTCCTCGCCGGCAATCGCGGTCTTCACGAGGGGGGAATTGGCGATCGCCAACGCCACGCGCTTGGCTGATTTCCTGGACACCGCGCCGGTGACGTCGATTCGAACCAGCTTCTGGGCACCCTCGCCGTCCCGCACCACCTGCAAGGCGAGATCGTGTAGTACCTCAAACAATTTCTCGGAAAAGTCACGCAGCCCCGGGCCGCCTTCAGCAGGCACGCGTGGGTGCTTGGCCTGGCCGGTGGCGAACAACAGCACCGTGTCGCTGGTGGAGGTGTCGCTGTCGACCGTGGTCGCGTTGAAGCTGCCCTCCACGGCTCCGGACAGCGCCGATTGCAGCACGGCGGCCGGCAATTTGGCGTCGGTGAAGACGAAACACAGCATGGTCGCCATGTCGGGCGCGATCATGCCGCTGCCCTTGGCGATGCCGCTGATCCGCACGGTTGCGCCGCCGATGCTCGCCTCCCGCGTCGCGGCTTTGGGGAACGTGTCGGTGGTCATGATGCCGCGCGCCGCATTCTCCCATGCATCGGGGCGCAGCGCTTCGTGCAGCGCGGGCAGGGCGGCGGTCAGGCGCTCGTGCGACAGCGGTTCGCCGATGACGCCGGTGGAACCCAAAAATACCTGTTTGACGGGGCAGCCGACGAGGCCCGCGGCGGCGACGGCCGTGGCTTTCGCAGCCTCTGCTCCGGCGCGGCCGGTGAACACGTTGGCGTTGCCGGCGTTGACCACCAGCGCGCGCGCCCGCCCGCCCGCGAGCGCGGCCCGGCACCAGTCGACCGGCGCGCCGGGGCACTTGTTGCGCGTGAACACGCCCGCCACCGTCGTGCCGGGCGAGAACTCGGCGAGCACGACGTCGGTGCGGCCCTGGTAGCGGATGCCGGCGGCCGCCGCCCCGAGCCGGACCCCGGCAATCTCCGGCAGCAGCGGCAGGGCGACCGCGAGCGGCGAGACCGGCAGCGGCATGTTTCCCCCTCAGTCCGAGTGTCTTGTTGCGCTCCCAGTTCGCGGCAGGGAGCGGTTGGCGTAGGCCCCTGCCCCCCCTCCTCCGCCGCAAGCGCGGGCGGAAAGGGGGAAAGGGCGGCGAAAATTATTGCTTGGCGGGCGGCGGCGGCGGCTCGGCGGTGTCGGTGGCTTTCGGGGTCGTGCCGTCCGGATTGAATTTCTCGATTGTCAGGCCCTCTTTCGCCTGCGCGACGACCTTCTTCACCGCCTCCTGGATGATCTCCTGGCGGATCTGGTCGTGCGACTGCTCGAAGGTCGGCGGCTGGCCCGGGCGGATCTCGATCACCTTGATCACGTGCCAGCCGTACTGGGAGTGCACCGGCGTCTGGGTGATCTCGCCGGGCTTGAGGGCGAAGGCGGCGGCGGAGAATTCCGGCACCATGTCGCCCTTCTTGAAGAAGCCGAGATCGCCGCCGTTGGCGGCGCCGCTGTCGGTGCTGTGCGCCTTGGCCAGCGCCGCGAAGTCGCCGCCCTTGTTCAGCTCCGCGATCACCTTCTTGGCCTCGTCCTCCGTGGCGACCAGGATGTGGCTGGCGTGTACCTCGGCCTCGCCCGGCTTGCCGGCGATGGTGGCGTCGTAGCGCGCCTTGATCGCGGGCTCGGTGACCAGGGGCGCGATGTCGCGGGTGAACAGCGCGTTCTGCAACGCGGAATCGGTGGCGCGGGCGATCTGCTTGAGCACCGCCGGGTCGCTCTCCAGCCCCTGCTTGTGGGCGAGCAGCACCACCGCTTTGCGGTCGATCAGCTGGTCGATCAGCATCGGGAACAGCATCTGGCGCGGCAGGCCGCGGTATTCCTCGGGCAGTTGCCCGATCGCGTCCTGCACGTCGCTGAAGTGGATCTCGGTGCCGTTGACCTTGGCGACGACGGTGTCGGGCTTGGGGGTCGCGGCAGCGGCGGCGTCCGGGGCGGCGGGCGCGGCGGCGGCGGGCGCAGCGGCAGGCGCCGCGTCGTCGGCGCGCAGCGCCGCGGGCATCGCGGCGCAGGCGAGCGCCGCGAATATCGCCGCGGCGGAAAGGCGGATGGTCCGCATGGGGTGTCCTTGATCTGAAGGGGCCGGAGAATGGCCGAAGCAAGATGGGGCGGCAAGTCGACCGCGAACGCCGGCGCGCAGCGCAGCGTCGTTGACCAGGGACGGCCCGGGTCCTATCTGACAGCCCAGACTAGCCGACAAGTCCAGACCAGCCAACGCGTCCACTGCCACACGAGACCAGGGCGGCCCGACGGGAGGAAGCGACGGTACAGGCCCGTCCGGACCTCTGGCCGGACCGCCGTTGCCTCTCCCGGAAGGCTTTTCATGTTCGCCAGCATCGCCCGCACCATCTTTGGCACCAGCAACGACCGGTCGCTCAAGGCATACCAGCGCAGGGTGCCGCAGATCAACGCGCTGGAACCGGCGATGGAGCAATTGTCCGACGAGGCGCTGCGCGCCAAGACCGTGGAGTTCCGGGAACGTCTGGCCGGCGGCGCGACGCTTGACGAGGTCCTGCCGGAGGCGTTCGCGGTGGTGCGGGAGGCGTCCAAGCGCACGGTCGGGATGCGCCCGTTCGACGTGCAGATGATCGGCGGCATGGTGCTGCACGACGGCAAGATCGCCGAGATGAAGACCGGCGAGGGCAAGACGCTGGTGGCGACCTTGCCGGTCTATCTCAACGCGCTAGCCGGCAAGGGCGTCCACATCGTCACCGTCAACGACTACCTGGCGCGGCGCGACGCCGAGTGGATGGGGCGGATCTACGGCTTCCTCGGCATGACGGTCGGCGTGATCGTGCCCGGGCTCGACGAAAGCCAGCGGCGCGAGCAGTACGCGGCCGACATCACCTACGGCACCAACAGCGAGTTCGGTTTCGACTACCTGCGCGACAACATGAAGTACCGGCTGGAGGACATGTGCCAGCGGGACTTCGCCTACGCGATCGTCGACGAGGTGGACAGCATCCTGATCGACGAGGCGCGCACGCCGCTGATCATTTCCGGCCCCGCGGAAGACTTTTCGGATCTCTACCGGCAGGTGAACGCCGTCGTCGTGGAACTGGTCAAGGACCCCAGCACCTTCGACAAGGAAGAGAAGACGAAGACGGTTGCGCTGACGGAGTCCGGCAGCGAGCGCGTGGAGGACATGCTGCGCGAGGCCGGGATCATCACCGAAGGCAACATGTACGACATCTTCAACGTGAGCGTCGTCCATCACGTGCAGCAGTCGCTGCGTGCGCACACGCTGTTCACGCGCGACGTCGACTACATCGTGCGCCAGGACAAGGTGGTGATCATCGACGAGTTCACCGGCCGCATGCTGGAGGGTCGGCGCTACTCGGAAGGGCTGCACCAGGCGCTCGAGGCGAAGGAGTTCGTCACCATCCAGCCGGAGAACCAGACGCTCGCCTCGATCACCTACCAGAACTATTTTCGCATCTATCCCAAGCTCGCGGGCATGACCGGCACGGCGCTGACCGAGGCCGACGAGTTCATGGAGATCTACAAGCTCGACGTGGTCGAGGTTCCGACCAACGTGCCGGTCGTGCGCAACGATGCGGACGACGAGGTGTATCGCACCGCCGGCGAGAAATACGACGCGGTGGCCAAGCTGATCGAGGAGGCGCGCGGGCGCGGCCAGCCGGTGCTGGTCGGCACCACCAGCATCGAGAAGAGCGAGATCATCTCCGGCATTCTCGACAAGAAGAAGGTGAAGCACGCGGTGCTGAACGCGCGGTTCCACGAGCAGGAGGCGCTGATCGTGGCGCAGGCGGGCGCGCCGGGCGCGATCACGATCGCCACCAACATGGCCGGCCGCGGCACCGACATCAAGCTCGGCGGCAACGTCGAGATGCGGCTGAAGCTGGAGACCGCGAAGATCGCCGACCCGGCGGAGCTGGCGACGCGGGAGGCCGAGATCCGCGATGAGATCGCCGTCAACCATGAGAAGGTGAAGCAGGCCGGCGGGCTGTTCGTGATCGGCACGGAGCGGCACGAGAGCCGGCGCATCGACAACCAGTTGCGCGGCCGCTCCGGCCGGCAGGGCGACCCGGGCGCGTCGCGCTTCTTCCTGTCGCTGGAAGACGATCTGATGCGCATCTTCGGCTCCGAGCGCATGGGCGGCATGCTGCAGCGCCTCGGCCTCAAGGAAGGCGAGGCGATCGTGCATCCGTGGATCAACAAGGCGCTGGAGAAGGCGCAGAAGAAGGTCGAGGCGCGCAACTTCGACATGCGCAAGAACGTGCTGAAATACGACAACGTCATGAACGACCAGCGCCGCGAGGTGTACGCGCAGCGGCGCGAGTTCATGAAGGCGGCCGACGTGTCGGAGACCGTCGCGGACATGCGCGCCGAGGTGATCCAGTCGATGGTGGCGCGGCGGATTCCGGAAAAGGCGTTTGCGGAGCAGTGGGAATCGGTCGAGCTGCAGCAGGACGTGCTGCGCGTGCTGAACCTCGATTTGCCGGTCGCCGAATGGGCGCGCGAGGAGGGCATCGACGAAAGCCACATCCGCGAGCGCGTTGAGGACGCGTCGGACAAGTTCATGGCGGCGAAGGCGGCGAACATGGGGCCGCAGCTGATGCGCGCCGTGGAAAAGAGCTTCCTGCTGCAGATCCTCGACCAGGTCTGGAAGGAGCACCTGCTGGCGCTCGACCACCTGCGCCAGGGCATCGGCCTGCGCGCCTACGGCCAGCGCGACCCGCTGAACGAATACAAGACCGAGGCGTTCGCGCTGTTCAACGCGCTGCTCGACGAGCTGAAGGAGCGGGTGACGATGATGCTGTGCCGGGTCGAGCTCGGCCAGCCGGCACCGCCGCCGCCGCCCCCGCCGCCGATGCAGGAGAGCCATCCGGACCCGGATTCGCCGCTGCGACCCCGCGGCCCGCGCGGCCCCGCCGAGGCGGCAATGGCCGAGGCGGAGCCCGCCTACGAGATGGCCGGGGGCGGTATGATCACGGCGATGCCGATGCGCAGCGATCAGGTTGATCCGAACGATCCGGCAACCTGGCGCAACAGCCCGCGAAATGCGCCGTGCCCGTGCGGCTCGGGCAAGAAGTTCAAGCACTGCCACGGCCGGACGATGTAACGCCAGAACCCGCGCGCCGTTGCCGGCGCGCGGGATGGTTCGTGTGTGGCGCTCAGGGGATGCCGATCACCAGCATTCCGTGAACGTTGCCGGCGGCATCGGTGTAGAAGCCCACCGCCTCGCCCTTGTCGTTGACGCCGTTCAGGACGGTGCCTCCGCCGGGCGCTTCCGGGGCGTTGGGGTCATCGACCTGCGTCCACATGCCGTTGGACGGGGTGTAGTAGATGCCGTGGTTGGAGCCGTTGCCGTCCGTGTAGAAGCCGACCGCAAGCCCTTCGTTGTTGACCCCGAGCAGCTGCGTGACCGACTGGCCGGGCACCTTGAACGGCTCCGCCGTGCCACCCGTGAGCGCCATCGTGAAGCCGATCTGCGTGTTCTTGGAGTTGGTGTAGAACCCGCACAGCAGGCCTTGGTTGTTGATGCCGGTGACGGCATCCGAGACGGCGCCCTTGACGTTGATGGTCTTGTAGGCGCCGCTGGCCACGCTGTAGGCGAAGCCGTGCGACACGGTGTTCGCATCGACGTAGAACCCGACGGCGACGTTGGACGAGTTGATGCCAAGAACCTGGTTCGTCAGGGGCTCGCCGCCGGCATTCGGGTCGTTGACGTCGAGATAGACGAAGTTCTTGCCGTCCTTCATCCGGACGAAGCCGTAGTTCGCGTCCATGCCCGGGCCGTTGTTGGTCGGCGCCCAGAAGCCGGTGACGATGCCCGCGGAATTGACGCCGGTCGCCTGCGTCTGCGTCGAGTCCGGCAGGTTGGCGGGAACGAACTTCGTATACGGCGGGGCGATCGTGTAGCCCTGGTTCGGGTGTCCGGCCTGGCCGCTGCCGAAATAGCCTGAGATCAGCCCGGAATTGTTGATGCCGAGAAGCTGGTTGAAGGTGGGATCACTGGGATTGTCGATCGTCGTGAAGGTCAGGCTGGCGGCGTGGGCAGCCTGTGCGGTGACGAGGGCGGCGGCGGCGACTGCAAGAGTGGCGAGCGGGCGCATCTGGTCTCTCCCTGGGTGGACCGCGCGGCCTGCGCTGCGCGGCGGTTGCTGCGGCGGTGTGCCGCGACCGCGCCGATATCGCCCCGATTGCGCCCAGAGTACGTGACCCCTGTCACACCGCTGCCGATCTCCGATCGGTCGGCCCGAAGGCCTACGGTTTCAGGTCAGTCGCGATGTCGTGAAACAGTTTGGCCGGCAGGCTGCTGCCGGTTATGCCCTGCATCGGCTTGTCGTCGTCGTTGCCCAGCCACACGCCAATCACTTCGTCCCCTGTGCAGCCCACGAACCAGGCGTCGCGAAAATCCTGCGTCGTGCCCGTCTTGCCGATCACCTGCCGCCCCGGCACCGCCGCCGCGCGGCCGCTGCCGCGCGCGACCACCGCCGCCAGCATGCGCTGCATGGCCGCCGCGATCCCCGGTTCCAGCACGCGCTCGCGCGGCGGTCCCGGCGCGGCGTGGCGCTGGCCGCCGCTCTCGAAGCTCTCGATGCCGCTCGCCTCGACGCGAAAGCCGCCGTTGCAGATGCTGGCGTAGCCGGCGGCCAATTCCAGCAGCCGCACCTCGCCGGTGCCGAGTGCCAGAGTGAAATTGTCCGGCAGTTTCTCCTCGATGCCGAGCCGGTGCGCCATCTCCGCCACCACGCGCGGGCCGCCGACAAGCTGGGCCAACCGCACCGACACGGTGTTGAGGCTTTCGGCCAGCGCATCCTCCAGCGTCACTTCGCCGCGGTATTTGCCGTCGTAGTTGGCGGGGCTCCAGGTGCCGATCCGGATCGGCGCGTCGAGCACCGTGTCGTCGGGGCGCAGCCCCTTCTCCAGCGCCGCGAGCCAGACGAACGGCTTGAACGCCGAGCCCGGCTGGCGGCGGGCGAGCACGGCGCGGTTGAACCCGCCGCCGCGCCGGTCGCGCCCGCCGACCATGGCCCGAACCGCCCCGGTCGCGGCGTCCAGCGCCACCACGGCGCCCTGCCCGACATTGGCCGCGGCCCCCGGGCCGTCGAGCAGCGCCGCCAGATGCGCCTCCGCGCTCGCCTGCAGCCGGGCATCGAGCGTGGTGTGGACGGCGGCGTCCGCGTTCTCCGGCAGCAACGTTTCGCTCTTCGCCGCCGCCCAGTCGGCGAACCAGCCGCCGGCGTTGGCGTAGCTCGGGAATTCGATCGCGGCGCCGGCCTGCTGCGCCTGGGCCGCCGTGATCGCCCCGGTTTCCGCCATTGCCGCCAGCACCTCCCGCCCGCGCGCCGCCGCTGCCTCCGGATCGACACGCGGGGAAAAGCGGGAGGGCGCGCGCGGCAGCCCGGCGATCACCGCCGACTGCCAGAGCGTCAGTTGCCGCGCCGACACGCCGAAATAGAGCTTTGCGGCCGCGTCCACGCCCCAGGCGCCGGAGCCCAGATAGACGCGGTTCAGCCAGATCTCGAGGATTTCCCGCTTGGTGAAATGATGCTCCAGCCACAGCGTCAGCAGCACCTCCTGCACCTTGCGCCGAAACGTCCGGGCGTTGCTCAGGAAAAGATTCTTCGCCACCTGCTGGGTGATCGTCGAGCCGCCCTGCACGACATGGCCGGCGCGGACGTCCACCACGGCCGCGCGCAGGATGCCGGGCAGATCGAGCCCCCAGTGCGACCAGAAGCGCCGGTCCTCCACCGCGACGGCGGCGGCCGGCAGCGCGGGCGGCAGGTCGGCGAGGTGCATCGGCTCGCCAACGACGTCGCCGTACGACGCGAAAACCTGGCCCGAGCGGTCCTGCAATGTCAGGCTGGGCCGCCGCACCGCCGCGAGCGCGTCCTCCGGGCGCGGCAGGTCGGTGCAGAACCACAGCAGCAGCGCGCCGGCGGCAAGCACCCCCCAGATGCCAAGGAAGAATGTCCAGCGCAGCAGCCATCCACGCCAGGAGCGGCGGCGCCGGCGCAGCGGCGGCGCTTCCTCCTCCTCGTACCACTCGATGTCGAGCGGCTCGGGCGGCTGCGGCGGCAGCGGGGGCGGGGCGCTACGCCGGGTCTCGCCGTAGAACTGCGGGGCGCGGTACATGCCGCCAAGCCTTACCCGGCCGCGGCGCGCGCCGCCACATGCACTGCGCGCCGCAACCACTTGATGCGGCAGGCGTGGCTGCGCAGTATCGCCGCGAGCAAGGGGGCGCGCATGAAGGGCCTGTTTCTCGACGCCACCGACGGCTTGGCCGCGGTGTTCCGCAAGGTGGTGCGGCCGGATGACCCTCCGGTCGCGGTGAACCTGCAATCCGAGGTGAAGCAGGCGCAGATCCCCGGCCTGCTGGCCGGCCACGATTTCATCCTCGACGACCACACGGCGCTGCCGGCGGAGACGATGCGCGCAGTGCTCCGGGCTGAAGCACGTCGTGTTCCTGGGCACCGGCGCGCGTAGCTACATGAACCCGGAGGAACTGGCCGAGCTCGGCATCGCCGTGCACATCATCCGCGGCTACGGCGACACGGCGGTCGCGGAGCACGCGATCGCGCTGATGTGGGCGGCGGCGCGCGGCGTCGGGGCCATGGACGCGGCGATCCGGCGTGGCGAGTGGCCGCGCACCGAGGGCATGCAACTGACCGGCAAGACGCTCGGGCTGCTCGGGTTCGGCGGCATCGCGGCCGAAGTCGCGCGGATCGCCGGCGGCGGCGGCATGCGCGTGCTGGCCTGGAACCGCACGCCGAAATCCGCGCCGGGCGTGACGTTCGTCGATCTCGACACGCTGCTGGCGGAGAGCCACGTGCTCAGCCTGCATTTGCTGCTGACCGACGCAACGCGGGGTTTTCTGTCCGCCGAGCGGCTTGGGCGGTTGCGGCCCGGGGCGATCCTGGTGAACACGGCGCGCGGCGCGCTGATCGACGAGGCGGCGTTGCTGGAGGCGCTGCGCGCGGGGCGGATCGGCCACGCGGCGCTCGACGTGTTCGTCGAGGAGCCGCTGCCGGCGGCGCATCCGCTGGCCGGGCTTGCCAACGTGACGTTGACCGCGCACAGCGCGTTCCGCACGCCCGAAGCGAGCGAGAACCTGATCCGGCGGGCTCTGGACATCGCCCGCGGGCTGGCCGGATGATCCGCGTCCACGAACGATGCCCGCCTGGCGGAACGGTAGACGCAGCGGACTTAAAATCCGCAGCCTAGGAGGCGTGGGGGTTCGACTCCCCCGGCGGGCATATATCTGATATTGCTAAATAATTCTGCGGGAGTTTCGCAAGCAGCCTCCTCGCGATTGTTGGAAGATCAACGCTGAACAGGACATTGACAGGATGAAGCGCCGAACCTTCGCGGCGGCCCAGGATGTGGACGGGCAATCGCCGGTCGCCCGGGGCCCGGTCGCGTCGGCACACATTCCACAGGAACGACCGCCCGCCGCGCGCACAGTTACACGCTGGGCGCATCGTGCTCCGGGATAAGTCCCTGGCAGCGCAGAGGCGGGTCGGCAGGTCGGTCGATCCCCACCGGGCCGAGATAGGCGACGCCGCCTGTTCGGCTTCCTGACCACGAAGCCGAATGGGGTAGTGCTGCCGGCGCACGGCAAGGGCATTGCCGGTCATGCTCAAAACACTGCATTTGTGGCTTGCGGCGGATGTGGCCATCGCGCTCGCGTTGCAACAGCCATTCCCCGCTGGACGAATGACGGTCGTCGTAACCGGGCAGCGGCTGGACGCGGCGGAACAGAGCCGGCTAACGTTCTTGATCAGTTCGTACCAGCCGGCTAGCGTGCCCGCATGCCCGACGATGACACCCTGACACCTGCCACCGATCCGAGTTGGTCGCTGCGCTGGCCTACGGGCTGCGCTTCGATGAACGGGGCAAGGCGCACCGGCAGGCGGCGGAACTGACGGCGCGGATCGCGGCCAAGACGCTGGCGCGGTATCTCGCGCAGGCCGGGTTTGTGGTCATGAAGCGCCCGCCAGCCAAGGCGCGCAGCATGACAGCGGGCGGATAGGGGACCGCGCCGCCGCACAGAGCCCTCGCCGCCATGGCGGGGTGTCGGCAGCCCAACCGGCGGCACGGGCGGCGGCCGAAACCGGGCTCGCGACCGCCGGCGAAGCGTGTCTTCAGCGGAGCTGGAATACGGCCTACGGCCGGGCGCCGTCGATCGAGGAATTGCGCGACATACTCACCCTGACCTACGTCCAGCAATTCGACATCGAAGCCGGAGAGGCCGATGAGCGCCGGGCGCTCGATCTGTTGCGCGGCGTTTTGGCCGTCCCAGACGGTGCCCCGGCGGCGTGGGCGAAATTGCTCGAGCTCTGTGCGCGCAAATGGTCCCCCTGGTCGCGGCATTGCAACAGCCGGGCACGAATGTGGCCGCGGAAAGGTTCGCGCGGCGTCTGGTCGGCGCGGCACTGTTCCTTGCATCGACTGGCACGCGGATCCGGGGACCATGGGCGCAACTCGCCGAGAGCCTGTCGGCGCACCTTGGAGACGGGCTCATCGACGCCGTTCGCCCCCTGCTGCTGAAGCTGACCGAGTTTGTCCCCGCCCTGACTGAGGAGGACCTGGCGAACGCCGGCTGGGCCGCGCGCCGCTTCCTGGCCTATGTCTGGCAACGCCAGCCGCGGCACAGCCTGCTGGTCATAAACGGCATCCAACTCGTGTCCAGGACGATCGCATCAGACCCGGGAGCAACCGCACAGCTGCTCCGCCGTGCCGTTGTCCATCCGGCTGCTCGACGCCGCAGGCGGCCTCGTCCAACTCGGGACGCGGCCCGTGCAATCGGCTGAACAACGGCGGCTGGTCCAGGAAGCAAAGCCGATGCATCTGCGCCTGGCCGCCCTGCCGCTCGTCCCGGTCGCCCAGCACGTCATTCAGACGCTCGACATGTATCGGGATGAAGAGCCGGATTTCGTGTTCTCGCTGATCGCCCAGTGCATCCTATCTGTCGACCCTGCCGGTTATGCCGACGACCAGATTGCAGCAACTACCGTCGTCACAATCGTCAACGCCTACCTTGCAGATCATCCGGAGGTCTTTGCTTCCCCGACCGGCAGCGCGATCTGCTGGCGCAGCCCACGCGCGAGATAGTCGAGCGCGGCGCAGCGGGCATCGACGGTTTCAAGATTGGCGGTCGGCGCGAGCCAGCCTTCGCGCATCATCTCGATGCCGAGCCACGCCTCCAGCGCGCCGCAAGCGCCATGCGTGTGGCCTGGATAGCTTTTCAGCGAACGGATCGGCACGCGCCCGCCCAGCACTTCGGCGGTTGCAACGGTCTCGGCGATGTCGCCCCATTCGGTCGCGGTGCCGTGGCCGTTGACGTAGCCGATCGCCCCCGGCGGCAGGCCCGCGTCCTGCAGCGCGAGCCGCAGCGCGACCGCCATCGTCTCGGCGCGAGGTTGCGTCGCGTGGCTGCCGTCAGTGTTGGTGCCGAAGCCGATCAGCTCGGCGAGGACCGGCGCACCGCGTGCGATGGCATGCACGCGCTCCTCCAGCACGAGCGTGGTCGCGCCCTCGCCGATCACCAGCCCGTCGCGGTCGCGGTCGTACGGGCGCGGCGTGCGCTGCGGCTCGTCGTTGCGCACCGAGGTCGCGCACAGCGTGTCGAACACCGCTGCCTGGGTGATGTCGAGTTCGTCCGCGCCGCCGGCGAGCATGATGTCGGCGTGGCCCGCGCGGATCGCCTCGAACGCGTAACCGATCGCCTGGCTGCTCGAGGTGCAGGCGCTGGAGGTGGGGATGGTGCGGCCGGTGATGCCGAAGAACAGACCGATATTCACCGCCGCGGTGTGGCTCATCATCTGAATGTAGCTGGTCGCGTTGAGTTTTTGCGACATGCCCTGGGTCATCAGCTCGGCGAAGGCAACATAGGGCTGCGGGCTGCCGAAGGACGAGCCGTAGGCGATGCCGGTGCGACCGGAGCTGAGTACACGATCGCCGACGAGGCCGGAGACGGAGGACAGCGTCACTACGCGGCCGCCCTGCCGGGCGGAGACCATCGGCATCACGACCCGCCGCAGCACGTTGTAGAAGCCGCCGAGATTGGTGCCGAGCACCGCGTCCCAGTCGAGGTCGGCCATCGCCGGAAAGGCGGCGTCGCGGACGATGCCGGCGTTCAACACGACGCCCCAGTAGGGCCGTGCGCGGCGATATCGGCTTCGAGCGCTTCGCGGCTCGCTTCGCGGCTGGCGACGTCGAAGTCGAGCAGCCGGCCCTCAGCGCCGGCGGCGCGCACCACGGCGAGCGTCGTCTCGGCGCCGGCGTGGTCGCTGCGGTAGTGGACGACGATGCGGTGGCCATCGCGCGCCAGCCGCGCCGCGATCGCCTGGCCGATCCCCTTGCTGGCGCCTGTGACGAGTACCGTCCTAACCATCGTCCGTCCCGCCCTGACGGCCGAGCAGGCCGGTGACATCGCGCGGCTCGGTCACGATCAACTGGGCTGTGGCGACCGTCGTGCTGCCGCTCCGGATCCTGCAATCGAATACGCCGACCTCCGCGTCGCAATAGACCAGATCGGCGGTTATCGCTAACCACTCGGCCTCGGCGAACCAGGGGCGGCTCGCCAGGTAGCGCCGCGTACCGAGCAGGAAGCCCGGCCGCGGCGGCCGCCCGGCGCGCGCTGGCTTGGATGCCGCTGAACTCGCCGCAGGCCTGCGCCATGTACTCGATTCCGATATGAGCCGGAACACCATCGGCCATGCGGAACGGCGACTCCGGGCGGATCGTCACCGCCGCGACGATTCCGGTGGCGGTGCAGCTGAGCACTTCGTCGAGCAGCACAGCCGGGCCGGAATGCGGCAGCAGCTCGACGATGCGCCAGTCTTCGGTCATGCCGGAAAGCCTCGGCCGAGCACCAGCGCGACGTTGCTGCCGGCGAAGGCGTTGCTCAGCATCGCCGTGCGCATAGTGTGCGACAGGCGCTGCCGGATGCGACCAGGTTCAGCGCGGGGGCGTCCGGCATCGCCGTGCCGTCCCACAGATGCGGCGGCAACCGGCCCTCAGGATTGTATTCGGGCGACAGCGCGAGCCACAGGAACGCCGCCTCGCAGGCGCCAGCCGCGCCCAGCATGTGGCCGGTCATCGGCTAAGGAGCCGCTCAGGAATAAGCGATTCGGGCTTCGCTTTGGTCCGATAGGCGATTCCGGCTCGGCCTGGCACTGGCTACGATTCGCGGATGATCGACGAGAACGCGATCCGCACGCGGTATGCGGCCATCAAGGACCAGTTGGATGAGCGAGGTCGCCGGTTGTTCGTGGCGGCGGAGAAGGCTGCCGCGGGCTACGGCGGAACGGCCGCGGTCTCGTCGAGCGACGGGCGTGGCGCGCAGCACGATCATTCGCGGCGCGAAGGAGCTGCTGGCGGCGTCCTCGAGCTACGCGCCGGGTGCGGCGAAAGGGCGCGCGGGCGACCGCCGACCAGCAAGGCGGACCCGACGGTGCTGGAAGATCTGCGTCGATTGGTGGAGCCGGCGACCATGGGCGACCCGATGCGCCCGCTGCTGTGGGTGTCGAAAAGCCGTGAGAAACTGGCGGCGGCGCTGCGCGCGATGAACCATGCCGTCAGCGCCAACACGGTTGGCAAGATGCTGATCACTCTGGGCTATTCCCGCCAGGTCAACCGCAAGACCAAGGAAGGCAGCCACCATCCCGACCGTGACGGGCAATTCCAGCACATCAACCGCCAGGTCATGGCCTGTCAGGCGGCCGGCCAGCCGGTGATTTCGGTTGATACCAAGAAGAAGGAGCTGATCGGCGAGTACAAGAACGGCGGCAGCGACTACCGTGCCGCGGGCTGTCCCGACATGGTCAACGTGCACGACTTCGTCGACAAGGAGCTCGGCAAGGTCGCGCCGTACCTGGCATCTACTGACCCGATGGGCATCCACGAATCGCTGCTGCGGCTGGGTCAGCGTCGGCATCGACCATGACACGGCGGAGTTCGCCGTCAACGCGATCCGTCGCTGGCATGACGTTGTCGGCCGTGACCGCTACGGCCGACGCGGACCGGTTGCTGATCACCGCCGATGGCGGCGGCTCGAACGGATCGCGCGTGCGGCTGTGGAAGCTGGAATTGCAGAAGCTGGCCGACGAAACCGGGCTGAGCTTGCAGGTGTGCCATTATCCGCCGGGGACATCGAAGTGGAACAAGATCGAGCACCGGCATGTTCTGCCACATCACCCAGACCTGGCGCGGCAAGCCGCTGGTCAGTCGCCTCGCCGTCGTCGATCTCATCGCCGCCACGACCACCAAGACCGGCCTGACGGTGCAGCTGCGAACTGGACGAGAACAGCTATCCCAAGGGCGATCCGCGTCTCCGATGACGAGATGGCGACCCTCAACATCGCCACCGACCCGTGGCATCCTGAGTGGAACTACACCATCAGCCCAAGGCCATCAGGCTGACGCGGTAATTCTTGAGTGGCACCTTGAGCCTTCAGCTATGCTGTGGACGGCGGCCGCTACGCGCGTGCGGCGATATGCTCCGCCAGGTGCGCCGCGTCGTGCTCGACGCCGAAGATGAAGCTCGACGCCCTGCGGGACAGCCAGCTGCAGCCCGAGGAAATACAGCCCGGGCACATCGGAGATGCCGCGCCGATGCACCGGCGCCCCGCGTTGCGTCGAACGCGTCGACCTTGCAGCCAGCCGAAATCGAGCGCGAATCCGGTCGCCCAGATGATCGCGGTGATGCCGGCGTCCCGGAGATCCAGCTGCAGGATCGGGTCGGTGACGCAGGGCGGGTCCGGTTCGACGGCACGCGCCGCCGGCTCCTCGGGCAGGTCGAGGCCCTCGCGGGCCGCATAGGCGTCGGCCGCGTCGAGCAAGGCCAGATAGTTCGCATCGCCGTGCGCGAGATCGCGCGCCAGGTCCGGGGCGAAGCGCATCACGCCGTCGCCGAATGCCGTCCGCCCGGCCCAGCAGCGTCACCCCGCGCGCCGGCGAGGCGCCGGAAGTCGATGGTGTGGCCGCCATAGGCGCCGCTGACCGCGATCGTGACGTGCTCCTCCGACGGATCGCGGGCCTCGGCGTCCCACAGGCCCAGGACGCCCAGCCACCAGCAGAAGTCGCGTGCCGCGATAGCGTCGCGGCGGCCGCTCGTGCCGGCCGACGCGACAGGTAGACGCGCCGGCCCGCGCGCGCCAGTTCGTCGGCGATCTGCGCGCCCGAGGAGCCGGCGCCGACCACCAGCACCGCGCCCGGCGGCAGCTGGCCGGGATTGCGGTAGGCGGTGGAATGCAGTCTGCACGATGCCGGCGTCCGGCGGCACCAGCGGCTGGAGATGATCGCCGCGCTGGAACGGCCCGGTGGCGGCGACGACGTTGGTGGCCTCGATCGCGCCGGCCGAGGTTTCGGCGCGGAAGCCGGTGCCGTCGGCCTTCCGGTGCAGCGCCGTCACCGCGACGCCGCAGCGGATCGGCGCGGCGATCTGGTCGGCGTAGGCGACGAAATAGTCCACCATCTGGTCGCGCGTGGCGAAGCCGTCGGGGTCGACGCCGGCGATCGGCAAGTCCGGCAAACGGTCGTGCCAGGCGGGGCCGTTGGCGTGCAGCGCGTCCCACCGTTCCGAGCGCCAGCGTTCGGCGATCCGGTGGCGTTCCAGGATCGAGGTGGGGCAGGCCGCGCTGGCTGAGCTGCGCGCTCATCGCCAGCCCGGCCTGGCCGCCGCCGACGATCAGCGTTTCGACTTTCTCGACCGACACATCGATATCCCGGTTTGATCCGGCACGACTGATGCACAGGGCGCGCCAGCGCACAAGCCGGGCCGCCTCCCGCCGCTAGCGGCCCTTGCAGCCGCCGGGCCGGTGCCAGAGGCAGGCGATCGGCATGATCGGGCCGAACTCGTTGCGGCGGCACTCCAGTCGGGTCAGCCCGAAGCGGGTGAGGTCGATGCCCTGCTCGGCGATCACGTAGTCCAGCGGGCCGGCCTTGTCCGTGGGTGCGTCGGGGTCGAATGCCCGGAAAACAATGTCGAGGCGCAGGTGGGCGGAGCCGCCGCTGGTGCCGACGCCCCAGGGGGTGGCGGCGAGGCGGCAGGACGCGGGGTCGGCGGAGACCTCGTGCATCTCGGCGACGATGCCGGTGCCGCTCTGCCACGTGTATTGCAGGTTGCCGGTGCGGGTGACCGCGAACGAGATCGCCACCCAGGCCGCGATGCCGGCCGCGCCGATGACGTCCTCGCGCACGCGCACGCCGAGCATCCGGCTCGCCCGGCTTGCGGCGACGGCGCAGCCGATGCCCGCGGCGGTGAGCAGGAACGGCACCGCCGGGTAGATGTAGCGCGGTTCCTTGTGGCCGATCAGCGAGAACGGCGCGATCACCGCGAGCGCGATCCCGAGCAGCAGCGGCCGGCGCGTGCCGCCGACCAGCGCCGCGCCGGCGATGATCGGCAGCGCGAACTGCCAGTCCGCGTCAAGCCACAGCGGGTCCTCGTCCCACGGCGTGACGCCGCCCATCTCCGCGGCACGATGCTCGACGAGAACGATCCAGCCGTATTTCCAGATCGACTGGAACGGCGTGCCCAACGTCACCCAATCCAGCGCGCCAGCCAGCAGCAGCGTGGCGGCGGCGCCTGCCAGAAGCGGCGCGGCGCGCTCGCGAAAGCTGCCCCGGCCCTGCACCAGCCCCGCCAGCAGCACCGCCGGCAACAGATGCGGGCGCAGCGCCACCACCAGCCCGAGCACCGCGCCGGCCGCGGCGAAGCGTCGCCGCCCGCCCCGCTCGGCGGCGACGCTGGCCAGATACGCGCCGGCCACCAGACAGTCGGCGCCCACCGTGTCCATCAGCGGATGCACCGAGAACAGCACGCACTCGGTCCACACCGCATTGAGCCCGCCGGCGATGAGTCCGCCGCTCAGGCCGGCGTCCCGGCAGCCCCATTGGAAGGCGCACCAGACCGGCAGCAGCGAGAGCAGGGACAGAAAAATCGCCACCGCCCAGGTCTGGCAGACCGGGCCGTCGCCGCAGACCCGCGCCAGTTCCATGACGCCCGCGAGCACGCCGGGAAACAGCCAGGAGCGGATTTTTTCCGTGTATTCCCACGGCACGATGCCGTAGCCGAACACCAGCCGATGCGCCTGCTCGACATATTGGAAGATCTCGTCGGCGGCGATGATACCGGTATTGCGGTAGTAGCCGACAAGGCGCAGCAGCAGCGCCAAGGCGAGCAGTGCCGCCAGATATCCGGTTCGTCGTCGTACGGCCACGCCGCCTCGCTCGTTGCGGGGCCGGGAGTTTGACGGGGAATCGCGGCCGGCTCAAACTTCGGGCGCGCAGCAGGACAGTCGACATGGCCGAATACGTGATCGCCCCGCCCCCGCAAGCCGCCGTGCCGGTCGCGGGCGGCGGGCTGTTTCCGGTCCGCCGCATCTTCTGCGTCGGCCGCAACTACGCCGAGCACGTGCGCGAGATGGGCGGCAATCCCGAGCGGGAGGCGCCGTTCTTCTTCACCAAGCCGGCCGACGCCGTGGTGACCGGCGGCGCCGACATGCCGTATCCGCCGGGCACCGAGAATTTGCACCACGAGATGGAACTGGTGGTCGCGATCGGCACCGGCGGCGCGGACATCCCGGCCGGCCAGGCGCTAAGCCACGTGTTCGGCTATGCCGCCGGGATCGACATGACCCGGCGCGATCTGCAGAACGAGGCGAAGACGCTGCGCCGCCCGTGGGACATGTCGAAGGGGTTCGATCATTCGGCGCCGATCGGCGAGATCGTGCGCGCGGCGGCGCTGCCGAATCCGACGCGGGGAAAAATCGAACTGACGGTGAACGGGGCGCCCCGGCAGAAATCCGACCTGTCGCAGATGATCTGGAGCGTGGCCGAGACCATTTCCTATCTTTCCACGCTCGTGCGGCTCGCGCCGGGCGACCTGATCTTCACCGGCACGCCGGAGGGGGTCGCGGCGGTCGAGCGCGGCGATCTTCTGGAAGGCAGCGTGCAGGGCGTGGGTACGGTGAGCGTGCGGATCGGCTGATCCGGTCACGTGGCCGCCACGACGGCGCGGCGGCTGGCGAACAGCAAATGGAAAAAAACCGCGGCCATCACCAGTGCGCCGCCGGCGATGGTGGCGGGCAGCGGCGTCTCGCCGAACGCGAGCCAGACCCAGAACGGCGCGAGCGGCGCCTCCAGCGAGCCGATCAGCGCCGATTCGGCGGCCGGGATCATGGTGCTGCCGATCGCGAACAGGATCAGCCCGAGCGCCGTGTTGGTCGCGCCGAACAGCGCCAGCAGCAGCAGCGTGCGCGGATCGAGCGGCCACAGCGTCGCGAACGGCAGCGCGATCACCAGCGCGACCAGCGTGGAGAGGAACGCCGCCGGCACCATCGGGATGCTGGGGTGGCGGCGCGCCAGGATGATCATTCCGCCCATCAGCAGCGTCATCGCGACCGCGACCAGATCGCCGGACCAGCGCCCCTCGCGCGCGCCCCCGAGTGCGGCCAATGCCACCCCCGCGAACGCGACCAGGCTCGCCAGCAGCGTGCCGGGCGGCGCGCGCTCCCGCAGCGCCAGCGCCGCCATGATCGCGGCGACGAACGGCAGGCTCGCGTAGATGATCGAGACGTGCGCGACCGAGGTGAGCGAGAGCGCGCCCAGGAACGCGGTCATGCCCAGGCCGGAGATCAGCCCGTACAGCAATGTCGGCCGGCCGAGACGGGCGAAGGCGCGCAGCGGCCGGCCGCGCTGCATCGCGGCGATCGCCAGCAGCGAGGTGGCGGCGCCGAACGCCGCGCGCCAGAACTGCATCGTCCAGGAGTTCGACCGGGATCAGCCGGGTGAAGTAGCCGGCGGTGCTCCAGGCGATCACCGCGAACAGCACGAGGGCCACCCCAAGCCGGGTACGGCGGCGATCCGGCGTCACGTGGGTTCCTCCCGGTGCGGAGGAGCGCGATAGCACGGCGCTGCCGCCAGCGTTATGGCAGCAGTGTCAGGCCGCCATCCGTTCGAGGCGCGCACGCATGCCGTGCGGATCGGCATGCAGCAGGGCGATCAACGTGTGCGCGGGTCCGTCCGGCTTGGTGCGGCGCTGTTCCCAGTTGCGGATCGACGCGACGGGTACGCGAAGCAGCGCGGCCAAGTCGGCCTGGGTAAGGCGGAGTTGCGCACGGGCCACTCGCAGGCGCTCGAAGTCGTCCAGCGGGCGCGTATTGGCGTCGGTCCATTCGGGGTTGTCGTCGTCATAAATTGGTTCATCGTCATCCATGGCGTATCCTCTCGCGGTATCCCGCCTTGCGCACAGAAATGATCCGGGCAACCTCTCCCCGCATAGTGAAGACGCAGACATAGAGCCGAACGCCTACATGGCCGAACGCAATGAAGCGCTGTTCCCCATAGTCCAGTCGCGTATCTGCAAGTATCTTAACCGCTGCCTCGATGACCTGTGCCCCGAACGCCAGAGGAATGCCGTGCTTCAGCCGGTTGGCGGCGTCTTTCGCCGGATCGAATTCGATCTGCATGGCCGCAGGTGATTCATACGCTTTAAGCGTAGTCGACGCAACTCCCGCCACTTGCGCCGCCCGTGCCGGCTTGCGATGCACGCGGCATGACCCAGCGCCTGCGTGTCGCCACCTGGAACATCAACTCGCTGCGCCTGCGGCTGCCGCTGCTGCGGCGGCTGACCGACGCGCTCGACCCCGACGTGATCTGCCTGCAGGAAACGAAGGTGCCGGACGACCTGTTCCCGCACGGCGGGCCGGCGGAGCTCGGCTATCCGCACGTCGCGTTCCGCGGCATGAAGGGCTACAACGGCGTCGCCATCCTGTCCCGGATCCCGATGGCGCGCGACGACATGGCGCCGGACTGGTGCAGCAAGGGCGACTGCCGGCACGTCTCCGTGGCACTCGACCTCAAGGGCGGTCCCGTCGAGCTGCACGATTTCTACGTGCCGGCCGGCGGCGACGTCCCGGATCGCCTGGAAAACCCGAAATACGGCCACAAGCTCGATTTCGTCGCCGAGGCGACGCGGTGGTTCGCCGCCCGGCCGCCGCTCGCGCGCGCCGTGCTGGTCGGCGACCTCAACATCGCGCCGCTGGAGCACGACGTCTGGAGCCACAAGCAGCTGCTCGGCGTGGTCAGCCACACGCCTCCCGAGACGGAGGGGCTGATGGCGTGGCTGCGCACGCGCTTCATCGACGCGGTGCGGAATTTCGTGCCCGAGGACCAGAAGCTCTATACGTGGTGGTCGTATCGCAACCGCGACTGGCGCGCCTCGGACCGGGGGCGGCGGCTTGACCATGTCTGGGTCAGCCCCGACCTGAAGGACGCACTGGTGTCGCAGACGATCCTCAAGGACGCCCGCGACTGGCCGCAGGGGTCGGACCACGTGCCGGTGTGTGTGGAGCTGGAAGTGTGATGTCGGCGACGGCCGAAGCACCGCTCGGAATGCCCATCGACGCGGCGACGCGCGCGGCGTTGGCGGAGCTGTGCCGGCGTTATCGCGTGCAGCGACTGGAGATTTTCGGCTCCGCGGTGCGGGCGGATTTCGACCCGGCGCGGAGCGATGTGGATTTGTTGGTGACGTTCGGCGAGATTCCCGCCGGGAGCTCCGCCGACACGTATTTCGGGTTGCTGGAGAGCCTCCAGGCGCTGTTCGGACGGAAGGTCGATCTGGTGAGCGGCGCGAAGATCGAGAACCCGTATTTGCGGCACGCGATCGACGTCGACCGGCGGCCTTTGTTCGCTGCGCCGCCCGGCGCGTAGGATCCATCGTCCAAACCGGACGTCACGCCCGCATCCGCGAAATTTCCAGCAGCACCGCTGCTTCCTGCGCTTTCTCGCCGAGCCGGTACCTGCACCAGGTCGCCGATGCTGACAATGCCGGCCAGGCGCCCTTCGTCGAGCACCGGCAGATGGCGGATCCTGTTCATCGTCATCACCCCCAGCAAGTCGTCGATCCGGTCGGACGGGCGGCACGTGATGACGTTGTGGGTCATGAGCTGCTCAAGCGCCTCGTCCAGCACCGAGGGGCCGGACCGGGCCAGCAGCCGCACCAGGTCGCGCTCGGAAAAAATCCCGGCGAGGCGCTGCCAGCGGTCCTCGACCACCACCGCGCCGATCCGCTTCTCGGCGAGCAAGTGCAGTGCGTGGCTGACGGTGTCGGTGGGCAGCACGGTCGCGACCGCGCGGCCCTTGCGCTCCAGCACGTCGGAAATCAGCATCGGTGCCCTCCGCGAGTTGCGGGCGGCGGCCCCCGGGACGGTTCCGCTGGCGCGGCTCACCCGGGACCGATGTGGGACGGCGGGCACCCCGGCCCAACCCGCCGGGCCGGCAGCGGGGTCACGAACGCGTGACGCGCCGCCGCCTCAGCGCTCCTCCTCGCCGGCCTCGGTGTCGACCTCGACGTCGATGTTCTCGGCGCCGTCCTCAAGGTCGGAGGTGTCTTCCAGCACGTCCTCCTCGACCTCCTCCTCGGCGACCTCCACTTCGACCTCCGCATCTTCGAGGCCGGGGACGGGGACGGGCTTCGGGCGGCGCTTCTCCTCGACGACGTTGCCGCCGCCGGAGCGGCGCGGGCGTGGCTGCTCGGCCGGCTGCTCGGTGCCGCATTTCGGGCACACCGCCGGCAGCTTGGCCAGGTCGTAGAAGCGCGTGCCGCAGGAGACGCACACCCGCTTGGTGCCGAGTTCGGGCTTCGCCATTCGGGGTCCTCCGTGGGTCGTCGCTGCGAGACTTCGGCCGTTTCGTGCCGGAGGGCGCGCCCCATGCCATCGGATCGCGCCCCTGTCAAACCCGGCGTGCAGGAAGGACTGGCAAAGCGACGGAATCCTGCTAAGCGGCCCGGCCATGACCAGCACCGATGCCCGACCGATGCTCGCCCGCAAGCCCGCCGCGCCGCTCGCCGGCCGGCTGGTGGTGCCCGGGGACAAGTCGATTTCCCACCGCGCGCTGATGTTCGGGGCGCTGGCGGTGGGCGAGACCCGCATCGCCGGATTGCTGGAGGGCGAGGACGTGCTGCGCACGGCCGCGGCGATGCGGGCGCTCGGGGCGGAGGTCGCGCGGGACTCGGCGACCGGCTGGCGCGTGGCAGGGCGCGGCGTGGGCGGGCTCGCGGAGCCGGCTGACGTGCTTGACATGGGCAACTCCGGCACCGCCGCGCGGCTGCTCTGCGGCATCCTGGCGAGCCATCCGTTCTTCTCGGTGATGACGGGCGACGCGAGCCTGCGCAAGCGGCCGATGCGCCGCGTCACCGAGCCGCTGGCGGCCTGCGGCGCGCGTTTCTCCACCCGTGCCGGCGGGCGGCTGCCGCTCGCGGTCGAGGGCGCGCGCGAGGCGCTGCCGCTCGACTACGAGGTGCCGGTGCCGTCGGCGCAGGTGAAGAGTGCGGTGCTGCTGTGCGGGCTCAACGCGCCCGGCACGACGCGCGTGGTGGAGCGCGAGGCGACGCGCGATCACTCGGAAAACATGCTGCGGCATTTCGGCGCGACGGTCGGCGTGGAGACGCACGGCGCCGGCCGTATCGTCACGCTGCGCGGCCAGCCGGAGTTGAGCGCCGCCGATGTGGTGGTGCCCGGCGACCCCTCCTCCGCGGCGTTCCCGATCGTGGCGGCACTGCTGGTGCCGGGGTCGCGTCTCTGCCTGTCGGGTGTCGGCCTCAACCCGCTGCGGACCGGGTTGTTGACGACGCTGCGGGAGATGGGGGCGTCACTCGCGGTCGAGAACGCGCGCGTCGAGGGCGGCGAACCGGTCGGCGACATCGTTGTCACGCACGGGACGCTGCGCGGGGTCGAGGTGCCGCCGGAGCGTGCGCCCAGCATGATCGACGAATTTCCGGTCCTTGCGGTCGCCGCCGCGTTTGCCGAGGGAACGACGCGGATGCGCGGGCTTGCCGAGCTGCGGGTCAAGGAGAGCGACCGGCTGGCGGCGACGGCGGCGCTGCTGGCGGCCAACGGCGTGCGGGTGGAGATCGAGGGCGACGACCTGGTCGTGCATGGCACCGGCCGCCCGCCGGCCGGCGGCGGGCTGGTGGTCACGCACATGGACCACCGGCTGGCGATGAGCGCGCTGGTGCTGGGGCTCGGCGCGGCGCAGCCGGTGCGGGTGGACGACGCCAGTTTCATCGACACGAGTTTTCCGGGCTTCGTCGGGCTGATGAACGGCGCGCTGGGCGATGCGCCGCCCGCGCTGGTGGCCGCGTGACGCTGATCATCGCCATCGACGGGCCGGCGGCGGCCGGCAAGGGCACGCTGGCGACGCGGCTCGCCGCGCATTTCGGGCTGCCGCATCTGGACACCGGACTGCTGTATCGCGCGACCGGGCGGCGCGTGCTCGATGCCGGCGGCGATCCGACCGACCCGGCAACGGCGGCCGCGGCGGCGCGGGCGCTGCGGCCCGAGGATTTTGCCCGCACCGACCTGCGCGGGCCGCAGGCGGATGCTGCCGCCGCCGCGGTCGCGTCCATTCCCGCGGTGCGCGCGGCGTTGCTGCAGTTCCAGCGCGACTTCGGGCGCGCGCGGGGCGCGGTGCTCGACGGCCGCGACATCGGCACGATCGTGTTTCCCGGTGCGCCGATTAAACTGTTCGTGACCGCAAGTGCCGAGGCACGCGGCCTGCGCCGGTGGCGAGAATTGCGCGCGCGCGGTGTCGACGCCGATCTGGCCGAGGTGACGGCGCAGGTGCGGCTGCGCGACCAGCAGGACCGCGACCGGGCCGCGGCGCCGCTGCTGGCGGCCGCCGACGCGATCCCGATCGACACGACCGAGCTGGACGCCGACGCGACGTTCGCGCATGCGATCGGCCTGATCGTAGCGCGTTTGCAACCGCTTGGCGTGCGCGGAGCGCCCGCAACACATTTGTAAGTCGGCCAAAATATCGACCTGTCACTTGACTCCCGTGCTGAGCTGCTGATCTATGCGCGCGGCAGGCGGCATGGTGCCGTCCGCGCGAGGCATTTGGGACATTGTCCCGGTTGCTTCGGTCATCAGTTCGAGCGGCCCGCGCGCCCCGCGCGGGCAAGTCGTGTTCCCGCAAGGGCGTGCGCATTCCCCGTGGCTCCCAGGCCGGTCAGCGGCCCAGCCGACGTAACAGGACGAACCCATCCACATGGCATCCAGCGCCACCGCCCACGCGTACGCCCCCCGCCAGCCCGTCGAAGATTTCGCCTCGCTGCTCGACGAGACGCTCGGCAACGACACCGGCTTCGACGGCTCCGTCGTCACCGGCCGCGTCGTCCGCCTGACCGACGAATTCGCCATCGTCGATGTCGGGCTGAAGTGCGAAGGACGCGTTGCCCTCAAGGAATTCGGCCCGCCCGGCGCCAAGCCGGACGTCAAGCCCGGCGACCTGATCGAGCTCTATGTCGAGCGCTACGAGGACCGCGACGGCGCGATCGTGCTGTCGCGCGAGAAGGCGCGGCGCGAGGAGGCCTGGACCAACCTCGAAAAGGCGTTCGAGGGCCAGCAGCGCGTCAACGGCACGATCTACGGCCGGGTCAAGGGCGGCTTCACCGTCGACCTCGGCGGCGCGGTCGCGTTCCTGCCGGGCTGCCAGGTCGATATCCGCCCGGTGCGCGACGTCACGCCGCTGATGGGCACGCCGCAGCCGTTCCAGATCCTGAAAATGGACCGCGCGCGCGGCAACATCGTCGTGTCCCGCCGCGCCGTGCTGGAGGAGACCCGCGCCGAGCAGCGCAGCGAGCTGATCCAGGGCCTCAAGGAAGGCATGATCCTCGACGGCGTGGTGAAGAACATCACCGACTACGGCGCGTTCGTGGACCTCGGCGGCGTCGACGGGCTGCTGCACGTCACCGACATCGCGTGGCGCCGCATCAACCACCCGAGCGAGGCGTTGCAGATCGGCCAGCAGGTCAAGGTGCAGGTGATCCGCTTCAACTCCGAGACCCAGCGCATCAGCCTCGGGCATGAAGCAGTTGGAGGCCGATCCCTGGGAAGGCGTCGCCGCCAAGTATCCGCCGGGCGCAAAATTCACCGGCCGCGTCACCAACATCACCGACTACGGCGCCTTCGTGGAGCTGGAGCCGGGCGTCGAGGGCCTTGTCCACGTCTCCGAAATGTCGTGGACCAAGAAGAACGTCCACCCGGGCAAGATCGTCTCGACCAGCCAGGAAGTCGACGTCATGGTGCTCGACGTCGACAGCGCCAAGCGCCGGATTTCGCTGGGCCTCAAGCAGGTGCAGCGCAACCCGTGGGAGCAGTTCGTCGACGAGCATCCGATCGGCTCGGTGGTCGAGGGCGAGATCCGCAACATCACCGAGTTCGGCCTGTTCATCGGCTGTCACCGCCGACATCGACGGCATGATCCACATGTCCGACCTGTCGTGGGACGAGCCGGGCGAACTGGCGATGGCCAAGTACGAGAAGGGCCAGGTGGTCAAGGCCAAGGTGCTCGACGTCGATGTCGAGAAGGAGCGCATCAGCCTCGGCATCAAGCAGCTGCAGGACGATCCGGCGGCGACCGTGCTGGACCGCGTCCACAAGGGCGACGTGGTCACCTGCATCGTCACCGCGGTGCAGGCCAACGGCATCGAGGTGAAGGTCGACGACGTGCTGACCGGCTTCATCCGCCGCGCCGAGCTGGCGCGCGACAAGGCCGACCAGCGGCCGGACCGCTTCGCCGTCGGCGAGAAGGTCGACGCCAAGATCGTCGCCGTCGATCGCGCGTCGCGCAAGCTGACGCTGACCATCAAGGGCAAGGAAGTCGAGGAGGAGAAGCAGGCGATGGCCGAGTTCGGCTCCTCCGACTGCGGCGCCTCGCTCGGCGACATCCTGGGGGCCGCGATCCGTCGCCGCAACCAGCAGGCGCAGAAGGAGCAGTGATCCTCAGGACGGCGGTTGCGCGGTCCGCATCCGTCATGCCGGCGAAGGCCGGCATCCAGCTAACGCGCTCGATCACGCGCGCGTGCGGCATGGACCCCGGCTTTCGCCGGGGTGACGGAACGTGAGCCTGGAAACCGATCTTCTGCTGGACAGGCGGCGCCTCAAGCGCCGCCTGTTCTTTTGGCGCGCCGCGACCGTGCTGGCGGTGCTGGCGTGCATCGGCGCTGGCGCTTGGCCGCGCGGGCGTCGGTGCAGCGCGCCCACGTCGCGCGGCTGACCGTCATCGGGCATCATCACCGAGGACCGCAAGCTGACCGGAGGCGATTGCGCGGCTCGCGCGCGACGACAGCGTCAAGGCGCTGATCGTCGAGATCGACAGCCCCGGCGGCAGCGTCGCCGGCGGCGAGGCGCTGCACGACGCGATCGCTCGGGTGGCCGCGAAGAAGCCGGTGGTCGCGGTGATGCGCGGGCATGGCCGCCTCGGCCGGCTACATGATCGCGGTGCCGGCGGACCGCATTTTCGCCCGCGGCAGCCACGCTGACCGGCTCGATCGGCGTGCTGCTGGAAACCGGCGAGGTCTCCGGCCTGCTGAGCAAGCTCGGCGTCACCGCGGACGCGATCGCGTCCGGCCCGCTGAAGGACCAGCCGAGCTTCGTCAAGCCGCTGACGCCCGAGGGGCGCGAGGTGCTGCAGGGGCTGGTGATGGACATGTACGACCAGTTCGTCGGCATGGTCGCGGCCGGCCGCCACATGGACGCCGGACAAGGTGCGGGAGCTGGCCGACGGGCGCGCCTATACCGGGCGGCAGGCGCTGAAGCTCGGGCTGGTCGATGCGATCGGCGGCGAGCAGGAGGCGCGCGACTGGCTGGCCAAGGAGCGCGGCGTCCCGACCAGCCTGCCGGTCGAGGATGTCGAGCCCGGCACGCTTGCCGAGCGGGCGCTCGGCGGACGCGCTGACCGGGGTTTCTGAGGCGATTCTGGAAAAGCTGTTTTCCCAAGGGCTTAGGCTTGACGGCGCGTGGGCCGTCTGGCAGCCTTCCGCAACCGGGGATTAGCGGCCAGAGCAGCCGCCGCCTCCGGCCGTGCTGGGAGGCGCGAGATGACCAAGTCCGAGCTGATCGCCGAGCTCGCGGCCGCCAACCCGCATCTGCGCGGCCGCGGACGTGGAAGCTGATCGTCGCGACGATCTTCGACGAGATCACCTGGCGCTGGCGCGCGGCGAGCGGGTGGAGCTGCGCGGCTTCGGCGCGTTCACCGTCAAGCAGCGCGACGCCCGCACCGGCCGCAACCCGCGCACCGGCGAGGCCGTGCCGGTGGACGAGAAGGCCGTGCCGTTCTTCAAGGCCGGCAAGGAGCTGCGCGAGCGGGTGAACAAGGCGAAGGCAGCCGCGCGGGCCGCGGACCGGGCGACGGCGTGAACGCGATGAAGATTGGGGCTCTGCCCCAAACCCCGCTGGGGCCGGAGGCCCCAGACCCCAGGGATTGCAAAGGCTCCGCCTTTGCTGGGGTCCAGGGGCAAAGCCCCTGGCCTTCCCCTTCTACTGACCGGGCGCATCCATGTTCCGCATCCTGATCGCCGCCCCGTTCCTGCTGCTGCTGGTGCTGTTCGCGCTGTCGAACCCGCAGGCGACCGAGTTCAAGCTGTGGCCGACCGACTATGCGGTGGCGCTGCCGCTGTCGCTGGCGGTGCTTGGCGCGATGGGCGTTGCGTTCATCGCCGGGGCGCTGGTGCTGTCGATGAGCGTGCTGGCGGCGCGGCGGCGCGCGCGGCGGGCGGAGCATCTGGCAAAACTGCTGGAGGCACAGGTGGCGGAGCTGAAGGCCAGGCTCGAACGGCCGACGGCGCTGCCGACGACGCCGGCGCGCGCGCTAATCACCGCCTCGCGATGACGCGGCGCTGCGGCCTGATCGCGGCACTCGACACCGTCGATGTCGCGCAGGCGCGGCGGTGGGCGGAGGCGGTGCGCGCCGCATTGCGGCATGGTCAAGCTGGGGCTGGAATTCTTCCTGGCCAACGGCGCCGAGGGTATGCGGGAGATCGTTGGCGCGCCGGTGTTCCTCGACCTGAAGCTGCACGACATCCCGAACACGGTCGCCGGCGCGGTGCGGGCGGTGCTGCCGGTGCGGCCGCGCATGCTGACGCTGCATGCCTCGGGCGGGGCGGCGATGATCGCCGCCGCACGGGCGGCGGCGGACGCGGCCGGGGAGGAGAAGCCGCTGCTGCTGGGCGTGACCGTGCTGACCAGCCTGGATGCGGTGGCGCTGGGCAAAGTGGGCGTGGCCGGCGGGGTGCGTGTGCAAGTGCTGCGGCTCGGCCGGCTGGCGCTCGCGGCCGGGGCCGACGGGCTGGTGTGCAGCCCGCTCGAAGTTTCTTTCCTTCGCGACGAGCTGGGCGACGCGCCGTTGCTGGTGGTGCCGGGCATTCGCCCGGCGGGGTCGGTGGGCGACGACCAGGCGCGCACGATGACGCCGCGCGAGGCCGCGGCGGCAGGCGCCGACTGGCTGGTGATCGGTAGGCCGATCACCCGGGCGGCGGACCCGGGGGCCGCGGCGGCGGCGATCGCGGCGGAGATCGCCGCGTGATCAGGGTGAAGATCTGCGGCGTCAACGATTCTACGGCGTTCGACGCCGCGGTGGCAGCCGGCGCCGACTGGATCGGGTTTGTGTTTTTTCCGCCATCGCCGCGTGCGCTGACGCCGGATGCGGCGGCGGTGCTGTCCGGGCGCCATGCCGCCGGACCGGCGCGGGTCGGGCTGTTTGTCGATCCGGGCGATGCCGAGGTTGCCGCGGTGCTCGCGGCGGTGCGGCTCGACGCGTTGCAACTCTACGTCGAACCGGCGCGCGCGGCGGTGGTGCGAGAGAAATTCGGCGTGCCAGTGTGGCGCGCCGTGGGCGTGGCGCGGGCGGCGGACCTGCCGGTCGCGGCCGAGGGAGCGGACGGGTTCGTGATCGAGCCGAAGCCGCCGGCCGAGGCGACGCGGCCGGGCGGCAATGCGATCCCGCTCGACTGGTCGCTGCCGGCGGGCTGGCAAGCGCCGGCGCCGTGGCTGCTGGCGGGCGGGCTGACGCCGGGCAACGTCGCGGGCGCGATCCGGGCTTCCGGCGCGCTGGCGGTGGATGTGTCGTCGGGCGTGGAGCGGAGCCGCGGGGTCAAGGACCCGGCGCTGATCCGGGCGTTCGTGGCCGCGGCGCGCGGCTGATCAGGCCTTCTGATGCACCGTTGGCGGCGGCGTGCCCGGCGGCTCGGCGGTGCCGTCCCGATAGGCCGCCAATTCCCGCTGCGTCGGGATCGACGTTGTGATGGCGCCGGTCTTGCTGAGGAATTCGATGACGACGAGCCCCAGCGCGGCGTTGAGCTGCAGCGTCGGGTTTGGGGTGCCGGGAGTCGAGTTGGCGCTCGGCGCCGGCGACACGACGGCGGACCGCGCCGCCTGGGTGTCTGTGACGGCGGGGTCCGCGGCGACAGCACCGATCGATAGGTCGCTTGGCATCGCTTAATGACCCGGAGGGAAGTGAGGCAGACGTCCTCCTGGCGTCTGAGGATAAGTTACGCACAGAAGATTAAGCGGTTGCTAATCAGGCATCGTAGGCAACCAGCGCCTCGAACGGCACGTCCAGGCGCTGCCGGCCGTTGAGGAAGCTGAGCTCGATCAGCGCCGCGGCCGCCGGCACCACCGCGCCGACGTTGCGCAACAGCCGGATGCCGGCCGCCATCGTGCCGCCGGTCGCCAGCAGGTCGTCGACCACGACGACGCGCCGCCCGGGCTCGACCGCGTCGGCCTGGATTTCGATCCGGTCCGAGCCGTATTCCAGCGCGTAGTCGAGCGCGACGGTCGGGCCCGGCAGCTTGCCGCGCTTGCGCAACATGATGAAGCCGCAGCCGAGTTTCAGCGCGAGCGGTGCCGCGATCAGGAAGCCGCGGGATTCGACGCCGGCCAGCAGATCCGGGTGGTAGGCGCGCACCGTCTTGGCCATCCGCCCCATCGCCACCTGCCACGCATCGGCGTGCCGCAGCAGCGTGGAGATATCGTAGAACAGGATCCCGGGTTTGGGGAAATCCGCGATGCTGCGGATGTGGTCCTTGAGGTCCATGCGCCGTCGGCTCCATGCGCGAAACGCCCTGTATAGCGGGCACATCGGGGCAGGCAAGCGCGTGCGGCGCGGCTGGTCGGAGTGAGAGGATTCGAACCTCCGGCCCCTGCGTCCCGAACACAGTGCTCTACCAGGCTGAGCTACACTCCGACCGAGGCGCGCGTATAGCGCCGGCAGGATACCGGCGCAAGCGAGCGTTGCCGCGGCCGGCGAGTGGACAGGCGGCACGCCCGGCCTATATTGCGCCGCAGCGGATGAGGTCGCGGCGTATGACCGACATCGATGCCGTCCTGCTCGCGCGCGTGCAGTTCGCGTTCACCATCGGCTTCCATATCGTGCTGCCGGCGTTCTCGATCGGGCTCGCCAGCTACCTCGCGGTGCTCGAGGCGTTGTGGCTGCGCACCGGCCGGCAGGTGTTCCAGGACCTGTTCCAGTACTGGGTGAAGGCGTTCGCGCTGGTGTTCGCGATGGGCGTCGTCTCGGGCTTGGTGATGGCATACGAGTTCGGCACCAACTGGAGCGCGTTCGCCGAGCGGGCCGGCGCGGTCATCGGGCCGCTGATGGGCTACGAGGTGCTGACGGCGTTCTTCCTGGAGGCCGGGTTCCTCGGCATCATGCTGTTCGGGCTGCGCCGCGTCGGGCCGGCGCTGCATTTCACCGCCACCTGCATCGTCGCGTTCGGCACGCTGGTGAGCGCGTTCTGGATCCTCGCCGCGAATTCCTGGATGCAGACGCCGCAGGGCTATGCGCTGACCGCGGACGGGCATTTCGTGCCGACCGACTGGGGCGCGATCATCTTCAATCCGTCGTTCTTCGTGCGGCTGCCGCACATGGTGCTGGCGGCGTTCCTGAGCGTGGCGTTCTTCGTCGGCGCGGTCGGCGCGCTGGCACCTGCTGCGCGATGCGCGCAACGAGGCGGCGCGGATGATGTTCTCGATGGCGATGTGGATGGCGACGCTCGTCGCGCCCGCGCAGATCGTGATGGGCGACCTGCACGGGCTCAACACGCTGCACCACCAGCCGGCCAAGATCGCGGCGCTGGAGGGCGACTGGGAGACGTCGACGCGCCGCGCCGCTGATCCTGTTCGGCTGGCCGGACATGGCGGCCGAGCGCACCGACTACGAGATCGCGATGCCGCATCTGGGCAGCCTGATCCTGACGCACGACTGGAACGGCGAGGTGAAGGGGCTGAAGGCGTTCCCGCCGCAGGACCGGCCCTACTCGCCGGTGGTCTTCTGGGCGTTCCGGATCATGGTCGGGCTCGGCTTCCTGATGGCGGGCGTGGGGCTGCTGAGCCTGGTGCTGCGCTGGCGCGGGCGGCTTTACGACGCCGAGTGGCTGCACCGGATCGCGCTGGCGATGGCGCCGGCCGGGTTCGTCGCACTGCTCGCCGGCTGGGTGGTGACGGAGGTCGGGCGCCAGCCGTTCACGGTGTATGGCCTGCTGCGCACCGCCGACAGCGTCTCGCCGGTCGGGCTGCCGGGGGTCGCCACCTCGCTCGCCGCGTTCGCCGTGGTCTATCTGATCGTCTACGGCGCCGGCTTTTCCTATCTGTTCGCTTTGACACGGCGGCCGCCGCAGCGCGGCGAGCGCGGGCCGGCGCCCGAGCAGCCGACCCGCAGCGCCGGCATCGTGCCCGGGCCGACCATGCCGGATGCGGCCGAGGGGGCACGGCCATGATGACGCTGCCGTGGCTCGACCTGCCGCTGATCTGGGCCGGGCTGCTCGCCTTCGCGGTGCTGGCCTATGTCGTGCTCGATGGGTTCGACCTCGGCATCGGCATCCTGTTCGCGGTGGAGCACGAGGCGCACGATCGCGACCTGATGGTGAACACCATCGCGCCGGTGTGGGACGGCAACGAGACCTGGCTGGTGCTGGGCGGCGGCGGGCTGTTCGCGATGTTCCCGCTCGCCTACGCGGTGATCATGCCGGCGCTGTATCCGGCGATCGTGGCGATGCTGCTGGCGCTGGTGTTCCGCGGCGTCGCGTTCGAGTTCCGCTTCCGCGCGACCTCGCGCGCCGGCCGCGCCGCCTGGGATTTTGCCTTCGCCGGCGGCTCGACGGTGGCGGCGCTGTGCCAGGGGCTGGCGCTGGGCGGGCTGCTGCAGGGCATCCACGTGGAAGGCCGGGCCTATGCCGGCGGCTGGTGGGACTGGCTGACGCCGTTCACCGTGCTGTGCGGCGTGGCGCTGGTGGCGGGCTATGCGCTGCTCGGCGCGACGTGGCTGGTCTGGCGCACCGAGGGGGCGTTGCAGCAGCGCTGCCGGCGCCATGCGCTGCGGCTGGGTGTGGCGACGCTCGCGTTCATCGTCGCCGTGAGCATCTGGACGCCGCTGCTGAACGCGGCATTCGCGGCGCGCTGGTTCAGTTGGCCGAGCATCGCGCTGACCAGCCCGGTGCCGGTGCTGGTGGCGCTGCTGGCGTTCGGGCTCTGGCGCGGCCTCGAGCGGCAGCAACAAGTGACGCCGTTCCTGTGCGCGCTGGGCTGGTTCGTGCTGTGTTTTGCCGGACTTGGCATCAGCCTGTTTCCGCATATCGTGCCGCCCGGCATCACCATCTGGGACGCCGCGGCACCGCCGCAGAGCCAGGCGTTTTTGCTGGTCGGCGCCGTGGTGCTGGTGCCGATCATCCTGGCGTATACGGGCTTCGCCTACTTTGTGTTCCGCGGCAAGGTGCAGCCCGGGGTGGGCTATCACTGATGCGCCGCCGGCTGCTGTGGTTTTTTGCGCTTTACCTCGGCGGACTGGCGGTGACGGGGGCTGTGGCGCTGGGGTTGCGGGAGTTGCTGATGGGGTAGGACGGCTACACCCCGCCCCACACCTCCCGCGCCACCTCCACACACAAACGCAGCTTGGCCCATTGCTGCTCCTCGGTCAGCAGGTTGCCCTCCTCGGTGCTGGCGAAACCGCATTGCGGGCTGAGGGCGAGCTGGTCGAGCGGCAGATACTTCGACGCCTGCTCGATGCGCCGCTTCAGCTCGTCCTTGGTTTCGAGGTCGCCGGTCTTGCTGGTGACCAGCCCCAGCACCACCAGCTTCCGCCCGCGCGGCACGAAGCGCAGCGGCTCGAAGCCGCCGGCGCGGTCGCTGTCGTATTCGAGGAAGTACGCGTCGGCGTCGATGCGGTTGAACAGCACCTCGGCGACCGGCTCGTAGCCGCCCTTTGCGATCCAGGTGGAGCGGAAATTGCCGCGGCAGAGATGGATGGAGATCGTCATGTCGGCCGGCCGGCCGCCGATCGCCGTGTTGATCAGGTCGGCATAGATGTCGAGCAGGCCTTCGACATGCTCGCCGCGCGCCTTCAGTCCTTCGATCTGCTCGGGGTCGCAGAGATAGGCGATGTTGACTTCGTCGAGTTGCAGATAGCGGCAGCCGGCCTGCGCGAACGCATGGACCGCGCTGCGATAGGCGGTGGCGAGATCGGCGAAGAAGCCGGCGAGGTCCGGGTAGGTGTGCGGGTCGATCGCGCGCCGGCCGCCGCGGAAATGCAGCACGCTCGGCGAGGGGATCGTCTGCTTCGGCACCGCGGTGCGGACGTGCGCCTGCGTGAACTTGAAGTCGTCCAGGAAGACTTTCCGGTTCCATGCGATCGGGCCGGTGACGCGCAGCAGGTGTTTCAGCGTGGCGCCGTGGAACTGCACCTTCTGTTCCGGCTCGTACATCTCGACGCCGTCGAGACCGGCGAGGAAATCGTAGTGCCAGTAGGCGCGCCGGTATTCGCCGTCGGTGGCGGCGCGCAGGCCGAGCGATTCCTGGGTGGCGATGGCGCGCGCGATGCAGCGGTCCTCGACGGCGCGCAGGCCGGCGGCGTCGAGTTGGCCGGCGGCGTGGGCGGCGCGGGCCTCGCGCAACTCGGCGGGGCGCAGCAGGCTGCCGACGTGGTCGGCGCGGAACGGCGGGCGGGTGCGCATTGTGGTTCCTCCCGGGAACGTCGGGCTAGACTACCACGTCGGCAAGAGCAGGCGAGGGGCCCTGCCCCTCGACCCCGCCAAGGGCAACGCCCTTGGAACCCCGGGATTGCAAAGGCTCCGCCTTTGCCGGGTCCAGGGCAGAGCCCTGGCCTTGCCTTCAAATGTGTATCGGCCGCCCCTCGACCGCCAGCGCCGCTTCCTTCACCGCCTCGCTCAGCGTCGGGTGCGCATGGCAGATGCGGGCGACGTCTTCGGCGGAGGCGCCGAATTCGATGGCCGTGACGATCTCGGCGATCAGCGCGCCGGCGTCGGGGCCGATGATGTGGGCGCCGAGCAGCCGGTCGGTTTTCTTGTCGGCGAGGATTTTCACGAACCCGTCGGTCATGCCCATCGCGCGGGCGCGGCCATTTGCGGTGAACGGGAATTTCCCGACATTGTAGGCGGTACCGGCTTCCTTCAATGACTTCCTCGATTTCGCCAACCGCGGCGACCTCGGGCCATGTGTAGATGATGCTGGGAATTGCCGCGTAGTTCACGTGGCCCGCCTGCCCCGCCAGGATTTCCGCCAACGCGACGCCTTCGTCCTCGCCCTTGTGCGCCAGCATCGGGCCCGCGATCACGTCGCCGATCGCGTAGATGCCGGGGACGTTGGTGGCAAAGTGCGCGTCGGTCTTGACGCGGCCACGCGGGTCGGTCTCGACGCCGACTTCGGCGAGCCCGAGGCCTTCGGTGTAGGCGCGGCGGCCGATCGCGACCAGCACGACGTCGGCGCGCAGCGTTTGTGATTCGCCGCCCTTCACCGGCTCCAGCGAGAGGGTGACGCCGGTGTCGTCCTTTGCCGCGCCGGTGACCTTGGTGGAGAGCTTGAAAGCGAGGCCTTGCTTGGTCAGCACGCGCTGGAAGGTCTTTGCGACTTCCAGGTCCATGCCGGGGATGATGCGGTCGAGGAATTCCACGACCGTGACTTCGGCGCCGAGGCGGCGCCAGACGCTGCCGAGTTCGAGGCCGATCACGCCGCCGCCGACGACGACGAGATGGCCCGGCACTTCTTCGAGTTCGAGCGCGCCGGTGGAGGTGACGATGCGGTCCTCGTCCACGTCGACGCCGGGCAGCGGCACGCTTTCGCTGCCGGTGGCGATGACGATCCGTTTGGCCTCGTACAACGTGCCGCCGACATCGACCTTGCCGGCGGCGACGATGCGGCCGGCGCCTTTGAGCCAGGCGATCTTGTTCTTGTTGAACAGGAATTCGACGCCTTTGACGTTGGCCGTGACAACTTCGCTCTTGCGGTCCTGCATGCGGTCGAGGTCGAGCTTCACACCCTCGACGACAATGCCGTGGTCCTTCCACGAATGCATGGTCTCGTGGAAGTTTTCGCTCGATTGCAGCAGCGCTTTCGAGGGGATGCAGCCGATGTTGAGGCAGGTGCCGCCCAGGGTCGCGCGCTTTTCGACGACGGCGACCTTCATGCCGAGCTGCGCCGCACGGATCGCGCACACGTAGCCGCCGGGGCCGGAACCGATGACGATGACGTCGAATGTATCGGCCATTTCACAGATCCAGCAGCAGGCGGCGCGGGTCTTCGATGCCTTCCTTCAGCCGCACCAGGAAGGAAACCGCCTCCTTGCCGTCGACGATGCGGTGGTCGTACGAGAGCGCCAGATACATCATCGGCCGGATCTCGACTTTTCCCGCAATCGCCATCGGCCGCTCCTGGATCTTGTGCATGCCCAGGATGCCGGATTGCGGCGGGTTGAGGATCGGCGTGGACATCAAGCTGCCGTAGATGCCGCCGTTGGTGATGCTGAACGTGCCGCCGGTCAGTTCGTCGAGCTTGAGCTGGCCGTCGCGCGCGCGCTTGCCGAAATCGGCAATGCCGCGCTCGATCTCCGCGAAGCTGAGCGTCTCGGCGTTGCGCAGCACCGGCACGACCAGGCCGCCGGAGCCGCCGACCGCGATGCCCATGTGGACGAAGTTGTGAAACACCATCTCGTCGCCGTCGATTTCGGCGTTGACCGCCGGGAACTCCTTCAGCGCGACGCAGGCGGCACGAACAAAAAAACTCATGAAGCCGAGGCGGGTGCCGTTGTGCTTCTTCTCGAACGCATCGCGATATTCCGACCGCAGCGCCATCACCGCCGACATGTCCACCTCGTTGAAGGTGGTGAGCATGGCGGCGGTGTTTTGTGCCTCTTTCAGCCGCGCCGCGATGGTCCTACGCAGCCGGGTCATCTTCACCCGTTCTTCGCCGGCTTCGGGCGCGCGCTGCGGCTTGGCAGCGACCGGCGGCGGCGCGGGGACGGGAACCGGGCGGCTCAAAAACTCCAGCACGTCGCCCTTGGTGATGCGGCCGTCCTTGCCGGTGCCGTCGCCGACCTGCGCGGCGCTGACGCTTTGTTCCGTCATCATTTTCGCCGCCGCGGGCAGCGGCGCGTGCGTCGAGGCCGGGCGGCCGACCGGGCCGGAGGCGGGCGGCGGCGGGTTGACGCCGGCGGGCGGGTTGGCGGCCGGCGCGGGCTTCGGCGGCGGTGCCGCGGCGCCGTCGGCGGCGACGACTTCGCCGAGCAGCGCACCGACTTCCACTTCCGCCCCTTCGGCCGCGGCGATGCTGCCGAGCTTGCCGGCGACCGGCGCGTTCACCTCGACGGTGACCTTGTCGGTTTCCAGTTCCACCAGCGGCTCGTCGGCCGCGACGGCGTCGCCCGGCTGCTTCATCCAGCGCGCGACGGTTGCGGTGGTGACGCTTTCGCCCAGCGTGGGCACCTTGATCTCGGTCGCCATGATCCGGTTCGGTTCCTGATCTGCTGGTGGGTTTTTCAGTCGAGCTCCAACGCGGTGCGTACCAGCGCCGCCTGCTCCGCCGCGTGCGTCTTGGCAAGTCCGGTCGCGGGACTGGCCGCTTCCTGCCGCCCGACATAGACCGGCCGTTTCGCCGAGACGTCGAGCCCGCCGAGAAGCTTCTCCAGGCGCCGATCGACGAAGGTCCACGCGCCCATGTTCTCCGGCTCTTCCTGGCACCAGACGAGCTGCGCGTTCGGGTAGTGCTTCAGCACCGCGGTCAGCGAATTCACCGGGAACGGATAGATCTGTTCGAGGCGTACCAGCGCGACGTCGCTGACGCCGAGTTCGCGCCGCGCAGCGAGCAGATCGTAATAGACCTTGCCGGAACACAGCACGACGCGCTTCACCGCGTCCGCCGCGGTCGAGCACGTCGATTTCCGGGATCACCGTGCGGAAATGCGTGCCGGAGGCGAACTCGGCCAGCGACGACACCGCGAGCTTGTGGCGCAGCAGGCTTTTCGGCGTCATCACGATCAGCGGCTTGCGGAAGTTGCGCTTCAACTGCCGCCGCAACGCGTGAAAATAGTTCGCGGGCGTCGTGAGGTTCACCACCTGCATGTTGCGCTCGGCGCAGAGCTGCAGGTAGCGCTCCAACCGTGCCGAGGAGTGTTCCGGCCCCTGTCCTTCGTGGCCGTGCGGCAGCAGCATCACGAGGCCCGACATGCGCAGCCACTTGGTTTCACCGCTGGCCACGAACTGGTCGATGATCACCTGGGCGCCGTTGGCAAAGTCGCCGAACTGCGCTTCCCACAGTACCAGCGTGCGCGGGTCGGCGAGCGTGTAGCCGTATTCGAAGCCGAGCACGCCGGCTTCCGACAGCAGCGAGTTGAAGATTTCTGCTTTTGCCTGGCCCGGGGCGATGTTGTTGAGAGGAACAAATTCGTGCTGGTTGGTCTGGTCGATCAGCACCGCGTGGCGCTGGCTGAAGGTGCCGCGCTGGCAGTCCTCGCCGGAGAGCCGGACGCGATTGCCGTCGAGCAGCAGCGTGCCGAACGCCAGCGCCTCGCCGGTCGCCCAGTCGATGCCTTCGCCGGTCTCGATCATCGTGCGCTTGGCTTCAAGCTGGCGCAGGATCTTCGGGTTCACGTCGAAATCGTCGGGCACCCGCGACGAGCGCCGCGCCGACCGCGCGCAACGTGCCAAGATGTGGCCGCGGTGTCGCCGTCGATCCACTCGTCCTCGCGGTCGGGCTGGCCCAGGCCGGACCAGTGGCCTTCGAGCCAGTCGGCCTTGTTCGGCTTGTATGCCTGCGCCGCCTTGTAGGCGTCTTCGAGCGTCTGGGTGAACCCGTCCCACATCGCCTTGGCGCTCGCCTGCCACGATGACGCCTTCGCGCTCCAGCTTCTCGGCATACAGCGTCCGCGTGGTCTTCATGCCCCGGATCGCGCGGTACATGATCGGCTGGGTGAATGCCGGCTCGTCGGTCTCGTTGTGGCCGTGGCGGCGGTAGCAGACGATGTCGAGCACGAAATCGCCGCCAAACTGCATGCGGAACTCGGCGGCCATCTGCGCGCACCAGACCACGGCTTCGGGATTGTCGCCGTTCACATGCAGGATCGGCGCCTGGATCGCCTTCGCGACGTCGGTGCAGTAGAGGCCGGAATAGGCGTGCGCGGGGACGGTGGTGAAGCCGATCTGGTTGTTGACGATCACGTGCACCGTGCCGCCGGTGCGGTAGCCGATCAGCTGGCTCATCGCCAGCGTCTCGTAGACGAGGCCCTGGCCCGCGAAGGCCGCGTCGCCATGCATGATGATGCCCATCACCGAGCGGCGCGCGACGGTGTCGCCGGCCATGTCGAGCCGCGCACGGACTTTTCCGACGACCACCGGATCGACCGCTTCGAGATGCGACGGGTTGGGTTGCAACGAAAGATGCACCATGCGCCCGTCGATCTCCAGATCGGTCGAGGTGCCGAGATGGTATTTCACGTCGCCCGAGCCCTGCACGTCGTCGGGCTTGAAGCTGGAGCCGCCGAACTCGCTGAACAGCGCGGTGTACGGCTTCTTTACGATGTTGACGAGCGTGTTCAGCCGGCCGCGATGCGGCATGCCGATCGCGATCTCCTTGACGCCGTCGGCGGCGGCGGTGCTCGATGATCGCGTGCATCGCCGGGATGGTGACTTCGGCGCCTTCAAGACCAAAACGCTTGGTGCCGACGTAGCGGCGCTGGCAGAACGCCTCCAGCCCCTCGGCTTCGGTGAGGTGCTGCAGGATCGTCTTCTTGCCGGCGGCGTCGAAATGCGTGCGCCACGGCGCGCCCTCGACGCGGCGCTGGATCCAGGCCTTCTGGTCGGGGTCCTGGATGTGCATGAACTCGACGCCGATCGGGCCGCAATAGGTTTCCCGAACCACCTGCACGATCTGCCGCACGGTCGCGGTTTCGAGGCCGAGCACGCCGTCGATGAAGATCGGCCGGTCCATGTCGGCATCGGTGAAGCCGTAGCGTTTCGGGTCGAGTTCCGGATGCGGCGGCTTCTCCTGCAGGCCGAGCGGGTCGAGCTTCGCTTCCAGGTGGCCGCGCACGCGATAGGTGCGGATCAGCATCAGCGCCCGCAGGCTGTCCTTGGTGGCGGCGCGCACGTGGTCGATCGGCGGCGGCGCGAGCTCCGGCACCAGCGGAGCGGGCGGCCGCGACCTTCTTCTGCGGCTTGGCGTCGGCCTCGCCAACGGCAAAATGGCGCGGCGCCCAGGAGGCGCCGGAGGCGTCGGTCAGCACCGCGCGGGCTTCATCGTTCAGGCTTTCGAACAGCTCGGCGAAGCTACCATCGACCGAGGCTGGATCGGCGATCCAGCGGGCGTACAGATCGGCGATGAAGGCGGCGTTGGCGCCGCTGAAGGCAGAAGCGAGAATGTCGACGCCAGCCATGGCCAATTCCTCATCAGGTTCGGACGCGCGCCACTCCGGGGAGACCCCGTCACACCGCGCCCGATTACTTAGTCGTGGACCCGCGCCGGCGCGCCCGGCGGCAAGCCACCCTGCGTTGTCGCAGCCGCATGCTGCCGGCCGCCTAGCCGCGGATCGCCTTCAGCATCGTGCTGCCCAGCGCCGCCGGACTTTCGGCGACGAAAATGCCGGCGGCGCGCATCGCCTCCATCTTCGCCGCCGCCGTGTCGCGCCCGCCGCTGATCACGGCACCCGCATGGCCCATGCGCCGGCCGGGCGGCGCGGTCACGCCGGCGATGAAGCCGACCGTCGGCTTCTTCACCGCGTTCGCGGCGAGGAACTCGGCGGCGTCGATCTCGCTCTGGCCGCCGATCTCGCCGATCAGGATGATCGCCTCGGTCTCGGGATCGCCGAGGAACATCTCCAGAATTTCGATGAAGTCGGTGCCCTTCACCGGGTCGCCGCCGATGCCGACGCAGGTGCTCTGGCCGAGCCCGGCCGCCGTCGTCTGCGCCACCGCCTCGTAGGTCAGCGTGCCGGAGCGGGAGACGATGCCGACCTTGCCGCGGCGGTGGATATGGCCGGGCATGATGCCGATCTTGCAGGCGTCCGGCGTGATCACGCCCGGGCAGTTCGGCCCGATCAGCCGCGACTTCGAGCCGGTAAGCGCGCGCTTGACGCGAACCATGTCGAGCACCGGGATGCCCTCGGTGATGGCCACGATCAGCAGCACTTCGGCGTCGATCGCCTCAAGGATCGCGTCGGCCGCGAACGGCGGCGGCACGTAAATCCCGCTCGCCGTCGCGCCGGTGCGGGCGATCGCTTCGGCCACGGTATCGAACACCGGAAGGTCGAGATGCGTGGTGCCGCCCTTGCCCGGCGTGACGCCGCCGACGACCTTCGTGCCGTAGGCGATGGCCTGTTCGGAATGGAATGTGCCCTGCGCGCCGGTAAAGCCCTGCGTGATCACGCGCGTGTTGGCGTCGACCAGGATCGCCATGTCACGCACTCTCCTTGACGGCTTTGACCACCTTTTCGGCGGCGTCGGCCAGATTGTCGGCGGCGATGATTTTCAAACCCGAATGCGCGAGGATCTGTTTTCCCAGTTCCACGTTGGTGCCTTCGAGCCGGACGACCAGCGGAACATTGAGGCTGACCTCGCGCGCCGCCGCCACCACGCCCTCGGCGATCACGTCGCAGCGCATGATGCCGCCGAAGATGTTGACCAGGATGCCTTCGACGTTGGGATCGGACAGGATGATCTTGAACGCCGCCGTCACCCGCTCCTTGGTGGCGCCGCCGCCGACGTCGAGAAAGTTGGCCGGTGCGGCGCCGTACAGCTTGATGATGTCCATCGTCGCCATCGCGAGCCCGGCGCCGTTGACCATGCAACCGATGGTGCCGTCGAGTGCAACATAGTTCAGGCTGTATTTGGCCGCTTCCAGCTCCTTCGGGTCTTCCTCCGCATCGTCGTGCAGTTTTTCCAGATCCGGATGGCGGAACAACGCGTTGTCGTCGAAGCTGACTTTTGCGTCCAGCGCCAGCACTTCGCCGGCCCCGGTGACGACCAGCGGGTTGATTTCCACGATCGAGCAGTCGAGCGCGGTGAACGCCTGGTACATGGCAGCCACGAACTTGCCAAAGGCAGAAATCTGTTTGCCGGTCAGGCCAAGTCCGTAGGCCAGCTTGCGCGCGTGGAACGCGGAGATGCCGGTCGCCGGGTCGATAGCCACGCGAAAAATCTTCTGCGGATGGTGTGCCGCGACCTCCTCGATCTCCATGCCGCCTTCGGTCGAGGCCATGACGGTGATCCGCGACGTGGCGCGATCGACCAGCAGCGAGAGGTACAGTTCGCGGGAAATGTCGCAGCCGGCCTCGACATAGACGCGGTTGACGCGGCGGCCGGCGGCGCCGGTCTGCTTGGTGATCAGCGTGTGGCCGATCATCGCCTCGGCGGCGGCGCGCACCTCGTCCGCCGAGCGGGCCAATCGCACGCCGCCCTTGCCGTTCGGGTCGTCGGCGAAGCGGCCGGCGCCGCGGCCGCCGGCGTGGATCTGCGACTTCACCACGTACACCGGCCCCGGCAACTTGGCCGCGACATCCGCCGCCTCGTCCGGCGTCCAGGCGACGTGGCCTTCCGGCACCGCGACGCCATAGCCGCGCAGCAGGTCCTTCGCCTGGTACTCGTGGATGTTCATTGGCGTCAGACGCCCAGCTTCTTGAAGGCTTCGATCAGGTCCCGCACCGCGCCCACCGACTTGTCGAACGCGGCCTGTTCCGCCGGCGTGAACTGCACTTCCACGACCTTCTCCACCCCGCCCGCGCCGAGCACGACGGGCACGCCGATATAGAGGCCGCTCACTCCATACTCGCCGTTCAGGCTGACCGCGCAGGGCAGCACGCGCTTCTTGTCCTTCAGGTACGCCTCGGCCATCGCAATGGCGCTGGCTGCCGGCGCATAGAACGCGCTGCCTTTCTCCAGCAGCTTGACGATCTCGCCGCCGCCGTTGGCGGTGCGCGTGACGATCGCGTCGATCTTTTCCTGGGTCGTCCAGCCCATCTTGATCAGGTCCGGCACCGGGATGCCGGCGACCGTCGAGTAGCGGGTCAGCGGCACCATCGTGTCGCCGTGGCCGCCGAGCACGAAAGCGGTCACGTCCTCCACGGAGACGCCGAATTCCTGCGCGAGAAACAGACGAAAACGGGAACTGTCCAGCACGCCGGCCATGCCGACCACCTTGTTCGCGGGCAGGCCGGATTTCTGCTGCATCACCCAGACCATCACGTCGAGCGGGTTGGTGATGACGATCACGAACGCATCCGGGCAGTAGGTCTTGATCCCCTCGGCCACCTGGGCAACGACGCCGGCGTTCTTGGCCAGCAGGTCGTCGCGGCTCATGCCGGGCATGCGCGGGAAGCCGGCGGTGACGATCACCACGTCGGCGCCCTTGATCGCGGCGTAGTCGGAGCCGCCGGCCATCGCGGCGTCGAACCCGTCGACCGGGCCGGACTGCATGATATCGAGCGCCTTGCCGGCCGCCACGCCCCCGAACACGTCGAACAGGACGACGTCGCCCAGCTCCTTGAGCCCGATCAGGTGGGCGAGCGTGCCGCCGATATTGCCGGCGCCGACGAGGGCGATCTTGTTGCGTGCCATGCGGGAGGCGTCCTTCCACGGCCGGGGAGAGAGGAGGCACCGTCGCCCGGGCGAAGCGGCGGGAAACGGGGACCGCCGGGCGCCCGGCTGCCCGGAAGGCGCGGTGTTGCTAGCCCAACGGACCGGGAGCGGCAAGACGCAGGTGCAGCATAAGAAGCGGTAAACTTTTCACGCCACCTGCGCAAACGCGGCATCGCGGGTCGCGGCTAGTGCGCGCCTTCCAGATAGGCGGCGCGGATTTCCGGCCGCGCCAGCAACTCCGCGCCGGTGCCGGCCATGGTGATCGCGCCGTTCACCAGCACGTAGCCGCGATGCGCCAGCCGCAGCGCCTGGTAGGCGTTCTGTTCCACCAGCAGCACGGTCAGCCCGGTGGCGCGGTTGAGTTCGCGGATCGCGCCGAAAATCTGCCGCACCACCAGCGGCGCCAGGCCCAGCGACGGCTCGTCCAGCAGCAGCAGCCGCGGCCGGCGACATCAGCGCGCGGGCGATCGCCAGCATCTGCTGCTCGCCGCCCGACAGCGTGCCGCCGCGCTGCGCCGATTCGCTCCTTCAGGCGCGGGAACAGCGCGAACACCTGCTCGAGCATTTCGTCGACCTCGGCGGTGTCGGCGGCCTGCGGCGCCCATCAGCAGGTTTTCGTGCACCGTCATGCGCGGCGAAAATCCGCCGCCCCTCCGGCGACTGGGCGATGCCGCGGCGCATGATCTGGTAAGTCGGCAGTCTGGTGATGTCGTGCGCCGTCGTAGCGGATGTCGCCGTCGCGGGCGCGCGGGTTGCCGCAGATCGTCATCATCAGCGTCGATTTGCCGGCGCCGTTGGCGCCGATCAGCGTGACGATCTCTCCTTCGTTCACCTCCAGGTCGACGCCCTTGCAACGCCTGGATCGCGCCGTAGAACGCGGTGACGCCGGACAGCGACAGCAGCGCGCTCATGCCGCCTCGGCGCCTTCGGGCGCAGCCTCGTCTCGTCCTCGTCGCCCTCGCCGAGATAGGCGGCGATCACCGCGGGTCGGCGCGCACCTCGGCGGGCGTGCCGTCGCTGATCTTCTTGCCGTGGTCCAGCACGACGATGTGGTCGGAGATCCGCATCACCACGCCCATGTCGTGCTCGATCAGCAGCAGCGAGCAGCCGCCGTCGCGGATGCGCATCAGCAGCGTCGGTACAGTTCCTCGGTCTCGCGCGGGTTGAGGCCGGCGGCCGGCTCGTCGAGGCACAGCAGCACCGGGTCGATGCACATCGCGCGCGCGATCTCCAGCCGCCGCTGCGCGCCGTAGGGCAAGGCGCCCGCCGGATCGTCGGCGCGGTCGAGCAGGCCGATCGCATCGAGCCATCCGCGCGCCTTTTCCAGCCGCCCGCTTCGGCGCGTGCCGTAGCCGCCGAGGCCGAGCACCGCCAGCACGCCGTTCACCGCTGGCGCGCATCAGCATGTTGTGCTGCGCGACCAGCAGGTTCTCCAGCACCGTCATGCCGGCGAACAAACGGATGTTCTGGAACGTGCGCGCGACCTTGGCGCGGCGAGGCGATGCGGTGGCCGGGCATGCGGTGCAGCGCGAACTGGCGCGCCGTCCGGGTGGGTCAGCGCGATGCCGCCCTCGGTCGGGCGGTAGAAGCCGGTGATGCAGTTGAACACCGTGGTCTTGCCGGCGCCGTTGGGGCCGATCACGGCGGTGATGTCGCCGGCGCGGGCCTCGAACGACAGCTCGTCGACCGCTTTCAGGCCGCCGAAGCGCATGGTCAGGTCGGTCGACCGACAGCAGCAGTGCGGCATCGCCGGCCGCTCAGCCCCGGCCCTGCGCGACCAGTTCGGCGGCGATTTCCTTCGGCGCCGAGCGACACCGAGGGCACCCGGCCGGAGACCAGGCCGCGCGGCCGCAGCACCATCATCACCACCAGCGCCAGGCCGAACATCAGCATCCGGTATTCGGCGAACTCGCGGAACAGCTCGGTGCCGCCGATCATGACGATCGCCGCCAGCGCCACGCCGAGCTGGCTGCCCAGGCCGCCGAGTACGACGATCGCCAGCACCGTGGCGCTTTCGATGAAGGTGAAGCTCTCGGGGCTGATGAAACGCCTGGCGGGTGGCGAAGAACGCGCCGGCGAAGCCGCCGAACATGGCGCCGATGGCGAACGCGGTCAGTTTCGTGTTCGGTGACGTTGATGCCGAGCGAGCGGCAGGCGATCTCGTCCTCGCGCAGCGCCTCCCAGGCGCGGCCGAGCGGCAGGCGGCGCAGGCGCAGCGTCACCCAGTTGGTCAGCAGCGCCAAGCCAAGGATGACGTAGTACAGGAAAATCACCCGCTGGATGACGCTGTAGTCGATGTTGAAGAACCCGGCGAAGGTGTCCGGGTCGCCGCTGTCGTTGAACTTCAGGCCGAACAAGGTGGGGCGCGGGATGCCGGTGATGCCGTTCGGCCCGTCGGTCAGGGAGACCCAGTTGATCAGCACGATGCGGATGATCTCGCCGAACGCCAGCGTGACGATGGCGAGATAGTCGCCGCGCAGCCGCAGCACCGGGAAGCCGAGCATGACGCCCCAGCACGCCGCGAGGATGCCGGCCAGCGGCAGCGTCGTCCAGAAGCCGAGGCCGAAAGTGGTGGCGAGCAGCGCGTAGGAATAGGCGCCGACCGCGTAGAACGCGACGTAGCCGAGATCGAGCAGCCCGGCGAGGCCGACGACGATGTTCAGGCCCCAGCCCAGCATGATATAGGTCAGCACCAGGATGCCGAGATCGATGACGTAGCGGCCGCTGTACAGCGGCAAGGTCAGCGCCAGCAGCAGGAACAGCGGCCCGACCCAGCGCCCGGCATGGGTGATCGCCTCGGCGAGCCGGCGTGGCGTCGGCGTGCCGACCGGCCGCCAGGCGCGCCAGCCCTGGAGCAGCAGCCGGCCGACGAACACCGCGGCGACCACCGTTGCCAGCAGTCCCCAGCGCTGCTGCAGCGCGAGCCCGTTGTCGGTGGTAACCAGCTTCAGCCCGATCAGCGCGACGAACAGGCCGAGCGCCACCAGCGCGGACAGCGCGGCGTCGCGCAGCACGGCGGCCCAAGGCAGTCGGCGCACGCTCATACCTTCTCCATCTCGGCGCGGCCGAGCATGCCGGTCGGCAGGAAGATCAGCACGATGACCAGGACCGAGAACGCGGCGACGTCCTTGTATTCGGCACGCTCGCATAGCCCGACCAGAAACTCTCGATCAGGCCGATCGCGAGGCCGCCCAGCACCGCGCCCGGCAGGCTGCCGATGCCGCCCAGCACCGCCGCGGTGAACGCTTTGACGCCCGCCGAAAAGCCGATGAAGAAATCGATCGAGCCGTAGTACAGAAGGAACAGCAGCCCGGCGACGGCGGCCAGCGCCGCGCCGATGACAAAGGTCAGGCTGATGGTGCGGTCGGTATCGATGCCGAGCAGGCTCGCCATTTTCAGGTCCTGCTCGCAGGCGCGCATCGCCCGGCCGAGCGGCGTGCGCGTCACCAGCCAGGTGAACACCGCCAGCAGCAGCAGCGTGGCGACGGAGATCACCATCTGCATCCAGGAGAGCTGAACGGCAAATCCGTTCTGCTCCATCAGCGTGACCCCGCCGGGGATCAGCGGCTGCAGGTTCAGGTCGCGCGCGCCCTGGCTGACCTGGACGAAGTTCTGCAGCATGATCGACATGCCGATGGCGCTGATCAGCGGCGCGAGGCGGAAAGAGCCGCGCAACGGCCGGTAGGCGATCCGCTCCACCGTCCAGCCGTACATCGCGGCGATCGCCAGGCGGCGAACAGCGTCAGCGCGAGCGCCAGCGGCACCGAGGTGATGCCGAAGCCGGAGAGCAGGGTCAGCGCGATCAGCGACAGGAACGCGCCGATCATGAAGACATCGCCATGGGCGAAATTGATCATGCCGATGATGCCGTAGACCATCGTGTAGCCGACGGCGATCAGCCCGTAGATCATGCCCAGCGTGATGCCATTGATCAGTTGCTGCAGCGCGTAGGCCAACCGGCCCCCCTCGCGATTCGTTGGTGCTTGCCTTGCGTCCACCGAAGCACGGGGGTGCGGGGCACGCAAGCAGCCGAGGCCGGCGGGATCGCGACGGGGGTTCACAGGCCGGCCTGCCGTTGGTATAGGGACGCCCCGGTGGTCCGCCGAGCCCTCGGCGGCTGCCCGGCCGGGCGCATAGCTCAGTTGGTAGAGCAGCTGACTCTTAATCAGCGGGCCGTAGGTTCGAGTCCTACTGCGCCCACCAGCACAAGACGCTGAAAACTAGCAAAAATTTTGGTGCGCGGGCGGTCCAAGCGGCGGGCACGGAAATCTGCTGATAGGACATTGACAGGACGCGGGCGCCAGAAACCTCCCCGCCAATCGAAAACAACAACAACAATACGGCTGGTCAAACGCTATCGGGCAGCCCGGCCGACCGGGGCGCAAAATGCCCGCGGATGCGGGTGGGCAAGGGAAGGACCCGTGATGCCAGAAGGTCGCGCGTCGGGATCGCCATCCCATCGGGATCATAGGGGGCATAGGGTCTCGTGACGGCCAAGCTTCCGCTCGGGGATGGCCGAAAAATGTTTACGAGCGGATTTCGCGGCAAAGCGCGCACTGGGAGCATGGTCCACAAATCCAAATCGCGCTCCGTCGAGACCCCCTATCCCCCCGCGGACTCCGGTGCCGGCGGATCGACCAAGGGAAGCGGTGACGAGACGGCGTAGGTGTCGGCACCCCATTTTCCTGGCGACTTGGAGCGTGTGAGAATGAAGGACGCGATCCGGGTTCCTTCCAATTTAGCGAGCGCCGCGGACACGAATTGGCGGCCCCTCCCGTGCGGATCAATGATCGCTGTGACCTCGGGACCAAGCGCGGAAGCGCGCATCGGTTTGCTGCCGTGCTTTTCATCCCAGGTCTGGAACAGCAGTGCAGTGTCCTGCCTGCGCACATCCCTGGCCTTGATGTCCGCGATGCGTGCCACCGGGTCGGTGGCGCCCAGCGTCAATAGCGGATCGCGCACCCAAGCACCCCACTGCGTGTAGCCTCCGAACGGCGCCCCACGGGTCAGCTTGCGTGGATTCATCTGCGCCCAGCGCCAGATGGTCAGGGCAGCGGCCAGCAATTCAGCGCGTCGGCCGTTGATGTCCGCCAACAAATCGCCCGTAAAGCGGCGGGCTTCGGGGTCTTCGGTGCGGGCATCCAACTCCACCATCATGAATCGGCGCACCAAGTCTTCGGCGAGACTCTCAACCATTGCCCGTGATAACTACGAAGGCCGACGCATTCAGCCTCACCATTTTGGACAATCCGAGAACGCGCAGGGATGCCAGGGGTTCGGTCAGCACGCTGGCCAACAGGTCCGATTGCAGGGCTACCCCGTTGAGGTTGTCGAGGAAGATTGCTGGCGCTGCCTCCATCAAGGCGGCGCCCAATCGCAACTCAAGTTCCCTGACATTCGGCCCGCCCGTGAACGCGTCGGGGAAGCGGCCGAAAGCGATGGCGCACACGGCTTTCGCCAATAGTCCTTTGCCGGTTCCGCTGCCGTTTATGTCGGGCGCGCGCACCAGAAGGCCCGGAGCGACATCCAGGCTTGGCCGGCAGATGGCGGTCATCAGTCCGGCCAGCAAGTTGCTCTCATCCATGCCCGGCCGCAGCGCTAAGTTCACCAACTCCACCCCGTTGCGGGTGCGACGACGTGGCGCGTCGGCAAAGGGGAACGTGGCGAAAACTTTTCGCAGCTTCAGCAAGGATGCTAACGCCTGCTTCTTCGTCGGGTTCGCCGGCAACAGCCCGGACAGGTCCGGGACGCTCGCGCACCATTGGCCAGTTCGGAGGTCATAGCCTTCAACGGAGCAGATGGCCCCACCCGATGAAAGGATCGGCGCATACGAGATGCCACGCAGCGCAGGTAGGCCGCGCTGCCCGTCCAGGTCCAGGTAAAGCGCTGCCACCCGGTCCGACAGCGTCACATCCACATCGTCCACCCCGCCGCCTTTCCGGGGACGCTGGACGAAAGGCTGCGCGACGGCGTGGACGGCATGGACGACTGACTCTCGGGTCAGCGGTCGTGCTACTTGCCAGCCGGAGAGTTCGTCGGGCACCAGGCTGACCGGCTTGCCGCGCTCGAAATACAATCCAGTCTTGGACAAGAGAATTGCGATGTCACGCGCAGTACAGGGCAGGTCGCTACCGTGGATCAGCAATCGTGCGCGCGCATCCTCCAGGGTGAAGCCGGCATCATCCGGCATCGTGCGTGAACCGGGCGCGGAAAACGTCGTTGAAGTCGCCGTGTCCGACGGGTCTGGCGAGTTGTACCGACAGTCCGGCGCGGCGCCATCGATCGGCAGCACTCTGTGCGGCGGCTTCGCCGGGCGCGTCCGGGTCCACGGCGATGACAACGCGGCGGATGGCGGACGGCAGGTGTCAATCGGCGTCCAAATTTGACCCCCTATCGGCGTCGAAGATTGACCCCCCGACGCGGCGGCTTGGGGCGGTAGTCCACAGGGGGGACCCGCGCGCCGCGGAGTGCCCCTTCAGGAGGCTGACGCAGCGGCGCGCGGGGGGTGACGTATACGTCACGCCTGTGGGCTACCGTCCCGAGCCACTCTGCGATGCCGGCGGCTTGGATGGTCAGTCGCGGCCGAAGCCGCGGGGTGGCTCGATCGCCTGTATCTCGGTGAGGTCAAGATCGCAGATGGCTTGCAGGGCGTCGGCCAGCGCGCTGTCCTGCTGGTTGTCCGGCAGCGCGTCGCGCCAGATGGCGTATTGGCTTTGCAGCTCGGTCAGCACGGTCACCGCGTCACGCCAGCGGCGGGCCCGGCTGCGATGGTCGGCCGGGCGACGCGTGCGGATCACCGGCGCCCCCGCCGCGTGTGCGGCGCGGTAGCGGGCCTGGCGCTCGGCGTCCGTCATGGCGGTGTCACCGATGGGTTTGCGCGGCATGAGCTCCACTCCCAATCGTTATGTCACGAAGCGCGGTTGACTGCGGGGCCAGTTCCCGACTGGTTCAGGCGCGGTTCTTGAGGCGCCAGCTGTCGTTGCCGGTCTCGACGATGTCGCAGTGGTGGGTGAGCCGGTCGAGCAGGGCGGTGGTCATCTTCGGATCGCCGAAGACGCTGGGCGGAGTTGCCCAAGGTTCCGCTGGCCGTAGGCCAGTGGAATGGCAACGGAGGGCATTCGCCGAAGGCGAGATTGGTGGTGACGATGACGGAGGTACGCTCATAGAGGCGGCTGACGAGATGGAACAGCAGCTGCCCGCCGGCCTGCGCGAACGGCAGATAGCCGAGCTCGTCCAGGATGACGAAGTCCAGACGTGCCAGATAATCAGCCAGACGTCCTTGCCGACCGGCCCGCGTTTCGGCTTCGAGCCGGTTGACGAGATCGACGGTGTTGAAGAAGCGGCCACGCGATCCGGCACGGATGCAGCTGCGCGCGATCGCCAGCGCCAGGTGCGTCTTCCCCGTGCCGGTTCCGCCGATCAGCACGATGTTGCGCTGCTGCGCGATGAAGCCGCCGCCCATCAGATCGCGCACCACGCCCTCGTTGATCGGCGTCTGCGCGAACGCGAAGTCGTCGGCGTCCTTGGCCAGCGGCAGTCTGGCGATGGTGAGTTGGTATTTGATCGAGCGCGCCTGCTTCTCCGAAATCTCCGCCTTCAGCAGATCGCCGGCGAAGCGCTGCGGCTGGTGCTGGCGCTTCAGCGCGGTGGCGAGGACCTCATCGTACGCGCTCCGCATGCCGTAGAGCTTGAGCGTGGTCATCATGTCGGGAAGTTCGGTCCGTTCCATGGTCAGACGCCCCTGAGCTGATCGTATCTGGCGCAGTCGGCGACGGGCGCGTGCCGCAGCCGCAACGCATCCGGCGTGAGCACGGTCACCGCCGGGCCGGGATCGCGGCGGCGAGATAGGATGTTGAGAATCACGTCGGACGAATGCACACCCTCGGTCAGCGCCTGCGCGCAGGCGGCCTCGACCGCCGGCAATCCGTCGGTCAGCACGGCGGCGAGGATGGCGACCATCTGGCGATCGCCGTCGTTGGAGCCGGTGAGCTTGCGGCGTACCTGCCCCAATGCCGTCGGCAGCACCCAATCCTTGAACGGCGCGCCATTGCGCAGGGCGCCGGGCTTGCGCGCCAGCACCGGAACATAGTGCCAGGGATCGTAGATCGCCTCGCCGCGCCCGAAGCTGCGCGGATGCTCGGCGACGCCGCGTCCGTCCTGACGGATGACCACGCGATCCGCATACGCTTGGATCTCGACCGGGCGGCCCACCGCGCTGGCGTTCACCGAGTATTTGTTGTTGTCGAAGCGGACCAGGCAGGTCTTCGAGACCGAGGCCGCCAGCGCATGGAACCCATCGAACCGACCGCGATAGGCGACCAGTTTGGGCCGTTCCTCCTCGAACACATCCCAGACCGTCAGCTCCGGTCGCTCGGGATGCGCATGCGCGCGGGCGTGGGCGACGCATTTGTCGAGCAGCCAGGCATTGAGTTCGTCACGGGTCTTGAACCGCAGCCGCGGCGTGAAGAAGCGCTCGCGCACCACGCCGACCTGATTCTCGACCTGACCTTTCTCCCAACCCGCGGCCGGCGTACAGGCGACCGGCTCAACCAGGTGGTGCGCGCACATCTGCAGGAAGCGACGATTATACTGGCGGTCCTTGCCGACGAAGACCGTCTCGACCGCCGTCTTCATGTTGTCGTAGATGCCGCGCGTGCAGGCGCCCTTGAAGAACGCGAAGGCGCGTTCGTGCGCGTCGAACACCATCTCCTGCGTCTCGCGCGGATACGCCCGTACGAACGGCATCCGGCTATGGCACAGTCGCATGTGCGCGACCTTCACCGTCACCGTCACGCCGTTCAGCAGAACAACCTCGTGACTCCAGTCGAACTGGTAGGCCTCGCCGGGTGCGAATGACAGCGGAACGAAGGCAGGCTGTGTCTGGCTGGAATGCTCGCGCTGCCAGGCGCGGGCGTAGCGACGCACCGCGTCGTAGCCGCCCTGATAGCCCAGACCATGCAGGTCCTCGAACACCCGGATCAGGGTCAGGCGTTCCCGAGGCGACTTCGTCGCGTTCGCCTCCAGCATCCGATCCAGATCCGATGTCCAGCGCCCCAGCTTGGGCTGCGGCTGAACCTCGCGTTCATACGCAAACGCCGTCTCCGGCGAGCGCAGAATCTTGCGGACCGTGTTCCGCGACAGCCGGAGATCGCGCGCGATCTCCCTGATCGACTTGCCCCGGACAAAATGCTCCCGCCGTATCCGACCGACCGTCTCCACCACCAACATCCCCCGGCACCTGCTTCCCGACCCAGCAGGCACCCCAGCAACCAACGATCAGGGGGGGTCAATTTTGGACGCCGATCCCCCGCTTCAGGGGGTCAATTTTCCACGCCGATTCACATCGTCTGCGACGCAGCGCAGGCCGAGGCGATCTCCGGCCGCCTGTTCGTGTGCGCGGGTTGCCGCGATCAGGTGATCATCTGCAGCTGCTGCGACCGTGGCCAGATCTACTGCAACCACGGCTGCGCCTCGCGAGCCCGACGGGAGACCGTCGTCGCGGCCGGGCAGCGCTACCAGAAAACCCCTCGCGGCGGCCGGATGCACGCCGCGCGGCAGGGCCGCTACCGGGCGCGACAAGAAAGAGTGACGCATCACGGTTCACCGCCGCCGCCGGCGGATGATCTGCTGCCACCGGTCGCGATGACGGCCACGCATGACGAGGCTTCCCCCGCCGACGGGCCTCGGCCGCCGGGCCCGCACTGCCACTGGTGCGGTCGCGGCTGCCCGCCGCTGTTGCGCCAGGGGTTCCTGCGTCGCCGCCGGCGTCATCGCGGCCGAGTTGCACACGACCGGACGGGGTTCAGACGCCATGGTAACGCCGCCTGACATCGAGGCGCAGATCCTGCGCTACCACCACGTCGAGAAGTGGCCAATCGGCACGATCGCCGCGCAGTTGCACATCCACCACCCGGGTCCGCCGGCATGGTGCAGCGCGTGCTCGCACAGGCTGGGCTGCCCCGGATCGGGCCGCCGCCGCGGCCCTCGAAGATCGATGCCTATCTGCCGTTCATCACCCAGACGCTCGCGGCATTCCCCAGGCTGACGGCCAGCCGCCTCTACGCCATGGTGCGCGAGCGTGGCTATCCCGGCCGCCCCGATCACTTCCGCCACCTCATCGCCTGCCATCGGCCGCGCCCCAAGGCCGAGGCCTATCTGCGCCTGCGCACCCTTCCCGGCGAACAGGGACAAGTCGATTGGGGCCACTTCGGCCATCTGGAGATCGGCCGTGCGCGGCGTCCGTTGATGGCGTTCGTCATGGTGCTGAGCCACTCGCGGCAAATCTTCCTGCGCTTCTGCCTGGATGCCCGCATGGAAAACTTCCTGCGTGGCCATGTCGCCGCCTTCACCGCCTGGGGCGGCGTCCCGCGCGTCCTGCTCTATGACAATCTCAAGAGCGCAGTGCTGGAGCGGCGCGGCGACGCGATCCGCTTCCATCCCACCCTGCTCGGCTTCGCCGGGCACTACCGTTACGAACCCCGGCCCGTGGCGATCGCGCGCGGCAATGAGAAAGGCCGCGTGGAACGCGCCATTCGCTACGTCCGCGACGCGTTCTTCGCCGCCCGTAGCTTCACCGGCCTGGACGACCTCAACGCCCAGGCCGAGGCGTGGTGCATCGGCGTCGCCGCTGACCGCCGCTGCCCTGACGACCCCGCCCGCACCGTCGGCGACGTGTTCGCCGAGGAAAAATCCCGACTGCTCGCCCTGCCGGACAACCCGCCGCCGCTGCTCGAGCACGTCACCGTGTCGGTGGGCAAGACGCCCTATGTCCGCTTCGACCTCAACGACTACTCGGTGCCGCACGCCGCATGTCCGGCGCATTCTGACCGTGCTCGCCGATCCCCATGAGGTGCGCATCGCCGACGGCGCGGACGTGCTCGCTCGCCACTGGCGAAGTTACGACCCCAACGCCAAGCAGGGGGCGCGCAGGTCGAAGACCCCGCCCATATCCAGGCGCTGGTCGACGACAAGCGCGCCGCGCGTCAGCACAGCGCCACCGACCGCCTCGCGCAGGCGGCTCCCGCCAGCCAGGCCCTGCTCAACCGCGCCGCCGAGCGCGGCGGCAATCTCGGCGCCATCACCTCCGCGCTGATGCGCCTGCTCGAACGCTACGGCGCCGCCGCGGTACAGGACGCCATCCTCGAGGCGCTGGTGCGCGACGTGCCGCACCCCAATGCCGTGCGCGTCGCCCTCGAACGCCGACGCCAGCAGATCGGCGCCGCGCCGCCGGTTGCCCTGGTGCTGCCAGCCCATGTGCGCGACCGCGATGCGCCGGTGCGGCCGCACCCGCTTGAAACCTATGACCAGCTGCAGGAGGCCAACGATGCCGCCGGTTCCGACGACTGCAGCGCGATCCCCAGCGTGCCAGGGCGGGCGCGCTCAACCTGCACGGGCTGCTGGCACATTGGGGCGAGGTGGCCGGCGAACACTGGGTCGCCGCGCTGCTCGGCTGGGAGGAGCAGGAACGTTCGCGGCGCAGCCCCCGCCTTCGCAGGGGCAGGCTCTGGAGCGTCGTCTGCGCACGGCGCATATCGGCCACTTCAAGCCGCTCTGCGACTTCGACTGGGCCTGGCCCAAGCGCTGCGACCGCGCCGCCATCGAGGCGCTGATGGCGCTCGACTTTCTCGACGACGCCACCAACGTCGTGCTCGTCGGCCCCAACGGCGTCGGCAAATCCATGATCGCGCAGAACATCGCCCACCAGACGCTGACCCGCGGGCACACCGTGCTGTTCACCACGGCGGGGCAGCTGCTCGGCGATCTCGCGGCGCTCGACAGTGATTCCGCACTGCGCAGCCGCCTGCGCCACTACGCGCGCCCGCAGCTGCTGGTGATCGACGAAGTCGGCTACCTCTCCTACTCCAACCGCCACGCCGATCTCATGTTCGAACTGATCTCCCGGCGCTATCAGAACAAGAGCACGCTGGTCACCACCAACCGCACCTTCTCCGAGTGGCGCGAGGTGTTCCCCAACGCTGCCTGTGTGGTCTCGCTGATCGATCGCCTCGTCCACAACTCCGAGATCGTCGCCATCGATGGCGAATCCTATCGCCTCAAGGAAGCACAGGAGCGCGCCGAACGGCGTGTCAGCAAGCGCCGCGGCGTCAGACCATGACTGCATCCGCGCCACTGCCCGCGCATCTGGCGCCGATCACCGTCGAAATTCCGGCAACCTGGTCCGACGAGCAAGCCTTGGCGGTGTTCGAGTTGCTGGACGAACTCAAAGACCGAATCTGCGCGCGCTACGGCTGCCGCTTGCAGGAGGAGATGCTGCACCAGCGCAATCAACTCTCCGGAACCACTGACCACCACGACGACGCCCGCTGATCAACGCCCGTTCTTGCCAAACCATCATCCTGTGGTTCGATCAAGGCGGCCATCCTGCCGTCCCGACCTGCGCCCTGCCCAGGCGTCGCGCACAGTGGCGGTCCAGGATGCCCGAAGGGCACCGCGCCCTTGCGCGGCGCGAAGCGTCCCTCGGGTCAAGCCCGAGGGCAGGCTCTGGACGGCCACGAGCACGGCGCCACCCTCATCGCAGACGGACGCCAACGACAGCATGCGGCGGCACGCCGCCCACGCACAACCGCGACGCCCTTCGCCCAACTTCGCCGTTTATGCGCCAATCGGCACCGCCGCCAACA
>CAVOOS010000020.1:52500-335089 GCA_963697635.1 uncultured Solirubrobacterales bacterium | reverse complement strand
GTCGATCGCCATCGCCAGCGCGCGTTTCCGCGACCGCCTGGGCGAATGCGGCGGTCGGGCTCAGCACCCAGATGCCGCGTTCCTGGCAGTATTGATAGTCGATATTGGGCAGGAAATTGGTCTCGACGTTGAACACCGCGCGCAGGTTGGCGGCCCGTTCCAGGCGGCACGCGCGACAGCGCGGTCTGGCCGATCAGGATGCCCGGCCTCGGGGAGTCGCGGTCGATCATGTCGTCCGGCATCGCGCCGCCCCTCGAACACTTCGAGGCGGCCGAGCGCATCGAGGCGGCGACGCGTTTCCGCATCACAGATGCCCGTCCAGCGTGCGCGGGAACGGGTCGGCCAGGATCATTGGCGTGGTCATCGTGGTCGCTCCTGCGCTTCGCGCCGTCTTCTGGAACGGTTCACGCCGCCGAGAGCGAACCGCATCGACGTGGCTTGCGCAAGCCGGCGCACCGGCATTTTGCTGCGCACCGCAAAAGCCGGAGGAAACGTTCGTGCCAAGCGACAAATGCGCGCGCCGAACGGTGCTGATTTCGGGCGCCGCGGCTGCCGCCGGTCTGGCTTTTTCCGGGGCAGCGGCGGCGCAGCAGGTGCCGTGGTCGGCGGGAACCGAGCGGCCGACGTTCAAGGCGCCGCCGAACGCGACCGACTGCCACCACCACATCTACGACTCGCGTTTCCCGATCGCGCCGCAGGCGGTGCTGAAGCCGGCCGACGCGACCGTCGCCGACTATCGCCTGTTGCAGCAGCGCATCGGCACCACCCGAACGTCGTGGTGCAGCCCTCGACCTACGGCACCGACAACCGCTGCATGCTGGACGCGCTGAAGCAGTTTGGCCCGCCGGCGCGCGGCGTCGCGGTGGTCAACACGGAGTCACCGACGCCGAGTTGCAGCGGCTGCATGCGGCCGGCGTGCGCGGCATCCGCTTCAACCTCGCGCAGGGCGGCACGACGACGCTCGACATGGTCGAGCCGCTGTCGAAGCGCGTGCACAGCTCGGCTGGCACATCCAGGTCAACATGACGGCCGACGACATTCTGGCCGCGCGGAGTGTGGCAGCGCGTGCCGTGCCCGATCGTGTTCGACCACCTCGCGCATGTGCGCGAGCCGGTTGGCGTAGAACGATCCGACATTTGCACTGGTCTGCGACCTGCTGCAACGCGGCAAAGCCTGGGTCAAACTGTCCGGCGCCTATGGCGACATCGACCGTCGGCCCGCCGAGCTACGCCGACAGACGAAGTCGCGCAGGCCTACGTGAAGGCGGCGCCGGAGCGCCTCGTCTGGGGCAGCGACTGGCCGCACCCGACCGAGAAGCCGGCACCAAGCCGGACAATTCCGTCCTTTTCGACCTGCTGCTGGCCTGGGCGCCGGACGAGGCGACGCGCACCCGCATTCTCGTCGCCAATCCAGTGGAGCTATACGGGTTCGGCTAGCCCCGGGCTGTCCGCGACCCGGCGGACCTACAGCAGAGCGAAGCCGATCGCCTTGTTGACGATGCCCGCGACCGCCTGCAATCCGCGTTGATCGCCTGGCCGGCCAGGATGACGCCGATGCCTTCGATACTCGTCAGGACCGTTTGCGAGGCGGCCTTCTGCAGCGCAAGTTGCGCGGCGGCCTCGTCCTGATCGATCTGCTGGCTGGCATACAGGGTGCCGATGGTTTCGATCGACTGGGCGAACTTCGCGGCTTCCGACTTCGCGTATTCCGCCAGCGCCGTGCCGCCCTTCTGCAGAACGCCAGCATGGCATTGGCGATGCTGGACACGTCGCCACTGCTCAGGATCGCCATCTCACAGGGTTCCTTTCTTCGCCAGTTCGAGCTTGAGCAGGCCGCCGATCGCCGAATCGAGGGCCTGCTGATCCGTCGCCAGAGTGCGGGAAGGATGCAGTGGTCGGGGCGGGTGTCCGCCTGCTTGTGGGCATTCTCCAGCGCGTCGTAGGTGGCCTGCAGGTTGTTCAGGGCGGCTTCGGTGCCGGTGTTGGCGTACAACGCGGCCGCCCGCGTTTTGAGCAGGCCGAGGGTGAGCCGGAACTGCTTGCTACGATTGTATGTTTGCGGGTACGCGCAGGCTTTCCCGGAACTGGTGCTATTGTCGTAGGTATCGGACAGATGCCCGATGAACGTGTCGGTGTCCTTCTGCAGACCCGTCAGCATGTCGTCCGTCTTGCTGTCGTATTGCGGTATCGTGACGCACCCGGTCGCCGCGCCGACGCCGATTGAAGCGGCCGACGCGATCCACCACCGGGCGCGGCATCGCCGTGCGTCCGGAGCCGCGGTTCTGCCGAACGGTCGGTGGAAGGCTGCGCCAGGGGCCATGCCACGTTCCTTTTTCTCGGGCGAATCCGAGATACGAATAATCACCGGATTGCACCAAAATACCCAGGATCGAGCCGGTCCGCAACGGCACAGTTGCTACGGCCGCGGATCGAACCGCACGACCTCGCCGTGCCGCGCCTCCGCCGGCGCACACAGGTTTGCCAGCGCCGGCGCGACGTCGGCCGGCGTGCGCAGCTTGGACGCATCCTCGCCCGGCATCGCGGCACGGCGCAGCCGGGTCGCGACCACGCCCGGGTCGAACAGGTTTATGCGCAACCGCGTGGTCCGGGTTTCTTCAGCCCACGACAGCACAAGGTGTTCCAACCCCGCCTTGGTCGCGCCGTAGGCGCCCCAGTAGGCGGTCGGGCGGCGCACGATGCCGCTGGTGACGAACACCGCGCGCCCGGCCTCCGCCGCCAGCAGCAGCGGCGCGCAACTGCGGATCAGCCGCCACGCCGCGCTCATGTTCACGCCGACCACCTCGGCCCAGTCGCGCGGCAGGATGTGCGGCACCGGCGTCAGCACGCCGAGCGCCCCGGCATTGCCGACCAGTATGTCGAGGCGTTTGAAGCGCTGGTACAGGCTCGGCCCGATCCGGTCGACCTGGTCGCCCTCCAGCAGGTCGAGCGGCAGCAGCGTCGCCTGGCCGCCAAGCGCCCGGATCGCGTCGTCGGTCTCGTCGAGGCCGCCCTCGGTGCGGGCGGTCAGCACCACATGGGCGCCGCGCCGCGCCAGTTCGATCGCCGCGGCCGCGCCGATACCGCGGCTCGCCCCGGTGACCAGCGCGACGCGGCCGGACAGCTCCATCGCGCCCTCAGCCGGCAAATTTTGCCTCGGCGTCGCCGAGCCCGGGGAAACTGACGCGCAGCGCCGCGCCCGCCGGCGCCGGCGTCTTGCCGGTCCACGAGCCGCAGGTGACGATCTGTCCCGATTTCAGCCCGCCGGCCCAGACGCTGCCCTCGTTGGCGAGCCACTCCACCAGTCGGATCATGTCGCCGGCCGGGTTGCCGGTGCGGGTCAGCGTCGCGTCGTTGATGCTCTGGGTGACGGTGATGTTGGGGAAATCGAGGTCGTGCCAGTCGGCGCGGCCGGGGCCGTAGACGAACCCGCCATGCAGCATCGAATCGGCCAGGTTGCTGTCGAAATCGACGACGTCGGGATCGAGGAAGGCAAACTCCAGGATCTCGATCACCGGATGCGCGGTCGCCAGCGCGGCGATCACCTCTTGCCGGCTGTACGGCGTGGCGCGCGGCGGCAGGTCATGGCCGATGCTGAACGCGACCTCGGCTTCCACGCCGCGGAACAGCCCGGGGCCGAGGGTCGCGGGGCTGGGCTTGATCCCGGCGGCCGGCATCGGCGCGCAGAAGGGCGGCTTGTTGGGGCCGCCGGTGCCGACCTTCCAGCCGCCGATCGCAACCCCCTCCGCGACCAGCTTCTGGATCGCGTACCACCGCCGCCCGATCTGTCGGGCGCAGCGCCTCGGGCAGCGCCGGCAGCCGTTTGTCCGGGCTGCCGCGCGCCGCCTGCAGCAGCGCGGCGGCCCGGGCCGCGGTGTCCGATGGTGCCGGTGCGTTCATGGGTGCCCCTCTCCGAAGGTCCCGCGTTCTCCGCCGGCCCCGCCCGATGCGCAAGAGGCTGGACGGGACGGTCCGGGTTGTGGACAACGCGGCGGACGGCCGAAGGAGCGCACGATGCCGGAACCGCTGCGCCTGTTTCGCGACTGGCGCGACCTGCCGAACGACGCCCGCGGCGCGACCATCGCGCTCGGCAATTTCGATGGCGTGCATCTCGGCCACGCGCACGTGCTGCGCGCCGCGCACGGCGCGCCGGCCGGACGCGCCGCTCGCGGTGCTGACGTTCGAGCCGCACCCGCGCGAGTATTTCCGCCCCGACGACCCGCCGTTCCGGCTGACGCTGTCGGCCGAGCGGGCCGACGCCCTGGCCGCACTCGGCGTGCGGCTGGTCTACGAACTGCCGTTCGACACCGCGTTCACCCTGATCACGGCCGAGCAGTTCGTGAAGCACGTGCTGCATGCGGACCTCGGCGCGCGGCATCTGACGTGCGGCCCGGACTTCGCGTTCGGCCATCGCCGTGGTGGCGATGCCGCGTTCCTGGCCGACCGGGCGGAGGCGCTCGGCATCGGCACGAGCACCGCGATCCATGCTCGCCGACGAGGGCGGGCCGATCTCCTCGAGCCGCATCCGCCGCGCGTTGCAGGACGGCTATCCGGAACGCGCCACCGCGATCTGGGCCGGCCCTGGGCGCTCCGCGGCCCGGTCATGCACGGCGACAAGCGCGGCCGCACGATCGGCTTCCCGACCGCCAACGTCCCGCTCGGCCGGCATCTGGAGCCGGCGCGCGGCGTCTACGCAGTGACGGTGCGGCTGGCCGACGGCAGCACGCATCCGGGCGTCGCCAATATCGGCCGCCGCCCGACCGTGAACGCCGGGCCGGAGAGCCGGCTCGAGGTGTTCCTGTTCGACTATTCCGGCGATCTGTACGGCGCGGAACTGGCGGTCGCGCTGCACGTGTTCCTGCGCGGGGAGCGGAAGTTCGCCGGCATCGACGAATTGAAGGCGCAGATCGCGACGGACGCGGCGGCGGCGCGGAACGTGCTGGGCGGCCCCGCGTAGGCGCCGCCGCTACCGGCGCATGAGGATGTAGTCGATCGTCAGGTCGAGGTCGGCCTCGCCTTCCGGCGTCGCCAGCGGGAACGGCGGCAGCGTCGCGTTGCGGAACACCGCGAGCGCGCCCGCATCCAGCCATTGCGAGCCGGAGGGGCTGGTCAGCTCGACCAGCCGCACATGGCCCCAGCGATCGACGTGCATGTGGATCTGCACGGTGCCGTCCTCGTCGCGGCGGATCGCCTCGTCCGGGTAGTAGGCGTGCTCGGTCCACCATTCGTGCAGCAGGTCGATCCACTCCTTGCCGAGATGGGCGCCGCGAACGCGGATGTTGCTCTCGGCAGCGCCGGGATCGGCCGGGATCGCGCCGCGCGAATTGAGCGCGTCGCGGCTCGGCGTCGTGTCGATGCCGCCGCCGCCGTTGTTGCCGCGCGGCCCGGCGCTGACCGGGCGGGCATCATTGAACGACAGGTCCATCGGCGCCGGGAAGCCGCTTTGGCGGCGCGGCAGCGGCGTCGGGCGGGCCGTTGGCTCGCGGGCGGGTTCGGGCATCGGCACGGGCCGGCCGGGCGGCACCAGCACGTCGCGCAACGGCGGCGCCAGTGCCAGCCGCACCGGCGGCTCCTGCTCATGCGGCGCCGGCGGCGCGGGGGCCGCGGGCATGGGAACGGGCGGGGGCAGCGCAGTCGCTGACCGCGTCGGTCGCGGCGTTGCGGGCATCGGCACCGGCGGCGGCAGCATCGCGATCGAGGCGGATGCGGCGCCGCGGACGGAGCGCGGCTGGCGAGGCAGTGCCGCGACCGCCAGCGGCGGCGCGACGGTCGGGCTGGACGCCGGCCGGGGCGGCGCGGCGGCGGGGGCCGACGGCATCGGCGCGGTGCCGGCCGGCACCGGCTCGGGCAGCGCGGCGACGGAGGCCGGCGGCGGCGGGGCGGCGGGACCCGGCGCGGCCAGACTCGGGGAAGCTGCGGGGGGCGGACGCCGAGGCGGGCGGCGATGGGGCGGCGGGCGTCGCCGGTTGCGGCAAGGTCGCGGCCGAGGGCGGCATCGGCACCGGCGGGACCGGCACCGATCGCGGCACCGCTTGCGCCAGCGGCCTGGTCGCTGGCGCGGTGGGCGGCGGCAACGTCGGGGGCGGCACGGCAACGGCGCGCGGCGGCATCGGCACGGCGGCGGGCGGTACCGGCCGCGGCGGGGTCGTGGCGGCCGGGCGGCGGCGTGGGCGCGGTCGGCACCGGCGGCAGCGTCGCCGTGGGCGGCAGCGTCGGCGGCGGCGGGGTCGTCTCGGCCTGCGGCGGCGCGTTGGGCGGCGGCAGCTGCTCCGACGGGATCGGGTGGCCCTGGGCGCCGGTCGGTGCCCCGGGCTGCATCACCAGCTCGAACGACGCCGGCGACAGCGCCGCCTCTCCGGTCGGGCGTTCGACCGCGAGCAGCACGATCAGCAGGACCGCCGCGATATGCAGCAGCGCCGAGACCGCGAGGCGCAGCCCGATCCGCCGGCCGGGGCGCGGGCGGCGGGGGCCGAGCGGCAGGCGCAGCCCGGCCGGCCACGGAGCCGCGCCTGCCGGCACGGCGATCGCCGGCGGATCGAACGTGGTCATGCGGAGCGGCGGTGCGAACGGCATGGCGGACGGCGCCGGATGCTACAGGCTGCCGCCCGGCCGCCGGATGAGAAACGCTTCATCTCCGCGCCGATTTCGCTTCCCGATGCGCCCACCGGGAGACCCGCCGGGACGATCGGGCGTCGCACGGCGGGGGCGGCGAGGGCGACCGGGCGGCCTCAGCAGCCCTTCGGCAGCAGCTTGAAGTCCTCCATGTGCCCGTCCATCATGAAGTCGCCGAAATCCATGCCGAGGTCGTCGGCGACGCCGTTGTCCCAGTAGCGCATGGAGACCTCGTAGTCCGGCTCCTGCTTGTCCGGGCCGCGGTCGAAGAAGGCGATGTGGAAATGGCCGCTGGCGAGCTTGGCGAGCGCCGGCCATTTGCCGTGCGGCGCCTCGGTCCAGCCGCCGATCACGATCGAGCTGTCCTGCGGACCGCCCGCCGAGGTGCCGTCGAACAGCGGCAGGGCGAGGAACTTCTTGCCCGCCTTGGCGGCGGCGAGCAGCGCCTCGGTGTGCTTCATCGGGAACAGCGTGCCGGCCGGCAGCGGCTTGGTGTCGGCGCTGGGGCTCGTGAACACCGCGGTGCCGGCGAGGCCGGGGCCCTTCAGCGTGGCGTTGCCGGCGATGTCGCTGGTGACGGCCTGGTCGGTGGTCTGCTTCATGCGGAACTGCAGCTTCAGCCCGTCCTTGCTCTCCCACGTCGTGTAGTCGGAGAGCATCTGCACATCCTGGCCATCGGTGTTGGTGATGGTCATCTGCAGGCGCTGGCGCGTCGCCCAGCCGTCGCAGACGTCCTGCACCTCGTAGGCCATCGTGCCGCTCGCGGCGGTGACGTCGCCGGCGTGAGTGGTGTTGAGCTTGAGATCGTAGAGGGCGCGATGGGCGGCAAGGTCGGTGGCGCTGGCGGCGCCCCCGGCGGCCGGCAGGCTGAAGGCGAAGACGGCGGCCACGGCGGCCAGGCGGCGCATGCGCATCCGCGAACTCTCCCGAACAGATGCCCGAACATAGGAACCCGTGGGCGGAAGCGCCAGCGTGGCCGAGCCGCCGTCGGCCGCCTCAGCGTCGGGCCGTGGCCGCGGCGAGGTTCCGGTTGCGCAGCGCCAGCACGGTGGCGGCGCGGCACCACAGTTCCGGCGCGATGGCCGGCGGCGCCGCGCCGGGGCCGCCGAACCGGGCGCGGGCCGCGTGGAGCAGGCGGTGCAGGATGGTCATCGGGATGTTCCTCCGCTCAGCCGGCGTTGAGGGCGAGTTGGACGACGCGAACCAGCACCATGCCGACCGCCACCACGAGGTAGAAGCGCAGCACGACCATCCAGAGTTTCTTGGCAGGCGAAAGTTGAGTCGGCACGAGGTCTTCGAGCGGCGCCATCCGCCAGGTCACCCGAAGCAGCCGCACCTGCAGCGGCGACAGCCGCTCGGCCGTGCCGGCTTGCGGTCGGCGGGCCAGCGCGGTTGCGCCGAGTGCTGCCGCTCCCGCCACCGCGCCGCCGCCGAGGATCCACAGGATCGCCGCGCTGCCGATGTCCGGGAACAGCACCGCCGCGGTCAGCACGACCGACAGCAGCACAAGAACAAAAATCACGGTGCCGGTGAACAGGTTGAGCCAGCGCCCGTTCACCCACGGGCCGAGCACCGCGCGGTCGTTGCATAGCAGCAGCAGGAACACGGTCGCGCTCGGCAGCAGCACGCCGGCGAGCACCTGCACCGCCTCGGTGATCAGCCCGAGCGGCGAGCCAGGGATCAGCACCAGCACGGCGGAAAATGCGATCAGCCCGCAATAGACGAGGTAGAAGCCCTTGGCGTCGGTGGCCTTGCGGTGCAGCGAGTGGCGCAGCGACAGCACGTCGCCGATCGCGTAGGCAGTCGAGAGCGACACCGCCGACGCGCCGATGATCGCCGCGTCGATCAGCGCGATCGCGAACAGGATTCCTACGGTAGGCGACACGTACTTTCCGAAGCCCGCGGCCACGCCGCCGGCGTCGGTGAAGTGGCCGGCCTCGGGACGTCCCACGAACACCGCCGCGGAGGCGACCATCAGCGCAATCGCGCCGACCATCACCAGCAGGATGCCAAACCACAGGTCGGCTTTTTCGTAGTTGATGAAGCGAGGAGTAATGCGCTTGTCGATCACGTAGCTCTGCTGGAAGAACAGCTGCCACGGCGCGACCGTGGTGCCGACGATGCCGATGACCAGCAGCATGATGTTCGAAAGTTTGCCGGCGGGCAGCCCGGGGATGAAGAAGTCGCGCGCCGCCTGCCCGGGCGGCACGTGCACCGCGAGCACGATCGGCACCAGCAACAGGCTGCCGAGGCAGAGCATCAGCGAGAACCGCTCGAACCGGCGGAAGCTGCCGGTGCTGGCGGCGGCCATCGTTGCCATCGCGGCCAGCCCGACGCCCAGCAGCTTGGACACCCCGAGATAGTCAAGGGCAAGGCTGATGCCGATGAACTCGGTGACGATGGTCAGGCCGTTCAGGAGAAACAGGTCGATCACGCTGAAGGCGCCCCAGAATTTGCCGAAGCGCTCCAGGATCAGCCGCGCATGGCCGACGCCGGTGACGGCGCCGAGGCGCAGCACCATCTCCTGGTTCACGTACAGCACGGGCACCAGCAGCAGCAGCGTCCACAGCAGCGCGGTGCCGTACGTCTGGCCGGCCTGGGTGTAGGTGGCGAAGGCGCCGGCGTCGTTGTCGCCGACCATGACGATCAGGCCGGGGCCGAGGATCGCGAGCAGCGTCGCCGCCCGCCGCCCCCAGGTGCGGCGGGCGGCGACGTCGTGCTGGCGGATCGTGCCGAGCGCGCCCGTGATGTCGCCGAGATGCGCGGCGTCGAGCACGGCAGCGCGCGCGACGACCGGACGGTCAATTTTGTGGGTCATTGTCAGGCACTCCGGCGGCGCCGCGACGCCGCCCCGTTGTCGTTCACCGCGTCAGTCGAACGCCAAGCGGGGGCCTCGACTTCGGGGAACGGACAACGCCGCGGCGCACGCGCAGGCGCCTGACATCGGCCAGAAACGAACGGCGGAAGAAAAAGCGGCCATTGGCGCCTCCTTCAGCTCAAGCGGTGTTGCTCAAGCCCGGAGGCGGTGGCCGCAGGAGTTCAGCCGATGGCTGACGCTCCGACGGTCACATGCGGTCCCCGGGCAACGGAACAGCCCCGGCGGATGGCGGCAGCCGGCAAGTGCCGACTGTGGCTCTCCGTGGGCTGGCTGCTAGATCGCGGGTTCATGTGATCCCTACTGTGGTTGCACACCGGCGGCTGCCGGGGCGCTCGACGCATGCTGCTGCGAGGAAACGCCGGGTTCGCAAGTAGCGTTCCCGGACGGGCGGATCAAGTGGTTTGTGACAGTGAGTGTTGCAGGCGGCACCTGGGTCCTACCCTAGCAAATGCCCAATCACCCGCGCGGTATAGTCCACTACCGGAATGATCCGGCCGTAGTTGATCCGTGTCGGGCCGATCACGCCGATCGCGCCGACGATGCGGCCGCCGGCGTTGCGCGCGGGCGCGACCACCATCGCCACGCCCGAGGTGCCGAACAGCCCGCTCTCGGCCCCGATGAAAATCCGCACGCCGTCGCTGCGCTCGGCGAGGTCGAGCAGGCGCAGCATCGTCTCCTGCGTCTCCAGCCGCTCGAACAGCCGCTGGATTGCGGCGAGGTTCTCGATCTGGGTGACGTCGGACAGCAGCCGCGCCTGGCCGCGCACGATCAGGCTGCCGCCGCGGCCCTCGCCGGTCCAGGTCGCGAGCCCCGCCTCCACCACGCGGGCCGCGAGTTCGTCGAGCTGGGTGCGGTCGAGGGCGATCTCCTCGGCGACCGTCCGCCGCAGCTCGGCGAGCGAGCGTTCGGCGAGCCGGGCATTGAGGAAATTGCTGGCCTCCTGCAACGCCGAGGGCGGCACGCCGGGCGGGATGTCGATGACCCGATTTTCCACCTGTCCATCAGCGTTGACCAAAACGACGAGCGCTCGGCCGGAGCCCAATGGAACAAACTCGATGTGCTTCAGCGCGCCGTCGGTCTTCGGCGCCAGCACGACGCCGGCGGCGGCGGAGAGGCCGGAGAGCATGGCGGAGGCTTCGCCGAGCATGGCTTCCAGGCTGCGGCCGGAGGTGGCGAGCGAGGCGCCGATCGCCTCCCGGTCCTCGTCGGACAGCTCGCCGAACTGCAGCAGGCCGTCGACGAACAGCCGCAGCCCGCGCTCGGTGGGCAGCCGGCCGGCCGAGGTGTGCGGGGCGAACAGCAGGCCGGCCTCGGTGAGGTCGGCCATCACGTTGCGGATCGTTGCCGGCGACAGCCCGATCGGCAGCAGGCGGGACAGCGTGCGGCTGCCGACCGGCTCGCCGGTGACGACGTACTGCTCGACGATCTCGCGCAGCACCGCGGAGGAGCGCGGGTCCAGCAGCGGCGAGGCGGCCAGCGGGCGGGGTTTCGGCGGTGGGTTGATCGGATGGTCCATGTCGGTTCGGCCCGGTTGGGCAGATGGGGATGCGGGCACTCTTGCGGAAGCCGGCGCCGGACGCCATAGCGGCGTGGTCTCTGACCAGGATCGGACCGCCCCATGCGCCCCTCCGGACGCGCCGCCGACGCGCTGCGCGACGTTTCCTTCCAGCCCGGCTTCGCCCGCCACGCCGAAGGCTCGTGCCTGATCCGGATGGGCGGCACCGAGGTGCTGTGCGCGGCAAGTGTCGAAGCGCGGGTGCCGCCGTTCCTGCGCAATTCCGGCCAGGGCTGGGTCACCGCCGAATACGGCATGCTGCCGCGCGCCACGCACACCCGCGGCGACCGCGAGGCGGCGCGCGGAAAACAGTCCGGGCGGACGCAGGAGATCCAGCGGCTGATCGGCCGCAGCCTGCGCGCCGTGGTCGACCGGGCGGCATTGGGAGAAATGACCATCACGCTCGACTGCGACGTGCTGAACGCCGACGGCGGCACCCGCTGCGCCGCGATCACCGGGGCGTGGGTGGCGTTGTCGCTGGCGGTGCGGCATTTGATCCGGATGAACGTGCTGAAGGTTTCCCCCATTGCCGGTCAGGTCGCAGCCGTATCGTGCGGGCTGGTCGGCGGGATGCCGGTGCTCGACCTCGACTATGCCGAGGATTCGTCGGCCGACGCCGACGCGAATTTCGTGCTCACCGACGGCGGCGGCATCGTCGAGATCCAGGGGACGGCGGAGAAGGCGCCGTTCTCGGAGCCGCAGTTCCTGTCGCTGATGGCGCTGGCGCGCGCGGGCACGGCCCGGCTCTACGAATTGCAGCGCGCGGCGCTGGAGGCGGCGTGATGGGGCGACAGCTTGCGCGTGGCAGCCGACTGGTGATCGCCACGCACAACCCCGGCAAATTGGAAGAAATTGCCGAGCTGCTGGCGCCGCACGGCGTGCTGGCGACCTCGGCGGGCGAGCTGGGGCTGGCGGAGCCGGAGGAGACGGCGGAGGATTTCGTCGGCAATGCGCGGCTCAAGGCGCTGGCGGCGGCGGCGGCGTCCGGGCTGCCGGCGCTGGCCGATGATTCCGGCTTCTGCGTCGCGGCGCTGCACGGGGCGCCGGGCGTGGTCTCGGCGCGCTGGGCCGGTCCCGCCAAGGATTTTTCCCGCGCGATGCAACGCGTGCATGACGAAGCCGGAGCGGCGGCGGACGTGCGGGCGTGGTTCGCCTGCGCGCTGTGCCTCGCCTGGCCGGACGCGCACACCGCGACCTATTTCGGCCGGGTCGACGGCACCCGGGTCTGGCCGCCGCGCGGCGGCCACGGCTTCGGCTACGACCCGATGTTCGTGCCGGCCGGCGGCGCGGTGACCTACGGCGAGATGGCGCCCGAGGAAAAGCACGCCTCCAGCCACCGCGCCCGCGCGTTCCGCCAACTGCTGGCGGCGTGCTTCACGCCGACGTAGCGCGCTTCAGCGCGAGGCCGCCTGTGGCAGCGCCATCGCCCGCACCAGCAGCAGCCCCTGCTGCAACTGGTAGTCGGTGGCCGGCTTGGTCTTGTCGAACGCGGGCCAGCCCGGCGGCGGCAGCTTCTGGATCTGTTGCGCGACCACCGGCAACGCGACCGGAGGCGCCGCCGGCGGCGCGGCGGTGCTGCCTTCGTTGGTCAGGATGTGCAGCAGGTCGGCCTCGTGCGCCGGCCCGAAATGCGGCTCCGGCTTGTCGGTCTCGTCGACGATCACGTTGGGGGTGATGCCGAGCCCCTGGATGGAGCGGCCGGACGGCGTGTAGTAGCGCGCCGTGGTCAGCCGGATCGCGCCGTTCCCGGGCATCGGGATCAGCGTCTGCACCGAGCCCTTGCCGAAGGTCTGCGTGCCCAGCACCACCGCCCGACGGTCGTCCTGCAGGGCGCCGGCGACGATCTCGGAGGCCGAGGCGGTGCCGTTGTTGGTCAGCACGACCACCGGCAGGTGGCCGGCGACGTCGCCGGACGGCCGCGCGAACCAAGCCTGATCGTCCTGCGGGTGGCGCCCCTTGGTCGAGACGATGCCGCCCTGGTCGAGGAAGTCGTTGGAGACGGCAACGGCCTGGTCGAGCAGCCCGCCCGGGTTGTTGCGCAAGTCGAGGATCAGCCCGCGCAGCCGCCCGCCGGCTTCGGCGCGCAGCTTCTTGAGCGCATCGCGCAGCCCTGGATCGGCCTGCTCGTTGAACTCGCTGATCCGGATCACGCCGATGTCGCCCTCGAGCCGGCTGGTCACGGTCTGCACGTGGATCACCTGCCGGCGCAGCGTGAACAGCAGCGGCTGCGCCTGGCCGGCGCGCTTGATGGTGAGCTGCAGCGTGGTGTCGGGCGGGCCGCGCATCTGGTTGACCGCGTCGTTGAGGCTGAGCCCGACGATCGACTTGCCGTTGAGCGCGGTGATCAGGTCGCCGGCCTTGAGGCCGGCGTGGGCGGCAGGGGTGTCGTCGATCGGGCTCACCACTTCCAGGACGCCGCCGTTGTCGGTGACTTCGAGCCCGATGCCGCCGAAATGGCCGGCGGTTTCGGACTGCATGTCGTGCCATTCCTGCTCGCTCAGGTAGGAGCTGTGCGGGTCGAGGCCGCTCAGCATGCCGTTCAGCGCGTTCTGGATCAGCGCGCGGTCGGAGACCGGCTGGACGTAGTCGGCGCGGACCTCGTCGAACACGTTGCCGAACAGCGTGAGCAGGCCGTAGGTCGAATCCGACCCCGCATCCGTGCCGCGGGCCGCGGCCGCGGCGATGCCGAACTGGCGCCCGAGCAGGCCGCTGCCGGGGCCCACGGCGATGCCGCCGGCAAAACCCGTGGCCACCAGCAGAGCCAATCCGGCAGGCGTGATCTTCATGGAGACATCCTCGATCGTTGGTCGTGCGCGCGCCGGCGACCCGGCTCGCCGTCCGATCAATGAAGTGGGCGCGGCCGGCGATTTAACGAGTCTCCCCGGCTTACAACGGCGTTATTCGCCGCGCCGGGAGTTTCGTCGTTGCGCACGGCATGCCGATCGCCTGCGACGGATCGGCTCCGGGGGGCGGGGAAATCCGAGGCATCATCGCCATCCATGCGCGGAATGAGGGAGCCCGCGACAGCGACCGACTGTTTCGGCTAGACCGGCGCGCGGCCGCCGAACGCCGGAACCCGCCCGCGCCTGGAGCCTCGCCATGCCCGATGCCAGCCTGCCGACCCTCGTCGAGCCAGCCGGCGCAGCCGCCGCCTCGGCCGCCGCGGCGTTCGAGCGCGGCGTCGCGGCCCGGCGCGCCGGCAAGCGGGACGAGGCGGCCGGCTGGCTGCGGCTCGCCCTGGAGATGGAGCCGGCGCATCGGCCGGCCCGGCTCGAACTGGCCACCACGCTGCGCGAGCAGCAGCGTGTGGACGAGGCGGAGCCGCTGTTCCGCGCGCTGCTGGCGGACGACCCCGGCTGCTGGCCGGCGCTGCTGGGGCTTGGGTTGTGCGCGCGCCTCCGCCGCGACCTGCCGGCCTCCGCCGAGCACCTCGCGGCGGCCCTGGCACTGGCGGCGCGCGACCGCCCGGTGCGGCTGGAATACGCCACCACGCTGCGCGAGCAGCGCCGCATCGACGAAGCCGAGCCGATCTACCGCGCGTTGCTGGCGGAGGACCCGGCGGGATGGCCGGCCCTGGTGGGGCTGGGACTGTGCGCCCGCGTGCGTCGCGACCTGCCGGCCTCGGCCGGGCATCTGGCGGCGGCGCTGGCGCTGGCGCCGCGCGACCGCTCGGTGCGGTTGGAATACGCCACCACGCTGCGCGAACTGCGCCGATCGGGCGAGGCCGAGGCGCTCTACCGGGCGCTGCTGGCGGACGACCCCACGTTCTGGCCGGCGCTGCTAGGGCTCGGGCTGTGCGCGCGGGCCGGCCAGGATTTGGCGACGGCCACCGCGCATCTGGCCGCCGCGCTGGCGCTGGTGCCGCGCGACCGCGCGATGCGGCTCGACTACGCGGGCCTGCTGCGCGAACAGCGGCGGCTCGACGACGCCGAGGCCGCGTACGGCGCGCTGCACGCGGACGAGCCGGACTGCTGGCCGGCCCTGGTCGGGCTCGGGCAGTGCGCGCGCCTGCGCCGTGATCTGGACGCGTCGGCCGGGCATCTCGCCACCGCGCTGGCGCTGGCGCCGCGCGAGCCGTCGGTGCGGCTCGAATACGCCACCACGCTGCGCGAAGCCGGCCGGCTGACCGAGGCCGAGCCGATCTACCGCGAGCTGCTGGCGGACGCGCCCGGATGGTGGCCGGCGCTGGTCGGGCTCGGGCTGTGCGCGCGCCTGCGCCGCGACCTGGTGGCCTCGGACGCGCACCTCGCCGCCGCGCTGGCGCTGGCGCCGGACAACCGCACGGTGCGGCTGGAATACGCGACGACCTTGCGCGAGCAGCGGCGGCTGGAGGAGGCCGAAACGGTCTACCGCAAGCTGCAGGCGGACGACCCGGGCGCCTGGCAGGCGACCGTGGGGCTGGGCTTGTGCGCACGCATGCGCAACGATCGCGCCGCGGCACTCGCCCGGTTCACTGCCGCGGCCGAGGCGCACCCGGAGGCCGACGGCCCGTGGCTCGAAGTCGCGGCCGAGCATCGCGAGGCCGGGCGCTACGACGCGGCGCGCGCGGTGCTGCACACGCTGCGCGATCGCGGTAACGCCGTCGCGGAGATTTGGCTGGGCCTCGGGCTTGTCGAACGGCTGGCCGGCGACCGCGCGGCGGCGGCGGCGGCGTTCCGCGAAGGCTACGCGCGCCACCCGCAGCGGCACCACCTGATGATCGAGATCGCGCTCGACGAACGCGCGCTCGGCCACTTCGCCGAGGCCGAGCGCTGGCTGCGGCGCGCCGCCGAGATCGAGGCCGTGGCGGGCCCCGCGCTGCTGCAACTGGGCGACCTTGCCCGCGCCCGGCACAACATGGACGAGGCCATCGACCTGTTGGGGCGGTCCGCGCGGCAGCCGACGGCGCCGGTCGGCGTGCACGCCATGCTGGCCCAGACGCTGGCCGATCTCGGCCGGCGGGAGGAGGCGTTCGGCGTGCTCGATGCCGCCGACCGGCAGCTCGGGCCGACGCCGGAGACGACCGTCAAGCGGGTGTTCCTGCTGCGCCGCGCCGGGTTTCGCGAGGAGGCGCTGGCCGTGGCGCGCGCGGCGGTCGCGGCGATGCCGGACAATTTTCCGCTGTGGATCGAATGGTTCGAGACCGAACGCTTCTCCGGCGATTTCGCCGGCATCGACCGCATCCTGGCCGCGGCCCCGGCCGCAACTGTGCACGACCGGGCGCGCCTCGAGAACGCGCGCGGCGCGCTGGCGGCGCAGCGCTGGCAGCCCGACGCTCGCGGCGGCCGCGTTCCGCGAGGCGCTGGCGCTGCATCCGCTGATGCCGCTGCACGACGCGCTCGCCCGCGTCCACCTGCTGCGGTTCGATATCCCCGCGGCCCGCGAGCACCTGCGACTGATGGCCGAGCAGCGGGCGCCGACCCAGCGCGAGCAGGGGCTGTCGCCGCACCTGACGCACACGCATATCGGCAGCCTGTTCGACGAATACGCGATGGACCGCGAGGCGCTGGAAGCGCTGGTGGCGGCGCAGGCGCTGGCGCCGGGAGAGCGCAGCCGGCGGCTGCTGGCGCTGGCGCACGCCAACCCCGACCACACGCCGACCGCGATCGGGCTGCTGGTGGCGCTGCGCCAAGCCGGCCATTTCGACGGCCCGCGGGGCGACGCCGGCGCCCCCTGCATCCCGGCGAAGATCGCGCAGTACCTGGAACGACGCCGCGGCGCCCGAGGACGTCGCGGCGCTGATGCGCACCTGGCAACGGCGCAACCCGGCGCACGCCTACCGCGGTTCGACGATGCGGGTGGCGCAGGCCTGGCTGCGGCAGCACTGCCCGCCTGCGGTGCTGCACGCCTACCGGCGCGCCCGCTGGCCCGCGACCAAGGCGGACGTGTTCCGGCTCGCCTGGCTGTTCGCCGAGGGCGGCTGCTACGCCGACGCCGACGACCGCTGCCTGCGCCCGATCGACCAACTGCTGCCGGCGCAGGCGGGCTTCGTCACGTTCCAGGAGGAGTACGGCACGCTCGGCAACAACTTCCTCGCCGCCTCGCCGCTGCATCCGGTGATCGGGCTGGCGCTGCAGTCGGCGGTGACGGCGATCAACCGCGGCGACGACGACATGACCTGGCTGATGACCGGCCCCGGCCTGATCACGCGGGCGTTCGCGAGCACGCTCGCCGCGTCGATGCTGGCGCCGGCGGAGTGGCTGCGGCGCACCCGCATCCTCGACAGGCACGAGCTGGAACGCGTGGTCGCGACGCATTGCGCGGTGGGCTACAAGATCACGTCACGGCACTGGCTGCGCTCCACGTTCGGGCAGCCGAAGCCGCGGGCAGGGGCGGCGGCGGCGGGGTGAGGTTCGTTATCGCGTGGTGTGGCAGGATTTACGAGCATACGCGGCTGCGCCGATGTGACCCGGGCGTCGGGGCGGCGAGGCCACTGCGTTCCCGCCGGCCTAGTTTCCTGCTATGTTGCTAGGCAAATCAGCCCCGGACAGCACCGCGAATCACGGTTGCTGATTGAGTGGAGCGCCCACTATAGGCACAATGACTGCTATACTTCGAGGGGAATGACGGAAGGTGTCGGGTAGAAAGATCGTGTTCCTCGGGGACTGCCAGGCTCAAGCATTGATGCAGATTTACCGCGACTTCGTGACTCGACTGAGCGGTGACAGCGTTCAGTGGATAAACTCATGGGACGCAAGCGAGGCAAGCCTGCAAAGCATTAAGGATGCCAATGCCGTCGTATCCCAACTGTTCAACGTAGAAAGAAAGGTAACGGCAGCGGGGATGAGTTCCGGTGCCATGAAGGTGGAATTTCCGGCAATCTTCATCGGTTTCCTGTGGCCGTTCTCGGGACAGACCGGCCACGTGCGGAACGCCCCGACGGCGCGCTTGGTCGATGGCCCGTATCCGGCGCAACTAGGCGACACGTACCTAAACACGCTCATCCGGCAGGGAGTCACAGCGGAAGACGCATCAAACGCTATTTGGATTTGAGATCGTTCGCGCCGCCCACCTCGACCGACTGTTGGAACTACATCTCGGAGCGCAGGCATCGCGGGACGAGAGGACCGGGTTTGCATTCTCGCGTATCATTGAGGCGCAACTTCGGGAGACGTCGCTTTTTCTCACATCATCGCATCCGACGATGCCACTAATGCGGCCGTTAATCCAGGGCGTGTTCGAGCGCCTCGGTGTACCGCAGCCAATGGTTGAGACCGTATTACAAGCGCAGCGTGTTCCACCATTTCCAAAAACGGCGCTCCCAATTCATCCAGGTGTAATACGGCATTTCGGGCTCGGCTTCGTCGATGAACAGTCGCGTGACCCGTTTTGGCAGGAAGGGTCCTTTACGTTCTCGGAATTTGTGATCCGCTACATGAATTACACGTGGAACGAGCATTTAGCAGAGGGAATGACGCTGGCTCATGGTTCAGATTTGGGACGGGCTTGCGCAATCCTTGAGCGTGGGTTGCGGTCCTCGCCGGAGTTGGTTGCAGGATGGCGGACAATGAGTTTGCTGCTACGCCGAATGCGTCGCTTCCCGGAGGCGCATTCGGCGCTCCAGCGGGCGATGGCTCTTGACCCGGACGATCCCAACACACACGCAGAATGCGCTCATCTGCTAGCGGACGAGCGGAAATCTGCCGATTCGGGTCCTAACTTACCTGGCCAGACAGTTGCTGGCTTGGCTCCGGGCGAGGCACCGGAGTGATCTCGGTCGCGGTTCGGTTCCGCCAATGCGAAAAGGCGGCACAGCAAACCGCCGCCCAACAGTCTACGCTGATATTTTTCAATGGGCTGACATCGATCCGGTCGATATAGCCTGCAATTAGCCCGGTCGTTACGAGCTCGGCGGTCCCTGGAGGATGCTGCCCGTCCGCCTCCCGTACCCAAAGCAGCCACGCTGACCCCTTCCGCCGCAAAGCCGTAATGAGACAAGACACTTCCTCAGCCAAAAGGGGTTGCTTGCGTTTTACGACGAACAGGTGTTCGCCAAGCACTACGTCTTCCATGAACTTGCGTGCAAGCAACTTCAGGCGCTTTATTTCCTGTCCTCTCAACGTTTCTGCCTCAACGTGCTCGGGGTGGCGCTGAGTGTGATAGAGCATGCCGTAATTGCGCTCGTAACCCATGTAATCGTGCGCCGGCGCGTGCGCGTATCGAATGATGCTCACGTTCTCGGGGCTTGCGATGTCGGCGAATCCGCCCTCAATGCCTCGTGTCAGGTTGGCAATGGAGACGCTGGCAAAGCGGAACAACCCAAGCACCTCGATGCCGAGTTGGCGTTGTACGAAGCCGAATTCACAGTCATCGCCGACGCTCTGAAACGCCGACAGGAACGAAGCTGCCGAAGTCCGCGCCTCCGCAGGTGACAGGTTCGGCTCAGCATGATCTGCCACAGAAGCTTTGCGTAAGCTGGCGTCGATCTGGGTGGCAAGGCGTTCTGCCTCCGCACTAAGTTCTCCGATAGTGAGTTCTTGGTATGCCACGGCGAGCGCGCGAGCGTCGCGATGGCGCGGATTCGGAAAATCAACAGGCCGAGCGTTATCGGGATGACGCAGGCGAATGCAGAACGCAGCTTTGCCTGCGATCGCTCTGCTGGGTACGAGGCTGACGATCGCAGTCCGCGCCATGACGGAGAACTCTCCAACGTCGTAGCCATTTACACTGATTATGACACGCTGACGGTCTAGGAGGCCTGGCTGGATATGTGGAAAGACAGAAAGCGATAGCAGGCAAGCATTCCTGATGTTAGGTGACGGCAGAAAAATCCAGCTCTCATCCCCGACCGCCCACGTGTGTGTATGCTCCGGATTCGACCAGCCTCGTCCAAGATATTGCGGGACGTTGGCGTCCTGGCCGAAAACAATTCGCACGCTGTTCTCCTGCGTTATCAACTGTGTGCAACGGTCTTGCGAGGAAGGTCGCACGCCTGAGCCACGGAGACACCCGCGGCAGGAATTGCAGCCCGCTGCGATCACTACCTTTCCGGCACCGTCGTCGGCAACTCCGCCGACGGCTTGGCACCGCTGCGCACCGCCGCCGTCGCGGCGCCAGCCAGGCGCAAATAGAAATCGCTCGGGAGCCGGCAGCCATCGGCATCCAGCGTGACGACGGCGTCGCCCGGCGGAATGCCCTGCACCGGCGCGTTCGCGGCACTCGGCAGCAGCTTGAACATGGCGGTGGCCTCGTTGACCTCGTCGAACATCGCGCCGTACAGCATGGTCGCTCCCGCGCCGAGCGCGTTCGATACCTGTCGCCAGTAGAAGCGGCCGCACCGCCGCGGGATGAAATTGCCGATCGCCCGGTCCGGATGGTGCCGGGCGCGCTCGACGTTGGCGAAGGAATAGCCGGGGTACACCACCGGCATGTCCTCCACGCCGAGCGCGCGCGCCGCCGCCAGATCGGGCTCCAGCACGGTGCGGCGATAGGTGTCGGCGGCGGCGTCGTTGCCATAGCGGCCGACCGTCCACGGGCTGATCACGCCGAGCCGGCGCCACACCCGATCCCACGCGGGGTCGGCCGCGGCATCGTGGTCGCGCGTGCGCCAGTACGCGGGCAGGCCGCCCAGCACCGTGACGCCGTCGGGCGCGCTGCCGCGGGCCAGCGCATCGAGCAGGCCCAACGCGTCGCCCGGCGTCATCGGCCGGCCCGCGAAGCCGAGCCCCCACAAGCCGAGCAGCGGATGGCCGCGATGGTGCAGATAGGCCGGGCTGCGCGTGACCCCGTCGCGCTGCAGCCGCTCCCAGTCCCGCGCGACCGTGGGCAGATCGGCAGCGGCCATGCCGGACAGGTCGTACATCACGAAGAACACCCGCCCGTGCGCCTCCGCGGCCGGTGCGCACGTTGCCGAGCACGACGTCGTCCGCGTGCAGCACCGGCGGGTGCAGCAGGCCGGTCGCGAACCGCTGCAACGCGACGCCGTCGAGCCCGTACTGCTGCATCCAGGCGAAATGCCGTTGCACGGCGACGGGGTTCTGGCTGTCGAACACCTCGACCGGGCGGCCGTCGGCGCTGCGCATCGGCGTCACGCAGCGCGCCGGCTGCGGCAGGTCGGCCACGTCGGGCAGCATGTCCGTGTCCAGGCGCGGGACGGCGGCCCAGTCGCCCCAGTGGCCCCATCCCAGTTTGGCGCCGTCGCCCGGGCAGGCGAACCAGCCCTGGTAGCCCATGATCAGCTTGCCGGTGAGCGTACCCGGATCGACCCGGTCGGCGGCCCGGGCGGGATGGCCCGCCAGCGCCAGAAGCAGGGCAAGGCATCCAGCCACGATCCGGACGGCATTTCCGCGCAGGGTGCGCGTCATGGAAGCGGGCAGATCTTCACTGCCTCGGCTCAGGCGAGGGTATGGGTGGCCTACGGTCCGGAACCGCCGTGGCAGGCGGTGGTTCCGCACGCGACGGTGGCGCTGGCGCCTGGAGGGCGGGCGTCACGTAGGCCTCCAGGAAACGCGTGTGCTTGCCGGCGAATTCCTCGGATTTGAGCAGTTGGCGCATGATGTCCTCGATCGGGCGGCCCGCGCGGATCCGGCTGACATAGGCCTCGAACCCGCCGGGATCGGGTTCTCGAAACAGCAGCACCCGGTACAAGGCGCGCACCAACTGCGGCAGCAGGGCGTCGGCGGCGGCGGCGGCCGTGGCGGGATGGCCGGTGCGGGCCGGTTCCGCGGACGCGGCGCCCTGGCCGGACTTGCGGGCTTTCCGGATGGCCTCGGCCACGAAGTAGCGCCGGTAGAAATCGGCATACCGCTCCAGCAGGATCTGCTGGGTCGCGGCAGGCATCTCCGATTCGTATCTGTTGCTGACGCCCTTGTTGAATTGTTCGATGTCCGCCGTGCCTGGCAATGCAGCGATGACGCTATCCGGCGCGACCGACGCTCCGATCTGGTCGATGATCCGGGCTACCGCCGATCTGGTGTCGAAGGCAATCTCGTCGAACGTGAACAGCAGAACCTTGTCGCTTCTCATCCATTTCTTCAGCCGACCGTCCTGCTCGTCCAACACCTTGAATGTGTCGGCAACGGTCTCGATCTCGGCGAAATCGCCGACCCCCAGGCCGCGCGACCGCCTGGCGTGATCCAGCAACGAGAGCGCGATGTCACGCGGATCCCGCATGATTGCGCTGGCAAACAGCTCGCCCCGCTCGATCGCGTCCAGCAGGTGCTGGTCCGGCGCGCCGTGCGTCTTGATGACGGCCGATCTTTCACCGATCTCGGCCTTGGCCCGTTCGATCGCCGGCCACGAGACCGGATCCACGTAGTTCAATCGGGACTTGCCGCCCTTGGCGGCATCCGACAGCGCGACAGGCGAATAACCGGCGACCCTGAGCACGGTTTCGATGACGACATAGACGAACGTGCTCGCCGATTTCGGGACGCCGTAGCTGACGTAGATCATCGGGACCCGGCGGCGCCGATCCGGCTCACTGCCGCGACATGACCAGCTTGGTCAGCACATCGAGCCGCGCCGCGACGTCGCTGTCCGGCACGACGATCATGCGCTCGAACCCGACCGTCGGCATGCGGCCGTCGAGCGCGGCGATCGCGTTGCGCGTCTCGGGCGACAGGTCCAGATCGACGCCGATCCGCATGCGCCAGCTTTTGCCCGGGACGGTCCGCTTGCGCACGCGCAGCATCACGTCCCTGGAATGCGGCCCGATCTTGCCCGCCCACAGCAGCTCGCCGTTGGCGCGCAGCCGGATCGGCTGCTCGTGCAGCACGCCGCAGACGCGCAGGCGCAGCCAGACGAAGTCGAACTGGCCCGGCTCCTCCGGCAGGTCGAACACGAGATCGCCGCCGGAATGGCACAGCCAGGTGCCCCAGCGCTCCGGCTGCGCCCAGGCCCCGCCCGCACGGATCGCCTCGCCGAGCGCGTAGCTGTGCTGATCGAGCGGCTCGTGCCGGAAATGGCCGAGCCGCGCTTCCAGGATGCGGGTCAGCAGCAGCTCGCCGGTTCCGTCCACGTCCTGGTCCAGCCGGCCGAAGCGTGACTTCGGTCGCGTACGGCATCGTGGTGTAGGGATACGGCTCCGGCCATTCGACCGCGATCGCCGCCTCGCAGGCCGCGGCCACGCGCTGCGCGACCGAGCGCCAGGTGATCGGCACGTAGTCGCGGCGGATCTTCGCCTCCAGCGCCTGCCGCGCCGGCTCGTCGCGGATCAGCTCGCGGAGCACCGCCAGCGTCCGCTCGGGGCTGTCGATGTCGACGTAGACGCCGCAGTCGCCGGCGACTTCGGGAATGGAGGCGCGGTCGCTGCAGACGCAGATCCGGCCCATCGCCAGCGCTTCGCCGACCGGCAGGCCCCAGCCCTCGTACAAGGTGGGGCAGACGGTGAACAGGCAGCGGTCGTACAGCATGCGCAGGTCGGTGTCCGAGACCTCGCGCAACAGGTGCACGCGGCCGTCGAGATAGTTGGTCTCGACCAGGGCGCTGACGAACGCAGTCGCCTTCCAGCCGAGCCGGCCGACGCAGATCAGGTGCGGCGGGTCGTCGCCTTCGGCGACCATGCGCTGCCAGAGGTCGAAGATCAGCTGGTGGTTCTTGCGCCCCTCGACGGTGGCGACGAACAGCACGTAGCGCTCGGGCAGGTCGAGCAGCGCCGTCGCGCCGTCCCGATCGCTGCCGGCCAGGAATTCGCGCGAACGACGAGCCGTTCTTGGTGACCGTGATCGCGGGCTCCGGGCACCTGCAGCGCGGCGAGGTAGCGCCTGACGTCCTTCGCGGTGTTCTCGGAGACCGCCAGGATATGGTCGACGTGGCGCAGCGCGCGGCGCATGAACTCCTCGAACACCCGCGCGGTATCCTGGTCGCAGGTCTCGCGCGCATAGATCGGGATCAGATCGTGCACGGTCATCACGAACTTCGTGCCGAACCGGCGCTTGCAGGCGAGCACGCGATGCACGTAGTCCTGGTGCACCCAGGCGGCGCCCAGCAGGCACAGCACCGAGGGATTGCCGTCATCGAGCACGCCGGTGCCGTCGAACGGCTGCGCCCCCGGCAGCACGCCGTAGCGCGCCTCCTCGGCGGGAAAGCTGACCAATCGCTGCGCGTCGGGCAGGAACAGATCGCGCAGCAGACTGATCAGAAACCCGGTGGGGATCGCGACCCAGTTCCTGGACCGCGCGTTGAAGCTCAGGAACACCATCGCCGACGGCGACAGCACCTCGCCGTCGATCATCGCCAGCACGATGCTTGACTGCACGCGCTGGATGCCGGTGAGATTGGAATGCTCGGCGACGTAGTAGACCAGATCCGACATGTCGAACAGCACGCGGGTGCCGACATGCGGCGCCGCGCGGCCCGCGGGCCTGCCTGCCGCGCCGGCCCGCCCGCCCGTGCCCGCAGGCGGCCGGAACGTCTCGTCCGCGCCCCGGCCGGTCAGCGCGGTCCCCGCGGTGCCCGCGCCCGACCGCCATTGCACCGGCCCGGGGGTTAGGGCAAAGCCGGTGTCCTCCTCGACGATCTCGAGCAGATGCACCTCGCCGCCGAGCAGCGCGCGCGGCATCGGCAGCGTGAAGGCATAGCAGCCGTCGCCGATGCCGGCCGCCAGCAGATCGGGGCGGAACTGCGACGCGACCGCGCGGGCAAGCACCTGTCCCGCCTCCCGCAGCACCACCACGCAGTGGCGCAACGGCTCCCGATGCGGGGCGATCCAACCGCCGACGCCCTTGTCCGTGATCTGGTCGAGATGCCAGCGGAACGGGGCCTCCGGGGCGTCCGCCAAGGGTTCCCCGGCGGCCGCGGGCAGCACTTCGAGGCTGAGCGGGGACCCGGGCACCGGCGCGCCGGTGTCGGCGCAGCGCAACTCGACGATGTGCTCGCCCTCCGACAGCAGCCCCGGCCGCAGCCGGATGCTGAACGCATGCCGGCCGTCGCCGATGCCCGCATGCACCAGCCCCGGCCGGTCGTGGTCCGCGACGGCCGTCGCGAGGGTCGCGTCGCCCTCGGCCAGTTCGAGCCGGATGCGCGCCTCCGGGGTCGCGGGATCCCAGGTCCAACCCTCGATGCTGCCCGGGGTCGCGGTGTCGATGAAGCCCTGGAGGACGCGACGGTCGGCGGGCGCAGCCGGCTCAATCGGCGGTTCGGCAACCACGACACCTCCCACCTCAGCCAACGCGCGCTCCGCCACCGAGACTGCATCAACCATGAGGTCGCCCTCGGCCATCATCGAACTCCCATTTCCCGCGCCCGGCGAGCCACTGCCATAAAATCCTCAACAGCACGTTTCAAGATTTTCCCCGATGAACGCAGTCGCCGCACGATGGCCGGCCTCGATTGCCACGAGGGCGGTGCGGGGACGCGATCAGTGCCGCGCTGCAAAACGGCGCATCATTCCGACCATCTGCGGATCACGTACACAGGCCCCGGATCGCTGTCCAGTGCAGCGGTTCATTCCGATCCGGCGCGGAGGCGGCGACCGTCGCGCGTGTCGATCCGCGCCGGTCCGCCCCTCACCGCGCCGTCAGCCGGCGTACCGTCTGGTGTGCGGCCAGCCCCGCCATTTCGACGATCTGCGTGACCGAGGCGTCCATCGGCACCAGTTCAACCGGGTGCGTCAGGCCGATCACCAGCGGGCCGATCGTGCTGCCGCCGCCGAGCCTCGGCGCCAGACGCGAGGTGATGTGCGCGGAATGCAGCCCCGGCATCACCAGCACGTTGGCGGGGCCAGTGAGCCGGCAGAACGGATAGAGCGCGCGGAACGATTCCGCCAATGCAACGTCGGGGCTCATTTCGCCGTCGTACTCGAAGTCGACGCCGCGCGAATCGAGCTCGGCCACCGCCTCGCGCATCGTGTTGCCGGTGGCGTGCATCGGGTTGCCGAACGTCGAGTGCGACAGCAGCGCCACGCGCGGCTCGTGCCCGAGCCGGCGCGCGGCGGCGGCGGCGCCGCAGCAGATATCGGCGATATGCTTCGCGACCGGCCGGAAATGCATCAGCGTGTCGGCGACGAAGATCGTCATGCCGCGCACGCCGACCATCAGCGTGAGCCCGAACGCGACGCCGCCCGGCACCGGGTCGATCACCAGCCCGATGTCCTCCAGGCACACCGAGGCCGAGCGCGTGAGCCCGGTGACCATCGCATCGGCATCGCCGGTCGCCACCATGCACGCGGCGAACACGTTGCGGTCCTGGTTGACCATGCGCTGGCAGTCGCGGAGCATGTAGCCGCGGCGCTGCAACCGCGCATACAGGAAGTCCGCGTATTTGCGGTTGTTGTGCGACAGCCGGGCGTTGTGGATTTCCAGGCCGTCGGCATGGCCGAGGCCGAGGCTCGCCATCGTCGCGCGCACGCGGTCCTCGCGCCCGATCAGCACCGGCGTGCCGTAACCGGCGTTGCGGAACGCCACCGCCGCGCGCACGATTTTTTCCTCTTCGCCCTCGGCAAAGACGACCTTCTTCGGCTCGGCGCGAACGCTTTCCATGATCGCGTCGAGCGCATTCGCGGTCGGATCGAGTCGCCCCGACAATTCGCGGGCGTATTTGCGCAGATCGGCGATCGGGCGTCGCGCCACGCCGCTGTCCATCGCAGCTTTGGCGACTGCCGGCGGAAGACGAGAAATCAAGCGCGGATCGAAGGCGTTGGGAATGATGTATTCGGGGCCGAACTGCAGCCGCAGCCCGGCGCCGGCGGTGCTGACCTCGTCGGGCACGTCCTCGCGCGCCAGTTGCGCGAGCGCTTCCGCGGCGGCGATCTTCATCGCCTCGTTGATGGTGCGCGCGCGCACGTCGAGCGCACCGCGAAAGATGTAGGGGAAGCCGAGCACGTTGTTGACCTGATTCGGGTAGTCGCTGCGGCCGGTGGCGATGATCGCGCGCGGGCTGGCGGCGCGCGCCTCCTCCGGCGTGATCTCCGGGTCGGGGTTCGCCATCGCGAAGATGATCGGCCGCTCGGCCATGCCGCGCACCATCGGCTGCGTCAGCGCGCCCTTCACCGACAACCCGAAGAACGCATCGGCGCCTTCCAGCGCCTCGGTGAGCGTCCGCGCGCGCGTCGCCACCGCGTGGCCGCTCTTCCACTGGTTCATGCCCTCGGTGCGGCCCTGGTAGACGACGCCCTTGGTGTCGCACAGCAAAACGTTGTCATGCGTCATGCCCATCGCCTTGAGCAGCTCGACGCAGGCGATGGCAGCGGCACCTGCGCCGTTGACGACGAGGCGGGTCGTTTTCAGGTCGCGCCCGGTCAGGTGCATCGCGTTGATCAGCCCGGCCGCGGCGACGATCGCGGTGCCGTGCTGGTCGTCGTGGAACACCGGGATGTCCATCAGCTCGCGCAGCCGCTGCTCGATGATGAAGCATTCCGGGGCCTTGATGTCCTCGAGGTTGATGCCGCCGAAGCTGGGCGCCAGGTAGCGCACGCAGTTCACGACCGCATCCACGTCCTCGGTATCGATGCAGAGATCAATACCGTCGACATCCGCAAAACGCTTGAACAGCGCGACCTTGCCCTCCATCACCGGCTTGCCGGCGAGCGCGCCGAGATTGCCGAGGCCGAGCACCGCGGTGCCGTTGGAGACGACGGCGACCATGTTGCCCTTGGTGGTGTAGTCGTAGGCGAGCGTCGGATCGCGGTGGATGTGCAGGCAGGGTTCGGCGACGCCCGGCGAATAGGCAAGCGACAGGTCGCGCGCGGTGATCAGCGGCTTGGTGATGCGGATTTCGAGCTTGCCGGGCCGGCCGCTCGCGTGCAGCGCCAGTGCCTCCTCGGCCGAGACGCGCGCAGTACGCGGATCGCTGCTGCCATCGGCCATGACGTTTTCTCCCCTTCGCTGCGGCAAGGCCGCCGCGCATGGTGAGGCAGAGCGGTGCGCGGCGACAAGCGGCGCTTCGCAACGCTCGTGCCGGCGGGCTAGACAGGCGGCATGACGCTGCTCCGCCGCCCGCCCGACGCCGAGGGCGCCACGCCCGCGATGGCGCAATGGTTCGCCGCCAAGGAGGCGCATCCGGACGCGCTGCGTGTTCTTCCGGATGGGCGACTTCTACGAGCTTTTCTTCGGCGATGCCGAAGCGGCGGCGACGGCGCTGGACATCGCGCTGACCCAGCGCGGCGAGCATGGCGGCGCGCCGATCCAGATGTGCGGCGTGCCGGTGCATGCGGCGGACGCCTATCTGCTGCGCTTGATCCGCAGGGGTTTCCGTGTTGCGGTAGCGGAACAGATGGAGGACCCGAAGGCGCGCGTGCGGCAAGGCGCCGATCCGGCGCGAGGTGGTGCGGCTGGTCACCCCCGGCACGCTGACCGAGGACGCGCTGCTGGAGGCCGGGCAGCCGAATTTCCTGCTGGCGCTGGCCGCCGGAGGCCGGCCGGGTCGGCGCGGCCTGGATCGACGTTTCAACCGGCCTGTTCGAGACCGAGGATGTTTCCAGCGCCGACCTGCCGGGACTGCTGGGCCGCCTCGATCCGGCGGAAATCCTCGCGCCCGCCGGCGTGGCGCTGGGGGAGTGGGCGCGGCGGCGCGCGCCCGAACAGGCGGCCCCGTCGGCCGCCGGCGCGCGGCGGCGGGCGGCGGACGCGTTCGGCGCCGCGAGCCTCGATGCGTTCGGCACGTTCTCCGATGCCGAGGCGGCCGCGGTCGCCTGGGTGCTCGACTACGTGCGCGTGACCCAGGCCGGAAAACTGCCGCACCTCGCGCATCCGGTGCCGCGCGGCCGGGTCGGGCGGATGGAGCTGGACGCGGCGACGCGGGCGAGCCTGGAGATCGTGCGGGCGCGCGACGGCGGGGCGGCGCACACGCTGCTCGGCGCCGTGCAGCGCACCGCGACCGCGGCCGGCGCGCGCAAGCTGGCGGACTGGCTCGCGGCACCGCTGACCGACCCGGCGGCGATCGCCGAGCGGCAGGACGGCTGGTCGTGGCTGCTCGCCAATCCGGAGGCGGCCGCGGACATCCGCGCCGCCCTGCGCACCGCCCCGGACATGGCGCGCGCGCTGGCCCGGCTGTCGCTCGGGCGCGGCGGCCCGCGCGACCTCGGCGCGGTGCGCGACGGACTGCGCGCCGCGCACGCCTGCACCGAAGCGCTGGCCGGGCCGTTGCCCGCGTTCCTGGCCGGATTGCGCGCGGCGCTGGCGCCGGCGCCGAGCCTTGCGGACGCACTGGCGGCGGCACTCGCCGATCCCGCGCCGGTGCGGCTGGACGACGGCGCGATCGCGGCCGGCTACGACGCGGAACTCGACGCCGAACGCGCGCTGCGCGACGACAGCCGCCGCGTGATCGCCTCGCTGCAGCTCGACTACGCGCAGCGATACGGGGTCGCGAGCCTGAAAATCCGGCACCACGCGCAGCTTGGCTACGTGATCGAGGCGGCGGCGGCGAGCGTCGAAAAGCTGCGCGCGTTCCCGGAACTGGTGCTGCGGCAGGGCATGGCGAACGGCGCCCGCTTCACCGCGCCGGACCTGTCCGAGCTCGACCGCCGGATCAGCGAAGCCGCGGACCGGGCGGCGGCGCGCGAGCGCATCGTCTTCTCGGCGTTGTGCGCGCGGACGCTGGACGAGGCGGCGGGGCTGGCGGCCTGTGCGGAGGCGCTGGCGGCGCTCGATGTCGCGCAATCCGCGGCGCGGCTGGCCGAGGCGGGCAGGTGGTGCCGGCCGGCCGTCACCGACGACACCGATTTCTGCATCGAGGCGGGGCGGCATCCGGTGGTCGAGGCGGCGCTGGCCGGCGTCGCCGCGTTCGTGCCGAACGATCTTGCTGCTCGTGCCGGACCGCCGGGTGCTGCTGCTGACCGGGCCGAACATGGCGGGCAAGTCGACCTTCCTGCGGCAGAACGCGCTGATCGCGATCCTGGCGCAGGCCGGGCTGCCGGTGCCGGCCGCGGCGGCGCGGATCGGGGTCGTCGACCGGCTGTTCTCCCGCGTCGGCGCGGCCGACGACCTCGCGCGCGGGCGCAGCACGTTCATGGTCGAGATGACCGAGACGGCAGCGATCCTGCACCAGGCCGGCCCGCGCAGCCTGGTGGTGGTGGACGAGATCGGCCGCGGCACCGGCACGCTGGACGGGCTCGCGATCGCCTGGGCGGTGCTGGAGGCGCTGCACAACTCGGTCCGCTGCCGCGCCATCTTCGCCACGCATTTCCACGAGCTGGCGCAACTGACCGCAGAAATGCCGCGGTTGGCGCCGCATACGATGCGGGTCAAGGAATGGAAGCAGGACGTGGTGTTTCTGCATGAAGTGGCAGCCGGCGCGGCCGGGCGGAGCTGGGGCGTGCATGTCGCCAGGCTCGCGGGCGTGCCGGCGCCGGTGGTGCGGCGCGCCGGCGTGCTGCTGGCGGCGTTGGAGAAGCGCGCCGGACGGTTGACCGAGGCGGCGGCGCTGCCGCTGTTCGCCGCGGCGCCCGACCCGACGGCGCCCGCGCCGGACGATCCGTTGCGGTTGGCGCTCGCCGCGGTCGACCCGGACAAGCTGGCGCCGCGCGCCGCGCTCGAAGAACTGTATCGGTTGAAAGCGATTGCTGTTGCCACGGCCGATCCGCCGCTAACATCAGGGTGATGTCCCCCGTCCCCCCGTTCCCGTCCGAGCCGCGGGATGCCACCGCGCTGCTCCAGCAGGCCCTTGACGCCGCCGAGCCCGGCGGCGGGCCGCTGCCGCGCGACGCCGCGCTCGGCGTGTTCCGCCGCCATTTGTCCCGAATGCAGGCGCATGTCCGCGAGAGCTTCGAGGCGGGCAACCTGTCCGGGACTCAAGGCGGCGCGGCTGCTCGCCGGCTACATGGATGGCCTGCTGTCCACGCTGTACGGCTATGCGCTGATGCTGCACGCGGACGCGCTGGCCGGCGACGAGGTCGGGCGGCTCAGCGTCGCCGCGACCGGCGGCTACGGCCGCGGCGTGCTGGCGCCGTTCAGCGACATCGACCTGCTGTTCCTGACGCTCAAGGAGCCGACGCCGGCGGCGCTGCGCACGGTGGAGTTCGCGCTGTATTTCCTGTGGGACCTCGGCCTCAAGGTCGGGCACGCGACGCGCTCGGTCGCCGATTGCCTGACCGAAGCCAATGGCGACGCGACGGTGCGCACCTCGCTGCTGGACGCGCGCCCGATCGCCGGCGATGCCGCGCTGTTCGCCGATTTCGCGGCCCAGTTCCGCGCCGCCTGCCAAGCCGCCGGCGCCAGCGGCTACATCGACGCCAAGCGCGCCGAGCGCGACGCCCGCCATCGCCGCTACGGCGACAGCCCGTTCGTGGTCGAGCCGAACATCAAGGAAGGCAAGGGCGGACTGCGCGACCTGCAGACGCTGTACTGGATGGCGCGCTACCTGTTCTGGATCCGCACCATCCCCGAGCTTGCGCATCTGCAAGGCCCGGGCGCCGGGATCATCACCGAGAACGAGGCGCGGCTGGCGCTGCGCTCCTGGGATTTCCTGTGGTCGCTGCGCTTCCACCTGCACTACGTCACCGGCCGCGCCGAGGAGCGGCTGACCTTCGACCTGCAGCCGGTGATCGGCGCGCGCATGGGCTACACGCGGCACGGCCGGCAGGACGGCGTCGAGCGCTTCATGCGGCACTATTTCCTGACCGCGCGCGAGGTTAGCCGGCTGACCCACGTGATGGAGCCGGCGCTGGTGCGCGCCGCCTTCGGCCCGCCCGCGGTCGCCAAGGAAACCGACGCCGAACTGAAGGAGGCCGGCTTCATCCTCGCCGACGGCCAGTTGCTTTGCGCCAAGAACCGCGACATCCGCGACAACCCGATCGGCGCGCTGCGCATCCTACAGTTCGCGCGCGACCGCGGCCTCGAACTGCATCCGCTCGGCATGCGCGCGCTGATCCGCAACGAACGCCGCACCGTCGCGCTGCGCGGCGATCCGCACGCGGCGGCGCTGTTCCTCGACCTGCTGTGCGGCCCGGCCGACCGCAAGCGTGCCGACGGCGCGCGCTGGCTCACCGTGCTCAACGAGAGCGGCTTTCTCGGCCGCTATCTGCCGGACTGGGCGCGCATCGTCGGCCAGATGCAGTTCGACACCTACCACGTGTTCACCGTCGACGAGCACACGATCGAGGCGATCCGCGTGCTCAACCTGCTGGAGCGCGGCGACCTGCAGAACGTGGCGCCGGTCGCCTCCGAGCTGACCAGCCAGTTGCAGTCGCGTCGTGCGCTGTATGTGGCGATGCTGCTGCATGACATCTGCAAGGGCCGTGGCGGCGACCATTCCGAGCTCGGCGCGGAGCTGGCGCTGGAGGTCGGGCCGACGCTCGGGCTGACGGCGGAGGAGACCGAAACCGTCTCCTGGCTCGTGCTGCACCACCTGCTGCTGAGCCAGACCGCGTTCAAGCGCGACATCGACGACCCGAAGACCATTCTCGACCTCGCCGACACGATCCAGTCGCCGGAGCGGCTGCGGCTGCTGCTGGTGCTGACGGTTGCCGACATGCGCGCGGTGTCGCCGAAGGTGTGGAACGGCTGGAAGGCGACCTTGCTGCGCGAGTTGTACGCGCGCGTCGCCGAGGTGCTGGAAGGCGGCCTCGCCACCACCGAGCGCGACGTGCGGGTGCAGCGCGCGAAGGCGGCGGCCGCCTCGCTGCTGGAGGACTGGCAGCGCGCCGAGGTCGAGCACTTCCTCTCGCTCGGCTACCCCGGCTACTGGCTGTCGTTCGATCCGGAGACGCATGCCCGCCACGCCCGGCTGATCCGCGACGCCGAGGGTCGGCAGGCGCCGCTGACCGTGGAAACTCAGCCGCTGCCGGCGCGCGCGGTGACCGAGGTGACGGTCTACGCCGCCGACCATGCCGGCCTGTTCAGCCGCATCGCCGGCGCGCTCGCGGTGGCCGGCGCCTCGATCGTGGATGCGCGGATCCATACGCTGACCAACGGCATGGCGCTCGACACGTTCTGGGTGCAGGACGCCGCCGGCGGCGCGTTCGACCAGCCGCACCGGCTGGCGCGGCTCTACGTGCTGATCGAGCAGGCCCTGTCCGGCCGGCTGCGGCTGGCGAGCGAAATCCGCAAGGTCGGCCGGGCGCTGCTCGGCCGGCGGATGCGCGCGATCCACGTGCCGCCGCGCGTGGTGATCGACAACCGCGCCTCGAACACCCACACGGTGCTGGAGGTGAACGGCCGCGACCGGCCCGGGCTGCTGCACGACGTGACGGCCGCGATCAGCGACCAGGGGCTGCAGATCGCCTCGGCGCACGTCACCACCTACGGCGTCCGCGCGGTCGACGTGTTCTACGTCAAGGACGTGTTCGGCCTCAAAGTCGAAAACGAACGCAAGCTGGCGCTGCTGCGCGACGCGTTGCTGGCGGCGCTGGCCAGCCCCGACGACGCCGCCCCCGCTCCGGTCCCGGCGCCGGCCAAGCGACGGCGGGCCGCTGACGCGGCGTAGCGCGGGCGGTCGCTTGCTCATTCGGCCATCGGAAACGTCGTTCCGTCATGCCGGCGAAGGCCGGCGTCCAGGCGTTCAAACGCCAATTTCGCAGTCTGGACACCTGGATCCCGGCTTTCGCCGGGATGACGATGACGGTGTCAGCATTGTAGGGAGGGATGCGGCTTCGCATCCCACCTCTTGATTTTCGCGTTATTGTTCGTGGAATCTTGCGATTCGTCGTCCGCAAGATGATGGGTTGCAAGGGCAACCCATCATCTTGCTACGACGACGAGAGCCGGCGGCGCTCAGCCCGCCGTGGCCTCGGCGCGCTGCTCGGCGGGGCGGCCGGTGGTGTCGGTGATCATCTCCATGCGGCCGGTGATCTGGCCGCCGTCCTCCACCTGCAGGCGGCGGCAGCGCGCGGTGCCGAGCACCCGGCCGGTCGCCCGCACGATCATGTTGCCGCGCGCGGTCAGCGTGCCGTCGATGGTGCCGGCGACCTCGGCGTCCTCCACCTCGACCTCGCCGCGGAACACGCCGCCTTGCGCGATCATCAGCTCGGTCGCGTGGATCATGGTGGCCTCGACCGTGCCCTCGACGACCAGCCGTTCGGCGTCCTGCACCACGCCTTGCAGGCTGATGCCGCGGCCGACCACCAGCGTGCGCCGCTCGGCCGGCTCGCGGCCGGGCGCGCGGCCGGGAACGGCGACGGGCGCGGCGCCGGGGCGAGGCGCCGGGGCGCCGGGCAGCGGCGCCGGCGGCGATTGCGGGGCCGGCGGCTGCGAGGCAGGGAACGGGGCGCGGCTCATGGCGGGAGCCTCCTTCAATTGGGCGGGGCGGAACGGGGGCACGCCGACGCCGAGATCGGCACGCGGCAGGGTGCCGGACTGGTCGGTCCGGGCGGCCGGGCCGTCCGGCCCCGCCATCGCGTCCGGACCGCCCTGGGCGGGCTTGTTGCGTTTGAACACGGGCCCTCCGTTAAACTTGGATGAATGGGCGGGCGGTGCCTATCACACGCGGCCCCGCGTGGCCATCCCGCGCCGGACCCCGCCCGACGCATGCAGCAGGTGCACCATCGCGGCCGTGCCGAGCACCGGAACCAGCAGGTTCAGCACCGGCACGAGGCTGCAAACGGCCATCAGCGCGCCCTGTGCCAGCACCGCCGGGCGCAGCGCGCGATACCGACCGACGGCGTGCAGCCGATCCATCCGCCGCATCGCCACCGCGACGAACAGGCCGCGTCCGACCGACCAGGCCGCGATCAGCCAGCCCGCCGGCACCGCGACCGGCGCGAGCGGCGTGAGCAGCAGCACCAGCGTCAGCGCCTGCCAGCCGAACACCCGCAGCCCGAGCGCCATGCCGGCCCAGGCCTGCTGCGCGAGCGATGCCGGCCGGGCCGGCGGCAGGCCGGGATAGAACCGCCACTCCACGGCCTCCGCGATGCGGTCCGAGAACAGCATCGCGACGGCGCCGGCGAGCGGCAGGAACAGATAGAGCGCCAGCACTGCCGCGCCGATGCCGCCGGCCACGGCGCCAAGCCAGCCGAGCCAGCCATGCCCGGAGAGCGCCGCGTGCCCGCCCCAGACCAGCCCGCACGCGAGCGCCAGGAAGCCGAACAGCGTCCAGGCGACGCTGCGCCAGACCACCCCCAGGAACACCGGGTCGTCCATTTGCGCGAGCGCGCGCAGCGGCGGGGCGAGCAGCAGCATGGGTGTTCCGCGGGCTACAGGTTGCGGGGCGAGGGGCCGGGTGTTAGGCGGGCACGCACCCCATCGCCCGGAGTTCTGCCATGCCGCCCGCCACGTCCGCGCCCCGGTTCGATGTCCTGGGGATCGGCAACGCCATCGTCGACGTGCTCGCTCCGGTCGACGAGCGCTTCATCACCAAGCACGACATGCGCAAGGGCAGCATGACGCTGATCGATGCGGCGCGGGCCGAGGCGATCTACGCGGCGATGCCGCCGGCGCAGGAAACCAGCGGCGGGTGCGCCGCCAACACCTGCGCGGTCGCGGCTGGGCTCGGCGCCCGCGCGGCCTATCTCGGGCGGGTCGCGGACGACCAGCTCGGCGCGGTGTTCCGCCACGACATCGCTGCCGCCGGCGTGCATTTCCCGACCGCGCCGCTGGTCGGCGGCGCGCCGACCGCGCGCAGCATGATCCTGGTCACGCCCGACGCGCAGCGCACGATGAACACTTTTCTCGGCGCCTGCGTCGCATTCGGGGTCGAGCAGGTGGACGAGGTGGTCGTCGCGGATGCCGCCGTGACCTACATGGAGGGCTACCTGTACGACGAGCCCGCGGCGATGGCGGCGTTCCGGCATGCCGCCGCGGTCGCGCACGCGGCCGGGCGCCGCGTGTCGCTGTCGCTGTCGAACTCGTTCTGCGTCAACCGCCACCGCGCCGCGTTCCGCGACCTCGTGCGCGGCCACGTGGACATCTTGTTCGCCAACGAGGCCGAGCTCTGCGCGCTCTACGAATGCGACGCGCTGGCCGACGCGATCGCCAGGGCGAGGGGCGAGGTGGCGCTGGCCGCGATCACTCGCGGCGAGGACGGTAGCGTGGTCGTGCAGGGGGATGCGACCGTGCAGGTGGCGGCCGAGCCGACCCGGGTGGTCGATACCACCGGCGCCGGCGACGCCTATGCCGCGGGGTTCCTCGCGGCGCTGACGGCCGGGCGCGGGCTCGCGTCCTGCGGGCGGCTCGGAAGTATTGCGGCAGCCGAGATCATCAGTCACTACGGCGCGCGACTGCAACGTAACTTGCGCTCGGAACTTGCCAATCTTGCGTGAACCGGCAGTGAGTTGACGGCTGCTCTCCGGAAATTCAACTCGATTCGGGCGCGGCGAAAGCAACTCGCGCCCAACGTGTGCAGTTCCTGAACCGAGTGCGCGGCCCCGCATTGAATATGGCCCGCGCCAAGGAGGAACCATGCGCAGTGCTCTTCTCGCATCCGCGGCCACGCTCGCCCTGATCCTGGCGCATCCGGGCTTTGCCCAGACCGCGACGGACACGCAGCCGCGCGCCGTCGGCCAGTCCGCACCGGCACCGGCCGACGTCACCGCGCCGACCGACCCGACCGTTCCGGCGGAGCTGCAGGTGCCCCCGCCCAGCCAGGGCCCGGACCAGCAACTGCTGCGCCCGGCCCGGCAGCACGGCAGCGAGTTGATCGATCCGAGCCAGTTGCCGTTGCAGGTGGCGCAGAACCAGGTGCCGCCGAGCCAGTCGGAGACGGAGCCGGGCCAGCCGGCCGCGCCCAAGGGCCCGGCGGCGAACCAGGAAGGCCAGACCCAGCCGACCGATGCGGGGACGCCCGCCAACCCGGCGGCGCCGCCCGGCACGATCGGCGTGATCCCGCCCAGCCAGACCCAGACCGCGCCCGGCGAGCCCGCCGCGCCGCACGGCCAGGGGTCCGGCCAGGAGGACCAGTCGGAGCACGGCGACATCGCGCCGCCGCCGGATCAGAACCCGATCCAGATGGCGGATTTCGTGGTGGCGCAGAACGACACGATGCCGGGCCAGACCGCGGCGCCGAACAGCGGCGCGATGGCGCCCGACCAGGCGGCCCCGGCCGCGCCCAACGGCCGGATGCCGGCGCAAGACAGCATGCAGGGCATGCAGTCGCCCCCGGCCGGCGAATCGCAGGCCAAGGTCGCCGAGGGCTACAACGCCGCCGGGCACGAGCCGATGTCGATGCACGCCAGCAACATCGATCCGAGCGACACACGGAGCGTGATCGCGCCGGCACTGCCGGCGCCCGCGGTCGGGCCGAACGCGACGCCGGCGCAACTGCTGCACGCCGCCCGCGACGCGCTGGCTCGCCACGCCACCGGCGAGGCGCAGGAAGCGCTGGAACGCGCCGAGACGCGGCTGCTCGACCGCTCGACCGCGCCGAGCAACGCCGGCACGCCGGACAGCGCCGACGCGGTGAAGCTGATCGGCGATGCGCGGATGGCGCTCGGCCACCACGACATGGCGACCGCGACGCAGGACATCGACCAGGCGATGCAGCGGCCCGCCGTGCAGCACTTCGCGGCCGAGTAGGCCGCACCGCTGGGCTGCGGCCGACGCGGCGGATTTTGCTCGCAACCGGGCGCACTTCCCACTAAGTGTGCGCCGCAGCAAGATGACGGCGCCGGGGCTCTCCGGCGCCGTCTTTGCGCGCGCTGCGAACATCGTCCGGCAGGCCCCCATGGATATCCGCAACGTCGCGATCATCGCCCATGTCGACCACGGCAAGACCACGCTCGTCGACCAGCTGCTGCGGCAATCCGGCGCGTTCCGCGAGCACCAGCAGGTCGCCGAGCGCGCGCTGGACCGCAACGACCTGGAGCGCGAGCGCGGCATCACCATCCTCGCCAAAGTGCACCGCGTGGTGTGGAACGACACGCAGAATCAACATCGTCGACACCCCCGGCCACGCCGATTTCGGCGGCGAGGTGGAGCGCATCCTGAACATGGTGGACGGCGCGATCGTGCTGGTGGACGCCGCCGAGGGCGTGCTGCCGCAGACCAAGTTCGTGGTCGGCAAGGCGCTGGCAGCGCGGCACTCAAGCCGATCGTCGTGGTCAACAAGATCGACCGCCAGGACGCCCGCCCGGACGAAGTCCACGACGGAAGTTTTCGACCTGTTCGCCGCCCTGGGCGCCACCGACGAGCCAGCTCGATTTCCCGATGCTGTACGCCTCGGGCCGCCAGGGCTGGGCCGATCGCGAACTCTGGACGGCCCGCGGAAGAACCTGGCGCCGCTGTTCGACCTCGTGGTGCAGCCATGTGCCGCCGCCGACGGTCGATCGCGGACGCGCCGTTCGCCATGGTCGCGTCGCATCCTGGAATACGACAACTTCCTCGGCCGCGTGCTGACCGGCCGGCTCGAGCAGGGCCGCGCCCGCATGAACATGCCGGTGAAGGTGCTGCGGCCGGACGGCGCACGTGGTGGAAACCGGCCGGCTGACCAAGCTGCTGTCGCTTCCGCGGGCTGGATCGCGTGCCGGTCGAGGAGGCCGAGGCCGGCGACATCATCGCCGTCGCCGGGCTGTCCGAGGCCACCGTCCCGGACACCATCGGCGCGCCGGAGCTCGACGGCGCCGCTGCCGGCCATCCCGGTCGATCCGCCGACGCTGGCGATGACCTTCCGCATCAACGACGGCCCGCTGGCCGGCCGCGAGGGCAAGAAGGTCACCTCGCGGCAAATCCGCGACCGGCTGTTCCGCGAGGCCGAGGGCAACGTCGCCATCAAGGTCACCGAGATCCAACGAAACCGAGGCGTTCGAGGTCGCCGGCCGCGGCGAACTGCAGCTCGGCGTGCTGATCGAGCAGATGCGCCGCGAGGGCTTCGAACTGACCATCGGCCGCCCGCGCGTGCTGACCCGGAGCAACCCGGAGACCGGCGACCGCGAGGAGCCGATGGAGGAGGTGCTGGTCGATGTCGACGAGCCCTATTCCGGCGTGGTGGTCGAGAAGCTCAGCCGCCGCAAGGGCGAGCTGCGCGACATGCGCCCCTCCGGCGGCGGCAAGGTGCGGCTGACGTTCATGATCCCGAGCCGCGGCCTGATCGGCTACCACGGCGAGTTCCTGACCGACACCCGCGGCACCGGCATCATGAACCGGCTGTTCGCCGGCTACGGCGCCGTGGAAGGGCCCGATCGAGGGCCGCCGCAACGGCTCGCTGATCTCCACCGAGAACGGCGAGGCGGTGCATTACGCGCTGTTCTACATCCAGGAGCGCGGCACGCTGTTCGTCGACCCCGGCGAGAAGGTCTATGTCAGGGCATGATCCTGGGCGAGACACGCGCGCGGCAACGACCTGGAAGTGAACCCGATCAAGGAAAAGAAGCTGACCAACATCCGCGCCGCCGGCAAGGACGACGCGATGCTGCTGATCCCGCCGCGCAAGATGAGCCTGGAGCAGGCGATCGCCTATATCGAGGACGACGAACTGGTCGAGGTGACGCCCGGCGCGATCCGGCTGCGCAAGCGCTTCCTCGACCCGCACCAGCGCAAGCGGTTCGAGCGCCGCGAGGCCGACGCGGCGGCCTGAGCGCGGGTTAACTTCACAGGTCCGTCGCGAGGCCGTAGCGTTTCCACGGCGATGCAGGGAACGCGCGGGAAATGGCGACGCGCACATGGGCAGGCGGCACGACGCTGTGGACCGACCCGGCCGCCTGGGTCGGCGGCGTCGCCCCGCTGTCCGACGACACCGCCATCATTGCCGCCGGCACGGTCGAGTTCGTCCCCGGCGAAACGCTGGAGGCCGCGACCATCCAGCTCGGCAGCAGCGGCGCGACGGCCGAGCTGCTGCTGGCGGACGCGCTGCTCGGCTATGGCACCACGATCGACAGCACCGGCGCCGGCGACCAGGCGGTGCTGGCCAGTGCCGGCACCAGCGGCTTCAACGGCACGATCGATGCGACCGCCAGCGGCGGCGATTTCACGCTGGCAGGCTATGCGCAGGGCACCGCTGCGGGCGACCTGGTGCTGCTGGACGGCGGCGTGCTCACCGATGCCAGCGGCGACACGATGTCGCTGTTCGGCACCCTGACCAACCATTCCACGGTCGAGATCGGCGCGGGCGGCGACTTCGTCAACGCCGGCACCATCATGCAGTCCGCCGCAGCGTTCGAGGTCGAGTCCGGCGGCACCCTCGATGGCGGGGTGTTCGAAATCGGCTTGTACAGCTCGCTGAACTTTCAGAGCGGCGCGGCGCCCAGCAGCGAGGACGTGCGCTTCACCGACGTCGGCGGCCGGCTGCTGCTGGCCGACCCGGCCGACTTCACGGGAACGATCGGCAATTTCGAAACCGGCGACCTGATCGACCTGACCGGCACCGTCGCCAACGCGGCGAACTACGACGCGGCGAGCGGGCTGCTGACGGTCACGAACGACGGCGGCGTCGTCGCCACGCTCACGCTCGATGCGCCGGCGGGCGACACGTTCGTGACCGCGAGCGACGGCAGCGCCGGCACGCTGGTCCAACTCGCCGGCACGCAACCGCGGCTGAACTACACGATCGACGCCGCCGACCGCGCGATGGGCGCCGATGTCGTGCGGGCGACGCTGACGACGGCGTCCGGCACGCCGATCACCGGCGCCGGCGTGCGCGTCGGGATCATCTCCGACAGTTTCAATGTGCCCGTCAGCGGCACGGCGGACCCGGCCGACGCCGCCGCGCAGGCCGGCTACCTGCCGGCGACCGCGAGCGGAACGTCAGCCGTGACGGTGCTGGCGGAGGGGCCTGCCGGCGACGACAACGAAGGCCTGGCGATGGCGGAGCTGGTGCACCAGGCCGCGCCGGGCGCCAGCATCGACTTCGCCACCGGCGAGGGCGACCCGGAATCGTTCGCCCAGGCCGTCAAGGCGCTGCAGGCCGCGGGTTGCAACGTGATCGTCGACGACCTGGGCTACCAGACCGAGCCGTTCTTCCAGGATGCCGGGCCGATCGACAACGCCATCAACGCCGCGGTCGCGAGCGGCGTCGTGTATGTCTCGTCCGCCGGCAACGCCGCGTCGGCCGCCTATCAATCGACGTTCACCGCGACGACGGAAACGCTGTTCGGCGGCACCGTCGCGCCGGCGCAGCTGTTCGGCAATGGCACGCCGTACCAGGACGTGACGCTGCTTGCCGGCTACGATGCGGACTTCAACCTGCAATGGGCCGCCCCGTACGGCGCCGGCGACTCCATGGGGTCGTTGACGCTCGCGCTGTACACGATGTCCGGCAGCCTCGTGGCGACGTCGACGGACAACGGCACGGCCAGTGCGCCGGGCGCCCAACTGAGCTACACCTCGGCCGCGACGACCCAGTACCAGCTGGCGATCTACGGCTCGCTGCCGGCCGGCACGACGTTCAAATACGTCCTGCTCGGTAGCGAGGATCAAGGTTCCGAGTTCGGCGGGACGATCGACGATCCCGCGGCCAATGCCGGCACGATCGCCGGGCACGCGATGCTGCCGGACGTGATCTCGGTCGGCGCCGTGGACTTCCCCGACACGCCGGCCTTCGGCAGCGACGCGGATTATCCCGCTTTCTATTCGAGCACCGGCGACGGCGAGTTCCTGTTCGCCTCGAACGGCAACGCGCTGGCGAGCCCCGAGGTCGTCGACGATCCGGACATCCTGGCGCCGGTCGATGCCGCAACCACCGCGTTGGCGCCGTTCGACGGCACCTCCGCCGCCGCACCGGGCGCCGCCGCGGTCGCCGCGCTGATGCTGCAGGCCGATCCCGAGCTGACGCCCGCGGAGATCCAGGCCGATCTGGAAGCGACCGCGACCGGCGTCGGCCAGCCGGCGAGCGTGCAGGGCGCGGGCGTGATCAACGCCGTCGCCGCCGTGGACATGGCGCTCGGCCGGCCGGTCGCCTGTTTCGCCGCCGGCACCCGGATCGCGACGCCGCGCGGCATGGTGGCGGTCGAGCGGTTGTGCGTCGGCGACCGCGTGCAGTGTGCGGACGGCGGGTCGCGGCCGGTGGTGTGGCTCGGCCACCGCCGGCTCGATTGCCGGCGGCATCCGCGACCCGACGACGTGCGGCCAGTGCGCGTCGCCGCGCACGCGTTCGGGCTTGGCCGGCCGGCCCGCGACGTGCGGCTCTCCCCCGACCATGCGGTGTTCGTGGAGGGCGTGCTGATCCCGGTGCGCTACCTGCTCAACGGCGCGACGCTGCGGCAGGAGGCGGCGGCCGCAATTGCTTATTGGCACGTCGAGCTCGACCGCCACGACGTGCTGCTGGCCGACGGGCTGCCCGCCGAGAGTTTTCTCGACACCGGCAACCGCACCGCGTTCGCCAACAGCGGCACGGTCGCGATGGCGCAACCGGATTTTGCTCGCGCGGTCTGGGCGCGCGCGGCATGCGCGCCGATGGTCACGGCCGGGCCGGCGCGCGATCTCGTCTACCGCCGGCTGCTCGCCCAGGCCTTCGCGCTCGGCTGGCAGGCGCGCGACGCTGCGGAAGGCACCACGTTCTGGCAACCACGCGCTTCGTAGGATGGGTTGCCGTTGCAACCCATCGCTTCGCGAGTCGGTGCGATATGCGGTGGGTTGCCAGGGGCAACCCACCCGATATTCCTACTCCTTGATCCCCGCATCCTGCGCGGCGTTGATCGCGAGCGAGGCCCAGTCCCAGTCGCCGCGGCCTTGCGCGACCGAGGCCAGATGGCGGTCGCGCAACACCGAGGCGAACGGCATCGGCACGGAATGCTCCTGCGCCGCCGCCAGCGCCAGGCCGATGTCCTTGGCACCGAGCGTCAGCTTGAAGCCGGGCGGGGTCCATTTCTTGTCCAGGATGATGCGCCCATAGTTGGTGTAGATCGAGCCGGCGAACGGGCCGGATGTGATCAGCTTGTGCCAGGCGCGCGCATCGACGCCCGATTTCGCCAGCAGCGCGAACGCCTCGCCCAACGCCTCGGTCGCGACGCCGATCAGGAAGTTGCCGGCGATCTTTCCGGTGGGCGCCGCCTCCGGCTTGTCGCCAAGATCTTCTATCCCTTGCGAGAGCGCCTCCAGCACCGGGCGGGCCTTGGCCTTGGCCTCGGCGGCGCCGGAGACCATGATCCACAACTTGCCGCTCGCCGCCGCATCGGGTCGGCCGAACACCGGGGCGCCGACGAAATGACTGCCGTGCGCCGCGTGGCGCTCGGCGAGCGAGCGCGCCAGCGCGACGCTGATCGTGCTCATCGAGATATGCACGCCGCCCTTCGGCAGCCCCTCCAGCACACCGCCCTTGCCGGAGGTCATATGGTCCAGCGCCGCATCGTTGGCGACCATCGTGATCACGAGGCCACCCGCCGCGGCTGCCGCCGGGCTTGCCGCCTGGATCGCGCCGCGCGCGACGAAGGGCGCTGCGACACTTGCGGTGCGGTTGAACACATGCACCTTGTGGCCGGTGTCGAGCAGCCGGCCGGCCATGCCGCCGCCCATGCCGCCGAGCCCTACCACGCCGATTGCCGTTCCCGTCAATGCCGCCTCCCCTGTGCCGCTGCGAACCGCCATGCATCAGGGGTTGACGGGCGCCGCGTCAAGCCGCGCCCGATCGGGGCTTCCGGCGCTGGTCGGTTGCGAATAGGCTCTGTTCCAACCGCGCGGGCCACGCGCGGCCAGTCACAACGGGGAAACCAATACATGACCAAACCGACACTGTTTGCCGGAGCCGCGTCGCTGGCGATTGCGCTCGCGTTTGCCGCCGCGCCGGCCAGCGCGCAGGTGAAGGTCGGCGTCGCCGGCCCGATCACCGGCGAATACGCGACCTTCGGCAAGCAGCTGACCGACGGCGCCGAGATGGCGGCCGCCGACATCAACGCCAAGGGCGGGGTGCTCGGCCAGAAGATCGAGCTGTCGAAGGGCGACGACGCCTGCGACCCGAAGCAGGCGGTGTCGGTCGCCAACAAGTTCGCCGGCGACGGCGTGAAGTTCGTCGATGGGCATTTCTGCTCGTCGAGCTCGATCCCGGCGAGCAAGGTCTACACCGAGGAAGGCATCCTGCAGATCACGCCGGCCTCGACCAATCCCAAGTTCACCGACGAAGGCGCCTGGAACACGTTCCGCACCTGCGGGCGCGACGACCAGCAGGGCAAGGTTGCCGGCCACACGCTCGCCACCGAGTTCAAGAGCCGCAAGGTCGCGATCCTGCACGACAACACGACCTACGGCAAAGGCATCGCCGACGAAACCAAGAAGGCGATGAACGCCGAGGGCAAGAAGGAGGCGCTGTACCAGGCCTACGTGCCCGGCGAACACGACTACACGGCACTCGTCTCCCGCCTGAAGGAAGCCGGCATCGAGGTGGTGTATTTCGGCGGCTACCACTCCGAGATCGGGCTGATCGCCCGGCAGGCGCGCGAGCAGGGGCTCAAGGCGACGCTGATCGGGCCGGATTCGCTGACCGCGAAGGAATTCTGGCAGGTCAGCGGCCCGGCCGGCGAAGGGCTGATGTTCACCTTCCCCTCCGACCCGCGCAGCCGCCCGACCGCGGCGGCCGTCGTGAAGGAGTTCAAGGACAAGGGCATCGATCCGGAAGGCTACGTGCTCTACACCTACGCCGCCATCCAGGTCTGGGCCGAGGCCGCCACCAAGGCCGGCACCATCGACCCGAAGAAGGTGGCCGAGGTGCTGCGTGCCGGCACCTGGCCGAGCGTGCTCGGCGACATCAGCTACGACAAGAAGGGCGACATCAAGACGGTCGACTACGTCTGGTACATCTGGCACGACGGCAACTACAGCCAGATGTAATTCTGTCGTTCCGCGCGCGCGGGATGCCCGGGTCGAGCCTGGGCATGGCGATGACTTGAATTTCCGAGGGTTTCGTCATCGCCGGGCTTGACCCGGCGATCCCTCCGGCCATCGCAATGGAATTACGGCAGCTGCGGCCGCCGCAGCGGGTGGTAGGCGCGGCCGAAGTAGACGAGGCCGTCATGCTCCTGGCCGTGCTCGATCGCCACCACCTCGCCGAACACCACGCTGTGCGTGCCGATCTCCGTCACCTTGACGACGCGGCAGTCGAACGCCACCACCGCGCCCACGAGCGCCGGGGCGCCGGTTTCGAGCGCGTGCCACTGGCCGCTGCCGAACCGCACCGGCTGCGTCGTGCTGCCGGTGCTGAACACGCCCGAAATGTCCTGCTGGTCGGCGGCGAGCGTGTTGATGCACATCACGCCGTTGGCCATCAGCGCCGGGTGCGAATCGTTCTTGCGATTGACGCAGACCAGCAGCGTCGGCGGATCGTCGGTGACGCTGCACACGGCCGAGGCGGTGAAACCGAAACGGCCCCCCGGGCCATCGGTGGTGACGATGCTGACGGCGGCGCCGAACCGCGCCATCGCCTCGCGGTAGGTCTGGCGGTTCACCAAGGTCACGATGCGGCTCTTTTCCCCCCGACTGGATGATCAGTAGGCGCGAGCACGCGCAAGCGGCAAGGGCTTCCCGGGCGGCGGCAGTCCCGCGGATCGCACGGCGCTGCCATGCGGCACCGGTGGGAGCGCCGCGGCCGGGGCTTGGCCACAGTCGCCGCCTCGTCCTTCGCCGGCAGCCCCGTGACGCTCCTCCGCCTGCGCGCCGACCTGATCGCGTTCGCGCGCGCGCCGCTGGCGGCGGCCAGCGGCGCGCGGCGGCGCGGCGGCGCGATGACCGGCATGGCGCTCGGGGTGGTCGCCTATCTGCTGTTCGCGCTGCACGACGCCTCGATCAAGCTGCTGGTCGGGCGCGGCATTCCGGCCTGGGAAGTGCTGCTGTTCCGCAGCGCCGTGATCGTCGGCTTCTGCGTGGCGCTCGGCGGCCGGCCGTTGCTGGCGCGCGCGGCGGTGACGCCGATCAAGCATTTGCTGCTGCTGCGCGCGCTGATCACGCTGACCGCGTGGCTCTGCTACTACAGCGCCGCCCGGGCGATGCCGCTGGCGCAGCTGCTGACGCTCTATTTCGCGGCGCCGCTGGTCACCACGCTGCTCGCCGTGCCGCTGCTCGGCGAGCGCGTGCCGGCGGGGCGCTGGCTCTCGGTCGGCTGCGGCTTCGCGGGCGTGGTCGTCGCCTGCGACCCCGGCGGCGTGCCGTTCTCGACTGCCACCGGTCTCGTATTGATGGCGGCGACGTTCTGGGGCTACGCGATCATCCTGATGCGGCAGACCGCGATGCGGGAAAGCAACCTGCTGTTGATGCTGTACACCAACGGCATCTTCCTGGTCGGGACGGCGATCGGCTGCGCCGCGGTGCGGTGGCAGGCGCCGAGCGGGGCGGACCTGCTGCTGCTGCTCGCGGTCGGTGCCATCGGCGCGCTCGCGCAACTGGCGTTGTTCGAGGGAATGCGCCACGCCACCGCATCGGTGATGGCGACGGTGGAATATTCGGCGCTGGTCTGGGCGTTCGTGCTTGGCTTCATCATATGGGGCGACATACCGCGCGTCGGCGTGTTTCTCGGCGCCGGGCTGATCCTGGCTGCGGGCGTGCTGCTGGTGGCGGGCGAGCGGCGGCGGCCTACATGAGGCCGCGCGGCCGGGCGTGCGGGAACGAAGCGGATCGCCGGCAAGGCGACCGGAGCGGAGGAACAGGGGCACGTGACCGATATCAGCCTCACCAGCCTGAGCGCGTTGAATTTCCTGGTCGCCGACATGCAGACCGGGTTCGGCGCGTTCGTTTCCGTGCATCTGACGGACCGCGGCTGGGATACCGGACAGATCGGCGCGATCCTGAGCGCCAGCACGATCGCCTCGATCGCCTCGCAGGTGCCGGCGGGCGTGTTGGTGGACAGCAGTTCCAACAAGCGGCTGGTCGCGGGCCTGGCGATCGGCGGCTCGATGACCGCGCTGCTGGTGCTGGCCGCGGCGCCGGGGTTCATGCCGGTGCTGCTAGGGATGGTGCTCTGCGGCGTCGCCGGATCGACGCTGTCGCTGGCGATCGCAGCGATCACGCTGGCATTGAGCCCGCAGGACCTGCTCGGCGAGCGGCTCGGCCAGAACGCCCGGTTTGCGGCGATGGGGGCCGCGATCGGCGCGGCGCTGCTGGGGCTGGTCGGCAGTTCGGTCGCGACTGCCGCTGTGTTCCTGGTGGCCGCCGGGTCCGGCGTGCCGGCGCTGTGGGTGCTGTTCCGCATCCGCCGCAGCGACCTGAACCAGGCGCACAAACGCACCAGCCATCACACCGCGCCGCCGCCGCGCGCCCGGCGCTCCCCGCCGGTGCGGATGCCGCGACTGCTGCGCGACCGCCGGCTGCTCGCGTTCATCGCCTGCGTCGCCGCGTTCCAGCTGGTCAACGCCTCGCTGCTGCCGCTGGCGGCGGCGGAGGCGGCGCGCCGCGCCGGCGGGCTTGCCGACATCATCGCCGGGGCCGCGACGGTGGTGCCGCAGATGCTGGTGGCGGCGCTGTCGCCCTGGGTCGGGCGGCTCGCGGGCCGGCACGGCCGGCGCTTCATGCTGCTGTCGGGCTTCGCGGCGCTGCCGGCGCGGGCGTTGTTCTTCGCCTGCGACGGCTCCTCGGATTTCCTGGTGCTCGGCCAGGCGCTCGACGGCGTCAGCGCCGCGGTGATCGGCGTGCTGCTGCCGCTGGTGATCGCCGACATCACGCACCGCGGCGGTCGCTTCAACTTTGCGCTCGGCATCGCCGGGGCGGCTGGCGCGGCCGGGGCCTCCGCGAGCAATCTCGCCGCCGGCGCGGTCGCCGACGCGATCGGGCTGCCGTCGACGTTCCTGGTGCTGACCGCGCTCGGCGTCGGCGCGACCGCTCTCGTCTGGCTGATCATGCCGGAGACGGCGCATCTTTCCGCGACCCAGCCGGCGCCGCAGATTGCGGCGACCACTCCCTAGCCCCGGAGCCCGAGCCATGAACCTTGACATCCACGTCGGCAAGTCGCGGCTGGTGATCCACCAGGGCGAGGCGGTCTGGCTCGCCGAGCCCGACGGTCAGGTGGCGCCCGACAGCGAGCGCGGCCTGCTGTTCCGCGACACGCGGCTGATCAGCGTCTGGCAGCTGTTCGCCAACGGCGCCGCGTGGGAGCGGCTCTCGGGCGGCGCGCCCAACCATTTCATGATGCAGGCGTTCCTCAGCAACCCGGCGATCCCGACCGAGGACAACGCCGAAATCCGGGCGCGCGCGCTGCTGCTGGAACTCAGCCGCTGGCTCGAGGGCGGCGTGCACGAGGACCTCGACATCGTCAACAACGGCCCGGTGCGCGCCCGCTTCAACCTGGAGCTGGTGCTGCGCTCCGACGTCGCCGACCTGTTCGAGGTGAAGTCGCACCGGCTGGTGCGGCGCGGCCGCATCGTCACCGAATGGTCGGAGGCCGACCAGCAGCTCAGGAGCCTGTATCGCAACGGCGATTTCATGCGCGGGCTGACACTGACGGCACGCGGCGACACCCAGGCGGTGATGGCGAACGGCCGGCTCAGCTTCGAGGTCGACCTGCAGCCGGGCGAGGCTTGGCACGCCTGCCTGCTGACCGACCTGCACGACGGCGCGGAGACGCTGAAGGCACCGGAGGGCCACGCCAGCACCAGCGGCGTCTCGGTCAGCAGCGAGGCGCTCGCCACGTGGCGCGACGGCGCGACCCGGCTGCACACCCCGAACGAGGAGTTCTACCGGTTCTATCACCAGGGCGTCGACGACCTTGCGGCGCTGCGGCTGCCGTGGACGCGCAAGGGCGAGGTCTCCGTGGTGCCGGCCGCCGGGCTGCCGTGGTTCGCCGCCCTGTTCGGCCGCGACAGCCTGATCGTGGCGCTGCAATGCGCGCCGGTGACGCTGCAATTCGCGCGCGGCGCGCTGGACCTGCTCGGCGACTGGCAGGCGACCGAGCGGGACGATTCCCGCGATGCGGAACCGGGAAAGATCCTGCACGAGCTGCGGCGCGGCGAGCTCGCCCACTTCAAGCTGATCCCGCACACGCCGTACTACGGCACCGCCGATGCGACGCCGTTGTATCTGGTGCTGCTGCACGCCGCCTGGCGCTGGACCGGCGAGCGCGCGCTGCTGGAGCGGCACCTGGACACCGCCGAGCGCTGCCTCGACTGGATCGACACCTGCGGCGACCGCGACGGCGACCTGTTCCAGGAATACCAGACGCGGGCGCCGCGGGGCTACGAGAACATGGCGTGGAAGGACGCCGGCGACGCCGTGCCGTACCCGGACGGTACGCTGGTGCGCGGGCCCAAGGCGCTGTGCGAGCTGCAGGGCTACGTCTATGCCGCGTGGACCGGCATGGCGGAAATCTACGCGGCACTTGGCCAGGAGGATCGCGCGGCAGAGCTGCGCGTCAAGGCGGTGGCGCTGCTGCAGAAATTCAACGACGTGTTCTGGGACGAGGAGTGGGGCGGCTACGTCTACGCGCTCGACGGCGAGAAGCAGCCGGTCAAGACGTCGGTGTCCAATGTCGGCCACCTGCTGTGGTCCGGCATCGTGCCGCCGGAGCGCGCCGCGCGGGTGGTGGCGCGGCTGATGGCGCCCGACATGTTCTCCGGCTGGGGCATCCGCACGCTGTCGACCGCAGCATCCGCTGTACAACCCGCTCGCCTACCACAACGGCTCGGTGTGGCCGCACGACAACGGGCTGATCGCGCAGGGATTTGCCCGCTACGGGTTCCGCGCGGAGGCGGCGCGGGTGGCGCGCGCGGTCAGCGGCGCCGCGACGTTTTTCGCGCTGCACCAGATCCCGGAGCTGTATGCCGGGCTGCCGCGCGAGGCGGCGCCGTTCCCGGTGCAGGTGCCCGGCGCCAACGTGCCGCAGGCCTGGGCGGCGGGCTCGGCGTTTTCGTTTCTCCAGGCGTTGCTCGGGATCGAGGCGGATGCGCCGAACAACGTGCTGCGGCTCGCGCCGGCGCTGCCGGCGTGGCTGCCCGAGGTAACGCTGCGCGACCTGTGCATGGGCGAACAGACGTTCGACCTGCATTTCGTCCGCGACGGGGACGCGACGCGGGTCGACGTGCTGCGTGGGGATGCGGGGGCGGTGCAGGTGGCGGGCTGAAACGCCTCAGCCGCCGCCGGCATGCGGCGGCATCAGCCCAAGCGAGCCGCCCGAGCTGACCAGCGTCAACACGGTGCCGCCGAGCGCGCTGCTGCCCAGCTCGAACGTGGTGCCGGACAGGTCGGTGCCGGAGGCGAAGGCAATGTGGTCCGTGAAGGCCCCTTCCTTGACGCTCAGCAGCAGCCCGGACAGCGTGGCACTGCCGCCGGAACTGTATGTCAACGCGGTGAGATCGATCGTGTCGCCAGGCGCAAAGCCGACGAGACGGGCGCCAAGGGTTACCGCGCCGCCCCAGGTCAGGGTGCCGCCGCTGCTGACGAACGCAATCGGCGTGGTGTCGATGGCGCCGGCCGAGAGGCTGATGGTTCCTTGTCCGACGATGCTCGCGTCAGCGAGCGTGCCGCCCGACACGATCGTGGTCGTGCCGCCGGAACTGACCGCCACGTCCGAGGCAACGCCGCCTGATCCGACCGACAGAACAGCGTTCAGACCGATGCCGGCGCTGAGCAGCTTGCCATTGTCGATCAGGTTGATTGCGCCGCTCTCGTAGGGGGTCGACGCGACGACGTCGATCGCCGTACCGCCGGACGCCACCCGCACCGTGCCCCCGAAGTCAGCCGTCACGTCTGACGCCCTGCCGCCCGAGGAGACCTGCAGCTCCCCCGCGGAGATTATCACGCCGGACGCGCTGCCGCCCGCTTCGACAGTGAGGACCGCACTTGGTTTCAGGTCGGCGCTGACAACTCTGCCATAATCATCGATGTACCCAGGAAAATCTATGTAACCGGCCCCAAGGAGTCCGACCAACGAGCCGCCGAACGCGACGGTGAGCGAACCGTACTCCGCAACTTGAAAATCGCTTCCCGTTGCGCCGGACGCGATGGTCCGCTGGGCAGACCAGGCGATCCACACACTGGTCGCCTTGCCTCCGGCCGCAACAAATAGGGAATCATTGTCGCCGCCGCCAAAAAGACTAGCTCCGACGACAACGGTACTCACCGTGCCACCCGCCACGATCAAGGTGTCATACGGGCCGTACATCCAGGTCGTGCCCGCCGTACCACCGGAGATGGTGAGCGTGTCATACGGGCCCACCATCGCGACAGTGTCCGCTCTGCCGCCCACGGACACCACCGCACTCGCGTCCGTCTCCAGCAGCGTGCTGCTTGCCATGCCGCCCGAGGAGACGGTCAGTTGGCCGCCAGAGGACACCGTCGTGGAAATCGCCAGACCGCCGGAGGAAACGGTGATGCTTCCACCGGGACAATAAAGAGGTTGCTTCGATCGGCACGGCTACGGTCCCGGACGCAAGGGTGGCACTGAACACGGCAGCGCGGATGACCTTGTTTCCTCCGATCAGCACAACCGCTGCGCCAGAGGAGACGGCTCCACCGCTGATCAACAGCGTCTCCGGAGCCGCTTTGAGGTTGCTGATCGCGGCGCCGGCCTCCATCACCTCCTGGCCACCTCTCTGCACCGTGACGGACCTCACCTCGGCGCCTGACAGCACCTGCATGGTGCCGCCGCTGTCGACGTTCACGCCGGAGATGATGCCGCCGGAAGCGACCTGCATAACGCCGCCACCGACAACGGTCGTGCCCGTCGCCATGCCGCCGGCCAGGACCTGCGCGCTGCCAGCCGCGATCGTTGTGCCGTCTGCCGCGCCGCCGGAGCCCACCTGCATCCGGCCGCCAACGACCGCCACGCCCGAAGCGTCACCGACCGCAAGCGTCAGGCTGCCGCCGCTGCTGATGAGGAGATCGCTCCCCCGCCCGCCGGCATCGATCGTGGCGCCGGCGCCGCTCTCCAGCGTTGCGCCGATCACCTGGCCGTGGCCTCTGACTGTCAATGTCTCGCGTCCATCGAGGATAGTGGCGCTGGCCCTCCCGTCGCCCTGCACGATGATGCGGTCGAACGCGCCCGATACGGCGGTGGAAACGACGTTCCCGCGAACATACAAGATGTCGTCTTTGCCGATCACGCTCGTGGAGACGGCTGCGCCGCCGGCGGAGACGACAAGGACACCGAGATTGCCAACTGTCGTGCTGATCGCCGTGCCGCCGTTCAGCACCGTGCCGGTGTCGTAGGCGTTCGATGTTCCCGAAAGCGTTGCACTGCTGACGGTGTGGCCGGAGCTGACGGTGAATGCCATATGCCTGTCCTCCCCGCTCGCGGCGGAGCGGTCCTAATTTTGAGTTAATCAGCTTGTCTCACGCGGCCCGTTTAGCATGGTTGAGCTGGATCAATTGCCGGAGCCGATCGATCGGTGAGGGCGGCGTGTCCATCCGTCGCCAAGCGAGCCCCCGACCGGTGGATTGCCGCCATTCCCAATCGGTGCTGGCCGTCTATGCCGCACTGCGGCATGAACCGAAGAATGTTCCCCTCGTGGCTGCCGGCGCTGCTCGGGCTGCTCGCGGCGGTCGGGCCGATCTCGACCGACATGTACCTGCCGGCGTTCCCCGCGATCGAGGCGGCGCTCGGCGGGCGGCCGGGCACGGCGCAGGTCACGCTCGCCACCTGGTTCCTGGGGCTCGCGATCGGGCAGATCACCCAGGGCACGCTGTCCGACCGGTTCGGCCGGCGCGGGCCGCTGATCGCCGGCACCGCGGCTGTACACCGCTGGCCTCGATCGGGCTGCGCGCTGGCGCCCGACCTCGCGACGCTGTCGGCGATGCGGCTGCTGGCGGCGATCGGCGGCTCGGCCAGCATGGTGATCCCGCGCGCCATTATCCGCGACCTGTCGGACGGGCACGCGGCGGCGCGGATGATGAGCCAGCTCATGCTGGTGATGGGGGTCGCGCCGATCCTGGCGCCGACGCTCGGCGGGTTTGTCCTTGCCACCCTCGGCTGGCAGGCGATTTTTTGGATTGTCGCGGGCTACGGCGCGATTTGCGGCATCGTCGTGTGGCGCATCCTGCCGGAGACGCTGCCGCTGGGGCGCCGCCTGCACCTGGGGTTCGTCGAGCAGATTGCCCGGTATCGCGCGATCATCGTGCGAGCGCGGCTTCATCACCCATGCGATGGTGGGGGGCGGCGCGCTGTTCGGGCTGTTCGCCTATCTCGGCGGCGCGCCGGGCGTGTTCATCGACCGGTTCCAGCTGACGCCGGCCGACTTCGGCATGCTGTTCGGCGGCTGTGCGGCGGGGTTCATCGCGGCGTCGCAGATCAATCCGCGCGCGTGCCGGCGGTTCGGCGCCGGGGGGTGTTGCGCGCCGGGGCGCGCGTGTCGCTGCTGGCGGCGCTGGCGTTGGCGGCGGTGGCGGTCGGCGATGTCGGGCCGTGGTGGCTGGTCGCGGGGCCGGTGCTGCTGTTCGATGGCGAGCATGGGCTTCACCACGCCCAACGCGACGGTGGGGGCGCTGTCCGGCCACGCTGGGCACGCCGGCAGCGCGTCGGCGCTGATGGGCACGATGCAGTTCTGCCTCGGCGCGGTCAGCGGCCTGCTGGTCGGCGTGCTGGCCGACGGCACGGCGCGGCCGATGGCGCTGCTGATGCTTCTGGGCGCGGGCGGGGCTGCGCTCGCCGATCTGTGCCGGCCGAAACGGCCGTGATATTTTGCCCGGGCTCGAGGAGTTGCGCAAAAATGACCCTGATCGTCGGCATTCCCGCCTGCACCAAGCAGATCGGCCTGGAAATCCAGCACGCCACGCCGGCGCGTTATGGGCAGGCGCTGATGGGGGCCGCCGGCGCGCTGCCGATCCTGCTGCCGCCGGTGGGCGAGGCGCTGGTGGCGGCGCTCGACCGCATCGACGGCCTGCTGCTCTCCGGCAGCCCGAGCAATGTCGAACCGCACCGTTACGGCGTGGATGGCCGGAGACGCCGGACCGGCACGACCCGCACCGCGACGACACCACGCTGCCGCTGATCCGGGCGGCGCTGGCGCGGGGGATGCCGGTGCTGGCGATCTGCCGCGGCATCCAGGAACTGAACGTGGCGCTCGGCGGCACGCTGCACCAGCGCGTGCATGCGCTGCCGGACCGCAACGACCATCGCCCGGACGGGGCGACGATCGAGGAAATGTTCCGGCCTGAAGCATCCGGTGAAGGTCTCGGGCCAGCTCGCACGGATCGTGGGCGGGACGGAGATCATGGTGAACTCGCTGCACGGCCAGGCGATCGACCGGCCGGCCCCGGGGTTCGTGGTGGAGGCGGTGGCGCCGGACGGCACGATCGAGGCGGTGCGGGTGGCGACGGCGCCGGGCTGGGCGTTCGGCGTGCAGTTCCACCCGGAGTGGCATTTTCTCCATGATGCCCCGAGCCGGGCTATTTTCCGGGCGTTCGGCGATGCGTGCCGCGCCTATGCGGGGCTGCGTCAGGCGGCCTGAACCGGAGAGAATTCCTCGGGGATCGCGGCGACGCGGTGGCGGCGGAGCCACGCCGAGACGCGCGCGTCGGCGGTCAGCACACAGAACGGGATCGCGACGAGCAACCCGCCGGCGAATGGTGCCGCCCACAGCGCGGCGCTCCAGGATTGCGAGGCCAGCGCCGCGAATGCGAGGATGCCGAGCAGTGTGTGCGGCCAGAATTCCGCCCGGGCCTCGCGCCACGTCACGCCGCGGGTGCTTCGATTTTGCGTGGCCCAGCCGGGCCGATGGCCGGCCAGCACGCGTACGAATGAAAATGTCTTGCTGACCTGCGCCGGCGCGTCGAGCAGCAGCGTGAAGACGATTTCCGCCAACGCTCCGGCCGCAAATCGCAGGGCGCCGCCGTAGCGCGCGCGCTCCGTGCGCGAGAGCAGGATTTTTACATAGCCCAGCAGTTTCGGCGCGTACAGCGTCAGCGGCCACGCCAAGGCGAGCGTGGCAACACGACTGTTCGGCACCTGCGCCGTCTCGCCGAGTGCCACCGATAGCGAAACGAGCAAGAACATCGCGACGTAAAGCGGTGCGCCTGCAAATAGCAAAATGGCTTGCAGCAGTTGCCAGCGGCCCATCAGGCGGAAACCGGGCGCGCGCAACAGGTAAAAATATTGGAGGTTGCCGGCGAGCCAGCGGGCGTCGCGCTGCAAAAAATCGGGCAGCGTCGGCGGGTTTCTTTCCGAGCTGCCGGCGTCGTCGGCCCAGACACAGACAGAAAAACCGGCGGCCCTCAGCCGCGCCGCCTCCACCTGGTCGTGCGACATGATGGGAGAACCGTCCGGCAGCGGGGAAAGTCGGGCGTGCGCGCGGAACGGCGCCACACGCAGCGCCGCGTTGTGGCCCCAGTACGGCCCCGCATCGCCCTGCCACCACGCCTGCCCGGTGGCCCAGACGCGCATCCCGGCGCGCATGCCGAACTGAAAGAGCCGGGGAAACGCCGCCGCCGCCGGCAGCCCGGTGGTCAGATGCTGCACGATGCCAATCCGGGGGCTTGCCGCGAGGATGCGCAGCAGGCGCAGCACGGCCTCAGCCGTCATCTCGGAATCGGCGTCGAGCATGATCGCCGCCTCGAATTTTTCTTCGTTCGTGTCGAAGAACTCCATGATGTTGCCTGCCTTGAACCCGACGTTGCGGGTGCGGCGGCGGTATAGGATGCGGCGCGGATCGGGATCGGCCGCACGGAACGCTGCGATTTCCCGCTCTTCAGCGGTGATCAGCGATGGGCCGCTGCTGTCCGAGAGCACTGCGACAAAAAATCGGCGACCCCATCCGACTGCGGCGAGGCCGTCGAGCAACCGGCGCAGCGGCGGCAGCACGAGTTCCATGTTCTCGTTGCGGATGGTCACGACCAGCGCCGTCGCCGCCGGGATTTTTCCCTGTTCCAGGTCCGCCGCGACCGGCAGCACGAAGCGGGCGGGGTCGCGCGCGAGCAACAGGATGAAGAACCCGGATAGCGCGTTGGCGCCACAGATGCCGAGCCACGGCGCGACGCCGAGGAAGCAGAGGAGCAGCAGCGCTTTCGCACCGCTCCAGCCGCCCGGAACCAGCGCGGCCACCAAGAGCGCGGCGAGGCCGCCGGCGAACGCCAGCGCGAGGGCACCGAACAGGATCCGGCGGAACAGCATCACGGCGATGCGATGGCGGATCGCGGCGCCGCGGTCTAGGGTCCGGCGCGTGAACCCGCCCTACGTCGCCGTCGTCCTGCCGCCGCGCGAAACGTTCTCGCCGCAGGCGACCGGGGCCGTGGGCTTGCTCGCGCGGCGCCTGGCGCTCGCGCCTTCCGAATTTCCATCGGTGATCTTCGGCACCCCCGGCGCCACGCCGTTCAGCGACGTGCCGTTCCGCCCGGTGCGGCCGGGCTGGCGCATCGGCGTGCACGCGAGCTACGCGGCCGGCGTCGCGCGCCTGCTGGCCGAGCGGCCGCCGGTGCTGATCGAGGTGCACAACCGGCCGGAGGTCGCGGTGGCGCTGGCCCGCCGGTTTCCGGCGCTGCCGGTGGCGCTCGTGTTGCACAACGACCCGCAATCGATGCGCCGCGCCCGCACGCCGGCCGAGCGGGCGGCGCTGCTGGCGCGGCTGGAGATCGCCACCGTCTCCCACTATCTGCGCGGCCGGTTCCTGCACGGGCTCGGCGGCGCTGCCCGCGTGACGGTGCTGCCGAACTGCGTCGACCTGTCGGAAATCCCGGCCTCGCCGGCGGAGCGGGCGCAAAAAATCCTGTTTGCCGGGCGGGTGGTGGCGGACAAGGGGGTCGACACGTTCGTGCGCGGCTGCGCCCGCGCGCTGCGCGACCTGCCGGGCTGGTCGGCCGAGGTGCTGGGCGCCGACCGGTTCGGCCCGGTGAGCCCGGAGACGCCGTTCGTGCGCTCGCTGCGGCCGGTGGCGGCGGCGGGCGGCGTGGTGCTGGCGGGCTGGCGGCCGCACCCGGAGATTCTCGAGGCGATGGCGCGCGCCGCCATCGTCGTCGTGCCGAGCCGCTGGCCCGAGCCGTTCGGGCTGACCGCGCTGGAGGCGATGGCGTGCGGCGCCGCGCTGCTGTGTTCGTCGCGTGGTGCGCTGCCGGAAGTGACCGCCGAGGCCGCCGTGCCGATCGACCCCGAGAACCCCGAGACGCTCGCCGCCACGATCGTCGCGCTGGCTGGGGATCCGGCGCGCCGGGCCGCGCTGGGCGAGGCGGGCCGGGCGCGGGCAAGACAGTTCGACGTCGCGCACGCCGCCGCCACGCTCGCCGCGTTGCGCCGCGACGCGCTCGCCGCATGGCCGCGCCGGGCGGGCCGCCCTATATAGCGGGGCATTGCGCGCAGGAATGGAACGACGAGCATGGCCGACATCGCTGGCGAGACGAACAAGGTTCCCGTGACCGTGCTGACCGGCTATCTCGGCGCCGGCAAGACGACGCTGCTCAACCGCATCCTGACCGAGCAGCACGGCCGCAAATACGCCGTCGTGATCAACGAATTCGGCGAACTGGGCGTGGACAACGACCTCGTCGTGGACACCGACGAGGAAGTGTTCGAGATGAACAACGGCTGCATCTGCTGCACCGTGCGCGGCGACCTGATCCGCATCGTCGGCGGCCTGATGAAGCGGCGCGAGAAATTCGACGGCATCATCGTCGAGACGACCGGGTTGGCCAATCCGGCACCGGTCGCGCAGACGTTCTTCGTCGACGAAACGGTGCGCGAGAAGACGCGGCTGGATGCGATCGTGACGGTGGTGGACGCGAAGCACCTGCCGCAACGGCTGGCTCGACAGCGCCGAGGCGGCCGAGCAGATTGCTTTTGCCGATGTGATCGTGCTGAACAAGCTTGACCTTGTCACGCCCGAGGAATTGTCCGCTGTTGAAGCGCAGATCCGCAAGATAAACAAGTTCGCGACGATCCATCGCACGACGCGCGGCGACATGCCGGTGACGGAACTGCTGGAGCAGCACGCTTTCGATTTGCAGCGGGTGCTGGACCGGGTGCCGGACTTTTTGACCGACGACACGCACGAGCACAACGAGGACGTGGCCTCGATGAGCTTCGAGGTCGAGGCGCCGATCGACCCCGAGAAATTCAACGCCTGGATCGGCGTGGTGCTGGCCGAGAAGGGACAGGATCTGCTGCGGACGAAGGGCATTTTGTCCTATGCGGGGGAGAACCGTCGGTTCGCATTCCAGGCGGTGCACATGATGGCCGACGGGGATTTCATCGGTCCGTGGAAGGACGGCGAGCCGCGCAAGAGCCGGCTGGTGTTCATCGGCCGCAACCTGAACCGCCCGCAACTGCGGCGGGGGTTCGAGAGCACGGTGGCGAAGTAGGGTGATTGCCTTTGAGTTGTGGGACCGGTACCTTGTCTTAGGTTTTGGGCACGAGGTGTGGCGCTGATGCTAACGTTGCTGGCGGACGCTCGATTGCGCTAGCTGGGTAACGAACTGCTGCGCCTTACGGAAAGGGCATTCGGTGGAGTTTGTAACCGCGATCTGGCAGGAGGCACTTGAGATGTCGTCGAGAGCCGAGTCAATTTTAGACATCAATTTGTATCCGGGGCAGTGCGCCGGGAGACCGGGAAGGAGTAGACGGTAAAAGTCCGTTACGATGAAGGGGTAGCGACCCGCATCGGCCCCGAGCCGTGCGCCACGGTCCGCGAGGATGGTGGCGAAGCGTCGGCAGAGGATCGCATGGGCCAGCCGTCGAGCCGCGAAAGGTTACAAGTTCCGGGTGCCGACGCCGTTGTCCCAGCGCAAGGCAACACGGGTGGGAGCGTCATCGCGAGCGCCCACTTGACCCGGCGTGGTCTGAGACCCTGGCACGTGCGGACGCTCCTTGGACGGGAACCGGGAGGTCTCGCGTCCGACCAGCGGCTTGCCCCCTGGCCCGCTCCGGGAAGGCGAGCAGCCGAAGCCGGTGATGCACGGACGCGAGAAGTCAGGCCTCGCCATGGTAGCGATGAAACCAGCGAACAAAGCACGTCCTCGGGCCGGGCGACCGGCGGCGGAGTTGGTGGAGCGAAGGGCGCGGGCCGAGCGCCGGGCCCAGGACCGGGAAAGCGTGTCGCAGGGGTTGGACCGCATACGGCAGGCGGCGAGACAGCGGAAGAAGGAGAGGTTCACATCGCTCTACCACCATCTCGGCGTGGCCATGCTGCGGACCGCGTTCCTTGCGCGCAAGCGAGACGCGGCCCCCGGGTTGGACGGGATGACATGGCAGGCCTACGGGACAGGCCTCGATCGCAGGATCGAGGCCCTGCACTCGCGGGCCCAGCGGGGAGCATATCGGGCGCAGCCGTCCCGCAGGCGGCATATCCCGAAGGCAGGCGGACGGCAGCGCCCGCTGGCGGTCGCGGCCCTCGAGGACACGATCGTCCAGAGGGCCACGGCGGCAGTGCTGGAGGCGATCTACGAGGCTGATTTCCTCGGGTTCTCCTGTGGATTTCGACCCAAGCGGGGCCAGCACGACGCGCCGGACGCCCTCGTGGTCGGGATCACCAGCACCAAGGTGAACTTCATTCTCGACACCGACATCCGGAGCTTCTTCGACGAACTGTCGCAGCCATGGTTGTTGCACTTTCTCGGCGGACCGACGCGCCCAGCGCGGGCTTGGCAAACCGGAGACCTTCACCTTCCTGGGCTTTACTTTCATCTGCGGCAAATCCCGCCGGGTTAAATTTCTCCTTCACCGGAGGACCCGGCGAGATCGCATGCAGGCGAAGCTCGCGGAGATCAAGGAAGAGATGCGTCGGCGACTGCACCGGCCGATCCCCGACCAAGGGGCGTGGCCGAGGCAGGTCGTCGCAGGCTTCTTCGGCTACCACGCGGTACCGACCAACAGCCGCGCGCTGCTGGCGTTCCGCCATCATGTCACTGCGCTGTGGCTGCGCTCGTTGCGCCGCCGCAGCCAGAAAGATGGCAGCACCTGGGAGCGGATCACCCGCCTGGCCGATGCCTGGTTCGCAAACCGCGTATCCTTCATCGCTGGCCGGCACAGCGCTTCGCCGTCAAACACCCAAGATGGGAGCCGTATGCGTGAATCGCGCATGTACGGTTCCGTGCGGGGGGGGGCGGCCAGTAATGGGCGTCGTTACCGCGATAAACCCCGGGCTGGGGGCTGGGATCAGGCTGGCTGTCCGCGGCAGCGAATGAGGTCCGTGAGTGCGGGCACCGGCTGCTGCCCGACAATGCCGATCCGGTCGCCGAGGTAGTCCCAGAAGCCGATGCCAAGCTTGCGGCAGGTCTTGGCCAGGCCGAGGAAGGCGTCGCGGCAGTCGCGGCCGATGTCGCTGTGGGTGCCGCCGCTGACATGGCGCTTGGTGACCTGGCAGCGGATGTCGTTTTCCGAGCCGTTGGTGTGCAACGGGATTTCCGGGTGGTCGAGTACCATCAGCAGCTCGGCCTGGTTGGCGTGCCGCCGCGCGAGCAGGCGGTCGAGCGTGGCGATCCCCGGATCGTGGTCCGGGGAGGTGCGCCGCCGGAAGATGCGGTCGAAACGCGCACGCAATTCGCAACGCCGGCGGGGCGTCGGATCGAGACGGTAGGCCTTCAGGTCGGCATAGAACCACCTTGCGTCAGGAGAAGTCCTGGAAAGGACACTGGGATGACCTGAAACCTTTCGGAGCGTTCCAGAGGGTTCGACTCCCTCCCGGCAAAGGCTGCAGCCCGCCAGCCGGAAGCGAGCCTTGCATGGGTGGCGGCAACGCCGCTCGTGAAGCGTAGGCAGTGGATACCAAAGCCCGAGGTTAGCCCCGAAATTATGTGCCTGCTGGAGCCTTCGGCCTGGTGGTCCCGAGGGCAGCATCGACAGGACCGCAAAAGGCGAGGTCCTGCCGATCCGGCCGGGGTCTTGGAACCGGGCAAAGGTATGGGACGGAGCGCCAGGAAACCTGAGAGATCCCGTGCGTGCCCATGTGCGGATTGCCGGATCGGGGCAGACCGGCTGACCAAGAGCCCCAGGCCCGGACGCGGTCCTCCGCCGCGCCGGGAGCGCCTCGGCGATTACGAACGCAGGGGGAGCATGTGGAGCCCGGAACCGAATCCATAAGGGACCGGGAATGCACGCACGGGAAGTCGTAGCGCCTTCATAGTACCCGTGAAGTCGGGGAACCGGGCTCACCGGAACCCGCCGGAGGGAAGGGAGGTGCCGCAGAGGGAGAACCGTCGACCGGAAACACGGGAGGGGACCCAGAACCCCGCGAACCTGTCCACCAAAGGACGACGGATAGCCAACTTGGCGAGGATACGCTTCTTCCTCGACCAACGAGTCACGGGCGGCGTGATCCACTAAGCCGCCGTGAGCGAAGCTCTCTCGCGAAGAACCGGATGCGGGAAATCCGCACGTCCGGGTCTGTGAGGGGTGGGGGCGGCAACGTCCCCACCTACTCGGCAGATCAGGCCGCGGACATGCTGCTGCGCGGCGCGCTGCGCATCGGTGAAGGTGTCGAGCTTGTGCACCAGCCGCTCGGCATGGATCCAACTTGCGTCAGGCGAAGTCCTGGGAAGGAGAACGGCATGACCTGAAACCTTTCATCGCGTTCCAGAGGGTTCAACTCCCTCCCGGCAAAGGCGCAGCCCGCCAGCCGGAAGCGAGCCTTGCGTGGGCGGCGGCGACGCCGCTCGTGAAGCGTAGGCAGCAGGTACCGTAGCCCGGGGTTGAGCCCCGATATCATGTCCATGCTGGAGCCTTCGGCGTGTTGGACCCGGGGGCAGCATCGGCAGGACCGCTTCTGGCGAGGTCCGGCCGGTCCGGCCGGGGTCTGAGAACCGGGCAAAGGTATGGGACGGAGCGCCAGGAAACCTGAGAGATCCCGTGCGTGCCCATGTGCGGATTGCCGGATCGGGGCAGACCGGCTGACCAAGAACCCCGGGCCCGGACGCGGTCCTCCGCCGCGCCGGGAGCGCTTCGGCGATTACGAACGCAGGGGGAGCATGCGGAGTCTGGAACCGAATCCATAAGGGACCGGGAATGCGCGCGCAGGAAGTCGTAGTGCCCTCATAGTACCTCGTGAAGTCGGGGAACCGGGCTCGCCGGGACCCGGCGGAGGGAGGGGGGGCACCACGGAGAGAGAACCGTTGACCGGAAACATTGGGAGGGGACACTGAACCCCGCGAACCTGTCCACCGAAGGACGACGGATAGCCGACCTGGCGAGGCTGCGGCGCGGAGTGGCGCTGTATTCGCTGAACCATGTCATCGACAGGGACTGGATGAAGGAGGCCTACCGGCTGACCCGCAAGGACGGTGCTCCCGGCATCGACGGCGTCACGGCGGCGACCTATGAGGCGAACCTGGAGGCAAATCTTCGCGACCTCCTCGATCGCATCAAATCGGGTCGCTACCAGGCGCCGCCGGTCCGGCGGGCGTACATCCCCAAGTCGGACGGCACGCAACGGCCTCTGGGCATCCCGACCTTTGAAGACAAGGTCGCTCAGCGGGCGATAGCGATGGTTCTGGAATTCGATCTATGAGCAGGACTTCCTGCCCTGCTCATACGGTTTCCGACCGGGCCGCTCGGCCCATCAGGCGCTGCAAGTACTGCGCAGCGCCATCTGGGGCCAGCGGCTGCACTGGGTGCTGGACGTCGATATACGCAAGTACTTTGACGCAATCCCGCACTCTCACTTGCGCACATTCCTCGACCGACGAGTCACGGACGGTGTGATTCGCAGGATGATCGACAAGTGGCTGAAGGCAGGGGTCATCGAAGATGGCCTTCTGCATCATACGACCGCCGGCTCCCCGCAGGGAGGCGTGATCTCGCCTTGCCTATCGAACATCTATCTGCACAACGTGCTGGATGAATGGTTCGAGACCGAGGTGCGGCCGCGCTTGAGGGGGAGATGCATCCTGGTCCGGTACGCTGATGACCTGGTCATGGCATTTGAACACTTCGCTGATGCCGAGCGGGTCCTGGCAGTGCTGGGCAAGCGTCTTGAGCGGTATGGGCTGACGCTGCATCCCGACAAGACACGCTTCGTCGACTTCCGTGCAGGACGGCCAGAGCGGACGATCCATCCGAGTGTGGATGGCACCTCGTTCGACTTCCTCGGCTTGACCCATGTCTGGGGCAAATCGCGGAACGGCAAGCACATGGTGCGACAGGTAACGGCCAAAAGCCGATACGCCCGTGCCCTGGCATCGGTGACCGAGTGGTGCCGAGATAACCGGCATCAACCGATCCTCGAACAGCATGCCCGTCTGGCCTCGATGGTGCGGGGCCACTATGCCTACTACGGCGTCGCTGGCAACCATCGACGATTGCGCTGGTACGCCCGGCAGGTCGTGAGGATCTGGCAGAAGTGGCTGTCGCGGAGGGGGCGCCACGGACATGTTCTGTGGAGCCGCCTCACGGAGTTGCTGAAACGCCATCCTCTCCCGCCACCGAGGATCATTCATCGCTACACCGCCGCGAGCGAAACTCTCTCGTGAAGAACCGGATGCGGGAAACCTGCTCGTCCGGGTCTGTGAGGGGTGGGGGCGGCAACGTCCCCACCTACTCGGCACAGCGCGTGTTGGCCGATGTCGAACTGTCCGGCGTCATCACTGACAATCACCGCCTCGCACAGGAAGCCGTGTGCGCTCACCGCACCCCACAGCGCGCCCTCGGTGGCAATGCGCATCGGATCGGGTCGCGAAGCGAACCGATGCCACGTCAAGCGGTTAGCCGGCTCGGGGCCGACCTGCAGATCGGCAACGCCAAGCTGCTCGAGATGGCGCGTCCACGCGGTCTGGTCGGCAAACCGCCGCTGCTTGTGTGCGGCCAGTTGCTGGACGACAGGTCCGGCCAGCGCGTGCTCACGCATGTAGTCGAGCGCGGCATCGTTGACCACATAGTCGGTGTGGCCGGCGCGCAGCAGGTCGAGGAAGTTCAGCCGGCTCTTGCTGCCTGTGGTGCCGAACCAGGCGAAGCTGTCATTGCCGATCTGCGTGCAGACGGCGTTGGCGCCGCGATGGCGCGCACCGGTGTCGTCCACTGTGACCCAGTCCGCCGTCGTCAGCCCGGCACGCAATACATCGCGGCTCTCCGTCAGGAAGTCGTCCTGCCCGTCGATCAGCAGCCGCATGACCTGGCGTTTGGAGATGCTGACGCCGATCGCCTGCAACTGCACCACCAGACGCTCGACCGTCACCTGACCCTGATGGTACTGCATCAGCACGTAGCGGCGCAGCTCCGGCCCGAAATGGCCGCGAATGCTGCCCGGCAGCGGCGCCACGATGGTCTCGCCAGTCGGCGTCAACCAGCGCTCGCGGCGGTAGCGCACCACGCGGGCGGACAGCACCAGGTCCTGCACCTGGTACGGCTCGTAGCCCTTGAACTGCGATCCCGCCGGCACCGCCGCCGCCCGCAGCACCTTGGTCTCCAGGGTCACCCGTGGCGTCACTTTGCCGCGGCCGCGATGCTTGGCCTCGCTTGCCGCCGGACTTCGGCTCCGTCGCTTTCTCCATGCCGCTCGGCTTGATCACGGGGCGGCCCTTCAAACCCTTCAGCCGGGCGATCTCATCGCGCTGTGTCGCCACGACACCCTTCAGATCCGCCAGCTCGCCGAGCAGTCGCACCACCAGAGCTTCCAACTCGGCACGCGACAGACCAGACGGATCGGCGGGCGGTGGCATGCCCCGACCGAATCGTACTCGCCCGCGTCGCGCGAAGCCCAAAATTGCGCGCCGCCCGGGGTTTTGCCCCGATTACCATGCCCGACGATAACACCCTGACACCCGCTACCAATGCCGAATTGGTCGCGGCGCTGGACTACTGCTGCGCTTCGATGAACGGGGCGACGCGCACCGGCAGGCGGCGGACCACATCTTCTTCGTCATTCGAGGAATCACTATCCGAATCCGCTTGACGTGATGGTGCCGGCGACGACCGGTATTTAGGCGACCTTGGCCCTCCGCCCATACCCCGCTTGGGCTGCGCGAACCCGGCGTTCGGCTTGGCGGATCACATTGTCCCCAACGACCAACCGCAATTCCGCGCCCGCCGCAAGAGCAGCGTGCTGACCGACCCGGCCGGAGCCAAAACCCTCGCCTTCGCCCGCGCGAGACCGGACGGTGGCGCGCATGGCCGGTCGTCCATTGACGTGCCTCAACGACGCGGGGCTGCCCGGCGTGCAAACAAAATCCGGCCCGATCCAGGACGCCAACGACCTCGATCGTCTGCGCACCGATCCCGCCTTCAGGCTGGCCCGCGTACGCCCGCACCGCGGCCGCGATGCTGGTCGCTGACCTGCAGCGGCGCCCCGGACCTGTCGGGCGATCTCGCCATCGATCGGTTCCATGGCAGGCTCGCCGCGGACGATGCGTGATCGCTTTCCCGCGCTTGCCAGTCACCCGTGATTCGAAGGCCACGCATCAACGACAACGGCCTTGCAGCCGGCATGCGTTCGTATACCGTATGCCGTGGGCGAACATCGGGAAGCAGACAATGGTGCGCGATCAACGCGACGGGCATTCATCGGACCACGAAACCGCCGGACTGGGCAGACGCGAGATGCTGCGTCTGGCGCTCGGCACCGGCGTCACGCTGCCGGTGCTGGGCGGGCTCTCCGGCATCGACGCCGCGATCACCCGCGCGCTGGCAGCCGGCGGCGCGCCCAGCGGCACCCTCACGTTCGCGAATGCCGAGCCGCCGACCTCGAACTACTGGGACCCGGCGGCCGGGTTCGGGCTGGTGGACGAGCAGGTCGCGTCGCTGGTGCACGACACGCTGCTGGCATTCGATGCGAAAGGCACCCTCGACGCGTCGATCGCGACATCGTGGAAGCGCCTGAGCCCGACCACGGTCGAGGCGACGATTCGCACCGACGCAAAATTCCACGACGGTTCGCCGGTGACGGCCGAGGACATCAAGGCGAGCTTCGATCGGCTCGGCGTCGGCAAGCTCGCGCAGTCGATCGTCGTGGTGCCGGGCATCACCGTCAACATCAAGACGCCGACACAGATCGAAATCGTGTCGCCGCAGCCGTTCGGCGTGATCGAGAACGCGATGGGGTTCGTGAAGATCCTGCGCAAGGCGGACATCGACAGCCCGGACAACTTCAAGAAGGGCGGGATGGGCAGCGGCCCCTACAAGTTCGTGTTGTACAAGAACAACGACGTCACGCTTGCGGCCAACCCGGACTACTGGGGCGGTGCGCCGAAGACGGCGAGCATCATCTTTCGGTATATCGAGGACCACGAGGCGCGGCTGAACGCGCTGCTCGGCGGCCAGGTGGACATCCTCACGCGCGTTTCGTCCGAGGACGTGAAGCGCGTGACCGGCAATGCCGGCTTCAAGGTGCTCGACATCTCGCCGCCGGCGCAGATCATCGCGATCCTGCAGCACAACGGGCCGTTCGCCAACGTCAAGCTGCGCCAGGCCGTCGCCTACGCGGTGGACCGCAAGTCGATCGCGAGCAGCATCATGGGCGGCGTCAACCCGGTCGGCCAGTCGAGTTTGCCGACCAACGTGCCGTTCTACCAGCCGCTGCAACCGGTTTTCGCCTACGATCCCGACAAGGCCAGCAGCCTCGTGAAGGAAGCGGGCTTTGCCAGCGGCGTCGACGTGACGATGGCGACGACGACGCTGGTGCCGAACCAGCTCGAAATCGACCAGGCGATCGCGGCCTCGCTGGAGCAGGTCGGGTTCCGCGTGAAAATCCAGCGGCTGGAAGTCGGCGCGTTCCGCAGTTCCTACAACACCTACGACATATCCCTGAACACGCTCGCCTCGTTCAACGACGACGCCGATTTCCTGCTTGGCCTCTACACCGGCGGGGCGGCAGCGGCGATCTGGCACTACAAGGACGACGAGTTCACCAAGCTGCAGGCGGCGCAGCGCGCGGCGACGGGTGCGGAGCGGCAGGCGGCGGTGACGGCGGCGGCAAGCCATCTCTGGCAGGACCAGGTGACGCTGTATCTCTCCGACGAACGCTGGCACACGATCGTTTCCACGAAAGTGTCGGACTACACGAGGGCGCCGCTGGTCGGCGAGCGGCTGGCTGCGAACGCGTCGGTCGCCTGACCTGCCGCAGGATGGACGTCGGCGTTTCGGTTCGCGAGGCCGCCGCAGGCGTGTTGCGGCATCTCGCGGACGAGGCCGGGCTGTTGCGGTTCAGCGGCCCGGTCGGGGCGCCGCCGTTCCGGGATCCGCATGCCGTGGAGCGGATGGCTGCGGATGCGCCCGAACTGGAAGCGGTCATGGCCCGCCTGTTCCTGGGCGGGCTGCCGCTGCCGGCAACGCGGGTGCGGACGGCGCTCGGAAGCCCCGCAGTCGATTGCCTGGCGCAAGCCGGCATCCTGCGCGCGCTGGGAGTCGGCGAATTGTGCAGTCCGCATCTGCTGGTGAGCTGCTTCAATCGGCACGTGCTGGCGACGCCTCCGCCGGGGCATCCGGGCTTCAATGCAGCGGGCGCGCCATATTGCGGGCCGGAGTCGCTGTGGTTCGCGCAGTTCCTGGCGCTGCGCGGTCCTGTTCGGCGGTGCCTCGATCTTTGCACGGGCAGTGGTCTGCTTGCCATGCTGCCAGCGTCGGAGAGCGTTGTCGCGGTCGACGTAGATCCGTCGGCACTCGATATTGCGGCGTTCAATCTCGCGTTCAATCGGCGCGGAAACATCGGGCTGGTCCAGGGCGACCTGTTCGACGCGGTCGCCGACGCGACGTTCGATCTGATCACGGCCAACCCGCCGTTCCTGCCCGGAGGCCCGGCCGGCCGGCTGCCGGCCTGCGGCGACGGTGGCCGGCGCGGCGACGAGGTGCTGCTGCGCATCCTGCGCGGCGTCGCCGACCATCTTGCCCCCGGCGGCGAGGCGCTGATCTATGCTGAGGGTTTGGGCGACCGCACGGGGCCGGCGATCCTCGCGGATCTTCCGGGCGCTCGGCTGTCGAAGTCCCACGCCTACACCTGCTGCATCGGCGGAACGCGTAATGCACAGCAGGCGATTTTCGATCTGTGCCGCATGTGGCAACTGGTCGGCGCGACGGAGGCCGACGCCTGGGCGCACTGGCGCGAGATATCTGGCCTCATGCCGGCGACCCATTACCATCACGCGATCTGGCACGTCGCCGACGGCAATGGCACGATTGCCGTTCGCCCGTTGCGACCGGACTGATGATGGCCCGCTTCGTCATCGGCCGGGTGTTGCAAGCCATGCTGATCGTCGGGCTGATCGCGGTCAGCGTGTTCCTGATCCTGCGCGTCAGCTCAGGCGACCCGGCAAAAATCCGCGCGCCGGTGTTCGCGCGGCCGGACGTGATCGAGCAGTACCGCCACGATTTCGGCACCGACCGGCCGATCGGCGTGCAGCTCGCGAGCTTCTTCGAGGGCGCGGTGCTGCACGCGGACCTGGGTCAGTCCTTCCGCTTTCAGGAGTTGGTGACGACGCTGATCGCCAGCGCGTTCCCGCGTACGCTGCTGCTGGCGGCAACTGCGCTCCTGCTGTCGCTGTCGGTGGCCGTCGTGCTCGGCAGTCTCGCGGCGCTGCGGCCCGGCTCGGTATGGGGTTGGCTGTCGTCCGCGGTCGCCGCGTTCGGCCAATCGGCGCCGGTGTTCTGGGTCGGCCTCGTGCTGGTGCTGGTGTTCTCCGTCACGTTGCGGCTGTTGCCGGCGGGCGGGTTCTCTGGTCCCTCAAGCCTCGTGTTGCCGGCAATCGCCGTCAGTTTTTCCGTATTGCCAACGGAGCTTCGGGTGCTCCGTGCCTCGATGGAGGCGACGCTGCGGCAGGAGTTCATCCGCACGGCACGCGCGTTCGGCCTGCGCCAGCGCCGCATCCTGTTCGTCTATGCGTTGCGCAACGCCTGCCTGCCGCTGGTGACGGTGATCGGCGTCGACATCGGCTATCTGTTCGGCGGCGCGATCGTCGCGGAAGTGGTGTTCAACTATCCCGGCATCGGCGAACTGGCGCTCGTCGCGCTGAATTCGCGCGACTACCCGTTGATCCAGGGCATCACCATCGTCACCGCCGCCACCTTCGTCCTGATCAATCTGTTGATCGACCTGGCCTACGTCCGGATCGACCCGCGCATTCGCCTGGAGCAGCCATGAATATTCTCGCGATCGGCGCCCACCCCGACGACATCGAGTTCCTCTGCGCGGGCACGCTCGCGCTGTACGCCGCACAGGGACACCGCGTGTTCATCGCGGTCGCGACAAACGGCAATGTCGGCTCGCCGACGTTGGGACGCGAGGAGATCGCGGCCGTGCGGCTCGCCGAGCAGCACGCGTCCTGCGCCATACTCGGCGCCGAGCTGATCTGGATGAATTTCGACGACGAGTGGCTGTTCGACGACCGGCCGACGCGCACCGTGTTCCTCGACGCGATCAGGCAGGCGCAGCCGGATGTGATGTTCGTGCATGCGCCGTCCGACTATCACCCGGATCACCGCATCGCCGGCCGCATCGGCGAGGATTGCCGCATTCCCGCCGCCGTGCGTCTGGTGGAAACGCTGCGTCCGCATGCGCCGAAAATCCCGCACGTGTTCCACATGGACACGATCGCCGGCATCGACTTCGAGCCGGAAGCGTATGTCGACATCAGCAGCGTCATCGACACCAAGCGCCGCATGCTGGCCTGCCACGCGAGCCAGGATGTGTGGCTGCAGGCGATCTACGACATGCCGGCGGTGGCGATGATGGAGCGGCTGTCGAGCCAGCGCGGCGTCGTCGCCGGCTGCCGCTTCGCCGAAGGTTTTCGCGAGGTGAAGACCTATCCGCGCACCGGCTCGCAGGCGTTGCTGCCGGGGTTGACGTAGGCATGTCGGCCGCGACCGCCGCCGAGGCAGTCACGGCGCCCGCCCACCGTCAGCGGACGGTACTCAACCTGCCGCTGACGGTCGGGGTGCTGATCCTGCTCGCGGTGGTGCTGGCAGCCGTGCTCGCGCCGGTGCTCGCGCCGGTCTCGCCGACGCGGATCAACCTCGCGGCGGTGCGCAAGGCGCCGTCGCTGCTGCACCTGTTCGGCACCGACGGCGTCGGGCGCGACGTGTTTTCGCGCGTGCTGTTCGGCGGTCGGGTGTCGCTGCTGGTGTCCGCGATTGGCATGCTCGGTTCGCTGGCGACCGGCACGGCGATGGGCCTGCTGGGCGCGCTGGGCGGACGGCCGGTGCGCTGGGCCGTGGACCGGCTGATCGACGTGCAACTCGCGTTTCCGTACGTGCTGCTGGCGATCGCCATCACCAGCGCAGTGCAGCCCTCCATCCCCGTGCTGATCCTGCTGATGGTGCTGGCCGGCTGGGCGGGCGCGGCTCGCGTGGTGCGCGGGGTCGCGTTGCAGGAGCGCGGCAAGGACTACGTGAAGGCGGCGACCGTGGTCGGCGTGCCGCCGCTGCGCATCGCGGTCCGCCATGTGCTGCCATCCGTCATTCCCAGCATCGAGGTGCTGGCGGCGATGCAGATGGCGGCGATGATCGTGTTCGAAGCGACGCTGTCGTTCCTCGGCATGGGCATCCAGCCGCCGCAGCCGTCCTGGGGCGGCATCATGCTGGACGGCAAGGACTACATCACCGACGCGTGGTGGCTCACCGCCCTGCCCGGCCTTGCCATCGTCGTCACGTCGCTGAGCCTGGTGCTGATCGGCGACGGGTTGCAGCTTCGCGCCGGCCTGCGGCGTGCCCGCACGTTGCCCGCGCCGTGACCGGAGCGGCCGCCCTGCGCTTCGATGCCGTCAGCATCCACTTTCCGGGGCCGCACGGCCCGATGCCGGTGGTGCATGACGTGTCGTTCGAGGTGGCGCGCGGAAAGTGCCTGGTCATCGTCGGCAAGTCCGGCTCCGGCAAGTCGATGTGCTGCCAGGCCGTGCTCGGCATCGTACCGGCACCTGGAAAAGTCAGCGGCGGCGGCATCCACTGGCAGGGCGCCAACCTGTTGCACGCCAGTCCCGAGGACTGGATGCAGGTGCGCGGCGCCGAAATCGCGATGGTGTTCCAGGACCCGACGGCCGCGCTCAATCCGCTGATGACGGTCGGGCAGCAGATCATGGACGTGGTGCTCGCGCATCGCGCGGTCGGCCGCGCCGAGGCGCGCGACCGCGCGGTCGAAGTGCTGCGGCAGGTGCGGTTCCCCGATCCCCTCCGCCGGATGCGCAGCTATCCGTGGGAACTCTCGGGCGGTCTGCGCCAGCGCGTCGCGATCGCGATGGCGCTGGCCTGCGGACCGAAGCTGATCATCGCCGACGAGGCCACCACCAATCTCGACGTGTCGATCCAGGCGCAGATCATCGACCTGCTGCGCGAACTGCGCGATGCGCTGGGCCTGTCGATCATCTTCGTCACGCACGATCTCGGCCTCGCGCCGGAGATCGGCGACGACGTGCTGGTGATGTACGCAGGCCACGCGGCGGAGCGTGGGCCGGTGCGGCAGGTGCTCGGCAACCCCTGCCATCCCTACACGATCGGATTGCTGCGCTCCGCGCCGACGCTGCGCAGCCGCCGCGCCGAGCCGCTGGTCCCGATCCCGGGTCTGGCGCCGCGGCCGGACCAGATCGGCGCCGGCGCGCCGTTCCGCAGCCGCTGTGCGGTCGCGATCGAAGGTATCTGCGATGTGCAGAAGCCCGTCTGGACGGACATCGGCGACGGTCACGCCGTCGCCTGCCACCGCTATGCGCGCGACGGCCGGGCGGGTGTGTCGTGACGCGCAGGCTTGAGGGGCGCAACATCGTCAAGCGCTTCCGGGTTCCCCGCGGCGGCCGAACCGAAGCGTTCAACGCGGTCGGCGGCGTCAGCCTCGGCGTCGACGACGGCGAGATCGTCGGCGTGGTCGGCAAGTCCGGCTGCGGCAAAACCACGCTCGCGCGCATCATGATCGGCATCGAACCCGCGACGGATGGCGACGTCCGCTACGAGGGTACGTCGGTCGTCACGCGCGACGACTGGCGCCGGCTGCGCCGCAGCGTCCAGTACGTGTTCCAGGACCCGGCGACATCGCTGTGCCCGACCATGCGGATCGGCGACGCGCTGGCCGAGCCGTTGCTGGTCCACGGCATCGGCACGTCCGCCGAACGCGCGGCGAAAGTGCGCGACGCGCTGGGGCTGGTCGGCCTCGACGTCGACGTGGTCGGCCGGCTGCCGATCCACCTCAGCGGCGGCCAGCGGCAGCGCGTGAGCCTTGCGCGCGCGCTGATCATCGAGCCGCGGATCGTCATCTGCGACGAGATCGTCTCCGGCCTCGACGTGTCGGTGCAGGCGCAGGTCCTGACCCTGATCACCGACCTGCAGCGGCGCCTGGGCCTCGGCCTGATCTTCATCTCGCACGACCTGCGGGTCGTGCACTACCTGTGCGACCGGGTGGTGGTGATGTATCTCGGCCGGATCGTGGAGGAAGGCAGCGTCGGCCAGGTGTTCGGCGATCCCCGCCATCCCTACACGCGCGCCTTGCTGGCCGCCGTTCCGGGCGCTTCCGCCGGATCCCGGCGCGGCCGCGGCCTGCGCGGCGAACCTGCGAGCCTGTTGCACCTCCCGGAAGGATGCCATTTCGCCGATCGCTGCCCGGACGTCATGCCAGTCTGCAAGCTGGGCGACCCGCCGCTGCGAGAGCGCGACGGTCACCGGGCACGCTGTGTGGCGGCCTGGGCCGGTGCCACGGCCGAACACGACGCAGCAACCGCCGAACACGGGTAGAAAGCACCATGCCGATCACTGCCGTCGCGCGGGACACGCCCGCCCTGAGCCCGATCCGGCGCTATCGCCCGCTCGCGGACGAGGTGGCCGACCGCATCATCATGGCGATCGCCCGCGGCGAGAAGCAGCCAGGGGAACGCATCACCGAGGCCGAGATTTCCACCGGCATGGGCATCAGCCGGGTGCCGGCGCGCGAGGCGATGCAGCGGCTGGAACAGCATGGCATCCTCATTGCCGCCGAGATGCGCGGCATGCGCGTCGCGGATTTCAGCCTGCCTCGCATCGCCGAATTGTACGAGGCGCGGCTGGCCATCGAAATCATCCTGTTTCGCCACCTGCTGCCGCGCTGCCGCCGCAACCCGGCGCTCATCGACCGGCTGGATGCGATCGTCGACAGGATGTGCGACGTCTCGACCTCCGGCGACCACCTCGCGATCAACATGATCGACCTGGAGTTCCACCGCACCGCCGCACGGCTGTCGGAGAACGTGGCGGCGGAGCGCCTGTGGAACGGGCTGTCGTCGCAACTCATCATCGTGTTCTGCATGGAGTCCGTCCGCCGTCTCGACTTTCCCGCCGCGATCCGCCAGCACCGGGAGTTGTGCGGGATGCTCCGGTTCGGCTCCGAAGAGGATATCGAAGGCGTGCTGGCGAGCCACATCATCGGCCCGCGTTCTCTCCTGACCCTGGGCGAGGTATAGGCATGGCGGCGCGACTCGCCGGACGTGTCGCGGTGGTGACCGGGGCCGGCCGCGGCATCGGCGCCGCCATCGCCCGTCGCCTCGCCGCCGAGGGCGCCAGCGTCGTGCTCGCCGATATCGACCCCGAGCCGGCGGCCGACGTTGCGTCCGGGATCGTCCTGGCCGGGAGCCGCGCGAGCGCGTTGCCGCTCGACATCGCCGATGCCGGCCGCGTCGCCGCGTTCGCACAATCGCTCGGCGAGCAGTTCGGGCAATGCGACATCCTGGTCAACAACGCCGCGATCCTCGACACGACGCCGCTCGATCGGCTCGACCTTGCGCGGTTTCGCGCGGTGCAGGCGGTCAACCTCGAAGGCGCGCTGGCGATGACGCTCGCGTTGCTGCCGCTGCTGCGGCGTTCGCCGGCCGGCCGCATCCTCAACATCGCCTCGATCATGGGGCTGCGCGGATCGGTCGACTCCATCCCCTATTCGACGGCCAAGGGCGGCATCGTCAACCTGACGCGATCTTTGGCCTGCGACCTCGGCGCCGAGGGCATCCTGGTCAACGCGATCGCGCCCGGCTTCATCGACACGCGCATGGCGCTGCTGCCGGACGGCTCGGGCCACGAGCACGATACCGAGTGGTTTCGCGACATCTACGTCAAGCACGGCCGCATTCCGCTGCGCCGCGCCGGCCAGCCGGACGACGTGGCCGCCGCCGCGGTGTTCTTCTGCTCCGACGAGTGCCGCTACGTGACCGGCCAGATCCTGTCGGTCGACGGCGGCCTGTCGGCCACGTTCTGACGCCTTGAGATTGGGGAGTGAGATGAAGATCACCGCGATCCGCAGTGCCGGCCTGTTCGGCGAAACCCCGAAGGGCGGCTGGTCGAGCGAAATCGAGCCCGAGGACGCCGTTCACGCGCTGATCGCCGTGCACACGGATGGCGGGATCGTTGGCCTGGGCAGCGTCTTTACCGACGCGCGGCTGGTGAAGGCCGGCATCGAGGTGCTGGAGCGGCACTATCTCGGCGAGAACGCGCTGGAGCCGATGCGGCTCGCCGAGAAGCTCAGCCAGACCACGTTCTGGATGGGCATGGGCGGCACGCTGACGCACACGATCAGCGGCATCGACATCGCGCTCTGGGACATTTTGGGCAAAGTGACCGGACAGCCGGTCGGCCGGCTGCTCGGCGGCCGCTACCGCGACAGGGTCAGGCCCTACGCCTCGATCCTGATGGAGATGCCCGACACGATGCGCGAGGAAGCTGCAAAATTCCGCTCGCGCGGTTTTCGCGCACTCAAGATCGGCTGGGGTCCGTTCGGCCGGCGCGAGAATTCTGCGCTGGACGAGGCGATCGTCGCCGCGGCGCGCCAGGGCGCCGGGCCGGACTGCCTGCTGATGGTCGATGCCGGTGGCAGCGACACGTTCTGGCCGAACGGGCTGAAATGGGCGCTGCGGACCGCCGACATGCTGAAGGACTACGACGTCTATTGGTTCGAGGAGGCGCTGCGGCCCGAAGCGATCGACGATTTCGTGGTGTTGCGCCGCGCGAGCCGAGTGCCGATCGCGACCGGCGAATGTCTCACCCGCCGCCAGAGTTTCCTGCCCTGGTTCACGCGCGGCGCGCTCGATATCGTGCAGCCCGATGTCACCAAGGTCGGCGGCATCAGCGAGCAGATCCGCATTGCCTGGCTCGCGAACGACTTCGGTGTCCGCTACATCGGGCATGGATGGAACACCGCCGTTGGGTTTGCCGCCGACCTGCAACTTGCCTCCGCCCTGCCGACGGCGGACCTCGTGGAGTACATTGGAGGCTCGCCGTATCTCGACGACATCAAGCAGGGCGGCTGGACGATGGACGAGGAGGGATATGTGCAAATCCCCGATGCGCCGGGTCTCGGCATCGACCTGGATCGTGCCCAGCTCGCCCGCTTCACGCCGGAGCCGGATCGTTTGCTGGACATTTAAATCTGCAAAGCGACGGTACTGGCGTCGGGACCGAGTATTCCCGTCCTCATGCGCGCCTGAGCCGTCTGCCGCGACTGGCGTCGATGCGTCGTTGGACCCCTGTCGGCACGCCGGAGGCGTGCAGCGCCAAGATCAGCCGGTCGACACCATCGACGCGCAGTAGCGGCTGAGCCGTCAAGACCACCGGAACGTCGGCGGCGATATCTTGTCCGTCGTGCGGTGCGCCCAGTCCAGCTTGACCGCGGAGGCCATCGTGCGCTGCTGCGCCTCGTGCAGGTGCGCCGCGGCCTGCCGGTAATCCATCGTCAGCGGTTCGCCGTCGCCGACAATCCGGACGCCGTCCACGTAGACATGGCGCAGCGCGCGGTCGCCGGCCGCATAGATCAGCGAGCGCATCGGGTCGCGCGCCGGCCGCATCATCGGGTGGGTCACGTCGACCATGACGATGTCCGCGCGGCAGCCCGGCGCCAGCCGCCCGATATCGTCCCGCCCGAGCGCCCGAGCGCCGCCGACCGTCGCCGCCTCGAACAACTCCGTCGTCGTCACGCTGCGCGGATCGGTCGCCTGGGTACGGGCGAGGTACGCCGCGAGCCGCATCTCGTCGAGCATGTTGTGCGGATAGGTGTCGGTCCCCAGCCCCATGTTGACGCCGGCACGCTTGTAGCGCCCGAAATGCTTGAGCGTGATGCCGCGCCGCGCGAACACCGTCGGGCAATGCGCGACCGTCGTTCCGGTTTCCGCCATGCGCCGCGTGTCGCTGTCGGTGTGCCAGCGCGTCGAGGGATGGTCGTCGAGAAATATGCCGTGGCCGATGATGGCGCGGTCGTGCAGCAGGCCCAGGCTGTCCAGCCAGCCGATCGGCGTCATGCCGTGGCGCCGCGTGATCTCCTGGAATTCCACCACCGACTGCGCTGCATGGATCTGCCAGGAGACGGCGCGCGCCTTCGCCTCCTGCGCGCTTTCCTTCAGCATGCCGGCGGACACCGTGTCGATCTGCGCCGGCACCACCATGCCGAACAGTCGGCCGCACGGGTGCTGTTCCGCGAGATCGACCAGCCGCAGCGCCTCCTCCATTGCCTTGCCGCCGGCGGCCTCGTCCCATTCGTATTCGACGACGTGGCCGTTCTTCGTGTACCAGCGTGCCGCGCGGAACATCGGCGCGACGCACACGCGCATGCCGCTTTCCGCCAGCAGGTCGAGCCAGCCGGGATGCGCCATCGACAGATCCGCGACCGTGGTCACGCCGGAGAGCAACAATTCGCTCAGCGCGACCCGCACGCAATCGGGCACCGCCTCGGCGTCGGCGTGGAAGATCGGCAGGTATTCGTAAAGTGACGAGTTGTACAGGCCGGGCGAGCCGACTTCGTCGAGCAGCCCCTTGTTCATCGGCTCGCTGGACGGATGGCTGTGGATGTTGACCAGGCCCGGCATCACCATCATGCCGGCGCCGTCGACGATCTCGTCCGCCGTTCCGTCGTAGGATCGCCCGACGAAGCGCAGCGTGCCGCCCTCGAATGCAACGTCCGAGCCGGTCAGATAGACGTGCTGCTTCGCGGTGTCGTCCCACGCGACCACGACGTCGGCGTTCCTGATCACAGTCGTCATGGTTCTCTCCTTCGATTTGTCAGAGCCGCCCTCAGGGGGGTGTGGCAACACCCCGTCGCTCGTCGCCGGCGGGGCCCTCGAACACCCGGGTACAAGCGTTGCCGACATGCGTTCGCATCGCGCTGCGGGCAGCTTCCTTGTCGCCGGTCTCGATGGCCCTGACAATTGCGATGTGCTCCGCCTGCACGACGCGCAGACGATCCAGCGGCCGGGCGAGGGACAGGCTGCGCGAGAGATTGATGGCGAAGACGATCGACGATCGCATCGATTTCATCACGATCTCGAAGAACTCGTTGGCCGAGGCGTGCGCGACCGCGACATGAAAGTCGTAGTCGGCATCCATGCCGATGACCCGACGTGCAATCGCCTCCTCGAGGCGGCCGAGGGCCACGTGCAGCAGGCCCAACGTCTCCGCGGAGCGGTTCTGCGCCGCCCAGAATGCCGCCTCGCCTTCGACGCCGATGCGGAACTCGAAGCACTTCTTGACCTGCGCCAGATTGCTGATCGGCGCGAAGCCCAGACTGCCGCGGTCCGACCCCTCGCCGACCAGGCGCTGCACGTAGCTGCCGGCGCCCTTGCGGGACACGATGACGCCGCTTTCGCGCAGCCGCGACAGCGCCTCCCGCACCGAGGGCCGCGAGACGGCGAACCGTTCGGCCAGTTCGCCCTCCGAGGGCAGGCGGCTGCCTTCGGCGAACTCGCCGCCCTCGATCAGCGACGTCAGCCGCTCGTAGAGATAATCGCCGAGGCTGGCCGTCGGCGGGCCGGCGCGTCGTTCGCGCTGTTCGTCTCCTGCGATCACCAAGCCAGTCCCTATATCTGTCTGACAACTTACTGGTAGACTCGGGCGCTCGTCCAGGGGATACGATGCGGGGCGCGGCAGCAGGAACGAAAACAGGGCGCACCGCCCGAACGTTGGCTACCGCCCCGCCGTGGACCCCGCTACCCGTACTACCAGAGCATGCCGACGATGCTTGACAGCCCTGCCGATTGATGCATGCTCCCAGCAGGCTGCCTGACAGATTATCGGGTCAAGATCGCAAACGGCAGGAGGGCGGAGTGGTGAACGCGCTTCGCGGATCGCGACGCCCCTCGTGAAGGATCGGTGTGTGGCCGAACTGCGCCCCAGCGATGCGCCTTCCGCTGTGCCGCCCGGCGACGCCGGCCTCGACGCGATCGGGCGGGACGGCGGCGGCGCTGAGGCGGCCGAGCACGCGCCGGCCGGCATCGCCAATCCCGTCGTCCGCGCGCTCGCCGTGCTGCTGCTGGTGCCCTGGGCCGGCGTGCTGGTCGCGCTGCTGATCATCTCCGCCGGCCTCAGCCTGGCGACGCCCTACTTCCTGACCACGGGCAACATCCTCGGCACCGTCGCGCGCTACTTCTCCTGGATCTGCATCGCGGGCTTCGGCGAGGGGCTGGTGATGATCGGCGGCGGGCTCGACCTCTCGGTCGGCTCGACCATGGGCCTCGCCGGCCTGATCAGCGCGATGGCGCTCAGCGCCGGGGTCCCGCTGCCGCTCGCGATCCTGCTGGCGTTGCTGTGCGGCGGCCTGGTCGGCCTGGTCAACGCGACCGCGATCACCCGGATCGGCCTCAACCCGTTCATCGTCACGCTCGCCTCGCTCAGCGTAGTGCGCGGGCTGACCTACGGCCTCGTCGAAGGCGAAGGCGTGACCATTCCCGACAACGCCGACGGGCTCGCCTTCGGCGCCTTCGGCAACGGCGGGGTCGCGAGCGTCCCGTATCCGGTGCTGGTCATGCTCGCGGTCGGGCTGATCCTGCTGGTGCTGCTCAACCAGACCTCGTTCGGCCGCCGCGTCTACGCGGTCGGCGGCAACGAGGGCGCGGCCCGGCTGCTCGGCCTGAAGGTGAACCGCATCAAGCTGATCATGTACATGATCTCGGGCGTAGCGTCGGCCGTGGGCGGCGTGCTGCTCACCGCCAAGGCGGGCACCGCGCTGCCGGACGCCGGCCTGGGCTACGAACTAGACGTCATCGCCGCCGTGATCATCGGCGGCACCAGCCTGTCCGGCGGGCGCGGCACCATCCCCGGCATCCTGATCGGCGCCGCCCTGCTCGGCGTGATCAACAACGGCATCGTGCTGCTCGGCCTCGCCGGATATTGGCAGCAGTGCATCACCGGCCTCGTCATCGCCGCCGCCGCGACGCTGGATATCGCCCGCGAGCGGCTGCAGACGCGCATGACTGTTCCAGCGTCGACCACCAAGGAAGCATAGGGAGAGCATCCATGACCTTAGAAACCATCGCCGCCACGCCTGTCACGTCCCGCCGTCGGCTGCTGCGGGTTGCCGGCGCCGGGGCGGCACTGGCCGCCGCGGCGCCGCTGTGCCGGCCTGTACGTCGCCCGCGCGGCGCGGCGCTACAGCATCGCCATCGTGCCGAAGGCGCTCGACATCCTGGTGTTCACCTACGGCCACTACGGCGCCGAGCAGCGCGCCAAGGAACTCGGCGACGTCGACGTGATCTGGACCGGCCCGACCAGCGAGGACGCCAACAAGCAGGCCGAGATCATCCAGGGACTGATCTCGCGCCACGTCGACGGCATCGCCGTCAGCGCCGCGGCGGCGCAGCCGCTGATCGGGCCGCTGAACAGCGCGGTCGACCAGGGCATCATCGTCACCGCCTGGGATTCGGACGTGCCGGGCAGCAAGCGGCTGCTGTTCTACGGCGTGGACGCCTACCAGATGGGGCTGCACCTCGCCGAGCAGACCATCAAGCTGATCGGCACCAGCGGGCTCGTGGTGCTGGAGAGCGGCGGCCCGGGCGCCACCGACCAGAACACCCGGCTGAAGGCGGTGATGGACACCTTCAAGAAGTATCCCGACATCAAGACGGTGGGGCCGTTCTTCCACCACGACGACCTGCTGAAGGCGCAGGAACTCACCGACAACCTGCTGCTCGCGCACCCGGACGCCGCCGCGCTGCTGATGGCGGCGGGCACGCCGCTGTTCGGCAAGATGAGCGGCATGCCGCAGCTCATCAAGAACGCCGGCAAGATCAACGTGGTCGCCACCGACAGCGCGCCCACCCAGATGCCGTTCGTCAAGCAGGGCTACGTGCAGGCGCTGGTCGGGCAGGACTACTGGGGCTGGGGCTACCAGACCGTCAGCATCATCCACAACCTGCTGACCGTGAAAGGCTGCAAATACCCGGCATTCGTGCCGCAGGACATTCCGATCATCACCGCTGCCAACGTGGACGAATGGATCGATCGCTGGAACAAGGCGACCAGCACCGAAGGTGCCGCCCAGGTGTTCAAGGAGGCGCCGATCGGCTGCTCCTGACATGCATCGCGACGGGCCGCCCGTGCTCGAACTGGCCGACATCCACAAGCGGTTCGGCCCGGTGCGTGCCGTCGACGGGGTTTCCTTCCAGCTCCACGCCGGCGAGATCGTGGGGCTGGTCGGCGACAACGGCGCCGGCAAGTCGACGCTGGTCAAGATCATGTCGGGCGCCTTGCAGCCAGACTCCGGCACGATCCGGTTCGCCGGCCAGGAGGCGAGCATCCGCTCGCCCCTGGAGGCCCGCGCGCTCGGCATCGAGACGGTCTATCAGGATCTTGCCGTCGTGCCGCACATGGATGTGGAATCCAACCTGTTCCTCGGCCGCGAGATCAACCGCAGGCAATGGTGGAATCGCTGGCTGCTGGACAAGGCCGCGATGCGGCGGGAGGCGCGGGAGCACATCGCCTCGCTCAAGGTGGGGCTGCGATCGGTGCGCCAGCCGGTCGGCGTGCTCTCGGGCGGCCAGCGGCAGAGTGTCGCGGTGGCACGCGCGATTTCCTGGGGCCGCCGGGTCGTCATCATGGACGAGCCGACGGCGGCATTGGGCGTGCGCGAATCGCGCGGCGTGCTCGACCTGATCAAGCGGGTGAAGGATCGCGGCATCGCGGTGGTGCTGGTCAGCCACAACATGCCGCACGTGTTCGAGCTGACCGACCGGATTTTCGTGATGCGCCGCGGCCGCCGCGCCGGCGAACTGGAGACCCGGGCGGCCTCGATGAACGACGTCGTCAGCCTGATCACCGGGGTCCACGTGCAGGCCTCGTGAGCCGGATTGCGCATCTGACGGCGGCTTGCGGCGTGCAGCGATACGCCGAGCCGGGACGGATCACGCCGGGCGAGCCGCGGAATCGCGTTTCGCGATAACTCGGCTCAGCCAATCCGGATCCAGCTGCGGCACGCTCGCCAGCAGGAGTTCGGTGTATGGATCGGCGGGCCGTTCCAGCACCGCGTCGCGCGCCCCTTGCTCGACGACGCGGCCCGCCTGCATCACCACCACCTCGTCCGCGATGGCCCGCACGTTGGCGAAATCGTGGGTGATGAACAGGTACGCGATGTGCAGGTCCCGTTGCAGCGCAAGCAGCAGCGACAGGATCGCCGTTTGCACGAGCTGGTCCAGCGCCGACGTGATCTCGTCGCAGATGATCAACTGCGGCCGCGCGGCGATGGCGCGGGCGATCGAGACGCGCTGCTTCTCGCCGCCGGACAGCTCGCCCGGGCGGCGACGCAGATGGCGTTCGCCGAGGCCGACCATGGACAGCAGGTCGCGCACCTCGCGCCGCGCCGCGTCGCCGCCGAGGCCGCGGTAGAGGCGCAGCGGGCGGCCGACGAGATTCTCCACCGTGTGCCGCGGATTGAGCGAGGCGTCGGCCGACTGGTAGATCATCTGGATCGCCTGCAGCGTCGGCCGGTCGCGCTCGCGCAGGCGGTCCGGCAGGATCCTCTCGCTGAAGCGGACGGCGCCGCTGGTTGGCCGCATCAGCCCGGCGACGACGCGCGCGAGGGTGGTCTTGCCCGATCCTGACTCGCCGATCACGGCGACGGTCCGGCCGCGCGGAATGTCGATCGAGACGTCGCGCAGCACCGTGTGCGGCCCGTAGCTGGCGCAGAGCCGTTCGATGCGCAGGATCGGCTCGGCGGGGGGCGCGGCGGGCTTGCGCAGCGTGCGGACGGCCCAGAGCGAGCGCGTGTACGCATCGGCGGGGGCAGACAGCATCACGCGCGTCTGCGCCTGCTCCACCATGGCGCCGTCCTTCAGCACCATGATGCGGTCGGCGACCTGCGCGACCAGCCCCAGGTCGTGCGAAATGTAGATCGCGGCCGTCGCCCGCGTGCGGATCAGCGCGCGCGCCGCCGCCAGCACGTCGATCTGCGTGGTGACGTCGAGCGCGGTGGTCGGTTCGTCGAGCACGATGAGGTCCGGCTCCGACATCATCGCCATGGCGATCATGGCGCGCTGCAACTGGCCGCCGGAGACCTGATGCGGAAACCGCTCGCCGAACCGTTCGGGGTCCGGAAGCCGCAACTGGCGATACAGCGCGATTGCCCGCGCCTTCGCGGCCGGCGCCGTGAGCAGGCCATGCGTGCGCACGCTCTCGATCGCCTGGTCGATCAGCCGATGCGCGGGGTTGAACGACTCGACAGCGCTCTGCGCGACATACGCCATGCGCGTGCCGCGCAATCGCTGCCGCGCCGCCTCGCACGCCCGGACCAGATCGATGCCGTCGAACACGACCGAGCCGCCGGTGATGCGGCAGTCGCGGCGCAGGATGCCGATGGCGGCGAGACCGATGGTGGATTTTCCCGCACCCGATTCGCCGATCAGGCCGAGCACTTCGCCGCGCGCGACACCGAGGCTGACGCCGCGCACGATGGCGACCGAACCGCCGCCGCCCTCGCCGGCGATGCTGAGATCGCGGACATCGAGCAGCGGTGCCGGCGCACCACCACTACCCGCCATCGCGGCTGCCTGCCCGCAGGTGCAGATACCAGTCGACCAGGACGTTGACACCGACGGTGACCATGGCGATCGCCGCGGCCGGCAGCAGCGGCGTCGGGTCGCCGTAGGTGATCAGGGTCGCGTTCTCGCGCACCATCGAACCCCAGTCGGCGGTCGGCGGCTGGATGCCGAGGCCGAGGAACGAGAGGGCCGAGATCGTCAGGAACACGAAGCAGAACCGCAGGCCGAGTTCCGCCACCAGGGTCGGCAGGATGTTGGGCACGATCTCCTGCAGCAGGATCCAGCCCTTGCCTTCGCCGCGCAGTTGCGCGGCCTCGATGTAGTCCATCACCACGACGTTCATCGACAGCGCGCGCGCCAGCCGAAACACCCGGGTCGAATCCAGCAGCGCGATGATCAGCACCAGGTTCGGGATCGAGGTGCCGAAGATCGCCAGCAGCACGAGGGCGAAGATGAGTTGCGGGATCGACATCAGGATGTCGACGGCGCGCGAGAGCAGCGTATCCAGCCAGCCGCGCGTGAGGGCGGCGAGCGTGCCGAGCGGTCCACCGGCGAGGAACGCCAGCAGCGTGGTCAACAGGGCGATGCCAAGCGAATTGCGCGCGCCGTAGATGAGGCGGCTCAGCATGTCGCGGCCGAGTTGGTCGGTGCCGAGCGGGAACCTGGCGCTCCACGGGTCGTATGGCGTCGGCGAGACGATCTCCGCCTGTCCGTGCGGCGCCAGCAGGCCGGCGAACACCGCGGCGAACACGAAGATCGCGACGGCGAGGCCCGCCGCCCAGACGCGCGGCGGCGCGGCGCGCAGGCGCCGATGCCAACCGGGTGCGGGGCGCGCCTCGCTCAACGCGGATACAGGAGCTTCGGGTTTGCCGCGATCGAGACGATGTCCGCCAGCATGTTCAGCAGGATGTACGTGGCGGCAAAGATGATGGCGCACGCCTGCACGACCGGGATGTCGCGCGTCCGCACCGCGTCCACCATGGTGTGGCCGATGCCGGGATACACGAACACGGTTTCCACGACGACGACGCCGACCACCAGGTACGAGAGATTGAGCGCGACGACGTTGGCGATCGGCGCAAGCGCGTTCGGCAGGGCGTGGCGAAAGACGATGCGTGGCCGCGAGATCCCCTTGCAACGAGCCATCTCGATGTAGGGATGCCCGAGCACGCCGATGATCGCCGCGCGCGTCATCCGCATCATGTGCGCGGTGATCACCAGCGTGAGCGTCAGCACCGGCAGCGCCACGCGTTGCAGGACCTCCAGCGCGTCCATGCCCGGATCGATGCTGGCGAGGCTGTAGAAGACGCGGAATTTTACCGTCAGCACCAGCATCAGCAGATAGGCCATCAGGAACTCGGGGCACGAGATCGTCGTCAGCGTCAGCGTGTTGGCGATCCTGTCGAGCCAGCCGTTGCGCCACAGCGCGGTCAGGATGCCGAGGCCGACCGCCAGCGGCACCGCGAGCAGCGCGGTCAGGCCGGCGAGGAACAGCGTGTTGCGCAGGCGGACGCCGATCAGGCTCGCGACCGTCCGCACCTCCCCGTCGCCGGACGCGAACGACGTGCCGAGGTCGCCGTGCAGCAGCGCCCAGAGCCAGGCGAGGTAGCGCGCGACGAGCGGCTGATCGAGACGCAGGTGGTGGCGCAACTGCGCCACCGCATCGGGCGTCGCCGACTGGCCCAGGATTTCCGTGGCGAAATCGCCGGGCAGCAGGCTGACGGTGAAGAAGATCAGCGAGGAGACGGCGAGCAGCGTGGCGAGACCGAAGGCCAGTCTGGCGAGCACGATCCGCAAGAGCACGCGTCCCATCTCCACTCCCTTCGCCGCCGCGCCGCCGCGCCGCCGGCCGACGGCGTCCGGCGGCGGCGCGCTTCAGGCCATCCACCAGCGTTCGGACATGCGGCCGTTGTCGCTGGGATAGATGCCGCCGACCTCGCCGAAGCCGATCTTGCGGGACACGCCGTTGATGTAGTTGGTGAAGGCGACAATGATCATGCCGCCCTCGTCGTGCACGATCTGCTGCATGTCGGCGTAGGTCGCCGCGCGCTTGGCGTCGTCGGTCTCCATCCGGCCCCGTTGGAGCAGATCATTGAAGCGCTGGCTGCGGAACTTGGTGTCGTTCCACGGCGCGTCGGCGGCCATCGTGGTCGCGTACAGCCAGTCCACGGTGGCACGCCCGTACCAGTCCACTGCGACGAACGACTTCTGCCGCCACACCTTGGACCAGTAGCCGTCGTCCGGTTCGCGAATGATGTTGACGGTGATGCCGGCCCTGGCGGCATGGTCCTTGAACAGCACCGCCGCATTGGTGGCCCCGGGGAAACCGACCTCCGACACCGACAGATCGACCGTGACCGCGTCGAGGCCTGCCTTCTTCAGGTAGAACTTCGCCTTGTCGACATCGTAGGCGTATTGCGGCTTGGGATCGACCGCGTATTTCAGCGACGAGGCGACGTTGTTGTCGTTGCCGAGCTTGGCGGTGCCGAGGAACACCTTGGTGAGGATCTCCTCGCGGTCGATCGCGTATTTCAGCGCCAGGCGCACGTCCGGGTTGTCATACGGCGCGACCTGCGTGTTCATGTCGAACGAGAAATGCCGGGGGCTGGGGATGTTCTGCACCACGACATCGGGATTGCGCCTGAGCATGCCGAGCGTCTTGATGTCGCAGTTGGCGATGTAGTGCACTTCGCCGGTGATCAGCGCGTTGGTGCGGGCCACCACGTCGGCGATCGCCAGAAACTCGATCTCGTCGAAATACGGCTTGTTGGCCTTATGGTAGTTGTGGTTGCGCCGCAGCTTCGCCGACGTGCCCGGCGTGAAGCGCTCCATCACGAACGGACCGGTGCCGACCGGCGCGCTGAGATCGATGTCGCCGCCCGGCTTGGCCGGCATGATCGGCAGGTGGTAGTCCGCCATCATGTAGGGGAAGTCGGGATTGCTGTCCTTCAGCGTGAACACTACCGCATCCCGGCCGTCCGCCTGCACGTCGGCCACCTGCGCCAGCACCGCCTTGGCGCCGGACTTCGAGTTCGGGCCCATGTGGTGACGGATCGACTCGATCGCGTCGGTCGCCGTCAGGCTCTTGCCGTTGTGGAAGGTGACGCCCTTGCGCAGCCGGAACAGCCATTTCCTGCTGGCGTTGCTCGCCTCGAAGCTTTCGGCGAGGTCGCCGGCGACCGAGCGGTCCGGCAGGATCTCGGTGAGGTTGTTGCACATCGCGCCGCCGAGCGCGCTGAGCGTGAACGTGCCCGGCCATGTCGCCGGGTCGAGCGAGTTGGTCTGCGATCCGTCGGCGAAGCCGAAGCGGGCGAAGCCGCCCTGCTTGGGCGCCTCGGCCCGCGCGCTGCCGCTCAGCGCCGCGGGCGCCATCGCCGCGGCCGCACCGAGCGCCGCGACGCGACCGAGCCACTCGCGCCGGGTGATGCGTCCGGCGGCGAATTGCCCCTGCCAGTAATCCAACTCGGACATTGCTCCCGTGCTCCCGTGCTGATGTGGGGTTCCTGCACCGCGTCACAGCCGCAGGAACGTTTTGGCGTTGCCGTACAGCCATTGCTCCCGGACGTCGTCCGGCAAGTCCAGATCGTCGATTTCCCGCAGCGCCTGGGCCGGCGACAGGCGGGGAAAGCCCGAACCGAAGATGATCCGGTCGCGCAGCAGCGTCCGCCCATATTGCAGCAGCGGCTCGTACCCTGAATTGGCGACCGCAAGCAGCTTCGGCTTGACGTACACCAGCCCGATCATGACGTTGGCGTGCTTCCAGGCCACGCCGATCAGTTCGTGCACCCAGGGCCAGCCGGGCGGCGCGGCGCAGACGCGCAGCTCGGGGAAATGCACCATCACCTCGTCGAGCAGGCAGGGCTGGCCGTAGGCCATGCTGCTCTGCGCCGAGAAGTTGATGCCGCAGTGGATGTTGACCGGGATGTCGAGCTCGACGCACTTGGCGTAGAGCGGGTACATCAGTTTGTCGTTGATCGCCAGCTTGTGCTCGAAACACTGCAGGTTCAGGCCGCGCAGCCCGAGATCCCTGACCGCGTGTTCGAGTTCGCGGATGGCGACCATGCCCTTGTGCGGATCGACGCCGGCGAAGCCGATGTAGCGCGGGCCATTGCTGCGGCAGAACGCCGCCACCGAATCGTTGGCGAGCTTCACGCCGAAGGTCGATTGCAGATCGCGCGCCTTGATCACCACATGCTCGGCGCCAAGCGCGTCGTAGGTGGCGAGGTAGCGCGCGAGGGCGTCCCCGTCCGCCTCCGCCGCGGCTTCGGGCGGCTCGGCATAGATGCGGTCGTAGTTCTGCAGGTGCGTTGCCGGTGCCAGGGCGAGTTCCGCAATCGGCGGCTTGCTGGAATAGTCGATCAGGCGGCGCGTGCCGGTCATCGGCGGGCTTTCCGAACCGTGCCGTGCCGCATGTCGCGCAGGACCTCGCGAGCGGCGTTGTGGCCCGGCACGCCGGTCACGCCGCCGCCGGGATGCGCGGAGGAGCCGCAGAGATAGAGGTTGCCGACGGGCGTGCGGTAATCCGCGTAGCCGCCAACCGGGCGGCGCAGGAAGGCCTGATCGATGGTAAGATCGCCGTGGTGCACGTGCCCGTTCGGCAGATCGAAGCGCGCCTCCAGGTCGCGCGGCGTCAGGATCTCGCTGTGCACGATGGTACTGCGGAAACCGGTCGCATACGCCTCCACGGTGTTCAACACGGTCTGCAGCAGCTCCTCCCGCGCATTCGACCCGTCGCGGCTCTCCAGATCGTAGCTCGCATGGCCACCGAAAATGGTCACCAGATGCATGCCCGGCGGGGCGATCGTGTCGTCGAACACGCTCGGCACCATCACGGTGAGGAAGGGCTGACGAGAGAACCCGCCGGACTTCGCATCGTCGAAGGCGCGTTCGAGGTAGTCGATGCTCGGCCCGATACGCACGATGCCGGGAAAGGCAAAGCCGCGGTCCTCTGCCGAGAACGCATTGTAGCGCGGCAGCCCGGTCACGCCCAGATGGACCTTGAACACCGAGGACCGCGTGCGGATGTTGGCGACGTCGCGGCGGAACGGCTCGGGCGTCGCCTCCGGCGCGAGCAGGCGCAGGAAGGTGGTCTTGGCGTTGGCGTTGGCGATGACGCAGGATGCCGCGATCCGCTCGCCGGACTCGAGCTCGACGCCGGTCGCGCGTCCGTCGGCGACGATGATGCGGCGCACTGGCGCATCGGTGCGCACGTCGAGCCCATGGCGCGCGCCGGCAGCTGCGATGGCGGCGGTGATCGTGCCCATGCCGCCGCGCATGAAGCCCCAACCGCCGGCGCTCGTCGCGTTGTCGCGCAGCAGCGGGCGCAGTGCGGCGAAGGCGGTGGCCGGCATGCGCATCGAGGCGTTGGTGCCGCTGCCGCCGACGTAATAGCCGAGGGCGGCGATCACCTCGTCCGATTCGAACCATTTGCGCAGGTAGTCGTACGCGCTCATCGTCAGGACGTCGTAGATCTCGTAGAACAGAGGCGTGTATTTGCGGTATTTCAGCAGGAAGCGTGCGGTGCGAAGCAGCTGGGGCAGCCGCGTCGAAGCGACATCGATCGGGGTCTCCCAGATGATCTCGCGCATCACCGGGGTCAGGCGCTGCAGCGCCGCGCGGTAGCGCGGATAGGCCTCCGCGTCCCGTGCGGAGAATTTCGCGAACTCGGCGCAGAGTTGTCGTTCGTCGTCCCAGAGCACGATGCTGCGTCCGTCAGGCAGCGGCATGAAGGTCGGCGTCGGCCGCAGCGGCTCGAAGCCGTGCGCCTTGAGATCGAGATCGACGATGATCCGCGGCTGCAGCAGCGACATCAGGTATGCGCCGGTGGAGACCTTGAAGCCCGGCCACGGCTCCTCGGTGACGCAGGCGCCGCCGATGATCGGGCGGCGTTCCAGCACCAGCGCGCGCAGCCCCGCCTTGGCGAGATAGGCGCCGCAAACCAGGCCATTGTGGCCACCGCCGACGATGACCGCATCAAACATGGGACGCGCCATCCGTCGCGCCGGGAGCATGTGCCGCCGCCCGGTCGTGGACCGCGCCGGCCTCGGTCTCGTCCGCGTGCATCAGCAGATGCTTGGCGATCTTGGACGACCCGGTCTTGGGCAGCGAAGCGCGCGACTGGAAGTAGCGCGGCACCTTGAACGGCGCGAGATTGCGACGGCAATGTTCGATCAGGTCGGCGAGATCGGCCGCGTCGCCGGTCGCGCCGTCCTGCCAGATGATCAGCGCCTTGATCTCTTCGCCCCGCGCTTCGTCCTTGACCGGGATCACCGCCGCTTCGGCGACCGAGCGGTGCGCGGCCAGCACCGCCTCCACCTCGCGCGCCGCGATGTTCTCGCCGCTGCGCCGGATCATGTCCTTGATCCGGCCGACGATATGGAAGCAGCCGCGCTCGTCCATGCGAAACAGGTCGCCGGTGCGGAACCAGTCGCCGTGAAAAGCGGCGCGCGTCGCCTCCGGCTTGTTGTAGTAGCCCTGCAGGATGCCCGGCCCGCGCACGAGGAGTTCGCCGACGGTGCCTGGCGGTACGCTGGCGCCCTGCTCGTCGGCAACGCGGCATTCGCGGAACGGACACGGGATGCCGCACGAGCCGGACCCGACCATGTCGGTGGCTTCGATCGGCATGTACAAGGTCGGCCCGATCTCGGTCATCCCGAACGCCTCGCGGGCGCACAGGTCGAACCGCGCCTCGATCTCCCGGTGCAGGTGCGGCGGAATGCCGTAGACATTGGCGCGCACCACGGCGTTCTGCCGGTCGCTCGGGTCCGCGGGCTGCTTCAGCGTCAGCACCGGCAGCAGGCAGAACTCGATCTCGTAGGTACGCAGCCAGTGCGCGAAGCGCGACGCGCTCTGCCGCAGCGCGACATACAGGGTGGCGCGCTGGTACAGCGCCATCAGCAGCAGCCACTGCGGATCCATGTAGTAGAACGGCGTCGAGGCGAGGATGCGCCGATAGCGCCGACCGTCGCGGCTGGCGTTGACCTTGCCGGCGGAGAGCCAGTAGCGCTGCGTCAGCATGCAGCCCTTCGGGAATCCGGTGGTGCCGGAGGTGTACTGGATGTTGAGCAGGCTGTCGTGGCCGACATCGTCCGGCGGCCGAAATGGGCCGCGCGCCTCGGCAATCAGGACGGCGAGCGATGCGTATCCGGCCGGCGCGTCGCCGGCGACGATGATGCGGTCGCGCGCGAGCGCGATCCGCCCGTCGGCCACCGTCCGCTCGACCGAAGCGAGGCAGGCGGGATCGGTCACCAGAAAAGTCGCCTCGCTGTCGCCGATGACGTAGGCGATCTCGCGTTCGCTGTAGCCGATGTTCAGCGGCACCATCACCGCGCCGAGCACGCCGATGCTCAGCCAGGTCAGCGGCATCGCCGCGACGTTCGGCAGCATGACCGCGACATGCGTGCCCTTGCCGATGCCGAGCCTGGCGAAGCCGGCGGCGAGCGCCAGCACACGCGGTTCGAGATCGGCATAGGTCAGCGTATCGCCGCTGTCGATAAAGTGCCACACCGGCCGGGCGCCGCCTTCGCGCGAGGCCTCGTGCAGCAGCCGCGCAACGTTCGCCGGCAGCGGTTCCGCCTCGATGCGCGCGCGCCGCACCGCAGCCGGTTCCACCGCCGCCGCCGCGACCTGTTCGCGCCGGGCGGTCACTGCGCGAGCCTACCCGGCATAGCAGTCCCGCCCGTGGCCTGGAGCGCCACGCCGCATGCCTGGACCGGAGCCGTCGGCGCTGACGCTTGCATCTGGATCGTGATCCTATCTCCCCGTCGCCGCGTCCAGCTTATGGCCGCGAAGGCCGGTGCATAATACTTTCGTGGCAACCGGAAGCTTCCAAAAAGTTATGGATGTCCCACCTGCCGCCCGATAGGCTCGCCCGCGGCGGCCAAGGTCGACCGGCGAGGGGGTGTCTTTCGATGCAATATCGGGACGACTTCGCCAGGACCGGCGCGCCCGCGATTGTGGCTGCGGGGCGGGGCCGGTGATCAATGTGCGGCATCTCGCGGTGTTCCGCGCAGTGATGAAATCCGGCAGCGTCTCCGCTGCCGCCCGCATCCTCAATGTCTCGCAGCCCGCGGTGACGAAGACGCTACACCAGATCGAAGGCCGCATCGGCGTGCCGCTGTTCCGCCGCGTCCGCGGCCGACTGCACGCGACGCCGGAAAGCCTGCTGCTGATGCCGAAGATCGATCAGGTGTTCGGCGCGGTCGAGGAGGTCGAGCGCCTGGCCGAGGACATTTCGGGCGGCGGCGTCGGCCGCATCGCCATCGCCACCGTCTCGACGCTCAGCGCCGCCATCGCCGCGGCGGCAGTATCGCGGCACATCCTGCGCCGCCCCAACGTGGTGATTCGCGTCGACGCCTTCTCCACCCGCCAGGTGGTCGAGGAGGTCGCCAACAATCAAGTCGATCTCGGCATCGTCGACATCGCCTTCGGCGAGAACCATTTGGCGCACCAGGAACTCTGCGTCGCGCGGATCGGCTGCGTCATGTTGCAGGGCCACCGGCTGGCCTCGCACCGGGAGATCGCGCCGGACGACCTGCGCGGCGAAGTGCTGATCGCCTTCAACGAAAATACCATCGTCGGCTGGCTGCTGCGCGAACGTTTCCGCCAGCTCAACACCCCGATCGAAATCGCCATCACCACCAACCAGTGCCTCATCGCCTGCTCGCTGGTGGCAAACGGCACCGGCCTTGCGCTGATCGATCCGTTCCTGCTGCTCACGGACATGTTCCGCTCGTTGACCGTGGTGCCGCTGGCGCCTGCGGTGGAATTGCGGCCGCGCATTATCTTTCCGCCCAGCCGGCCGCTCTCCATCGTCGCGCGCGACTTTGTCGAGACGGTCAGGGACACGGTGCGCGACCTCGTGCCGACCTCGCCGCTGCTGCGCTCCCTGCCCGCGAGGGAGCCACCCGGACCGTCCACGTGACCGCGGAAGTCCAGGCGTCAGCAGCTCACGGGCGCGATCCGTCGGTCATCCGCTTGATGAACTCGGCAAGCAGGTCCTTGAGCGACGCCAGCGACACCAGGTCCATCACCAAGGCGACGTAGCCGCGGATCGCGTGGCCCTGGACACTGAAATTGATATGCACGAACAGCACGGCATCGTCCGCCGCCGATACTTCCAGATCGAAGAAGTTATGGCCGGAGCCGCGGATGATCTCCGGCAGCGACATCGTCAGCCGACGCTCGAACAGGTTCGCGATCGTCGCAATGGAAGCGTTCAGGATCACGTTGCCGATTTCCGCCAACGCCTCGTGCTCGAGCTCCAGAATGTCCTCGAGCGTGAGGTGTTCGCCGGCGATCGCGCGCACCAGTTCCAAGCTGTTTCTCTCGGGAAAGATCAGCAGCGCACGCCCCGACACCTCGCCGCGGAATGCTTGGCGTACCGCGACCAGAAGGTTCGAGGCCCGGTCGGCGATCAGCGCCGCGGCCTGGGCGCGGGGAATGATCACGATCGACGGAACGGACAGTAGGATCTGCTCGCCGATCATCGCGCCCAGGCTGGCCGCCGCCCGACTGACGGCGATGTTCACCAGCTCAGTCAGGGCATCGAGTTCGAATTCATCGAGCGAAAATGCTGGCTCCCTGCTCACGACGGATCCGATGCGATCATGTCCCGGATCTTCAGCGCCAGCATCTCCGGCACGAATGGCTTGGTCACCATTTCCATCCCGGGCGCGAGAAACGCCTGGCGTTCGGTCGCCCGCTCCGCATACGCCGTGACGAACAGGATCTTCAGATGCGGCCTGTGCTCGCGGGCAATCTCCGCGAGCTGCCTGCCGTTCAGACCGGGCAGGCCGACATCCGTGATCATCAAATCGAGCCGGGCATCGGACGCCAGCATGGGAATTGCGGCACGCCCATCAGCCGCCTCCAGCGACGCATAGCCGAGTTCGCGCAGGATCTCCGAAATCAACATGCGAACCGACGCATCGTCCTCCACCAGCAACACGGTCTCGCCCGTACCCTTCGGCGTTTCCCGATACACCGTGCTCGGGGGCCGCGATGCGGGACTGCCGGCGTGACTCGGCAGGAACAGCATGACCGCCGTGCCGTGGCCCGGCTTGCTCTCGATCCGCACGAACCCGTGCGACTGTTTGACGAAGCCGTAGATCATCGACAGTCCAAGGCCGGTACCTTGCCCGGTCGGCTTGGTGGTGAAGAAGGGCTCGAACGCCTTCGCCAGCGTCTCCGGCGTCATGCCGACGCCAGTATCGTCGACCCGGATCATCATGTAGTCGCCGGGTTCGATCTCGTCCGGCTCCTGCCGCTCGATATCGAGGTCTGTCGCCTTCGCCGTCTCGATCGTCAGCCGGCCACCCTGCGGCATCGCATCGCGGCTGTTGATCGCCAGGTTGAGCAGAGCGTTTTCCAGTTGGTTGGCGTCGGCCACCACCAGTTGCAACTCGTCGGACAGTTTGATCTCCAGCTTCACCTGTTCGCCGAGCGTGCGCCGCAACAGGTCTTCCATGCCCTCGATCAGCCGATTGACGTCCAGCGACTGCGGATCGAGTGGTTGCCGGCGCGCGAATGCCAGCAGCCGGTGCGTCAGTGCCGCCGCCCGATTGGCGGACTCGACCGCCGCGTCCATGAACCGTTCCACGTCATCGGTGCGGCCCGCCGCGATGCGACGCTTCAGGATGTGCATCGCCCCCAGGATGCCCGTCAGCAGGTTGTTGAAATCGTGGGCGATGCCGCCGGTCAGCTGGCCCAACGCCTCCATCTTCTGGGCCTGCCGCAACGTCTCCTCGGCGCGCGCCAGCGCTTCGCGGGCTTCCAGTTCCGCGGTCACGTCGCGGCCGACCGCGTGCAGGCGTTCGCCTGCCACCACGGCGCTCCAGGCAATCCTGCGACCCAACCCGTTTCGATCGCGCAGTCGCAATTCGAACAGGTACGGCCCACCGCCATGGGCCATGTTCGTGAACGCCGAGTTCAGGCTCGCGCGGTCGTCTTCGACCACGAAGTCGCTGAGCCTCGCATTGATCAGATCGGCCGGGGTCCATCCCAGCAGGCGCTGCCATGCCGGATTGGTCGAGCTGATCGTCCCGTCCAGCCGCGCCACCAGCATCACGTCGTTGGAGAGTTGCCAGATGCGGTCGCGGTCAGCGGTGCGCTCCGTCACGCGCTCTTCGAGCAACTGGTTGACCCGGCGCAGCGCGTCCTCCGCCGCCCGCCGCTCGCTCACGTCCCGCAGTATCACGGTCACGAAGATGCGGCCGTCGCTGCGCCACCGCGATGCCGAAACCTCGATGAAACTCGACGAGCCGTCGCGCCGCTGCGCCACCACCTGCACCGGACGCGTCATCAGCGTGTCGCGCAGCAGCTCGGAAAAGTCGCCGCCCACGGCGCCGGATCGCGCAGCAACGCGGTAATCGGTCGATGGATCATTTCCGCCAGGGGATAGCCGAACGCCCGCACCGCCGCGGTGTTCGCCATCTGGATCATGCCCTCGGCGTCCAGCGTCAGAATCGCGTCCGGCGCGCTCTCGACCACCGCGTCATAGCGGGCGTTCTGGCGTTGGCGCAGTGCCTTGTCGCGTTCGGTGGTCGTCGTGACGTCGGTGATCTGGATCAACACCAGCGGCAACGCGTCACCGATGGGCCGGATCGCCACGCTGTGGATCAGCTCTCGGCCGGAGGGCGTCTTCAGCGGAAACAGCACCGGATTCAGCGATGGGGTAAGCACCGCCGAAACTCCGGATTGCAGCACGTCGGCGACCGACGCCGTCAGCCGCCTGGACAACCGCCCCGGAAAGATCTCCTCCAGGCGACGACCACGTGCCAGGTCGCCCGGCACGCCGGACGTAACCTGTATCCAGGCATTCCACCCGACAACGCGCTCGTCGGCAGCCACGACGATCAGTCCGGCATCGACGGCTTCGAAGACCTCGGCAAAAAGCTGCAATTCAGTCAGTGACATGCTGCCAAAGGGGCCCGTGCCCGAGGTTGTTGACCGAACGGCTGCTCAGCTCGTCTGCCCGCCACAGGTTTCATCTCTGCGTCGCCGTCAACTGCCGCTTCGCACCCAGCAGAAACTCCGCCAGCGCTTCTTCGGTCAACGGCTTCGGCAGGAACGCCGCACCGGCCTCATGCGCCTGGGCGATGATGGCGGTCTGGATGTTGGCCGAAATCAGCGCCAACGGCATGAGCGGCTTCAGCGCATGCAGTTCGGCCGCCAGCTCCAGTCCATCGCGGCCCGGCATGTTGAAGTCCAGCAGCGCGACGTCGATGTCGTTCTGCTTCACGCACGCCACCGCCTCGTCGGCGTTCGTCGCCTCGATCCGCGTCCATTCGGGTTGCAGTTGGCCGAGGACGCGGGCGATCGACATGCGCGCCAGCCTGCTGTCGTCGACGATCAGCACTCTATACTTCATCGCAACCAATCCTTCCCGGCACCACCGGCGTGCGTACCTGCGTGTGCATCTCGATCGCGACGTGCGGCAGCGGCAGCGTCGGCGGAGATCGCCTGACCCGACAGGGCCGGCTCGATCCACCGGCGCAGCAACGCCGATCCCGCCGGACCGCGGATCCGCGGTTGCGCTGCCATCAGCACCTGAACGATTGCCGTGTGCAAAGCGTTGCAACGCCGCCAATCCACCGGCTCCCCGGGATGCCGGCGAAGCAGTTGCAGCAACGGCTCCGCGTCCTCCAGCGGGCAGTTGCCCTCCAGCATGATGGCGCCATCCCGCGCGACAGACACGGTCATTGCAGCAGATCCTGGAGATTGAGCACGATCAGAACCCGGCCGTCGCCCAGCAGGGTCGTGCCGGCGACCCCGCTCGTTCCCGCAAGCAACCCCTCCATCGGCTTGAGCATCACATTCAACCGCTCGCCCACGCGATCCACTTCGACCGCAACATGCTGGTCCTCGACAAGCGCGACCACAACGGTGGCGTCGCCATCGTCGGCCTCAGGCGGGTGTGTCGGCCCCAGCAGACCCGCAAGGCTCAGCACCGGCATCGAGCGATCGCGTATGACTGCCGCTTTCGCCGCACCGATGCTGTGCAGGCTGTCGCGGCGCAGGCGCAGGGTTTCCGTCACGGCCGCCAGCGGAATGCCGAAGGTCTGGCCGCCGGCCTCCACGGTCATCACCTGCGACATCATCACGCTGAACGGCAGCGTGAATGTCACGGCGGTACCCCGGCGTTCCTCGCTTCTGATGCCCACCCGTCCACCGAGCCGGGCAATCGCCGACCGCACCGCATCCATGCCCACCCCGCGCCCGGACACGGCGGTCACTTCTGCCGCGGTCGAAAAGCCGGCACCGAAGATCAGCCCGAGCAGGGCGTCGTCCGGCATCTCAGCCAGCGCTTCCGGCGAGGCGACCCCGCGCTGTGCGGCCACCTCGCGAATCCGCTGCTTGTCGATGCCGCGTCCATCGTCCGACACTTCGAGCGTGATGTGGTCGCCCTCTCGCGCCGCGCGCAGGCGTATCGTGGCCACCGCCGACTTTCCCGCGGCGCTGCGTTCCGCCGGGTGCTCGATGCCGTGATCGACCGCGTTGCGCAGTACGTGCAGCAGCGGCTCGAACAACGCCTCGACCGTGGCCTTGTCGGCTTCGGTGTCCTCGCCGTCCATCACCAGCCGGACCGACTTGCCGAGCGTCTGAGCCATCTCGCGCACCGGACGCGGAAAGCGCTGCAGCACCTGCCGCAGCGGCAGCACCCGCACGCCGACCACCGCGCGCTGCAGTTGCCCCATCAACCGGTCGAGCAGCGCATGCTGCTCGCGCAGCGTCTGGGCCAGCGTGTCGCGGTCGATTGCGGTCTGCGCCAGTCCGGCCGCATGCCCGATCGCGTTCTTGACGATCGTCAGCTCGGCGGTGAGCTTGACCAGCGCGTCGACGCGCTCGACGTCGATCCGCAGCGCCCGCGCGCCACCCTCTCGCGGCCGGGGGGCGGCATCGGGCGGCTGCGCTGCCGCCGGCTGCATCGCCGACTGCACCGCGGCCACGAGCGCGCCCGCATCGCCGGCCTCCTGGCTGCTTGCCAGCGCATCCTGCACCGTCCGCGCCTCCGCTTGCTGGCCGGCATGTTGCAGCACGCGTGCGGCGACCACGCCGGCGGAGACGAGACGGCCTTCGAAGCCCTCCGGCTCGGCATTCGCCAGCAGCAGCAGCTGTTCCTTCAGGATCGCGGCGGCTTCGGGCAGCAGCGCAGGGGCGCCCGCCGCCGATTGGTGCGGCGAGACCGGAAGGATTTCCACCTGGCCCGATACGCGGCCAAGCAGGGCGGCCACGGCCTCGGCGGTGCCGCCAAGCAGGGCCGTGACGATGACGTTGCAGGCGAACGGATCGTGCTGCTCCAGCGCAGCCCACGGCGTCCTCGGCGTCAGCTCGAGCGCCAGCAGATCCGGCAGGCGCATGATCGCGCTCAACGGATCTTCGCCGCGAAAGAAGCAGTCGCGATCTGGCACATGGCGCAGCGCGCAACGCGCCCGTACCGCGGGATGCGCCGCCGCCAGCGTCTCCACCCAGGCCGGCGGCCCCGTCGCCGCGGCGACCGGGTCCGGCGCGCCGGAACCCTGCAGTCTCGCGACGAGCGCGGAGGCCTGCTCCTCCGGTATCGCCGGAATGGCCCCGTCGGCCTCCACGCCATCCAGCCAATGCACGAGCTGATCGAGCCCGGCGAGGCACTCGCTGACCAGCTCCATCGTCATATGCTGATCGCCCGCGCGCACCGCGCCCAGTATTTCCTCGGCCGCGTGCATGAGGCGGCTCATGGCCGGGAAGTCGACGATGCCCGCAGCGCCTTTCAGCGTATGGAAGCCGCGGAACGCACTCTCCAGGCGCTGCCTGTCCTGCGGCGAGGATTCGAGCGCCAGCAAGTCTTCCGTCGCCTGCTCGATCAGTTCCCGGGATTCCACGAGGAACTGCTCCAGGAATTCGTTCATGTGCCGCGACCGCTCACGCCCGTGCCCCGCACAGCAGGGCAACGAAGCGGCCGAGGGTCTCGCGGCCGATCGGCTTGACCAGATAGAAATTCGCACCGGCCGCGCGCGCGGCGGCGACATCCCGGGGTGCGGCTTCGGTGCTCGTCACCAGTGCCGGCGTCGCCGACAACGGCAGCGTCTGGCACCGCAGCCGGCGCAGGAATGTCAGACCGTCCATTTTCGGCATGTTGATATCGACGATCAGCAAATCCGCCCGGCTGACCAGCAGCTTCTCCAGCGCTTCCAGCCCGTTCAGCGCCTCGTCGACGGTGCAGCCCGCGGCTTCCAGGCAATCGCGATAGTACCGCCGCACCAGGCTCGCATCATCCACCACCAGGATGTGCCGGCCGCTCATGGCCGCCGCCTGCCCTCGCTCGGCCGCTGGTACACGATCGCATCGGCGTAGCGGCAGACGTCGAACAGCGCGGATATGCGGCTCATGGATTCCGAATGCCCCAGGCACAGGAACCCGCCCGGCAGCAGGTTTTCATACAGATTTTCGGCGGCAACGCGGCGCGAGGCGTCGTCGAAATAGATCAGCACGTTGCGGCAGAAGATCACGTCGAACCGCCCGTGTCCGCGGGTCTGGCTCGGCTCGATCAGGTTGACCGGCGAGAACCGCACGCAATCGCCGATCTCATCGGCAATGCGCCAGGTCTGGTCGTCCAGCGGGACGAAATATTTGCCGATCATCTCCTCCGACAGCCGCATCAGCGCCCGCTTGCCGAAAATTCCCTTGCGCGCGGTGTCCAGCGCCTCGGTGTCGATGTCCGAGCCGACGATCTCGACGTCGTAGGTGGCGATCTGCGGCCAGTTCTCCAGTAGCCACATGGCGATCGAATACGGCTCTTCCCCGGTCGAGCATGGCACCGACCAGATGCGAATGGGTTCCGCGCGCGGCCTCGCTGCAGTCCGCTGCGCCAGCAGGTCGGTCGTCAGGCAGCGGAGCTGATGGTCCTCGCGGTAGAAATATGTCTCGTTGACCGTGAATGCGTTGACGAACTGCTCGATCTCGCCTTGCGAGTTGGCGCGCAGCCGCGTGAAATAGTCGAAAAAGCTTGCCGCACCCGTAACGGTCATCCTCTCATTTACGCGTCGTTCCACGTAATAGCGCTTGTTTTCACTAAAGGCCATTCCCGTTCTGCGATAGAGAAACTCGCAAAGCATACGAAACTCATCCTCGGTGACCGTCCTCGATTCACCCATGCCGATCCGGTCGATGCGCCTTGATTTGCGCCGCGGCCACCTGCACCGCGAAGGTCAGGAAAGTCACGTCGCGGAACCGCTCTCCGCACGCTTGCAGGTACGGCAGCGACGTTGCATCGCCGATCTCGGCCAGCACATCGATCGCGGCGGCGCACACATTCGCCTGTTGTTCCCTCTCCAGCAGCGCGCACAACAGCCCGTTCGCCGCGGCCGCGGGCACCTCCCGCGCCAGATCGCAACTCAGCACCCGAACGTCCGGATCGGGATCCGCCAGCAGGATCGGCAGCGCCGGTTCGATCTCCGCGCTCATGCCGCGCAAGGCATCGAGCGCAGCGGTGCGCAGGCTGGCCTCGTCGGAACGCAACAATGGCAACACCGCATCCACGCTCTCCGGAGTTCCGAGGCGGATCAGACTGGTCAGGATCGCCTCGCGGACGCGGGCATCCTGCTCGGTGCGCAACGCTCGGGCGAGCGCCGCGGTTCCATCGGCCGAGGCACCCAGGGCGCGGGCGGCATGCCACCGCTCCTCGGTGCTTCCCTCCGCCAGGGACGCGGCCAGGCGGTCGACGGAAACGGCTTCGCTCCGGGCGGGCCCGCTCTCCGCGGTACGTCGCAGCGGCATCTCAGCAGACCAGCCGGTGCAGGCCGGCGGCGATCTCGGGCAGCGGCAACACGAAATCGGCTCCTTTCGCCTTCACCAGTTCGCCCGGCATGCCCCACACCACCGCCGTCTCCTCCGCTTCCGCAATCGTCCGCCCGCCTTGCCCGTGCAGAACCGCCATCGCGGCCGCGCCGTCGGACCCCATCCCCGTGAGCAGCACGCCGACCAGGCGGCTGGCCGGCACATTGTTCATGGCACTCCTGACCAGGCGGTCCGTGCTGGGGTGCCAAAGGTAGTCGCGCTCCGCCGGCGCGGCCAAGGCGACCAGCCCCATCGCCCGGCGCGAGACGATGATGTCGGCATCGCCACGGCCGATATAGGCGCAACCCGGCGACAGCAAGACCGGCTCCCGCACCTCGACCACCGACAGCGCACACAGCCGATCGAGCCGCCTGGCCAACGGCCCCGTGAAGTTCGCCGGCATGTGCTGGGCGATCAGGATCGGCCAGGGAAACCCGTCGGGAAGCGCGCTGAGCAAAGTCTCCAGCGCCGGCGGACCGCCGGTCGAGGTGCCGATCAGCACCAGCCCCTCCCCCTCCACGGCGTCCCCGGCGGCCGGGGCGGCCCCGGGTACGGGGGTGCCCGGCTTCCGGCCGGCCGGCAGCGCCGGCGGCTTGCCGATGCGCAGCCGGACGCGCTCCTGCAAGCGCGCACTGGCGCGCAGCCGCGCACCCGCAGCGGTGCGCACTTTCTCCAGCAGCAGCGGCGCCAATTCGTCCATGCGCAGCGAGATCGCGCCCTGCGGCTTGGCGATGAAATCCACCGCCCCCAGCCGCAGCGCGTCCAGCGTGGCATCGGCTCCCGCTTCGGTCAGCGACGACACCATGACAACCGGGCAGGGCCGCTCGATCATGATGCGGTCCAGGCAGGCCAGCCCGTCCATCTGCGGCATGTTGATGTCGAGCGTGATCACGTCGGGCTGATAGGAATGCAGGAGTTGCAGTGCCTCGATGCCGTCGCGCGCGAAGCGGATCTCGCAATCGGACGCCGGACCGAACACCTGGCTCAGCAACTTGCGCATCAGCGCGGAGTCGTCGACGGCCAGGACCTTGATCACAAACCCGCCTGCCCAACCGCGCCGACATCCAATCCGTCGAGCAATCCGCGCTCGGCACGGGTCAACAATTCCTCGGGATCGAGCAGCAGCACGACGCGCCCCCGCGCCGGCCGGTTGATCACCGCCCCGACCAGCCGCGACATGTCGTCGGTCAGGTCGGGGGCCGGCTCGATCTCATCGGCGGACACCCGCATCACCTCGGACACGCTGTCCACGATCAGCCCGGCGCGGTGCCGCGCCGAGCGCACGACCACCAGGCGCCTTGCGTCGGCGCCCGCGAATTCCGCCATCCCGAAGCGCCGGCGCTGGTCCACCACCGGCAGCACCTCGCCGCGCAGGTTGATCACCCCCTCCAGGAATTCGGGCGTCCGGGGCAGCCGCGCGATGCGGTCCGGCACGCTCGCGACCTCGTCGACCGCGGCGATCGGCAGCGCGAACTCGTCCTCGCCCAGCCGGAAGATCAGGAATTGCCGCACCTCGCCGCCGGCAGCCTCCTGCGTGTCCGGGCGCGATATCGGCACCGCGGTGCCGAGCCGTTGCATCACGTCCTCCCTGAACAACTGATCGCCGGCGAGTATGGAAATCAACCGCCGGCCGCCCTCGCCGCGGAAGATCGCCTTGATCTTGGCTTCCCCGCCGGCGCGGGCCGCCAGCATCGTCGGCGCCGGGTCGATCAGGTTCGCCTCGGCCCGGACGATCGCGCGCATGCGGTCCGCGACCAGGCCAACAAGCACGCCGCCCACATGGGTCACGATCACTTTCGCGCGATTCTCCGCCTCGACCGCCGGCGGGAACCCGAGCAACCCGCGCAGCGACAGCAACGCCAGCAGGCTGCTGCGATACGCCATCACCCCCACCAGCACGGCTTCCGCACGCGCTGCGGCGGCCACCCGATCGGGACACGCGATGATCTCGCGCACCGAGTCCAGCCGCAACGCGTACTCCTGCCCCGCCACGTCGAAGGTCACCAGAACCTGCTGGTCGCCGGCGGCTTTGCCGGCCTGCGGCGTCACCGCTGCCGCGCTGCGTTCGCGCGCGGCGCGCCCCGGCCGTGCCTGGCGGCCGAAGACGCCGGCGAGCATGGCCCGGATGTCGATGATCTTGGCCACGCCTTGCTCGGATTGCAGCCTGAACGCGCCGCGCAACACTTCCCCGGCTTCCGCTGCCGGTTCCGCCTGTCCGGTTTCGATCTCGCCGGCGTCCACGGTCGTCAGCGTGTCCACAGCGTCGACGGCCAGCGCGACCGGCATGGCGCCATCCAGCACGATCGCCGGCGCCGCGCCGCCGTGCTCCGCCGCGGCCTGCCCGACCACCTCGCGAAGCCCGACGACGGGCAGCACCGCGCCGCCCAGGTTGGCCAGCCCCAGCAAGGCCCTCGGGCTTTGCGGCAGGCGCGCAAGCGCCGGCAAGACGATCACCTCGCGGACCTCGTCGACCGGCAATGCGTAGCGCCGCCCGGCGACGCGGAAGATCAGAAAGCGCTGTGGCGCCGCGCGTGCGGCCGGTCCGGCATCCCGTGCCTCAGGCATCCCGCCTCGACAACTCATCGGCCAACGAGGCGATCTCCTCGATGGCCGCGGCGAGTTCCTCGGCACCGTGGGCCTGCTCCGCCGCAGTCGCAGCGGCCTGCCGCGACGCCGCACTCGCCTCCTCGGCGGCGGCCGCGATCTGCCGTGCGCCGGCAGCGGCCTGGGCAACCGCGGTCAGGATTTCGCCGGCGCTGTGCAGGATGGCGGTGTTGGCCGCGCCCAGCGTCGTCACCTCGCCGTCCAGTCGGCCGAGCGTCTCGGAAATCGCCAGGTTCTTCTGCACCTCCGCGGCGGACAGCCCGACGATCTGCTCGATGTCGCGCCGCACCGAGCCGATCAGGCCGGTCACGGCATCGACCGTATCGTTGATGCGGTCGGCATTGTCCGACGACTCGCGGGCGAGGCTGCGGATATCGCTGGAGACGACGGCGAACCCCCGGCCGGACTCGCCGGCGCGTGCGGCCTCCACCGCGCCGCTGACCGCCAGCATGCTGATCTGCACCGCGACCAGCCCGATGGCGCCCGCCATCTTGTCGATGCGGCGGCTCGCGGCATCCAGGCTGACCACGTGCGCAAGGCTCGCCTCGGTCTGCTCCATGGCGTGCCGCACCCCGCCGACCAGGCGTTCGATGGTCGAACGGCTGTCCTTCAGGGCGGCATCGAGCGCCGCCACCCGCCCATTCGCGAGTTCGGCGTTGTGTTTCGCCCCCGCCGCGCTCTGTTCGATCTGCACCACGGCCGCGGATGCCTCATGGGTGCCCGCCGCCTGCTGCTGGGAGCCGCGATTGATCTGGTCGACCGCCGCCATGATCTGGCTTGCCGCACTGGAGAGCTGCTGCACTGTCGCCGACAGTTCCTCGGCCATCGCTCCGATCTGCGCGGCGGTCGACGCATCCGCCTGTCCCGCCCTGACGGCCTCGGTCATGCGGGCAAGCGCTTCGGCAGCGATCTGCCCTTGCCCGAGCGATTGCGACTGCTGACGGATCGCCGTCTGGGCCTGGCCCGCCGCGGCCGCCTGTTGCTCCGCTGCCGCGGCCACCTGTTCGGACCCGCGCTGCGCTTCGGTGGCAGCGCGCTCCATCTCCATCGCCTGGGCCAGCGTGCTGTCGCTGCCCTCGACGATCTGGCGCATGCCGGCACGCACCGCGTCCAGGCCTTCGACGACCGTGGCGGCGGATTTCGCCTCGGCGGCGGCCCGCTGTGCCGCCGCACGGACCGCCTGCACGACGTTGCGCACGTCGTTCTGGATCGTTCCGACCAGGCGCTGGACGTCCTGGGCATTCTTCTCGGCGGCCTCGGCCAACGCCTGCACTTCGTCGGCGACCACCGCGAAGCCGCGTCCATGATCGCCCGCCCGCGCCGCCTCGATCGCCGCATTCAGCGCCAGCAGGTTGGTGCGGTCGGAGATCTGGCTGACGCTGCGGGTGATGTCGCCGATTTCCTGGGCGCGCCGCTCCAGTTCCGCGATCACGGCCACCGAGGCCTGTTGCCGTTCCGCGTTCTTCTCGATCGCCAATGCCGACGCCGTGATCTGTGCCGCGGTCTCGGCGAGCACCGATTGAACAACCTCTGTCCGGCGCCGCGAGGTTTCGGAATGGCCACGGGCCGCGCCAAGGTTGAGCACCACGCTCTTCATGGCCGCCAACTGTTCCTGCGACGCGCTCGCGGCCTCGTTGGACCCGGCGGCGATCTGCTCCATCACCCGGCGCAGCTCTTCGGCCGCCGCGGTCGCCTGGACAAGGCCGCGCGTGAACTCCTCGGTCGCCACGGCCACGCGCTCGGACGCCTGTGCGGCCGGTCCCGGTTTCGTGCGCTGTGCCGGTGCGGCGGGCGCTTGGTTGGTCACTCCGGGCGCCGACGCGGGCACCATCGTGCGGGCAGTTTTTGCAGTTTTAATCAGGGCCATTGGCTTCCTGGTACGTCACGACGTCAGTTCGCAACTCGCCGGGACATTGGCCCCCCACCCATCGAATTGCAACGTGGCGATACACCGATCAGGACAACCGGCCACGTCCCGCCACGCGCCATGCGGTCTCCACCTTCCCGCGGCGGACGCCAAGCATCCATTCGTGCAGATGCACCGTGGTGTCCGAATAGCCGACCGCCAGCTCGACGTGGTCGCCGACGACGGGCGCAACGGCGTCGGCCTCCAATTCGATGGTGGCGTGTTCCGCCGACAGCGCCAGTGCCCGGACGCCCGGCACGCCGCGCGGCTCGGGCGACGCGCCGTCGCTGCTGAGCGCCTTCTTGCCGGCATCGAGGATGATGCGCGAGGGCGTCGGCCGGCTGGTCACCGTCGTCAGCACGGTGAGCGCGGGCGGGAACGCGACGTGGAACTGGTCGCGATACAGCACGTCGCCGAACATGCCGCCGCCGACCTGCACTTCCGTCACGCCCGGCTGCATGATGCAAAACGGAAACGTGCCGGTGCCGCCGCAACTGAGGATCGGCGGCGGCTGCCCCTCGCTGCGACACGCCTCGGCGCTGGCCCGCAATTCCGCGATCGCCTCGCGCACCGTGCGTTCCTTCACCGCCGGATCTTCGAGTTTGATCGCGTGGGCTTCCCACCCCATCACGCCGGCCAGCCGCAGTCCGCGCTGCGCCTTGACGATGCCGGCAAGTTCGCGCACCGGCTCGCCCGGCAGCACACCCGCCCGCCGCATGCCGACATCGACCTCGATCAGTACCGGCAGGGTGCGGCCGGCGGCCCACGCCGCCTCGCCGAGCGCCGCCACGTTCGCCGGGCCGTCAACCGCGACGCTCACCTTCGCGCTGCCGAGCAGTGCGATAAGTCGCGCGATCTTGGCCGGCCCGACAATCTGGTTGGCGATCATGATGTCGGTGATGCCGGCTTCGGCCATCGCTTCGGCTTCGCCCAGCTTGGCGCAGGTGACGCCGATCGCGCCCGCGTCGATCTGCATCCGCGCGATTTCCGGCGTCTTGTGCGCCTTGCTGTGCGGCCGCCAGTCGACGCCGTATTGCCGGCAGGTTCCAGCGATCTTCGCGATGTTCGCCTCCAGCGCATCGAGGTCGACCAGCAGCGCCGGCGTGTCGAGCTCGTCCTTGGTCCGGCCGATCAACCTCTCGCCCATCGTCGTTCCTTCCAATCGCTGCCCGGTCATGCGGCGGCGTCGGTGACGGCGCCGGTCATCAGCCCGACGAGCTGGATCGGCGTCATGCTCGCCTTGGCGCCGTCGAACGCCTTCTTGCCAAGTCGCAGCACGAAGATCCGGTCGGCCACGCGCATCACATGCTGCATGTTGTGGCTGACGAAGATCACCGCGACGCCGTGGTGCTTGAGCCGCTCGATGAACGACAGCACGATTTCCGTCTGCTTCACGCCGAGCGCGGCGGTGGGTTCGTCGAGCACCACGATCTTGCTGCCCCAGATCACCGCGCGCGCGATCGCGACCGCCTGCCGCTGCCCGCCGGACAGCGCGCCGACCTTGGTGCCGAGTCCCGGCAGGCTCAGCCCCAGCCTGCGGAATCCCTCGGCCACGCGCTGCCGCATCGCCACGCGGTCCATCGAGTGCAGCCATCGTCCGGCCAGCCCCGGCTTGAGCAGTTCGCGGCCGAGATAGACGTTCTCGGCAATATCGAGCGTGGGCGCGACGGCGAGCGTCTGGAACACCGTCTCGATGCCCGCGAGCCGCGCGTCGTGCGCCGACTCCAGCGTGTGCTCGACGCCGTCGATGAAGATCTGTCCTGCATCGGGCCGGATCGCGCCGGAGATGATGTTGGTCAGCGTGCTCTTGCCGGCGCCGTTGTCGCCGACCAGGCCGACGATCTCCGCCGGGTACAGCCGGAAGCTCACCGAGGACAGTGCTCGCACCGCCCCGAAGGCCTTGTCGATCGCCTTCAGTTCCAGGATCGGGGTCGCCTCGCTCATCGCGCCTCGTCCTCGACGGCGCCTGCAACGGTGCCGACCGGCTGCGCGTCGGATTCGCCACCGATCTGGATGCGGTCGAGCCGCTGGTAGAAGATGTCGAGGCCGGCCGCGAACACCAGCGCGACGCCAACGGAGAAGGACTCGAAATACGGGCTGACGTTGACCTGCACGAGGCCGTTGCTCAGCACGCCGATGAACAGCACGCCGAACAGCACCCCGAACAGCGAGCCCCGGCCGCCGGTGAACGACACGCCGCCGAGCAGGACGCCGGTGAGCACATCGAGTTCCGTGCCGGTGCCGATCGTCACCGCCGCGCCGTCAAGCTGCGAGGCGACGATCAGCCCGCCCACCGCCGAGGCGAGGCCGGAGCAGACATAGAGCCAGAAAGGAATGCTCTCGATGCGGATGCCGAGCGAGCGGGCGGCGTCGCGCGCGCCGCCGATCGCCACCATGTGCCGGCCGATCGGCGTGCGGTACCAGATGTGCAGCCCGACCGCGAAGATCAGCGCGAACACCCAGACCGGCACCGGCACCGACAGGATGCTGCCGTTGCCGAGCAGCGCGAAGGCCGGGCCGTAGCCAAACGTGGTGAAGCCCTGCGTCATCAGTTCCGCGATGCCGCGCGCGCCGGCGAGCCCGCCCAGCGTGACGATGATCGGCGAGAACCCCAGCACGGCGATCACGTAGCCGTTGAACGCGCCCCACGCGACGCCGGCGGCGAGGCCGAGCACGATCGACACCGCCAATCCGGCGTGCAGCGTCATCAGCGCGCCGAACACCACCGCCGCCAGCACCGAAACCGAGCCCACCGACAGGTCGACGTAGTTGGCGAGCACCAGCATCGCGCCGGGCACGGCGATCAGCCCCGTCACCGACACCTGCTGCAGGATCACCTTGAAGTTGGAGACCGTCAGGAAGCGCTCGCTCATCGCGGAGAACACCGCGATGAGCAGGAGCAGGGCGAAGAACAGCCCGTTGCCGCGGGCCCAGTTGATCAGCGGCTGCAGGCGGCGCATCAGATCGCCGCCGTCAGCTCCCGTAGACCTTCAGCAGCGTGTCGATGCTGGCGGTACTGCTGGCGTCGTCGATCAGCACGTACGGCTCCAGCACGTGGGTCTCCGATTCCGGCGCCTTGGTCCAGACGCCGTGCGGAATGTCGATGACGCGGCGGCCGATGTCGCCGATGTCGAGCGCCGCGCTCGCCCGCAGGAACGGGTCCTTGGCCTTGATCAGTTCGAGGTTCTGCTTGGCGCCGTCGAAGCCGACGATGAACACGTTGTCGTTCGGCAGGCCGCTATTGGCGTACGCCGAGCGTGCGCCCAGCGCCGCGTCGTCGGAGCAGCAGACGATGACCTTGATGTCGGGGTGCGCCTGCAGCAGCGACTGCGTCGCCTTCAGCGCGTCGGGCGCGTTGACCGCAATGCCCTGGAAGATCTGCGTGTCGGGCAGCGCCGCGAGCAGGGCCGCGCGCGTGGATTCCATGCGGTCGGTGACCACCTGGATGTTGAGCCAGGTGAGAAAGCCGACATTGCCCTTGCCGCCGAGTTTTTCCTTGATGTGGCGGGCGATGCGCTCGCCCACCGCCTTGCCCGCGTCCTTGTCGGCCCATTTGATGAAGCCGTCGTCGCCCGGGATGCGGTTGGCGTAGCTGATGAACAGCACGCCCTTGTCGTGCGCCCGCGTCACCACCGGCTGCATGGCGTTCTGGTCGAGCGCCAGCACCACCAGCGCGTCGACGCCGGAGACCAGGAAGGTGTTGATCTCCGCAAGCTGCTTCGCCGGATTCATGCCGGAGAAGCTCTGCAGGACTTCATAGTCGTACTTCTTCGCTTCCTGCAGCGCCGAGTTCATGAAGCCCTGATAGAAGTTCGCGGTGCGGTCCGGATGCGCGATCGCGATCCGCTTGCTCGCGGCGAACGCCGGCGACCGGCCGATCGCCGACATCGCAAGTCCGGCCGCCGAGGCTTGCAGCAACCGGCGGCGCTTGACGGGAAGCAGCCGATCTCCGTCAGCAGAAGTGGAGAATACCCTTGCATCAGGCATGACGACCTCCCCGATTTTGCGGCGACCAGCGGCGCCCAACTAAAAGGCTACCGACACCGCAGAATCCCGTCAACGGAGGCCCCGGGAGCCAAGCGCCGACGCTAGCGGCGTTCGTCCAGTTCGACGTCCGAGCCCTTCATGACGACCTTGCTAAGCCGGTCCATCGCGAACCGATGAAATGCCAGCGCCTCGGGGTCCATGTCGGCCTTCGGCGCGGGTTCATGCTCGAAATGATGATACCGGTCGGTGCCGCGCACCAGCATCGCCCCGTCGGTCGCCGCCACCGTCTGCTTGACCCGCGGCGACATGTAGCGGATCGCGAAGCCGATCCGGCGCCGGTCCGATCGATTGGGTTCGGACCCGTGCACCAGCCCGACATGGTGCAGCGAGAACTCGCCGGCCTTCAGGTCCAGTTCGACGAACTTCCGGTCGCCGAGATCGACCGCGACCTCCTGGCCGCGCGACAACATGTTGTCTTTCGCGAAGGTGTCCACGTGCGGCATGTCCACCAGATGCGTGCCGGGAATGACCCGCATCGCCCCGTTCTCGGTGTCGCTGTCGACGAAGGCAACCCACGCCGTCGCCACGTCGCCCGAGTTGAGGCCCCAGTAATGCGCGTCCTGGTGCCACGAGACATAGCTCGGATCGTGCGCCTCCTTGGTGAAGAAGCTCGAGCTGAACACCATGATGTCGGGGCCGAGAATGTCGCCGACCGCATCGAGGATGCTCGGCATGCGCACGATCTCGTCGAGCCAGGTCAGATAGAGATGCGCCTTGTGGCGCAGGTTGCCCTGCAGCTTGCCATGCACTGCTTCGTGCGCTTCGAGTTTTCGCGTGTACTCGGCCGCCTGCTCGGTGCTCATCGCGCGAACGGGATAATGGTAGCCAAGCTCACGATAGCGTGCGACGTCGGCCGCGCTGAGCCGGCCGGCGGTCTCGCGCGATGCGATCGGTGCGGTGTTCATGCGGAACCTCCCTGGAGATGCGAAGCGGCGATCCGGCCCATATAGGTCGGCGCACCGCCTCCCGGAACATGCAGGCGCCATATCCTGCCTTCGCTCGACGGCTCGGTGCTGACCGCGAGCACGCCGGCATCGGTCACCCACAGCGTTTCGCCGTCGAACGCGCAGTTGGTCGGCGCCGCCGCGCAGGCGATGAACCCGTCGGCCGTACCGTCGGGCCGCACCACATGGATGCCTTTGGCGACGATGTCGGTGACGTAGAGCCGTCCGTCGGCGCCGACCTTCAGCCCGTCGGGCACCGGATTGGCGCCGGGCAGCCGCCCCAGGTGTTCGATCTTGCCGTTCGGCCGGATGCGGCCGAGGTTGCCGGTGTAGGATTCGCCCCACACGATCGATCCGTCGGCCTCGACGGTGACGCCGTTGGGAAACACCGGCTTGGGAAATGCGATCACCACCTTCGCGGTGCCGTCGGGCGCGATCCGATGGATGTAGCTTGGGTCCGGGTCTTTCGGGTTGTAGGTGCCCGGGTCGGAGAACACCAGGCTGCCGTCAGGAGAAAAGCAAAGATCGTTGGGGCCGTTGAGCTTCACGCCCTCGACCTCGGTGATCAGCGTCTCCGCCTTGCCGCCTTCGCGCACGCGCTGGATCGATGCCGCGACCATCTCCGCGGCCCGCCATGGCCCAACGGTGCCGCCGTTCTGGCACACGTACAGCGCGCCGTCCGAGCCCAGCACGCAGGAGTTCGGCGCGCCCGCCGTGTAGGCGAAGCGCCGCGGCGTGCGATCGGCGCCAATCACCGTCAACTGCATGCGGTAGCTGTCGACGAACACCAGCGAATGGTCGGGCAGCACGGCCGGGCCTTCGGGCCAGCCCAGCCCCGAGGCAATCAGCTCCGGTGCGCCCGGCTTCGCCGATCCGATCGCATTATTGGTCATTTGACTGCCCCCACGGTCAGGCCGCGCACGATGTAGCGCTGCACCAGCAACGAGAAAATCAGGATCGGGATCACCGTCACCACGCCGACGGTCGCCGCGATGTTCCATTCGATCGGCCGCTCCGCGCTGATCAGCGTGGCAGCACCCAGCGAGATCGTCTGGTGGTCGCGCGAGTCGATCACGTAGAGCGCGACAAGGAACTCGTTCCAGATGAAGATCGCGCTGAACAGCGCGGCCGTCACCAGCCCGGGCCGCAGGATCGGCAGCATCACGCGCCACAGCACGCCGACATGGGTGCAGCCGTCGACCTGCGCCGCGTCGTCGATCTCGCGCGGCACCTCGTCGAAGAAGCCGATCATGATCCACACGATCACCGGCAGCGACGCCGCGATGTAAGGCAGCACCAGCCCCATGTAGCTGTCGCGCAGCCCGATCGCCTTCATCATCAGGAACAGCGGGATCGCCACCGCGATCGGCGGCATGAACCGCAGGCTGAGGATCCAGCCGGCCAGCCCCTCGCTGCCGCGGAAGCGCAGCCGCGAGAACGCGTACGCCGCCGGCGTGCCGATCACCAGCGCCAGCAGCGTGGTGACGCCGACCACGATCACCGAGTTCTCGGTGAACTCCAGCATGCCCTGCAGATACAGCACCTCGTGGTAGTTCTTGACGATGGTGGCCCAGCGGAAGTCCAGGCTCGGCGGCACCTGCGTCACGATGTCGATGCGCCGCATCATCGACAGGATCACCAGATAGACGAACGGCGCGATGCCGCCGAGCCCGAGCACGACGAGCACGAGATAGGCGAGCGCACGCCCGGCGATGCGGCGCGTCATCGTGCGTGCCCCGGGCGCAACTGCACGTAGCGCAGCAGAACCGTGGTGCCCACCACCAGGATCAGCAGCATCATGTAGGCGGCCGCGGCGGCGTAGCCGTAGTTCTGGAACTGAAAGCCGTTTTGGAACGAGAAGAACGCCAGCGTCGTCGTGCTGCGCGCCGGGCCGCCGTAGGTCAGGCCGAAGATCAGGTCGAAGGCGCGGAACGAATCGACCGCGCGGAACACCGCCGCGAACACGATCGCCGGCATCAGCAGCGGTAGGGTGACGTGATAGAAAGTGGAGAGCGGGCCTGCGCCGTCCACCTGCGCCGCCTCGAACACGTCGTGCGGCAGCGCCTGCAGGCGCGCGTACAGGATGATGCAGACGAACGGCGTCCATTGCCACACGTCCACCAGCACCAGCGTCTTCATCGCCATCTCGACCGAGCCGAGCCAGTTCGGCGGGTCGAAGCCGAACTGCGTGATCGCCCAGTTCACCAGTCCCCAATCCGGGTTCAGCAGTGCGCGCCACATCACCCCCACGACGATCGGCGTGATCAGCATCGGCACCGTCAGGATGCCGCGCACGATCGCCGAACCCCGCAAGTTGAGGTTGAAGAACATCGCGAGCGCGACGCCGAGCACGATCTGGATCGAGACCGTCGAACCGACCATCACCGCGCTGTTCTTCAGTGCGTTCCAGAACAGCGGATCGTTCAGCATGTAGCCGTAGTTCTTCAGCCCGACCCAGCGGCCGCTCGCATCGGCCGCCGTCAGGTCGGTGAAGGACAGTTTCAGGCTGTAGATCAGCGGATAGATCGCGAAGGCGAGCAGATACAGCAGGCATGGCCCGAGCAGCAGCCGCAAGTCGGCGGCCGGCCGACGGTGCCGGCCGACCGACATCACCTGGCGCGCGGCGAGGGTCGCGGTGCCCATGCGTCCCGTCGCGCGCCGCGGCTCAGGTGAGGTGCCCGCCGTGGCGCAGGATTTCCTCCCACTTGCTCTGCACGTTGGCGCATGCGGCCTTGGCGTCCTGGCCGCCGATCAGCGCCTTGTTGAACTCCACGTTCATCACGTCGTTCATCTGGAAGAACTCGTCGATCAGCGCGGTCGGGATCGTCTCCGCATTGGCGATCGCCGCGGCCGAATCGGTCACGTACGGGAACTTCTTGACGATCTCCGGGTCCTGGAACGCGGAGGCGCGGTTGGCGTCGATGTTGTATTTGCCGAGTTCGTAGATATTCACCTTCTTGTTGCTGATCCAGGTGAGCGCCCGCCAGGCCGCCGCCTTCTTCGCGGGATCGGAATTCTTCGGAATGCCGGTGCCCCAGCCGCCCTGGATCGCCCGCGGCTTCTGCCCAGGACCCGCGGGCACCGAAGCGGTCGCGGTCTTGTCGGCGACGTTCGACTTGTCCGCATCGAACACCGGCCCCGCGATCGTCGACCAGAAGATCATCTGCGCGATCTTGCCCGCCGAGAAGCCGTCGACGTTCTCGGAAAACCCATACTGCGTCACGTTCTTCGGTGCGTACGGCAGCATGTCGATCATCATCTGCAACGCGCCGATGCCCTCCGGCGAGTTCACCTTCGGCCGGAAATCCTTGCCGTTCGGGTCGCCGGTCATCAGCACGCCGCCGGTGGTGAGGAACCGCGTGTACCAGTCGACCAGCGCGAGCGACGCATCGTTGGCACCGATGAAGCTGCAGCCGGCGACTTTGCTGCCGTGCAGCTTCTTCGCGGCGGCCGCGAACTCGTCCCAGGTCTTCGCCGGCTTCAGCCCGGCCGCGTCGAACAGGTCCTTGCGGTAGAAATAGATCACCGATCCCGAATGCAGGCTCGGGACGCCGTACACGTCGTTGCCGCCCTTCTTGTGCGCCTTGAGGTCGTAGCGCCCGACATTCTCCACCGCCGCCGGGATGAAATCCTTGAAATCCCAGTCGGGCGGCGTCTCCTCGGCGTTGTCCATGTAGTCGTTGAGCCGTGTAAACCAGCCGCCGCCCACCTGCTGCGTGGTCAGGAAGCCGAGGTAGTTCACCAGATCGAACGATGGCGTGTCCGCCTTGAGCACCTGCACCGTCTTCTCGATCAGCGGCCCGAGCGCCGGCGCCGAAATCTCGAGCTTCATGCCGGTCTCGGCCTCGAACTGCGGCAGCAAATCGGCCAGCGCGCGCTCGTCGCCTTCGCCGCCGATCATCAGGATGCTGAGCTTGGTGCCCGCGTATTTCTTCGGGTCGTAAGCCGCGGCCTGCGCCGGCCGCGCGACGCCGAGCAGCCCGGAGAGCACCGTGTTCGCCATGCCGATCGCGCCCGCGCTTTGCAGCACATGCCGCCGGCTGATACCGCAATGATCGCTATTGTTGTCTCGCATCATTTCCTCCCGTATTCGATGTTGCGTCGACGCTTCACGTCGCCGATGGAATTACCGTAAGCCTATCATCGCATTTTACCTGCCGCAATCGCAGCGCCGTCGCGCCGCATCATTCGCCCTTGATCGTCAGCCCCCCGTCCACCTTCAGCAGCGTGCCGGTGATGAACGCGGCACGGTCGCTGGCGAGGAACACCACCGCATCCGCGACCTCCTGCGGCTGCCCGAACCGGCCGATCGGGTGCGCCGCGTTCCAGCGGTCGATCAGCGCCTGCGGGTCGGCCACCTCGCGAAAGATGCGCTCGTTCATCGGCGTCATGATCGTTCCTGGTGCAACCGCATTCACCCGGATGCCCGCCGGCGCGAGGTCGAGCGCGGTCTGCTGGGTCAGCGCGTTGATCCCGCCCTTCGCCGCCGCGTACGCCGCCCAGCCGTGAAACCCGGTCAGCGACTGCACCGAACTGATATTGACGATCGCGCCGCGGCGCTGCCGACGCATGTGCGGCACCGCACATTTCATGCCGCGCCAGACGCTGGTCAGGTTGGTGTCGAGCACCATCGTCCAGGCGTCCTCCTCGATCTCGTCCACCACACCGCCGATCGCGCGCGCGGCGTTGTTGACCAGGATGTCGACCGAGCCGTAGGCGGCAACCGTCAGCTCGGTCGCGGCGCGAATGTCGACAAGGCTAGTGACGTCGGTGCGCACGAACTGCGCCCGCCCGCCCGCCGCCGTGATCGCCGCCGCCACGGCCTCGCCCAGCACGACGTCGATGTCCGCGACCGTCACCGCCGCGCCCGCCGCCGCCAGCGCGTGCGCGGTCGCACGCCCGATGCCCTGCGCCGCGCCCGTCACCAGCGCCGCGCGCCCGTCGAGTTCGCCCATGCTCATGTCCCCCCGAAAATTGGCGGCCGCTTGGCCAGGAATGCGTCGATGCCCTCCTGACCGTCCTGTGTGCCGTAGAGTCGGAACAGCACCTCCTGTTCCAGGCTCAATGCCGCCGGCAGCGCCGCGTCGCCGCCAAGCCGCAGCAGCCGCTTCATCTCCGCCTGCGCCAGCGGCCCGAGCTTTTGCATTTGCCGCGCCTTATCGATGGCGGTTTGCAACAGCGCCTCCGGCGCACACAATGTGGCTGCAAGGCCGAGCGCATACGCCCGTTCTCCGCTGAGCCGCGCGGCGCTCAGCAGCAGGTCGGCGGTGGCGTGTCTTCCAATGCTGCGCAGCAGCCGCTGCGTGCCGCCGCCGCCCGGGCACAGGCCCAGCAGCCCCTCGGGCAACCCGAGTCGTGCCGAGGTCGACACCACCAGCACGTCGCAGCACAGCGCCAGTTCCAGCCCGCCGCCGAGCGCATAGCCGTTGACAGCCGCAATGGACGGCTTCGGCAGCGCCTCCAGCCGATCGAACAGTGCGCGGCTCGACATCTGGTAGGCGATGAACGCGGCATCGCGTCGGCCCTGGTATTCGGCGATGTCCGCTCCGGCCGCGAACGCCCGCTCCCCCGCGCCCGTCAGCACCAGCACGCGTATGGCGGGATCGCTTGCGACCCAGTCGAGTGCTGCAGAAAATTCCGCCAGCAGCGGCGTGCTCAGCGCATTCAGCTTGTCGGGCCGGTTGAGCCGCAGCACCGCGATCGCGCCTTCGACCGTCTCGCGCAGGACCAGCGGCGCATCCGTCATATCACGCCTCGCGCGCGCAGATCGGCGATGCGCGCGGCGTCATAGCCAAGCGAGCCGAGAATGGCATCGGTATGCTCGCCCACCAGCGGCGGCGCCAGCCGGATGCTGCCGGGCGTCTCGCTGAACACCACCGGCACGCCCACGACCTTTATCTTTCCGGCGCGCGGATGCTCGATCTCCTGGATCATGCCGTTGTGCGCGACTTGCGGATCATTGAGCACGTCATCGAAATCCTGCACGCGCGCGCACCACAGGTCACGCTTGGACAACGCCGCCAACACTTCCTCCGAATTTCTATCTGTCAGCGCGTCGTCAAGAATCTTCCGAACTTCGTCGCGCCGCTCGTACGCACTCGCCTCGTCGGCAAACTCGGCGAGTGCCGGCAATCCCAGCGCCTCGCCGACCACCGGCAGCGGGTTCATCGAGATCGCGACATAGCCGTCCACCACGGCATAGATGCCGAACGGTGCCGACAGCCACGGCGCGCCGATGCCGCCCTCGCTGCGCGAACCCTTGCGCGGCAGATTGAAATGCGCCAGCAGTTCCTGGCACTGGATCGACAGCGCCGTATTGAACAGCGACACTTCGATCTTCTGCCCCTTCCCCGAGCGTTCCCGGCTGAACAGCGCGGTCACGATGGACAGAGCAGAGAATGCAGCGCGGTGCTCGCATCCATCACCGAGCAGGCCGACGGCACTGGCGGCTCGCCCGCACGTCCGTTCTGCGCGGCGTAGCCGGACATCGCCTGGATCAGCAGGTCCTGCCCCGGCCGCGCGACATACGGCCCGCTCGCGCCAAAACCCGAGCCGGACGCATAGATGATGCGCGGATTGATCTTCTTCAGTGCCTCGTATCCAAGCCCCAACTTGTCCAGCACGCCGGGCCTAAAATTCTCGACCACCACATCGGCCTCGCGCACCAGCGCGCGCACGATCTCCTTGCCCTCCGGCGCTTTCAGATCGAGCGTCAGGCTACGCTTGTTGCGGTTCATCGCCAGGAAAAAAGGACTGTCGCCGCCGAGCAGCTGCCCCATCGCAGCCAGCCCGCGCTCCCATTCGCCCAGCACCGGGCGCTCGATCTTGACGATGTCCGCGCCCATGTCGCCGAGGAACTGGGTGGCGAACGGCCCCAGCATCATCTGCGTGAAATCCACCACGCGCACGCCCTCCAGTGCCATGCGCGCGGACGATGGTTCCTGCATTTTCCTATCCTTTTACCGAGCCAGCCGTCAGGCCGGCGACGAATTGCCGTTGCAGCATGAAGAACACCAGCACCACCGGCAGCGAAACCAGCACCGAACTCGCCATCAGCTCGCCGTAGCGGATGCCGTACTGGCCGATATAGTCGTTCATGCCCACCGGCAGCGTGCGCATTTCCTTCGTCGCCGTGAAGGAAAGCGCAAACAGGAATTCCTGCCAGGTCACGATCAGCACGAACACGCTTGTCGCGACGATGCCGGGCCGGCACAGCGGCACGACGACGGCGAAGAACGCGCGCACCGGCGTCGCGCCATCGATCGCCGCCGCTTCCTCCAGCGTCGGCGGCATGTGCGCCAGGAACCCGCGCAGCATCCAGATCGCCACCGGCAGGGTGATCGTGATGTAGGCGATCACCAGCGCCGCATAGGTGTTCAGCAGTCCCGCCGCCTTCACCATGCGGTAGATCGGAATGATGATCGCGCTCGATGGAAACAGTTGCGCGACCATCACGGCAATCAGCAGCGCGCCGAGAATGCGCATCTGGAATCGCGTGAATGCTGTACGCGGCCAGCAGCGCCAGCGGCACCGTGATCGCGAGCGTGATCGCCGACACGACCACGCTGTTGAGGAAATACCGTTGAAATTCCGGCCGGAACGCGGTCGCGTAGTTCACGAGCGTCGGTGATTGCGGCCACAGCCGCGCCGGGATCGCGAACGGCTCGTCCGGCGGCTTCAGCGACACGCTGAACATCCAGAAGAACGGCAGCAGGATCACCACCGGCCAATGCGATCTGCCCGAGCGGCAGCGCAGCGGCAGCAACCCGGCCCCGGCGCATCTCTCAGGCGCTCCGCATCTGGCGGCGTTGCAGCATCAGGAAGGCGGCGACGAACACCGCCAGCACCGCGATCGAGAACACGCCGTACACCGCCGCCTCGCCGAAGCGGAACTGGCCGAAGCCGAGCTGGTAGATGCGCGTCGGGAAAATATCGGTCGCATCCTCAGGCCCGCCGCGCGTCAGCACCCAGATCATGTCGAAGTAGTTGAACGTGAGGATCGTCGTGATCAGCACGTTGGTCGCGATCACCGGCCGCAGCGCCGGCAGCACGACATGCATCAACCGGCGCCACGCATCTGCGCCGTCGATCGTCGCCGCCTCCATCTGCTCGCGATCGACCCCCTGCAACGCCGCGAGGTAAACGACCGTGGAAAACGGAAATCCCTTCCACACCGCGGCCACGATCGCCGCCGGCATCGCCGTGTGCACATCGGCGAGCCACGCCACACCACTTTGCGTGAGCCCCGCGCTGATCAGGAACGAATTGATCAGCCCGAGCTGCGGGTCGAACATGAAGCGCCACAGGATCGCCGCGACCACACCGGGCAGCACCCACGGCAGCAGCACCAGCGATCGCATCACGCCCTGTCCGGGCCCGCCCTGGTTCAGCAGCAGCGCCACGAGGAACCCGAACAGGTTCTGCCCCGCCACCACGCCCGCGGTCCAGAAAATCGAATTGACGACCACCGTGGAGAAGATCGGGTCGGCCAGAATGCGAGCATAGCTCTGCAATCCGACGAAGCGCGGCATCGGGCTGATGAACGACGCCGAATAGAGGCTTTCCAGCAGCGTGCCGAGCATCGGGTAGTACATCAGCACGGCCACCAGCACCGCGGCCGGCGCCGCCAGCAGCAGCGCGAACCAGCGGTCATGCGCGGTCACCGGTTGCTCACCCGCGCTTCACCCTCCCACCCCAACCTTCCCTGCAAGGGAGGAGGGCTTTTCTTCTCCCTCTCCCCTTGCGGGAGAGGGCCGGGGTGAGGGGTGCAACGCCGCTCGCCGATCCTCACTTCCCGAGCGCGTCGATCGCCGAGCACGCCTTGGCCGCAGACGCCGCCGCGTCCTTGCCGGACAGCACGTCCTGCGCCAGCGTCACTTCGATGTCCGACACTTCAAGATAGCGCGCCGACAACGGGCGCGGCCGCGCCCCGTTCAGGTGCTTGCAGGATCAGCTCCGGATGCTTGCGGTTCTTCTGCAGGAACTCGGTCGCGGCCTGGACGTTCGCGGGGATCAGGTCCACCACTGCGCCGTTCACGTCCGGGCGCGTCAGGAACTGGACGAACTTCCATGCCGCGTCCTGATGTTTTGACGCCTTGTACACCACCAGATTCCAGCCGCCATAGGTGCCGACCGGCGTCTTGCCCGCGGGCGCATGCCCGACCACGAAATCCCAATCGAGCTTGCTCTTCTGCAAGGTCGGCTGCTCCAGCGCCGGCCAGAACTCCATCGCCAGCGACCCGTTGAGGAACAGTTCGCGCATGTCGCCGCTGGACGCGTTCAGGATGCCCTTCGGCGCGTACGGCGCCAGCGAGGCCATGTACTTCAGCGCCTCCACCGATTCCGGCTGCGCCAGCGCGCATTTTCCCTGCGCATCCAGCACGCTGCCGCCGTTCGAGTAGATCAGGCTGTCCATCACGACGACGGTGTCCTCGCCCTTGTGCGCGAACAGCCCGACGCCGAACCGCCCTTTCGCCGGGTCGGTCAGCTTCTTCGCCGCCGTCAGCAACCCGTCCCATGTCGCCGTGGAGGCAGGATCGACGCCGGCCTCCTGCAGCAGCTTGACGTTGTAGAAACTGAAGAACCACACATCTACGTTGAACGGGATGCCCCACAGGTGGCCGTTGTAGTCGGCGCTGTCCCAGGCGCCCTTGAAGAACTGGCCCGGCTGCACGCCCGCCGCCTTCGCCATGTCGTCGAGCGGCACGATCGCGCCGGCCTCGGCGAACGCGGCGTTCCAGATCTGATCGACCGTCGAGACGTCCGGTGCATTGCCGCCCTGCACCGCGGTCAGCAGGCGCTGCTGGTATTCGGGGTACGGCACGGTGACCACGTTCACCTTGATGCCGGGATTGGCCGCCTCGAAGCGGCTGACGGCCTCCTTCTGGTATTGGCTGAGGCCGGATTCCGTCTGCTGGTTGTCCCAGAACTGCAGCGTGACGTCCTCGGCGCGGGCCGGCGCGGCAAGCAGCGCCCCGGCAAGGGCGATGGCCGCCGTGGTCAGCACGGTTGTTGTTCGCATCGAGTGGTTTCCTCCTTCTGGTTTGGTCGGTCTTTGGTCCTCCGGCGCGCCGAGCGCGCGGGAAATCTCGCGCGCCGCCGCGTCCGTCGCTTGCAGCACATCGTCCTTGGCGAATCGCGCGCGCTTCTGCGGCAGGTACGGCACGGTCAGCGCGGCGATCACGGCGCCCATGTGGTTGCGCACCGGCAGCGACATGTTGGTGCAGCCCTCGACCGCCATCGACGGCCGCATCTCCTGCCCGTTCGCGGCAATGGCCCGCAATCGCCTCGCAATCTCCGCCGGCGTCGCTTCGGCCTCGCCGCTCGCGAGGATGCGCTCGACCAGGGCCGCCTGTTCCGCCGCCGGCAGATGCGCCAGCAGCACCGCGCCGGAACTCGTTTCGAGGATCGGGAAATGCGAGCCCAGCGCGACCGAATAGCGCATCGGCAGCGGCGATTCGACCTGCAGCACGATCAGCACGTGCAGGTCGCGCAACACGGCGAGATGGCAGCTCTGGTCGGTCCGGCCGGCGAGATCGCGCATCACCGGCAGCGCGCTGTCGATCAGCCGGTTGACCGGCGGATGCATGTGCGCCAGCTCGAACAGCCGCAGCGACAGCCTGTAGCGATCCACGCGCGTGCGGATCAGGAAGCCGCGCCGCTCCAGCAACTGAATCACCCGATACAGTTCGTGGATGGATCGCCCGAGCCCGGTCGAGATTTCGGTCTGCGTCACGTCCTCGCGCTGGGCCGCCATGAATTCGAGGATATCCAGCGTCTTTTCCGCCGCCGGCACGCGGTATTCCCGGCGCGGCGCATCGCTCTGCTCGTCATCCGGCTCGGGCTCGGCGGCGAGCTGCATCATGACGAGGCCATGGCGCGGTAGTTCGCATCGAGCCAGGTCGTCAGATCGCTTGGCGTCATGTCGCCGGCGATGGCGGCGGCGACGCGATGGGTCGCCGCATGGAAGAATGGCACCGCGCCCGCGCGGGTCGGTCGTAGATAGGCGCCTTGCAACGTCGCCAACGTGTCGCGAAAGAAATTGCGTGTCGCGGCATTGGCGGCGTCGCCGGTCCAGGCGGCGAGTGAGCCCGGCTGGCCGCCATGCGCGACGTAGTCGCCGCCCTGGAACTCCGGCGCGCAGAGGAACAGTGCATAGTCGATCGCCGCGACGCCGATGCGGCGAAGACGCGCTGACCCCGGATGCCGGCGCCGCCGAGCAGGGCGCCGTGCGGGCGGCGTTCGCGGAATGTTGCCGAAGCGCAGATGCGGCGTTCCGGGCCGGGCCGCATAGGTCACGTAGCCGAACGTGTCACGGCACGTACGCCACGTCGTCGTGGGCGATCATGTGCTCGTAGCAACGGATCGGGTTCCAGGTCGGCGACGCCGGGTGCGCCAGCGCCGCCATCGCGCGCAGGTCCTCGATCGCCTGCGTCACAGCGTCCCGCGGCAGAAACCCGTCGCCCGCGCCGGCGACCGGTCCGGCGCCGGCCGCGAGCGACAGCAGCAGGCACAATGCGTCGGTCGGCACCAGCGGCAGCCCGAGCCACTTGCCGTCGGCGCGCAGACGCCGGCCGAGCGCCAATACTCCGGCGTGGCTGGTCGGCATGCCGTCCGCAAAGGCGGCGAGCAAGTCCGGCCGGCAGCAGGCGACTTGCGCCGCAGCGTCGATCGGCAGCGCCCACAGCCGCCCGTCCGCCCAGTAGGAGCGCCATGATGCGCCCACGGAATCGGCCGCGAACCGACGCATGTCATCGTCGCTCAGGTAGACGTCCAGGGCCACGAACCAGCCCTCGCGCGCGGCGTCGCCGACGAACGGATGGTCGAAGATCACCAGATCGTAGGCGCGGGCGGCCGCCCCAAGGCTGCCTTCCCCGAACTCGAACAGGCTGCGGCGGTCCCACACGATGTCAATCGCGGGTTCGCGCGCCCGATAGATGGGAATGCTGGCCTCGAGCGGGCCCCAGCAGCGCCGGTGGTCCCAGGCCAGGCCACGCAACGTGACAGCCATCCGCCTCCGCCCCGTCGGGTCAATCGCCCTTCGGCGGGACCTTACCGCGGTGTTTTTGTCAGTGCAAACGGGTTTCTCTGGTGGAGATTGCTGCCCGTTGATCCTCACGACCACCGGCGCTTTCACCCGGCATCCGGCTTGCGATAGCGTCGCCGCCGACCAGACCGCTGCGACCGCTTCTGAATGGAGTGAAAAATGGAAATCAGCTTCACCCGCGTCATTCCGATCCTGCGCATCTTCGACATCGCCAAGGCGGACGAGTTCTATCTGGGCTTCCTCGGCTTTTCCGTGGATTGGGACCATCGGTTCGACGACAACGCGCCACTGTATCGGCAGATTTCGCGCGGCAGCCTGATCCTGCACCTGAGCGAGCATCACGGCGATGGCTGCCCCGGCGCCCGCCTCCGCGTGATGATGCAGGGCGTCGAGGCGTTCCATCGGGAGATCAGCGCGAAGAACTACCGCTACATGCGCCCGGGCCTGGAAAAGACGCCCTGGGGCACGCTCGAGACCGGCGCGATCGACCCGTTCGGCAATCTCATCCGGTTCTGCGAGCCGATCCCGCGGGCGGCGGTTCAATAGAAGCGGGGGCCAGGGTCGCTCCGCCCACGTTCAGGCTGATCGGGGCGCCAGCCGTCGCACGGCAATCTCCTGTTCCCGGCTGCGAACTTGCGCCAGGTCATGGTTCGCCTGCATGCGCAGCCACGCTTCGGCCGATCCGCCGAACGCCTTTTCGAGCCGCAACGCCATTTCAGGCGTCACGCCGCTCTTGCCGTTAATGAGGTTGTAAAGCTGCTGCCGGGTGATGCCCAGTCCGGCGGCGCCTTCGGCCACCGACAGCCCGAGATCGGCGATGTTGTCGCGGATCAGCCCGCCAGGATGCGGCGGATTCTTCATCGGCATGCTCTGCCTCCCTCGGGTCAATGGTAGTCCACCAGATCGACCTCGAACGCCTAGCCCTGGCTGAAGCGGAAAACGACGCGCCAGTTGGCGTGTACCGTCACGGCCCAGAAGCCTTTCAGGTCGCCCTTGAGGGCGTGCAGCCGGAAGGTGTGAATATGTTCATGTCCTCGATCCGTTCGGCAGCGTCCAGTGCCGCGAGAATGCTCCGCAGCCGCTCGACCTGTTCGGCGGACACCTTGGTGCGGTCATCATCCTCGAACAACCGCTTCAATCCGCGATGGCGGAAGCCTGCGATCATCTTGCAGTCCCGTAGGATGTAAAATGACGCTTGTCAATCGGGGACGCTCCCCTCTCTCGAGCGCAACCCTTGCCGTCCTCTGCTTCACCTGCGAAAACGCGCCGCATTGAACCGACCTGGCGACGGACCGCGTGGCCGGGTTCTTGCTATGGCCAATCGAAGCCGCCCCGCCCGAAACGCGAGCACCCGAAAAAATGTCGATCCATGCCGCGCTGACCCATCGCACCTCCTACCGCTACGATCGCGCGGTCACGCTGGGGCCGCAGACGATCCGCCTGCGCCCGGCGCCGCACGCGCGCACGCCGGTGCTGAGCTACGCGCTCACGGTCGCGCCAAAACCGCATTTCCTGAACTGGCAGCAGGACCCGCAGGGCAATTTCCTCGCCCGCGTGGTGTTCCCCGAGAAGGTCACGCATTTCGACGTCACGGTCGATCTCGTCGCCGACATGGCGACGATCAACCCGTTCGATTTTTTCCTTGAGCCGCAAGCCGAAACCTTTCCATTCGTTTACGACCCGACACTGGAACAGGAGCTGGCGCCGTTCCGCCGCACCGAGCCGGTCGGGCCGCATCTCGCCGAACTGATCGCGTCGATCCCGCGCGGGGAAAAACGCACCGTCGATTTCCTGGTCGAGCTGAACCGCATGGTGCAGAGCCGCACCGCCTACATCGTGCGGCTGGAGCCGGGCGTCTGGACGCCGGAGGAAACGCTGTCGGCCGGCAACGGCAGTTGCCGCGACTCCGCCTGGGTGCTGGTGCAGTTGCTGCGCAATCTCGGCTTCGCCGCGCGCTTCGTCTCCGGCTACCTGATCCAGCTCGTCGCCGACATCAAGCCGCTCGAAGGGCCGGAGGGTCCGACCGCCGATTTCACCGACCTGCACGCCTGGGCCGAGGTTTACCTGCCCGGCGCCGGCTGGATCGGGCTCGACGCCACCTCCGGGCTGATGACCGGCGAGGGCCACATTCCTCTGGCGGCCTCGCCGGAGCCGCAGTCGGCGGCCGCGATTTCCGGCGGCGTCGAGAAGTGCGAAGTCACATTCGACTTCGCCATGACGGTGCGGCGCATCGCCGAAACGCCTCGGGTGACAAAACCGTACACCGACAAGGCGTGGCAGAACATTCTGGCCGCCGGCGCGCGCGTCGATCGCGCGCTGGCGGCCGGCGATGTGCGGCTCACGCTCGGCGGCGAGCCGACCTTCGTCGCCGCGACCGACCAGGACGCGGCCGAGTGGAACACCGATGCGCTCGGCCCGACCAAGCGCGGCTACGCGGGCAGACTGATCCGGCGCCTGACCAAACTGTGGTCGCCCGGCGCCGCGCTGCAATATGCCCAAGGAAAACAGTATCCGGGCGAGCCGCTGCCGCGCTGGGCGCTGTTCTCCCACTGGCGCGCCGACGGCGAAATCGTGTGGCGCGACCCGCAATTGTTCGCCGATCCGGACCGCGAGCGCGGCACCGCGACGGCCTCCGACGCAGCCGCGTTCACCACCGCACTCGCCGAGCGGCTGCAGGTCGATCCCGGCAAAATCCTGCCGGCGCACGAGGACGTGCACTACTACCTGTGGAAAGAACACCGGCTGCCGGCCAACGTTGTCGTCGAGGACAGCAAGCTGCGCGACCCGCTGGAACGGGCGCGGATGGCCCGGATCTTCGCAAGGTCTGGCGTCGCCGGTCGGCAGCGTGCTGCCGCTGCGCGCGGTCGCGGCCAACGGCAGCCGCCGCTGGCAGACCGGGCGCTGGCATTTCCGCGACGACACGCTGTTCCTGGTGCCCGGCGACAGCCCGATCGGCTACCGCCTGCCGCTCGAAAGCCTGCCGTGGTTCGATCCCGAGAAGATCGAGACGGACTACGAGCCCGACCCGTTCGCGCCGCGCGACAGGCTGCCCGCCCAGGAAATGCTGCGCCGGGTCCGCGGCGACCGCACGGGGCCGGCCCGTCCGCCCCGTTCCCGCAGGTCTCGCAGGTCGCGCCCGACGAATGGCGCGACCAGCCGGACGTCGTGCGCACGGCGCTGACCGTCGAGTCGCGCAACGGCATCCTGCACGTGTTCTACCCGCCGACCTTCACCGCCGAAGACTGGCTCGACCTCACCGCCGCGGTCGAGGCCACGGCGCAGGAATTCGGCCGGCCGATCGTGCTGGAAGGCTACCAGCCGCCCGACGATTCTCGGCTGCTGCACTTCTCGGTCACACCCGATCCGGGCGTGATCGAAGTGAATGTGCATCCGGCCACCGGCTGGGCCGAGCATGTCGGGCGCACCGAGCAGCTCTACGAGGAAGCCCGTCAGGTCGGGCTGGCGACCGAGAAATTCATGCTGGACGGCAAGCATGTCGGCACCGGCGGCGGCAACCACGTGGTGATGGGCAGCGCCGAGGCGACCGACAGCCCGTTCCTGCGCCGCCCGGACCTGCTCAAAAGCCTGCTCGGCTTCTGGCACAACCATCCGAGTCTGTCGTTCCTGTTCTCCGGGTTGTTCATCGGCCCGACCAGCCAGCATCCCCGCATCGACGAGGCGCGCGACGACGCAACCAACGAACTCGAGATCGCGTTCTCCCAGATCACGCCCTTCAAGCAGGTGCCGCCATGGCTCTGCGACCGCATCTTCCGCAACATCCTGTCCGACATGACCGGCAACGCCCACCGGACGGAGTTCTGCATCGACAAGATGTACGACCCCGCCGGGCCGGGCGGGCGGCGCGGGCTGGTCGAATTCCGGGCGTTCGAGATGCCGCCGCACGCGCGGATGTCGGCAGCCCAGATGCTGCTGATGCGCGCGGCCGTCGCCGCGTTCTGGCAGCAGCCGTACGAGCGCCGGATGGTGCGCTGGGGCACCCGGCTGCACGACGATTTTCTGCTCCCGCACTACGCGATCGAGGATTTCCACGAGGCGCTCGACGAACTGGCCGGCTGGGGCTTCAAGCTCGATCCCGCCTGGTTCGCGCCGCACATCGAATTCCGCTTCCCGCAGGTGGGAAAAGTCGCGGTGCACGACATGGAGCTGGAGCTGCGCAACGCGCTCGAACCGTGGCATGTGCTCGCCGAGGACCAGGTGGCCGGCGGCACCGCGCGCTACGTCGACAGCTCGGCCGAGCGGGTGCAGGCGCGGGTCTCCGGCTGGGTGGACGAGCGATTCGTGCTGGCCTGCAACGGCGTTGCCGTGCCGCTGAACGCAACCGACCGGGTCGGCGAGTATGTCGCCGGGGTGCGGTTCAAGGCGTGGCAGCCGCCCAACGCGCTGCACCCGACGATTTCGGCGCAGGTGCCACTGGTGTTCGACGTCTACGACCGCTGGTCGGGCCGTTCGCTGGGCGGGCTCACGCACCACGTCGCGCATCCGGGCGGGCGCAGCTACGACACCTTCCCGGTGAACGCCAACGAGGCCGAGGCGCGTCGCCGCTCCCGTTTCTTCCCGATCGGCCACACCCCCGGCCCGATGCCGGAACCGCGGCTGGCGGTCGGCCGCGAGCACCCGCGCACACTGGATCTCCGCCGGTTCGCTTGAGCCGCGGGCGTGCTATAGGCAGAGCATGTTTGATGACGTGAACCGTCCGCCGGCGCGGATGACGCTTGCCGAATTCCTTGAATGGGATTCGGGCGACACGAGCGGACGGCACTGGCAACTCGTCGACGGTGAGCCGGTTCCGATGCCGGTGCACAGCGACAACTACGGCACCCTTTGGGCCGAAATCGGCGCGCAGCTCGGAAATCATTTGGTGAATGCCGGCAGCGCCTGTCGGGCCGCCATGAACCCCAGCATCATTCCGCGGGTATCGTCCGAAGACAACTTACGCATCCCCAATCTCGGGGTGACATGCGCGCGGCCTCTCGGTGGCCTGGAGTTGCCCGATCCGCTGCTGCTTGTCGAAATCCTCTCGCCCAACAACTACCGTCAGGTGCGGGCCAACATCTGGACCTACACGACACTCCCGCCCGTGCAGGAAATCCTGGTGGTGCAGAGCACTCGGATCGAGGCTGAACTGCTGCGACGCCTGCCGGATGGGAACTGGCCGGCGCGGCCCTTGCCGGTAAGTGACGGCGACACGCTCACGCTCGACAGCATAGGCCTGACGCTGCTGCTGCGGGCGCTCTACCGCACCACCTCGCTGTCGGCCTGACGCGGAGATCCGGGCATGAGCACGGTCCTGGTGGTGATGGGCGTCTCCGGCTGCGGCAAGACCGCGGTCGCCGCGGCGCTGGTGGCGCGGCTGCACTGGACGCTGCAGGAGGGCGACCGGCTGCACCCGCCGGCGAACGTCGAGAAGATGCGCGCCGGCACGCCGCTGACCGATGCCGACCGCTGGCCCTGGCTCGACCGCGTCGCCGCCTGGATCGACGCAAGGCGCGCGGCCGGCGAGGACGCGATCGTCACCTGTTCCGCGCTCAAGCGCGCCTACCGCGACCGCATCATCGGGGCGCGGCCGGATGTGCGGCTGGTCTATCTGCACGGCGACCGCGCACTGCTGGCCGCACGGGTCGCGGCGCGGCACCACGAATACATGCCGGCGAGCCTGCTCGACAGCCAGCTCGCGACGCTGGAGCCGCCCGGGCCGGACGAGCGCCCGATCGCGCTCGACGTGACCCCCCCGCCCGACACTCTGGCGGACAAGGTGATCGAGGCGCTCGGGATCAAGCCTCAGCCCCAGCGATAGGCCACCAGCAAAAAACCGATCAGCACCACGCAAGGCGGCCAGAGCCAGCCGGCCCAGCGCGCTTCGTACGGGTCGAGCCGCAACTCCAGCCACCGCGCCCAGGCGCCGGCGAGCGCGAGCAGCGCGAGCGGCACGCGCATCACGGTGGCGAGCACCGCGCCCGGCGTCGCCGCGTGCGCCTCGGCCGCCAGCAGCATGGTCGCGCCCAGCGCGGCCGCGACCGGCAGCGCCAACGAACCCCGGCGCCGGGCCATCCACTCGGCCACGCCCAGCACCGCCAGCAGCACCGCCAACAGCCGCGGCAGCAGCGCGGTCGCATCCGGCCAGACCAGGCCGCGCGCGAGCGGCCACGCCGCCGGGTCGGCGCGGGCAAACAGCAGCGCCGCCATCGGCAGCAGCAGCAGCGGCCAGTGCCGCGCCGGGCGCAGACCCGCGCGCGCCAGCAGCGCCAGCACCCCGATCGCCAGCACGCCGAGCCCGAGCCAGCCGACGGTTTCGTCCTGCCACGCACGCGGCATGGCGCCGTCCGGCGCGACGGTGGCCGCGGCCGGCACCACGGCGGGCGGCAGCGGCAGCGGCGCTAACGGATTGCTCAGACGCGGCCAGTCCGGCCGGGCACGTTCCGCGACCTGCGGCCATGTCGGCGGCCCCGCCGCCGCGCCCGCCGGCGGCGGCGCCGCGCCGAGGGCGGCGGTCAGCACGAACAGGCTGGCACCGATGCCGGTCTCCACCTCGGCGAACCGCCGCAGCCGCGTCGGCGGCAGCCCCGGTCGGCGGCGCAGACGCCGCAGCGTCAGCAGGTTGCCCAGGCCGAGCGCCAGCAGCGCCACGAACAGCACCGTCTTCGCGCTCACCACGAGGCCGTAGCCGGTGCCGAAGAACGCGGCCGCACCGCCGTCCGGGCCGGCCACGTCGAGCCAGGCCAGCACCGCGCCGGGAAGCGCGATCGCCGCCCCGCCCAGCATCGCCATGGCCCTGAACCGGCCGGCGACGATGTCCCAGCCGCCGCGCAGCCGCGCCAGCGCCGCGATCAGCGCCGGGAGGCCGCCGAGCCACAGCGCCGCGCCGAACGCGTGCAGCGCGATCACCGCCAGCAGCGCCGGCGGCGCCCCGGGGTGCCCGAGCAGCGTCGCCGCGCCCAGCACGACGGCGGCCAGCGGCAGCAGCAGCACCGTCGGCGCCCAGCGCACCGCCAGCAGCAGCGCGGCAAGCCATGCCGCCGCCGCCTCGGCGCCGGCCAGCCGCACGAACATCGGCTCGGCCAGCCCCGCCGGCACCATTCCGGCGGCGACGACCGCGGAAAAATCCGGCAGCAGCGTCGCCAGCAGGCAGATCGCCAGCGCCTGCGCCGACCAGCCGGCGATCCGCGCGACGTCGCGATGCATGCGCGCCGCATCGTGGCCGAGCAGCCAGGCGAGCGGTCGGACCAGCAGCACCAGGAACAGCAGGGCGCCCAGCAGCAGCGAGCGGCTCAGCACGGCCAGCGCCGGCAGCACGACGCCGAGGCCGGCGAGCGGATCGAACGACAACGGCAAAGTCAGGCGCCGCCGCCCGCGCCGGTGACAGCGGAAGGGACCATCGACGACCTTAGTGTGCGCAGGCCGGATCCCTGTCCAACGGGCTTGAGGCGGCCGCACCGGCCGGACACACTGAGGTCGCCACCGCGAGGACGCAGAGACACGTGAGCCGCCCGCCGCCCGCGACCCGGGAGAAATTCCGCCTGTTCTATCCGATGCCCACGCGCTGGATGGACAACGACGCCTACGGCCACGTCAACAACGTGGTGTACTATTCGTGGTTCGATACCGCGGTGAACCGCTTCCTGATCGAGGCCGGCACGCTCGACATCGCCACGAGCGCAGCCGTCGGCCTGGTCGCCGAGACCGGCTGCCGCTACCACGTTTCGATAACCCATCCGGAGGAGGTGGCGATCGGCGTCGTGGTCGCGCATCTCGGCCGCAGTTCGGTGCGCTACGAACTGGCGGTGTTCCGGGCGGGCGAGGACGCGGCAGCGGCGGAGGCGCATTTCGTCCATGTCTATGTCGACCGGGCGACCCAGCGCCCGGTGCCGATTCCGGCGGATGCGCGGGCGGCGATGCGCAGTATCATGGCCGACCCCTAACGAAAGCCAACGCGGTGGACCTGCAAGCCGAATACAACAACAGCGCCAAAGTGCCGAATGCGCCCGCCATCGTCGAAGGCTGGGCGCGCGACGCGGCGGCGTTCCGGGCCGGCCACCCGTACGCCGAGCTGGACCTGAGCTACGGCCATGCCGAGCGGCTGGCGCTCGACCTGTTCTGGCCCGGGCCGACGCAGGACGTGCCGATCGCGATGTTCGTGCACGGCGGCTATTGGCAGATGCTGGACCGTAAATGGTTCAGCCACCTGGCGCGCGGGCTGCTGGCGCACGGCGTCGCCGTGGCGATGCCGTCGGTACGAGCTCTGCCCGCAGGTGACGCTTGCCGTGCTGGTGGAGCAGGTGCGCAACGCCGCCGCGTTCGTCGCGTTGCGGCACGGCCGCCCGCTGCTGGCGATCGGCCATTCGGCCGGCGGCCACCTCGCGGCGATGCTGCTGGCCACCGACTGGCCGTTCACCCGCGGCCTGTCGCGCGGGACGGTGCGCGCGGCGCTGCCGATCAGCGGCCTGTTCGACCTGCCGCCGCTGACCCACACGACGGTCAACGACGCGCTCCGGCTCACCGAGGCGGAGGCGCGCAAATTGTCGCCGCTTCACCTGCCCTCGCCGTTCCTGCCACTGCACGCGGTGGTCGGTAGTCTGGAGGGCGTGGAGTACATGCGCCAGACCCGCAGCATCGCCGAGGCGTGGGACGGCACGTGGGAATCGGTGCAGGACGCGAACCACTTCACCATCGTCGCGCCGCTGGCCGATCCGGCATCATCGCTGGTGACGATGGCGGTCGGGCTGCTGTCGGGGTGATGCGGCCCGCGGCGCCTATCCGGTCGGCGCCAGATCGAGCCGCACCGCCTCGGGCTGCCCCGGCACGCGCGGAAACCGCGTCAGCACCGCGGGATCGTGGCCCGGGATGATGTGGTCCGGTCCGTCGGCGAGCGCTTCCAGGATGCGATACCCCTCCAGCATCCGCGCGACATCGGCGACCAGCGGGAACGGGTTGCGGGTGCGGATGTTGGCCCAGTAGTGCGTGGCGTCGGACGCCAGCACCACCCAGCCTCGCGCGGTCGGCACGCGCACCACCTGCAGGCCGCCGGTGTGGCCGCCCACCAAGTGCACGCTGATGCCCGGCGCGATCTCCGCCGTGCCGTCGTGGAAGCGCATCCGCCCGGAATGCACGAACCGCACCGCCGCGACCACGTCCTCGACCGCGAACGGGTTGCGCAGCACGTCGTGGCACATGCAGCGGCCGGTGCAGTACGCCATCTCGGCGTCCTGGATGTGGAATTGCGCCGCCGGGAACAGGTCGGTGCGGCCGGCGTGGTCGTAGTGCAGATGCGTCAGCACGACGTCCCGCACCGCGGCGGGATCGACGCCGACGCGGCCGAGCACCGCCTCGACCGGCGCCAGCACTTTTCGCCCCGGCTTGGTGCGCACCGCCGCCTCGGCCATCCCGGTATCGACGACGATGGTTGTCCCCCCGCCCCGCACCACCCAGACGAAATAGTCGAGCGGCATCGGCGCGGCGTGGTCGTCAACGGTCAAAAAGTTGGCGCGCGCCACCCGGTCCGCGTGCGTGCCGTAGCGCAGCGCGAAGATTTCGTACGTCGGCGTTGGCATGATCCCTCCCCCAGCGGATACGCGCGATATGGTGTTATCCTGGCGCGCGGCAGGAGGGCGCCATGCAGCACGCCACGACCGACGACGGGATGAAACTCGCCTACACCGAGACCGGGCACGGCACGCCCGTCGTCTTCGTGCACGAGTTCGCCGGCGACATGCGCAGCTGGGAGCCGCAGTTGCGGCATTTCGGCCGGCGCTACCGCTGCATCGCGTTCAATGCGCGCGGCTATCCGCCGTCCGACGTGCCGGACGATTTCGAATCCTACTCGCAGGCGCGCGCCGCCGACGACATCGCCGCCGTCATGGACGAAGTGGGGCTGTCGACCGCGCACATCGTCGGCCTGTCGATGGGCGGTTTTGCCACGCTGCATTTCGGTTTTCGCCACGCTGCCCGCGCCCGTTCGCTCGCGGTCTGCGGCTGCGGCTACGGCGCCGACCCGGCGAAAGCACAAGAATTCGTCGCCGAGTGCGACGCGGTCGTCGCCTTCATCCGCGCGAACGGCATGGCGGCGTTCGCCGAGCGCTACGCGGTCGGCCCGAGCCGCGTGCAGTTCCAGGCCCGCGACCCGCGCGGTTTTTTCGACTTTATCCGGATGCTGGCCGAGCACTCCGCGCCAGGCTCCATCAACACCCAGCTCGGCGTGCAGCGGCGGCGGCCGTCGCTCTACGACCTGACCGACCGGATGGACGCGCTGCGCGTGCCGACGCTGCTGCTGACCGGCGACGAGGACTGGCCGTGCCTGGAGCCGGGCCTGCTGATGAAGCGGCACATCGCGACGGCGGCGCTCGCGGTGATGCCGAACTGCGGCCACGCGATCAACCTCGAAGACCCCGACACGTTCAACCGCATCGTCGGCGATTTCCTGGCGCAGGTGGACGCCGCCCGCTGGCCCACCCGCGACCCGCGCGCGGTCGGCGGCTCGACGACCGGGATGCGGTAGCTCCGCCGATCCGCGGCTAAGCCGCCACGCCTCGCCGCGCATGCACGATGACCGACACCCGCCCGGACGGATGCACGTCGCGCACCGCGGCGACCAGCGTGCCGTCGGCGGCAAAATAGTGGCGCGCGATCTGCAGCGAGCCCTCGCCGCCGCGCGCCCGCAACTGCCGCGCCTGCGCCGGCGTGAGCGGCGCGGCGGAGATGTCCTCATGAACCTCGGCGACCGTGCTGCCGAGCACGGCTTCCAGTGTGTCGACCGTCATGGCGAACGTATCCGGCACCACGGCCGCGACGTTGCCGAGCCACGCATCCGTCCACGATAGCGGCCCGAAGCTCGGGTCCGCGGGCCGCCGCAGCCCGGTCAGGTGCAGCCACTCCGCGCCTTCACGCCCGTCCAGGAACACCGCCAGCTCGGCATCGGACCGCACGACGCGGCGGCGATCCACGACCACGGCGGTCTCGGCGACATAGCCGCCGCCGGAGGCTTCGGCCGTGATCCGGTAGAGCGCGCGCACCTCGCCCGACGTCACCAGCGCGCCGTCGCCGCGGCTGCGCGCGATCAGGCCGAGCAACTCCAGCCGGTGCAGCGCCGCGCGCACGGTCGCGACCCCGAGGCCGTTGGCGGCGGCCAGGTCCGCGTCGGTCGGCAGCCGCGTCCCGACCGGGTTGCTGCCGGCCAGGATGGCAGTGCCGAGCGACCGGGCCAGCAGGTCGGCGCGGCCGGTCGGCGCGTGGTCGGCGGAGTTGGTGCGGTGCGACATGGTCGGTGATATTTTCTGTTACAAACATAGCGTGGCACGCCCGGCCGAGTCGCGCCAGCGCCACCCGTCCCCGGCGCGTCGGGATCACGGGCCATCGGCGCGCCGGCCGGCGGTTTCGACATCGGTGCGCAGCGCCTGCCGGATCGAATTGAGGTCGCGCAGCACCCCTTCGGCCAGCAGCCAGTCGGAATGGATGTAGCCGATCTCGGCGCGGCGCGGCCGGAAGAAATAATTGGGCAGCCGCGGCGGCACCAGCGCGCGGCCGAACTCCGCCATCAGGTCGCGGTGCAGCGCGGTCAGCGCCGGGATCCCCTCGTTGATGAACAGGCTGGTGGCGTGCCGCTCCAGCGACCCGGCCAGCGCCGGCGTGAGCAGCTCCGCCTTGCGCCGCATGTAGCCGACCGCCAGGGCGCCGGCGTATTTGTGCGCGAGCGCCGAGCCCGTGCGCATCCGCTCCAGCGCCGCGATCGCACGGATCGCCTCGATGTCCGCCATGCCCGGGGACACGTTGGCCGCGGCCAGCGGCGGATCGGGCGGGTCCGGCCAGTCCAGGAACTGCTCGGCGAAGTGCTTGAACAGATCGACCTTGAGGTCCACGAGCCGATTGTAGGACACAAGGCCGATCGCGTCGGGGCCGAAATGCGTCACCCAGTTGCGCAGCCCGACGCCAAAATTGACAAAGAACGAAACGACCGGGTTGTGCAGCCGCTTGTACAGGTATTCCGGCAGCGTCCCGGTCTCGCCGCTCTTGACCGACTTGCGCCAGTGCGACGGCAGCAGCTCGGACCACGCGCGCACGTAGTAGATGCAGCGCAACGGGTTGCCGTCGCCGACCAGCGCGCGGAAATACGCGACGGACGGCTCCGGCAGCCCGCCGAGCCCTTCGGCGGACAGCAGCACCGTCGCGTGCCGGGCCGCGTGCAGCGCGGCGAACTGCGTCTCCAGCTTCGGATTGGGAATGGTGCGCAGGGCCTCGTAGAGCGCGTGGTGGGTGATCGGCCCCCAGGTCACGGGATAATGGATGCCGCGTTCGGCAAGTCGCGCCCGGTTCTGCACGAAGCATTCCTGCAGATAGGTCGTCCCGGTCTTGTGCGGCCCGACATGCACGATGAACTGCGTCACGTCGTCGCCTGCTCCGGCCCCGCCTTGCCCTGCGCGGCCAGCCCGGCCGCCAGGTCCTCGTACATGTGCCTGAGCTCTGCCGCTACCCTCGGCGCCAGCAAAAAATCGCGCTGGATGTAGGGGATCTCGACCCGCCGCGCCTGGAAGAACATGCCGGGGAGCCGCGGTTCGACCACCGCCTCGCGGAACTCGTTGAACAGGTCGCGGTGCAGTTGCGCGAGGTGGACATCGAGTTCGTCCAGCGGCGCCGCGGCCGCGTAGGTCGCGAGCGCGCGCCGCAGCGCCGGGGCCGCGAACGTTTCCGACCGCCGCAGGTAGCAATCGGCCAGCGCGAGCGCCTGTCCGCGCGACGGCGCATGGCCGAGCCGCGCCCTGGCGATCGCGTGCAGCGCCCGCACCACCTCGATGGTCGACGCATCGGGCGAGACGTTGGCGTGCGGCAGGTCCAGCGCCGGCGCATCGGGCCAGTCGAGGAAGCGGGCGGCGAAATGCCGGAACAGGTCGCCAGCCTCCGCGACGACGCTGTCGTAGGCGACGATGTCGATCGCAAACGGGCCGAACTGGGCGGCGTAGTTGCGCAGCGCGGGCGCGAAATTGACGATCGGGGAGGCGGCCGGATCGGCCATCCACTCGAGCAGGAACTCGCGCAGCGTCTGCGTCCCGCCCGACAGCACCGCCTGCTTCCAGTGCGACAGCAGCAGCGCAGCCCAGGAGCGGACGTAGAACACGATCCGCACCGGGTTGCTGCGCCTGGTCAGTCGGCGTAGGTACTCGACGCCTGCCGCCGGCAGATCGATCAACCCGGGATGCGACAGCAGCACGCACGGGTAACCGCATTCCCGCAACTCGGTGAACTGGTCCTCGAGCCTCGGGTCGCCCAGGACGAGCCGGCCGGGCAGTTCGTCGTGGTGCCGTTCGCCCCAGATCGGCGGATAGAGCAGGCCGCGCTCCGCCAGCGGCCGGCGCGTCGCCGCGAACGCCTCCTGCAGATAGCCGGTGCCGGTCTTGTGCGGTCCGATATGGATGATGAACTGCGTCAACGGGCTGGGCGCGGACCGACATGGCGGGACGTTGCGATAATATGGCGGAGTGTAACTCGCAAGCGTCTTGTGCCGGTCCCCCCGTGGTTGGCAGCGCCGCCGCCGGCTGCTAGCGACGCGGGCGCGGGCGAGGGAGCGGCGATGGAGCAGGTCGAGTGCGTGGTGGTCGGCGCGGGCGTGGTCGGCATCGCGGTCGCGCGCGCGCTCGCGCAGGCCGGGCGCGAGGTGCTGGTGCTGGAGGCCGCCGAGGGCATCGGCACCGGCACCTCGAGCCGCAACAGCGAAGTGATCCACGCCGGCATCTACTACGCCGCCAACAGCCTGATGGCGCGTCTCTGCGTCCGCGGCAAGCTTCTGCTGTATGATTTCTGCCGCGACTACGGCGTGCCGTTCGTCAACTGCGGCAAGCTGATCGTCGCGACCACCGCGGCGGAGGCCGAGCAGCTCGACCTGATCCGGGCGCGCGCGGCGGCCAACGGGGTGCGCGACCTGCGCAAGCTGGCGGCCGCGGAAGCGCTTGCATTGGAGCCGGCGCTGCGCTGCACCGCGGCGCTGCTCTCGCCCTCCACCGGCGTCGTCGACAGCCACGCCTTCATGCTGGCGATGCAGGGCCACGCCGAGGCCGCCGGCGCTTTTTTTGCTTTTTACAGCCCGGTCGAGGCAGGCGGCGTCACGCCTGACGGCTTTTTGCTCCGCGTCGGTGGCACCGAGCCGATGGAGCTGTCATGCCGGCTGCTGGTGAACTCGGCCGGCCTGTCCGCGCCTTTGGTCGCGCGCGCGCTCGCGGGCGTGCCGCCCGACGCCATTCCCACGCCGTACTACGCCAAGGGGAATTATTTCACCCTCGCCGGCCGCTCGCCGTTTTCCCGCCTGATCTATCCAGTGCCGGTGGCCGGCGGGCTGGGCGTCCACCTGACCATCGACCTCGGCGGCCAGGCGCGCTTCGGCCCCGATGTGGAATGGGTCGACACGCTCGACTACGCGGTCGATCCGCGCCGCGCCGACGTGTTCTATGACGCGGTGCGCAAATACTGGCCGGCGCTGCCGGACGGCGCGTTGCAGCCCGGCTATGCCGGCATCCGCCCCAAAATCGTGCCGCCGAGCGTCGCCAAGCAGGATTTCGTCATCCAGGGCGCGGCGGCGCACGGCGTGCCGGGGCTGGTCAACCTGTTCGGCATCGAAAGCCCTGGCCTGACCGCGGCACTCGCGATCGGCGAGGAGGTGGCGGGCGGTCTCTCCGGCCGCTATCCCGTTCAATCATATGCCGGGACAAAATCGTAGGATGGGTTGCGCTTTGCAACCCATCATGAGCCGCGCCACCGCCCGGCCAGCGCTGGCGAGGGGCGCGGGATTCACTCCGGCGCCATGCCCTTGTCGGCAAGTTCCTTTAGCGCGCTGGCGTTCTTCGAAAGGTCGGACAATCCCATGCCGCGCAGCACGTTCGGTGCCTTGGTGAACTGGATGTTGTCGTAGCCGACGATCTCGATGCGGTTGCCCCAGGGATCGCGGAAATCGAGGAACGGCCCGGGCACCAATTCGACGCCGGCCGCAAGCAGCGCCGCCCGCGCGGCCTCCTTGTCGTCGACGACGATGCCGACATGGCGGCCGTCGTCGGCCGGCTGGCGGCGGCCCTTCTGCAACGCCAGGAACTGGTCGCCGAGGTCGATGAACGCCATGTCGGCGCTCTTGCCGCGCAGCTCGAACGCAAAAATCCGGCCGTAGAACGCCAGCGCCTCCTCGATGTCGCCGACTTCGAGCGCCACGTGGTTGAACCCGACGACGCGCGGCTTTTTTTCCGTGGCCATGATCCATCCCCGACCTGCTGCGTAGGCTCAGATGGGCATCGCGGGCGGCTGTCGCCAGCGTCCGGCTACGCCGGCCAAACGTCCGGCAGCTTCGTCGCGAGCCACTTCGCCAGCGCGGCGTTGACCTGCTGCGGCTGCTCCTGCGCCATCCAGTGGCCGGACGCGACGACCGCCTCGGTGAGGTCCGCGCAGTCGCGCCGCATCGGCTCGGCGAGGCGCGACTCCAGCGTTTCGCAGGTCGCGTCGTGCGCCGCGTGCAGGAACAGCACCGGCAGCGCCAGCCGCCCATCCTGCTGCGCCCGCGCGGCATAGGCGAGGTTGGCAGGGGCATTCATGTACCAGGAATCGGCGCCGAAAAACCCGCTGCGGGTCAGCGCCGCCGTGTAGATCGACAGATCCGTCTCGCTGATCACGTCGGGGTCGCGCGGCACCGCGGGCGCGGCCTCGGCGCCGCCGAACCAGCCGTTGTCGCGCCGCACCCCGGCGAGGCGCGACGGCTTGGCCATGCCAGCCGGATTGCCCTTGCGGAACAGCGCGCGGACCGTGTGTTCCACGTTCGCCTCGAACGCGGCCCGCGCGCGCTCGAAGTTTTCCTCATGGAACAGCAAGTAGTCCCACTGGCCGGCGGGATACTCGGCCTCGGGATAGATCGTGCGGTCGACCAGCGGGATCAGGTTGGCGGGCGCGAATCCCGCGGCGAAATAGGGCACGCACAGATTGGCGACCGCCCGGCAGCGCTCGGGGTGGTGGCTCGCGAGGCTCCAGACCACCGGGCTGCCCCAGTCGTGCCCGATCCACACGGCGCGCTCGCGGCCGAGCGCCGCGAGCAGCTCCAGCATGTCGGCGACGCTGTGTTCCAGCGCGTAGTCGGCATGCGCCGGGTGGACCGAGGACCGGCCGTAGCCGCGCATGTCCGGCGCGACGCAGCGGAAGCCCAGCGCCGCGAAGCAGCGCAACTGGTGCCGCCAGCTATGCGACAGCTCGGGCCAGCCGTGCAGGAAGACCAGCAGCGGCCCGGCCTCCGGCCCGCAGGCCAGGTGGAACCCGGTGCGGCGCGCGGTTTTCGTCACGTGCTCGGTCACGGGCAGATGCATGGACGGGCTTTCGATGCCGGGGTGGGAGCAACACCGGCCGGACGATATCGCGGAGTGCGGTCAGCCGTGCACGCGGCGCGGCGCGGCACTCGCCTCGGCACCGACGTGGAGCGATGGGCGTTGCAGCGCCATCAGCCGGTCGGCGCAGCGATCCGCCGATCCGGCGACCGGCTCCTGTCGGCCAGGCAGATCGGGCATTCCGGCCAGCGCGGTCCAGCCGCCGTTCTCCAGCACGATGCTGCGATACCAGGGCGCCTGCCCGCGCAGCGCGTCGAGCCGCGCGTCGGCATCCGGCGCGGCCATGAACCGGCCGGCGCAGATCGTCGCGGCGAGCTCTACGCGCGCGTTCTCCGCCGCGAGCGCCGTCAGCATTCGCGCGCGCCCGCCGGTCACCCAGCCACCCGAGAGAAACCCGACCGGGACGGCCAGTGCGAACGACACGAGGCATGCCGCGAGCAGCAATTTCTTGGAGGGCCGGTAGTCGGCACAATGCCGGGCAACTCTGTATGGCGACGTCATTGCGGGACGCTCGTTTGGAAATGGACGCTTGCCCACGATATCGGCACGCGACCGCGCCGCGGCGAGGGAGATGGCCAAGATTTATCGTCGCGCTGGCATGCGGTCTATGCGCCGACCTCGTCGTTCTCCAGCAACTGGCAGCCGTCGACCTTCCAGGTGCCGTCCGGCTCCCGCTCCATGTAGTACAGCGCGAGCGCCGCGCTGCCGTCCGGGCCGACCAGATGCAGCTTCTGCACGATGCGCCCGTCGATCTCGACAAGGCTGCCGAACACGGTGCTGCGCGGCCGGTAGACCGGCTGGTAGCCGTTCTTCACCATCGCCATGAAATGGCCGGGGTCGCCGAACATCCCCTGGATGCCCGGCGAGGCGTCACCGAACGCGGTGCCGGCGTCGTCGGCGCGGAAGGCGTCGAGCTGTTGCTGGATCACGCCGTGGATCGCCTGCCGGTCGGCCGGCGCCAGCGTGGTCGGCGTTTCGTCCGCCCGGGCCGCAACCCCTGGGACGGCAAGCAGCGGGCCGGCGAGCAACAGACAGAGCGACAGCACGGCAAGCGCACGCATCGCACCCTCCCGAACATTGCACCTGTTCGAGAGTGGTGCGTCCCGCGCGCGGCGCAAGTCGAGGGCGCAAGAGGGGATCAATCCTCGTCGATGTCGATCAGCGTCGGCACCGCCAGCTCCTCCAGCCGGTCGTCGAGCACGCCCTGCTCGGCGATGCGCTCGCCCGGCATGCCGGTGGGAACGCCGTGGATCACGGCCGCGAGCGGCGGCTCCTCGGCCGGCGGCAGTTCGGCGCCCTCCGGCCCGTCGCTGGTCGCGGCGCCGCCGTACATCTCCTGCTGGGCGAGGAACCAGAACTCCTCGCTGCGCCCGGCCGGCCGGCCGGCCTCCTCCCACAGCCGATAGGCCCGTTCGCGGATCTCGCGATCGCTGTCGGTCATCGAGGTTTCCTTTCTGGAGGCGCCGTTACGTGGGGACTCTATCAGCGCGCGACGGCTTCGACTTGATCGACGTCAAACGTGTCGCCGCGGCCGGCGCCGGCGCCGGCGCCGGAATGCGGGAGGACACGGCGGCGCCGGCACGGCGCGCCGCGGCCTTCTTGGCGGCCGGCGCCGCACTGTCCGCCTGCGCCGCCCCCGCGGCGTCGGCGACGATGCTTTGCAGCGCGGCGAACCAGAACTCTTCGCTGCGCCCGTCCGGGCAGCCGGCCTGTTGCCACAACAGATAAGCCCGCTCGCGGGTCGGCGTGTCAGCGTCCATCGGCATCCTCTCCTCGGTACCTGGGGGAACCGGCCGCGACGGATCGCAGCCACGAAGCTGTCCCGGCGCGCCCCCTCCCCTGTCCGGCAGCGCCCGCCCGTGGGGCGATTCGCTCTGGGCGCCGGCGCGCAATTGTGCCGGGGCGAGGCTGCGCAGCAAACATGCTTTTGCGTGCAATCCCGCTTGACATTCGCGTGACGGTTGCCGGCCGCTCCCGCGCAGCCCGAATTTTGCAAAAGGCTGCGCGCGCTGTCCACGAAATTGAGATTATTTCCGAAAGTTGGATGTTTTTGCATTGCAACCAGAAATTGAATCGCATATGTCCGCCACACGCAACGGCTGGAGGCGGAAATGGGCGGATCGATCACGTGGCGAGGCGGTGCCGGTTCCTGGACCTCGGCGCAGAACTGGAGCGGTTTCGCCGTTCCCGGCGCGGCCGACGACACGACCATCGGCCTCGGGACCGCCGAAATCGCGCCCGGCGTGCTCGCCGCGGCCGCGGCGCTGGCGTTGCCCGGCGGCACGCTGCGGCTCGATACCGGCGGCGCGCTCACCGTCGCCGGCACGATCGCGCTTGCGGGCGGCACGCTCGACCTCGCCGGCACGCTCGCGGGCGGCACGCTGGCGCCCGCCGGCGGCACCGTGGTCGGGGAGGGCGGCACGCTCGACGGCACCGTGGTGCAGGGCGGCTTCGCCGGGCTCGCCGACGTCACGATCACCCCCGCCACCGCCGCCGCGAACGCCGCGCTGCCGATCGCCGCCACCGGCACGCTCACCCTCGCAGCCGGCCGCTACATCGGAGAAACATTCCGGCTCGACATCGCCGCCGCGCTCGCCGGCGTCGTCGCGCTGGACGCGCCGGCCGGGCGCACCGTGCTGCTCGGCGCCACCACCCAGGTCCTCGGCGGCGCCGGCGCCCCGGTCGCGGGCGTGGTGACGGTGCTCGGCGGCGGCACCATCGCCAACCAGGGCACCATCAGCCTGGTGCCCGCGAGCCAGCTCGACACCACGGTGGTCTACCAGCCGATCGGCAAGTTCGATGCGCTGATCGGCACGCAACTGACCTGGACCGAGAGCGTCGCGCCGACGCTCGACATCAGCGCCGCGCGCTTCGTCAACGCCGGCCTGGTCGCACTCGCCGGCGGCACGCTCGATGTTTCGGGCGACAACCTTCCGCAACGCCGGCAGCATCCGCCTTGTCGACGCGACCACCGAGCAGCCGGAGCAGGCGGCCGACGGCATGGTCTCGGTTGTCGCAACCTTGCTCGCGACACGGGTGGAAATCGACGCGAGCGTCGTTCGCTTTGCCAATACCGGCACGATCGTCGCCGACGCGGTGCGGTTCGACGGCGCGGTCGGGCTCGCCGGCCTCGGCACGATCGTTGGGGCGCTCGGCTTCGCAGGCACGCTCGACCTCGGCGGCGGCACGCTGGCCGCGACGCCGGGCGATCCCGTGAGCATCAGCGGCACCGTGCAGCACGGCGCGCTCGCCGCCGGCGCCGGGCTTTTGTCACTCGACGGCGCGACGCTGCGTGGCGTGACGCTCGCCGGCGGCACGGCGGACGCGAGCGGCACGCTGCACGCGATCGGCCTCGGCGCGCTGACGCTCGATGCCGGCGCGGTGCTCAGCGCCGGCGGCGCCATGACGCTCGCCGGCGGCTCCGGCGCCGTGCTCGTCAACCAGGGCACGATCGTCGCCGCCCCCGGCGCCACCGTGGGGCTCCAGGCGGGGCTTGCCGGCGCCGGCACGGTGGAGCTTGGCGCCAACGCCGTCGTCACGGTCGGCGCCCTCGCGTTGCTCGCCAAGCCGAGCTTCCTGTTCGATCCCGGCGCCTCGCTGCTGTCGCCTGCCCGGCACCGGCGCGGGCGTCACGCTGGTCGACCTGCACGCTGCCGACGTGCTCGACCTGCGCGATATTTCCCCCGTGCCGGCGGGCGGCGGCACCGGCGCCGCGTACCAGACCGGCGGGTCGCTCGAGGTCATCGGCGCCTCCGGCCAGCGCGCGCTGCTGGCGCTGAGTACGCCCGCGCACGGCCTCGGCTTCACGGTCGGCACCGACGGGCACGGTGGCACGCTGGTAACGGTCGTCTGAAGCCGCCGACGCTCGCGCGGACCGGAACTTTGTTGCCGTTGCGCCGTTGATGCTGTGTTCCCTCCCAACGCCGCCGTTTCCCGCCGCCCGCAATCCTCCGTGGTGGTTCCCATGCGCAATCTCTACCTCGCGACCGCCGTGCTGCTCGGCCTCACGATCGTGGCCGCCCTCGCGAACGCGCCGCCAGGTCCGGATTTCTCGACCGGCACCGTCGTGACCGCCGACGTCCTGCCTGACGTGGCGCCGCCCCACCGGCTTGCCGCGTTGCCCTGACCATCCGCCTGCCGCCGCGGGGCGGCATCCCACAGTTGAAATTGCGTCGCCCAAAGAATAAAATGCCCTCCGCAAGGGCCATCGGCATTGCGCTGCTCGGGCAAACGCCGGTACGCGACACGAGGGAAAACGAGGGGCACCATGAACGTTCGCGAGGCCGTCGCAGCCGACGGCGAAGCCTGTGGCCGCATCATGCACACCGCGTTCCGCGGGATTGCCGAAGCGCACGGGTTTCCGCCGGACATTCCGACAGATGAGATGGGCAGCGGCCTGGCGGCCGCGCTGATCGCGTCACCGACCGTGTACGCCTACGTCGCCGAACAGGACGGCCGCGTGGTCGGCTCCAATTTCGTGTTCGAGGGCGATCCGATCCGCTCGGTCGGGCCGCTGACGGTCGAGCCGGCGCTGCAGGGCGGCCGCATCGGCCGCGCGCTGATGCAGACGATGGTCGAGCGCACGCGCGGGGCGCTCGGCGTGCGGTTCTGCGCCGACGCGTTCAACCCGGGATCGGTGCCGATGTACGCGGCGCTCGGGTTCGAGGTGAAGGAACCGCTGCTGCTGCTGCGCGGCACTTGCCGGAACCCGCCGGCGTCCGGCTATATCGTAAGGCCGTTCGTCGCAGACGACTTCGACGCGTGCGGGCTCGTCTGCAGCCGGGTGCACGGGGTGCAACGCACCTCGGAACTGCGCGACGCCGCAAAAGCGTTCAAGCCGTATGTGGTGGAACGCGACGGCCGCATCACCGGATATCTGACGGCGGCGACGTTCTGGCAACTGAACCACGGCGCCGCGGAAACCGAGGCCGACCTGTGCGCGCTGATCGCCGGCGCCTCGGCGGCGAGCGGCGAACCCGTGGCGTTCCTGCTGCCGATCCGGCAGGCGAGCCTGTTCCGCTGGTGCCTGGCCGAAGGGTTGCGGATCGTCAAGCCGATGCTGCTGATGGGCACCGGGTTCTATCAGGAACCCGCGGGCGCGTGGTTTCCGTCGGTCTTTTACTGACAAGCGATGAACGACCGGGCGCCGGATGACCCACAGATCGATTTCAGCGCCGTGGGCGAGCAGACATTCCGCACGGTGCTGGCCGATCCGCCGTGGCAGTTCGTCAACCGCACCGGCAAGGTCGCCCCCGAACACCGCCGGCTGACCCGCTACGACACGATGACGACCGACCGGATCTGCGCGCTGCCCGTCGCGCGCGTGGTGCAGGAGCCGGGTCATCTGTATTTGTGGGTTCCGAACGCCTTACTGCCCGAGGGTCTGCTCGTTCTGAAATCGTGGGGATTCGACTACAAAAGCAACATCATCTGGCACAAATTGCGAAAAGACGGTGGATCGGACGGGCGCGGCGTCGGGTTCTACTTCCGCAACGTCACCGAAATCCTGCTGTTCGGGGTGCGCGGCAGGAACGCGCGCACGCTGGATGCGGGCCGGACGCAGGTGAACTACATCGGCACGCGCAAGCGCGAGCACAGCCGCAAGCCCGACGAGCAGTATGCGCTGATCGAGGGGTGCAGCGCCGGCCCGTATCTGGAACTGTTCGCGCGCGGGCCCCGCGCCGGCTGGACCGGATGGGGCATGCAGTCCGGCGACTATGCGCCGACCTGGAAGACCTATGCCCACAACTCCGCCGCCGAACGCAGCAGCGAGGCCGCCGCAACTTCGTAGAGCGTTCAAAAACCCCACGCCACGCGCCGGTCGTTCCCCCGCCGCAGCGCGCGATAGCGGGCCAGCGCGAACAACGGAAAGAACAGCCGATACCCGTGGTAGCGCAGGTAAAAAACCCGCGGAAAGCCGACCGCCGTGTATGGCGCCTCCTGCCACTCGCCGTCGCCGCCCTGCGCCGCGACCAGCCATTCGACGCCGCGCGCGACCGCCGCATGGTCCGCCGCCCCCGCCGCCATCAGGCCGAGCAATGCCCACGCCGTTTGGCTCGGGTTGCTGCGGTCGTAGCTGCCGTGCGGCGCGTCGGCGTAGCTCTCGTTGTCCTCGCCCCAGCCGCCCTCCGGCCGCTGCGTCGCCAGCAGGAACGCGACCGCGCGGCGCACGCGATCGGATCCTCCGCCGGCACGCCCGCCGCATTCAGCGCGCACAGCACCGACCACGTGCCGTAGATGTAGTTGGTACCCCAGCGCCCGAACCAGCTGCCGTCCGCCTCCTGCGCGCGCCGCAGCCACGCCAGCGCCCGCGCCACCACGGGATCGCCGGCCGACATGCCGATCTGCACGAGGAACGAAATACAGCGCGCGGTGACGTCGGCGGTCGACGGATCGAGCAGCGCGCCGTGGTCGGCGAACGGGATGTGGTTCAGGAACATCTTGTCGTTGTCGGCATCGAACGCGCCCCAGCCGCCGTCGTGGCTCTGCATGCCGACGATCCAGTCGCGCGCCCGCACGATTGCCTCCGAGTACGCCGGGATCGCCCTGGCGATGCAGCAGCATGCCGACGACGGCGGTGTCGTCGACGTCCGGATAGTGCGGATTGGCGTACTGGAACGCCCAGCCGCCCGGCACGGCCGCAGGCCGCGCGCGCGCCCAGTCGCCGACGACGTCCAACACCTGCTTGCCGCGTAACCAATCAGAAGCGCGGGCGACCGCGGGACTTGTCGCACCTTCCGCCTCGGCGAGCGCGTGCCCGGCAAGTCCCGTGTCCCACACTGGCGAAAGGCACGGCTGGCAGTACGCGCGATCCGGCTCGATCACCAGCAGTTTTCTCACGGATGCCCACGCAATGGCGGCGTCCGGATGATCCGGCGAATAGCCGAGCGTGTCGAACATCATCACGGTGTTCGCCATCGCCGGATAGATCGCGCCGAGCCCGTCCTCGCCGTTGAGCCGCTCGGTGACGAAGCGCACCGCCCACGCCTCGGCGCGCCTGCGCAACGCCGCCGGGAACGCGGGTTCCGCGACTTGCAGGACGGCATCGAGACCTTTGAAGAATTTGCCCCAGTTCGAGCGGTACGGGCCGCGAATCCAATCTTTGACCTGTTCCGGAGGCGTCTGGAAGAGTTCGGGAACATGCACGCCGCGCGGATTGCGCGCGCGGGGCTTGCGCGCCATCAGCACCGTCAGCGGCACGATCACGGTGCGCGACCAGTAGCTGACCTTGTCGAGATGGAACGGAAACCAGCGCGGCAGCAGCACCAGCTCCACCGGCATCACCGGCACCGCGCGCCACGGCACCTCGCCGAACAGCGCCAGTTGCGCACGGGTAAAAACGTTTGTGCGCTCGGCGCCGCCGGCCGCAAGAATCGCCTCGCGCGCCCGACGCATGTGCGGCGCGTCGGGATCGTCGCCGAGCATCTTCAGCGCGAAATACGCTTTGACGCTGGCAGAGATATTGAAAGCGCCGTCGTGGAACAGCGGCCAGCCGCCGTGCGCGCCCTGCGTCGCGCGCAGGTAGACGCCGATTTTCCGCTCAAGCTCCGGCTCGATCCGGTCGAGGAAATGTTCGAGCAGAACATATTCGGCGGGAATGGTCGCGTCGGCTTCGAGCTCGAACACCCAGTGCCCGTCGGGCTTCTGCCGGCGCAGCAGCGCGGCGCGCGCGCCCTCCACGGCGCGATCGACGACATCCAGCGGGGTATCGGTCAACATGCGAGCAACACTTTTGCAGCGGTGCGGCCGGAGCGGATGGCCCCTTCGATGGTCGCCGGCAAGCCGGTCGCCGTCCAGTCTCCGGCGAGCACGAGATTCTTCCATGCCGTCCGCGGTCCAGGCCGCTTCGCCTCCTGTTCGGCGGTGGCGAGGTAGGTCGCACGCCGCTCCTTCACCACGCGCACCGGCGGCATCGGATCGGAGAGTTGCAGCACCGTGCGCACATCGGGCCAGACCAACGCGGCAATGTCCTCGGCCGACAGGTCAACCAATCGGTTGGCGGCGCTGATCGTCACCGAGACGACGCCGTCGCGCACAAAAATCCACTCCGCGGTGCCGCCGACGACGCCCCAGAATCCCGCCGGTCCCGGATCGGCCGCGACCAGAAAATGCACGTTGAGGATTGCGGAAAATGCGTCGGGTACGACCAGCCCCGGCAGCAGGTCGGCGGCGACCCAGGCCGGCACCGCCAGCACCACGGCGTCGTCCGCCCCGATCGGCACCGGCCCGTCCGATGTGTCCAGTCCCGTCACCCGTGCCGCGTCCCGTTGCAGTGCCGTGATACGTCGGCCGGTGTGCAGCGTTGCCCCGCGCGCCTCCAGCCAAGCACGGGCCGGATCGACGAAGGTTTCGGACAGTCCGACGCGGGGCACGCGCGGCAGGCACGCCGCGCCGCCTGCCGCAAGCGTCTCCCTGACGACGGCATCGAGCAGTTTTGCAATTCCATCCGCGGCCGGCGTGTTCAGCGCCGCGACCGCCAGCGGCTCCAGCAGTCGCCGGTAGAGCGGCCCGCACTCGCCCAGCACCTCCCGAACTGTGCGCTGGCCCGATCGCCGCAGCGCGAGCAAGGAAAAATAGTCGCGGGCGCGCGTCTCCGGGTACGCGCCGGTTGGCGGACAAAATCCACCAGGGGATCCGACCCCGGTTCGGTGCCAGGGTCCAGCGCAGGTTGTTCGAGATATCGACGAACGGAAACAGCGGCATGTCCGGCCCGGTCAGCGTGTCGCCGGCGCCGACCTGGGCAAGAAAAAAAAACGTCGCGCGGTTGCCGGACAGCACAAGGTGATTTCCGTTGTCGATCCGCCGGCCGAGCCCGCGGTCGAAATATGACCGGCACCGTCCGCCGGCCGCCGGCCCCGCCTCGTAGATCGTGACCGTCCAGCCGCGGCCCGCCAACGCAACGGACGCAGCGAGCCCGGACAGCCCGGCGCCGACGATGTGAGCCCGACGAATTAAAATTCCTCTCCGGCAATGGAATTGTCTCTATACAAGTCCATAACGCAGCAAAATCAGCAATTTGTGCCATTTCGGCAGTTTTGGCGGCTGGTTCAACCTGCGCCAGCCGCGACGTTCCAATCGCGAAAGAATCGCGGCATAGGTTGCCCCCATCAGCCGCGCCGGACGCATCGCCCGGCGGTCGCAGCGCCGCATCGCCGCCGCCGCCGCGCCGAAATTCTCGTGCGCGAGCGCCGCAACTCGCGCGCACACCTTCGGCAGTCCCGGGCTTTGCAAAGCCGCCGCCGGCGTCAACGGCACCCCGGCCTCGGCCAGCCACTCGCGCGGCAGATAGAGCCGCCCGCGCGCCGCGTCTTCTTCCAGATCACGCAGAATATTGGTCAATTGCAGCGCCCGCCCGAGCCGTTTCGCCACCTCGTCGGCGTCGGCCGAGCAGTCGCCGAACGCGCGCACCGACAGCCGGCCCACCGCACCGGCGACACGATCGCAATACAGGTCGAGCGTGGCACGATCCGGCGCGACGATCGCCTGCTCGGCATCCATCTGCATCCCGTCGATGATTGCAAAAAAATCCGACTCACGCAGCGGAAACATTTTTACCGCGCAAACCAGCACGCGCGTCACCGGCCCGTCGGATCGGCCCTCGAACAATCCCGCGACGCGTTGCCGCCACGCCTGCAACTCCGGCAGTTTTCGGGAGAAATCGGCGTCGCCGTCGGCAATGTCGTCGACGATGCGGCAGAATGCGTAGATCGCGTACATGGCGTGCCGACGGTCCGGCGGCAGCACGCGCATGCCGCGATAGAAGCTGGTGCCGGCCGCGCGCACCAGCGCCTCGACCGCATCCAGATCGGCCTGCGCGGCACCGAGCGGAGTCACGGCAGGAAGCGCAGCGCCGCGAACACGCTGGCCGCAGCGTCGGTTTTCGTCAGCCGCACCCGCGTCGCCAGCGGATCGCCGCGCCGCAGCCGCGCCGCCAGCCGGCGGGAGAGGCCACAGATCACCGCCGTCTCCAGCCGCAGCCGGCGATCGCGCGTGCGCCGCGGCAGGCCCGGGGCGATGCGGTTCAACTCGTCGCAGCGGTCCAGCAGCGCGTCCAACACATGCCGCAGGCCGACGCTGGCGGCGGGCCGCGACACGTCTTCCATGCCGATGCCGTGCGCCGCCATCAGGTCGCGCGGCAGGTAGCAGCGGTTGAGGTTGGCGAGATCCTTGGCGCAATCCTGCAGATGGTTCAGCACCTGCAACGCCGCGCACAGCGCGTCGTTCGCCGCCCAGGTGTCGCGGCTCTCGCCGTGCAGATCGAGCACGTGCCGGCCGACCGGCATCGCCGAGTAGCGGCAATAGTCGAGCAGCTCGTCCCAGTCCGCGTAGCGCAGTTTTGTCGCGTCCCGGCGGAACGCCACCAGAAGATCGAGCGAGTGCTGCGGCGTGGTTCCGGTTTCCGCGAGACTGGCCCGCAGACTTTTGGCACTCGGGCTGCCGTCATCGCGGCGGCCGAGCAGCACTGCCTCCATCACGTCGAGCCGCGCCACCTTGTCTTCGGGGTACAGCACCGGGCTGTCGGCGATGTCGTCGGCATTGCGCGCGAAGGCGTAGAACGCATGCACATGCGGCCGCAGCCGCGCCGAGATCAGCCGCGAGCCGACCGGAAAATTCTCGTCGCCGCGATCCTTTCCGGACCAGGTTTCGACGCTTGCCAGCACATCCGTCGCGGCGCTCAAGTCTCGCCCTCCGCATAGGCGCGCCGCTTCCACACAACGCCGCGGCCGCGATGGTGGTCGAGTGCCGAGCCGAGCGTCGCCGCCATGTAGAACGCCGCCATCGCCGGCAGCAGCACGGCGCGCAGCGGCGACAGCCGGAAGCGGCGCAACGTCGGCAACAAACGTCGCCGCCATCACGATCCAGGCCAACACGCCGAGCCAACGCGCGGCGCCGCTGGCGAACACGGCAGCCACCGGCGGCACCACGAACAGCAGCGCCAGCCCCAGCAATGTGCCCAGCAGCAGAAGCGGAGAAAACCGCAACTGCACATAGGCGGATCGCGCCACCATGCGATAGATGTCGGCAACGCTCGGATACGGCCGCACCGATCGCGCCAACGCGCTGTGCCCGAGCCAGATCTTGCTTCCATCGCGCTTCACCGCGCGCGCCAGCGCAACATCGTCGATCAGCGCGCCGCGGATCGCCTCGATGCCGCCGATCTTCTCCAACGTCGCGCGCCGCACCAGCACTGTTCCGCCCGCCGCGGCGGCGACGCGGCTGCGCGGATCGTTCACGCGCGCAAACGGGTACAGCAGCTGAAAGAAAAAAACGAACGCCGGCACCAGCGCGCGCTCGGCGCTGGTGTCGCAGGCCAGTTCGACCATTTCGCTGACCAGATCGGCGCCGCTGCGCTGCGCCTGCGCGACGAGCGCGGAAAGATGCGCGGGATCATGCACGATGTCGGCGTCGGTCAGCAGCACCCAGGGCGCCGCGCCCGCAGCGACGCCCTGCCGCACGGCCCAGAGTTTGCCGGCCCAGCCGGCCGGGCGCGGCGCGCCCTCCAGCACCGTCAGCCGCGGATCGGACAGCCCGCGCGCGACCGCGCCGGTGCCGTCGGCGCTGCCGTCGTCCACCAGCACGACGCGATATTTTCCAATGTAGTCCTGCGCCAACAGCGACCGCAGCGAAGAAAAAATAACGTCGGCCTCGTCGCGCGCCGGGACCACCACGTCCACGGCCGGCGCCGCCGACGGCCGCGCGGGGGCAAGCACCGGCCCGGCCTGCCAGAACTTTCCGTGCAGCAGCGCGAGATACACCCAGCCCAGCACTGCGATAATTGCGAGCAGGATCATGCCGGCAACCGCCCGCTCGCGCGCAGCCAGGCGACCGCATCGCGCACCGCCTCCTTCGCCGGACGCGGCGCATACCCCAATGCCTGCCGCGCCTTGTCCGACGAGAAGAACATTTTTTTCCGTGCCATCCGCAGATGGTCGCGCGTGACCAGCGGGTCGATGCCGAACCCGCGCGCCAGCGCCTCGCACGCCAGCGCCACCGGCCACAGCGCGCCGCGCGGCAGGCTCACGGTCGGAGGCCGCCGGCCGGTCGCGCGTCGCGACCAGCCCGAGCAGGTCCCGCAACGACAGGTTCTCGCCGCCGAGGATGTATTTCTCGCCGATCGCGCCGCGCTCCAGCGCCAGCATATGCCCTTCTGCGACATCGTCGACATGCACGACGTTCAGGCCGGTGTCGACGAACGCCGGCATCCGCCCGGCAGCCGCGTCAAAAATCATCTTCCCGGTCGGCGTCGGCTTGATGTCGCGCGGGCCGACCGGCGTGCTCGGGTTGACGATCACCGCCGGCAGCCCGCGCTCGCGCACCAGCGCCAGCACCGCCTGCTCCGCCCGGTGTTTTGACCGCTTGTAGATGCCCACAATCTTGTCTTCGCTCACCGGCGTTGTTTCATCGGCCGGCGAGCCGTCGTCGGTCAGCCCGAGCGCGGCGACGCTGGAGCAGTACACCACGCGCTCCACGCCTGCATCGACGGCGGCCAGCATCAGCGCGCGCGTGCCCTCGACGTTGGCGCGCAGCATCGCCTCGGGGTCCGGCACCCAGATCCTGTAGTCGGCGGCCACATGCACCACGAACCGGCAGCCGGCGACCGCGCGCGCGAGCGATGCCGGGTCGGTCAGGTCGCCCTCCACCAGCTCCAACGCCAGCCCGTCGAGGTTGCGCCGATCGCTGCCGTGCCGCACCAGCGCGCGCACCGCATGGCCGCGCGCCAGCAGCGCCCGCGCCACCGCCGCGCCGACGAAGCCGGTCCCGCCGGTCAGCAGGGTTGCCTGCCCGTTCATGCGGCCTGCGATATGGCGCGCGGCCGCCGCGCGTCCAGCACGCCGCGCACGAAGCCGAGCGTGTCGGCGAGCGTCGGCGCCCAGCGGCGGAACAGCGGCGAAAAACCCAGCACGATGCCGATATGGCCGACGCCGGGATAGGTCCGCACCTCGGCCGGCCCGCCGGCCGCGCGGATGCGTGCCGCCAGCGCCAGCGAATTGCGCGGATAGCAGGTGGCGTCGCGGTCGCCGTGCAGCAGCAGCAGCGGCGGGTTGCGGCCGTCCACATGCGCAATCGGCTGCGTCCGCCGCAGATCGTCGGCGGACGTCGCAAAAACGTCACGGATGTCGGCGCCCAGGATCGGCAGGAAGTCGTAAGGTCCGCCGATGCCGACCGCGCCCGCCAGCGCATTGCGTCCCAAACCCACCCTCGCCAGATACGACGGAACGATCGCCAGCATCGCCGCGATGTAGGCGCCCGCCGAATGCCCCGCCACGAACATGTTTGCCGGATCGCCCCCGCACGAGGCCGCGAGCCGCCGCATCTGCGCAACGGCCGCGGCGCCATCCTCGATGAACGCCGGGAACCGCACCTCCGGGAACAGCCGATAGTCCGGCACCGCCACGACCAGCCCGGCCCGGGCCAGCGTTGCCGCCACGAAGCGGTAGTTGCGCCGCTCGCCGGATTGCCAGGCACCGCCATAGAACCAGATCAGCACCGGCGCCGGCCCGGTCGGCTGCGCCGGGCGATAGATGTCCATCAGGTGGCGCGCGGCCGGGCCGTATGGAATGTTGCGCGTCGCCAGAAACCCCGTGCGCGGCACGGTGTTCAGCACGTCGATGGCATGCGGCCTCGGCAACGGTTTACGGATGCGCCCGGCCGCCCTCGTCGAGCCAGACATGCTCGCCGAGCCGCAGCCGCGCCAGCCGCTGCGCATAGCCGCCGCCGGCCGCCTCCCAGGTCTCGCTGGTGTGCGCGGCGGCGGGCGGGTCGAACCCCTCGATCGCCTCGGACAGCACTCGTCCGTCCATCGTCTCCACCCCGGGCACGCCGAGCAGCGCGAGCGCGGTCGGCGCGAGGTCGACGATGCCGGCCGGCGCCTCCGCGAGCCCCGGCCGGATGCGGGCGCCGCCGAGCAGCAGCAGCGTGCGCAACTCGGCGCGCGAGAGCCCGCCGTGGCTGCCGGCGCCGCGCTCCAGCCCGCCGTCGAACAGGCTGGTGCCGGGCAGGCCCGCGGCCGAGGTGCGGTTGTCGGCGCGCAGCGTGAACAGCACGGGTGCCGCGCGTCGATGGTCCGAGAGCAGCGCGCTCCGCGGCAGCACGCCATCCGGAAAATCAATCAGGTCGGGAGCGAACACGCTGCCGCACCAGTCCTGCTGCATCAACCAGCGCGCGACGTTGGCGATCTTGTCCGGCGCGTGGTCCGGCACCAGCACGCCGCCGCTGGCACCCGGCAGCACGACGCACTCGGAAAATTCCGAGTAGCGCGCCAGCGCCGCGGCCACCGACACGCGGCCCGACACGGTCGCGTGGCCGTGATCGGAGGCGACGGCGATCTGCAGCCGCTCGCGCTGCGGCCCGGCCTGCCAGTCCGCGACGATGCGGCCGAACGCGGCGTCGGCCCGGCGCAGCACCGACCAGTGCGCCGGCGAGCCGAGGCCACCCCGGTGCGCGGTCGCGTCTGGTTCCGCCAGCCACAGGATGCTGGCGTCGGGCGGATCGGGCAGAATCCTCTGCCGATAGGTTTCGGCGATCCATTCGGTGCGCTCGATCGCGCTGCCCGCGATCGGCGGCGGGTCGAGCGAGGCGAGCAGCTCGCGGCCGCGGGCGGAACTGGCGACCGCGGCATGCGCGGAAAGCACGAGTTGGCCGTTCTCGTCGGCGCGCGGATTGAGGACAAAAGTCTGGCCGGTGCTGCCGCTGCTGAGCACGGCAAAACCCCGCCCGGCGGCGGCGAGCCGGTCCCCCAGCGTCGGCTCGTCGAGCAGCGGCGCGCCCTGCTGCTGTTCAAGTTCGCGGAGGACAGAAAAATCGCTGGTGTCGACGCTGCCGCGTGGGTCGCGCGGGTCCGGCATCCGGTTGGCGACCAGCCCGTGCCGGCGCGGATGGCAGCCGGTGGCGATCGAGGCGGTGCAGACGCGAGTCTCGGACGGGAACACCGAGCGCGCATGCGCGAACCGCATCCCCTCGGCGGCAAATCGGGAAAGATGCGGGGTGGTGTCCGGGCGCACCATGTCCGGGCGCAACCCGTCGAACACGATCAGCAGGAACGCAGTCATGCGGCCGTTGTGGCGGGGCGCGGCGAGGGAGGCAAGCCTCAGCCGCGTGCGCTGGCGGCCAGGCGGCGGTTCCGGGGCCTTGGACCCGAAAACCCGGGTTGCGGCGCGGCGCGCGCCGCGCGACGATACGCTGCGAGTGAAAGTCGGGCGCCGAACGAACCACCGGCCCGACGCCGGGGGAAACATGTTCCATCAATTGTTGACGCCGGTCGGCGACAGCCTGGCGCTGTCGTTCCTGGTCGCGGCGCTGCCGATCGCTGGCCGTGCTGGTGCTGCTCGGCGTGTTGCGCCGCCCGGCCTGGCAGGCCTCGCTGGCCGGGCTCGATCGTCGGCCTCATCATCGCCGATCTGGGTCTGGCAGCTGCCCGGTCAGGCTTGCGCTCGAACGCGGTCGTCAACGGCGTCGTGTTCGCGCTGTGGCCGGTGATGTGGATCGTGGTCAACGCGCTGCTGCTCTACAATATCGCGGTCGAATCCGGGCGCTTCGACGCCTTCCGCGGCTGGATCCTCGACCACCTGCCGAACGACCGGCGCATCGTGCTGGTGGTGATCGGCTTCTGCTTCGGCGCGCTGCTCGAAGGCATCGCCGGCTTCGGCACGCCGGTCGCGATCACCAGTTCGCTGCTGATCCTGGTCGGCTTTCCGGCGCTGGAGGCGCTGGTCTTCGTGCTGATCTTCAACACCGCGCCGGTCGCCTTCGGCGCGCTCGGCGTGCCGGTGACGGTGCTCGGCGCGGTCACCGGCCTGCCGGCCGCGGCGCTCGGCATCGATGATCGGGCGGCAGCTGCCGTTCATCGCGCTGCTCCTGCCGTTCTATGTGATGGCGCTCTACGGCGGCATGCGCTCGATCCGCGCGCTCTGGCCGGTGCTGCTGGTGGCCGGCGGCAGCTTCGCGCTGCGTCCAGTTCGTCACCTCGAACTTCATCGACTACACGCTGACCGACGTGCTGTCCTCGCTCGGCTCGCTGGTCGTGACGTTCCTGTTTCTGCAAGCTTGGCAGCCGGCGCCCGACCCGGAATTCGCCGTCGCCGCGGCGGCCCGGTCGCCGGGCCGCGCGGAGACGCAGATGTCGCCCTGGCAGGGCTGGCTGCCCTGGCTCATCGTCTCGGCGGTCGTGATCGTCTGGACGTCGTGTGAAGATCTTCGCGATCGGGCAACTGAGCGTCCCCTGGCCCGGGCTGCACAACGCGGTCTCGATCACGCTCTACGACAACAAGCCGTACGCCGCGATCTGGGTCTTCCAGCCGCTCGCCACCGGCACCGCGATCCTGCTCGCCGCGTGATCACCGCGGCGCTCGTCGGGCTGGCCCCGGCGAAATTCCTCGACTGCGTCGTGCGCACCTTGCAGCAGACTGTGGATCGCGATCGTGACCGTCGTGCTGATCGTCGGCCTCGCCTATCTGATGAACTACTCGGGCATGGCCTACACGCTCGGCATGGCGGTGGCCTCGGTCGGCGGGCTGTTCGTGCTGCTCTCGCCGTTCCTCGGCTGGATCGCGGTGTTCCTCTCCGGCAGCGACACCTCGGGCAACGCGCTGTTCGGCAACCTGCAGGTGGTGGCGGCGCGCCAGCTCAACCTCAACCCGGTGCTGTTCGCGGCGACCAACTCCTCGGGCGGCGTGATGGGCAAGATGATCTCGCCGCAGAACATCGCCACCGGCGTGTCAGTGACCGAGCTCAAGGGCCAGGAGGGCGTGGTGTTCGCGCGCACCTTCGTGCACAGCATCGCGCTGACGCATCCTGCTCGGCATTCTCGTGGCGATCGAGCAGTTCGTGATCCCCGGCATCATCCCCGCCGTGCCCGGGCCTTAAGCGGACGCAGGCTTCCGGCGCGGTCGGGCGGGCGGCTATCCTCGGCGGGTGAGCCTCCGCCCGCCCCGATCCCGAGTCGATCCGTTGCCGCCGGTGACGGCCCTGGTGCTGCCGGGTCTGGCGATCGTCGTCGGGGCGCTGCTGGCGCTCGGGCCGGTGGCGTGGATCGGCGGCGCGTGGCTGGCCGCACCGGGCGCGCTGGCGCTGTGCGTGGTCGGTGCGGCGCTCGATCTGTTCGCGCTGCTCGGCGGCGCCGCGCCGAGGCTGATCGACCTGCCGATCGGGCTGCCCGGCTCCGGCATCCTGTTCGCGCTCGACGGTCTCTCCGCGTTTTTTCTGTTTTTCGTCCTTCTGGCCGGCGCAGCGGCGGCCGCGACGGCGATCGACCGGGGCGGAGCGTCGCCGGCCTTGCCGTTCATGCCGGTGCTGATCGGCGCCGGTGCGGCCACAATGCTGGCGGCGGACGGGTTTTCGGTCGTGCTGGCGTTCGAGCTGGCGGCATTGGCCGCGACCGCGCTGGTGCTGGCGGGGCGCCCCGGCGGCCATACGGCGATCTGGGTGCTCGGCGGCGGGGCGACGGCCGGGCTGCTGCTGGTGGCGGCGATCGCGCTGCTGGCGCCACTGGATTTGTTGGGGCTCGACCTGAGTTTTGCCGGGATGCGCGCGTATCCGCCCGACGGATGGCGCGCGACCGCGGTGTGTCTGCTGGTGCTGGCGGGCGCCGGCGCCGCCGCGGGGCTGGCGCCGCTGCACCGCTGGCTGCCGTCGGCGCAGGCGGCGATGCCGGCCCCGTCCGGCGCGTTGCTCGCCGGCGCCGGCGGCGCGGTCGGCGAATACCTGCTGGCCCGCGTTCTGTTCGACATCGCAGGTCCCGCGCAGCCGGCGTGGTGGGGCGGGTTGCTGCTGGCGAGCGGGTCGGCCGCCGCGGTGCTGGGTGCCGCGCAGGCGGCGCGCGCGCCGGACCTCCGCAGCATCCCGGGCGCCGTGGCGGTCGCCGGCGCGGGCCTGGTCGGCATCGGCTTCGGGCTCGCGCTGACGGCCCGCGCCGCCGATCTGGCCTCGCTGGCGGCGCTGGCGCTGGGCGCTTCGTTCCTGCTGGCGGCGGCGAACGGGCTTGCGGTGACGTTGTTCGCGCTGGCCGCGGGCGCGGCCGAGACCGGCGGCGGCACGCGCCGTCTGGACCGGCTCGGCGGCCTGTCGCGACAGATGCCGGTGACGACGCTGTCGGTTTTCATAGCACTCGCGAGCCTCGCCATGTTGCCGCCCAGCCTTGGCTTCGCCGCCGTCTGGACGCTGTTGCAGGCGCTGATCGGCGCGGCGCGTGCGGGCGGGCTGGGCTCGCAGGTGCTCGCCGCGTTGGCGCTGCTGGCAACCGCGGTCGCGATGGCGCTCGGCGCGGTCGCTTCGGTGCGGCTGCTCGGCGTCGCCTTCCTCGGCCGCCCGCGCACCCCGCGCGCGGCGGCAGCGCAGGAGGCGGCGCTCCCGGCCCGCGCCGCCATGCTCGCGCTCGCCGCGCTGACCATCGTGGCCGGCGTGTTTCCCGGCGTGCTTTTGTCCTTGGCCGGTCCCGCGCTGCGCCTGCTGCTCGGCGCGGACCTCGCTGACCGGGCCGGTCTGCTGACGATCGCGCCGGCGCCGGAGGCGCGCGGCCTGACGATGGCCGCCGTGATGGCGCTGCTGGTGCTGGCCACGCTCGCGACGCTGCGGCTGCTGCGCGTGCGCGCGGCCGTCGGCCATCGCGCCGGCGCGGTCTGGGAGGGCGGTGCCGCGCCGCCGCCGCTTTGGCTGCCGTTCGGCGATCCGGCGACGCAGATCGGCCCGGCCGGCTTCGCCGAACCGATTTCCTCCATTCTCGCCAACGCCGCGCCGCACCCCGGAAAACTGCGGCCGCTGCTGCGGCGCTGGCGCCGCCTGACCACGTGGGCCACCGCGGCGCAGACCCCCCCGGCGCGCGCGGGGCTCGCGGCACTGGTCGCGGCGGCAACGGTGCTGCTGCTGGCGTTCGTGGCGGCAACGCCCGCGTGAACGCGCTGATCGCGCTCGTCGTGCAACTGCTGCACTTGCTGCTGATGCTGCTGGCGGCGCCGGTGGCGCTCGGCCTGTCGCGGCGGGCGGCGGCGCGGCTCGCCGGCCGAGCCGGGCCGTCGGTGCTGCAGCCGCTGCGCGATCTTCGCCGCCTGTTGCGCAAGCAGGCCGTGTTCGCCGAGACCGCATCGAAACCGTTCGAGGCGGCGCCGTCGCTGGCGTTTGCCGCCCTGCTGCTCGCCGCGGCGCTGGTGCCGTCGTTCGCGCTCGGCATGGCGGCGGCCCGCATGGCCGACCTGATCGTGGTGGCCGGGCTGCTGATGCTGTCCCGGGCCACGCTGGCGCTTGCGGCGATGGAGAGCGGCACCGCGGTCGGCGGGCTCGGCGCGAGCCGCGCGATGGCGCTGGTGGCGTTCACCGAGCCGGCCTTGCTGTTCGCGATCCTGCCGCTCGCGCTGCTGCTGGGCACCACCAACCTCGACGTGATGGCGGGTGTGCTGCGCGAGGGCACGATCGGGGTGCGGCTGCCGCTGCTGCTGGCGGTCGCGGCGGTGGTGGTGGTGGCGGTGGCGCGGCTCGCCGGCCCGGCGACCGGCCCGGCCACGCCGCTGCGCGAGGCGGCGATGGCCGAAGAGGCATTGGGCGAAGAATACTCCGGGCGGCATCTGGCGCTGCTGCTGTGGGGCACGGCGCTGCGGCGGCTGATCTGGCTCAGCCTGGTCGCCGACCTCGCACTGCCGTTCGGGCTCGGCGAGGCGACCGGCAGCCCGCTGGGATGGCTGGTCGGCGCGCTGGCCTGGGTCGTCAAAATTGTGGTGCTGACGCTGGCGCTGGCGCTGTGGCAGGCCGGGCGCGCGGCGCGGCCGGGGCGGCTCGCCGAGGCGTGCGGCATCGCGCTGCTGCTGGGCGGGCTGGCGGTCGCGTTCCTGTTCGCCGCCCAGGGGCTGGCGTGATGCGGCACGCGGTGCCGGACGTCTCGCATATTCTGGGCGGCGCGGTGCTCGTGCTGGCGTTCGCGCTGCTGACGCGACGGCATGGAGCAACACTGATCGGGATCGTGGCCGCGCAATCCGGCGTGGTCGCGATCGCCGCCGCCTGGCAGGCGTTGGCACAGAGTTCCGCGACGTTGGCCGGGCTGGCGCTGGCGGTCCTGCTGGCCGGCGTCGGCGCCGTGCCGTGGCTGCTGCGCCGATGCGTCGCGCCGGATCCCGATAGCCTGCCGTCGGCGAAGGCCGCGCTGGCCGGGGCGGCGCTGCTGGCGGTGCTGGCGCTGCTCGCGACGGCGCCGACCCGACTGCCGGGGCTGCCGTCCGTCCGGGAAGACCTGGCGCTCGCCGTGGCCGTGGTGCTGGTCGCGTTGCTGGCGCTGGTCGCGCGCCGCGGCGTGCTGTCGCCGCTGCTCGGGCTGCACGCGCTGGCCAATGGCGTGGCGCTGATGGCGGTGGCGGTCGGCGCGGCCCTGCCGGAGCTGGCGGCCGTGGTCGCGCTGTTCGGCTTCGTGGCGATCGCCGTGGCGGTGCGGCCGGCGCCGGGGGACGCATCGTGATCCTGACGGATCCACTCGCGCTCACGATGGCCGCGCTGACCGCATTTGTCGCCGCAACCGGAGTGTTCGGCGCGCGCAGCCACTGGCGGCTGGAGCTGGCTGCGGGACGGGCCGACGCGCGGATAGCACGGCGCGGGCACGCGCTGTATGCGGCGCTGAGCGCGGCGCTGCTGCTGGCGCTGCTGGCCAACGACCTGGCCCTGGCCTGGGCCGCGGTTGCCGTCGCCGTCTTGGTGCTGGTGGCTTCGCTGCGGCTGGGCGACGCCGCGGTGGCGGCGTGGCGGCTGTTCCTGCTCGGCGGCGCCGGGCTTGCGCTCGCCTTGCTCGGCACGCTGCTGCTGGCGCTGGCGGCCGAGCCGGTGCTTGGGCCGGCGCCGCTGTTGCGCTGGTCCCTGCTCGCCGAAGCGGCGCCGCAGTGCCACGGGCCGCTGCTGACGCTGGCCTACGCCTTCCTGGTGCTCGGCTACGGCACGCTGGCCGGGCTCGTGCCGCTGCACGGCGCGCTGGCGCAGCCCCAGGCGCCGCTGCCCGGCGGGCTGCTGCCCGGGGTCGCGCTGGTGACGCTGCTGCGCGCCCGCGCTCTCGTGGCGGCGAACAGCGATGCGCTGTCGCCTGGCCCGCCGCTGCTGGCGCTGGGCCTGCTCTCCCTCCTGTTGGCCGCGCTGGCATTGCGCCGGCAGCGCGACCCCGAAAAATTCCTGGCGGTGGCCGCCGGCGGTCAGGCCGGGGTCGTCGCGTTCGCGTTCGGTCTCGGCGGCGGTGCGGCGATTTTTGCCGGCGTGCTGCACCTGATCCTGCTGACGCTGCTGCGCCCGGTGCTGGCGCAGGGGTTCGGCCGCGCCATCCAGCTGAAGGGCGGCGCGGCACTCGGCGGGCTGGTCGGGCCGCACCGGGCACTCGGGCTGACCCTGGCGGCCGGGCTGGTGGCGCTGGCCGGGGTGCCGCCGTTCGGGCTGTTCACCAGCCTGTTCCTGATCGTGATGGAGACTTCGCGTCAGGCACCTTGGCTGGCGGTGCCGCTGGTCGCGGGCCTGGCCGGCTGCGCCTTCGCGGTCGCCGCACGGCTGGTTTCGCTGTGCCGCGACGCGCCGACGCCGGATGTCGGACCCGCCCCGCCGCCGGCCGCCTTCCTGCCGGCGTGGCTGCATCTCGCGGTGATCGCGGTGCTGGGGCTGGCGATGCCGTCCGCCGCCGTGGATTGGCTCGCGAAGATCGCCGAGGCGCTGCGATGAGCGCGGTTGCCGACCTGATCCGCGCCGGCTGGAGCTCGCCCTGCCGGCCCTGGCCGCGCCACGTGCTGGACCCGCCGCAATGGCGCGCGATGGCGGCGGCACTCGCGGAGGCGCCGGCAGTCGAGCTGGTGGCGCTGTGGGCCGACCCGCAACTGGTGCACGCGCTGCTGCGCGACCGCGCCGGCGCGGCCGTGCTGCCCGTCTCCGTCCCCGTCGAGTCCGGCTTCTATCCCGCCTTGTCCCGCGCCCGGCCGGCGGCGGCCTGGTTCGAGCGGATGATCCGCGACCTCTGGGGCCACCACGCCGAGGACGGCGTTGACGGGCGGCCGTGGCTCGATCATGGCGCCTGGGCGCTGCACGCGCCGCTCTCGGCCCGCCCGGTCGCGGTCGCCGGCCAGCCGGAGCCGCCGGAGTTCGCTGCACCGGATGGCGTAAGCCAGTATCAGATTCCGCTCGGCCCGGTGCTGTCCGGGATCGGCGAGCCGGCGCAACTGCGGCTCACGGTCGCCGGCGAGCGCGTGGTGCGGCTGGAGGCGCGGCTCGGCTATGCGCACAAGGGCACGCTCGCGCTGCTGCGCGGCAAGTCGCCGCGCGCCGCCGCCCGGTTCGCCGCACGGCTGGCGGGCGATGCGACGGTCGCGCACGGCATCGCCTTCGCCCGCGCCGCCGAGGCGGCGACCGCGGCCGAGCCGCCGGCGCGCGCGGTCGCACTGCGCGCGGCGATGGCGGAACTGGAGCGCATCGGCTGCCACCTGTCCGACCTCGCGGCCATCGCCGAGGCCGCGGGCTTCGCGCCGCCCGCGGCGCCGCTGTCCCGGCTGCGCGAGGATGTGGCGCGCGCCGCCGACGCGGCGTTCGGCCACCGGCTGATGATGGATTGCGTGCTCCCCGGCGGCGTCGCCGGCGACCTTGCGGCCGACGGCGCCGACCGGCTGCACGCGCTCGCGCGCCAGGTGGCGGAGGCGCTGCCGGACCTGCGAGCGCTGTTTGCCGCCGGCACCATTGCCGAGCGGCTCGCCGGCTGCGCCGTGCTGCGGCCAGCTCTCGCCGAGGCGCTCGCGGTCGGCGGCGTGGTCGGCCGCGCCAGCGGGCGGACGGCGGACCTGCGGCGCGACATCGCCGAGCCGCCGTATGACGGGCATCGGTTCGACCTGCCGGCCACCGCCGCAACCGGCGACGTCGCCGCCCGGGTCGCGCTGCGCGTGGCCGAACTGGGGCAAAGCGCGGCGTTGCTGCAAGCCGTGCTGCTCGACGCTGCCGAGCGGTCCGCTGCGCGTGGACCTGCCGCCGGCCACCGGCGAGGGCATCGGCTGGGCGGAGGGCGCGCGCGGCGACCTCTGGCACTGGCTGCGGCTCGAGGGCGGCCAGATCGTCGCGGCGTTCGCGCGCGATCCCGGCTGGACGCTGTGGCCGGCGCTGGAGGCGGCGGCGGCCGGCGTCGCGGTCGCCGATGTGCCGCTGCTGGTCGCCTCGTTCGGCGCCACCGTCTCGGGGATGGATCTGTGATGTCGTTCCGCCCCGCTACCGAGCCCGCCGCCGCGATCGATGCGGATGCGACGCAGGTGCTGGCCGACCGGCTGGCGGCGGCGGCGCAGGCGCGGCTCGGCCGCAGCCTCGCGATCCGCCCGGTCGCGGCCGGCGGCTGCAACGGCTGCGAGGTGGAACTGCGGCTGCTGGCGAGCGCCGTCCATGACCTGGAGCGGTTCGGCCTGAGCATCGTGACCAGCCCGCGCCACGCCGACGTGCTGCTGGTGACCGGCCCGGTGACCCGCTCGATGCACGAGGCGGTCGTGCGCGCGTGGCAGGCGACGCCCGACCCGAAATGGGTGGTCGCGGTCGGCGACTGCGCGATCGACGGCGGCGTGTTCCGGGGCAGCTATGCGGTTGCCGGCGGCGCGGAGGCGGCGCTGCCGGTCGACCTCGCCATCCGCGGCTGCCCGCCGACGCCGACGCAGCTGCTGGAGGGGCTGCGGTGTCTGCTGGAAGCGAACGCACGGAGGTAGCGGCCGTTAATCGAGCGTGAAGAATTGCTTCGTGATCATGCAATCGCGGATCATCTTAGGTCTTGGCCTTGTAATATGATCTATGAGCATCGAAATGATCTGGACGATAAGACGAGAATGTTGAAAAAATACTGCGCCCTTAACTCCATCCATAGCTGGATTTTGGATCGGAAAGCTGGCTCTGGGGCGTATTTTCATCGAGGGAGCACAGACAATATGTCATTCATCGAGGCAGCCGACCCCACTGTCACCGCAGTCAGAGCCCCCGCCCTGGCGCCGTGGCGCCCCGGCAATGTGGCCGATCGACGGAAAAGGCGGTTCGGCACACCCGATGCTCCCCCCTTCCGAACCGGGGTGTCCTCGTGTCACTACCAGCGCCGCGTCGCCGACGACAAGGCGAGCGCAAAAGCCGTGGCGGCCGAGGCCCTCGCCGCGCTGCCGCCGCCCCCGGCAATCATCGACGAGGTGCTGCCGACCGTCGACGCGGCCACGTCCGATCTGCGTCGACGTGTCCTCGAGTTCCGCCGACATGGTGCTGCCGGACGGTCACAGCCGGTTGGTGGCGTCCTGGCTGGTGGCCGGTATATCGACCCTGCTGTGGCTCGGCCTCGCCGATCTGATCTGGAAATTCTAGAGGGCCACGGGCGCCGCCTCGGCAATGCGTGGCGGGCACCCGGCCCGAGGACCCGCATGCCGCATGCACGGCTTCCGTGCGCGCCCGGGTTTTTGCTGCGGGCCGGCCGCGATGCCGCTACGGTGCGGCGCCGGTCGGCGGGTGGCGCAGCCAGGGAGCTTGGAATGATCGAGACAGGACGGCGGCAACGCCGGGCGCGGGCCATGCTGTTGGCTGGCGCATTCGCGGGCGGGCTCGCGGCCGCGGTGCCGCCGGCGCAGGCCGCGGACGTATCCGCCGCCGACGCGCAGACGCTGGAGCAGCAGGTGCACGACTGGCTCGCGGCCCTGCTGGGGCCGCAGGTGCAGCTCGGCGACCTGCCGCTGCACATCACCGCGGAGGCCGACCACTACCGGCTCGAGCTGCCGTTCGTGGCGCCGCTTGCGACGCTCGGCGTGACCGCCGAGGGCGATGCGGTCACCGCCAAACTCACCCCGCTCGAGGGCGGCCGCTGGGCGGTCGACGACCTGCACGCCCCGTCGCCGCTGCACCTGAGCTATGCGATGCCGGGCGACGCCGGCGCCGGCCAGTTCACCGCCACCATCGATCAGCAGGACCAGCACGCGGTCATCGACCCGAGCTTCGCGACACCGTCGCACTGGGATGCGACGTTCAAGGGCTACACGTCCACCTTCGAGGGCGGCAAGGACAAGGGCTCGTCCCAGATGCACGTGGACGAGCTGATCGGCCACATCTCGATCGACCCGGCGCAGGACGGGCGGGTGAACGTGACCGAGGAGAGCGACACCCGCCTGCTCGCCAGCAACGCCACGGTGCCGCAGGCCGGCGTCGTGTCGTTCACGGTCGCCCGGATGCACGGGGCGCTGCACCTGACCGGCCTCGCGCCCGACCAGATTGCGCCGCTCGTGCACGCGGCGCTGACGCTGGCCCCGCTCGGCGCCGCGGCGGCGGCCCAGGCGCACGCCGGCACGGCGCCCGACACGGGCGCGGACACCGGCGCAACGCCGGCCCCGGACCACAAGGCGGTGCACGAGCTGGCCGAGGCGAACCGCAAGGCGGCGGAGGCGGATCGGGCCGCGGCGGACGCCGACAGGGCGGCGGTCGCCGCCGGCACCATGACCCCGGCCGACCGCAAGAAGAACGCCGAGGCGCGGCATGCCCGGGCGCTCGCCCGCATGGAGGCGCTGCGGGCGGCGCGCGCGCAGGCGGCCGGCGCGGCGACCGGCACGCCGTCGCTCACCGCCGACCAGAAGACCGCGGTGCATGACGCGCTGGTGGCGCTCGCCGAGCTGATGACCGGCTTCGACGAGGACGGCACGATGGAAGACGTGCACGTCTCTGCCGCCAACTACAGCGGCCACCTCGACAAGCTCAGCTTCGGCCTCGGCGTCGGCGCGCCGGACGGCCGCACCGCGATCCATCTCAGCTTCGCGCTCGACGGGTTCGACAGCGCCAACGTCCCGCCCGGCATCTATCGCGACTACATGCCGCGCCACATCGCCTTCGCCCCGCGCCTCGGCGGCGTGCCCGCGTCCGACCTGCGCGACCTGCTGCTGCGCGCGGCCGACAGCGACGGCAAGGACCCGCAGCTGCAGGCCGACGCGATGGCGCTGCTGGAGAAGGGCCCGGTGGTCGCCGGGCTCGACGACCTGTCGCTCGATTTCGGCCCGGCGACGCTCAAGGGCTCCGGCGAGGTGCGGATCAGCGGCATCAACCAGTACCGAGGGCGAGGCGCACTTCGCCGCGACCGGGCTCGACGCGCTGATCAAGCAGGCGAACACCGTGCCCGAACTGAAGCAGGCCGGCCCGGTGCTGTTCCTGCTCAAGGGCATGGGCCGCCAGGACGGCGCGAACACCGTCTGGGACGTCACCTATCGCGACAGCAAGGTGCTGGTGAACGGCAACGATCTCGCGGGGATGCTGGGCGGCAAATGATCGGCAGGATGGGGGCAGCGTGACCACAGGACTGCGCGGAGACCTGGCCGGCAAGGTCGTGCTGGTGACCGGCGGCACGCAGGGCGTCGGCGGCGCCGCCGCCCGGCGCGCGGCGGAATGGGGTGCCGCCGGCGTCGTGGTGGTCGGCCGCGACCCGGCGAAGGGCGCGCACGCCGCCCGCGCGCTTGAGAGGTTGGGCACGCAGCCGCTGTTCGTGCCGGCCGACCTCGCCGACGTCGAGGCGCCGGGGCAGATCATCCGCGCCTGCGCCGAAAAATTCGGCCGGATCGACGGGCTGGTGAACGCCGCCGCCTGGACCGACCGCGCCGGCCTGCTCGACGCCACGCCCGAGTTCATCGACCGCATGTACGCGACCAACCTGCGCGCGCCGTTCCTGCTGATGCAGGGCGCCGCGACCATGATGCGGCGGGACCATGTCGCCGGCGCGATCGTCAACGTGCTGCTCGGTGAACGCCTATTGCGGCGCGCCCAACCTGGCCGCCTACGCCGCCAGCAAGGGCGCGCTGGCGACGCTGACCCGCAACGCCGCCAACACGCTGGCGCGCGACCATATCCGGGTGAACGGCATCATGCTCGGCTGGGTCGACACCCCGGCCGAGCACGCGGTGCAGGAGCGCGAATCGCCGGATGGCAAGGACTGGCTGGCGAAGGCGTCGGAAAAAATGCCGTTCGGCCGGCTGATCGACCCCGAGGAGCTGGCCGATTTCATCGCGTTTCTGCTCAGCCGCCACGCCGGCGTGATGACCGGCGCGCTGATCGACTACAACCAGTCGGTGCTCGGCGCGCATTGATCCGCTGCACCGGCGCCGTCAAACCGGCTTGCCCAGCCGTGGATCGTAAAGCCATCGTCGCTGCTTGACGGCGGCAATCCGCGCGCTGTCGGGGTGCGCCGGATTGACCAGGACGTTCCCCTCCTCCTGCACGATCACCGACGGCACCACGAGCAGCGCCGAACGTCCCGACCTCGCCCAGCCCGTGCCAAACCGGATGCTGACCTGCCCCGCGGGTTCGGCGTCCCATCCGACGCGCAGACTGCCGGGCGTCTCCACCCGTGCGTCGGCCCAGACGTCGTCCGGGATCGTGATCTCGACCAAATAACGGTTGAGCGGCAGGCCGCCCGCGTTCAGATGCACGACCGTCTCCAGGCAGGCGAGGGCGCGCGTCTCCGAGCTGTAGACGATGGCGACGCCGGCCTCGTTCCAGCGGCCGCCGGTCGCCTTCGCGCCGGCGCCGGAAAGATCGTCCGCCTGATAGGTCGCCGTATCGGTCGCGATCCGCCAGACCGTCCTGCTCAAGCGTAGGCGCCGCTCTGCACCTGTGCGAGCGCGGAGGAGACCAGGCCCTGCCCCTCCATGGTGTCGATCAGATCGGCCGGGCGCGCGCCGCCGAAAGCCGGCAACGGCTCGGTCAGCCATCGTGCCATCCAGGCGCGCGCGTCGAAGTCTGTGCCCTCACCGGACTCCTCGACGATCGCCTCCAGTTGCCCGACCAGCTTGGCGAAACCGATCACGCGCTCGCTTTCCTCGCGCGACAGCGCCTCGCCCGTCTTCGCCTTCTTGTTCACGGTGGCGGTGGACAGATTGAGCGCCTTGAAGCCGACGCCCTGCCCGATCCGCAGATCGGCAAACAGCCGCTTCACCTCGGCGGCCGGAACGCCGCGCTTTATCAGGGAAATCCGTTCGAGCGGCGACGCGCGGAACACGCCCAGGTACGAAAGTTTCCAGGTCTTGTCGCTCGCCGCCGTCGGCAGGCCCGGCTGGCGCTTGACCACGCGGGAAGACGCGGCCGGCGAGGCGGATTTCGGATGAGGCATCGGGATCGCTCCTGGGCGCACTTCATATGCTCGCTCGAGCAATCCGCGCAAGACCTCGGCCCGCGGCGGTCGCTATCCGGCCAGCAGCGCGCCGACCAGGGTTTCGATCTCCTGTGCGATGCCGTCGGCGGCGAGGGCGGCGCGGATGGCGCGGCGCTTGGTGGTGAAATGTCCGTCGGGCAGGGGCACGGCAGCCGCCACCACCTCCGCCCGGGCCGCGGCGGCGGCGAGTTTTTTGTGCAGGTCGTTGCGCTCGTTGTATTCCGGGATCGGCAGGGTCCAGACAAGTTTGCAGAAGTCGCGGACGTCCCTTTGCCCATGCGACTGGTAGGGAGCAACAAGGCTCAGGACAGTGGCACTGTTGATAATAGAAGTCAGATATAAACCTTCCTCTCGGTTACGCACCGTTGTCCAATATGCCTTGTAGTCAACAATAGTTACCGAGTCACTTAAAATTGCTGCGCTTAGCTTGGTGCCGGAAGTGGTGTAGGCAACCTTCAACCTTGGCGCATTTGCTTGGACTGTGAGAGCACGTCCGTGGTCCAGTCTCTCGGAGAGCGTCATGGAAGGTTCACCACTGAGACTCTTGTTGCTATGGTCGCTCCATTTCTCTTCGGCGTCGCGTAGCCACGCAGCGAGGTAGCGGAATCCGGCATCGCTTGCGGCGGCACTGTCCAGAAGAGTTCGTGCCACTCAGAGGAATGACGCCCAAGGCAGTTTCCAGCACCCGGAAAGGAGCGATGGTCTCGCCCAGCAAGATGGGCCGCAGAAATTGTGCCTCGATGGGACCTTGAGGCGCGGCGACGTCCTTCCAAGGCGCCTTGTCGAGCAAACCGGTCTTGCCACGCACGCGGGGTGCTGCGCGGCTAGTCCCTAAGCGTCCGGCCTTCTCGTGCTCAACGATGCGAAAGCGGCGCGGAACTATGGTCGCGCCCTGCCTGAAGCGCGCGCGATACGGGGATCCCCCTGTCAGAACTCGTGCATTCGGCCAGGGTCCCAGTGTGCGAACCAGTTCGCGGTCGGCTTCGACCTCCGTCGCGTCACGCCGGGAGAGAATACCAGTCCATCGCTCTACGCTCGCTGGCGGCGGCGCGGCCATCTCGCGGCGGCCGAATAGCACGCACGTCGCTGTCGTGCTCACGCCAGATTGCGAGCCGAAGATTGGCCATGCCTTCTCCAAACTCCAGCCTGCCCTGATCCGCACACGGGTCTGATTAAGCCGCCCAGAACGCAGCGTTTGGGACACAGGCGCGTTCAGCACCGCATAGGGCAGCACTAAGGCGATCGTGCCGCCGGGTTTCAGATAGCGTTCCGCGCCCCGCGCCCAGAACAGCGCGCACATGTCTTGCTGCGTTGCCAGATTGCCGCCGACCCACAAATCGTACCCGAGGGACGCCGTGCGCAGCCGCTGCTTCATCTCCGGGCTCAAATGCCGGTAGGAAATCCACGGCGGGTTGCCGACCAACACGTCGGCGCGCTGATCCTCGCGCGAGAGCCAGACCGGCCGGCTCAGGTTGCGGAGGATAAAAGTCCAGATGCCGTTGAGACGCTTGAACACGTCCGGCAGCTCGCGGCGCAGGTCGGACTTCAGCTCGATCACGGTCGCGCCGAACATCGTGTCGATCCGGCCGCGTCCCTCCGCCAGATAGACCTCGTGGTCCATCTCAGCGTAGGTGACGCCGAAGCCGAATGCAGAATGTCCTGCATCAGGGTGCGCAGTTCTCGTGTCTTCGGGCGCGTGGCGAGCGTCGCCACGATGCCCGGAAGCTCGTCGGTTCGCCAGACTCCGGCCATGCCCGGATGGTGCAGGGGCGTGCCAATCGGCGCAAGGCTGGTGGCGACTTGGAGGCCGGGATAGGGTCAGCCGATGTCCACGCGCCGTACCTCAGCCCAGGCCGACCTGTTCGGCGCCGACCACGCTTCGGCGTCCGGCCCGCCCGTCGCCGTCGACGCCGCCTTCGTGCAGCGCATTCGCGACGAACTACACCGGACGCTGGCGATGGTCACGGCCGCCGACCGCGACCCCTGGGCGACGCCGACCCAGGGGGCGCTCGCGCAGCTCCGGTTTCAGTCCATTGCCTCGACCTGGCTGCCGGCGGAGGAGGCCGCCGAGCTGTGGCGGCGGTTCGATCACGAACTGCTCCGCATCTATGGCCCGGACGACGATGAGGTCGCGTCCGAATAGCGCCTGATTCCGGCTGCGGACGCCGTCTCATCGTTTCCGCTTGCCCACCCACAGTCACTTCCTCTAACATCCACCCATGCCCCACCCTCACCATGCCCCGGCCGAGCGGTTTGCCGCCATCCGGCGGAGCCTTGCCCAGCACCGGGCGACGCGCAGCAGGTGGGGGATTTCCGCGCAGGTGATCGCGCTGCTCATCGCCTTGATCGAGGAAATCGAGCGGTGCTTCGCCTGCCTCGCCGCCCGCGTCGAGGCCGGCACCGACCTCCCGCATCCCCAAGCCGCGCCGGCAGGCCAAGCGAGCGCCGCGGCAACCCAACACGCTGCCGACCAAATTCCCCCGGCCGCTGCCGCTGGCTCCGGGCACAGCGCACCGCTCGCAACCGGAGCGCCTGATCCACGATCCCGAGACGGCGGCGCCGGCGCCGATGCGCCGCCCGCCGCGGTCGCCCTGCCGGATGCCGGGGTCGGTCCGCCACCGATCCCGGCGAGGCCCCGACGCAAGCCGCCGGCCAGGCCGCAAGCGGCACCCCAAGCCGGGCGCGACAAGCCGTCGCGACAGCCACGCAAGCGAACCCGCCCGGGGTTCCACGAAGGGCTGCCACCCTCCACCGCCAACTCCACCCCCCGCAAAATTTCAGGCCGATCGGGGCCGCCGCCTCCGCACGGCCATTTTGTTACGATCACGCAACAATAAATCGGCCTACCGCGCGATCCCGACCTCTACCGCCGCGTTGACCACCAGCGCGTTGCCGCCGTCGGCCAGCCCGTTCGGCGTCAGCATGCCGCCCGAAACCACCTCGATCGTCACCTCGCCCGCCGGGAACTCCGCCCGCACGGCCGCGACATCGACCGCGTCCGGCGCCGTCGGCACCGCCAGCCGCGCATGCACCACCATGCGTCCACCGCCCTTCAGCAGGCCATAGATCCCCGGCAGCAGGTTGTGCCCGATCGCGTTGCGCACCGCGCGCCGCGCCGCCTTGGTCACGTCGGTGCCGCGCAGATCGACGCCCATTCCAAGCTCGATGAACAGCGGCTCACGCATCGACCGGCGCTCCCCAGCAGCGCCTGCGCGCAGGCATCCAGAATCGCGTCGGCATCCAGCCCGTATTCGCGATACAGATCGGGAATATCGCCGCTCTGCCCGAAATGGTCGGCCCCGAGCGGCACCACGCGCTGGCCGCGCACCGCGCCGAGCCACGCATGCGCGGCCGGATGCCCGTCCAGCACCGTCACCAGCGCCGCATCGCGCGCCAGCGGCGCCAGGATGCGCTCGACATGGCTCGACGCCGTTCGATCGCCGGCGCGCCGCGCCCGCAAGGCGGCAAGCCATCCGGCGTGCAGCCGGTCGGGGCTGGTGATCGCCAGCAGCCCGGCCCCGGTTTCTTCCTCGCTGCAACTCGGCAAACGCCGCCTCGGCCTCCGGCGCCACCGGCCCCTGATAGGCGACGGCGATGCGCGCCCCCGGCGCCGGCGGCACCACCCAATGCGCGCCCGCGATCACCGCCGCCGCATCGATGCTGCGCGCCGGTTGCGCCAACTGCCGCGTCGACAGCCGCAGCCACACCGCCGACCCGTCCGGCCGCCTGCATGTGCACGAACGCGTGGCGCAACAGAATCGCCAGCTCGTCGACATGCGCCGGCTCGAAACTCGCCAGCCGGTCCGCGGCCATGCCGATCAGCGGCGTGTTGACCGACTGATGCTGCCCGCCCTCCGGCGCCAGCGTCAGCCCCGACGGCGTCGAGACCAGCAGAAACCGCGCATCCTGGTAGCAGGCATAGATCAGCGCATCGAGGCCGCGGTTGACGAACGGATCGTACACCGTGCCGATCGGCAGCACCCGCGCGCCGTCAGCCCCGGCGCCAACCCCGCCGCGCCCAGCAGCAGAAAAAGATTCTGCTCGGCGATGCCGAGTTCGATGTGCTGCCCCTCCGGCGTCATGCCCCAGCGCTGCGCGCTCGCGAGCTTGGCGTCGCGAAACACGTCGTTGCGGGTGTGCCGGTCGAACACCCCGCGCCGGTTCACCCACGGCCCGAGATTGGTGGAGACCGCGACATCGGGGCTGGTGGTGACGATGTGCGCCGCGAGTTCCTTGAACTCGCCCTGGCCGCGACCGATTTCCGCGAGGATGTCGCCGAACCCGGCCTGGGTGGAGACCCGCCGGCCCGCGACTTTCGCCATCGGCAGTGCCGCCGGTATGTCGATGATCGGCGCCGACAGCGTGCGGCCCGGTCGGCGTCAGCGGCGTTGCGAACGGCACGCTATCGAGAAACGCCTGCATTTCCTCGCCGCTGGCCGAAAGGCCTTCGAACCGATCCCATTCGTGGCCTTCGCGGATGCCCATGCCGCTGCGAAAAAGATCCATCTGCTCGCGGGTCATCAGCCCGGCATGGTTGTCCTTGTGCCCCGCGAACGGCAGGCCCATGCCCTTGATCGTGTAGGCGATGAAACAGGTCGGCTGGTCGCCCGCCGCGTCGGCGGCGCGGAACTGCTCGATCAGCATCTCGACGTCGTGGCCGCCGAGATTGGTCATCAGCTCGGCGAGTTCGTCGTCGGACAGCGGATCGAGAATCGCGCGCACGCCGCGAGCCCGCCGAGCTCGGCCAGCACCGCCTGCCGCCACGCCGCCCCGCCCTGGAACGTCAGCGCCGAATACAGGCTGTTCGGGCAATCGTCGATCCAGCGCCGCAGCTCCTCGCCGCCGTCGCGGGCGAACGCGGCCTGCAGCTGGCGGCCGTATTTCATCGTGACCACGTTCCAGCCCATGTCGCGGAACAGGCCTTCGATCCGGCCGAACAGCCGGTCCGGCACAACGGAGTCCAGGCTCTGGCGGTTGTAGTCGACCATCCACCAGACGTTGCGGACGTCGTGCTTCCAGCCCTCCAGCAGCGCCTCGTAGATGTTGCCCTCGTCGAGTTCCGCGTCGCCGGCGATCGCGATGTGCCGGCCCGGCGCGATGTTGTCCGTCGGTCAAGCCATGCAACCGGACATAATCGGCCATCAATGCCGAAAAACTGGTCATGGCGACGCCCAGGCCGACCGAGCCGGTCGAGAAATCGACCTCCGGGCCGTCCTTGACCCGGCTCGGGTACGGCTGCGCGCCGCCGAAGGCACGCAGTGCCTCCATCTTGTCCCGGGTCTGCCGGCCGAACAGATAGTTCATCGCGTGGAACACCGGCCCGGCATGCGGCTTCACGGCCACGCGGTCCTGCGGCCGCAGGATCTCGAAATACAGCGCCGCCATGATCGAGATCACCGAGGCGCACGACGCCTGGTGGCCGCCGACCTTGAGCCCGTCGCGGTTCGGCCGGATGTGGTTCGCGGTGTGGATCATCCAGGCCGACAGCCACAGCAGCTTGCGCTCGATCTGCCGCAGCAACGCCAGCCGGCGCTCCGCCGTCAGGCCCGGCACGGTCGGGGCGATGGGTGCGTTCATGGCGGCTCTCCCTGGACCGGCAATTCTCTACGCGGGCGCGGGGCAGCGGCAACAGCGGATTCTGCGGCTGCCGGCGCTGCGCTGGCGATATGGCTTTGCCCAGCGGCCGCCATTCCGGGTAGTGTTCCACTCCGCATCCATTCCGTCGAAGGTTTCAGGGGCACACGCATGCGACGCACCGCAGCCTGGATCTGCGCGACACTGCTGCTCGGGCTGGCCGCTTCCCCGCCGGCACGTGCGGCGACCGTCACGGTCGCGCCGCCGACCGCCGCGCTGGCGCCGCTCGGCACGCAGCAGTTCACCGCGACCGTCAACGGCACCGCCAGCACCGCGGTCACCTGGATGGTCAACGGCATTCCCGGCGGCGCGCCGCTGCTCGGGACGATCTCGACGACCGGGCTCTACACGGCGCCCGCCGACGTGCCGGCGGCGCTGCAGGTCGCGATCGAGGCCGAGGACCAGGCGGCGCCGCTCGCCAACGGCTCGGCCAGCGCCGGCGTCTCGGCGTCGCCCGCCACCGGCAGCACCTTCTTCGTCGCCACCACCGGCAACGATACCGGTCCGGGATCGGAGGCGGCGCCGTGGCTGACCATCCAGCATGCGGTGGAAAAGGTGCCAGCCGGCAGCACGGTGCTGGTGCAGAGCGGCACGTACAACGAACTCGTCACCATCACCCGCTCGGGCTCCGCCACGGCCGGCTTCATCACGATCGCCGCGGCGCCCGGCGCGACGCCGATCGTCGACGGCACCGGCCTGAAGATCCCGAACGGCGAGAACGGGCTGTTCACACTCGAGAATGTCAGCTTCGTCCGCGTGATCGGCTTCGAGGTGCAGAACTACACCAGCAGCAGCGCCGCGCTCGACCCGGTCGGCATCTACGTGATCGGCAGCGGCAGCAACATCGAGATCCGCAACAACCATGTGCACAACATCGTCACCACCGTGCCGAACAGCAACGGCGACGCGCTGGGGATCGCGATCTACGGGACCAGCGCGAAGCAGTCGCTGAGCGGCATCGTCATCGACGGCAACCAACTCGACGACCTCACGCTCGGGTTCAGCGAATCGATGGCGCTCAGCGGCAACGTCGACGGCTTCCAGGTCACCAACAACCTGATCCACGACAACAACAACATCGGCATCGACATCGCCGGCTACGAGCCGGTCGAGACCAAGAACCTGGCACTGGACCGCGCCCGCAACGGCTACGTCGCGGGGAACACCGTGTTCAACATCAGCTCCGCCACCAATCCCGCCTACCAGGGCCAGCTCTCGTCCGACGGCATCTACGTCGATGGCGGCGAGAACATCGTGATCGAGCGCAACCTCGTACACGACACCGACCTCGGCATCGAGGTCGCGAGCGAGCACCAGGTCGACCACAAGCCGGTGTTCGCGCAGAAGGTCATCGTCCGCGACAACGTCGTCTATTCGAGCAACATCGTCGGCATCTCGATCGGCGGCTTCGGGCCGGGCGTCGGCGGCACGGAGAGCACGGTCATCGCCAACAACACGATGGTCGGCGACGGCAGCTACACCGGAAAGGGCGCGAACCAGTACCGATCTCGGCGAGTTCCAGATCCAGTTCCACGCCAGCGGCAACGCCCTCGTCAACAACATCGTCTCGGCGCTGCCGAAGAAGCTGCTGGCGTTCTCGATCGCCACGACGCCGACCGATCCGGTGAAGCTCGACCACAATCTGTACGACAGTTCACAGGCGGCGACAGCGACCTTGTGGATCTGGCTGGCCAAGAACATCACCGGGTTCAGCAACTGGATTGCGAAGTCCGGCAACGATGCGCACAGCCTGTTCGCCGATCCCGACTTCACCGATGCGGCGACCAACGACTACAGCCTGGCGGCCGGCTCGCCCGCGATCGGCGCCGGCGAGAAGCTGCCGCTGTCGCAAACGGGGCTGCTCGATTTCGCCGGCAACCCGCGCACCACGAGTGGAAAAATCGATCTCGGCGCGTTCCAGAACTGAGGCCTGTCACGACAACCCGCGCGCCAGCCGACGCACCGCCGTTGCCGCGTTGCGCTTGCCCTCGCCCGCGTACTCCTCATGGTACTGCTCGATCTTCGCCGGGTCGTACAGGTAGTTCACCATGATCGTCGCGCTCTCCTTCGCGCCCTTCGCGGAGATGTCGGCGCCGAGCATGATCCGCTCCAGCCGCGCGCCGTTGCTGAGGTGGAAATGCGCCACCGGGTCGAGCGCGCGCCTGGCTTTGCCCTCCAGCAGCAGATAGCGCGCGCAGAGCCGCATCAGCACCGGCTCGGCCGCCTGCCGCGTCGCCTCGTCCCGCCACCAGCCGCGGCCGTCCAAAATGTGCAGGAGCGCCGCCTGCGCGTCGGCAGCGCCCGGCGCCGCCGCGCGCATGGCGTCGGCTTCGCTCTCGCTGAGCACAACGTCGTTGGCGACCAGCGCCTTTTCCAGCCAGCGGCGAAACCCCGGCACCGGCGACAATGTCGCGAACGCCTTCAGACTGCGCATCTCGCCGGACAACTCGTCCACCACGCGCTTGATCAGGAAATTGCCGAAGCTGATGCCGTTGAGCCCGCGCTGGCAGTTGCTGATCGAATAGAAGATCGCCGTGTCGGCCTCGGTGTTGTCGAGCAGTGGCGCCTTCGGGTCGAGCAGCCGCTGCACGCTGTCCGCGAGGCCCTTCACCAGCGCCACCTCGACGAAGATCAGCGGCTCGCTCGGCATGCGCGGGTGGAAGAACGCGTAGCAGCGCCGATCGGAGTCGAGCCGGTTCTTCATGTCGCGCCACGAGCGGATGCCGTGCACCGCCTCGTAGCCCGCGAGTTTTTCGAGCAGCGCCGCCGGGCTTTGCCAATCGATCCGCCGCAGGTCGAGAAACCCGACATCGAACCAGCTTGTCAGCAGCGCGCGCAGATCGCTTTCCAGTGCCGCCAGCATCCGCTCGCCGTGCATCAGGTCGGCGAGCGAGGCGCGCAGGTCGACCAGGAATTTGACGCCGTCCGGGATCGCCGCGAACTGGGTCAGCAGCCGCGCGCGCGGCGGGTCGAGCGCGCGGCGCAGCGCCGCCTTCGCGGTCGCCCGCTCCGCGGGATCGGTCGCAGTGCGCACGGCCTCGTACGCGGTCGCGACCTGGTCGGGGTCGGAGTCGAAGCTCGCAAGCGTCATCAGGAACGCACGGCGGCCGGCATCGTCCAGCGACAGATACGCCCGCGCCAGTTTTGCCGCGCGGTTGCGCGCGCTCACCTCGCCGCCGCGGCCGGCGAGGCAGGCGTGCATCTGCGCCGCAATGCTGTCGTCATCCTCGCGCGCGACGCCTTGCGCCATGTCGCGCCAGACGTCCTGGATGCGCCGGATCGCACGGTCGAACAGGCCCTGCGGCGCGATTTCACTCATGCGGTCGGTTCCGTTTGTCGTGGGCGTCGGCAAAGCAACGCGGCAAAGCGGGGGCAAGATCCTCGGCGATCAGATGCGGCCCGGCATGCGCGCCGGCCCGCCCGTGCAGCCAGGCGCCGGCGCACGCCGCCTCCCACGCATGCATGCCCTGGGCCAGCAGCGCGGCCACGATGCCCGACAGCGTGTCGCCGGACCCGGCGGTGGCGAGCCAGGGCGGCGCCGAATCATTGATCGCGGCACGACCGTCCGGTGCCGCGATCACCGTGTCGGCGCCTTTGAGCAGCACGACCGCATCGCAGCGCTTCGCCGCGGCCCGCGCCGCCGCCAGCCGATCCGGACCGACCGGCCCGAACACCCTTGAGAATTCGCCCTCGTGCGGCGTCAGCACGCTGGCGCTGCGCAGCCCGTCCGGCTCTCCGGCGAACGCGGAAAACACGTCGGCGTCGGCGACGATTTTTCTTCCCGCCGAAATCAGCGCAGGCAGTGCCGATCTCGCGGCAGATGCGCCGAGGCCGGGGCCGCAGACCCACGTGGTGCGGCGCGGATCAGCCAACAGCTCAGAGAGCGGCCGTTCGTCGACGATCGTGCCGGGCTCGCCCGCGCGGAACACGCCGAGCGGATCGGCGGCGGCGATGGTGACCATGCCGGCGCCGGCCCGCCGCGCCGCCAGCGCCGCCAGCCGCGCCGCCCCCGGCATCGCGCCGCCGAGCACCGTCACGTGGCCGCGCGAATACTTGTGGCCGTCCGGCCCCGGTTCCGGCACCGTCCACAGCCACGGCCCGTTGTGGAACGTGCTCGGCCTGGCCTCGGACAACACCGCATCCGGGATGCCGATGTCGGTCAAGAGAGTCTCGCCGCACACAGTCCGGCCCGGCAGCAGCAGGTGGCCCGGCTTGCGGCGGAAGAACGTCACCGTCAGCACGGCCTGCGGTGCGAAGCCGCGCACCTGCCCGGTCGCGCCGTCGAGCCCGCTCGGCACATCGACCGCCACGATTTTTTGCGATGCCCGCAGCACCTCGGCGACCGCCGGATCGAGGTCACGGGTCAGGCCGGCACCGAACACCGCATCGATCACCAGGTCGGCGCGCCGCGCTTCCTCGACGGCGAAAGGGACGCGAACGCCGCGCCAACCGGCCGCCGCCGCAACCGCATCGCCGACCGGCGCGGCAAGCGACGCGACCGCCACCGGCCAGCCCGCGTCCTGAAGGTGGCGCGCACACACGAAACCGTCGCCGCCGTTGTTGCCGGGGCCGCACAGCACCAGCACGCGACACGGCGCAAACCGTCGCCGCACCGCGCGCGCGACCGCCCGCCCGGCGTTCTCCATCAGCCACGCAACCGGCCGACCGAGCGCCACCGCGGCGCGATCGGCGCGGCCCATCTCGGCGGGGGTCAGCAGCTCCGGTTTCGGCGTCATGGCGTGCCGCTCCACATAGGTGGCGAAACGCTACCGCGCATCGCCCCTTTCCGCGACGCGGCGGCGGTGCCGTAGTATTGCGCGGCAGCAGCGGAGCGGCCTCGCATGGCGGTGGTGATCACGGTCGCGCAGCAGAAGGGCGGCGCCGGCAAGACCACGCTGGCGGCGATGCTCGCGGCGGCCCTGGCGCCGCGCCGCCGCGTCGCGGTGCTCGACATCGATCCGCAGCGCAGCCTCGCACGCTGGCACGCGCTGCGCGCCGGGCATGCGGGCGCCGCGCCGGTGCTGCTGTCGGACGTGTCGGGCTGGCGGCTGGCCGCCGAACTCGACCGGCTGCGGCAGAGCCACGACGTGCTGATCGTCGACAGCCCGCCGCAGATCGACACCGACGCGAAGCTCGCGGTGCGCGGCGCCGATCTCGTGCTGGTGCCGCTGCAGCCGAGCCCGCCCGACCTGTGGGCGGCCGAGGGCACGCTGAAGCTGGCGGCGGCAGAGAAACGTCCGGCACGGCTTGTGCTCAACCGCGCGCCGGCATCGGGAAAACTCCGCCAGCAGGTGGAGAAAGAAATATCGCGGCGCGGCTCGTTGCTGCTGGCGGCCACGCTCGGCAACCGCACCGGGTTCGCGACCGCGTTCGCGCAGGGGCTGGGCGTCACCGAGACCGCGCCGAAATCGGTCGCGGCGACGGAACTGCTGGCGCTGCTGGCGGAAATCGAGGGGATCGTCCGATGACCGAGATCAATGTGCTGAAGGCGTTGCATATGCTTTCCGCGGTCGTGTGGGTGGGCGGCATGGCGTTCGCGCTGCTGGTGCTGCGCCCAAGCGTTGCCGTTCTCGAACCACCACAGCGAATGGCGCTGCACGTCCAGGTGTTCCGGCGCTTCTTCCTGATCATCTGGCACGCGATGCCGCTGCTGCTGCTGACCGGCTACTGGATGCTGTTCGGCCTGCTCGGCGGGTTCGTCGCGGTCAACTGGGCGGTGCACACGATGCACCTGTTCGGCCTGGTGATGACGGCGATTTTCCTTTTTGTTTTTTTTGGCCCGTGGCGGGCGATGCGGGCGGCGGTCGCGGCGCAGGACCGGGCGGCGGCCGCGGGCGCCGCGGACCGGATCCGCCAACTGATCGGCATCAACCTCGTGCTCGGCGTGCTGACCGTGCTGGTGGCCGCGTTCGCCCAGTGATCGCACAGTGATCGCGCGTCAGCCGCCGATGAACCGCGGGTCGGCGAGCACGGCCTCGACCTGCGCGGGGTCGAGGCGCCAGGTGTTGTGGTGGGCCCAGTCCTTGCGCGGCGGGATGTGCGGGCCGATCAGGCAGCCGTAGCGCAGCCCGCGCAACGCCGCGAGCCCGCGGAACGCCCAGTTGACGTAGCAGTCCATGTGCAGCTCGCAGACCGCGGCGCCGGGCCGGCAGAACACCACGTTGGTCAGGCCGGCGCCGTGCGGCGCCAGGATGTGCGTCGCCTCGGCGAACATGCGGATCTGCTCGGCGACGCCCATGCCGTCCAGCACGACGCGCTCGAACCCGGCGCGCGCCGCCCGGCCGGCGATTTCGGCCTCGTTGACCAGCATGCGGTTGGGGCTGTCGGCGCGGGAGATGAACAGCTTGCGCGACGGCGCCGCCGGCTCGGCGCCGAGCACCCGGTAGGCGGCCGCGCGCATCCGGTCGAACACCGCGAGCAGCCCCCGGTGCGGCCGCCAGCCGGCGCCGGCGAATTCCGGGATATAGAACAGCCGCCCGACCCGCACGTTGGCGGCGTCCGGCAACGCGAGCGTGCGCTGGTCAGGCGGAATCAGCAACGCGAAGGTCTGGCGCTTCCAGGTCGCATCGAACGGCGGCAGCAGCGGCCAGAAGCCACGGCCCTCCTCCCCCAGCACGCCGAGGCCGCGCACCTCGGCCACGTCGAACCGGGCGACCGCTTCCAGCAGCCAATGGAAGTAGTTGTCGATGTTGCAGGTGAGCAGGTGGTAGGCCGCCGGCAGGGTGGCGACGGGGTCCTGCTGCGGCAACCGCAGCCGGTGCTCGTCGAGCCACTCGGCGCCGGGGATCCGGCGCGGTTGCAGATGTGCCGTCGATTCCCGCACCACCATGTCGCCGCAGGTCACCACGCCGAACTGGCCGTGCACCGTCGCGTCGCGCAGCACGTAGGCGTCCACGCGTGGGTGCGAGATCGTGGTGCCGCCGGCGCCGTGCGGCGGCGTCTCGACGATGGAAGGGTGCGACAGATCGGTCTCGCCGAACGCCAGCGGCGGCACCTCCACCACCGACTCGCCGAGGTATGGCAGTCGCTCCGCAGCCCCTGCCTCGCAGACCTCCGCCAGCCACGCCAGGCGATACACGCCGCTCTCTCCGGCCCCCGACGCCGTGGTGCCGGCCGGGACCGCGACCGGAACCGGCCTGGGCGGCGGCGGCGGCGGCGGCGCGACGGTGCGGGGGCGAGGTCCGCAGGCGCCGCCGGCGGCTCGAAGTCGGTCGGCTGCACCCCGAGTTCGAGTTTCCAGCAGGTCGAATACAGCCGCGTGCCGGCCGGGCCGACGACGAACAGGGTCGGATTGGCGCTGGTGACGCCCGCTGGCAGACGCGCCGACACCCACACGCGCTGCCACGTCTCCGCCGCGGTCGTCCGGGCGTTGACCACGTGGGTCGAGGCGAAGCCGTTGAACACGGCGCCAACCAGTTCGCCGCGAAAACCGGCCGACAGCCAGACCCAGATCGAGGCGACATAGACGTTGCCGGAGGCGAGGCCATGTCCGATCGCGTAGCTGTATATGTCCGCAGTCTCGAAACGGGTCGCCTCCAGCAGCGTGTGTTCGCTGACCGCGCAGGCCGGATGCAGGTGGCCGACCACCGGGGACAGCCGGGTCGCCGCGCGGAGCGTCTGCTGCCAGCCGCTGCCGCCGAAGCGATCGGCATGCCGGATCAGGTTGCCCGCGCGCACCTGGGAGCGCTTGATCACGGTGCCGGGCGGGCGGTCCCCCCGCCACAGCCGGTAGGCGCCGCGGCAGATGTCGACCCAGGCCCGGGAGAAGTCGTAGGCATCGTCGTACGGGGCGAAACGGTCGATGTACCCCTTGATCAGACCGGGTTCGACCACTTCGACACTGCCCAGCGGATGCGCCTCGTCCTGCGGCACGACCGACAGCAGCGAGACGGGACCATGCCGGCGCAGCGCCCGCAGCAGTGGCGCCAACTGTGCGTCGGTTTCCGAATCGGGGCCCTTGCGCACGAACAGCTTCTCGCCCGATCGCAGGTCGTCCAGCAGCTTGCGCGCGAGAAACCCGAGTGCCTTGATCTGCTGGTTGCGCAGCGCTTCGATCTCCACCTCGCCGCGCCGCCGGTCCGTGTGATACTGAAATCGGTAGTGACGGACGCGAACCATCAGCTCGCCGTTCGAGGCGGCGAAGATCTCCACCTGGTCGGGCTGGTCGATATCGGAGAAATCGCAGTCGAGCCCGCGGATCAGCGGCGTCATCGAGGCGAAGTTGAACCGGAACAGGCCGAGCCGCTCGATGCCGGCGGACCGCTGCACGAGCCCGAACTCGCAGTTGTCGCCGAGGCTCTCGAAATGCGCGAAAATCTCTTCGTCGGTCGGCTCGGCGCGGCCGGGCGGAGCGGCAAGGGCCGTCATATCCGGCCCTGCCCGACGACTTCACGCCACCAGATGTACAGCCCGGCCGCGATCAGGATGGCGATGCCGGAAAACGTCCAGGCGTCCGGCAGCTCGCCCCACACCAGCGCCCCGAACAGCGTCGCGTGGATGATCGCGCCATACTCGAACGGGGCGATCAGCGTGGTTTCGCCCGAGCGATAGGCGTCCGTCATCATCAGTTGCGCGGCCGCCGTCGCCACGCCCGCGACCAGCAGCAGCGCCGTATCGCGCGGGCTCGGCATGACCCATTGCGGCAAGGCCACGATCAGCGACAGCACGAGGCAGCCGAGGCAGTACCACAGCACGATCGTGGCGCTGCGCTCGCCGGCGTTGCCGAGTTTCTTGATGGTGATCATGGTCAGCGCCCAGCACACCACGCCCGCGAGCACCAGCGCGACCGCGTTGGTCGGCGTGTCGGCGCCCGCCGCGTGCCATGGTCGGACCACCAGCAGCACGCCGACCAGCCCGAACAGCACCGCGCCGCCGCGCCGCCAGCCCACGCGCTCGCCAAGCAGCGGCACCGAGAGCAGCGTCAGGAACATTGGCATCGCGAAGCCGAGTGCGGTCACCGTCGCCAGCGGCAGGTGCACGTAGCCGTAGTAGCCGGTGGTCATCGCGATCAGGCCGAGGCCGGTGCGCAGCACGTGCGTGGTCGGCCGCGAGGTGCGCAGCGCCGCCATCACCCCGCCCTGCCGGCGCAGCACCGCCGCCATCACCAGCGCGATCACGATGCTGCGGAACACCACCATCTCGAAGGTCGGGATGCCGGCGGGCGAGGTCGCCTTGATCAGCGCCGCCGCCACGGCGAAGCAGAACCCGGCGCCCAGCACCCCCAGGATGGCGCGGCGACGGACGGCGGCCGGCCCGGCCATGACCGCCGACGGAGCCACGAAGGATGACATGGGCGCGGACCCTAGGCGTTTGCGTGCGCGGTGGTCCAGAGCGTGGCTTGCAGGTGAACCATGATCGCCGATCGTATAGGATGGGCGGCACGGCGGGACGAAGACCGGCGCACATGTCCCGGCACCGCCACGACAAGCTGGAGGATCACTCGCGATGCTCCCTCTGACCCGCCGGCACCTGCTGGGCACCGCGAGCGCGACGCTCGCGGCGCTGGGGGGTGGCGAGGCGACGCCCGCCGCCGCCGAAGCGGCGCCGTTGCCGCCGCGTCGCGTGTTCTTCGAGGACCCGGACCGGACGGTGCCGCATCTGAGCCCGGACGGGTCCACACTCGCCTGGATGGAACCGCGCGACGGCGCGCTGAACCTGGTCGTGGCACCCGTGGGCGACGTCGCCCATGCGCGGCAGCTCACGCATGTCAAAGGCCGCTCCATCGGCGGCTTCACCTGGGCGTTCACCAACCGCCACATCGTCTTCCTGCACGACGACGCCGGCAGCGAGAACGACCGCCCGTACAGCGTCGCCATCGACGGAGGCGAGGTGCTGCCGCTGCTGCCCGCGGGCGCCCGCTCGTTCGTGCAGCAGCGCGCTCGGCTCAACCCCAACGAGATGCTGTTCGGCCACAACGGCCGCGACCGCACGTATTTCGACCTGATCCGCGTCAACATCGTCACCGGCGAGAGCCACCCGCTGTTCCAGAACCCCGGCTTCGCCGACCTCTACACCACGCCCGATTTCACCGTCCGCTTCGCCGGCCGCTACCACGACGACGGCTCGGCCGAACTGATGCGCTGGGAGCCGGACGGGACCTGGAGCCGCTTCCTCGAAATCCCGGCCGAAGACGCCATGACGACCGAACTGCAGGCGATCAGCAGCGACGGCCGCTCGGCGTTCCTGATCGACACGCGTGGGCGCGACAAGGCGGCGCTGGTCGAGATCGACATCGCCACGCGCGAAACCCGCGTGCTCGCGGAAGACCCGGAAGTCGACATCGAGCGCGGAGTGTACCAGCCCGGCAACGGCCGCCCGCTCGCGGCCGTCGCGGTCGCGGCGCGCCGCCGCTGGCACATGGTCGATCCGGCCTGGGCGTTCGACCTCGACCACTTGGGGGCGGCGCAACCCGACGCCGATGTCGTAATCGAAAGCATCAGCCACGACTGGGGCAAGCTGGTCGCCGGCTACGACCGCAGCGATGCCGCGCGCGAATTCCGCCTCTACGACCGGCGCAAGCAGTCGTTCGCGCCGCTGTTCAAGTCGCGGCCGGAGCTGGACGAACTGGCGCTGCGGCCGATGCGCCCGGTTTCCATCCCGGCCAGCGACGGCGAGACGCTGCCGGGCTACCTGACACTGCCCGACGACGGGTTCCGCAACGGTCCGGTGGTGCTGCAGATCCACGGCGGCCCGTATGCCCGCGACGAATGGGGCTACTCGGCGACGCACCAGTTCCTCGCCAGCCGCGGCTACGGCGTGCTCGCGGTCAACTACCGGGGCTCGACCGGCTACGGCAAGCGCTTCGTGGCCCTTGCCGACAAGGCCTGGGGCGCGCGGATGCAGGACGACCTGACCGACGCGGCGGCATGGCTGATCGCCCAGGGCATCGCCGACCCGATGCGGCTCGGCTTCTCCGGCGCGAGTTACGGCGGCTACGCGGCGCTGATGGCGGCGACGCGCACGCCAGACACGTTCGCCTGCATCATCGACCTGTTCGGCCCGTCCAATCTGGTCACGATGATGCGCAGCTTCCCCGCCTACTGGGGCCCGTGGCTCTCGACCTGGAAGCAGCGCCTCGCCGACCCGGAGACCGAGGCCGGCCGGGCCTGGCTCACCGAACGCTCGCCGCTGACCCACGTCGATCGGATCGCCCGCCCGCTGCTGATCGGCCAGGGGCTGCACGATGTCCGGGTGCCGCCGCGCGAGAGCGAGCAGATCGTGCAGGCGCTGCAAAAGCGAGACATTCCCGTCACCTACGTGACGTTCGCCGACGAGGGGCACGGCTTCGTCCGCCAGGCCAACCGGCTGGCGTTCGGCGCGGTCGTCGAAGCGTTCCTCGCCGCCCATCTCGGCGGGCGGGCGGAGCCGCTGGGCGATGCGTTTGTCGGCTCCTCGATCCGATTCGAAGCGGGCAGGGAGCTGGTTCCCGGTTTGGGGTGAAAGCACCGGCCGCGCCTCCACCACCCCGCCCTCGTCCGGCGTCGTTCATCCCGCGCCTACCCAATTCACCAGCATCAGCGGTGCCGTGATCGCCTTGAAATGGCGCTCGTTGTTTGTAACCAGCACGGCGCCCACTGCGACCGCGTGGGCCGCGATCATCATGTCCAACTCACCAATGGGCTTGCCGGACGACGACAGTTGGTGGCGGATGTCGGCATAGATGTCGGCCGCTTCCGATTCCCAAGGCAGTATCCGCACGATCCTGAAGAACCTCCGCACCACGACATGCAGGCGATGTGCGGGAGGCAGACCTTTCAGCCCGTACCTGCAGTTCTGCCCGGGTCATGACCGAGATGCAGACCTGCGCCGGCGGAAGCTCCGCCAGCTTGGCGGCGACCGCTGGCGCGCGGCCCTTGATTGCATAGCTGGCGATGTCGGTGTCCAGCATATGGAGCATCGTCAGGCGTCGCCGAACAGATCGCGGTCCTGGGGCAGCACGTTGAGCGGCCGGTCGATCATGAAGTCGGCTGGAACATCGGTGCCGTCGGCCAGAGCGAAGAACTCCGCCCAGACGCTGGCGCCCGGGCGACTGGAGAGCAGCACGTCGCCGGTTCGCTCGTCGCGCGTCGCGTAAACCATGTCGCCGTCGAAGCGGAACTCGGCCGGCAGGCGCACGGCTTGGCTGGCGCCGTTCTTGAATAGTTTTGCGACCCTGGTTTCCTGTATGGATTTGCTTCCCGGAAGTCTATACGAGCATATAGACGACGCCTCGGTGCCTGCAACAGGGCGCCAGCTTGCAGGTCGGCAAGCCCGTGGGCGGCGGACTATGCGCCCGTCAGCGTCAGCCGCGCCTCCACCACCCCGTCCTCCTGCGGCATCCGGTGCAGGGCAAAGCCGAGGCCGCGCACGAACGCCAGCATCGGCGCGTTGTCCGCCAGCACCTGGCCGACGACCGCGGAAATGCCGCGCGCCCGCGCCCAGTCGATCAGGCGCTGCATCAGGTGCCGCGCCAGCCCGCGCCCCTTCATGTCCGGCTGCACGATCACCGCGAACTCGCCCTCCGGGCTGCCGACCTCGCAGACGATGCGCGCGACCCCGACCGTTTCGCCGGTCGCGTCGCGCACGGCGACGAAGGCGATCTCGCGTTCGTAGTCCACTTGCGTCAGCCGGGCCATCTGCTCGGGCGAGAGCTCCCGCATCGCGCTGAAGAACCGGTAGCGGATGTCCTCGGGCGACAGCCGGCTGAAGAAGGCGCCGTGCGCCTCCGCGTCCTCCGGGCGGATCGGCCGGATGGTGAAGCTATCGCCGCGGGCTTCGTAGCGGCCGATCAGTTCCACGGGATATGGCGCGATCGCCAACTTGCCGCCCGGCGCGCCGGCCGGGCGCAGCCGGATCCAGGCGTCCGCCGCCTGCACGCCCTCGGCATCGGCGAACAGCGGGTTGACGTCGAGTTCGGCGATCTCGGGAAAATCGACGACCAGCTGGCTGACCCGCACCAGCGTCTCCGCCACCGCCTCTGCATTCGCCGCCGGCTGGTCGCGCAGCGGGCCGAGCGCCTGCGCCACGCGGGTGCGCTCGATCAGCGCACGCGCCAGCGGCAAGTTGAGCGGCGGCAGGTCGAGTGCCATGTCGCGGAACGCGGCGGCGGCGGTGCCGCCCTGGCCGAAGCCGATGGTGGGGCCGAACACCGCATCCTCGCCCACCCGCACCAGCAATTCGCGGGCGCGGCCGACCTGGTGCTGCACCAGGAAGCCGGCGTCGCCGCGCGGTTCCTGCCGCCGCTCCAGCACCGCGAACGCCTCGCCGAGCGCATCGACGTCGTGCACGTCGAGCATGATGGCGCCGCGCCCGCCCTGCTCCGGCCGCACCGAGCGGCGGCGCTTCAGCACCACGGGATACCCGACCGAGTACGCCGCCGCGGCGGCCTGGGCGACCGTGGCGACGCGGCGGGTCGGCACCGGCGCGATGTGGTACGCGGCCAGCACCGCCAACGCCTCGTCCTGCGACAGCGTGAGCCGGTCCTCGGCGCGGGCCTTGGCGAACGCGCCCGCAACCGCCTGCCTGTCCGGTGCGATCCGCAGCACGGCGCTCGGCGGCAGTTCGCGCGCGGCGGCGCGGTTGCGGCGGTGCTGCACCAGATGCAGAAAGCCGCGCACCGCCTGCTCGGGCGTTGCGAACACCGCGACGTTGGCGTCCGCCAGCCGGCGACGGTGCCCGGCCCCGGTGGTCTCGCCCATCGCGCAGACCAGCAGCGGCAGCCGGATCGACTTCGCCGCGGCGGCGACTGCGTCGATCCCGACGGCATCGGCGGGGCCGGTCGGCGCGTGCACCAGCAGCACGCCGCCGACCTCCGGCGCGCCGGCGAGCACGGACGCGGTTTCCGCAAGACGGACCGGGTTTTCCGCGCCTACATACAGCAGGTCGCCGGCAACCTCCGGCCACTGCACGCTCGGGCGCGCCGCCTCTGGCAACATCCCGGCCAACGCATCCCGGGTCGCCGGCGACAGCGACGACAACGTCAGACCCTCGCGCAGCGCCGCGTCGGCCGCGAGCCAGGCCGGGCCGATCGCATTGGTCACGATCGCCAATGTCTCCGACCGGGCCGGCCACGCGCGCGTGAGGGTTTCGGCAGCCGCGAGCAGGTCCTCGAACCGGGTGACGCTCAACACGCCGCAGCGGCGCAGCGCCGCCTCCAGCGTGGCGTCGGCCTCGCCGCTGGGGTCGTACAGCCGTCCGCCCGCGCGGATCGCCACCACCGGGCGCAGGCGCGCGGCGGCGCGTGCAGCCGAGAGGAACACGCGCGCATCCTTGATGCGCCGGATGTCCAGCAGGATCGCGCCGGTGCCGGGATCGCGGCTGAGCCAGTCGAGCACCAGGCCGAAACCGATATCGTCGTTGCCGCCGATGCCGACGATATGGCTGAAGCCGACGCCGTTCGGTTCGGCCCAATCCAGCACGGCCCGGCACAGCGCCGCCGACTGCGACACCAGCGCCACCCGTCCGGCGCGCGGCGTCAGGTGCGAGCGGCTGGCGTTCAGCCCGATGCCGGGAACGGCAACGCCGAACGAGCCGGGGCCGAGCGACCGCACCCCGGTTTCCGTGGCCAGCTCCCGAAGGCCGCCCGCCACCCCGACAATGATCGCGGCCGTCGTGCCGGCGCGGCCCAGTGCGCGCATGGCATCGTGGATCGCGGCATCGCCGGTGCAGACCACCGCCAGTTCGGCGGTACCGGGCAAGGCGGCGAGGTCCGCACCGGTCGCGGCCGATGCGATCGGCCCCGCGAACCCACCGGCGCGCAGATTGCCGAGAACCTGCGCACCCGCTTCCGTCTCCGCGCCGAGCACGAGCACGGAGGCGGGATGGAGCAGATGTTCGGGCAGGAACCGGCCCGGCTTGGTGACGCGAGGGATATGCATGGTGCGGTGCAGCATACACCGCACCATGCCCGGATGGGAACGCGTGCGGCGGTCAGGCGGCCTCGTAGCCGATCACTGCTTTCACTTCCATGAACTCGTCGAGCGCCCACTTGCCGTATTCGCGGCCATTGCCGGACTGCTTGTAGCCGCCGAATGGCGCGGCGGTATCCCAGGCCGGGTAGTTCAGGTGCACGTTGCCGGCCCGCATCTGCGCCGCGACCTTCCTGGCATGGCCGATATCCGCGGACTGCACGTAGGCGGCCAGCCCGTAGATCGTATCGTTGGCCATCTGAATGGCGTCGGCCTCGGTCTTGTACGGCAGGATCGCGATCACCGGGCCGAAGATCTCCTCGCGGGCGATGGTCATGTCGTTGCGGACATTGGCAAACACGGTCGGGCGCACGTAGTAGCCGCGGTTCAGGTTCTCCGGCCGACCCGGGCCGCCGGTGACCACCTCTGCGCCCTCGGCGATGCCGGATTCGATCAGCCGCTGGATCTTGTTGTACTGCACCTCGCTGACGACCGGCCCGATCACGGTGCCCTTCGCCTGCGGATCGCCAGGAACAAAAGTCTCGGCCGCGGCCTTGGCGATCGCCTTCACTTCCTCGTGCCGATCCAGCGGCACGAACATCCGCGTCGGCGCGTTGCAGGACTGGCCGGAGTTGCGCATCACGCCAGCCACCCCCTTGGTCACGGCCGTCTTGAAGTCGACATCCGGCAGCAGGATGTTGGCCGACTTGCCGCCGAGCTCCTGGGCGACGCGCTTGACCGTCGGCGCGGCGTTGCGCGCAACCTGGATGCCGGCCCGAGTCGAGCCGGTAAATGAAACAAAATCGATGCCGGGATGGCCGGAGATCGCCTCGCCGACGGTCGGGCCGTCGCCCTGCACCATGTTGTAGACGCCCTTCGGCACGCCGGCCGCATGCAGCACCTCCGACCAGATGATCGCGTTCAGCGGCGCGACCTCGGATGGCTTCAATACCATCGTGCAACCGGCGGCGAGCGCGGGCGCGACCTTGCAGACGATCTGGTTGAGCGGCCAGTTCCACGGCGTGATCAGGCCGCAGACGCCGATCGGCTCTCGGGCGATCAGTGTCGAGCCCTGCATCCACTCGAACGCATAGTTCTCCAGCACCTCGATCATGCGCTGCAGATGCCCGGTGCCGGTCGCGGTCTGGCTGTCGCGGGCAAACAGCACTGGCGCGCCCATCTCGCGCGAGAGCGTCTCGGCTATGTCGTTGATGCGTTTCTTGTATTCGGCGAGCACGTTGCGCAGCAGGTCGAGCCGCTCGGCGCGCGAGGTGCGCGAATAGGCCGGGAACGCCGCCTGTGCCGCGGCGACGGCGCGGTCGACGTCGGCGGCGCTGCCGACCGCGATCTGGGTGAACGCTTCCTCGGTCGAGGGATCGATCACGTCGAGCAGTTTCGGCGCGGCCGGCTCGACCCATGCGCCGTCGATGTAGAATTGTTTCTCGTGATCCACGATTTGGCTCCTTCGGATGGTGTTGGCGGGCGTTATATCTGGTCGATCACAACGATGGGAAGGGTAGCCGGCGCGCACCTGGGCCGGGCGGCAGGTTCATGGCGCGGGTAGCGGCACCAGATAGATCACGCCGGCGAAGCGCCTGAAGTCGGCAGAATTGAAGGTGAGCAGCCGATGGATGCCGCACTCGAGCATGTTGGCGACCAAGTTGGTATCATGCACCTGCTTTCCCGCGCCAGGATAGGTGGCAAGCAGGTGCAACAGCCGTTCGAGCACGGCTGAACCGTCCTCGGCGACGCCGAATGACACCTGAAAACGCCGTATGTCGGCGAGCGCGGCCGCCATCGGAAGTGCAGGCGCGGTCGCCTGGGGCCGGGTCACGACCGAGAGATATTCCCGCAGCACTTGCCGGCTGATCCACAGCCGACTGGCATCCGCGGCGAGTTGCTTCAGCGCAGCCTGAGCGGCCCGATGCCCGCCCGAACTTGGCCGGCTGGCGTAGACGAGAACATTCGTGTCGAGAAAGACGGGCTCACCTGCCATCGTCGCCATAGATGTCCTCGCGCCGCAGCGAGATGCTGTCATCCCATGGAATGTCGTGAGACGGCAGATCTTCGATACGGAATGGCTTTACTGGTCGTTGGATCTCCGGCAACACGGCCACCGTGATCACCGCCTCGTGCTCGCCGGGCGGCACGTCATCGGGGACACTGCCGGAGATGCGGTGGTCGGGGCCGACCAGGATGCGGGCACGAATTTCGGTCATCGGGCGCTCTCTTTCGCCGGGCATTCTATCCCAGCAACGGCGGGACGACAAAGCGGCGGGAGCGTCGTCGCCCCCTACAGCGCCAGCCGCAGCCGCGCGCCCACCTCGCCGATCAGGCCGCGGCGGAAGGCGAGCACGCAGAGGATGAAGATCGCGCCCTGCGTCACCGTCACCCAGTCGCCGAACTGGGCGAGATAGGTCTCCAGCGCGCCGAACACCAGGGCACCCATCGCCGGCCCGAAAATCGTGCCGATGCCGCCGAGCAGCGTCATCAGCACCACCTCGCCCGACATCGACCAGTGCACGTCGGTCAGCGTCGCGATGCCGAACACCTGGGACTTCGCGCCGCCCGCGATCCCGGCCAGGAACGTCGACAGCACGAAGGCCAGCAGCTTGTAGTCGTCCACCCGGTAGCCGAGCGAAATGGCGCGCGGCTCGTTCTCCCGGATCGCCTTGAGCACTTGGCCGAACGGCGAGTGCACGATGCGGTGGATCAGCAGGAACCCGGCCAGGAAGATCGCGGCGATCCACCAGTACAGCGCCATGTCGTCCTGCATCGGAATGAGGCCGAAGAGCGGCGCGCGCGGCACCTGCTGGATGCCATCCTCGCCGCCGGTGAACGGCGCCTCGACGCAAAAGAAATAGACCATCTGCGAGAGCGCAAGCGTGATCATGGCGAAGTAGATGCCCGAGCGACGGATCGCGAGCCAGCCGAACACCAGTCCCAGCGCCGCGCCCACCAGGCCGCCGGCGAGGATGGAGAGCTCGGACGAGAGGCCCCAGTATTTCGCGGTCCAGGCGGCGACGTAGCTGCCCATGCCGAAGAACGCGGCGTGGCCGAACGACAGCAGCCCGACATAGCCGATCAGCAGGTTGAAGGCCGCGGCGAACAGGCCGAAGCACAGCACCTTCATCAGGAACACCGGATACAGCACCGCGGGTGCCACGACGATCAGCGCCACCATCGCCACCAGCGCCACCGCCTGCGCCCGCGTGAACCCGAACGTCATCTCAGGCGGCCCTGCCGAACAGGCCAGCCGGGCGCACCAGCAGCACGATCGCCATGACCACGAACACCACCGTCGCCGACCCCTCCGGATAGTAGACCTTGGTCAGTCCCTCGATGATGCCGAGGCCGAACCCGGTGACCACGGAACCGAGGATGGACCCCATGCCGCCGATCACCACGGTCGCGAACACCACGACAATCAGGTTCGATCCCATGTTGGGATTGACAGAATTCATCGGTGCGGCCAGCACGCCCGCGAACGCCGCGAGGCCGACGCCGGCGCCGTAGGTCAGCGTGACCAGGCGCGGCACGTTGACACCGAACGCCTGCACCAGGGGCGCGTTCTCGGTCGCCGCGCGCAGCGTCGCGCCGAGCCGGGTTTTTTCGATCAGCAGCCATGTGATCAGGCACATCCCCGCCGCCGCGATCACCACCCAGGCGCGATACAGCGGCAGCACCATGAAGCCGAGATTGAGCGGTCCCGACAGCGCCGCCGGGATCGCGTAGGGCACGCCGGAACTGCCGAACTGGTTGCGCATCAGGCCCTCGATCACCAGCGCGCAGCCGAAGGTCAGCAGCAGGCCGTACAGGTGGTCGAGCCCATGCAGCCGCTGGATCAGCACCCGCTCCAGCACGACGCCGAACGCGCCGACGACCACCGGCGCAATGATCAAGGCCGCCCAGTAGGAGATGCCGAAGTAGTTCAGCAGCCCCCAGGTGACGAAGGCGCCGAGCATGAACAGCGCGCCGTGGGCGAAGTTGATGATGTTCAGCAGCCCGAAGATCACCGCGAGCCCCAGCGACAGCAGCGCGTAGAACGCGCCGTTGATCAGCCCGAGCGTGAGCTGGCCATACAGCAGCAGCAACGGCTTGCCGAAGATCATGATCATCAGAGGCGGCCGCCCAACCGTCGTTCCGTCAGTCCCGTGGAAGCGGGAATCCAGGCGAACCGAGCGAAGCGATCGGATCGACTGGATGCCCGCCTTCGCGGCGCTGACGGAACAGGATGGGAGCGCATCACGCCTTGATGAACGAACAGCCGCCCTCGGACAGCGGGCGCCATGCCTCCTCCGGGGTCGACGTCGCGAGCAGCTTGTAGAAATCCCAGGGACCCTTGCTCTCGGCCGGCTTCTTGACCTGGAACAGGTAGCTCGGGAACAGGCCGCGGCCGTCCTCGCGGATGCGGCCGCGGCCGAACGCGTCGTCGTCGGTCGGCATCGCCTTCATCGCGGCCACCACGGCGGCGCCGCTCTGCTTGGCGGCGGCCGCGCCGATCTGCTGCACGGCCTTCAGGTAGTGCAGCGTGGCCGCGTAGCAGCCGGCGTGGATCATGTTCGGCCAGTTGTTCGGCGTGCGCGGCTTGACCCGCTCGGTGAACGCGCGGGTGCGGTCGTTCAGGTCCCAGTAGAAACTCTCGGTCAGCGTCAGCCCCTGCGCGACGTCGAGGCCGAGCGCGTGCACGTCGGTGATGAACATCAGCATCGCCGCAAGCCGCATCGGGATGCCGAACTCGTGCGCCTGCTTGATGCTGTTCACCGTGTCCGCGCCGGCGTTGCAGAAGCCCAGCACCTTCGCGCCGCTCGCCTGCGCCTGCAAAAGGAAGCTTGAAAAATCCGATGTGCCCGGAAACGGATAGGCCGACGAGCCGAGCACCTTGCCTCCGGCCGCCTCGACGAAGCGGGTGGTCTGCGTCTGCAACTGATGGCCGAACACGTAGTCGGCGGTGATGAAGTACCAGCTGTCGCCGCCCGAGCGGACGGTTGCGCCGCCGGTCGATTTGCCGAGCATGTAGACATCGTAGGCCCAGTGAACGATGCACGGCGCGCACGCCTTGCCGGTCAGGTCGGCGGTCGCGGCGCCGATGTTCAGGTAGGCCTTGTCCTTTTCCTTGGCGACGCTGGCGACCGCCAGTGCCACGGAGGAGGTGGGCACGTCGAGGATCACGTCGACGCCGTCGCGGTCGTACCATTGCCGCGCGATGCCGGAGCCGATGTCCGGCTTGTTCTGGTGATCGGCCATGATCACCTCGACGGCAAAACCCTGCGCCTTGAACTCGTCGACCGCCTGCTTCGTGCACGCAACCGAGGTCAGGCCGCCGGTGTCGCGGTACGGGCCGGACTGATCGTTCAGCACGCCGATCCGGATGGTGTTCTTGTCCTGCGCACGGGCACGACGGTTCGGCAGTGCGGCCGCGGCCGCAGCGCTGCCCAGCAGCAGGCGACGGGAAACATTCATCAGCGCGCCTCCATGTCTTTCAATTCAGGCCTTCACCATTGGGCAGCCGCCATCCTTCAGCGGGCGGAACGCTTCGTCGGCCGGGACCGTGCCGAGCAGCTTGTAGTAATCCCACGGCCCCTTGCTTTCTGCCGGCGACTTCACCTGGAACAGATAGCAGGGATGCAGCTTGCGCCCATCCTCGCGGATCGAGCCCGGCCCGAAGCAGTCATCGTCGGTCGGCGTCGCCTTCATCCGCGCGACCGTCGCGGCGCCATCGGCTTTCGCCTGCGCGAGGCCCATCGCGTTCGCGACGTTCAGGTAGTGCCGGACGCAGGAGTAGTCGCCGGCCTGGATCATGGTCGCGCGCCTGCCCGGCGCCCTTGCCGCGAGCCGGTCGGAAAATGCGCGCGTGCGGTCGTTCAGGTCCCAGTAGAAGGTCTCGGAGATCGCCAGGCCCTGCGCGGTCTCCAGCCCGAGCGCGTGGACGTCGGTCAGGAACACCAGCAGCCCGGCGAGTGTCTGCTTGATGCCGAACTCGTGCGCCTGCTTGATGCTGTTGATCGTGTCGGCGCCGGCGTTGGCGAGACCGACCACTTTGGCGCCGCTCGCCCTGGCCTGCAGCAGATAGGCGGAAAAATCCGTGGTGCCGGGGAAAGGATACGCCGACGAGCCGACCACCTTGCCGCCGGCGGCCGTCACGAAATTCGCCGTGTCGTTTTGCAGCGCGTGGCCGAACGCATAATCGGCCGTGATGAAATACCACGAATCGCCGCCCGCCTTGACCAGCGCGCCGCCGGTGGAATGCGCCAGCATCCAGGTGTCGTAGACCCAGTGGATCGTGTTCGGGCTGCACTTGGTGCCGGTGAGCTGAGACGTCGCGGCACCGGTCGCAATCAGGATCTTGTTCTTCTCGCGCGCAACGCCGGAGACCGAAAGCGCCACGGCCGAGTTCGAGACGTCGATGATCAGATCGGCGCCGTCTTCGTCGAACCACTTGCGCGCAATCTCGGCACCGATGTCGGGCTTGTTCTGGTGGTCGGCGTGCAGGAGGTCGACATTGGCCATCCCGGATTCCGCCACCGCCATGCGCGTGCATTCAATGGAGCCCAGGCCGGAGATGTCCTTGTATGGGCCGGACAGATCGGTCAGCACGCCGATCTTGATCCCCGCCGCTTGCGCGCGGGCACGGCGCAGCGGCGGCACGGCGGCGGCAGCGGCAGCGCTGCCCAGCAGCAGGCGGCGAGATAAGCTCATTGTGGCACTCCTCCCTTGTTCCGGCTCAGGTTTTCACGAACGGGCAGCCGCCGTCCTTGAGCGGACGCACCGCTTGCTCGGCCGGCACGGTGGCCAACAGCTTGTAGTAATCCCACGGCCCACTGCTTTCGCCGGGCTGCTTGACCTGGAACAGATAGGCGGGATGCAGCAAGCGCCCGTCCTCGCGGATCCGGCCGGCCCCGAACGCGTCGTCGTCGGTCGGCATCGCCTTCATGCGCGCAACTGTCGCCGCACCGGATGCCTTCGCCGTCGCCGCACCCATGTCGGCGGCCGCCTTCAGATAGTGCAACGCGGCCCCGTAGGTGCCGGCGTGCTCCATGTCGGGGCGCCAGTCGGCCCGCACGCGCGGCCTGCAGCCGCGCTGTCAGCGCCCGCGTGCGGTCGTTCTGGTCCCAGTAGAACGTTTCGGTCAGCACCAACCCCTGCGCGAGCAGTCAGGCCGAGAGCGTGGACGTCGGGGATGAACATCAGCAGCGCGGCGAGCGTGATCCCGCCGGCAGCGAGGCCGAACTCGGTCGCCTGCTTGATGCAGTTGATGGCGTCGGCGCCGGCATTGCACAGGCCGAGCGTTTTGGCGCCGCTCGCTTTTGCCTGAAGCAGGAACGAGGAAAAATCGGTCGTGCCCGGAAACGGGTACGTCACCGAGCCGGTAACGTGCCCGCCAGCCTGCTCGACGACCGCCGTCGCTTGCTGCTGCAGCGTGTGGCCGAATGCGTAGTCGGCAACGATGAAGAACCAACTGTCGTGGCCGGCGGCGACCAAGGCGCCGGCGCTGGACCGCGCCAGCATGTACGTATCGAACGTCCAGTGCACCGTCGTCGGCGCACAGCGCGCGCCGGTCAGGTCGGTCGTGGAGGCGCCGCTCGCCAGGAACACGCGGTCCTTCTCGTGCGCGATTTGGGCGACCGCGAGGCCGACGGCGCTGTTCGGCACGTCAAGGATCACATCGACGCCGTCGCGATCGAACCATTGCCGCACGAGGCCGGCGCCGATGTCCGGCTTGTTCTGGTGGTCGCCGGCCAGCACCTCGACCTGCAATCCGGGGGAGGCGGCCATCGCCTCGGCCGCCGCCTGCTCCGCCCCGGCAACCGAGCCGCGGCCGCCGGTGTCGCGATACGGGCCGGAGAGGTCGGTCAGCACCCCGAGCCGGAGCACCGGCCGGTCGGCCCGCGCCCGCCTTGCCGACAATCCCGCAGCCGATGTGGCGACTGCGGTGCCCATCAGGCTCCGGCGGGTCAGGCGCATTTGGGTATCTCCGATCTTACGCCTTGACCAGCGGGCAGCCGCCGTCCTTCATCGGGCGGAACGCTTCATCGGCGGGCACGGTCGCCAGCAGCTTGTAGTAGTCCCACGGACCCTTGCTCTCCTCGGGCTTCTTCACCTGGAACAGGAAGCACGGATGGATCTTGCGCCCGTCCTCGCGGATCTTGCCCGGGCCGAAGCAGTCGTCATCGGTCGGCATCGCCTTCATGCGCGCGACCGTCGCCGCGCCGTCGGCCTTCGCCTGCGCGGCGCCCATCTCGGCGACCACCTTCAGGTAGTGCAGCGCGCTGGAGTAGTCGCCGGCATGGCCCATGCCGGCGCGCACGTTCGGCACCTTGTCCCACAGCCGCTTGGAGAACGCCCGCTTGCGGTCGTCGAGATCCCAGTAGAACGTCGCCGACACCACCAGCCCCTGCGCGGTCGGCAGGCCCATGCCGTGCACGTCGGCGATGAACACCAGCAGCCCCGCCAGCGTCTGGGTGACGCCGAACTCGTGCGCCTGCTTGATCGAATTGACGGTGTCGTTGCCGGCGTTGGCGAACGCCACCACCTTGGCGCCGCTCGACTGCGCCTGCAGCAGGAAGCTTGAAAAATCGCTGGTGCCGGGGAACGGATAGGCCGAGGAGCCGACCACCTTGCCGCCGGCGGCGGTGACGAAGTTGGTGGTGTCGCGCTGCAGCGCGTGGCCGAACGCGTAGTCGGCGGTGATGAAGTACCAGCTGTCGCCGCCGGACTTCACCAGCGCGCCGCCGGTCGAATGCGCCAGCATCCAGGTGTCGTAGACCCAGTGGATCGTGTTGGCGTTGCACTTGCTGCCGGTGAGATCCGACGTCGCCGCGTTGCTGACCAGGAAAATCTTGTTTTTTTCCTTGGCGACGCCGGAGACGGCGAGCGAGACGCCGGAGTTCGGCACGTCGAGGATCACGTCGACGCCGTCGCGGTCGAACCATTGGCGGGCGATGCCGGCGCCGATGTCGGGCTTGTTCTGGTGGTCGGCCTGGATCACTTCGACGTTGAAGCCCTTGGCGGCGGCACCGAAATCGGCGACCGCCAGGCGCGCGCAGTCGGTCGCGAGCGGGCCGCCGATGTCCTTGTACGGGCCGGACAGGTCGGTGAGCACGCCGAGCTTGATCGTCGGTACCTGTGCTCGTGCCGGCCGGGCGGACAGCATGGCGGTGGAAGCGGCGGCGGCGGCGGAACCGAGCACTTCGCGGCGGGTCAGGCGCATCGAACGTCTCCCTTGCTGCCGGCGCAGCCGGCTCGTTGGATCGGCAGACGCGTCGCGCGCCGGGCCGAGGGCAGATACTTATCAGACACCCAGATAATCGTGCAGCTTCTCCATCGAGGCGTCGAGGTCGGCGTTCGGGATCATGTCGACGACGCGGCCATGCTCCATCACGTAGTGGCGATCGGCCACCGTGGCGGCGAAACGAAAGTTTTGTTCAACCAGCAGCACCGTGAAGCCGCGCTGCTTGATCTCGCGGATGGTGCGGCCGATCTGCTGCACGATCACCGGCGCCAGCCCCTCGGTCGGCTCGTCGAGCAGCAGCAGCCGGGCGCCGGTGCGCAGGATGCGCGCGATTGCCAGCATCTGCTGTTCGCCGCCCGAGAGCCGGGTGCCCTGGCTGCGCGCGCGCTCCTGCAGATTGGGGAACAACGCGTGCAGCGTCGCCATGTCGAGCCCGCCCGGCGCCACGATCGGCGGCAGCGACAGGTTCTCGGCGACCGACAAGCGAGGCAAAGATGCCGCGCTCCTCGGGGCACAGCGCGATGCCGGCGCGGGCGATCAGGTCGGAGCGCATGGCGGCGATGTCGGTGCCGCGATACCGGATGGTACCGCTGCGGCGGCCGACCAGACCCATCACCGATTTCAGCGTCGTGGTCTTGCCGGCGCCGTTGCGGCCCAGCAGCGTCACCACCTCGCCCTCGGCGACGTCGAAATCGACGCCTTGCAGGATGTGGCTCTCGCCGTACCAGGCGTTCAGCCCGCGCACGTGCAGGTACGGCGCCTCAGGCATCGGCGCTGCCCAGATAGGCGGAGATCACCTCCGGGTTGCGCGACACCGCGGCGTAGTCGCCCTCGGCCAGCACGCGACCGCGCGTCAGCACGGTGATGGTGTCGCACAGCCCCTCCACCACCGAGAGGTTGTGCTCCACCATCAGGATGGTGCGCCCCTCGCGGATCCGGCGGATCAGCGCCACCGTGTGGTCGACGTCGGCGTGCGCCATGCCGGCGGTCGGCTCGTCGAGCAGCAGCATCTCCGGGTCGAGCGCGAGCGTGGTGGCGATCTCCAGCGCGCGCTTCCGGCCATAGGCGAGCTGGCCGGCCGGCACGTCGGCGAAGGCGCGCAGGCCGACATCCTCGAGCAGGCCGAGCGCGCGGGCGTTGTAGTGATCGAGCACCTGTTCGGCGCGCCAGAAATCGAAGCTGCCGCCGCGGCCGCGCTGCAGCGCCACGCGCACGTTCTGCAGCGCAGTGAGATGGGCGAACACGGCCGAAATCTGGAAGCTGCGCACGAGGCCGAGACGGGCAACCTCAGCCGGCCGGAGGCCGGTGATGTCGCGGCCCTTGAACCGGATGCTGCCGCGGGTCGGCTGGAGGAATTTCGTCAGCAGGTTGAAGCAGGTGGTCTTGCCGGCGCCGTTCGGCCCGATCAGCGCGTGGATGGTGCCGGCGCGCACCCGCAGATCGACCCCGTTGACGGCGACAAAGCCCCGGAATTCGCGGGTGAGCCCGGTGGTTTCCAGGATCGTGTCGGCCACGCTCCGGACGTCTCCCTGACATTGTCATCCTTGCAGGTGTGCTTTGCATACCGCGGGCGGCGGCACAAGATCGATTGCGCAGCTTCCGGCCGGCCACCTGTCCGGGCGGCAATGCCGCGGCCATGCGGGTAATTGGGAACCCGGGCTATAGACGGGCCACGATGACCGGGCCGGACATTTGGGTGCTGCGCCAACTTTGCCGGCGGGCAAGCGCGTAATGGTCGCGCGCGCGTTGGCGGCCGGATTCTGCCGCGGCGGCGCTGATGCTGCTCGGGGGCTGCCAGCTCGGCCCGCGCTACGTCCAGCCGCATTCGGAGGTCCCCGCCGGCTATCGGGCCCCGTCACCCGCCGCCACGACGGCGGTGGCCGCCGATTGGTGGAAGGGGTTCCGCTCGCCCGAACTCGACGCGCTGATGGCCGACGCCACAGCAAAAAGCTTCGACGTCAGGGCCGCGATCGCCCGGGTCGCGCAGGCCGACGCAAGCCTGCGCGCCGCCGGCGCCGCGCTGCTGCCGCAGGTGGACGGCAGCGCCAAGCAGACCTGGACCCGCACCTCGTTCGCGAACGCGGCGATCGGCTCGCCCGGCCTGCCCGGGCAGGCGGCCAATCAGACGATCGAGTACCGCACCTACAGCCTGGGGCCGAGCGCCAGCTACGAGCTGGATTTCTGGGGCGCCAACCGGGCCGCGCAGCAGGCGGCGGCCGGCAACGCGCTGTTCAGCCGCTTCGACCAGCAGACGGTAACACTGACCACGCTCGGCAGCACGGCGACCACGTGGTTCACGGCACTCGCCTACCAGGACCGGCTGGCCGTCGCCGAACAGAACCTGCGCGACGCCGAGGAGATCCTGCAGGCGATCCGGGCGCGGCTGGAGGTCGGCACTGCCTCGGAACTCGATGTCGCGCAAGAGGCGGCGCTGGTCGCCGGCATCCGCGCCACGCTGCCCAATTTCCGCAACCTGCGCGACCAGCAGGTGGCGGCGCTCGCGGTGTTGGTCGGCCGGCTGCCGGAAAACGTCCCGGTGCCGGCCGGCACGTTGACCACGCTCGCGCTGCCGGAAGTGGCGCCGGGCCTGCCCTCGACGCTGCTGGCGCGCCGGCCGGACGTCGCCTCGGCGGAAGCGCAGTTGATCGCGCAGAACGCCAACATCCGTGCCGCCCGCGCGGCGTTCTTTCCGACCATCACGCTGACCGGCTCCGCCGGCTGGCAGAGCACCGCATTGCAGACGCTGCTGCAGCCGCAATCGGTGCTGCTCAATGCCGCCGCCAGCGCCACGCAGACGATCTTCGACAACGGCAAGCTCGGCGCGCAATACGACCAGGCCAAGGCGCGCTACGACGAACTGCTCGCCGACTACCACAAGGCGGTGGTGCAGGCGTTCACCGACGTGGAAACGGCGCTGATCGAATGGCGCGAAACGACCGAGCAGGAGCAGCTTGAGGCGGAGGCGCGTGCGCACCGCGCAACGCGCCGCCGACATCGCCCGCGCGCAGGTGGCGGCAGGGACGCTCGACATCGTCACGGCGTTGCAGACCCAATCGACGCTGTACACGGATCAGGACACGCTGGCGCAGGTGCGGCTGTCGCGCGTGCTGGCGCTGGTGAACCTATACAAGGCGCTCGGCGGCGGCTGGACGGCGCAGAGCGTGGTGCCGCCGGCCACGCCGATCTTCAACGGCGTGCTATAGAGCCGCCCGCCAGCCGGGACATGGGAACCAGCCTGATGCGTCGTCTGCTGCTGATCGTTGTCCTGTTTGCGGTTGTCGGCGGCGGCTGGTGGTGGTTTGCCGGCCGGCATCGCGGCAGCGCCGATGCGTCGGCGGCGACCGGCCATGACCCGATCCCGGTGGTGGTCGCCAACGTCGAGCGGCGCGACGTGCCGATCTGGCTCGAAGGGCTGGGCACCGTGCAGGCCAGCGCCACCGTCACCATCAAGCCGCAGGTCGACGGCGTGCTCACCGAGGTGCGGTTCCGCGAGGGCCAGGACGTCCACGCGGGCGACGTGCTGGCGAAGCTCGACGCGCGGACCTACCAGGCGACGCTCGATTCCGCCGTCGCCAAGAAGGCACAGGATGCGGCCAATCTCGCCAACGCTCGGGTCGATTTGGGTAGGTATGCCAAGCTCGCAGTCACCGCCTACACGTCCGCCCAGCAGGCCGACACGCAGCGCGCCACGGTCGCACAACTGGAGGCGCAAGTCGCGCAGGACCAGGCGGCGATCGACAATGCGCGTGCCCAGCTCAGCTACACCACGATCACCGCGCCGATCGACGGCCGCACCGGTATTCGTCTCGTCGACCAGGGCAATCTGGTCCACGCGGCCGACACGACCGGGCTCGTGATGATCACCACGCTCAAGCCGATCGCGGTCGTGTTCACGCTGCCGCAGCAGCAGCTTGCCGCGGTTGTCGCCGCGCTGTCGGCGGGAACGCCGGCGGTCGAGGCGCTGCCGCAGGGTGCGGCGGACGCGACGCCGCTGGATCGCGGCACGCTCGCGGTGCTCGACAACCAGGTCGACCCCGCCACCGGCACGATCAAGCTCAAGGCGATGTTCCCCAACGATCGGCTGCTGCTGTGGCCCGGCGCCTTCGTGACCGTTCGGCTGCTGGTCGACACGCGGCACGACGCGACCGTGGTGCCGCCGGTCGCGGTGCAGCGCGGGCCGCTCGGGACCTACGCGTATGTCGTCGGGGCCGACCTGACCGCGACCCGCCGGGTCGTCGCGATCGGGCACGAAGACCAGCGCGAGAGCATCGTCGAAAGCGGGCTGCAACCGGGCGAGCGCGTGGTGGTGGACGGCGCCGGCCGGCTCACCGACGGCGCCCGCGTCAGCATCGCGCCGCCGCCCGCCGGCACGGCCCCCGACGCCGTGCCGCAAAGCGCCGCCCCGGAAACCGCGAGCCGGCCCAGCGGCCACGGCCCGACGTGAACTTGTCCGCGCCGTTCATCGCCCGCCCGATCGCGACCGGCCTGCTGGCGATCGCGGTGCTGCTGGCCGGCCTGCTCGGCTATCGCGCGCTGCCGGTCTCGGCGCTGCCGCAGGTCGATTTCCCGACCATCGAGGTGACCACCCAACTCCCGGGCGCGAGCCCCGACACGGTTGCCACGCTCATCACCGCATCGCTGGAACGGCAGTTCGGCCAGATCCAGGGACTGACCGAGATGACCTCGATGAGTTCCGAGGGGGTCAGCCAGATCACGCTGCAATTCGCGCTCGACCGCGCAATCGACAGCGCGGCGGAGGACGTGCAGGCCGCGATCAACGCCGCCGCCGGCACTCTGCCGCTGACGCTGCCCTATCCGCCGGTCTACGCGAAGGTGAACCCGGCGGACGCGCCGATCCTGACGCTCGCACTGGAATCGGACGCGATCACGCTCGACCAGGTCAGCGACGCCGCCGACACGCTGCTGCTGCCGCGGCTTTCGGAGATCGACGGCGTCGGCCGCGTGATCGTGCAGGGCAACATGCGTCCGGCGGTGCGCGTGCGCGTCGACCCGGCGCGGCTGGCGGCATACGGGCTGTCGATGGAGGACGTGCGCACCGCCATCGCGGCGGCCAATGTCAACGGCGCCAAGGGCGGGTTCGACGGGCCGCGGCAGGCGCTGTCGCTCGGCGCCAACGACCAGCTCGTCTCGCCGGCCGCCTACCGCACGCTGGTGCTGGCGTGGCACAACGGCGCGCCGGTACGGCTGGACGACGTCGGCACCGTGACCAGCGGACTGGAGAACGAGCGCACCGCTGCGGCCTACAACGGACGACCGGCGGTGGTGCTCGACATCCAGCGCCAGCCCGGCGCCAACATCGTGCAGACGGTCGATCGCATCAAGCGCGAACTGCCGGCGCTGCAGCGCGCGATGCCGACCGGCATCCGCATGACCATCGTCAGCGACCGCACCGCGACGATCCGCGCCAGCGTCGCCGACGTGCAGGGCACGCTGATCCTCTCGGTCGCGCTCGTGGTCGGCGTGATCTTCCTGTTCCTGCGCACCTGGCGCGCGACCATCGTACCTGCCGTGGCATTGCCGCTGTCGCTGATCGGCACCTTCGCCGCGATGGCCGAACTCGGCTACGGGCTCGACAATCTCTCGCTGATGGCGCTCACCGTCGCGACCGGCTTCGTCGTGGACGACGCGATCGTGATGATCGAGAACGTCGTGCGCTACATCGAGCAGGGCGTGCCGCCGTTGCAGGCGGCGTATCGCGGCGCCGCGCAGATCGGCTTCACGATTGTTTCTCTGACCGTCTCTCTGGTAGCGGTCTTTATCCCGCTGCTGTTCATGCCCGGCGTGGTCGGGCGGCTGTTCTCCGAATTCGCGATGACGCTGTCGGTTGCCGTCGTGGTCTCCGCCGTCGTCTCGCTGACATTGACGCCGATGATGTGCGGCCGGCTGCTGCGCACGCCTGCCGAGGAAACGCCCGGCCGGCTGTCGCGGGCGATGGAGCGGGGCTTCCTCGCGTTGCTCGCCGGCTACCGGCGCAGCCTTGCGGTGTCGCTGCGCCACGAGACGCTGATGCTCGGCCTCGCCGTCGCGACGCTGGTCGGCACGGTCCTGCTCTACATCGTGATCCCCAAGGGTTTCCTGCCGTTGCAGGACACCGGCCTGATCGTCGCGGTGACCCAGGGCGAGCAGAGCATTTCCATCCCACGCATGAGCGAGTTGCAGTTGCGCGCGGCCGATCTAGTTCGGCAGGACCAGGACGTGGCCGGCGTCGTCAGCTTCGTCGGCGCCGGCACGATCAACCCGACCCCGAACACCGGGCGCCTGAGCATCGTGCTGGTGCCGCGACGACAGCGCAGTGCAAGCGCGCAGGCAATCGCGGAGCGGCTGCAGGCGCGGCTCGCCCCGGTTCCGGGCCTGTCGGTGTTCATGCAGCCGGTGCAGGACATCCAGATCGGCACCCGGGTCAGCCGCACCCAGTTCCAGTACACGCTGATCGACACCGACCCGCTGGAACTCGCCGCCTGGGCGCCGCGCGTGCTGGCGAAGCTGCGCACGTTGCCGGAACTGCGCGACGTCGCGAGCGACCAGCAGAACGAAGGCTTCCGCACGTTCGTCCACGTCGACCGCGACGCGGCGATGCGGCTTGGCGTGACCATGCAGGCGATCCAGGACGTGCTGTACGACGCGTTCGGGCAGCGCCAGATCTCGACCATCTTCGGCCAGGCGAACCAGTATCGCGTCGTGCTGGAAGCCGATCCGGGCTGGCAGCGCGATGTCACCATGCTCTCGCAGTTGCGCGTGCCAGGCAGCGCCGGCGCGCAGGTGCCGCTGACCGCGATCGCGCGCATCGAGCGCACCACGGCGCCGCTGGTGGTGACGCATGACGGGCAGTTCCCGTCGGTGACATTGAGCTTCAACCTCGGCGACGGCGCCTCGCTCGGTGCGGCCGTGCAGGCGGTCGCCGATGCCGAGCAGTCGATCGCGCTGCCGGCGACGATCACCGGCCGCTACTCCGGCGACGCGGCGGAGTTCCAGGCGTCGCTGGCGAGCGAGCCCTGGCTGATCCTGGCCGCCGTCGTCGTGATCTACATCGTGCTCGGGGTGCTCTACGAGAGCACGATCCATCCGATCACCATCCTCTCGACGCTGCCCTCGGCCGGCATCGGCGCGTTGCTGGCGCTGATGCTGGTGGGCGAGGACCTGTCGCTGGTGGCGCTGGTCGGCATCGTCCTGCTGATGGGCATCGTCAAGAAAAACGCGATCATGATGATCGACTTCGCGATCGACGCCGAGCGCACGCGCAACCTGTCGCCGCGCGAGGCGATCGCCGAGGCCTGCCTGCTGCGTTTCCGCCCGATCATGATGACGACCGCCTCGGCGCTGCTCGGCGCGATGCCGCTGATGCTCGGGCATGGCACCGGCAGCGAACTGCGCATCCCGCTCGGCGTCACCATCGTCGGCGGCCTGCTGCTGAGCCAGCTTCTTACTCTCTACACGACTCCAGCGATTTATCTGGCTCTCGAACGAGTGCGGCTGCGCGTGCTTGGTCCGGCGCCGCAGCCGGCCGCGGCCGAGTAGCGATGGGCTTCTCGGCGATTTTCATCCATCGGCCGGTCGCCACCTTCCTGCTGGCACTCGGGTTGCTGCTGGCCGGTTGCGTCGCCTACTTCTTCCTGCCGGTCGCAGCACTGCCGAGCGTCGACATCCCGACCATCGTCGTGTTCGCCAACCGCCCCGGCGCCGACCCCGCGAACATCGCGAGCGCGATCTGCGCGCCGCTGGAACGCCGCCTCGGCGAGATCGCCGGCGTGACCGAACTGACTTCGCTGAGTTCCACCGGCGCCGGCTCGATCATCGTGCAGTTCGACATTTCCCGGGATATCGACGGCGCCGCGCACGACGTGCAGGCCGCGATCAACGCGGCGCTGCCCGATCTTCCGTCCGATCTGCCGGTGCGCCCGTTCTTCCGCAAATTCAATCCGGCGTCGTTTCCGATCATGACGATCGCGCTGACGTCGGACACGCTTTCGCCCGCCCAGATCTACGACGCGGCTGACACCGTGCTGGCGCAGCGGCTCTCGCAGGTCGAGGGCGTGTCGCAGGTGCAGGTGAACGGCGCGGAAAAGCCGGCGGTGCGCGTGCGGCTGGATCCGGCGGCGCTGGCGGCCGCGCATCTGTCGGCGGAAGACGTCTACGCGGCGATCCGCGCGGCCAACGTCACCGGCCCGACCGGGGGGTTCGAGGGTCCGGCGCGGGCGGAGCTGATCGGCATCAACGGCCAGCTCAACACGGCGAAGGACTATCGGCCGCTGGTGCTGAAGATGGCGAACGGTGCCATCGTGCGGCTGACCGACGTTGCGAGCGTGATCGACGGCGTCGCCAACACGCGGCTTGCTGCCGGCTTCAACGGCAAGCCGGCGATCCTGCTGACGATCTCCAAGACCGCCGGCGCCAACGTGATCGAGACCGTGGACCGGGTGCGCGCGGTGTTGCCGCTGCTGCAAACCTGGATCCCACCGGACATCAAGCTCGTGATCCTGTCGGACGGCACCACGATGATCCGCGCGAGTGTTGCGGATGTGGAATATACGCTGCTGATCACCATCGCGCTGGTGATCCTGGTGGTGCTGCTGTTCATGCGCCGCCTCGTGCCCACGGTCGCCGCCGGTGTCACCGTGCCGCTGTCCATCGCCGGCACGCTGGCGGTGATGTGGTTCGAGGGTTTCGCGCTCGACAACTACTCGCTGATGGCGATCACCATCTCGGTCGGCTTCGTCGTGGACGACGCGATCGTGATGATCGAGAACATCGTGCGGCACATGGAGCATGGCCGCCCACCGTTGCAGGCGTCGGTCGAGGGCGCGCGCCAGATCGGGTTCACCGTCTTTTCGATCAGCGTGTCGCTGGTCGCGGTGTTCATCCCGCTGCTGTTCCTGGGCGGCATTCTCGGCCGGCTGCTGCACGAGTTCGCGATGACGCTGACCATCGCCATCACCGTGTCGGCCGCCGTCTCGCTCACGCTCACGCCGATGCTCTGCGGACAGTTCCTGAAAATGCCGCCGCCGGGGCCGCGCACCGGGGCATGGGCCGGCGTCGACCGCGCCGTGGAGCGCGGGTTCGCGGGTTCGCTGCGGTTCTATGCGTGGTCGCTGGGCTGGGCGCTGCGCCATCGCATACTGATGCTGTTCGTCACCTTCGCGACCATCGTGCTGACCTTCTGGCTCTACACCGTCGTACCGAAGGGCTTCCTGCCCACCGAGGACACCGGCCTGATCCAGGGCGTCATCGTCGCCAGCCCAGACGTATCCTTCGCCGCGGCCCGGCAACGGCAACGCGCAGTCGTCGACATCCTGATGCACGATCCGGCGGTGTCGGCCGTCGCCTCGACGGTCGGCGTGACCAGCGGCTGGTCGTCCATGAACCGGATCGGCCTGACGGTCGCGCTCAAGCCGCCCGGCGAACGCCGGATTTCGTCGGAAGCCGTGATCGCGCGCGTGCGGCCGGCGCTGGCGGCCTTCGGCGGCACGCAGACGTTCCTCTGGTCGGCGCAGCAATTGCGGCCCGGCGGACGCTCGGGCGCAAGCAACCAGTTCGTCCTGATCGACCAGGATCTCGACGAATTGCTGCTCTGGACCCAGAAGCTCGAGGAGGCGCTGCGCCATACGCCGGGCCTTGCCGACGTCACCAGCGACCAGGATGCCGCCGCGCCGCAGGTCAACATCGGGATCGACCGCGTCGCCGCGGCCCGGCTCGGCGTCAGTGCCGCGACGATCGACGATGCGCTGAGCAACGCCTTTTCGCAGCGCGAGATTTCGGTGATCTACGCCCAGCGCAACCAGTACTGGGTGGTGCTGGAGACCGACCCGAAGGTGCAGACCGATCCCGGCTATCTCGACCGTATCTTCGTCGGCGCGGCCAACGGCACCCAGGTGCCACTGCTGAGCGTGGTGAAGCTGACGCGCGGCACCGCGCCGCTCGCGGTGCGGCACCAGGGCCAGTTCCCCGCCGCGACGATCAGCTACAACATCGCGCCCGGCTTCACCGAGGGCGCCGCCTTCGCGAACCTGCAGCACGCGGTCGCCGAGCTGCGGCTGCCCGAGACGATCCGCACCGATACCGCGGGCAACACGAAGCTGTTCGCCCAAAGCATCGCCTCGCTGCCGCTGCTGATCCTCGCCGCGTTCCTGGCGATCTACATCGTGCTCGGCGTGCTCTACGAAAGCCTGACGCAGCCGCTGACGATCATTTCCACGCTGTTCCCGGCCGGTCTCGGCGCGTTGCTGGCACTGCTGATCACCGGCACCGACCTGTCGGTGATCGCGATCATCGCCATCCTGCTGCTGATGGGCATCGTCAAGAAGAACGCGATCATGCTGATCGATTTCGCACTGGAGCAGGAGCGCCACTACGGACGCACGCCGCTGGAGGCGATCCACGCCGCGTGCCTTGAGCGGTTCCGCCCGATCATCATGACAACGCTGGCCGCGATCTTCGGCGCGGTTCCGCTGGCGGTCGGGTTCGGCACCGGCGCCGAGCTGCGCCAGCCGCTCGGCATCGCCATCATCGGCGGGCTGATCGTCTCGCAGGCGCTGACGCTGTACACGACGCCGGTGGTCTATCTGGCATTGCAGCCGCGGCGCCGGCGCCAGCTTCCGGCGCCGCTGCCCGCCGCGAGCGGATCCGCGACGGCGAACTGAATCGGCTATCGCGTACAGCGCCTAAGTAGATTCCGACACTGGCCGGATCGGCGGCCCGAACATATCTCTGGGATGGAAGAACCCAAGATTGAGATATTGGAGGTAGCTATGACAACGATCCTGATTATTCTCGTGCTTGTCATGCTGTTCGGCGGCGGCGGATATTACGGCTATCGCCGCTGGTGATCTCGGCGCCTGCCCATCGTTCGATGGTCACGGCGCGGCGAGCCGAAACGCCGTGCCCACCAGCGCCGCATGGCTGAACCCCTGCGGGAAATTGCCGAGTAGTCGGCGGCTCGCCGGATCGTATTCCTCCGAAAGCAACCCGAGATCGTTGCGCAACGCCAGCAGCCGGTCGAACAGCGCCCGCGCTTCCGCCCGGCGCCCCTGCATCGCATAGGCATCGGCGAGCCAGAAGCTGCAAGCGAGGAAAACGCCTTCGCCGGGCGGCAGGCCGTCGGCGCCCGTGGTGGTGTCGTAGCGGCTGAGCAAGCCGTCGACCAGCAACTCCCGCTCGACCGCCGCAATCGTCCCCACCACGCGCGGATCGTCGGCCGGCAGGAAGCCGACCTGCGGGATCAGCAGCACGCTCGCGTCCAGCGCGCGACTGCCGAAACTCTGGACGAAGCTGTTGCGCTCGGCATCGAAGCCGGCCCGGCACACCTCGGCGTGGATGGTGGCGCGCAGGCCGCGCCAGCGCTCCAGCGGCGCCGGCAGCGCGAACTGCTCGGCGGAGCGGACCGCGCGATCGAGCGCGACCCAGGCCATCACCGCCGAGAACGTGAAACGGCGCCGCCCGCCGCGCACCTCCCAGATGCTCTCGTCCGGCTCCTGCCAGATCGTCTCGAGATGCTCGACCAATCCGCGTTCGACGTCCCAGTCCTCGGCCGAGCCGCTGACCCCGGTTGCGCGCAGGTCGTGCAGCGCCGCGGCCACTTCGCCGTACACGTCGAGCTGCAACTGGCCGTGCGCCGCGTTGCCCAGCCGCACCGGGCGGGCGCCCTGGTAGCCCGGCAGCCAGTCCGCCTCGCGTTCGATCAGATTGGCCTCGCCGTCGAGGCCGTAGAGGATGCGCATCTGGTCCGGCCGGCCCGCCAGACTGCGGCGCAGCCACGCGCGCCATGCCCGCGCCTCCTCGATGTAGCCGGCCTGCAGCAGCGCGCCCAACGCGAGGCTGGCGTCGCGCAGCCAGCAGAACCGGTAGTCCCAGTTGCGCGGACCGCCGGGCGCTTCCGGCAGGCTGGTCGTCGGGGCCGCGACGATACCGCCGGTCGGGCGGTGCGCCAGCGCCTTCAGCGTCAACAGGCTGCGGCGCACGGCAACAGCGTCGGCGCCCCGGTAGGAGCACTGCCCCGCCCACTCCTGCCACCATCGCACGGTGTCCGCGACCATCGCCTGGGCGTCGAATGGCGGCTCGACGCCGCTTGGCGCATGGCTCAGCACGAACGCCAGAACCTCGCCGGGTCGCACCGTGAACCGGGCGGACGCGGTGCCGTCGGCCACGTCGAGCGGCACCGGCGCGCGCAGGACCACCCCGTCCGCTCCATGGACCGCGTGGATGCCGGCGCCGTCGTCCAGCCTGATGATATCCGGGGCGAACGCGCCGTAACCGAACCGCGGCGCCAGCACCATTCGCATGGCGACGTTCCCCGACCGCCCTTCGACCAGCCGCACCAGCGCCGGCTGCCCGGTGTCGAGCGGCATCGCGTCGGTCAGTGTCACCTCGCCCTCGTCGGTGGCGAAGCGTGTCTCGAGCACAAGCGTGTCGTCCCTGTAACGCCGCTGCGGCGGCGGCGCGGCGCGATCCGGCGCAATCCGCCATGTCCCATCCTCGGGGCCACCAAGCAGTGCGGCGAAGCAGGCCGGGCTGTCGAAGCGCGGCCAGCAGAGCCACTCGACCGCGCCGCCGCGCCCGACCAGCGCTGCCGAGCGGCCGTCGCCGATCAGGCCGTACTCCTCGATTGGCGCTGGTCCGGCGCCCAGGAAGTCCGCCGCGCCGGACGTCACCGCGCCGGCTCGGCCGACCTGCCGGAAGCCCGAGTCGCCGCGCGGGATGCCTGTGCGGCCGGCGGCGGCGCGACCGGGGTCGGCAGCAGCGCAATCGGCGCGACCCAGGTACGCCGCGAAGTCTTGCGTGTTCTGTTCATGACGGCGCCCCCCAATCTTAACAATCTCGAAAGACGGCAAGTACTTGACGTTCATAGTATGGGTGTACAGACGGCGCACGCGCCACCCTGGCGTGGCTAGTTTCCGGGCAGCAACGGCCCCGCGCCGTCCGTCAAATCGGCGAATGCCGGCGCCCGAAGGGCGCAGCCGTCCTTGACTTATTGCGGGGCATTGCGGATATGGCGGCGAGCGCGCCGACTTGACGCGTGTTCGGCGTGCGCGCGTGGCGCCGCCGCGTCGGCGCTGCATTGGAAGCACACCCGTTTTGACCGATACCGTGCCGTTTCCCGAGACCCTCCCGGCCCAAGTCGCATCGCCGGAAGGCGCGGCCCCACCCGAACTGGCGCGCAGCAAATCGCCTGTCGCCGGCGCGCCTGCCGACGACCGCGCGCCGCCGCACGCGGCGGGGGCCGACACGGACGCCGCAGCCGATCCCGCGACCGACAGCGCCGCCGACGACAATGCCGACGAGGCGGCGCCCTCCGGCTTCGCCGCACTCGGCCTCTCGGAACCGATCCTGCGTGCCGTCGTCGAAAAGGGCTATCTGCACCCAACTCCGATCCAGGCGCAGGCGATCCCGGTCGTGCTGATGGGCCGCGACGTGCTGGGCGTGGCGCAGACCGGCACCGGCAAGACCGCCGGCTTCACGCTGCCGATGATCGACATCCTGTCCGGCTCGCGCGCCCGCGCCCGCATGCCGCGCAGCCTGATCCTCGAACCGACGCGCGAACTGGCGTTGCAGGTCGCGGAAAACTTCGTGCAGTACGGCAAATACGTGAAACTCAACCACGCGCTGATCATCGGCGGCGAGAGCATGTCCGACCAGCGCGACCTGCTGAACCGCGGCGTCGACGTGTTGATCGCGACGCCCGGCCGGCTGATCGACATGTTCGAGCGCGGCGGCCTGCTGCTGACCGACACACGCGTGCTGGTGATCGACGAGGCCGACCGGATGCTGGACATGGGGTTCATCCCCGACGTCGAACGCATCGTGGGCCTGCTGCCGAAGAACCGGCAGACGCTTTTCTTCTCGGCAACGATGGCGCCCGAGATCCGCCGGCTTGCCGACGCCTTCCTGCAGAACCCGAAGCTGATCACCGTCAGCAAGTCGGCATCGTCGCCGACCACGATCATCCAGAAGATCACCCTGGTAGCCGAGCACGACAAGCGCGAGGCGCTGCGCCGGCTGATCCGCAGCGAGGACGTGCAGAACGCGTTGATCTTCTGCAATCGCAAGCGCGACGTCGACATCCTCTACAAGTCGCTGACCCGGCATCACTTCAGCGTCGCGGCGCTGCACGGCGACATGGCGCAGCCGGTGCGGTTCGCCACACTCGAGAAATTCAAGGCCGGCGAGGTTCGTCTGCTGTGCTGCAGCGATGTCGCGGCCCGCGGCCTCGACATCGGCGGCCTCTCGCACGTGTTCAACTTCGACGTGCCGGTGCATTCCGAGGACTACGTGCACCGCATCGGCCGCACCGGCCGCGCCGGGCGCGAGGGCCGCGCGTTCATGCTGGCGACCCCCGACGATCGGCTCGCGGTCGAGGCGATCCAGAAACTGACCGGCGGCACCGCGATCGAGCGGATGCAGATCGAGGGCCTCGATCCCGTCGAATGGGCCGAGGGCGACGGCCGGCGGCGGCGAGGGCGCGGCAAGCCGGCCGCGAAGCCGGCGGCGGAATCCCGCAAGCCCGAGCCGAAGAAAGCCGACGCGAAAAAGTCCGAGCCGAGAAAGCCTGCGGCCAAGAAACCCGAACCGGCGGTGCGTGCCGAGGCGCCGGTCGTGCCGCCGCCCGAACCCTCGCCGCCGGCCCCGCGCGGACGCAGCGACCGCTTCGAGCGTAGCGCCCGTCGTGAACCGCACGGCCGGGACGAGGATCTCGGGCGCGCCGGTGCTCGGGTTCGGCGGCGACACCCCCGCCTTCATGCTGGTGCCGGCCCGCCGTCGCCAGGCCGGCGCACGGGGGGCCGAGCAAGCGGAGATCGAACCATGAACGTGCAGACCAAGCGTCCGCTCGCGCCGTTCAAGTGGGACGACGCCCTGCTGCTCGAGGAGCAACTGAGCGAGGACGAGCGCGCCATCCGCGACGCCGCGCACGCCTACTGCCAGGAGAAGCTGTTTCCCCGGATTCTGGAAGCGCATCGGCACGAAACCTTCGACCGCGCGATCATGACCGAGATGGGCGAGCTTGGCTTCCTTGGCCCGACGCTCGACAGCCACGGCTGCGCCGGCGTGAACTACGTGTCGTACGGCCTGATTGCGCGCGAGATCGAGCGCGTCGATTCCGGCTACCGCAGCGCGTTCTCGGTGCAGTCGTCGCTGGTGATGTATCCGATCCACGCGTTCGGCTCGGACGCGCAGAAGGATCGCTACCTGCCGAAGCTGCGCACCGGCGAATGGATCGGCTGCTTCGGCCTGACCGAACCCGATGCGGGCTCAGACCCGTCGTCGATGCGCGCGAGGGCGAAGGCGGTTGACGGCGGCTTCGTGCTGAACGGCGCGAAGACCTGGATCAGCAATTCTCCCGTTGCCGATCTCTTCCTGGTTTGGGCCAAGGACGACGCGGGCGACATCCGCGGCTTCCTGATCGAGAAGGGCACGGCCGGCCTGACCGCGCCGAAAATCGAAGGAAAATTCAGCCTGCGCGCCAGCGTGACCGGCATGGTGATGCTGCAGGACGTGTTTGTCGCCGCGGACGCCGTGCTGCCGGGCGTAAAGGGCCTGCGCGGCCCGTTCTCCTGCCTGAACAACGCGCGCTACGGCATCTCCTGGGGCGCGCTGGGCGCCGCCGAATTCTGCTGGCACGCGGCGCGCGACTACACGATGCAGCGCATGATGTTCGGCCGCCCGCTCGCGGCGACGCAGTTGATCCAGAAGAAACTCGCCGACATGCAGACCGAGATCACGCTCGGCCTGCAATCGGTCCTGCGGCTCGGGCGGCTGCTCGACGAGCACAAGGGTGCGCCGGAAATGATCAGCCTGTGCAAGCGCAATTCCTGCGGCAAGGCACTCGACATCGCCCGCACCGCGCGCGACATGCATGGCGGCAACGGCATCGCCGACGAATACCACGTGATCCGCCACGTGCTGAACCTCGAAGCGGTCAACACCTACGAAGGCACGCACGACGTGCATGCGCTGATTCTCGGTCGGGCGCAGACCGGGCTGTCCGCATTCGGCGCCTGACCAGGGACAGCCTGCCGGCCCCTGCCGACGTCCGCGTCCTCCGCATCGGCGCGGAAGGCGACGGAATTGCGACGCTCGACGACGGAACAAGCCTGTTCATGCGCGGCGCCCTCCCGGGCGAGATCGTTCGCGCGCGCGCAACGCAGAAACGCGGCGACGGCTACGCCGCCGATGTCGATGCGGTGCTCGCGGCCAGCCCCGATCGAGTGCCGCCGCCATGTCGGCACGCGCGGGAATGCGGCGGCTGCGCGCTGCCGCATTGGTCGATGGACGCCTATCTCGCGTGGAAGTCGGGGCTGCTGGAGGCGGCGCTGCGCCGCGCCGGCTTCACGCCTGCGCTCGCGCCGATCGTGAGAACTGCGGCTGGCACGCGCCGCCGCATCGATCTCGCCGCGCGCCGCGACGGCGCCGCCCTGCGCCTTGGCCTGCACGCACCGCGCAGCCCCAACATCGTCGATATTTCCGAATGTGTCGTGTTGCATCCGACACTCGTGGCGCTGCTGCCGGCGTTGCGTGCCACGCTGCAATCCCTGTCGGCACTGCGGCGCGAAGCCGCTGCGGTCTGCAACCTGCTGGACAGCGGCCCCGACCTGTTGCTGCGCACCGATGCCGATCCGACGGCGCAGGACCGCTCCCGGCTCGCCGAGTTCGCGCGTACGCACGGCATCCCCCGCATCGCCGTGGCACGCGGCAACGCGGCACCGGAGATCGCTGCGCAATCCGCAGCACCGCGCATCCGCTTCGCCAGCGCCGACGTCACCCCGCCGCCGGGCGCGTTCCTGCAAGCAAGCGCGGACGGCGAACGCGCGATCGTCGCTGCCGTGCTCGCCGGATTGCCGGAAAAACTTCCCGCGCGGGCACGCGTCGCGGACCTCTACGCCGGCTGCGGCACGCTTTCGTTCGCGCTTGCGACGCGCACTCGCGTTGTTGCCTGCGAGGGCGATGCCGCCGCGCTGGCCGCACTACGGAGCGCCGCAAATGCCGCCAACCTCGCCGGCCGGATCGAGACGCAGCATCGCGATCTAGTGCGGCAGCCGCTCAGCGCCAAGGATCTTGCCGGTTTTGCCGCCGTCGTGCTCGATCCGCCGCATGCGGGTGCGCCAGTGCAGATAGCGCAACTCGCCGCCAGCAGCGTTGCCCGCGTGATCTACGTCAGTTGCAATCCGGCGGCATTGGCGCGCGACGCGGCGACACTACGCTCCGCCGGCTATGCGCTCATTGCGGCCACGCCGATCGACCAGTTCCTGTGGTCGGCAAGGCTCGAAAGCGTCTGCGTATTCGCGCGCTAGACGTGAAAGCTTTCGCCGCAGCCGCAGCGGCCTTTTTCGTTAGGGTTGGTGAACGTGAATCCCGCCTCAAGCGTCTTCACCTCGTAGTCCATCACAGTGCCGATCAGGAACAGGCTGGCCTTGCGGTCCACCAGCACGGTGACGTCCTTGTCCTTGACCACCTCGTCGCCCGGCCCCGGCGCGTCCACCCAGCTCATCTGGTACGACAGGCCGGAGCATCCCTTGGTGCCGACGCCGATGCGCAGCAGCTTGCCCTGCTGGCCCTTGGCATACAGCGAACGCAACCGTTCGGCGGCCGTGTCGGTCAACGCCATCAGCGGCGGCAACGCGCGGCGCGCAGGGCGGGGAGTTGCAACGTTGGTGTCCATCTCTGGGTCTGTCCCGTCTCTCAGAACATATTCAAGGCGAGGCGCGCATCTTCGGTCATCCGGCTCGCGTCCCACGGCGGATCCCAGACGACCTCGACGTCGCATCCGGTCACGCCCGGCACCGCCATGACCGCCTCGCGCACCTGGTCCGGCAACTCCTGCGCGCTCGGGCACGCCGGCGCCGTCAGCGTCATCTCCACGCCCACATGCCCGTCATCGGCGATGTCGATCGTATACACCAGGCCGAGTTCGTAGATGTTGACGGGAATTTCCGGATCGTAGACGGTCGCGCAGGCGCCGATCACGGCGTCCTCGGTCGGGTGCGGCTCCGCTGCGCCATCGGGTGCCCAGGCGCCAGCCGGCGACGGCACGGGCGATTGTTCGACGGGCGACGCGGCGTGGTTCATCTCGTCATTCACTGCTGGCATCTCCCTGTCCGTCCAACGCCGCCAGAAGCGCATGCCATGCCAGCGTCGCGCATTTGATCCGTGATGGATACTCATGCACCCCCGCCAGCGGTCGCAGCCGCTCGATCGCCGGATCGCCTTCCGGTGCCTGCCCGGTCCGCGCCATATCGCGAAACTCATCGGCGAGCGCGTGAACTTCCGCATCGGTGCGGCCGGCGGCGACCTCGGCCATCAGGTCCGCCGACGCCACGCTGATGGCGCAGCCGCGCGCCTCGAACCCGGCCTGCGCGATGCGCCCATCCGGGCCGTGCCGAACGAACACCTGCACCCGGTCGCCGCACATTGGGTTGTCGCCCTTGGCGGTCGCATCGAACGTCGCCAGCCGTGTGCCGTGCCGCGGCCGGCGGCCGTGATCGAGGATGACTTCCTGGTACAGATCGCGCAGGTCGTCGAACATCACGCGAAGAACTCCCGGACGCGAACAAGGGCGTCGGCCAATGCGTCGATCTCCTCGTGCGTTGTATACACGCCAAAACTCGCGCGTGCCGTGCTGTCCAAGCCCAGGCGCCGCATCAGCGGCTCGGCGCAGTGGTGGCCGGCACGCACCGCGATGCCCTGCCGGTCGAGCAGCGTCGCGACGTCGTGCGCGTGCGCACCGTCGAGCGTGAAACTGACGACGCCGCCACGGTCCTGCGCCCGCCCGATCACCTGCACGCCCTCGATCGCGCCGAGCCGTGCCAGCGCATGGTCGGTCAGGCTCGCCTCGTGCGCGGCAATCGCCTCGTAGCCGATACTTTCCACGAACCGGATCGCGGCACCAAGCCCGATCGATTCCACAATCGCCGGCGTTCCCGCCTCGAACTTGTGCGGCACCTCGGCCCAGGTGCTGCGCTCATAAGTGACGGAGCTGATCATGTCGCCGCCGCCCATGAACGGCGGCATTTTCTCCAATAGTTCGCGCCGCCCCCACAGCACTCCGATCCCGGTCGGCCCGTACAGCTTGTGCCCAGTGAACACATAGAAATCCGCGTCCAGCGCCTGCACGTCGACGCGCCGGTGCACCACCGCCTGGCTGCCGTCGAACAGCACCTTCGCCCCATGCGCATGCGCGATCGCCGCAATCCGCTCGGCCGGCGTGTAGGTGCCGAGCACGTTGGACATGTGCGTGATGGCGACAAGGCCGACACGCCCATCGCGCAGCAGTTCTTCGAACGCGGCCAGGTCAAGTTCGCCGGCATCGGTGATCGGTGCCACGCGCAGCTCGATGCCGTGCGCATCGCGCAGCAGCTGCCACGGCACGATGTTGGAATGGTGCTCCATGCCGGAGATCAGCACCGCCTGCCCGGGCTTGAGCAAGCCGCGGCCGAAACTGTGCGCGACCAGGTTGATCGCCCCGGTGCTATTGCCAGCGAACACGATCTCGTGCCGATCCGGCGCGTTGATCAGCCGCGCCACCGCATCGCGCGTCGCCTCGTAGGCTTCGGTGGTGCGCTCGCTCATCCAGTGCAGGCCGCGATGCACGTTGGCGTACTGGTGCTCCATCGCCTGCACCATCGCGTCGATCACTGCGTGCGGTTTTTGCGCGCTCGCGGCGCTGTCGAGGAACACCAGCCGCTTGCCGCGAACGGTCTCCGTCAGGATCGGAAACTGCGCGCGGATGGCTGCCACGTCGAGCGGGACGGCACGATGCATCACGTTCATGCCACGATCCTTTCCCACCGCCGCGCGATCGCCGCCTCCAGCGCCGCCCGCGCCTCCGGATGCGCGACGAGGTCGAGTGCCTCCGCAAGAAACGCGCGCACCAGGATCGCCCTTGCAGCGGTCTCAGAAATGCCGCGGCTGCGCAGATAGAAAAGCTGCTCCGCGTCGAGTTCGCCGACCGTCGCGCCGTGGCTGCACTTCACGTCGTCGGCAAAGATTTCGAGCTGCGGCTTGCTGTCCACTTCCGCATCGGGCGACAGCAGCAGCGCCTGGTTCATCTGATAGCCGTCAGTCTTCTGTGCGCCGGGCGCCACCTCGATCTTGCCCTGGAACACGCCGCGCGACCGCCCCGCCAGCACGTTCTTCACAGTCTGGCGCGACACGCAGCCCGGCGCCGCGTGCCTCACCACCGTGGTGAAATCGGCGTGCTGCGTGCCGTCGAGCAACTGCGCCGCGTTGAGATGCGCGGTCGCGCCTGCGCCGGAAAGTTGTGCATGTACCTCCATGCGAGCAAGCCTGCCACCAAGCGCCAGCGAAAAACTGTCGTAGGTCCCACCCGCGGCGACGTCCGCGTACAGCGTGGAAACATGGAACGCCTCGCGCGCTTCGTCCTGCATCCGCAGATGCGCAAGCCTCGCCCCCTCGCCGACCGCCAGTTCGAGCACGCTGTTGTGCAGATAAGCGCCCGCGCCCACCGCCACTTCAAACAACGTCAACGCCGCGCCTGCCCCGAGCCGAACCGAATGGCGCGGATGAAACGCCACCGGGCGGTCCACCGCGCCGGTGCCGAGAATCGCCAGGATCAGCAGACCGCCATCGGCACCGTCCGGCACCTCGATCGTCGCGCCGTCCTCCGCGAGCATCGCGTTCAGCGCCACCATGCGCTCCCGCTCCGGCTGCGCGAGCGGGCCGTACGACGGCGCGCCGACCCGCACCGCGACCACCGCGGGCACGATCGACAGATCCTCGCGGAACCGCCCATCGACGAACACCAGCCGCGGCGCGTCGTGCATCGGCAGCCGCGCTAGCAGCGCCGCACAATCGGCAACCGGCGTCAGCGGTTCGGCGAACCGGATTTCAGCGAGTGCGCGCAGGTTGGTGTAGTGCCAGTCCTCGTCGCGAGGACCCGGCAGTCCATTCCGGCGGAACGCCGACGCGCCGGCGTCGCGCCGCTCGACATTACCGGGCAGCCGTCCGCGCAAGCCGTCAAAACGCGACAGGAAAGCCGTCGCCGCCTGCTCCAGCCAAGCCGGCGTTATGCGACGCGGAGGAACAATCGCGTTCATGCCGGCTCCGCCACCATGCCGGCATAGCCTTCGGCCTCCAGCGCATGCGCCAGCTCCGGCCCGCCGGATTTCACGATCCGCCCACCAGCCAGCACATGCACGCGATCCGGCACGATGTGGTCGAGCAGCCGCTGGTAGTGCGTGATCACGACTGCCGAAAACGCCGGCCCGCGCAGCGCGTTCACGCCGTCGGCAACGATCTTCAGCGCGTCGATGTCGAGCCCGCTGTCGGTCTCGTCGAGGATCGCGAGGCGCGGCCGCAGGATCGCCATCTGCAGCACCTCGTTGCGCTTCTTCTCGCCGCCCGAGAACCCGACATTGACATTGCGCTTCAGCATGTCGTCCGGCATCGCCAGCCGCTTCGTCTCCGCGCGTGCGAGCTTCAGGAACTGCACCGCATCCAGCTCCGCCTCGCCGCGCGACCGCCGCAACGCATTCAGCGCGGTGCGCAGGAAATTCGCATTGCCGACGCCGGGCAACTCCACCGGATACTGGAACGCCAGGAACATGCCGGCGGCCGCGCGCTCCTCCGGTTCCATCGCCAGCAGGTCGCGCCCATCCAACGTCGCCGTGCCGCCGGTCACCTCGTACCCGTCGCGGCCCGACAGCACATAAGCGAGCGTCGACTTGCCGGAGCCGTTCGGCCCCATGATCGCGTGTACCTCGCCGGTCGGCACCGTGATGTCGATCCCGTGCAGGATCGTCTTGCCGTCGACGGTCGCGCTCAGGCCCTTGATCTCAAGCATCGTTCAACCCACCGAACCTTCGAGGCTCACCGCCAGCAGCTTCTGCGCTTCCACCGCGAACTCCATCGGCAGTTCCTTCAACACCTCGCGGCAGAACCCGTTGACGATCAGGTTCACCGCGTCCTCTTCCGACAGTCCTCGCTGTCGGCAGTAAAAAAGCTGGTCGTCGGCGATCTTCGAGGTCGTCGCCTCGTGTTCCACCTTCGCCGTCGGGTTGCGGCTTTCGATATACGGCACCGTGTGCGCGCCGCACGTGTCGCCGATGAGAAGGCTGTCGCACTGCGTGTGGTTGCGCGCGCCGTGCGCCCGCGGCATCACCCGCACCTGCCCACGATAGGTGTTGTTGGAGCGGCCGGCGCTGATCCCCTTGCTGACGATCGTCGAGCGCGTGTTCCTGCCGATATGGATCATCTTGGTCCCGGTATCGGCCTGCTGCCGGTTCGTCGTCACCGCGACCGAGTAGAACTCGCCAACGCTGTCGTCGCCCTGCAGGATGCAGCTCGGATATTTCCAGGTGATCGCGGAACCCGTCTCCACCTGCGTCCAGCTGATCCGGCTGCGCGCGCCGCGGCACGCGCCGCGCTTGGTGACGAAGTTGTAGATGCCGCCACGGCCTTCCGCGTCGCCCGGATACCAGTTCTGCACCGTGCTGTACTTGATCCGCGCGTCCTCCAGCGCCACCAGCTCCACCACCGCCGCATGAAGCTGGTTCTCGTCGCGCTGCGGCGCCGTGCAGCCCTCGAGATAGCTGACGTGACTGCCGGCCTCGGCGATGATCAGCGTGCGCTCGAACTGCCCGGTGTTGCGTGCGTTGATGCGGAAATACGTCGACAGCTCCATCGGGCAGCGCACGCCCTTCGGCACGTAGACAAAGCTGCCGTCAGTGAACACGGCGGAGTTCAGCGCAGCAAAAAAGTTGTCATTTTGGGGCACCACGCTGCCGAGCCACTTCCGCACAAGATCGGGATGCTCGCGCACCGCCTCGCTGATCGGGCAGAAGATCACGCCCGCCTTCGCGAGCGTCGCGCGGAACGTCGTCGCGACCGAGACGCTGTCGAACACCGCGTCTACGGCCACCTGCCGCGGGGCGTCCTCATCCGGTTCGACGCCCGCCAGGATCGCGCGTTCCTTCAGCGGAATCCCCAGCTTCTCGTAAGTCGCCAACAGTTCCGGGTCGACCTCATCGAGGCTGCGCGGCCCGGCCTTCTTCTTCGGCGCCGCGTAGTAGTGCAGATCCTGGTAGTCAATCGGCGGATGATCGACGTTCGCCCACGCCGGCTCCTCCATCTCGCGCCACGCCGCGAACGCCGCGAGCCGCCACTCGAGCAGCCACGCCGGCTCCTGCTTGCGCGCGGAGATCAGCCGGATCGTGTCCTCGGTCAGCCCCTTGGGCGCGACATCCATCTCGATGTCGGTGACGAACCCCCACTTGTAGGGGTTCTGCGTGACATCGTGGACCGCCTGCATCGTGTCGGCAACGTCGGACATCGGGAATTCCTATTCGGCAGCGGCGCGTTCGCGCGAGGGCAGCTCCGGCACCACGCGGAACGCCGGCGGCACCGAGGCGTGGCGCATCTCGGCGAGCGTGATCGCCGTCAGCGCGCCGCGGATCGCCGCGTTCACCAGATCCCAGCGGCCCTTCACGGCGCACATGCCCTCCACGTCGCAGCCGCCGGCGCCGCCATCGACGCAGGCGGTCAGCGCGATCGGGCCGTCGACCGCGGAAATCACGTCGGCGACCGAGATCGCCGTGAGCGGCCGCGCCAGCCGATAGCCGCCATGCGCGCCGCGCTGCGACGCAACAAAGCCCGCGCCGGCCAGCGCCTTCAGCACTTTCGCGACCGTCGGCTCGGGCACTCCCGTCGCGGCCGCGATTCCCGGCGAGGTCTGCACCGGATCGCCACCGCGCACGCCCCCACGCTCGCCCTCGGAAAGGCGGATCAGCACCACCACGGCATAATCCGTGAGCTTAGAGAGCCTCAACATGATCGCCCATTCCTGGTCGCCGACGGTATCCGTACCGTCGCAGTCCTGTATGGCGCAGATGGGCCGTCGCGCAAGCTGCGTCAAGCCATGTTTCGCGTTGACCTACCCGCCGCGGGGGATAGCCTGCCCACATGTCCGAGCCCGCCGCACCCGCCGCACCGCGTCCCGCCGCCAGCCTGCTGGTATTGCGTCAGGCCGGGGCCGGCCCGGAGGTGCTGATGGGCCAGCGCGGCGCCGGCCACAAGTTCATGCCGAACCGCTTGGTGTTTCCTGGCGGCGCGGTCGATCCCGAGGATTTTTCTGCCCCATCCGCGTCCCCGCTGCGCGCGGACGTGCTGAGACGGTTGGAAGTGTCCGCGGATTCCGCCGCTCGCCGGCGCGCTTGGCCTCGCCGCAGCGCGCGAACTCTCCGAGGAAACCGGCCTCACGCTCGGCACCCCGCCGCATCTCGACGGCCTCGACTATCTGTGCCGCGCCGTGACCCCGCCGGTGTTGCCGATCCGCTTCGATGCGCGCTTTTTCGTCGTGGACGCGGCCGCGGTCTCCGGCATGCTCGCCGGCTCGGGCGAACTCGAGGATTTGCGTTGGCTTGCGGTCGCGGACGCATTGGCCCTCGACCTCGCCGGCGCCACCCGCGGTGTGTTGTCGAAGTTGTCCGAATGGCTGGCGCTGACGCCCGAGCAACGCGCCCTCCGCAGCCGCACGCCTGTGATGTTCTCGCGGATGTGGGCGGAGGAGTAGAGTTGCTGACAGCGGCGGCGGGTTCTACTTTGGACGACCTTGGAGTCCGACTTCGAATCTCAAGCCGAACGAGGGAGTCGCCGTGTTAACAGCATGATGCGGGCGGCATAGAGGAAGGCCATGGCGGCGGGGATTCGGATCAGCACGGTATGCATTGAGATCGGCGTGGAACGATCAGATCAGCGCCGCATGTGCTCCTGGGCGGCGCGATGCAGCTCGGAGAAGGTGTCGACCCTGTGCGCCAACCGTTCCGCACCGTCGACGTCGTACACGGCACGCAGCAACTCTCGCTGTTGAGCGCGCATCACGGCGAACGCTGCTTCGCGCACCCTCGAGGCGGCCGCGCAGACGACCTTCGATTCGGCGCTGGCCGCCTATCGCAGCGGCGAGGGCACCATCACCGACCTCATCATCGCCGAGACGCAGGTCCTGCAGGGGAGAAACGCCGTGACGGACGCCTATTCCACCGCCCTGTCATCCGCGGCGACGCTTGCGTTCGCCACGGGCGCGCTCGGCTCCGCGCCAGCCGACGAGGGGCAAGGCGTTCAGTGACGCGGACACTTATTCCGGTCATCGTCCTGGTACTGGCCGCGCTCGTAGGTTTCGCGAGCTTCAGGCGCAACTCCGACCGGGTCCGCCTCGCGTTCGACTGCGCCTGCTTTGCAGGCATCTCCTGCTATTTCATCTGGCAACGCATCGTCCCGATTTTTCCGCCGTTGAGCGACGAATCGGATACCTGGGCCTTATCGCTTCGCGTTCTGGGCGGGGCACGCGCCGCTTCGGACATCGGCGCCCCCGGCCAACTGCTGGCGCGCATCCGGAGTTTTTTCGGAATTGGTCCCCAAAGCAGCGCGGCTTGATCCCCCGTGGGGGGATGGCTCGAGCACGGGGTCTGGCGCAGGCTGCGTGCGGGTAAGCCTGGTTCAAGTGAAAGGGCAGAGCATGAGCACCATCACCGTCAGGGACGGCACCGAAATCTACTACAACGATTGGGGCGCCGGGCAGCCCGTCGTGTTCAGTCACGGCTGGCCGCTCAGCGCGGAGGCGTTCGAGGACCAGATGTTCTTCCTGGCCTCGCACGGCTATCGCGTGATTGCCCACGACCGCCGCGGCCACGGCCGGTCGGGCCAGCCGTGGAACGGCAACGACATGGACAGCTATGCCGACGACCTCGCGGAACTGACGACGAAGCTCGACCTCAAGGACGCCGTTCACGTCGGCCACTCCACCGGCGGCGGCGAGGTGGCGCGCTATATCGGCCGGCACGGCACCCGGCGCGTGACGAAGGCCGTGCTGATCAGCGCGGTGCCCCCGGTCATGGTCAGGAGCGACAGCAATCCCGGCGGCACGCCGATCGCGGAGTTCGACAAGATCCGCGCCGCCGTCCTCGCCGACCGCTCGCAGTTCTGGCTCGACCTCAGCATGCCCTTCTACGGCTACAACAAGCCGGGCGCAAAGGTTTCGCAAGGCGTGCGAGACTCGTTCTGGCGGCAGGGCATGATGGCCGGCTTCCCGGCGGCGTATTTCTGCATCAAGGCGTTTTCGGAAACCGACATGACCGAGGATCTGAAGAAGATCGATGTGCCGACGCTGATCCTGCACGGCGATGCGGACCAGATCGTGCCGATTGCCGATGCCGCGCTGCTCTCCGCGAAGATCGTCAAGCACGCGACGCTCAAGGTTTACCCGGGCGCGCCGCACGGCATGTGCACGACCGAAAAGGACAAGGTGAACGCCGATCTGCTGGCCTTCATCAAGGCGTAGCCGGCGCGCGGCCGGCGCCGTCGAGCCGGACATCGTCGGCGCCTGCGGCGGGCTGCCCGGGCCCGCTGCGGGCGCAGATAGCGGACGCGGGGAAGGGAAGTGGCGGTCGATGTTGCGAGAGGCAGGGCATTTTGAACCAAGTGTCGGCGGCTAAGCCGCCTGCCCGAGCCGCTTCGCCACGGCCGCCGCGAACTCGCGGGTACCCGACGTGCCGCCCATGTCGCGCGTGCGCACGCCGTCCTGGTTGATCGCGGCGTCGATCGCCCCGCGCAGGCGCTGCGCCAGATCGAGCCGGCCGGCGTGCTCCAGCATCATGCCGGCGGCCAGCATCAAAGCCACCGGATTGGCCACGCCCTGGCCGGCGATGTCGGGCGCCGAGCCGTGCACCGCCTCGAAGATCGCTGCGTCGCTGCCGATATTGGCGCCCGGCGCGAAGCCGAGGCCGCCGACCAGACCGGCCATCTCGTCGGACAGGATGTCGCCGAACAGGTTGGTGGTGACGATCACGTCGAACTGCCACGGGTTCAGCACGAGCTGCATCGCGCAGGCATCGACGATGCGGTCGTCGACGGCGACCCGGCCCTCGTATTCCTTCGCGACCTGCTGGGCGGTATCGAGAAAAATACCGGTCAGCGCCTTCAGCACGTTGGCCTTGTGGACGATCGTTACTTTCTTGCGGCCGTTGCGCGCGGCGTAGTCGAACGCGAACTCGGCGATCCGGCGCGACCCGGCGCGGGTGTTCACGCCCGACGAGATCGCCACCGCATGCGCGTCGTCGCCGATCGGGATGTAGTGCTCGAACGCGACGTACAGCCCCTCCAGGTTCTCGCGCACCAGCACGATGTCGATGTTCTCGTAGCGCCCGCCGGGGACGATGCTGCGCACCGGACGGACGTTGGCATACAGCCCGAACGTCTCGCGCAATCGGACATTGACGGAACGAAAACCGCCGCCGACCGGCGTGGTCAGCGGCCCTTTGAGCGCCAGCCGGTGCGGCGGATCGAGGCGAGCGTCGGCTCCGGCAGCGGATCGCCGGCAGCTTCGATGCCGGCGAGGCCAGCCTCGCGCACGTCCCACATGAACGGCGCGCCGAGCGCCGCCAGCACGTCGGTCGTCGCCGCGGTGATCTCCGGGCCGATCCCGTCGCCGGGGATCAGGGTTGCTTCGATCTGGCCGATCTGCGCCATCGCCATGCCCTCGGAACCTTCGGCGCTGCGATAGCCCGGCCGCGGGTGCATGGCCAGCGAATATGCTGCACCGCAGCAGCCGGTCCGGGTGGATAAGTTCCGCCGGGTACTCTATCTGACGCGCCATGACCGACACCCCGCTCGACCACATCCGCAATTTCGCGATCATCGCGCATATCGACCACGGCAAGTCGACGCTCGCCGACCGGCTGATCCAGGCCACCGGCGGGCTTTCCGAACGCGAGATGACCAACCAGGTCCTTGACTTCATGGAACTGGAGAAGGAACGCGGCATCACCATCAAGGCGCAGACGGTCCGGCTGAGCTATACCGCCAACAATGGGCAGGTCTATGAGCTGAACCTGATGGACACGCCCGGGCATGTCGATTTCGCCTACGAAGTGTCCCGCAGCCTGGCCGCCTGCGAGGGTTCCCTGCTGATCGTCGATGCGTCGCAGGGGGTGGAGGCGCAGACGCTCGCGAACGTCTACCAGGCGATCGAGGCGAACCACGAGATCGTGCCGGTGCTCAACAAGATCGACCTGCCCGCCGCCGAGCCCGAACGGGTCAGGCAGCAGATCGAGGACGTGATCGGGCTCGATGCGTCGGACGCGGTGATGATCAGCGCCAAGACTGGCCTCAACATCGAAGGCGTGCTGGAGGCGCTGGTGCACCGGCTGCCGGCGCCGACGGGCAGTGCCGCGGCGCCCCTGAAGGCGCTGCTGGTCGATAGCTGGTACGACCAGTACCTCGGCGTGGTGATCCTGGTGCGGGTCAAGGACGGGCGGCTGAAGCGCGGCCAGCGCATCCGGATGATGTCGACGGGCGCGGTGCACAACGTCGAGCAGGTCGGCGTGTTCACGCCGCGGATGATCGCGACCGACGATCTCGGCCCCGGCGAGATCGGCTACATCACCGCCGCGATCAAGACCGTCGCCGACTGCAAGATCGGCGACACCATCACCGACGACCGGATGCCGGCCACGGCGCCCCTGCCGGGCTTCAAGCCCTCGGTGCCGGTGGTGTGGTGCGGGCTGTATCCGGTCGACGCCGACGACTTCGAGAAGTTGCGCGACAGCTTGGCGAAGCTGCGGCTCAACGATGCGTCGTTCCACTACGACCCGGAGACCTCTGCCGCCCTCGGCTTCGGCTTCCGCTGCGGTTTTCTGGGGCTGCTGCACCTGGAGATCATCCAGGAGCGGCTGTCCCGCGAATTCGACCTCGATCTGATCGCGACCGCGCCATCCGTCGTGTATCGCGTGCACCGCACCAACGGCGTTGTGGAGGAGCTGCACAATCCCGCGGACATGCCGGACCCGAGCCTGATTGACCACATCGAGGAGCCGTGGATCAAAGCGACGATCCTGGTGCCGGACGACTATCTTGGGAATGTGCTGACGCTGTGCAACGACCGGCGCGGGCAGCAGGCCGACCTGACCTATGTCGGCAATCGCGCGATGGCGGTGTACCGGCTGCCGCTGAACGAGGTGGTGTTCGATTTCTACGACCGGCTGAAATCGGTGTCCCGCGGTTATGCGAGCTTCGACTACCAGATGGACGGCTACGCCGAGAGCGACCTCGTGCGGATTTCCATCCTGGTCAACGGCGACCCGGTGGACGCCTTGTCGTTCATTGCGCATCGCGGCGCGGCGGAGAACCGCGGGCGGCAGATTTGCATGAAGCTGAAAGATCTGATCCCGCGGCAATTGTTCAAAATCGCTGTTCAGGCGGCGATCGGCGGGCGCGTGGTGGCGCGCGAAACGATTTCTGCCCTGAGCAAAGACGTGACGGCAAAATGCTACGGCGGCGACATCACGCGGAAACGAAAACTGCTGGAGAAGCAGAAGGAAGGCAAGAAGCGGATGCGGCAGTTCGGCAAGGTGGAAATCCCGCAGAGCGCCTTCCTGGCCGCGCTCAAGATGGACGCCTGAACCGCTCAGACGGCGCGGTTCGCCGGTTCGGGCACTTCCTGCTGGGCCGTGCGCTGCTGGCGCAGCCAGCGATACCACGCTTCCATGCCCTCGCCGGTCTCCGCGGACACGCGCAGCACCTCAATGCCGGGATTGACCGCACGGGCAGAGGCGATGCAGCGGTCAACGTCGAAGCGGACATGCGGCAGCAGGTCGAGCTTGTTGATCAGCATCAGCCGGCAGGCGCGGAACATGTGCGGATATTTTTCCGGCTTGTCGTCGCCCTCGGTGACCGACAGCAGCACGACCTTGGCGCGCTCGCCGAGATCGAACAGCGCGGGGCACACGAGGTTGCCGACGTTCTCGATCAGCACGAGCGAACCGGGCACGGGCTTGAGCTGCTGCAGGCCACGCGCCAGCATCTCCGCCTCCAGGTGGCAGCCGGCGCCGGTGTTGATCTGGATGACCGGACATCCGGTGGCTCGGATGCGTTCGGCATCGTTGGTGGTGGCCTGGTCGCCTTCCACGACGTAGATCGGCATCTCGTCGCGCAGCGCGCGGATGGTGCGTTCGAGCAGCGTGGTCTTGCCCGACCCCGGCGAGCTCATCAGGTTCAGCGCCAGCACCTCGCGGCCCTCGAACCAGCCGCGGTTGCGCTCGGCGAGCGCCCGGTTCTTTGCCAGGATATCCCGTTCGAGTGCGATGGTGCGGCCGTGGTCGTGGTCGTGCAGATGCGCGTGGTCGTGATCGTGGGTGTGGGTGTGCCCGTCGGGGCCGTGCGCGTGCGCGGGCACCGTGTAGCTTACCTCTTGCGTGTCCGAGCAGCCGCAGGTCGTGCACATCACGCGAGCTCCATTTCCTTGATCTTCAGTTCCTCGCCGGCGATCACGCGCAGGTTCGCGCTGCCGCAGGCGCATCGACCGACCAGTTGCGCGAGCGGCACCTCGCGGCCGCAGTCGCGGCACAGCGCGCGTCCCGGCGTTTCGACGATCTCCAGCGCGGCGCCTTCGACGACGGTATTCCGGGCGCAGACATCGAAGCAGAAGCGCACCGCGTCCGGCAGCACCGCGGCGAGCCGGCCGATTTCGAGCCGCACCCGGACCACGCGAGCGCCCTCGGCGCGCTCGGCGCAGATTTCCACGATGCCGTTGGCGATGCTCAGTTCGTGCATCGCTAGCAGATCCGCGGCAGCTGTTCGCCGACCAGCATGTCGACGATGCGTTCGCCGCCGAACACGGTGTGCAGTACCACCGTGCCGGCGGGCTGCTCGGTGACCTTGCCGATCGCCGTCGCGCCGGCGCCGCCGGATGCGCGCGCATCGCCGCCAGCACGCGATCGGCGTCGGCGGCCGCGACCACGGCGACGAGCTTGCCTTCGTTGGCGAGGTACAGCGGGTCGAGCCCCAGGATCTCGCAGGCGCCCTTGACTGCCTCGCGCAGCGGCAGCGCCGTTTCGCGGATGCGGATGCCGACATTGGAGGCGTGCGCGAACTCGTTCAGCACGGTGGCGACGCCGCCGCGCGTCGCGTCGCGCAGACAATGAATCGACGGACAAACCGCCAGCATCGCCGCGACCAGACCGTGCAGCGGCTGACAGTCGCTCGCGATATCCGCATGCAGTGAAAGCTGATTGCGCGCGATCAGGATGGCGGTGCCGTGGTCGCCCAGCACGCCGTTGACGATCACCACGTCGCCCGGCCGCGCCTGTGCGGCCGAGATCGCGACGCCGTGCGGCACCACGCCGATTCCGGCGGTGTTGATGAACAGCTTGTCGGCGGCGCCGCGCTCGACGACCTTGGTATCGCCGGTGACGATGGCGACGCCGGCCGCGTCGGCGACGCGCTTCATGCTGGCGACGACGCGGCGCAGGACGTCGATGTCGAGGCCTTCCTCCAGCACCGTGCCGCAGGAAAGAAACAGCGGCCGCGCGCCGCTCATCGCCAGATCGTTGACGGTGCCGGCGACCGCAAGCTTGCCGATGTCGCCGCCCGGGAAGAACAGCGGATCGACCACGTAGGTATCGGTGGTGAACGCCAGCCGGTCGCCGTGCGCGCGCGAGGTCGCGCGATGCGGCAGCACCGCCTGATCTTCCAGTGCACGCGAGCAGAGGATTGTCGAAGGCGCGGACAAAGACATCCTCGATCAGCGCGCGCATCGCCTTGCCGCCGCCGCCGTGCGCCATCTTGATCTGCGAGTCGCGCACTCTCGCCACGCGGGCGAACGCTGGGCGGCGCGTTCATGCGACGGCGACCGGCTGCGACAGGTCGATGCGGCCGTAGTTGTAGTAGGCGGCGCAGGCGCCTTCCGAGGACACCATCAGCGACCCGAGCGGCATCTCCGGCGTGCAGGCGGTGCCGAACACCTTGCATTGCTGCGGCTTGATCACGCCCTTCAGCACCTCGCCGCACTGGCAGGCTTTCGGGTCGGCGATCTTGACGTTCGGCACCGCGAACTTTCGTTCGGCATCGAACGCCGCGTAGCTCTCGCGCATGCGCACGCCGGAATGATCGATCGAGCCCAGGCCGCGCCACTCGAAGAACTCGCGCAGCTCGTAACACCTCGTCGATCGCCGCGAGCGCGCTGCGCGTTGCCGTGCCTCCGGCACGATGCGGCCGTACTGATTCTCCACTTCGCAGCGGCCTTCCGTCGAGCTGCTTCAGCACCATCCAGAGCGATTGCAGCACGTCCAGCGGCTCGAAACCCGGCGACGACGATCGGCTTGCGGTAGTGCCGGGCGATGAAGTCGTAGGCGCGGTGTGCCGATCACCATGCTGACGTGGCCGGGCCCGAGGAAGCCGTCCAGATCGCAGGTCGGGCGAGTCGAGGATCGCCTTGATCGTGGGGATGATGGTGATGTGGTTGCAGAACAGCGAGAAATTCGCGATGCCCTGCGCGCCGCGCCTGGAGCACGGTCATCGCCGTGCTCGGCATCGTGGTCTCGAAGCCCAGGCCGAAGAACACCACCTCCCGGTCCGGGTTTTTGCGCGCGATCTGCCAGCGCGTCGAGCGGCGAGTAGACCATGCGCACGTCGGCGCCCTCGGCCTTCGCCTTCAGCAGGCTTTTGCGCGAACCCGGCACCCGCATGGCGTCGCCGAACGTGGTGAAGATGACCTCGGGGCGTTCGGCGAGCGCCACGCAGTCGTCGACGCGGCCCATCGGCAGCACGCAGACCGGGCAGCCGGGGCCGTGCACGAATTCGACTTCGTCCGGCAGCATCTGCTGGATGCCGTAGCGGAAGATCGTGTGAGTGTGCCCGCCGCATACTTCCATGATCTGCACCGGGCGCGTCCGCGAGCGCGCGAGGTTCTCGCTCAGTCGGCGGATTTCGCGACTGCAGCGCCTGCGCCTTCACCGGATCGCGGAATTCGTCGACGTATTTCATGGCGCGGCCCCCAGGCGCATGGCGTCGATCTCGGCCTGCGCCTCGCCCAGTTCATGCAGCAGAGCGAGGGTGCGTTCGGCCTCGGCTTCGTCGATGCGGCTCATCGCGAAACCCACATGCACCAGCACCCATTCGCCGATGTAGGAGGCGGCCGCTCGCCCATCCTCGGCGATGAAGCTGATGTTGATCGGACGGCGCACGCCGCCGACCTCGACGATCGCGAGCTTGTCGTCGATGTCGATGATCTCGACGATGCGGCCCGGGATGCCCAGGCACATGGCGTGCTCCTCGTATTCGAACTGGGCGAGAGCGTGCGCGCGGCGGCGATCGCCGCCTGGCCGAGCGCAAGCCCGCCGTCGTTGGCAGGCACCTGCGCGTGGGTGAGCACATCAAGCCCGAGCGCTTCCAATCGGGCAATCAGCAGTTCAAGCAGCAGACGATTCTGCAAGACGCCGCCCGACAGCGCGACCGTCGTGATCTCGGCGTGGCGTTGCCGCAGTGTGTCGACCATGCGCACGATCGCGTTGGCAAGCCCCTTGTGGAAGCGCGCGGAAACCACCGGCAGCCGGCGTGTTTTCGACGAGATCGCCGAGCAGCGCCTGCCACATCGGCAGCGGCTCCACATAGGGCAGGTTATCGGCGTTGGGCCGCGCAATCGCAAACGGATAGGCGAGGCGTTCATCCTCGTGCGCGAGCGTGTGCGCGTCCGCCAGCGCCTCGAACTCGACGGCCGCCTGGCCTTCGTACTCCGCGTGCTCGCGACAGATGCCGGCGGCCGCTGCGACCGCATCGAACAGGCGGCCGCAGGAACTGGCCAACGGGCTGTTGATTCCTCCAGCGATCATGGCGTCGAGCACCGCGCGCGGCTTCGCTTGAAGGAACGGGTGCAACGGGATATCGGAAAAATCCGTTGCGAAGCGCGCCCAGCCCATCCCGGCAAGCAGATGCGCGTAGGTGTTGCGCCATGGCTCGCGGATTGCCTGCACGCCGCCGGGCATCGCGATCGGTTTGAACGTCGCCAGCCGCTGGCACGTGCGGTAGTCGGCGAGCAGGAACTCGCCGCCCCAGAGCGTGCCGTCGAGGCCGTAGCCGAGCCCATCCAGCGCCACGCCGAGCACCGGGGCGGCATCAAGGGGAAACCGTTCTCCGCCAGGCAGGCGGCGATATGGGCGTGATGGTGCTGCACCTCCGCGATGTCCACCTGATGCCGCTCGGCGAGATCATGCCCGAGCTTGGTCGAGAGGTAGTCCGGGTGCCGATCGACGGCGATAATCTGCCGGCGCGTGTTCGAACAATGCGCTGATAGGCGTCGATCGAGCACGCGTAGTCGGCGAAGGTTCTGGCGTTCTCCAGATCGCCCATGTGATGCGACAGGATGGCCTCGCCGTCGCGCAGCAGGCAGAACGCCGCCTTGAGCTCGCCGCCCATCGCCAGGATCGGCGGCGCATCGGCGAACCCCTCCGGCAGGGCGATTGGCGCCGGGGCGTAGCCGCGCGCGCGCCGCAGCAGGCGCGGCTTGCCGGCGATGATCCGCACGACGGAGTCATCGACGCGCCGCGCGATGTCGCGGTCGTGCATCAGGAAAAAGTCGGCGATGCCGGCGAGCGTCCCGCGGGCTTCGGCGTTGTCGATGCATTGCGGCTCGTCGGAGAGATTGCCGCTGGTCAGCACGATCGGCCGGTCGATCCGTTGCAGCAGCAGATGGTGCAGCGGGGTGTTCGGCAGCATGAAGCCGAGCGTGCCGACGCCGGGCGCGATCGCATCGGCGACGCGCCGCCCGCCGGCGCGCGGCGAGACGAGCATGATCGGGGCGGCGGCGCTGCCCAGCAGCGCGGCCTCCTGCTCGGTGATGTCGCCCCAGGCGCGGGCTGCTTCGAGATCGCGGACCATCAGCGCGAACGGTTTGCGCGGCCGGCGCTTGCGCGCGCGCAGCCGGGCCACGGCGGCCGCGTCGGTCGCGTCGCAGGCGAGCTGGAAGCCGCCGAGACCCTTGATCGCCAGGATTTCGCCGCGCATCAGCAAGCTCGCCGCGCCATCGATGGCGTCGAGCGCGATTGCCGTGCCGTCGCTGCGCTCCAGCCAGGCGCGCGGGCCGCAGGCGGGGCAGGCGATCGGCTGAGCGTGGAAGCGGCGGTCGTCGGGCGCCGCGTATTCGGCGGCGCAGGCGGCGCAAAACGCGAACCGGCGCATCGTGGTGGCGCGGCGGTCGTAGGGGATCGCCTCGACGATCGACAGCCGCGGGCCGCAATGGACGCAGTTGGCGAACGGATAGCGGTGGCGGCGCTGCGTCGGGTCGAGCACTTCGGCGCGGCATTGCGGGCAGGTGGCCGCGTCGGGCACCACGCCGGTACGCGCGCCGGTGGCAGCGCTGTCGGCGATATGGAACGCCGCATCCGCCGGCGACGGTCGGCTCGGCGTGCGCTCGATCCGGTCGATCCGCGCGAGCGGCGGCGGCTCGCTCCGCAAGTCGTCGAGCAGCCGTGCGATCGTGGGCGCAGGGCCACAGAGGCGAATGATGACGCCGTCGCCATCGTTGGCGACCCAGCCGCGCAGGCCGTGGCGATGCGCCAAGCGCCAGACGGTCGGGCGGAAGCCGACGCCCTGCACCAGGCCGCGCACGCGGACCAATTCCGCGACGTCCGCGTCATCGGCCAACACGTCGGCCGCCGCGCTCATCGGGAGGGGTGCCAGGGGATCGTCATGCGCGTTCAACTCCTCATGATAGGATACGACGGCGCGGCGGGGTCGTCATTGATCTGGGACAAATGCGCAACCTGCGATGCGTGGCCGGCGTGCTTTCATGCTGTTGTCCTGCTTGCGTCCGCGTTAAGTCCGTTCCCGACGTCGCGAAAGGGGACTTGAAGTGGTGTGTCGGGTTTTGGCCTTGCTGGCGGCCGCAGCGGCGATGTCCTGGCCGGGGCGGGCTCCGGCCGACGATAGCAGACCGCCGCCCAATCTGGCCTGGAACGGCGAGCGCGCGCTGTTCGACATCGCCGCACAGATTCTCGTTCGGTTCGCGCTCGCTGGACGCCTCGGGTCATCAGAAGGAAATCGAGGTACATCGAGCGGGAACTGGCCAAGGCATCGGCGAAAGTGGAGGAGCAGCACTGGATTTACACCTCCGTCGATGGCAAGGCCCATGCGCTCACCAACGTCATCGCGCATTTTGGATTGATGAATTCGCGCCGCATCATTCTTGGCACGCATTATGACAGCATCGTCCGGGCCTACCGCGATCCGGAAAATCCGCAAGGCCCCATGCCCGGCGCCAACAACTCCGCCTCCGGTGTCGCCCTGCTACTGGAGACCGCGCGGGTTCTGCATGCCAGCGCGCCGCCGCCGACGGTCGGGGTCGACATGATCTTCTTCGACGGCGAGGAGGGGCCGCTGTCCCTTGGCGCCGGCGACCCCAACTGGCGGGCGCTGGGCTCGCCGTATTTCGTGACGCATCTTCCCACGCTCTATGCCCAATCCAAACCCGAGGCGGGCGTCGTGTTCGATATGGTCTGCTACAAAGCGATCAAGCTCAAGCCGGAGACGTATTCGCTGGACGTTGCAAAGCCGCAGCTGGAGAAGTTCTGGAAAATCGGCGAGCAGGTCGCTCCGTCGATTTTCGTGAGCGAATTGACGGGTTATCCGATTTCCGATGACCAGATTGCGCTGAGCCAGGCGGGGATTCCGAGTTTTCTGGTGATCGGCTTCGAATACGAGCCGTGGTTCAACACGACCAAGGACACGATCGACAAGTGCTCGGCGCAGGTCCTGGAAGGGCTTGGCAAGACCGTGCTCAGCTTCCTGTATGCGTCATGAGCCTATTCTGCGGCGCCGCTCTTGACATGGCAAAGAGAACGATGGCGCACCCGGCCAGCATCGCCGCGAACATGTATGTAATTTCCCGAGACCCGATCGCGGGGATCAGCACAAATGTCGTCATGAGCACTCCGACGACATTGCCGATCGTGGAAATCCCGTAGACGAGGCCGGCAACTTTGCCGCTTTCGGCGGTGGAGCGGATCAGCAGCCGGATGGCGATCGGCGAAAGCGTGCCGAGCAGCGACAGCGGCACCAGCGATATCGCGGCCGCGGCCAGCAAGACCCCCCAGAAGCCGTAGCCGATCGACGCCATGATCCAGGCCATCAAGGGATCGACCGTCAATGGAACCGCCGCCAGATACACGGCGGCCAACGCGATGGCACAGGCCAGAACACTCGCCGATGGTTTGCGGTCGACGATCGATCCCCCTACGAAATAGCCAATCGTCAGCGACACCAGCACCATCGATATCAGGACCGCCCACGTGCCCATGCTTCCACCGAAGTATGGCACCAGATAACGGCTGCCCAGCATCTCGAAGCCCATAAGAATAAAGCCGACAATCAATGCATTCAGATAAATGATTATCGCCATGCCGCTGCCTATTTCTGCTCCGTCCATTTTCGGTTGTGCATCTCGATCGCTTTCAGTGCCTCAGCGGGCGCAAAATCGTCCGTCAGCACCTTGGCGTTCGGACTGATCGCGGCCGCGTTTTGCGCCAGCGGCCGCCGCTCCTCGAGCATGGCGGGCAGAGCATAGCGGAGCTGATATTGCGCCTGACGCTGCTGCGCCACCTGGGCCAATTCCTCGGCGCTGCGCGGAGGGCCATCGTAGGCAACCGTCACGATATTCCCCTCCGCCATGTAGAACTCGATCTGCGGAAATACCGACTGGATCGTCTTCACGGCCGAATTGAACAGCATGGTCGTGGGCTCGATGTTCTGTGCCACCGCACCGCCCTCGGCGAGGTGCTTCTTGACGAGTTCGTAGAACTCCTTCGTCAGAAGATGAAACGGCACGAACGGTCCGCGGTAGGCGTCGATCATGATCAAGTCATATTTTCGCGTGAGCAGTGATAGATACAGCCGCCCATCCGAGTTGACCACCTGAAAATTCGGCTCGTTCTTGATGCCGAAATACTTGCGTGAGAGCTCGACCACGACCGGATCCAGCTCGACCGAGGTGATCGAGACATTCGGCAGGTAGTGGTGCAAGTACGACGCCGTCCGCCCGCCGCCGAAGCCAATTTCGAGAATCGAGTCGAGTTTCTTCGGGTAGATCAGGCCCGCGGTCATGTAGCGCGTATACGCAAAGGGAAGCTCGGTATCGTCCAGAGTATTGTATGAGCTTTCCGAAAACAGCGCGCGATTGTAGCCAAAAGTCAGGGTAACGTAGCTGCCGTCCTTGTATATATAGATATTATTATAGAGCGATTTACGAGATTCGAGAAGCGTCCGGCCGCCCGTCTCCGCCGCCCAGGCACGCGTAGTTGTTGCCGCAATAGTCGCACCGCCGATGCCGACAATCAACGCAATCGTGATACCCAGACGCGCGACGCTTGCCAGCCTGAACATCCTCAGCAGCGGTATTGCCGACATCACCCGTGCGTTCCTCCACCTGTAGGCTGTCACAAACATAGTCGCGGCACACCTTGCGATAAGGCTGCCTTTACGCGCCATGCCGTGCGACTTGAGCCGGCGTGTCATGCCGATGCGACCCTCCGGTGTCAAGGAAGCGCGCCGATCCGTGCCGGCGACGCGGTCACGGCCGGGCGGTGACCCAGGCCAGGATATTGCTCCACAGCCGCGCGTAGCCGTGCCATGCGACGAAGCTGTCGGGCAGCCAGTGCGGGCCGATGTCGGACGCCCAGGCGAGGCTTCGCCCGGCGCCGTACGCGCCGGTCACGAGCAGCGGATGGCCGCCCTGTTCGGCGGGCAGCCGCGCCAGCACCTGCACGTCGGCGCGCTCGCGCGGCACGATCTCGTTGGCGCCGAGCAAAACCGGCCAGTCGGTGCCAAGCCCCGCCAGCACCGGATGATCGGGCGGACCGACGACGTCGGCACGAAACCCTTCCGGCGCCTCGATCCGGTCATCGTACGGCAGGCACGTCACCGGCAGCGCGTCCTCGACCGGGGTGCGCCGCCAGCGGGCGCGGCCGTCGATGCCCTGGAACGACAGGTAGCCGCCGACCATCACCAACCCGCCGCCGGCATGCGTCCAGTCGCGCAGCAGCTTCAGCCGGTTCGGCGCGGTGCGGCCGTGCAGCCACACGGCCTGCGGCAGCAGCAGCGTATTGGCGCCGATGTCGGAGAGGATCACCGCGGCATACTCGGACAAGGCGCCGAGCTCGAACGGAAACTGCTCGGCGGCGATGTGCGAGGGCATGTAGGTGAGCTCGAACGCGCTGCCACGCAGCGCCGCCACCAGCGGTTCCGCGCCCAAATGAAAGGTCACGCTGCCGAAGTGGTCGAAGCCCTTGTAGTGGGTTGCCGCGCTGACCCAGCTTTCGCCGACCAGCAGAACTTTCTTGGTCACGTCCGGTCCGCTCTCCGCAAAGCCGCAGCGGCCCACGGGCATTCGCCGCTGTCAAGCGTGGCGCGGAGCGACCGGACAGGGGTTGCGCGCGGCGGGCGGCGGCCTGCCGCCTATTCGGCCTCGATAATGCGCCGCCGCAGCTCGGGCGTCAGCCGGTCGACCCACTCGTCGGGATTCTCCATGTGCGGTGGCTCGATCGGCGGCGCGGGCGGCGGCGGCTCGACCGTGGCTTGCCCGGCCGCTTCCTCGCGCAGCCGCATGTGGCGCGGCACCAATCCCTTGATGAGATCGAGCATTTCCCTGGGAATGCCGATCGCCGCCGGGGCGAGCGCGTGATCGCTGTCGGATGGCCAGACGGTGGTGCTGCGCATGATCTTCATCCCTTCGCAGAGCGGTGGCGGAGTGGCTTGTCGCATCGCGGAGCTCTGCTCACGATTTCGTGATCATGCGGCCGAATTGCTTCTGAAGTCTTACCGCACGATCCGCGGATCGTGCTGCGAAGCCGGTCTCCGGCCATGCGACGGCGGGCGGCCGCAGCCTCAGCGGACGATGCCGCCGGCGAAGATGACAAGCGCGCCCAGGAACAGCCCGACGATGGCGAACAGCGCCAGGAACATGATCAGCAGCGACCGGTCCGGCGCCGCCGCCTCGTCGATCGGTGGCGGCTCCGCGGGCACCGGCACCGGGACCGGCACCGGCACCGGCACCGGCACCGGCACCGGCACCGGGACAACCGCGGCGCGGCGCGGCGGCGGCAGGGCGGCCAGTGCCGGCAGCGACGCCGCGAGCGCCGGCGTCGCAGGGCCGAGCAGGTAGACGTACGCAGCCGTCAGCGCCGGCACCAGCAGCGGCAGCGCCGGCGCCTGCACCGCGATCGTGCCCTGCAGCAGCGGGTCGGCCACCGCCATCTGGCCGGCGACCCAGCCCAGCACGACCGCGCCGAGCCGCGGCAGACCGGGGTAGCGGGCCACCAGTTGCGCGACCAGCAGGCTGCCAAACATCAGGATCGTGACGCTCAGCAGCAGCCCGAGGCCGAGATAGAGCAGGTTGCCGCCGGTGACCGCGGCCAGCGCGAACACGTTGTCGAGGCTCATCACCACGTCGACGAAGGTCACCAGCGCCGCCGCTCCCAGCAGGCCCGAATGTTCGTCGAGCAGCGACGAGATCGCCAGGCGGCGCGGGTCGCGCTGCGCGAGGTTGAGCGCGAGCAATGCCAGCACGAGGCCGCCGAGCAGCTTCAGCCCGGGCACCGCGAGCAGCAACCCGGCGAAACCCGCCAGCGACGCACGCACCACGATCGCGCCCCCGGTGCCGAGCAGCAGCACGACGCGCCGGCTCTGCGGCGGCAGCGAGGCGCAAACGAGCGCGATCACCAGCGCGTTGTCGGCGGCGAGCGACAGGTCGATCAGGACCACGGCGAGCGATTTGTCGAGCCAGTCGGGCAGCCCAAGCATGCTCAGGTCGGTTCCGTCGGGGTCATCTTCCCGGTTCGGCGGGCGCGCCGGAGTTGAAGTAGCGCAGCAGCTCGGAGTCGGGCGAAAGCAGCAGCGTCGGCGCTGCATCCGCCAGCGCGTGCCGGTAGCTCTCCATCGCGCGGTAGAAGGCGAAGAATTTCGGGTCGCGGCTGAATGCATTGGCGAGCAGCCGACTCGCCTCGGCATCGCCCTCGCTGCGGGCGATCCGCGACTTCAGGTCGGCTTCGGCCAGGATCACGGTGCGCTCGTGGTTGGCCTTGGCCTGGATCTCCTGCGCCCACTCGAAGCCCTGCGCGCGCAGTTCGGTGGCCTCGCGCCGCCGCTCGGAGGTCATGCGGTCGTAGATCGCCTGGCTGGTTTCCGGCGGCAAGTCGGCGCGGCGGATGCGCACGTCCACGACGTCGATGCCGAGCGGCCGCGCGGTGTCCGCGACGAACTGGCGGATGCTGCCGATGATCGCGTCGCGCTGCGGCGAGAGCAGTGCCGGCAGCGTCACCTCGCCCAGCACCCGGCGCAGCGACGAGCCGACGATCTGCACCAGCCGCGACCGCGCCTGGTCCAGCGTCTGCACCGACTGGCTGAAGCGGAGCGGGTCGGCGATGCGGAACTGCGTGTAGGTGTCGATCTCGAGCCGCTTCTGGTCGCCGAGGATGATCAGCTCGGTCGGCGGCTCCATCGCGTGCAGCTTGGTGTCGTACCAGGTGACGGTATCGACAAACGGCAGCTTCAGCCTGATGCCGGGCTTGGTCTGCACGCCGATCGGCCGGCCGAACCGCACCACCAGCGCCTGCTGCGCCTCCGACACGACGTAGACGCTGGAATAGAGCGCGAGGGCCGCCAGCGCCGCGACGACGAGGGCGGCTCGGCCCAGCAGGCGGCTTCCCAACGGGCGGCTCATGGCGCGCCCGCCGGCCGCGCCGGCGCGGCGGTGGTGGGCGGCGGCGGGGGCGGCGGGGAGAAGTTCGGCGCCGTGTTGTAGCGGTTCATCTCAGCCGGGCGGCGCTGCGGCGTCTCGGCGATCGGCATGTACGGCACGATGCCGGCCAGCCCCTTGCCCGAGCCGTCGATGACCACTCGGCTGGCGTGCCGCAGCAGGTCGTCCATGCTGTCCAGGTAGACGCGCCACGCGAACACCTCGGGCGCCTGCTGGTAGGCCTTGTAGGCCGAGAGGAACGCGCCGACCTCGCCCTGCGCCTGGTCGATCGCCTGGGTGCGGTACGCTTCGGCGTCCTCGACGATGTTGTCGGCCTGGCCGCGCGCGTGCGGCAGCACGTCGTTGCGGTACGCCTCGGCCTCGTTGCGCGCCCGCACCTGGTCGGCGCGGGCGCGCTGCACGTCGTTGAACGCGTCGATCACCGCCGCGGGCGGGTCGACGCGCTGCAACTGCACCTGGATCACCAGCACGCCGACGCCGTAGTCGTCGAGCAGGCCTTGCAGCTCGTCCTGCACCTCGACCGCGATCTGCTGCCGGCGGTCGGAGAGCACGGCGAGGATCGGGTTGCGGCCGACCATCGTGCGCACCGCGGTTTCCGCGGCCATCCGGATCGTCGCCTCCGGGTCCTCGACATGGAACAGGAATGCGCCGGCGTCCTTGATCTTCCACAGCACCGAATAATCGGCCTCGACGATGTTCTCGTCGCCGGTGAGCATGCGGCTCGTGGATTCGCGCGGCATGGCCGGCCGTGCCGGACCCGGGTGTTCGGCGGGGATGCTGCTGCGCAGTTCGTTGACGTTGGTGACCCGGGGCAACAGCAGCGTGGTGATCGGCCAGGGCAGGCGATAGTGCAGGCCCGGCAGCTCGGTGCCGACCCAGCGGCCGAACCGCAGCACCACGCCCTGCTCGTCCGGACCGACCTTGTAGATGCCGGAGGCGGCCCAGCCGAGCACGACGAACACCGCGAGCAGCCACAGGCCGCGCCGGCCGACGCGCGGCAGGAACACGGGCATGCCCGAGCGCCACCCCATCGTCGCAAAGAGGCCGCCATAGCCCGGCACCGGCTCGTCGGCGGCGATCGAATCGCCCGCCTCGGCGTCTAGCACCGCCGCAATCTATCTGTTGCCATCTGTAACATCCCGCTCCGCCGCACTTTCCTGCCGTCCGATCATCACTCTACCGTGCTTGCCCGCCTTTGTCGTGTCGGCAGGCCCATCGCGACGACAGGCGGGCTTCCCGGCGGCATGCGGGGAGGGCTATAGGGCGGGCGGGAAAAATCGCGCGCCCTGCATCCGCGCGCCGTCCCGTCCCCTCACATAGAACGGGAGCCGTTCGCATGACCATCGTCACCTCGGGCGAACACGTCAGCAGCGCGACGTTCAGCGCAGGCCAAACCCAGACCGTGCTCGACGGCGGGGTTGCCGTGAGCACGACGCTGCTGTCCGGCGGCAGCGCCAGCGTGCTGTACGGTGGCGTCGAGAGCTATACCGCGATCGACAGCTCCGGCGTCGAATTCGTCTCGGGCGGCACCGTCTACGCCGCCACGGTCAACAACGGCGGCGCCCTGGTGGTATCCAGCGGCGACGTGTACTCGACCGTCGTGAACAGCGGCGGCGGCGAGTTCGTCTCCGGCGGCAGCTCGTTCGGCACGACGGTGAACAGCGGCGGCACCGAAGCGCTGCCCGGCGGCGAGGCGGTCAGCACGACCGTGAACGGCAGCGGGCAGATGGTGGTGTCCGGCGGCGTCGCCTTCGACACGCTGGTGACCAGCGGCGGCTCGGTGTTCGTCTCCAACGGCGCCATCTACGACACCGTGGTCGACGGCAGCAACGCCTCCGACGTCATTTCCGCGGGCGCGGCCTACAGCACGACGGTGAACAGCGGCGGGACGGAGTTCGTCCTGGCCGGCGCCGTCTATGACGCGACGGTGAACGGCGGCGGCGTGCAGGCGGTCTCCGGCGGCGCCGCCTACAGCACGACGGTCGATGCCAGCGGCATCCAGGCGGTGTCGGGCGGCAACACCTTCGCAACGGTCGTGAGCAGCGGCGGCGCCGAATACGTCACCGCCGGCACCGCCCTCGCGACCGTGCTCGACCCCGGCGGCGCGCTGGTGGTGCTGCCCGGCGGCGTCGCCTCCGCCCCGGTGATCGACACGATGGCGGCGCTGGCGCTGAGCGACGGCGCCGTGGTGGAGGGCGGCATCGCGTTCGCAGGCGTCTCCGCCCTGCTCGAGATCGGCGGCACCGCGATGCCGACCGTGCCGATCGCGGGGTTCGTCAAGACCGACCTGATCGACCTGACCGACATCGCGCCGGGCAGCGGCGCCGCCGTGTCGATCGACAGCGCGACCGACGTGCTCACGGTCTCGGCCGGCGGCGCGCTCTATACGCTCGATCTGGCGGGCGATTACGCGGGCGCCACGTTCGCGGTGAGCAGCGACGGCGTCTCCGGCAGTTACGTGGAAGTCGCGTGCTTCGCCGCCGGCACGCGCATCGCGACGCCCTCGGGCGAGGCGGCGGTGGAGGCGCTGGCGCCGGGCGCTCTTGTGCTCACGCAGCGCGGAAGGGCGGCGCCGGTGCGCTGGGTCGGCCACCGGCGGGTCGATTGCCGCCGCCACGCGCGGCCCGAGCAGGTGCGGCCGGTGCGCATCGCCGCCGGCGCGTTTGCGCCCGCCCAGCCGCGCCGCGCGCTGCTGCTCTCGCCCGACCATGCCGTGCATTGCGATGGCGTGCTGATCCCGGTGCGCTATCTGGTCAACGGCCGCACCATCGCACCGCTCCCGGTCGACCGCATCGACTACCACCACGTCGAACTCGACCGCCATGACGTGCTGCTGGCCGAGGGGCTGCCGGCCGAGAGTTTTCTCGATACCGGCAACCGCGCCGCGTTCGTCGGGGGCGGAGCGGCCCTGGAACTGCACCCGGAGTTCTCGCGGCGCGTCTGGCGTGAGCAGGGTTGCGCCGAGCTCGTGCTGTCCGGGCCGCTTCTGGCGGCGGTGCGGCGCCGGCTGCTCGCGCGGGCCGAGACGCTCGGGCACCGGCTCACCTGCGATCCCGAGCTGATGATTAGCGCGGATGGCCGCCGGCTTGCGGCGCAGGTCGAAGGCGCGTGGTGGGGCGTCGCCCTGCCCGCCGGCGCCACGACGGTGACGCTGCACTCCCGCATCTGGACGCCGGCGCACGCCGATCCCGGGTCGGACGACACCCGCGCGCTCGGCGTCGCGCTCGACCGGCTCGCGCTGGACGGGCGGCCGGTCGCGCTCGACAGCCCGGCGCTGGCGGAGGGCTGGCAGGCGGCGGAAGGGGAATGGCGCTGGACCGACGGGGCCGCGCGGATCCCGGTGATCGGGGTGCGCCACCTCGCGTTCCGGCTGGCGATGAGCGGGCGCCACTGGGCTGCGTCACCGCCAATCGCCGGTGAATCGGACTTGGCCTACACGGGCTGATCGGGGCGGGGCCGGCCGAAGCCGAGCAGGCGGGCGGCCGGCGCCACCGTCCAGCCCTGCAGCACCAGCGAGGCAAGCACGATCACGAACGCCGCGGCGAAGCCGCGCTCGGCCTGCGGCACCTGTTCCAGCACCGGGATGATCGCGAGATACAGCGGCACTCCGCCGCGCAGGCCGACCCAGCCGACGAACCCGGTCTCGCGCCAGGAGAAGCCGAACGGCTTGAGGCACACCAGCACCGCCAGCGGCCGGGCAACCACGATCAGCACCGCCGCAAGGATCAGCGAGGGCGTCAGCAGCGGCAGCAGGTCGTGCGGCGTCACCAGCAGGCCGAGCAGCAGGAACAGCGCGGTCTGCGCGATCCAGGCGAAGCCTTCGAAGGTGCGCTCCAGCTCGTGCGCCGCCGCGCCGCCGCCGTCGCGCACCAGCACGGCGGCGACGTAGACGGCGAGGAAGCCGCTCGCGTGCAGCATTTGCGCCGCGCCGAACAGCACGAGGCAGCCGGTCAGCAGCAGCACCGGATGCAGGTCGAGGCGGCTCGCCAGGCGCCGCAGCGACTGCCGCAGCAACCAGCCGCCGACGATGCCGAGCACCGCGCCGCCGCCCATCTCCTCGACCAGCAGCACCCCCGCATGCGGCAGCAGGTGGGCCGCCGTCCACCGCGGCGGCGGGCATCAGCGCGATCTCGACCAGCAGCACGGTCAGGAATACCGAGACCGGATCGTTGATGCCGGACTCCAGCTCCAGCACCGCGATCACGCGCGGCGGCACCGCGACGCGCGCCGTCCGCAGCACCGCGGCGACCGCCGCCGCGTCGGTCGGCGCCACGATCGCGCCCAAGCCCAGCGCCAGCGGCCAGGGCACCTGGTAGTGCACGGCCACGACGGCGCCGACGATCCCGGCGGTCAGCGCAACCCCGAGCGTCGCCAGCAGGATCGCCGGCGCCCACACCGAGCGGATCGTCGCGAGCGAGGTTTTGAGGCCGCCCTCGATCAGGATCACCACGAGCGCGATGCTGCCGGCGAGGTAGGTTTCGGCGAAATCGTCGAACACGATGCCGCCCGGCCCGTCTTCGCCCGCCAGCATGCCGAGGGCGAGGAAGACCAGCAGCACCGGCGTGCCGATCCGGGCGGCAAGCAGCCCGACGGCGATCGCGAGCAGCCCGAGGCCGCCGCCGATCAGCAGGAATTCGTGGGCGGCGTTCATCGCGATGCGGTCGATCCGGTTAGGCGGCAGGTTCGGCCACGACATAACGCCGGCGACGCCGTTGACAAGCGCCGCCGCCGCCGCCGAGATCGGCCGACAGGACATGGCGCGGGAGGTGGCGTTGCTGTTCCCCGAAGGCGTTGCCATCGACGGGACCACTGGGGCGGTCACGCCGGCGACCGGACGCTATGTCAAGCGGCTGTCGGCGCTGCGCGATCTTTACGAGGCGCCGGCGCTGGTCGATGCCTACGTCGCGGCGCACGGCGACATCGCCGCATACGAGGTGTTCGAGTACCGCCCCGAGGGCAGCGACATCGGCTTCGGCACGACGGTCATGGCGCCGGGCCGGATCGGGCGCGAATATTTTTTCACGCGCGGCCACTTCCATGCCCGGCCCGATCGCGCGGAGACCTATTACACCCAGACCGGCGAGGGCCTGCTGCTGCTGCAATCGCGGACGGGCGAAAGCCGGACCGTCGAGCTGCGGCCCGGCGTATGCGCGTTCATCCCGCCGGACTGGGCGCACCGCTCGGTCAACACCGGCGAGCGGCCGCTGGTGTTCGTGTGGATGTGCGCCGCCGATGCCGGGCATGACTACGGCGAGATCGCGGCGCGCGGCATGCGCCAGCGCGCGATCGAGCGCGACGGGCGGCCGGTGCTGGTGCCGAACCCGAATTTTTCCGCGCAAAACCAGCCCGACGATTGAGCCTGCTCAGCGCGCCGCCCAGAGCATGCCGCGCTGCAGGATCGTGCGCATCGCCGCCACCTCGAACTCGCTCGCAACGTGGCCGAGCGAACTGTAGAACACGCGGCCCTCGCCGTGCCGGCGCTTCCACACGACCGGCATCACGACGCCCTCGATCCACGGCAGATACGCGCCGGAAAACGTCGTGGTCGCCAGCACTTCGTTCGACGGATCGACATGCATGTAGTACTGCTCGGAGCGGTACTCGAAATCCTCGATCCCCTGCATGATCGGGTCGTCGGGCCGGGTGACCTTGACGCGATAGTCGATGATGCTGCCGGGATGCGCGACCCATTGGCCGCCGCACATGAAATGGTAGTTCACCGCCTCGCGGAACGCATCGCCCATGCCGCCGTGATAGCCGGCAAGCCCGACCCCGCCGCGCACAGCGTTCGTCAGGTTGTCGAGCTCCTCCTTCTCGATCTTGCCCATCGTGTAGATCGGCACGATCAGGCTCATGTCGGCGATCGCCGGGTCGGCGAACGCTTCGGTGGTGTTCTCGACATAGACGTTGAAGCCGGCCTCGGTGAGCATGGCCTCGACGATGCGCGCACCCTGCTCGGGCTCGTGGCCTTTCCATCCGCCCCAGACGATCAGTGCTTCACGCATTTTTGTGCCTCCGCCTCAATCCAATGAATCCGGTGTCGCGCCGGTTGAGAGCATCGCCGGTCGCTCTGGCCGGCTCTCGATCCGCACATGCATGCCGCCGTCGGACGAGCGCTGGAACGCTTCCATGACTTCCAACACGTGGAACGCGAGCGCGCCGCTCGCGCGGTGCGGCCGGTTCGCCAGAATTGCCTGCGCCATCTCGGCCACGCCGATGCTGCGGTAGTTACCGTCGGCGAAACCGTGCTCGGTCGGCACGGTGGAAAAATCCTCGCCGTTGCGGCACAGCTCGATGTCGCCGTCGAAGCGGTTCGGGTCGGGCACCAGCATGGCGCCCTCGGTGCCGTACAGTTCGATCGGCCGGTGCCGGTGTTTTGCTACATCAAAGCTCATCGCGATTGTTACCACTGCACCGGACACGAACTCCAACGTGCCCGCCACATGCGTCGCCACCTCGACCGGAATTTTTTTGCCCTTCAGCGGCTCGCTGGCGATGATCCGTTTGTCGCGCGGCCGCGAGGCGATGCCGGCGACCCGGGAAACCGGTCCGAGCAGATTGACGAGTGCGGTAACGTAGTACGGCCCCATGTCCAGCATCGGGCCGCCGCCGTGCAGGTAATAGAAACCCGGGTTCGGATGCCAGCGCTCGTGCCCGGGGCACATGAAGAACGCAGTCCCCGCGACGGGTTTTCCGATCACGCCCGCGTCGATCAGCTTGCGGCAGGTCTGCTGCGCGCAGCCCAAAAACGTGTCCGGTGCGCAGCCGACACGCAATCCGCGTGCGGCCGCTTCGTCGATCAGCACGCGCGCCTCGGCCGTCGCGATGCCAAGCGGCTTTTCGGAATAGACGTGTTTTCCCGCCCGCACCGCCCGCAGCCCGACGTCCACGTGCGCAAGCGGCACCGTCAAGTTCACGACGATGGAAATCTCTGGATCGGCCAGCAGCGCGTCGACCGGCCGCGCGGGGATGCCGAACTCCGCGGAGCGCCGCGCGGCCGCGGCGGCGTCGCGATCGGCCAGCGCGCGGATGTCGAGGATCGGAAACCCCGCCGCCGCTTTCAGATACGCGGCGCTGATGTTGCCGCAGCCGATGATGCCGATGCCGACGCGTCGCATGGCGCTCACTCCCGGTCCGCCGCAGTTCGGTCGGACGTCGCCGGGCCGGTGGTGCTCCACGGCGCGCCGTACAGGTCGCGCAGCGTGATCGCCGCGGCGCCGCGCGCCCACACGTCGTCGCCCCATTTGTGCACGACGATCTCCGCGACGTCGGCCAGATGCGCCGGCGTCAATGCCGCGACGCTCGCGCGCAGCGGGCTCAGCACGAAATCGCCAGCCTGCAGCGCCGTCCCCGCCAGAATCACTTTCGGCGGCGCGAACAGCGCGATCAGGTTGGCAATCGCGAAGCCGAGCGATTCGCCAGCCGTCGCGAGCACCGTGGTCGCGCGCCGGTCGCCGGCCTCGGCGGCGGCGATCACCTGCGCGAGCGCGCCCATCGCGCGCAGCGGCCCGCCGTTCCGCGCCTCGCTGACGATCGCGCCCACCGAGGCGACGTCCGCGAGCCGGCGCGCCGCGTTGCCGCGATCGTCTGGCGGGCGCACCAGCAGATCGCCGAGATCGGGGCTGATGCCGTTGGCGCCGCGGAACAGCTCGCCGTTGTGGATGACGCCGAGCCCGAGCGTGTGCTCGACACTGACCACGATGAAATGCCGCAGCCCGCGACCGACGCCGAACCAGTGCTCGGCGAGCGTCAGCAGGTTGACGTCGGTATCGACCGTGACCTCGACGCCGAGCCGCTGCTTCAGCGCGGCGGCGAAGGAGACGTCGCGCTCGCGGAAGATCGGGCTTTGCCGGCAGACGCCGGTGCTGCGCTCGACGACGCCGGGCAGGCCGACGCAGACGCCGCTGATCGCCTCCACCGCGAGGCCCGCATCGGCGACGCAGCGGCGCACGCCGTCCTCGACGAGATCGGCGATCACCGAGACGGGCTGACGGTCGATGCGGATCGGCAAGGCGAGGCTGAGCAGCACGTCGGCGCGGAAATTCGTCGTGGCGATGGTGATCTGATCGGGGGCGAGCTTGACGCCGACGACGAAGGCGGCGTCCGGGTTGAGTTCCAGCATCACCCGCGGCCGGCCGCGCGCGGCGTCGCGCACCGCGCCGATCGCGCGCGACACGATCAGCCCGTCCTCCAGCAGCGCCGCGGTGATCGCCGAGACCGTGGTCGGGCTCAATTCGGTGCGGTCGCAGATTTCCACGCGGGCGATCGGGCCGAAGCGGCGGATCGCGTCCATCACGTGGAAGCGGTTGATCGCGCGCATCAGCTCCGGGTCGGCCGTCTTCATGCGTCGGGGGCTTCGTGTTAATTCCTGATCCGGGAGTTATTTGCTCGGCTCGCAGCCCTGTCAATGCCGAATCGGGCACTCCCTTGACGCCGGGACCGCGGCTATGTGAGATTAAATTTGCGTACAGGAAAAAGGCGGGAACCCGCCTGAAACAGCATCGGGGAGCGGCCATGCAGATCACCAGATTCATCGGGCTGGCGGCCGGCGCGGCGCTCGCGCTCTGTGCCGCCACGGCGCGTGCCGACGTCACCATCCATCTGCTGCACGTCGACCAAGTCGACGGCCCGATCTGGAAGCAGATCGCGACCGACTACGAGGCCGGGCATCCCGGCGTGCACGTGGTCGTCGACTACCTGGAGAACGAGGCGTTCAAGGCCAAGCTGCCGACGCTGCTGCAATCGAAGGACCGGCCGAACATCATCTACTCCTGGGCCGGCGGCGTGATGCAGGCTCAGATCAAGGCCGGCTACATCGAGGACATTTCCCCGACGCTGCCGTATTTCGAAAAGGCGATCTATCCGGCCGCGCTGAAGGCCTACATCGTCGATGGCCGTCTCTACGGCGTGCCCGCGCGCATGAGCCAGGTCGCGCTGTTCTACAACAAGGCGCTGTTCGCCAAGGCCGGCGTCGACGCTGGTGGGATCAAGACCTGGGACGATTTCCTCGCGGCCGTCGAGAAGCTGAAGAAGGGCGGCGTGACGCCGATCGTGATGGCCGGCGGCGAGAAATGGCCGATGCATTTCTACTGGTCCTATTTGGTAATGCGGCTCGGCGGCGCCGACGTGCTGCGCGACGCCGAGGCCGGCAAGGACGGCGGTTTCAAGAACCCGGTGTTCGTCCAGGCGGGCGATCGGCTGAAGCAGCTCGCGGCGCTCGATCCGTTCCAGAAGGGCTGGCTCAGCGACATGTTTCCCGCGTCGACCGGCCAGTTCGGCGACCAGGCCGGCGCGATCGACCTGATGGGCAACTGGCTGCTCGGCATGCAGGCGCCGAATTCCGCGAGCGGCAAGGGCATCCCCGACGACCAGATCGGCCTGATCCCGTTCCCCACGCTGCCCGATGGCAAGGGCCGCATCACCGACACGCTTGGCGGCACCGAGGGGCTGCTGGTGACCAAGGGCTCGCCAAAGGAAGCGGTCGATTTCCTGGAATTCTTTTCGCAGGAGAAGGAGCAGGATTCTGGCCGCCGCGAAGGGCGCCTACGTGCCGGCGGTGATCGGCACCGACAAGGCGCTGACCGACCCGCGGCTGATCGCGATCGCGCACAACGTCGCAACCTCCACTTGGCATCAGAACTTCTTCGACCAGGACCTCGGCCCATCGGTCGGCCGCGTCGTCAACGACATCTCCGTTGCGATCGCGGCCGGGCAGATGACGCCGGCCGAGGGGGCCGCGCAGGTGCAGGAGGCCTGGGACCAGCGCTGATCGCCTAGGGCTGGCTTGATGTCGGGCCGCACCAGTGCCGCGAAGCGGGCGGGTGCGGCCCGCAGCGATCTCGCGACCGCCGCCATCCTGCTGCCGCCGGCGCTGCTGCTGTTCACCGTCTTCGTGGCACTGCCGATCGGCCAGGGCGCCTGGTACAGCCTGTTCAACTGGGACGGCTACGCCGCGCCCACCAATTTCATCGGCCTCAAAAATTATGCGCGGCTGCTGCATGACGGCGTGTTCGCGCACGCGCTCACCAACAACGGCCTGATCATCGCCGTCTCCCTGCTGGTGCAACTGCCGCTGGCGCTCGGCATGGCGCTGCTGCTGGCCCGCCGCGCCCCCGGCACCGCCGCGTTCCGCTTGGTGTTCTTCCTGCCGTACATGCTGGCGGACGTCGCTGCTGGGCTGATCTGGCGCTTTGTCTACGACGGCGACTACGGGCTGCTTTCCACTCTCGTCCAGGCTGCGGGCGGCCCCGCAATCTACCCGCTGGCCGACAGGAACTTCGCGTTTCCCGCGGTATTGGCCGTGGTCGTGTGGAAGTATTTCGGCTTTCACATGATGCTGTATATCGCCGGGCTGCAGCAGATCGATCGGCACCTGTACGAGGCGGCCGCGATCGACGGCGCCAGTGCGCGCCAGCGGTTCCTGCACATCACGGTGCCGGGGCTCGCGCCGATGATCCGGCTCTCGGTGTTCTTCTCCGTGATCGGCTCGCTGCAGTTCTTCGACATGGTGGCGGCGCTGACCGGCGGCGGGCCGCTGAACGCCACCCATACGATGGTCTCGTACCTGTATTTCTTCGGCATGACGCGGATGCGCGTCGGCTTCGGCTCGGCGGTCGGCGTCGTGCTGTTCGTCGTCTGCGTCGGCTTCGCCTTCGGCTACCGCCGCCTGTTCATGCGCCATGACTGAGATTTCCGCCATTCGCGCCGTGGGGTTTTCCGACCTGCGGACGCAGCGGCGCAGCGCGCCTCGTCCGTCGCTCTATCCGCTGTTCCGTCTCGCCGTGCTGTGTCTCGTCGCCGCAATCGTCCTGGTGCCGCTGCTCGCGACCGCGCTGGGCGGCTTCAAGAGCCTGGGCGAACTGCGCACCAGCCCGTTCGGCCTGCCGCGCGAATGGGTCTGGTCGAACTACGGCGACATCGTGGTCAGCTCGCACTATTGGCGCATGCTCAGCAATTCGCTGCTGATCGGCGGCCTGACGACGGCGCTGACGCTGATCTGCGCCTCGATGGCCGCTTTTGCGTTCGCGCATCTGCGCTTCTTCGGCGACCGCTTCCTGCTGAGCTATCTGCTGCTCGGCCTGCTGTTCCCCGCCGCGATCGCGATCCTGCCGCTGTTCATCAAGGTGCGCGACCTCGGCCTGCTCGACACGCCGTGGGGCGTGGTGTTGCCGCAGGTCGCCTTCGCGCTCGGCATGGGCATTCTGCTGTTGCGCAACGCTTTCAAGGCGCTGCCGGACGAACTGCTGGACGCGGCGTTGATCGACGGCTGCGGCTACGTGCGCTACCTGCTGCACGTGACGCTGCCGCTGTCGCGGCCGATCCTGGCGACGGTCGGCATCATCGCCTTCGTCGCGAGCTGGAACAATTACCTGCTGCCGCTGATCCTGCTCGACACCACGGAAAAATTTCCTTGGCCGCTCGGGCTGATGGAGTATCAGGGCCAATACATGGCCGAGTGGCAACAGGTGCTCGCCTTCATCACGCTCAGCATCCTGCCGGCGATCGTGGTGTTCGTGCTGGCCCAGCGCTACATCGTCGCCGGCCTGACCGCAGGCGCGGTGAAGGGCTGACACCCCAGGACGTCAGAATGCTTTCGGGCTCACGAACCCGCGGAACAGCGTGGCGAGCAGAATGCGGCAATCGAACAGCAGCGACCAGTTCTCGATGTAGTAGAGGTCGTAGCGCACGCGCTCGCGGATGTCGCGGAAGGTCGTGGTCTGCCCGCGCAGGCCGTTTACCTGCGCCCAGCCGGTGATCCCCGGCTTGACCCGGTGGCGCGATGCGTAGTTGGGCACGATCTCCGCGAATAATCGGCCCGCCGCCTTCGTGTTCGGGGCGTGCGGTCGCGGCCCCACCAACGACATCTCGCCGCGCAGCACGTTGAGCAGCTGCGGCAGCTCGTCGAGACTGGTCGCCCTGAGCAGCCGCCCCATCCGCGTCACTCGCGGATCGCGCGGCTCGGTCTGCCGATCGGCATATCGGTCGGCCAGATGATCCTGCATGGTGCGTAACTTGAAGCAGATGAACGGCGCGTTGCGAAAGCCGATGCGGGGCTGCCGAAACAGCACCGGCCCCGTCGAGTCCAGTCTGATCGAAGCCGCGACAAGAAGCAGCAGCGGCGCGCAGAGCGCGAGGATCAGCAGCGAACAGGTCGTGTCGAACACTCGCTTCTGCGCGGCCTGCCACATGTCCAGCGGGCGCCGACTGATCAGCTCGACCGCGCCGCCGCCGAGCCGACCGGATTCCAGCACCTGCACGCCGCCCCGCTGGAAACGGACCAGGTAGACGTCTGCATCGATGTCGCTCAGCGCATCGAGCGCCACGCCAATCCGGGCGCGCTCGGCCGGATCCAGGCCAAGCAGGATCGCATCCGGCCGGTGCCGGGCCGCCTGCCGCAACAAGGCGGGCATATCGCTGGACTGCGCCGGTGCGCGGCAGGGAGATTGTTCGCGCTCGGTCGGCTGATCGGCGTAGACGCCCAGCACGTGAATGTCGCGCCCGCAACTGCGCTCCAGCTCCGCCAGAACGCTCGCCGTGGTTTCGCGTGCCCCCACCAGCATGATCCGCCGCCTGGTTCGCCCGGCCGCCCGCCAGCCGGACAGCACGCGCAAGGCGACCGCGCGCGACCCGGCCAGCGAAATCCCGCTGAACGTGACCCATTCCACCGCTCGCAGTAGCGAACTTCCGAAGCCGGCGCCAAGCAAATCCAGCGCCGCTTGCAGCCCGACCGCACCGAGCAGCAGTGCGCCGGCAATACATGCGGCCTGCAAGTCGGCACGAAACCGTGCGCGTCGATAGCCACCGAGTTGGTGCAGCGCGACGACTGCCATCGACGACCCGACGACGAGCGCCAGGATTGCACCGTCCCGATTGCTGTCGCTGCCGGGCCGTGACATCCGCGACCACACCAGCGCGCCGCAGGCGAACACCAGCACGATATCCGACGCCTGCACGGCGACGAAAAAGGCTTCGAGCGAGACCGGCCGGGCTTCGCGACGAGCCGGGACGGACACGACGCCCGCCTCCAGCAGATCCGGCTCACCCGAGGTGATTCGTCCCGCCATCGGCGCCCACGCCTCCAACGCCCCATCGGCCCGCCGCCCAGAGACGATGCCGAAATGCAAACTGTTCCCTCGTCCAAATCCAATCGTCATAATATCGACATTAAGATGACAAAACGACGCGAACTCAAAGGGTTATTTCTAGAGCACAGTTGAACTCGACCCATTCCTGCCACGAAATAGGACCGCAGCCGGCCCAAGTGGCCGGGGCACGAGGCGATCACTCGGAGGTTCACGCATGGCACGGTCAAGTGGGTTCGAGCGCGCGGTCGACCGTTATGTCGGCATTCCGCTGCTTTATGCGATTGGTCTGCTGCATGCCCGGCACGATCTGCCGGCGGCACCGCGACGCATCGGCGTGATCCAGCCAACGGCGATCGGCGACATGGTGCTGATTTCCGGCCTGCTGCGACACCTGCAGGCACAGCTGCCGGGGGTCGAGCTGCATGTGTTCCACGGCTCGTCCAACGCGGACGCCGTCGCGCTGCTGCCGGTCGACGCCATCGGCCATTGCTGCGTTTTCAGGAAGCCCTGGCAGGCCCTGCGGGAAATGCGCCGCGCCAGGCTCGACGTGCTGATCGACTGCGCGCCGTGGACGCGGCTGACGGCACTGCTCGCGGCATTGTCGGGCGCGCAGGCGACGCTCGGCTTCCGCTCGGCCGGCCAGCATATCCATCCGTGCTTCGACATCGCGGTGCCGTATTCGCCGGATCGCCACGAAATGGAGAACCATCGCGCGCTGGCGCAGCACTTCGGACCGCTCGCGGAGTATCGTCTGAGCGTGCGGCTGCGCGAGCCGCCGCGGCTGATCGATCTGCCGTATTCCCGTCTCGTGCTGATGCATGTCGTCGCGGGTGGGTCTCGAGCCGGTCAGAAATCCTGGCCGGCCAACTCTTGGGCGGCGCTGGCGCGCCGCCTGGTGGACCAGGACTGGGTCGTCGGCTTCTCCGGGAACGCCGCCGACGCGGCCGCGATCGCGGCGATCCTGGCGGTGGCGCAGTTGCCGCCCTCGCGCTGCTTCTCGCTGGCAGGCTGGCTGACCCTGTCGCAGTTTGCCCACGCGCTGGCGCGCACCCGGCTGCTGGTGACGATCGACACCGGCCCGGCCCATCTCGCCGCGGCCGTGGGCGCGCCCGTGCTCGCGTTGCACGGGCCGACCCGATTCGAGCGCTGGGGTGCCCACAATCCCGACGCGACCGGCCTCAACGCGCCGCATCCCGCGGCCGGCTACATCCATTTCGGGTTCGAGCGGCACCGGCAGGCCGACCGCATCATGTCCAGCCTGACGGTCGACACGGTCGCGGCGGCGGCGCTGTCCAGGCTCGGCCGGGTCGAGGAGCGACAGGAGATGGCGTCGCCGGTGCCGGCCTAGGGCGTGGTGAAGGCGAGCACGTGGGTGTCCCAGCGCGCGACGCTGATGGGCATGGTGGCCTGCCCGCCGCTCACGGGAAGCGACGTGGCGGCGCCGGTGAACAGGTCCGTCGCCGTGCAGCTTGTACCGGGCAACTGGGCCAGTCGGATCGAGCCGACGCGCGTGCCGGCGTCCGCCAGGGTGCTCGGGTTGCTCACCACCACGATCGCCCGGTGGGTCTGGTCGTAGAAGCCGAAGCCGGTGAGCCCGCCGGTGAAGCCCAGCGGTTGGTTCGGCAGGCCGGCCTGGGCCGCGACCGACGCCACGATCGGCGCGATCGCCGCGAGCTGGCGGCGTTCGCCGTCGGGCAGTGTGCCCTGCGCGTCCAGCACGACCCAGGCCGAAGGCGCGTTGGCCTGGCCTTTGACGATGCTGCCGAGCGCCGTGTCCGACACGTAGTAGCCGACCACGCCGCCCTGATCGATGAACGACTGCAGGACGGGGTTGGCCAGATAGAAGTTGACCCACTTGCCCACGCCCACCGCGGCCGCCTGCTGCTGTTCGCGGATCCGCTCGACGGCGGTCGAATAGGTACAGCGCGGCGCCGAACGGTTGCGTGGGGACGATCGACCGGATCAGCGTGGTCAGCGGGTCGAGCGCGGTCAGCGAGCCGAGGTCCCAGTAGTCGCGGCTGACGAACGCGAGCGCCCGGCGGACGTTGCCGCCGCGATCGGCGATGTGCGCCCAGGCGGACCACGTCCACAGGCGCTTCAGCAGCTTGCGGCCGAGTTCGAGCTGCGCGGCGGCGCCCAGCGTCGGATAGAACGCGCGGATGGCGGCCCAGTATGCGGGGTCGTCGGCTTCCAGAATGGCGCCGTTGCGCACCAGCGGCTCGCGCGCGGCGCCGATCACGTAGCCGGCCAGTTCCTGCATCGGCGGGGCGACCACCGGCCCGTAGCGGCCGACCTGGATGGTCTGGTCGTCCCAGCTGCAGACGAAGCTGGACGGGGTGATGTGCTGGACCAGGATCCGCTTGTCGGTGCCGGACCAGCGGCGGAACGACGGCGTGACCGCGCAGGCGCCGACGATCAGCGCCTGCCGCCCGGTCGCGTGGCCGAGTTGCGCCGCGAGGCTCGCGAAGAAGCTCCCGTAGCCCTGCGACAGATAGTCGTTCCAGGCCGGCAGCGCGTTCGCGACGATCCATTGCGCCTGCGCGGCGACGCCGCCTTGCGGCACCGGCAGGCCGGTGGCCTGGGCGAAAGCGCCCATGATCGCCGGATTGAAGTCGTGGAAGTTCGACGACCGCTCCGGCTGGCTGTCGGTGAAATCGGACAGCATCATCCCGTAGCCGCCACTCAGCCGGGCGGTCCGCCCCCACTGGTAGGCGAACAGGTCGCCGTAGGTGCAGAGGCTCCGGCCCGGCGGGCAATCGGCCGGTGCGAGCGGCGTGAGTGGGCTGATATGGCCCCATTGGCCGCCCCACGCGCGGTAATAGGTCGGCTCGGACGGCATCGTGCCGCCGTCGAACGCGGTGTCCCAGTATTGCGGATGGCCGGTGACGAAGTCGCGCCAGGCCACGAAGGCCGGATCGGCCGACATCGCGGCCGGGGCGCCGGTGGCGGTGACGCCGTTGCGCGCGGTCGCATCCGCGGCGACACCGGCCGGGGCGCCCGGAAACGTCCCCACCGGAAACGCCGCCGCATATGTGTCCTCCCAACGCTGCGCCCCGCTCGATGGCACGATGCCGGAGCGCTCCAGCGCCGCGGCAGCGGACCGCGCGGTTGCCATCGTCGCCGGATTGTTGAACGGCGACCCCGGATTGGCCCAGAAATACAGCTCGCCGGGGACAAGGAACGGCGAACAGCCCCAGCACTGCCCGAACACCTGCCGCTGGAACGGCAGCGTGGCGTAGCTGGTCCTCCCGACATTGCCCTCCACGTCGGTCGGTTCGGCCGCGCGGGCGCAAGCTGCCGCGCCGGCGAGCAGCGTCAACAGCAACGCACCGAGCGATGCCGCGCGAATGTGGGCGAAAAGCGTGCTGCGCGTGAAAACCATCGGCGGATCGCTCCAGAAGTCCGGGAATGCCGTTCCCGATGGTCGACGCCAGGGCTTAAGATTCCACGCATGGTCGGCGCCCGCGCTACAGATGGAAATCGATCGTCAACTCCCGCGCGTGTCGGTCTGGTTGAGCCCGGCGTCGGCGTTGTCGCTGCTGCGCGAATGGCTGATGCGGCGGTCAGGCTCAGCTTGCGATTGAGCAGCCAGGTTACGCTCGCGCCCGCGGAGAGCACGTGCTGCTGCCCGTCCTGCGTCTGGTACGCGGCGCTCTGGAACTGGCCGAACGCCTGCAGCAGCACGTTGCGCCGGAGCTCGTGGTCCAGCGTCAGGCGCAGGTTGCCGTAGGCGTAGCTCTGCACCACGCCCGGCGTGATCGCATTCTGCAGGCTGTGCGACACCTGCCCGGTGACGGTGGTCATCCGCGTCGGCGTCCAGATCACGTCGGCTTCGCCGAGCGGGGCCGCGGTTCCCGGCAGGTATGCCTCGGCATAGCTGCGCCGCTCGTAACCGAGCAGTGCGCGGTAGCGGAACACCGTGAAGCCGCGAACATCCAGGCCGGCGAGCAGCGAAACGTCGGTGTAGCTCGGCGCCGGCAGGCCGGGCGCATGGCTGGTGTAGTCGGCGTCGGTGCCGCTCGCCACGGCGACGAGGCTGCTGCCGGGGGCCAGTTCATAGCCGGCGGTGAACGAGCCGGTGACGCTGTCGCGATCGTCCAGCGCCTCGCTCCGTCCGCCCAAGAGCACGTTGGTGAAGCGAGAGACCGCCGCGTCGATCGCCGGCACCAGGGTGAACCGGCCGACCGCTGCCTGAAAGCTTGCGCGCGCGTCGTCGATCGAGACGGTGACCGGCTGGCCTGCGCTGAGCGTGCCGATCTGAAACGCCGCCGTGGTGGCGGTGACGTGCGAGTAGGCGACGGTGGCACGATCGTCGAGCACATCGAGCGCGCCGCCGAGCGCCGCCGTCCAGTCGGTGTGCGAGAGGTCGGGATAGCGCAGCGCGCGCTCGTCGTCGAAGCCGAGCGTCGCGTCGAGCGCGTTGCGCGACCAGTCGGAGCTGGCGCGGACGCTGCCCTGGGTCTCGGCGAACGGGCTGCCGGCGGGATGCGGCAGGCCGAAACTGTTGCTGTCGTAGCCGAAGCTCTCCGACAGCGACGGGCGGATGACGAAGTCGCCGGCGCGGACGCCGATCGGGTCGTATTCGCTGCGCGGGCGATCCAGCACCGCGTCGGAGAACCAGTTCTGGTAGCCGGGGATGCCGGTCGGCAAGTACTGGCCGAGCAGCTGCGCCCGGCCGGGCGCAGCAGTGGCAAGCAGCGCCGCGAAGGCCACCGCGCACGACCGAATGCGAGCGGCGGCCCATTGCCTTCGGCGCCCGCCGGCGAAATGGTCCAGTGTCCCGCACCGCTCGCGTCGCGTCATCGGGCACTGCGCCGCCTCGGAAGACCGCAACTTCGACCAGGGAGAAGCCGGACGTGAATGCGCTGACGCGTTGCCGACCCGTCGCAGCGAGGCGCCGCCCCTTGTGGTCCGCGGTGCTGGGGTCGCTGCTGCTGCTGTCGGCCTGCCAACCGGGCGGCAACCTGCCGCCCTTGCCGCCGCCGGAAAGCACGGCCTACACGCTCGGCCCGGGCGACCAGGTGCGGGTGATCACGTTCGGCGAGCAGACCCTGACCGGCCCGTTCTCCGTCGAGGACAGCGGCAATGTCGCCATTCCGCTGCTCGGGCCGGTGCGCGCGGCGGGGCTGACCACGCACCAGCTCGCCGACGCGATCGAGAACCAGCTGCGCGGCCGCAACCTGATCCGCAATCCCAGCGTCTCGGTCGAGATCCTCGTCTGACCGGCCGGTCTACGTGCTCGGCGAAGTCAACAAGCCGGGCGAGTATCCGTACCGCCCCGGCATGACGCTGGTGACGCTGGTGGCGCTGGCCGGCGGCTTCACCTACCGCGCGGTCGACGACGCGGCGTCGGTGGTGCGCAGCGTGCAGGGCAAGCCGATCGAGGGCCGGGTCGGCCGCGACGCGCTGCTGCACCCCGGCGACGTGGTGACCGTGTTCGAGCGCAACTTCTGAGGCGGCCACCTACGGTCCCGCCGCGCGGGCGCCGAGCAGGCGCGGGGCCGGGCTGAGCAGCCGCGATCGGGCACGCCGCAGCGCCCGTTGCAGCGGCTGGTCGACACCGCGATGGAACGCCACGCCCGCGCCGACCCCGAGCACCGCGACGGCCACGAACGTTACGGCGTTGATCGGCACGAACCCGAGCCACAGCAGCAATCCCGAGACCAGCGTGACGGCCGCGAAATGCACCAGATAGATCGCGTACCAGGCGTCGCCGAGGTCGCATAGAATGCGCACCGGGCGCAGCCGGCCCTGCAGGTCCAGCAGCGCCAGCGAGGCGACGGTCAGCGTGCTGGCGCCGCCGTAGACCACGACATCGGGCACCGGCAGTCGCTCGATCCAATAGGTCTCGGCGATCGCGCCGCCGAGGAAGATCGCGGCGCCGAGCACTAGGCCGACGATCGGCCCGGCGCGCGGCATCGGCACAGCCTTGCGCCGCATGACCAGCCACGCGCAGGCCATGCCGATGCCGAATTCGAGGTTCAGCGGCCCGAGCGGGAAGCGGGCCCAGTCGCCCGCGAAATCGGCGCCGGCGATCGCGCACCCGAGCACGGCGGCCTGCCACAGCAGCAGCACCGCAAGAAACCGCCGCTCGACGATCAGCCCGGCGAACACGAGGTAGAAAATCATCTCGTGCTTGAGCGTCCAGGTCACGTTGACCAGCGCCGTGCCCTGTTGCGGCAACAGCAGCATGCTCGTGATGATGTTCCATGCCCCAAGCTTGTCCGCCTGCTCGGGGCCGCCCAGGCGCACGGCGAGGCCGAGCGCGGGGCCGAGCGCATACATCGCGAGCGCCAGCAACCCGAGGATGACGGCGCTCGGGTAGATGCGGCTGATCCGCCTAAACAGATAATTGCCCAGCCGCGACGGACACGACCAGTCGCGCCGGTGCACGTAGGTGATGACGAACCCGCTGAGCACGAAGAACAGGTCCACCCCGTGCGAGCCCTGGGAGAACATCTCGCCCAGCGCCGACGGGCCGCCCCGGTGCCCGAAGATCGCGCCGGTGTGGAACAGCACCACCAGCAGCACCGCGACCGCACGCAGCATCTGCAGCGACCGCAGCTGTGCGACGCTGTGCGCCTCGCCGCCGCTCATGGCGGCGGCCCCGCCAGTGCGGCCGCGGGGCGACGCGCGATGGCGTATCGGCTCGATGCGCGTCGCGGCGACATCGCATGGATCTCCACCGCCAGCGCGTAGCCCTGGCACGTCCACATGACGACGCTGGAAAAACCGATGATGTTGAAGAACGGAAAGATGCCTAGCGTGCAGACCGAAGCGGCCGCCATCGCCGATGCGGCGGGCGAGTTGCAGCGGCGCCCAATCCCCAGCACGCGGAGCTGCAACAGCAGGATCGCGGCGACGTAGAGCGCCCCGGCGACCCAGCCGAGCGCTGCGAAGACCGAGAGCGGCCCGGAATCGATGTTGATCGTGTCGACGTCGCGGCCGGCTCGTGCGGCCTGTCCGCGCCCCTGCGCGCCGATGCCGACGCCGAGCGGATTCTCGGCGATCAGCTTCGGCGTCGCGGCATAGAGCCGCCGTCGCTCCTGCGCGCTGTTGTCCGCATTGAGGTTCCGGATCGACTGCATCCGCGCGACGATCTGGTCGGTCACCTGCGGGTCCAGCACGGCGACGGCGACATAGAAGGTCGCCCCGGCCGCCAGCAGCACCCAGACCAGGCGCGCGAACCCGCCGCGGCTGGTCAGCGCGGCGATCGCACCGGCAAGCAACGTCGACACGTAGACCGATCGCACCTGGCCGATCGCCAGCAGCAGCAGCACCAGCGGGATCAGCGCAAGCAGCAGGCGATTGCGGAAGTGCCCAAGCAGGATCAGGCACGTCCCCAACCAGACCGCCAGCATGCCCGGATTGTTCATGCTCCCGAACAGGCGCGAGCCCATCGGCACCGGCTTGCCGATCGAGCCCATCCCGGAATTGACCATCCACAGCGCGTCCCACTGCGGCAGCCGAAAATACTGGTAAAGCGAATAGGCGATCACGCAGGGCAGGCTGGCGGTCAGGAACGCCCGCACATGCGCCGGCGCCTCGTCGATCCGTTCGGCGTTGCAGATGAACAGGAACAGGTAAAGCACCGGCACGACCCAGTCGACCGCGGCGAAGCAGCCGGCGAGCAGCTCGCCGCGGACGAAACTGACCGACAGGCCATAGCCGAGGCAGGCGCTCAGCAGCAGCGCATAACCGATGCCACGGCGCGCGAGCAGCCCGCGGGTGGCGAGGATGTCGGGCACGATCAGCAGCACCGTCAGGCTGGGCGTGGCCAGCACGACGTCGAACGCGACGAAGCCGCTGCGCCACTCGATCAGCCGACGCACCAGCGCGGTGCTCAGCCAGCACCACAAGGTCGCGTCGAGATACAGCCACGGCGACCGCCGCTTGGCGATCAGCGCGATCGCCAGCGCGGCCAGCATGAACAGCGGCCGGGCCACCGCGCCGGCGCCGACCGCCGACAGCGCGGCCACCGCGAGCATGAGCGTGGCCACCGCCGCGGCGAGCGCCGCCTCGTCGTGCACTGCCAACCGGTCTGCGTCGGCGCCCGCCCCGAACCGCCGGACGATGCGCATCGCGGCGCTCATGCCGCCTCCGCCACCGCGCGCTCGATCCGCTGCATCATCAGCGGCAGCGTGAACAGCCGCGATGCCCGGGCGCGCTCGGCCCGCACGGTCGCCGCGATCTGGTCCGGCGGAGCGTCCAGCACGCGGCGCAGGGCGTGCGCCAGCGCCGCCGGGTCGCCTGGCGCCACCAGCCAGCCGGCGTCCTCGCCCAGCAGTTCCCGCGCGGCGCCGTCGTCGCTGGCCACCACCGGCCGGCCGGCCAGCACGGCCTCGACGATCACCCGGCCGAACGGCTCGGCCGCGGTGGAGGCGTGCACCACCACGTCGACCATGCGCATCAGCTGCGGCACGTCGGAGCGGTAGCCGAGCCAGTGGATCCGGTCGGCCACGCCCAGCCGTTCGGCCTGGCGCAGCAGGCCATCCCGGTAATCCAACTCCCCGAACAGCGCGTCGCCGACCATGACGGCGTGCACCTCCGGCAGCTCCGGCAGGGCCGCGATCAGCACGTGCTGGCCCTTCCACGGTGCGATACGCCCGAACAGCCCGACCAACGTCCGTCCCGGCAGCCCGAGACGGGCGCGCAGCGCCGCGACGTCCAGCGCGTCGATCCCGGCAAACCGCCGGGCATCGACGCCGTTCGGCACCACCACCGCCCGCCGCGGGTCGCCGCCGCAGTCGAGGAACGACTGCCTCGAGACCTCCGAGACCGCGAGCACGCATCGCGCGGAACAGTTGGCGAGCCGGACCACGACCTGGCGCTGCAAGGCCGCGAAATGGTCGGGCGAGAGGATGTCGTGCAGGTGCCACACCACCGGCTTGCGCAGCAGCAGACCGGCGAGCATGCCGACCACGGCGGCCTTTTGCGAATTGACGTAGAGCACGTCGTAGCCGCGCGCGAGCCGGGCCAGCCGCGGGAGCATGGCCAGCACCGAGGGCAGCGCGGCGAGCGCGCGCAGCCGGCCGGCCTCGCGCCGGACCCCCATCATGCCACGCCCGCCGGCGAGCAGCGTCACGCCGATGCCGGCGGCTTCCAGCCGCGCCCGCAGCGGCCCGTCGGCGAACAGCACCACGTGGCACCGCTGCGGCCCGTGGTGTCTGGCGATGTCGAGCAGCCCGTAATCCGCGCCGCCGAGTTCGGCGGCGTGGTTGACCAGCAGGATGCGCGGCCCGCTCATGCCACCTCGCGATAGACCGCGGCGACCGCGGCGGCGGCGCGTGCCGTGCCGAACCGGGCCCGCGCATAGGCGCGGCAGGCGGCGGCCTCCGGCAGCGCCGGCGCCCCGCGCAGCGCCCCAATCAGACCGGCGGCGATGTCGGCAGGTGTGTTGCCGCGAAATATCAGCTCGGGCGACAGCGCGCCCACGACCTCCGGCAGCGCGCCGACCGGCGCCACCATCGAGGGCGTGCCGGCGGCCATCGCCTCCGCCGCGGTGAGCCCGAACCCCTCCATCGCGAGCGTGGGCACGACGTTGATCTCGGCCGCCCGATAGGCCAGCGGCAGGTCCCGATCCGGCAGGAAGCCGAGCAACCGGACATGCGCGGCGAGCCCGAGCGCGGCCACCTGCGCCCGCAGCGCCGCCTCCTGCCGGCCGCGCCCGGCGATCAGTAGAAGAACGTCCGGCACGGCGCGCACCACCTCCGGCATCGCCGCGATCAGCCGGTCGAGGCCCATCCGGCGCGCCAGCCGTCGCACGCTGAGCAGGATGCGCCGGTCGCGCGGCCAGCCGAGTTGCGCGCGTGCCTCGGCACGGTCGAGCCCGGGGTCGAAGCGGTCGAGGTCGACGCTGCCCGGCACCTGCCGGATCCGCGCCTCCTGCACCCCGTAGCGGTCGCGCGCGATCGCGGCGAACGCGGCCGACAGCACGATCACGCGGTCGGCGCGACGGTAGACGGCGCGCTCGATCGCCCGCTTGGCGGCGACCGACGGGGCAAGGCCGCCCTCCTGCGCCGACTCGTCGGCCCACGGGCCCTGGAAATGCACGACCAGCGGCAGTCCGCGCAGCCGATCCAGTGCCGGAAACGCGAACAGCGCGAAATGCGCCGCGACCAGGTCGAAGCCGCGGCTCGCGACCAGCCGCCCGACGGCGCCGCGGGCGCGCCACAGCCGCTCGGGCAGCGTGGCGCCGGGGCGGCCGAACGCGCGCACGCGGCCGCCCGACAGCGCCGCCGCCTCGGGCGGACCGAGCACGAGCCCGCTCGCCGCTACCCCGGCGCTCGGCAGGCCAGAAATCAAGTCGGCGTAGAACCGGTCGAGCCCGCCCGAGCCGGGGCGGAACCAGTTCATGCCGAGCGCGAGCACCCGCAGCGTGCGGCCGGCGGCTTCGACGGGCGGATGGGCCACGTCAAGCATGGACCGGCCGCCGGATCGGCGCGCCGAGCCTTGCGCGATCCAGCGCAGCACGCTGCAACTGATCAAGATATTGCCCTGCCATTGCCGGCCAGGATTGCGCGAGCACCAGCCGCCGTGCCGCGGCCGCCATGGCGCGACGCCGCTCCTGCCCGCGGATCAGGTCGCGCAACGCCGCCGCCAGCGCCGCCGCGTCGTCGGGATCGGCGAGCACGATGCCAACCTCAGGCGTGATCAGTTCGGCGCCGCCGGCGCTGACGGCCGTGACCACCGGCAGCCCGCTCGCCAGCGCTTCCAGCAGCACGAGCGCGAACGCCTCGTAGCGCGAGGGCAGGACGAACAGGTCGACGGCGCGCATCAGCGCGGGCATGTCGGTGCGGAAGCCGAGGAAGTGGACGCGGCCGGCGACGCCGAGCGCCTGCGCAATCGCGGGCCATGGCGTGCCCTGGTGCCGGCCGGCGACCGCGAGGTGCAGCGCCGGCACATCGCGCAGGGCGCGCAGCACGGTGCCGAGGTTCTTGCGCGGCGTGTTCAGGTCGCCCGCGAACAGCGCCAGCGGCACCGCTTCGGGCAGCCCGAACAGGTCGCGCCGCGCCGGCCCGGGGCAAAATTCGTCGGCGTCGACGCCGTTGCGGACCGTCACAATGCGCCCGGCATCGACGCCCGCCGCGATCAATTCGCCGCGCAGCTTGTCGGAGACCGCGACGACCGCGCCGCAACGGCGGAACGCGAGGCGCTCCAGGGTGGCGTTGAGCCGGCTGAACAGGTACGCGTACAGCGTGCGCGGGGTGCGGTGCAGCCGCCACGGGTGCTGCGGCGAGCGCAGCCAGGCGCGATGCACGAAATGCACGGCGTTGACGTCGGCCGGTGCCCAGGTGGCGGAGCCACACACGAGCACCGCGTCATACTGCCCGGCGTCGCGTGCCAGTCGCCAGCGCGTCCGCCAAGCGAACACCTGGTCCCGGATGAGGCGGGTCGGCAGGAACCGCGGTGGTGCCATCAGGATCGGCACCGCGCCGGCGTGCAGCAACTGCGGGTCCGCCTGCTCGCTATAGAGCCGCACCGTGTGGCCCTGGCGCAGCGCCTCTGCGGCGATCTCCAGGTTCACGCGGCCCTGCCCGTCGTTGCGGCAGACTTTTCGGGTGACGATGGCGATGCGCATCAGTTTGTTGCCCGCGCGCCGGGCGGTGGGGCACCGCGTGAAAACCGGCGAGCCAGCATGGCGAGATAAACGGTGGCAATGGCGTGCTGGCACAGCAGGAACTTGCGCCAGATCGTCGCGCGCTCGCGCGCCGTCAGCCGCACTGCCTGCAGCAGGCCGGGCTGGCCGCGCGTGCCGACCAGCGGCGACCACACGGCGAACGCCACGCGGCCGGCCGGGGACAATTCGTCCCACAGCGTCATTGCGAAATTGTAGCATTGGCTGGAATAGGCGTCCGGCTCGGCGAGCGGCTGGCCGGACACGTAGCTCCGCGCCGCGCCGGCGGACGGAAAATGGTCGACGAGCACTGCGGGATCGTACCGCAGTTTCCAGCCGGCCCGGCGGACCCGCATGGAAAACCCGGAATTGTCGTGCGGCTGGACGTCGCGGCCGCGCAGCCGCGTGTCGAACTCCAGCCCCGCGATCGCCTCGCGGCGAAAGCTCATGTTGGCGCCTTTGAGAAACTGCACCTCGCGGGCCGCGCCGTGGCCAAGATGGTGGTTGCCGATGGTGCGGCCGTACCAGCGGATGCGGCCGACCGTGGCGCGCCTTCGCTCGTCGAACCGCGCGCCGTCATGGCAGCGGTCGCGCCCGCCGAGCCCGCCCAGCGCCGGGTCGCGCGCGAAATGTGCGGCGACGCGGGCGACCCAGTCCGGGTGCGGGCGGGTATCGTCGTCGCAGAACGCGGCGATGTCGGCGCGGCAGGCGACGAGGCCGGCGTTGCGTGCCGCCACCAGGCCCGGCGCCTCGGTCGGCACGATCCGCCACGGCAGCGCATCGGCCGGGCGCGCCCGCAGCGCGGCGTGCGTTGCGGGATCGTCGCGTCGCGCCACGACGATCACGTCGTCCGGCGGACGCGTCTGGCCGGCCAGCGCGGCGAGGCAGGATAGCAGGGGCGCCGAGCGCCGGTACGAGCAGATCAGCACGCACACGGTCCGCGGCGCCCGCGCGGCGCGCTGGCGGGACGTCATGGCAGCGGCTCCAGCGCGGCGGCGCGCGGGTGCGCGAGCAGCGCCAACGCCATCCGCAGATCGGGCCAGCCGAACACCAACCGCGGCACGGCGAACTTCAGCAGCAGCGGCAGCGCGACGATCGCGGCGAGCAGCCGGAACCCGGACGCGCACAGCACCGCGACTGCCGCGCCCAGGATGCCGAACCCCGGCACCAGCGCCAGCATTGCCAGCACCAGCAGCGCGACTGCGACGGCTTCGAACGCGGTCACCAGCGCCGGCCGGCCGCTGCCGGCGTAGATCTGGTAGAGGATGCGCGCGCCGTTCTCCGCCACCATCGCCAGCAGCAGCACGCGGAACGGGCCAATCGCCGGCGCGAAGTTCTCTCCGTACGCGAACAGCAGCACCGTCGGTCCGATCAGCGCCAGCACTGCGGCAAGCGCCGCGATCAGCAGCGTCGCCACGCGGAACGCCGTCGCCACGGTCCGCACGATCGTCGCGATCTCGCGTGCGGCCACGCTCGGGAACAGCACCGAGCTGATGCCGGCCTGCACCACGGTCAACATGCGCGCCGAACTCAGCGCCACCGCGTAGATGCCGACCATGCTTGCGGGCAGCAGCGCGACGATGACCACCTGGTCCACGCATCCCGACAACGCGCCCAGGATGTCGACGCCGCTCAGCCGGACGCCGTAGCGCAGCAGGCCCCGCGCCAGATCCGGCCGCGGCCGGAACGCCGGGCGCATCCGTCGCACGATGGCGGCGAACACGTAGAGGAACATCGGCAGCAGCGGCAGCACGTAGGCGAAGGCCGAGGTCGTCGGGGTCAGGCGATGCAGCAGCGCCAGCGCGCCGAGCAGAACCAATGTCGCCAGGCTCTGCAGGTACAGCACGCGATTGACCAGCCCGAACCAGCCGCGCGCCTCCGCGGCCCCGCTGAGCGTCCAGCCGACCACGATCAGCGGCGTCGCCAGCAGCAGCATGCGCCCGACCGCGACCGTGTGCGCGCTGTACCGGTGCAGCCAGGACGGCTCAGCGACCCAGCCGACGGCGACCGCAACGCAGCCGGCGAAGCACGTCAGCAGGATGCCGTTGCCGAGCAACTCGCGCTCGCGCGCCGGATCGGCCTTGATGTTGTAGATCAGGGAGCCGTGCAGCCCGAACGAGGCGAGCCCGCCGAGGAAGCTCGGCGCGATCACCAGCGCCGCCTGCTCGCCGCGTCCGCCCGGCCCCAGCACGGCCGCGGTCAGCAGACTGGTGCAGATGTTGACGGCCATCGCCAACACACGGAACGACACCACCTGCGCCATCGAGCCGACCTTGCCGCGGCCCGACGCCGGGGCGTCGGACGGCAAGGCGGCCGCAGCGGCGTCGCCGTCAGGCGGCATCGCCGTACGAACGGTGATAGCTGCGATACTGCCGCAGGTAGAATCCCTCGTTCGAGCGCGCGTAGCGGCGCAAATCCACCTTGGTCATCACGAGCCCGGTGAGTGCGATGTGCACGCGCAGCAGCGCCCGCACCGCGGCGGTCACGGCCTGGCGCGGGGTGTCGTTCCAATCGATCACCAGCACCACCTCGTCGGCCAGGCCGCCGAGCTTGAGCGCGTCCGACACCGCCAGCACCGGCGGCGTGTCCAGCAACACGAGGTCGTAGCGGCCGCGCAGATAGGCCAGCATCCCCGCGAGCCCCGGCCACGCCATCAGCCCGTGCGGGTTGCTCACGCAATTGGCCAGCGACAGATGGCGCAGCGCCGAGCGGTCGTCGACGCCGGCGGTGCGCATCACTTCGGCGATCAGTTCCGCGACGTCGCGGGCGGCGGGGCCGGGGGCCGGAACCGGCGCGCCGCGCGGGACGCCGGAGACCAGCCGCTCCACCATCGGGCGGCGCAGGTCGCAGTCGAGCACGAAGGCCGACATGCCCGCACGCATCGCCGAGCGGCCGAGCGCCACCGTGAAGCAGGACTTGCCTTCTCCCGGCAGCGCCGAGGTCACCATCGCCACGCGGCCGAGCGGCGTACCATCCGGATTGGGCCGGCCGAGCAAATGCGTCAGCACGCCGTGCACCGCTTCCGCTTCCACCGAGAGCGGCTGGTCGATGACGGCGTCCTGCGGCGCGCGCCGCCGCTTGGCGAAGATGCCGATCACCGGAAGGCCGACCTCGCCTTCCACCTGCTCGGCGTCGCGGAAGCGCCGCGACATCATCTCGCGCCCGAAGGCGACGCCGATGCCAAGCACCAGTGCCGACATGAACGTGCCCGCCACGATCATCCGCTTGCGCGGATACGCAGGAAAATCCGGCGGCAGCGCCTCGACCACGACCGCCGCGTTGGCCTGTTGCATGCGCCGCTCGGCGTCGATCTGCTTGAGCCGCACGAACAGGGTTTCGTAGATCGTGCGATCGGTCGCCGCGGTGCGTTGCAGTTCCGCGAGGTCGACGCTGGCCTGGCTCTCGCCGGCGACTTCGCTGGTCGCTCCCTCGACCTGCGCCGCCACCGCGGCCTTGCGCGCGGACAGCGCGGCCACGTCGCCCGCGAGGCTGCGCAGGATCTTGTCGGTCTCGACGTGAAGCTGCCCGTCGGTGCGCGCGAGCGCCGCGCTGGCCGCTGCCACTGCCGGATAGGTCGGCCCGTAGGTGGCGCGCAGTTCGGCCAAGTTGCTGGATTGCTCGGCCTCGTGCGCCAGCAGCAGCTGGATCACCGGCGAGCCCAGCACCGGTGCGACCGCGTCCAGATGGCCGTCGCGCAGCGCCTGCTGCAGCTGCGCGAGAGTGCTCGATTTCTCGGCGAGCACGGCCACGATGCCGCTGAGGTCGGTGTTCTGCTGTTCCAGCCGTTGCGCCGCCACCGTGTCGACCGTGCCGTCCGCCGTGCCGGCCTCGGGGCGGGAATGCAGGCTGATCAGATGGTGCTGCTGGCGGTACGCCTCCACGGCCGCATCGTCGGCCTGCATCCTGGCCTGCATCTTCGCCAGATCGGCGCTGAGCCATTCGTCGGCCTGCTGCGCGAGGGCCACCTTGATGGTGCGCTGCCACGCGATGTAGGCGTCGGCGTAGCCATTGGCGGTGCGCGCGGCCAGCTTCGCGTCGGGCGCGGCGGCGCTGATCTCGATGATGAACGAATCCCGATCCGACCCGAAGGTGAGGCTGGCCAGCAGCACTTTTGCCGCATGCTGCGGCGAAACCGCGCATTGCGGCACGGGCGCCGCCGCGCCGCGCAGCGTGTCCACGAGGTCGCCGAGCAGCTCCAGCAACGGCACCGGCGGGCAATCCAGGTAGTCGGGCAACGCCGCCAGCCCCAGCGCGCTCACCGCGTTCAACGCCAGCCGCGGCGAGTTCAACGCCGCCATCTCGGTGTGAACGAGTTCGAGCGAGGGCTGCGGGGCGCGCAGCAGGCTGGTGTTGTCGTCGGTCATCCCGCGCAGCTGCGGCATGTCGATGCGCACGTCCGCTTCGGCGACGTAGGTCGGCGGCACCAGCTCCAGCCCGGCGGACGTCAGGCCGGCCAGCAGCACGGCCAGGGCCAGGATCATCCATTTGTGGCGCAGCGCCACTTGCAGCGGGGTCAGCTCGGTCGCGGCTGCAACGGGCGGACCCTCGAGCACCCGCGCCAGCGGCGCCGGCCGGTCGGCGTCAGCGCCCGAATACGTCGACACAACTTTGTCCACGCCGTTTCATTGGAAGAAACGCGCCCCATGTTGCTAAAGGGGCCGGATCGATGATTTCCGGTCGCCCCATCCTGACTTTATGTTCTTAGGGGCTTTTCGTATCCGCAGCAAGTTGGGATACGAAACATGGTATCGCGCGCACGCCCGCCGCCCGGCCCGGTCGCTCGGATTAGGGTCCGTTCGGATGGATCAGGGCTTTGACGTAGCCCGGCGCGTTGTCCGCGAGCGCCCGGAACACGCCGGGGCCCGCTGCCAGATCGACGCGGTGAGTGACGAGTGTCGCCACGTCCACCCGTCCCGAGGCGACCAGATCGATGGCGCGCGCATAGACGTCGCCCATCCGCCGGACGAATTTTATTTTCAGCCCACGCCGGCGCGCGTCCGCGGCCGGCAGCGTGTAGGTGTCGCCGTCCGGGATGCCGACCAGCACGATCCGCCCGCCGATCCGGGCGGCCAGCACCGCGTCGCGGAACCCGAGCGGATTGTTGGTCGCCTCCAGCACGAGCGAAAAGCCGCGGCCGTCGGCCCAGCCTGGGACCGCGGCGACCGTCTCGGCGACCGCGGCGGCGCCGAGGCGGCTTGCCATCGCGCGCCGATGCGCGAGCGGCTCGACGACGAAGATCTCCCCCGCGCCCGCCACGCGCAGCACCTGCATCGCCAACAGCCCGATCGGGCCGGCGCCGAGCACCGCGACCCGCTCCAGAACGCGCGGCTTGGCCAGATCGACCGCATGCAGCGCGACCCCGAGCGGCTCCAGCATCGCCGCTTCCAGCGCGCCCATCCCCGGCGGCAGCGCCACGACCTGCGAGCGCGGCACCCACAGTTTCGCGGTCATCGCGCCGTCGTGCGGCGGCGCGCCGATGAAGGCGACGTCCGGGCAGAGGTTGAAATAACCTTCACGGCACCACTCGCAGCGGTGGCAGGCCCGGTTCGGATCGATCGCGACCAGCGCGCCACGCGGCAAGCCGAGTTCCGGTATGTCTTCGTTCAGATAGCCGCCGAACTCGTGGCCGGGTACGAACGGTTCGCGGATCCGGGCCGCGCCGATGCCGCCGTCTTTGTAGTAGTGCAGGTCGCTGCCGCAGACGCCGACCGCGGCGACGTCGATCAGCACCTCGCCCGGGTTGCCCTCGCGAAGATTGCAGGGAGCGACGCGGGCGTCGCGCGGCCCGTGCAGATAGAGCGCCTCGGTCATCGCCCGTCCGTTGCCCCCTCCTCCGGCGCCGCGTGACGGACGATGCAAGTGCCACTCGACCGAAGCAACTGCCGTGTCGACGCGGATGCCAATGCTGCGCTGGCGCACGAATTCGCCGCGGCTCGGGCGGGTCAGCCATGCACGCCGCGGTGGGCTCCGTCCGCAAGGGTCACTTGCATCATGCTATGGACGGCGTAGATGGTTGCACCGTGATAGTGAGGAGGCCGCCGCCATGCGACGCACGAGCTTCGAGGGCCAGCAATGCCCGATCGCCCGCAGCCTGGAGCGGGTGGGCGAGTGGTGGAGCATCCTAATCCTGCGGGACGCCTTTCTTGGCGCCACCCGCTTCGAGCAGTTCCAGAAGAACCTCGACATCGCCCCGAACATGCTCACCCGGCGGCTAAACGCCCTGGTCGAGTCCGGCCTGTTCGAGCGCCGCCGCTACAGCGAGCACCCGCCGCGCGACGAGTATGTGCTGACCGAACGCGGCCGCGATTTCCGCCCCGTGCTGTGGGCGCTGCTGGCGTGGGGTAACAAGCATTTCGCGCCGGAAGGCCCGAGCGTCGTGGTGGTGGATGCCGAAACCGGCGCGCTCGCCGACCCGGTGTTGATGGATCGCAACAGCGGGCGGCCGCTGACCTCGCCGGCGTTCCGCTCCGCGCCCGGGCCGGCCGCCGACGAACGCACGCGCCGGCGGCACGGCGGATTTGCCGCCGCATCGCGCACCCAGGCCGCATCGACAGGAGGCAGCCATGTCTAGCGCCGCCGTTGCCCGCGACACTGTTTTTGCTCCGCCCCCCACAAGAACACGCCGCGTCGGCGCCCGTCGCCTCGCCATCGCCGGCGCGGCGCTGGCGATTGCTGCCGGCGGCGCGTGGTACGGGCACGACTGGTGGACCAACGGCCGGTTCATCGAAACCACCGACGACGCCTATGTCGGCGGCAACGTCACCCCGATCGCCCCGCATGTCGGCGGGTTCGTCGAGAAAGTGCTCGTGGAGGACAACGAGCGCGTGCGTGCCGGGCAACTGCTGATCCGGCTCGATGCGCGCGATTTCCTCGCGGCACTCGATCACGCCGCCGCCGTCGTTGCCGCGCGCGACGCCGCGATCGACAGCCTGCACGCGCAATATGCGTTGCAGCAATCTGTGATCCGCCAGCAGGAAGCGGAGCTGGCTGCGAAAACAGCCCGCGCCGGCTTCACCGTGACCGACGCCGAGCGTTACCGGACGCTCGCCTCGACCGCCGCCGGCTCGCGCCAGGACGCTCAGCGCGCCACGACATCGGAGCAGGAGGCGCGCGCCGCCGTCGCTGCGACCACGGCCGCATTGGACGCGGCGCGGCAGAAGTTGAAAGTGCTGGACGCCGACGTTGCCGAGGCGACCGCTGCCGCTGCGCAGGCACGCTCCGACCTCGCGACCGCGCAGCTCAATCTCGGCTACACCGACATCCGCGCCCCGATCGACGGCTATGTCGGCAATCGGGAGGCGCAAGTCGGCGCTTATGTCAGCGCCGGCACCTACCTGGTCTCCATCGTGCCTGCTGCCGGGCTCTGGGTCGACGCGAATTTCAAGGAGGACCAGCTTGCCCGCATGGTGCCGGGCGAGAGCGCGACGATCGCCGCCGACGTGCTGCCGGGCCATGCGTTCCACGGCCATGTCGCGAGCCTGGCACCCGGCACCGGCGCGGTGTTCAGCGTGATCCCGCCGGAGAACGCCACCGGCAACTTCACGAAAATCGTCCAGCGCGTGCCGGTGCGCGTGCTGCTCGACGCCGGCGACGACAAGCTGCCGTTGCTGCGCCCGGGCCTTTCGATCACCGCCAGCGTCGACACCCGCGAGCCCGGGAGCGCGCCGAAATGACCGCCGCCGCGCCGACATCGCCGCCGCTGCTGCCGTTCGTGGTGATGACGGCGGGCATGTTCGTCGCGTTGCTCGACATCCAGATCGTCGCGTCGTCGTTGCAGGATATCGGCGGCGGGCTCTCCGCCGCGCAGGACGAAATAAGCTGGGTGCAGACCGCCTACCTGATCGCCGAGATCATCATGATCCCGCTGTCCGGCTGGCTCACCCGCGTGTTCTCGACGCGCTGGCTGTTCACGCTGTCCGCCGCCGGGTTCACGCTGTCCAGCATGCTGTGCGGCATCGCCTGGAACATCCAGAGCATGATCGTGTTCCGCGCGCTGCAGGGCATGCTCGGCGCCTCGATGATCCCGACCGTCTTTACCTCCTCATTCCATTTCTTCCCCGGCCCGAAGCGCGTTTACGCGGCGGCCGTGTCGGCACCATCGCCTCGATCGCGCCGACGCTCGGGCCGGTGATCGGCGGCTGGATCACCGATTCGCTGAACTGGCATTGGCTGTTCTACATCAACCTGATCCCCGGCCTCGCGATCACGCTGTCGATCCCGCTGCTGGTGCGCATCGACGAGCCGGACCTGCAAGCTGCTGCGCGGCGCCGACTATCCCGGCATCGTGCTGATGGCGGTCGGCCTCGGCACGCTGGAATACGTGCTGGAGGAAGGCACGCGCTGGAACTGGTTCGACGATTCGACCATCCGCCTGTGCGCCTGGATCGCCGGCATTTCGCTCGCGCTGTTCGTCGCGCGCAGCCTGACTTTTCGCAACCCCGTGGTCGATTTGCGCGCGCTGACCAACCGCAACTTCGCGCTCGGCTGCTTTCTTTCCTTCGTCACCGGCATCGGCATCTTCACCACGATCTACCTGACGCCGCTGTTCCTCGGCTATGTGCGCGGCTTTTCCGCGTGGCAGACCGGCGTGGCCGTGTTCTCGACCGGCGTCGCCTCGCTGCTCGGCACGCCCGTCTACATCGTGCTCGCGCGCCGGTTCGACGTGCGCTGGCTGATGATGTTCGGGCTCGCGAGCTTCGGCCTCGCGATGTGGAGCTTCAGCTTCATCACGCATGACTGGGGTGCGGCGGAACTGCTGGTGCCGCAGATCCTGCGCGGCTTCCCGCAGGTATTCGCGGTCGCGCCGAGCGTCACGCTGGGCCTCGGCAGCCTGCCGCCGGAGCGGCTGAAATACGCGAGCGGCCTGTTCAACATGATGCGCAATCTCGGCGGTGCCGTCGGCATCGCGGCCAGCGCCGCGATCGTCAACGACGCGACCAACCTGCACTTCCTGCGCATCGCCTCGCATCTCACGCCCGCGAACGCCGCGATGGGCCGCTACGTCGGCGGCGTCGCGCAGCGCTACGGCGCGCTGCCCGGCGTCTCGGGCACGGCGGCGGCGCTGCAGCAGCTATGGCATCTCGCCTATCGCGAAGCCTCGACGCTCGCGTTCGCCGACGCGTTCCGCGCGATCATGCTCACCTTCCTGGTCGCGACGCTGCTGGTGCCGCTGATGCGCAAGGTCGCAGCCCCGAAGGCGGCACCCGCCAACGCGCATTGACACGTAATATCAAGCCCCGCCCACGAACGTCGTCACAAACCGCTCGGTGAACCGCGGCACGTCGACGTCCACGCACACGTGCGCGTTTGGCTGCACTTTTCCGGTGCGCCGCCGGTCAGCCACCACCTGCCCGCGCGTCAGCTCGCCGGCCAGTTCGATGTCCACATGCATCGGCTCGATCGTGACGAGCGACGGATCTTCGGCCACCGCGACCGCCAGCGGGTCGTGCAGGCTGCACCCGGCGATCCCCGGATACTGCGCCTGATACGCGGCGACATAGAATCTCGCGATTTGCATGACGGTCGCCGCGGCCGGCCCGCCGCGCGCGGCGATGTCGCCGACGATCGCCGGCGTCAGCAGCGTCCGCATCGTCACGTCCAGGCCGACCAGCGTGACCCGCGCCCCCGAGCGCAGCACGATCCGCGCCGCCTCGGGATCGTTCCAGAAATTCGCCTCGGCCATCGGGCTCGGAATGCCGGGCACGCCGGCATGCCAGATCGTGCCGCCCATGATCACGATCTCGCGGAGCAGCCCGGCGATCTCCGGCGCGCGTGCGAGCGCCAGCGCCGCGTTGGTCATCGGCCCGACCGGGCAGAGCGTCATTTCCCCGGGATGCGCCTTTGCCATGCGGATGATCAGGTCGGCCGCGTGTTCGCCGCTCGCAGCATGCGACGGTTCCGGCAGCGCGACGTCGCCGATGCCGTTGGCGCCGTGGATGTGCGCGGCCGAGCGTGCGTAGGGCCGCATCAGCGACCGCGCCGCGCCGGCCGCGACCGGCACCTCGCCGCAGCCGGCCAGTTCCAGGATCGCCAGCGTGTTGCGGGTGGCGCCGGCGACGTCGATGTTGCCGTAGGTGGTGGTCACCGCCTCCAGCGCGATGCCCGGCCGGCGCGCCGCATAGAAGATCGCCAGCGCGTCGTCGATGCCGGTGTCGACGTCGAGGATCATCCTGCAGCGCTCTGTCATGCTTGCGTGCTCCTGCGGCCGGGGCGGCGGCGGTAACGGCACAGGGTGCCACATCGGCGAGTTGGCCGGGCAGCCGTTTGCCGAGCCTGTTCCCTGCCCGCGACAAAAAGAACCCCCTTCGCGGGACTGCGAAGGGGGCAAGGTTGGGTCATCAGCAAGCCGGAGAGGGGTCGGCGCCGGAAAGGATAAACGGCGCCCTGGCTTGCACATACCCGAGTAAGCGAGAACCGTGCCGGGCATCTCGCGTTGCAATTTGCGAGCGAAGCGGGTTCGACGGCGGCCGGCCGCTGGGCGTGCATCGGCGAAATCGCTACACTTGCTGGCCAAGGACAGCATGCAGGAGCGCCATGCCGGACCATGCCAAGCTGCCGATCGTCGATCTGACGGGCCTGACGGCCGCCGCCGACCACGCCGACGGCGGTGCGCTGCGGCCGCTGGCAATGGCGTTCGACGAAGCCTGCCGCAATTTCGGCTTCTGCTATGTGGTCAACCACGCGGTGCCCGCGGCGTTGATCGCGGACGCATTTGCGATGAGCGCTGCGTTCCACGCCCGGCCGCTTGAGGAGAAAAAAGCGATCGCGATCAACGGCGCGCATCGCGGCTACATGGCGATGGCGTCGTCGCTGATCGTCACGTCGACCGTCGAGAAAGTTACAAAACCCAACCTCAGCGAATCGTTCATGCTGATGCATGAGGTCGCCGCCGGCGAGGCGAGCGGGCCGCTCGACGGCCCCAACCAGTGGCCGGCCGAGCCGCCGGGGTTTCGCGACGTGATCGGCCATTACGATGCGGCGCTGGCGGGGCTGTCGCGACGGATGACGCGGATGATCGCGGTTGCGCTCGGGATGGAGCCGCGCGGGCTGGATGCGTTCTTCACGCGGCCGACCACGTTCCTGCGGCTGCTGCACTATCCGCCGTCGCCGCCGGACGCCGACGCGCGGCAATACGGCTCGGCGCCGCACACCGACTACGGGTTCATCACCATCCTGGCGCAGGACGCGACCGGCGGACTGCAGGTGCGCAGCCGCGACCACGCGTGGATCGACGCGACGCCGATCGAGGGCGCGTTCGTCGTCAACATCGGCGACATGGGGTCGCGCTGGACCAACGGGCGGTGGCGGTCCACGCCGCATCGCGTGATTAACCGCTCCGGCACCGACCGCTACTCGATGCCGTATTTCTACGATCCCGGCGCGGAGGAGACGATTGCCTGCCTACCGAGCTGCTGCTCCGACGCGGAACCGGCGCGGTTTCCTCCGGTGCAGTACGGCGGCTACCTGATGGAGCGGATCGACGCCAATTATTCGTATCGGACCAGGCAGGCGGCACAATCCGGTTGAACGGCGGGCGTTCTACCGGACGGTCTGGATCACCTCGAAACCTTCGAACTCGGGGTGGCCGAGATAGAGCGGCGCGTTGCCTTTGCCGACGTTGCCGGCGTTGCGATGCGCGGCACGGAATGCCTCCGACTTCGTCCAGCCCTCGAATGCCGCATGGTTCGACCAGATCGTGTGGCTGGCATACAGGACATGGTCCTCCCGCTGCGGGCCGCGCAGCAGATGGAACTCCATGAAGCCCGGCACCTCCTTCAGATGCGTTTCCCGGCTGGTCCAGATGTTCTCGAAATCGGCCTCGGAGCCGAGCGCGACTTTGAAGCGGTTCATGGCGATGTACATGGCGTGTCGATCCGATCCGGTGTGCCTCACGATAGCATAGCAATGCTGTCGGCGGCGGTCGGTTCACGGCTTCGCCGGGACCTCTTCATAGGAACGCAACCCGTCGAGCAGTGCCTTGTGGAACGCGTCGGGCGCCTGGATTTGCGGCGCGTGCCCGAGATCGGGGAATTCGACGAGCCGGGCATGCGGGATGCGCGCCGCCGCAGCCTTGCCGAGTTCGGGATAGTTGCCGAGCGTCGCGCGCACCGCGGGCGTGGCCAGATCCTTGCCCGGCGCCGTCGTGTCCTTGTCGCCGATCATCAGCAGCACGGGCATGCCGAGCTGGCCAAGTTCGTAGACGACCGGCTGCGTATAGATCATGTCGTAGAGCAGCGCCGAGTTCCAGGCGACGATGTCGCGCCCCGGGCCGCGATACATGCCGGCAAGCATCTGCACCCAGCGTTCGTAGGCCGGCTGCCAGGTGCCGGCGTAGTAGGTGGAGCGCTCGTAGGCGCGGATGCTGTCGGCGGTGGTGCGCAGGTCGCGCTGATACCAGGCATCGACGCTTTGCCACGGCAGGCCCTTGGCTTTCCAGTCCTCGAGCCCGATCGGGTCGACGAGCACGAGTTGGTCGACAGCGTCGGGGAACATCAGGCCGTAGCGCATCGCCAGCATGCCGCCGGTCGAATGGCCGATGATCGTCGCACGGCCGATCCCGATCGCCGCGAGCAGGGCGTGGGTGTTTCCGGCGAGCTGCTGGAAGCTGTATTGATAGTGCGCGGGCTTGGTCGATTTGCAGAAGCCGATCTGGTCGGGCGCGATCACGCGATAGCCTGCGTGGATCAGCACGGCGATCGTGGCTTCCCAGGTGGCGGCGCAGAAATTCTTGCCGTGCAGCAGCACCGCGACGCGGCCGTTGGGCTTGGAGGGCGGTACGTCGAGATAGGCCATGTCCATCGCGTCGCCTTGCGAGGCGAAGCGGAAATGCGCGACCGGCCAGGGATACTCGAAGCCCTGCAGTTCAGGCCCGTAGGCGGGGCCGGCATCGGCTGGCGCCGCGCGGCATGGCAAGGCGAGCGCAATGGCCAGCGTCGCGCCGAGACCTGCCGCGAGCAGGCGCGCGATCGAGCTGAACCGGTGTGAATGCCGCATCGTCTGCCTCGCTTTACTCATGCAATAGGCGCCGAGGGGAGGGGGCCGTCCAGGCCGGCAGGATGGGGGCGTGCCGAACCGGGTTTCCCCAGCGAAATTTGGTCGGGCGACCCGTTGCCGGGCACCCGGCGATGGCATCGGTCGCGGCCGAAAAGAAAGTCGAAGCTGCGGTGTTTCCGGGCATTGCGAGGCGGCCCGAGGGCTTGACAGCAAGGCGCGATTTTGTTGGGCTGCCAGTGTACTTGCGTATGGAAGTGCGCGGAGCGAAGACGGCAGGGCATGCTGGCCCGGTGCGCGGGAGCGCCTGATCCTTACGCGACCGTGCTGGCTTGCCATAAACTGTTGCAACGGGTTTGGCGGCTCCGGCCGCCGCAGGACAGTGGGAAGAAGCCGATGGATATGACAGCAGAGTCCAAGCACGCTCGTTTGCAGAGCTATTTGCTGCGGCGCCGCGCGATGCTGAAAGGCGGCCTCGCCGCCGCGGCGGGGCTGGCGCTGCCGAGTGGTGCGTCGCGCGCCCTCGCCGCCCCCTCGACGCCGCTGCATTTCATCGGCTGGCAATACAATCCGCAGATCGTCGCCGAGAACGTCGACATCTTCAAGAAGCTGTACGACGAGAACGTCGAGTACGAGCTGGTCTCCGGCGAGTATCACGCGGTCGCCGAAACCAAGCTGATGGCCGGCCAGCATGTCGACATGATGTACTCCGAGGAGGACCATCTGCTGCGCTGGTGGCGCGCGAAGTGGGTGCGCGACATCGACGACATCCCCGGCGTGCCGGCGATCAAGGCGAGCATGTTCGAGGCCAACGTGCGCGACCTGTCGCTGCCGAACGGCAAGCTCGGCGGCCTGCCGTACTACAGCGGCTTCAACTCCTTCGTCTTCAACGCCAAGCATCTCGACGCAGCCAAGCTGCAGCCGCCGACGACCTGGGGCGAACTGCTCGACCAGTGCCGCAAGCTCAAGAAGGACAACATCTCCGAGTTCCCCTACATCAGCGCGTGGCAACGGGCGTGGGCGAGTCTGTCGTGGAGCCTGTTCGCGGTGTGGTACTCCGAGGGCGCGCCGGTGTTCGACGCCAAGAACGCGCCGGTGTTCGATGACAAGTTCAAGCAGGTGCTGCAGATGCACCGGACGATGTATTCCGAGGGCCTGGTGCCTCCGGACATCTTCACGCTCGACCAGGAAAGCGTGCCGGCCTACGCCACCGGCAAGCACACCTACATGGTTGTCCACGAGTACGACCAGAAGGTGTTCAACGACCCGAAGACCTCGCAGATCGCGGGCGCCGTCCACAACGCGATCATGCCCGGCGCCACGCGCTCGACCTTCATGTGGACCGCGCTCTATCTGATGGGCGCCCAACCGGTCGACGTCGGCCGCACGTTCCAGCTGATGCAGTATTTCGGCGGCAAGGCGAAGGACGGCCAGTACCACGTGATCAAGCGCTGGGCGCTCGATTTCGGCCTGGGCACACCGTACAAGGAGGTGATCAACGATCCGGAGGTCAAGGCCTCCTACGCGAAGTGGAAGGACCTCGACGTCTCCAACAAGCAGCAGGAGACCGGCACGCCGCGGCAGGTTTCGAAGACCATGTGGTTCCCGGAGTGGGACTGGTACATGATGGGCGAAGCGCAGGACTACATCCGCGGCCAGCAATCGCTCGACCAGCTGGTCGACAAGCTGCAGAAAAAGGCGGCGGAGGTGGCGCAGCTCTACCCGGATTGATCGGCGCGATGCCGGCAAAAGCCGTGCAACCGCATCGCGGATCGGGCCGGTGACGGAGCAGGCGCTCGCGATCGGACCGGCACGCGGAGCCGGTGCGTTGTTGTGGCGGCGGGCATGGCCCGCCAGCCTGCCGGTGCTGCTGGTGCTGCCGACCTTGCTCGTCGTGTTCCTGGTGATCGGGCTGCCGCTGATCTATTCGCTGGCACTGAGCCTGCACCGCATCAACCCGCTCACCCAGCGCTGGATCTTCGTCGGGCTCGGCAACTACCTAAAAGTTCTGCCGGACCCCGATTTCATCGCCGCCTTCCTGCGCACCGCCTATTTCGCCGTCGCCACCGTGCTCGGCGGCCTGGTGCTCGGCATGGCGATGGCGCTGGTGCTCAACATGGCGTTCATCGGCCGCAACGTGCTGCGCAGCCTCGTGCTGATCCCGTGGGCGATGTCGCCGGTCGCCGTCGGCATCCTCTGGAGCTGGATGCTGAACGGCGACTACGGCACGTTCAACGCCATCCTGCTGTCGCTCGGGCTGATCCGCGAGCCGATCCACTGGCTCGGCAACGGCACCGTGGCGTTCGCCTTCGTCGCGGTCGCGCATGTCTGGAATCAGGCGCCGCTGACGTCGCTGCTGATCCTCGCCGGCCTGCAATCGATGCCGGAAAGCCTGCACCGCGCGGCGCGCATCGACGGCGCCGGGCCGGTGCGACGCTTCTTCAGCATCACGCTGCCCTGGCTGCGGCCGATGCTGCTGCTGGTGATGATCCTGACCAGCATCAACGCGATCATGGCGTTCGACCTGTTCTGGACGATGACGCATGGCGGCCCCGGCAGCGCGACCACGGTGTTTTCGTGGATGGGCTACGCCTACGCGTTCCAGTTCTTCCGCTTCGGCGAGGGCGCCGCGATCCTTTACATCTTGACGATCGCCTGCCTGATCCTCGCGTTCATCTATCTGAAGCTGTTCCTCCCGGCCTCGCCGCGCCGCCGCAAGCGGCCGGGTGGTGCCGCGGACGCCGGGGCCGAGGCAGCGCTGGCCGACGTCGCCGCGCGCCCGACCGGCTTCAGTTCGACGCTGGCAAAAGTTCCAGCGGCTGCCGCGCGCCGATGGCTCACCGGGCGCATGCGGCGCGGCGCGTCGGGCCTCGGCCTTGCGGTCGCAGTGCTGCTGATCTTCGTCTGGTCCTTCGGGCCGTTCTTCTTCCTGGTGTTGATGTCGCTATCGCCGTCGGCGGATCTGGTGCGCAGCCCGCCGCTGCTGATCCCCAACAGCCTCACGCTTGCCAACTACATCTACCTGGTCGCGCCGCAGGGCGTCGCCGGCGGGCAATCCGCCGTCGAGGCGACGCGGGTCGTATCGTCGATCTGGAACAGCCTGATCGTCGCCGTCTGCGTCACCGCGATCAACCTGGCGCTCGGCTCGTTCGCCGGCTACGCGTTCTCCCGCAACCGGCGCAACCGGTTCCTCAGCGGCTCGCTGTGGGCGCTGATGATGACGCGGATGACGCCGAGCCTCGCGCTGATCCTGCCGTTCTTCATCGTGTTCAAGACGCTGGGCTTGCTGGACACGCGCACCGCACTGGTGATCGCCTATTGCAGCCTGATCCTGCCGCTCTCGACCTGGATGATGAAGGGCTATTTCGACGGTATGCCGCCGAACCTCGAACGCGCGGGGCTGGTCGACGGCTGCACGCGGTTCGAGATGATCCGCAAGATTGTGTTGCCGGTCGCGCGGCCCGGGCTGGTCGCGGCCGGCATCTTCTGCTTCCTGGTGAGCTGGAACGAGTTCATCTTCGCGCTGATCCTGACCGGCACGCAGCATTCCAAGACGATCCCGGTGATCATCGCCGGGTTCCTGGTGCAGCTCCGCTTCTACGACTACGGGCCGATGTTCGCGGCGAGCGTGATGGCGATCCTGCCGCCCGTGGTGATCACGCTCGCGTTCCAGCGCTACCTCGTGCGCGGCATGCTGTCGGGCTCGCTCAAAGGCTAGGGAATTCCGGATGGCGGGCGTGACGCTGCAGGGCCTGAGCAAGCATTTCGGCGGCGTGGCCGCGGTCGCCTCGCTCGATCTGGTGATCGCGAACGGCGAGTTCCTGACGCTGCTCGGCCCGTCGGGCTGCGGCAAGAGCACGGCGCTGGCCTGCATCGCGGGGCTCGAGCGGCCGAGCGCCGGCGCGGTGCTGTTCGACGGCCAGGCGGTGACCGATCTGGAGCCGCACCAGCGCAACGTCGCGATGGTGTTCCAGGACTACGCGCTGTATCCGCACATGACCGTTCGGGAAAACATGAGTTTCGGCCTGCGCCAGCACCGGCTCGACGGCGCCGCCATAGTGCGCCAAGTGGACGCGGCGGCCGGCATCCTCGGGCTCGGCCCGCTGCTCGACCGGCGGCCCGCCGAATTGAGCGGCGGGCAGCGGCAGCGCGTTGCGGTGGGGCGGGCGGTGGTGCGCAACCCCGCCGTGTTCCTGATGGACGAGCCGCTGTCCAACCTCGATGCCGGGCTGCGCGTGAAGACACGCACCGAGATCAAGCAACTGCAGCGCAACCTCGGCATCACCTCGATCTTCGTCACGCACGACCAGGAAGAGGCGATGGTGCTGTCGGACCACATCGCGGTGATGCGTAGCGGCCAGTTGCAGCAGCACGGGCCGCCGATGGAGGTGTACCGCAATCCGCGCAACCTGTTCGTCGCCACGTTCATCGGTTCGCCCGCCATGAACGTCACGACCGCGGATGTCGCGGTCGCCGATGGCGGACTGGTGTGCAGCATCGGCGAGCAGACGATGCGGCTGCCCGCCGATGTCGTGGCGCCGGAGAACGCGGCCCGCGTGCGCGGCATGGGCCGGATCGTGGTCGGCATCCGGCCCGCCGATCTGCTGGTCGGCGCGGAACGCGAATTGCGCCTGACCGGCCGGGTGTTCCTGGTCGAGCCGGTCGGCCCGGTCACCTATGTCGATGCCGATGTCGGCGGCTGGGCGGTCAAAGCGATTGCCGATCCCGACCAGCCCATCGCGGTCGGCGACGTGGTGGCGCTCGGCTTTTCGCCGGGTCGGGTGCGGCTGTTCGACCCCGAGAGCGAGGCCAGGCTTTAGCCGTCGGCCCGACGTTGTCAGACAGGCCGACAGTCCGATATCCTCCCCGAACAGGGGAGGCACGCGCATGGCCGAGTATCCGGGCAGCGAGCAGGAGAAGCGCATCCCGGCGGCCGTGCTCGCCGGCGACGTCGCGCGCATTTTTGCATCCTGCGGCATGGACGACGCGGACGCGGCGCTGCTGGCGGAATCGCTTGCAGCGGCGGACCAGCGCGGCATCCACTCGCACGGCACGCTGCGGGTGCCGGAATATGTGGAGAAACTGACGCGTCTCGGCGTGAACCCGCGCGGCCGGCCCCGCATGGTCAGCGACCGAGGCGCGGCGTTGGTGATCGATGCCGGCAACGCGATGGGCCAGATCGCCGCCGAATTCGCGATGCGGCAGGCGATCGCGCGCGCCCGCACGACCCATGTTGCTTTCGCCGCGGTGCGCGGCAGCAACCACTGCGGCGCGATGGACCATTGGGCGATGCTGGCGCTGCCGCACGACATGATCGGCATCGCCACCACCAACGCGCTTCCCACGATGGCGCCCTGGGGCGGGGTGGAGAAAATCGTCGGCATCAATCCGCTGGCGGTCGCCTTCCCCGGCTGGGAGGAGCCGCCGGTCGTTTTGGACATCGCGTTCGGCGCGACCGCGCACGGAAAAATCCGCGTCTATCACCAGAAGGGTTTTGCCATCCCGGAAGGCTGGGCGTTCGACGCCGAGGGCAACCCCACCACCGACGCCGCCGCCGCGATGGCCGGGCTGATCCAGCCGATCGGCGGCCACAAGGGCGTCGGATTGGGCATCGTGATGGGCATGCTGGCGAGCCTGCTCTCCGGCGCGGCTTACGGCACGGAACTCGGCAACATGGTCGACGGCCCGACCGCGGGGCGCGACGGGCATTTGTTCGTCGCGATCGACATCGCCGCGTTCCAGCCAGTGGAAGAGTTCCGGCGCCGCGTCGACGGCATCGCCCGCCAGATTGCCGGGGGCCGCAGGCGCGCCGGGGTGGAGCAACTGTACCCGCCGGGACGGCTGGAGCACGAGTTCGCCGAGCGCTATGCGCGCGAGGGCATTCCGCTCAACGAAGAAACGATCGCCGGCATCCGCGCCGCCGGGCGTCGCTTCGGCCTCGATGTGCTGGCGGGCTGAGGCGGCGGCTTCAAACCCCGCCGCGCTGCGCCTGCCAGTAAAGCGCCACCACCGTATCCAGATGCTGCTGCATCGCCGTCTCGGCGGCCGCGACGTCGTGCGCGGCGATCGCCTCGTAGATGCGCACATGCGCGGCATACGCCGCCTCGCCGGCGCCGCGCACGCGGCCCGAGGTCGCGCGCTGCTCGGTGAGCCACGCGACCACGGCCTCGTGCAGCGAGGTGAAAATCGGGTTGCCCGGGATTTCGGCGATGGCGAAGTGGAACGCCACGTCCGTCTGCTGGAACAGCGGCTGCTTGCCGATCGCCTCCCGGTTGGCGGCCAGCGCCGCGCGCAGCCGTTCCAGGTCGCGCTCGGTCGCGAGCTGGGCGGCGAGGCGCGCCAGGCCGATCTCGAACAACGCACGCGACTGCTGGAAGCTTTCCACCCCGCCGGCCTGCGCCAGCAGCAGCCGCGCGGCCCCCGAGAGCTCGCCGACCAGCGCCTTGGCCGACGGCGCCAGCACCCGGCTGCGCTCGCCGCTGCTGACCGCGACCAGCCCCATGCGTTGCAGCGACAGCATCGCCTCGCGCACCGCCGAGCGGCCGACGCCGAACGTCTCCATCAGTTCGCGCTCGGACGGCAGCTGGTCGCCCGGCGCGAAGCGGCCTTCGTGGATCATCTCCTCGATGCGTTCGGCAACCTCTTCGTACAACTTACGGCGGCGGATCGGCGTCACGTTCATCGGTTGACCCATCAGGCTGTCAGACAGTAGGCTAGCGGGCAACGCGCCCGCAACGCAAAGGGTCATTGCCGACCTGCACGACGTCAACATGCGGGACGAAGGGAGGATCGAGATGCTGTCCAGGGCCGCCGTTGCCTTGCCCGCGCTGCTTTCCGCCATGCTGCTCGCGGCCCTTGCCGGTCCCGCGCGCGCCGATGCGTTCATGGACCAGGTCAAGGCCGAGGTTCAGCGCTACGCCGGCCCGCAATCCGATTGGCGCGGCCCGACCTCGGCGCCCAAGCCGGAGCCCGGCAAGCTCGTCGCCTACATGTCGACCGACGAGCAGAACGACGCCTCCCGCGAGTGGGGCCAGGCGATCCAGGAGGCCGGGGCGAAGGCCGGCTGGAAGGTCATCATCATCGACGGCCACGGCACGCCGGAAGGCTGGCAGGCCGGCTTCGACCAGGCGATTGCGCTGAAGTCGAACGGCATCGTCACCAACGCCGACGCCGCCAGCCTGCAGCCGCAGATCAAGGACGCCAACAGCAAGGGCATCACCGTCGTCGGCATCCACGCGACCGCCTTCCCCGGCCCGCAGACGGATCTCGGCCTGTTCGTCAACATCCAGCAGGACCCGCGCGAGATCGGCCGCGCCCAGGCGGACTGGGTCATCCTGCACTCCAACGGAAAGGCCCGCGTCGTCGTCACCAGCCACTGCGAATACGCGATCGCCTGCGCCAAGGCGCACGCGACCGAGGCGCGCATCAAGGAGTGCCCCGGCTGCACCGTGCTGGAATTCTCCAACTCGCCGATCGTCGAGGTGGCGCAGCGGCAGCCCGCGCTGGTCACCGCATGGGTGCAGAAATACGGCCTGCCGCTCTACATCACGTCCGTCGCCGACTACACCGCCGACTACCAGATCCCGGCGCTGCGCACCGGCGGCGTCGATCCGGACCAGGTGATCATCGTCTCCGCCGACGGCAACAAGAGCGCCTACGAGCGCATCCGCGCCGGCGGCCAGTACCAGCTCGTGACCGCCTCCGAGCCGTACAAGATGCAGGGCTATCAGGCGATCGACGAACTCAACCGCGCGTTCCACCACGAGAAGTGGAGCGGCTTCGTGCAGACGCCGTATCTGGTGACCCCGGAAAACATCAACGCCGAAGGCGGCGACAAGGACACCTTTATTCCGAGCAACCATTACGAGGAGCACTACCTGAAGCTCTGGGGCGTCAACTAGACGAGATGGCAAGCGAAGCGCCGCTGCTCGACATAAGCGGGCTCAGCAAGCGCTTCGCCGGCACGCGCGCCCTCGCCGACGTGGATTTTTCGGTGCGCGCCGGCGAGGTGCACGCGCTGCTCGGCGAGAACGGCGCCGGCAAGTCGACACTGATAAAAGTGCTGGCCGGGGTGCATGCGGCCGACGCGGGCGAAATCCGTTGGCGCGGACAGGCGCTGCGCGAGGGCGAGCGGGCGCCGATCAGCTTCATCCACCAGGATCTCGGCCTCGTCGACGGCATGACGGTCGCGGAAAATATTGCTCTCGTTGCCGGCTACCCGCGCCGCCGCGGGCTGATCGACTGGCGGCGCGCGCAGGCGGCGGCGGCCGAGATCCTCGCGCGCATGGGCGGCGGCGTCGCGCCGGAAGCGCGGGTCGGCCGGCTGCCGGCGGCCGGCAAGTCGATCGTCGCGATCGCCCGCGCGCTGGCCGTGCGCTCCGACCTGCTGGTGCTGGACGAGCCGACCGCGGCGCTGCCGGAGGCCGACGTCGCGCGCCTGCTGGACGTGCTGCACCGGCTGCGCGCGGGGGGTATCGGCATCATCTACGTGACCCACCGGCTCGACGAGGTATTCCGGGTCGCCGACCGCGTGACCGTGCTGCGCGACGGCCGCCGGATCACCACGGCCGCGGTCGCGGAGACGACGCCGGAGGCGCTGGTGCAGGCGATCATCGGCCGCA
>CAVOOS010000020.1:0-47500 GCA_963697635.1 uncultured Solirubrobacterales bacterium | reverse complement strand
GGCCAGTGGTCCAATATCTGTAAGCAGAACGGCCTGGAAAGGCCGGCCATAGCGGGTGATAGCCCCGTATGCGTCCAGGATGTTGGATCCTTGAGTAGGGCGGGACACGTGAAATCCTGTCTGAACATGGGGGGACCACCCTCCAAGCCTAAATACTCCCTGGTGACCGATAGTGCACAAGTACCGTGAGGGAAAGGTGAAAAGCACCCCGACGAGGGGAGTGAAACAGACCTGAAACCGGATGCCTACAAGCAGTCGGAGCCTCTGCGCAAGCAATGGGGTGACGGCGTACCTTTTGTATAATGGGTCAGCGAGTATCTGTTCGCGGCAAGCTTAAGCCGGTAGGTGTAGGCGCAGCGAAAGCGAGTCTGAACAGGGCGTTCAGTCGCGGGCAGATGACCCGAAACCGAGTGATCTAGCCATGGCCAGGCTGAAGGTGGGGTAACACCCACTGGAGGGCCGAACCCACGCCTGTTGAAAAAGTCGGGGATGAGCTGTGGCTAGGGGTGAAAGGCCAATCAAACTCGGAGATAGCTGGTTCTCCGCGAAATCTATTGAGGTAGATCGTCAGGCGGTTGCCCCGGGGGGTAGAGCACTGGATGGGCTAGGGGGTCCCAAAGACTTACCAAACCTAACCAAACTCCGAATACCCGGACGCATAGCCTGGCAGACAGACGGCGGGTGCTAAGGTCCGTCGTCGAGAGGGAAACAGCCCAGACCGCCAGCTAAGGCCCCCAAATCGTGGCTAAGTGGGAAAGGATGTGGGAATTCCAAAACAACCAGGAGGTTGGCTTAGAAGCAGCCATCCTTTAAAGAAAGCGTAATAGCTCACTGGTCTATTAGAAATCCTGCGCCGAAGATGTAACGGGGCTCAAGCCACGTGCCGAAGCTGCGGGTGCAGTTGTCAGTTGTCAGTCTTCAGTTGTCAGACAGGAATGATGGGAGATGGCCGGGGACGTTTGGTCGCTGAAGGTGTTTCAGCGGGCGTATCGTCTGTCGCTGGATCTGCATCGCGCGAGCCTCGGGTGGCCGCGCGCGGAGCAGTATGGCGGCATGGCCGATCAGCTACGTCGTGCCTCGAAGTCGGTGTGTGCCCTGCTCGTTGAGGGGGCCGGCCGGCAGGTGGGCTCGGATGCCGAGTTCCGGCGCTATGTGCTCATGGCGATTGGCTCGGCGGACGAGGCGCGGCTGTGGTGCCAGCATGCGGCGGATCTCGATCTGGTCGAGCCGGCGGCGGCGCAGGCCTGGCAGCGCGAGCTGTCGGAGATCGCGCGCATGCTGCATGGCTTGCGCGACCATGCTTCTGGCCACTGAAGACTGACAACTGACAACTGCGCGGTAGCGGAGCGTTCCGTAGGCCTGTGAAGGGAGCGGGGTGACCCCTCCTGGAGGTATCGGAAGTGCGAATGCTGACATGAGTAGCGACAAACAGAGTGAGAAACTCTGTCGCCGAAAGTCCAAGGGTTCCTGCGCAAGGTTAATCCGCGCAGGGTGAGCCGGCCCCTAAGGCGAGGGCGAAAGCCGTAGTCGATGGGAACCAGGTGAATATTCCTGGGCCTGCTGGAAGTGACGAACGTGAAGCATGGTGCGGGCTTATCGGATTGCCCGTGCCGTTGGATCGTTCCAGGAAACAGCTCCAGCGTACAGACCGTACCCGAAACCGACACAGGTGGACTGGTAGAGCATACCAAGGCGCTTGAGAGAACGATGTCGAAGGAACTAGGCAAATTGCCCGCGTAACTTCGGGATAAGCGGGACCTGCCTGAGGGCAACCTCGGGTGGGTGGCACAGACCAGGGGGTAGCGACTGTTTAGTAAAAACACAGGGCTCTGCGAAGTCGAGAGACGACGTATAGGGTCTGACGCCTGCCCGGTGCCGGAAGGTTAAGAGGAGGTGTGCAAGCACCGAATTGAAGCCCCGGTAAACGGCGGCCGTAACTATAACGGTCCTAAGGTAGCGAAATTCCTTGTCGGGTAAGTTCCGACCTGCACGAATGGCGTAACGACTTCCCCACTGTCTCCGGCATCGGCTCAGCGAAATTGAATTCCCCGTGAAGATGCGGGGTACCCGCGGTCAGACGGAAAGACCCTATGAACCTTTACTGCAGCTTTGCAGTGGCATTAGGAGAGCACTGTGTAGGATAGGCGGGAGGCTTGGAAGCCGGGGCGCTAGCTTCGGTGGAGCCAACCTTGAAATACCGCCCTGGGCGCTTCTGATGTCTAACCGCGACCGGTCAGCCCGGTCCGGGACCCTGCATGGCGGGCAGTTTGACTGGGGCGGTCGCCTCCCAAAATGTAACGGAGGCGCGCGATGGTGGGCTCAGGCCGGTCGGACATCGGCTGTCGAGTGCAATGGCATAAGCCCGCCTGACTGCGAGAGTGACAGCTCGAGCAGAGACGAAAGTCGGCCATAGTGATCCGGTGGTCCCGCGTGGAAGGGCCATCGCTCAACGGATAAAAGGTACTCTAGGGATAACAGGCTGATCTCCCCCAAGAGTCCACATCGACGGGGAGGTTTGGCACCTCGATGTCGGCTCATCACATCCTGGGGCTGGAGCAGGTCCCAAGGGTTCGGCTGTTCGCCGATTAAAGTGGTACGTGAGCTGGGTTTAGAACGTCGTGAGACAGTTCGGTCCCTATCTGTCGTGGGTGAAGGAGACTTGAGAGGCGCTGTCCCTAGTACGAGAGGACCGGGATGGACGCACCTCTGGTGCACCGGTTGTCGCGCCAGCGGCACCGCCGGGTAGCTATGTGCGGACGGGATAACCGCTGAAAGCATCTAAGCGGGAAACCCTCCTCGAAACCAGGTCTCCCAGGGAGCAATCCCAGGAGGGCCGTGATAGACCATCACGTCGATAGGCCGGGTGTATAAGCGTGGCAACACGCTCAGCTGACCGGTCCTAATCGCCCGATAGGCTCGAAGTCTCGTGCTTGCGCAAGCAAGCGCCCGCCATGCGCAGCAGTCATCCCCACCCGGGGACGGCCGCCGCCAGCCTCGACACGCTTGCCCACACACCCAGAACCCCCACCCGACGCACCGAACGGATGGGCTCGACGACCTGGTGGCTTTGGCGGGGGGACCGCACCCGATCCCATCCCGAACTCGGCCGTGAAAACCCCCAGCGCCCATGGTACTGCGGCCCAAGCCGCGGGAGAGTAGGCCGCCGCCAGGTCTTCCAGCCCAACCGGATCAACAGGGCCCGAGGCTGCGCGGCTCCAGCAGCCAGTGCGTCAGCGTCTGGCCGGGCTCGCGGTTCTCGGCCACGAGCCGCAAGCCCAGCTCGCGTCCGCACGATCGCGCAATGACGAGATCGGGGTATGCGGTCAATCCCGCGACCCGCCCGCCGCGCTTCCGCAAGCATTTGCCGAGATCGCCGTACCACAGCGCCGAGGCGTCGCCGTGCGACGGGTAGACGATCGCGCCCGACCACCGCAGGTGATCCGCGAATGCCCATGCCTCGGCAAACCGCACGTCATAGATCGCGGCCACGATCGGCGCCGGCATTCCGAATGATTGGCGAGCGAGCATCGTCGGCACGAACGCGACGGCGGATGCCTGGAGAAAATCTCGCCTAGTCATGACCCGATCCTTGCGGCCGCGCGCGCTCGCCAGCCGGGCGGGTCAGGTAGGCGGCGACGCTGTCGAGTTCAGCATCCGTGAGGTCGACCCGGGTCTGCGGCGGCATGCTGCCGATGCCGTTGCGCACGACGTGCCTGATATAGTCCGCGTCAAGATCGGTACGCTCGGCCAGCAGCGAATGCTCCTCGCCGAGCCGGTGGTCGAGCGCGATCGTGCCGGCGCCGTGCGGCGCATGGCAGATGCCGCAATGCACGTCGAACAGTTTTGCGCCCGACCCGGCGGGCGTTGCCGGTGGGGCTGCCCTTGCTGGCGCAATCGGCGCGAGCAACACCCAGACGCCGACAGCGAGATACCGCATCATGGCCGATTCTCGCGATACGCCTTCGGCCAGATCCCGTTCTTGCCCGGCGCCAGAATGCCGTTCGGGTCGAGCGCGTCCTTCAGCGTTTCGTTCAGCCGGCGCAGCGCGTGGCCGCTGAAGTCGAAGGTGTCCGCCACCGGCTGCATGAACGAGAGATGCGTCCGGTACTCGCCATACCCCTCGCGCGCCGCATCGGCGACCATCGCGCTGAACAGTTTTCTCGCCGCGTCCGTCATCGCCTGATCGTCGCGATCGTAGATGATCAGGTTGATGTTGTTGATGTGCCGCTCGCCGATCGTGAACGAGGCGTAGTGGTCGAACCCGAATTCGTCAAACCGCGCCTTCATCCGTTGGAACTGCGCCAACGCCAGTTTGCCGTCCGGCGGCATCACCGGCGAAAACCCGACATGCCCGCCGCGGCCGCCGCGCCAGTTGGCGGTGTGCAAACCCAGCAAACTCGGGCATGCCGGCGCCGGATCTTTCCAGCGGCTCGCCGCGATGCCACGTCTCGAACGCCAGCGGCGCCTTCAGCCGCGGCTCGATCGCGTCACGAACAAGCTGGGCGTGCACCTTGATCGCATCCGGATGGCCGAACAGCGTGACGTTGGCGCTCCACCAGCCGGTGTGCAAGCGTTCGACGATCTTCTGCGCCACTTCGTCCGGCATCGCGCCCGGGCCGTCGTACCAGTCGTCGCGCTGGGAGAACACCGTGGCGACGCGCAGCCAGTTGCCGCACACGACCGGATGCGCGACGATGCCGCGCAGGCGCAGTTGCGCCATCGCGTCGATGAACCGCGCGATGTCCTCGGGCTTCTCCAGGTTGATCGTCGTGCGCATGGTCGCGTCCGGTTCCGGCATCAGCCAGATGCCCGCGCGCGTCACCACGCCGAAACTCGATTGCACGAACATCTGGTCCCAGTGCGGCCCGAAGCCGAACGGGTAGTTGTGCCACGCTTTGGTGTTCGCCATCGCGCCCATGCCGGTGCGCACCAGTTCGCCGCTCGGCAGCACCACCTCCAGGCCACAGAGCTTCGTGGTGTTCTCGCCGTACGGCGTGTAGCCCAGGCCGCGCTCCAGCGCGTTGCCGATCACGCTGCCCCACGCATTGCCCGGCACCGACAGCCACAGCGGGATTTTTTGGGTGTTCAGATGCTCGAACAGGTCGAAGAAGCCGACGCCCGGTTCCACCACCGCATAGCCGGCCTTCTCGTTCACCTCGATGATGCGCTTCATCCGGCCGAGATCGAGCACCACGCTGCCGGACAGCAGCGGCGCCGCCTCGCCATATCCAAGATTCTTGCCGCGCGACACCGGCCAGAGCGGGATTTTTTGGGTGTTGGCAATCCGCAGGATCGCCTGGATTTCTTCGACGCTCTGCGGCGCGATTGCCGCGGACGGGGCGTGGTCGCTTCCGTCGCCGATCGCATAGGCGTCCATGTAGGTCGTGCGATCCTCGTCGGTCGCCAGCACCCACTCCCGCCCGACCACGCCCTCGAAATCGCGCAGCGCGCGATCGAAGACGGCAGGCGACACCGCGGGCGGAAGGATCAGATTCATGCGCCTCGTTGTCCCGAAGCCACTGGCCTCCAACCGTGCATCAGGCGGAAAGTGGTGTCCACGCCGCGCATGGACGGCCGCATTCGCCCGGTTCATAGTCCGGCCAAACGGGGGAGAATGATCGGATGGGAGTGCTCGATCGCTTTCGCCAGGACGGCAAGCGCGCCCTGGTCACCGGCGGCAGCCGCGGGCTTGGCCGGTCGATGGCGCTGGCGCTGGCCGAGGTCGGCGCCGACATCATTATCACCGGCCGGACGCAGGACACGCTCGACGCCACCGCCGCGGAGATCCGCGCGCTGGGGCGGCAGGCGTGGACGATCGAGGCCGACATGGCGATCCCCGCCGAATGCGAAACGGCGGTCGCGTCGGCGCTGCGTCGAGTTGGGGCCGATCGACATCCTCATCAACAACGTCGGCAACCGCGAAGAGAACGTGCCGATCGCGACCCAGTCGCTGGAGACCTGGCAGAAGCTGATCGACCTCAACCTGACCAGCTGCTTCATCGGCACCAAGATGGTCGGCGCCGCGATGCTGGCGCGCGGCAAGGGCGGGCGGATCATCAACATCGCCTCGATCAGCGCGCTGATCGCCAACCGCGGCATCGCCGGGCGCCACTACGAAACCGCGAAGGCCGCGGTGCTGCATTTCACCCGCTGCGCCGCCGCCGACTGGGCGCCGCACGGCATCACGGTCAACGCGATCTGCCCCGGCCTGTTCATGACCGACGCCAACAAGCGGTGGAACGAGACGCGGCCCGACGTGATCCAGGCGATCGTCACCAACATCCCGATGGGGCGCACCGGCGAACCCGACGAGATCGGGCCGCTGGCGGTCTATCTGGCGAGCCCGGCGGCGGCCTATGTCACCGGCGCCGCGTACGTGATCGACGGCGGCTATACGCTCTGGTAGCCGCGATGTCGGTCCATCCGTTCGGGCAGCTCGCCGACGGCACGGCGATCTCGGAAATCCGGCTTGCCACGCAAGCCGGTGCGACCGCCTCGATCATCACGTTTGGCGCAACGGTTCGTGACCTGATCGTGCCACTGGCGAACCGCGGACAACGCCGGGTGGTGCTTGGGTTTCCGTCGCTTGCAGGCTACCTCGACAACCCCGGCTATATCGGCGTCACCGCCGGGCGTTATGCCAGCCGGATCGGCGGCGGGCGGCTTCTGCTCGATGGCACCACGCACCAGCTCACGCTCAACGAGCGCGGGCGGCACCATCTGCACGGCGGGACCAGCGGCTTTTCGCATCGCCCCTGGCAAATTCTGGCGGCCGACGACGCGTCGGTGGTACTGGCGCTGGTGTCGGCCGACGGCGACCAGGGGTATCCGGGAACGCTGGAGGCGCGCTGCACTTTTCGCCTTGTCGAGCCGGCGACGCTGCGCGTGGTGATGACGGCCACCACCGATGCACCGACGATCGCCAACTTCGCGCACCACTCGTATTTTTCGCTGACGCCGGGCGAGACGATCCGCACCCATCGGCTGCGGGTCGATGCCGCGCATTACACGCCGTTCGACGCGGACGGCATTCCGACCGGCGAGATCAGCGCCGTCGCTGGCACTGCCTGGGATTTTCGCGATGCGCGCGCGATCGACGGCGGCGGTGCGGGGCCGATCCACGACAGGGTGTTCGTGCTGAACCGCGCCGGCAGCGGTTTGTCATGGGCAGCAACGTTGCAGGCGCCGGCTGGCGACCTGCAGATGCAGGTGCACACCACGGAGCCGTGCCTGATCTTCTATGACGCGGGATTCCTGCAGACGCAATTTGCCGGACTCGACGGCCATCCCTACGGTCCGCATGCTGGCCTCTGCCTGGAGGCGATCCGGTTTCCCGACAGCCCGAACCATCCGTGGTTCCCTTCCGCGCGGCTCGCGCCCGGCGAGCTGTACCGACAGGTCACCGAATATCGGTTCCTGCCTGCGGACGCCGCGGCCTGAACAACGCCATTGCGAGACCGGCCAAAGCTGGCCAGAATTCGCCGCAAGGGAGCATCTTTCGGAGGTTGTCCATGATGCGCGCACTCTGCGGCGCTGGCCTGCTGGCGGCAGCAGTTTCCTTCATCCTGGTGCCGGCCGCGCGTGCCAAGACGCTGGTCTACTGCTCGGAAGCAAGCCCGGAAACGTTCAACCCGATGGTCGGGGTTTCCGACCCGACGATGGATGCCTCGGCCCGCGCGATGTACAACCGGCTCGTGGAGATGCGGCCCGGCACCACCAACCTGCGCCCGGCGCTGGCCGAGAGCTGGGACATCTCGCCGGACGGGCTGAGCTACACGTTCCACCTGCGCAGCGGCGTGGCGTTCCATTCCAACAAGCGCTTCACGCCGACCCGGCCGTTCGACGCCGACGATGTGGTCTACTCGTTCACCCGCCAGTGGCAGAAGGACAACCCATACCACGCGCTGTCCGGCAAGACTTACGAGTTCTTCGAGGGCATGGGCCTCGGCGACCTGCTCGCCGGCATCGACAAGGTCGACGACCATACCGTGCAATTCAGGCTGAAGGAGCCGAACGCCACCTTCATGCTGCTGATGGGGATGGATTTCGCGTCGATCCTGTCGCTCGAGTACACCAAGGCGATGGTCGCCGCCGGCACGCCGGACGCGATCGACCAGGACCCGATCGGCACCGGCCCGTTCATCTTCGTCTCGTACAGCAAGGACAGCCAGATCCGCTACCGCGCCAACCCGGACTACTGGGGCGGCAAGCCGAAGATCGATCTGGTGATCGCGATCACGCCGGAACCCGAAGTGCGCGTGGCCAAAATTCGCAACGGCGAATGCCACGTGACGACCTTGCCGCCGGCCTTGTCGCTGCCCGCGCTGGCCGCGGACCCGAACATCACGCTGCTGCACGGGCCGGGCCAGAACGTCGGATATCTGGGGTACAACGTCGAGCACAAGCCGTTCGACGACAAGCGCGTGCGCAACGCGCTGGCGCTCGCGATCAACCGGCCGGCGATCATCGATGCGATCTACCACGGCACCGGCACGCTCGCCAAAACCTTCATCCCGCCCGGCGAGCTCGGCTCGCTGCAGGACATTCCGCAGCGTCCCTACGATCCGGCCGCGGCAAAGAAGCTGCTGGCGGAAGCAGGCTTCCCGAACGGGTTCACGACGACGCTGTGGGCCGGGGCCCACGTCTCGCGCCCGTACAACCCGAATGCGGCGCGCATGGCCGAACTGGTGCAGGCCGACTGGGCGGCGATCGGCGTCACCGCGAAAATCGTCACCTACGAATGGGGCACCTTTCTCGACAAGACGAAGCTCGGCGAGCAGGAAGCGTTCTTCCTCGGCGGCACCTCCGACAACGGCGACCCGGACAACCTGACCAGCTATTTCCTCAGTTGCCAGGGCGCGCACAACGGCTCCAACCGCTCGCGCTGGTGCAACCAGGAGTTCGAGGCGACGATCACCGAGGCACGCCGCATCTCCGATCCGGCCAAGCGCGCGGCGCTCTACGAGAAGGCGCAGCGGATCGCCCTCGACGAAGCGCCGATCGTGCCGATCGCGCATTCCGTGCAATACACGCCGATCCGCAAGGTCGTGACCGGCTACGTGCTCGACCTGTTCAACCGGCAGAATTTCGCCAATCTGGACCTCACCGAATGAGCGCGACCGACCCGGCGCTGCGCGACGACCTGCAGCGCCTGCTTGACGATTTTGTCGCGCGCGGCATCGTCGGCGCCAGCCTCGCGGTGGCCGGCGCGAGCGATGCGCCGTTGCTGCTCGTGTCCGGCCTTGCGGATCGTGCCGCCGGCGTCCCGCTCACGCCGGACCGGCTGTTCAAGATCGGCAGCTGCACGAAGACCTTCGTCGGCGCGTGCCTGATGAGTCTGGCCCAGGACGGCGTCGTGTCGCTGACGGCGCCGGTCGCGACCTGGTTTCCGGACCTGCCGTTCGCCGACCGGATCCGCGTGCGCCAACTGGTCGACCACTCGGCGGGGCTGCCGGAATTCGAGTATGTCATTCCGATGGATCCCGGCCACGTCTGGACGCCGGCGGAGATCGTGGCGCTCGCCTACGCGGAGGCCGGGCCGCCCGGCGAGCCCGATGCGATCTGCACGTACAACAACACCGGCTACGTGCTCGCCGGCATGCTGATCGAGCGGCTGACCGGCACGACGCTTGCGGCCCAGATCCGCGTGCGGGTGCTTGAGCCACTGGGTCTCGCCGACACGTTCTCGGTCGCCGGCGAAGCGTTCCCGGCGGAGCGGCTGGTGCGCGGCTACTACCACCGCCCCGCGCCGCCGCCCGGCCGGGAGAACCTTCCGGTCGGCGAGGGCGGCGAGATGTGGCGGACCGGCGGGTCGCTCGTCTACTCGGATAATCTGCAGGACAGCACGGCCGTGTTCCCGATGAGCGCGGCCTACGCCGCAGGCGACATCGTCGGCACGGCCGCCGATCTCTCCCGCTTCCTCGGCGCGCTGATCGGCGGAAAGCTGCTGTCCCCGGCGATCACGGCGGAGATGGTGGACAAGCAGCGACCGGGCACGCTCTCGACGCCCGGCACGCGGCTGCGCGAGAGCGGCGCCGGCGTCTGGATCATGGAATATGCCGCGCGAAAAATGTTCGGCCATCAGGGCAGCATGCCCGGCTACGTCACCGTGATGGCGCACCATCGCCCGTCCGGCGTCACCGTCGCGCTGACCACCAACACCGGCTCCGGCAACCGCTTGAGTTTCTATGCGTCGGGTTTGCACGGCCTGGTGGACGCGCTGTTCGGGCGGCTGCTGGGGCCGGCCGTTTGATGCCGATCCGCTGAAGCGGAGATCCCCGTTTCACCTCCACCCCGGCCTCCCGAACAAATGGAGGGAGCGAACTCCAAAGGCTCGGCCTTTGGTGGGGTGCGGGGCAAAGCCCCGCGCTTGCCCTATTCCGCCGCCGCCGCCGCTCCGCCCGTCGGCGCGGCGGCGGCGCGGCGGGCGCGCAGGCGGCGGATGCGGCGGGCGTCGGCATCCAGCACGCGGAACTCCCAGCCCGACGGGTGGCTCAAGACTTCGCCGCGCGTCGGCACGCGGCCGGCGAGTGTCAGCACCAGACCGCCCACCGTGTCGATATCGGCTTCCCGCTCGTCCTCGGTCAGCACGGGTCCGACCCGGGCCTCGAAGTCCTCGACCGGCAGCCTTGCGTCGAGGTCGAGCGCGCCGTCGCCGCGCTCGTGCACCATGGGGCCCGCCACCTCGTCGTGTTCGTCGGAGATGTCGCCGACGATCGTCTCGACCAGGTCCTCGATCGTCACCAGCCCGTCGATGCCGCCGTATTCGTCGACCACCAGCGCCAGGTGCACGCGCGCCTGGCGCATCTGCAGCAGCAGGTCGAGCACCGGGATTTGCGGCGCGACCATCAGCGGCCGGCGCAGGATGCTTTCCAGCTTGAACGCGTCCGGGCGGCCGACATAGGCGAACACGTCCTTGATGTGGACCATGCCGACCACGTCGTCGAGCTGTTCGCGATAGACCGGCAGGCGCGAATGGCCCTCCTCGCGCAGCAGCGCGACCGCTTGGTCGAGCGTCGCGTCGACCCGCATCGCGATGATGTCGGCGCGCGGCACCATCACGTCGTCGGCGGTGGTGCCGCGCAGGCGCAGCACGTTGGCGATCAACGCCCGCTCGTGCCGGTCCAGTTCCGGCGCTTGGCCGGGCTGCTGCGCGGCGTCGGCGGCTTCCTGCACCAGTTCCGCGATCAACTCGCGCACGCTCGGCTCCGGCGCGCGGCGGCCGATCAGGGAGGCGAAGCCGGAGCGGAACCGGCTGCGTGGGGTGCCGCTCATCGGCGGATCTTCGATGCGCACCCCCCCACCCAACCCTCCCCCATGAGGGGGGAGGGCTTTCTGCTCCCTCCCCCCTCGTGGGGGAGGGCTGGGGTGGGGGGTGAAACTCGGGTCATGTCCGTTTCCAGGGGTTCGGCAGGCCGTTCCGACGCAGAATGCGCGCCTCGGCCATCTCCATCCGGCGTGCGTCGCCCGCGTGGTGGTGGTCGTGGCCCTGCAGGTGCAAAGCGCCGTGCACGACAAGGTGGAAAAAATGGTGCGCGGGGCGCTTGCCCTCGGCGGCGGCTTCGCGCCGCACGGTGCCGAGCGCCAGCACGATCTCGCCGGGCAGCCCAGGCGCGGCCGGGTCGAAGGTGAGCACGTTGGTCGGCTTGTTGCGGCCGCGGTGCCGCGCGTTGAGCCGCTGCACGGCGGCGTCAGAGGCGAGCACCACGCTGGCGTCCACCCCGGTCGCGCGCGTCGCGCGGCCGGCCAGGGCTTCGGGTGCGCGGATCAGCCGGCGCCAACCGAGATCCGCCACGATGACCGGGTTCCCCGCGGCTGCGGGGAACCGACTGCCTCCGGGGTCCATCTACTTGCCCGCGACCGGCCCCCCGTCGGCGGAGGGGCGGCCGCGGCGCGTGTCGCGCTCGGCTGCGGCGCGCTGGTCGTAGGCGTCGACGATGCGCGCGACCAGCGGGTGGCGCACCACGTCGCGCTTGTCGAACCGGCAGACGGCGATGCCGGCCACGCCCTCCAGCGTGTCGAGCGCGTCGCGCAGGCCGGAGCGGGCACCGACCGGCAGATCGACCTGCGTCAGGTCGCCGGTGATCACCATGCGGGTGCCCTCGCCCATGCGCGTGAGGAACATTTTCATTTGGACGGGCGTGGTGTTCTGGGCTTCGTCGAGGATGACGAAGGCATGCGAAAGGGTGCGGCCGCGCATGAAGGCGAGCGGCGCCACCTCGATCTCGCCGGTGCCCATGCGGCGCACCACCTGCTCGCCCGGCATCATGTCGTTGAGCGCGTCGTAGAGCGGGCGCAGGTAAGGATCGACTTTTTCCTTGAGGTCGCCGGGCAGGAAGCCGAGCCGCTCGCCGGCTTCCACGGCGGGTCGGGACAGCACGATGCGGTCCACTTTTCCCGACTGCAGCATCGCCACCGCCTGCGCGACCGCGAGATAGGTCTTCCCCGTGCCCGCCGAGCCGATGCCAAAAACCATTTCGCAGCGCGACAGCGCCTCCATGTAGGCGGCCTGGCCGGCGCTGCGCGGGGCGATCGCGCCGCGGCGGGTGTGGATCGCCGGCGTGTCGGACAGCGGCAGGCGCGGGTCGTCGAAGTCGGCCATGCGGATCGCCGTGTCGACGTCGGCCTGCTGCACCGCCTCGCCGCGTTCCAGCCGGCGCCACAGGCCGGTCAGTGCGGCCTGCGCCGCCTCCACGCGGGTCGGGTCGCCGGCGATCGCGATGCGGTTGCCGCGACACGACAGCCGCACGCCGAGACCCTGTTCCAGTCGCACCAAGTGTCGATCATGGTCGCCGAGCAGCAGCGGCAGGAGCGAATTGTCGGCGAAATTGAGGGTGATAGCCCTGCCGGCTGGTCGCTCGGTGCCGGGGCGGGCGGGGGCGGCACGGTCGATCGGGGTCGCGGCGATGTCGCTCAAGCTCGTGTCTGCTCCTCGGCCAGGGGTTGCGACGTCAGCGTGCCTGTCATGGAATTGGTGTGGGCGGCGGATAGTTTCACCGGGACCAAGCGACCGATCAGCGAGGCCGGCCCGTTCAGGTGAACGGCCTGCATCCAGGGCGTGCGGCCGCCGATCTGGCCGGCGTGGCGACCCGCGCCGGTCACCAGGACTTTTGTCGTGCGGCCGACGCAATCCGCGTTGAAGGCGGATTGCTGCTCGCGCAGCAGCGCCTGCAGCTCCTGCAGACGGGCGTCCTTCTCCGGTTCCGCCACCTGCGGCAAGCCAGCCGCCGGCGTGCCGGGACGGGCCGAATACTTGAAGCTGTATGCCTGCGCGAAGCCGACGCGGCGGACGAGATCGAGGGTCGCGCGAAAATCCGCGGCGGTTTCGCCGGGGTGGCCGACGATGAAGTCGGACGACAGCGCGATATCCGGCCGCACCGCCCGCAATTTCTCGATCGTATCGACGTAGTCGGCCGCCGTGTGGCGCCGGTTCATCGCGCGCAGGATCCGGTCGGCGCCGGATTGCACCGGCAGATGCAGGAACGGCATGAGCTGCGGCACCTCGGCGTGCGCCGCGATCAGGTCGTCGTCCATGTCGCGTGGGTGCGAGGTGGTGTAGCGGATGCGCAGCAGCCCCGGGATGTTCGCCAGTTCCCGGACCAGCCGGCCGAGCGTCGACTGTCCGTCCGGCCCCTCGCCGTGCCAGGCGTTCACGTTCTGGCCGAGCAGGGTGATTTCCCGGGCGCCCAACGCCACCAGACGCCGCGCCTCGGCGAGCACCGCGGCTTGCGGGCGGGACTGTTCGGCGCCGCGGGTGTACGGCACGACGCAGAACGAGCAGAACTTGTCGCAACCCTCTTGGATGGTCAGGAACGCGCTGATACCCGGCGGCGCCGACGCTTCGGGAAGATGGTCGAATTTGTCTTCCGCGGGAAAATCCGTCTCGATCACGGCGCCGGCGGCGCGGCTGGCGCGGGCGACCATCTCCGGCAGGCGATGATAGGTCTGCGGGCCGAGCACGATGTCGACATACGGCGCGCGGGCGACGATTTGCGCCCCTTCGGCCTGGGCGACGCAGCCGGCGACGGCCAGGATCATGCGGCCGCCCTCGGCGGCGCGGGCCTGCTTCAGCGTGCGCAGGCGGCCAAGCTCGGAAAACACTTTTTCGGCGGCGCGGTCGCGGATGTGGCAGGTGTTGAGGATGACCATGTCGGCGCCGTCCGGCGCATCCGAGGGCACGTAGCCGAGCGGGCGCAGCACGTCCGCCATGCGCGCGCTGTCATACACGTTCATCTGGCAGCCCCAGGTGATGACGTGCAGGCGACGGATTGTCTCGGTCAAAACCACGCCCTCGTGCCGGCCGGATCAGCCCGGCCGGGAAGGCGGGGAGCAATGGGCATCCGTCGGGCGCGGGTCAAGCGCAAGGGAGCGGTACAGCCTCCTGATTGGCAAGCGAAACGCTGCCGCCATGTCGCAGCATCCGGGGTGGTCGTGTCAAGCAAACCGGCGAAAATGTCGCAATGCGGTCACGCAAAGGCGGGCGAAGCGGCCGGTTCGCCGTCCGGCGCGGCGGCGGTCAGCGACCGGGGCGGCCGGTTCTGCCGCAGCATCGCGGCACCGTCCGCGACGGCGCTCCAGGTCGCCTGCGCCAACGCCTTGCGGCTCGGGAAATCCTGCGGGTCGAGCGGCGGGTGCAGCAGCACGGTCGCGCGCAGGCCGCGGTGTTGGGCGAGGCGCCAGAAATGCGAGCCGATGTCCATGTCGCCGTACCAGGCGAACAGCGGCCGGGTGAGGCGCCCGGCCGGCAGGTAGCCGAGCCGGTCGTAGACGACCGACACCGGCTGCACGAGCGCCGGTTTTCCCTCCGGCGTCACCGGCAATTCGGCAATGGATAAAAAGGCCGAGCGGAACGGCAGCACGCGCGAGCCGTCCGAGGTGGTGCCTTCGGGGAACAGGATAAGATTGTCGCCGGCGGCGAGGCGGTCGCGCATGTCGTCGCGTTCGCCGGCGATGCTGGTGCGCTTGCGGCGCACGTAGACGGTGCGGCCGAGCTTGGCGATCCAGCTGACCAGCGGCCAGCCGGCGACTTCCTCCTTGGCGATGAAGCAGGCCTCCAGCCGGCCGCCGAGCACCAGGATGTCGAGCCAGGACGAATGGTTCGACACGTAGACGACCGGGCGGCCGCCGGCGGCGCGGCGGCGCAGGCGCGGGCCGATCACCCGCACGCGCAGTCCGAGCAGCCGGCACATGGTCGACCAGTAGACCCGCGCGAACCAGACTTTTCCCCGCCCCGGCAGCGCGATCAGCAGCGCCTGCACCGGCATCGAGAGCAGCGTCCAGAGCGCGATCCACAGGCCGCGAGTGACCGCCCGGGAGCGTCGGACGATCATGTGGTTGGAGGGCAGCGTGAGCGCGTTCCAGCCTTCTTCGGGCGGCTCCGCGGGCCGGCGGAGCAGCGGGAATCGCTTCGCGTGCAGGCGGCGTGGCGGTTGCATCACGCCCGTGACATAGCGCGCCGGCGCCGCGGGGGACAATGACGGTGCGGTGACGTTTGGGAGCGGGGCGCTTGCATGACTACGCGCTTGCACGACCAATCCATATGGCCACGACATCCCCGTAATGAGATCCGCTGCATCGTTACGGAGTGCGAGATGATTGGCCGTTCGCGGAGGGCGAGACGTAATGGGGCAATCAACTCGACGCGACGGCGCTACGGATTTCGGATTCTCGGCGCCTTCAAAGTCGATCTGCCCTATGCCGCAGCGGCTCGGAGCGTCAGCAACCGTTCTTCGTGCCGAAAGTCAACGGCGCCACGGAAAGATATCCAGGTTCATTGAACACACCGTCACCGATATCGCCGCCGCGTGCGGGAGCGATGAACGAAAGATAGACTACCTCACCAGTGTCCGAGCCAGACTGAAGGTTTGCGACAAAGAGGTTGTTGACGACTTGGAATGTGCCGCTCAAACCACCGCCCAAATCGCCAGACGCCGTGACCGGCCCGCTGTGCGGTGAGCCGGCGGTGCCATTGTCGACCAGCGTGAGGCATCCCGTGTTGCCGAATTGTGGCGGAAGTTTAGCCGCAACCGGCCAATTGCCAGAGTAGCTAACGCCTTGAGCCACTGCGGCATTGGCGAAGATAATGACAAAGGCGAAGCCGAAGAGTGCCTTCATAGCTTTGCGTCTCCTTCAGGAAGGAGCGCTCCTGGCGTCGCGGGTGGCCAGCGCGCACCTGCCAAAGACGTAGCCCTTCTCCGCTTTATTTCCCCTGGCTAGATCACAAAAACGTGAGTCGAATCCGTTTCGCGGATTCCCAGCACCGCCTCCGCCGCGCGCTATCCCGGAAGCAAACGGGAAACCCAAGCCGAGACGGGGTCGCCGCTGCTCATGTCGGGCTGCACCAGGCCGTCGATCATGAAGGTCGGCGAGACGTGGATACCGTTCTGGCGCGAATACTTGCAGTGCCATTTCACCTCCCGGTCGAGGTCCGGGATGGCGAAGGCTTCGGTCAGCGCAACGCCGCTGTAGTCCTCGAGCCGCCCGATGATGGCGTTGGGCGTCGCCTCCAGGTTCGGGCCGCCGCAATGGCGGGCGAACTCGAACTCCTCGCGATGCGCCGCCACCGCCGCGAGCACGGCCTTGGCCGCCGCCTTGCCCGCCGGCAGCGTGGACGCCGCCAGGACGCAGCGCACGACCACGCCGGAATACATGTGCCACGGCTGCGAGTGCAGACGGAGCTTGATGGTGATCCGGTCCTCGCCGGCCGCCTGCAGCGTCTCGTCGAGCTTGCCGAACGAGCGGCAGGAATACGGGCAGGTCGGTTCGAGAAACATCTCGAACAGGCGCGGGCCGTGCCCCCAGGTCAGGGGATCGGCATGCCATGTCGCGGTCTGGCTCATTCTATCCATCCGGTTCCGTTCGGCGCCTTCCTATGCCACCGGCGGCGCGGGCGAAAGGGCGCGCGGCCAGTTGCTCAGAACGGCCGATCCCCCTTGATCGTCACCCGATAGCCCGAGCGCGTCTGGGGAAAATAGTCCCACAGCGCCATGTGCTGCACCGCGCGGTTGTCCCAGAACGCGACCGATCCCGGCTGCCAGCGGAAGCGCACCTGGAACTCCGGGCGTTCCGAATGGTCGTACAGATAGGCCAGGATCGCCTGCCCCTCGGCCTCCGGCAGTTCGTTGATGCGCACGGTGAAGGTGCGGTTGACGTAGAGCGCCTTGCGCCGCGTTTCCGGGTGCGTGCGCACCACCGGATGCACCGCCTGCGGAAAGATGCGGCCGCGATCGTCGATGCCTTCGCGCGCGTTCTGCGAGCGGTAGACGTGGTCGCCCGAGTGCAGCGCGGTCAGCCCCTCCAGATACGCCTGCAGCCGCGGCGACAGCGCGTCGTACGCGGAATACATGCTGGAAAACAGCGTGTCGCCGCCCGCAGCCGGCACGGTGTGCAAATGTAGAATGCTGCCGAGCGGCGGCTCGACGTCGCAGGAGACGTCGGAATGCCACGCCTCGCCGGCAATGCGCTTGGAGCTGGCATCGGCATGGATCGGCAGCACTTCCGGGTGCCCCGGAGGACCCGGCGTGTTCGGGTGGATGTGCAGGTCGCCGAAATGCCGCGCGAACGCCTTCTGGCGCGCCAGGTCGAGGTTTTGCTGGTTGCGGAAGAACAGCACCTGATGCGCAAGCAGCGCCGCGTGCACCTCCTCGACCTGCCGGTTGCCGAGCGAACCGCCGAGGTCGATGCCGCCGATCTCCGCGCCGATGCGCGGGGTGACCGGCGCCACGGTGATTGTTTCGTAGCTCATGCGTGCCATCCCGGTGCGGCCACTAAATCCTGCTCTAAAAATTTGGAATGCGGCCTGTCCACGCCATCGTGGACGCTGCGATCCGCGCCGGGGGCGTCAGCCGAGCATGTCGCGCACCAGCGGGATCACCGTGCGGCCGTAGAGTTCGATGCAGCGCAGCAGCTTTTCGTGCGACAGCGTGCCGGCGCTGTACTTCAGGTCGAAACGGGCGATGCCGAGCAGCTTCGCAGTCGCGGCGATCCGGCGGGCGACTGTCTCCGGCGCGCCCACGTACAGCGACCCGCGGTCGGCCTCCTGGTCGAACTCGGCGCGGCCCATCGGCGGCCAGCCGCGTTCGGCGCCGATGCGGTCGCGCATCTGCTTGTACGCCGGCCACAGTTCCTCGCGCGCCTGCGCGTCGGTGTCGGCGACGTAGCCGGGCGAATGCACGCCAATCGGCTGCATCGGCCGGCCGAACTGCACGACCGCGCGGTGGTACAGCGCCACGTAGCCGGCGAAGCGCGCCGGATCGCCGCCGATGATCGCGAGCATCAGCGGCAGGCCATATCTTGCGGCGCGCACGACCGATTCCGGGCTGCCGCCGACCCCGATCCAGGTTTTCAGCCGGCCGTGCTCGACCGGCGGAAACACGCGCTGGTCGGCGAGCGGCGGGCGCGTGGCGCCGCGCCACGTCACCGCGCCCTGGTCGAGCAGCGCCGCGAACAGATCGAGCTTGTCCTCGAACAGCGCCTCGTATTGGGACAGGTCGTAGCCGAACAGCGGAAACGATTCGGTGAACGAGCCGCGCCCGAGAATCACCTCGGCGCGCCCGTTCGATGCGGCATCGAGCGTCGCGAAGCGCTGGAACACGCGCACCGGGTCGTCCGAACTGAGCACCGTCACCGCCGAGCCGAGGCGCATGCGCGTGGTGCGGCCGGCGATTGCGGACAGGACCGATCTCGGGCGCGGATACGGCGAAATCGGCGCGGTGGTGCTCGCCGACGCCGAAGAAGTCGACGCCGACCTGGTCGGCGAGCACCGCCTCGTCGATGACGTTGCGGATCACCTGGGCGTGCGGCAGCAGGCGCCCGTCCGGCGCGTCGGTGATGTCGCCGAAAGTGTCCAGCCCGAGTTCAAGTTGCTGTGCCATGCGGTCTCTGTTCGATGCGGCCTGCGCCGGCCGCGCGGGCGGCGATTGCGCGACGTGTAGGCGGCGCATGCCGGCGGCGCAATTGCGCGCGCGCCGGAGTTTCAGCCCGTGACCCGACCCTCATCCATCAACGAGGAGGCGCACCTCGGAGGACGTCTTTGCGACGCCGTCGAACCGCTCGCGGGCGGCCAGCACGCGGGCGCGGTTCTGCATCGCCCATGCGCCAAGCGCCATCACCGGGACCGCCAGCTCCCGCCCGAGATCGGTCAGTCGGTATTCCACTTTCGGCGGAATGGTCGGGTGGATGGTGCGAGTGACGAAACCGTCGCGCTCCAGGCCGCGCAGCGACGTCGTCAGCATCTTCTGGGAGATGCCGTGTAGGGTGCGGCGCAGCTCGCTGAACCGCCTGGTGCCGCCATGCAGCTCCATCACCAGCATCACCGACCACTTGTCGCCGATGCGGGCGAGGATTTCGGCGACCGGGCGGCAGTCGGTTCCGTGCAGGTGACCGGGTTTCATGCAAGTGCCTCCTTCACCTGGTTGGCATGGTCTCTTAATTAGTCCAGGTCACTTTTGCATACCACCAAGCCCGAAGGAATTCGTCATGAGCCAACCGCGCATCGGCATCGTCATCGGCACCACCCGGCAGGGCCGGTTCGGCGACAAGCCCGCCGCCTGGATCCACGGCCTCGCCGCCGGGCGCGCCGACATGCAGGTGGAGATCGTCGACCTGCGCGACTATCCGATGCCGCTGTTCGACGAGTCGGCGTCGCCGTTCTACGTGCCGCCGAAGAACGAGGCGGCGCAGCGCTGGGGCCGCAAGGTCGCGGAGCTCGACGGCTTCATCTTCGTCACGTCCGAATACAACCACGCGCCGCCGGCGTCGCTCAAGAACGCGCTCGACTACGCCTACAAGGAGTTCAACCGCAAGCCGGCCGCCTTTGTCGGCTACGGCGGCGTCGGCGGCGCGCGCGCGGTCGAGCATTTGCGGATGATCTGCGTCGAGCTGCAGATGGCGCCGACGCGATCGGGCGTGTTCATCGGCGGGGCCGACTTCATGGGCATGTTCCTGCACGGCAAGACGTTCGCCGACACGCCGCATCTGGATCCGACCGCCGTCGCGATGCTGGACGACCTCGCCTGGTGGGTGCACGCGCTGAAAGCCGCGCGCGCGGGGTCGTTGCAGAAGGCGGCCGCGTAGCCGGCGGTGCCGGCGGGCGGGCTCAGGGCCTGACCATCTCCGTGCGGTAGCGGGCGGCCAGCGCCTGCGCCCTCCCGCCGCGCTCGGCTTTTTCGTCCGCGCTGAGCGCGGGCGGCGGAGACGTGCGGCTGGGCACCGGGTCGCCGACCTGCATGAAAAAATTCTCCTGGCCGGCCGGGGTGCAGAGGCAGAGCATGCGCGCGGCAGTCCCGGATTTGTTGACGAAGGAATGCGGCGCGTTGGCCGGGATGTTGACCGTCGTGCCGGCGCGAACGACGGATTTCTCGCCGCGAAAGCTGAATTCGAGTTCGCCTTCGAGCAGCGTGAACATTTCCTCGAAATCGTGCCGATGCGGCGGCGGGCCGCCGCCGCTCGGCACCATCATGTCGATCAGGCAGTAGCGGCCGGCAGTCTGCGCGCCGGTGACCAGGATCGTATATGTGCCGCCGACGATCGAGACGTGCCGCAGCGCGGGATCGTCGGGGTCGGCGACGGTCAGCGTGCGCCTCGGATCGTCCGGCGGGATGCCGGCGGCTTGCTGGGGCGGTGTCTTGCCGATATCGCTCATGCTCGAAACTCCGGGACAGGGTTGCCGCAAGGCTGGCCGGGAATTGCCGTCCGGCCACGGCAATCAACCGAAGACACGTGATCGGGCCATGCGCAATGTCGATCGCTCGGTTGTGCGGGGCGCCTGCGACGACGGGCTGAGCGCGCCCTACGGTGCGGCATCGGAAACGCCAGGGAGGGTGCGATGCGCATCAAAAGCGTGGAGACGATGCAGGCCGATGCGGGCTGGCGCATCTTCTCCTACCTCAAGGTCACCACCGACGACGGCCTGATCGGCTGGTCGGAGTTCAACGAGAGTTTCGGCAGCACCGGCCTCTCCGACGTGATCCGCGGGCTCACGCCGGTGCTGATCGGCCGCGACCCGCGCCGGTTCGAGGCGGTCACGGCGCATCTGCACGTGCTCACGCGGCAGTCGCGCGGCGGGCTGAACCAGCAGGCGATCGCGGCGATCGAGAACGCGCTGCTCGACATCACCGGCAAGGCGTATGGCGTGCCGGTCTACGCGCTGTTCGGGGGCCCGGTGCGGGATCGCATCCCGGTCTACTGGTCGCATTGCGGCACCTACCGCGTGCGCAACGCGGCGCTGCTGGGGGTGAAGCCGCTGCACAGTCTCGACGATCTGGCGGAGCATACGGCTGAGGTGAAGGCACTCGGGTTCCGCGCGCTGAAGACCAACATGCTGCCGTTCAGGGACGGCACGCTGAACAGCTTCACTCCGGGCTTCGGGCGAACGCCGGGGTGGCCGGAGCTGAACTGGGACCAGACGCTGGCGCACGGCGTCACCGCGCAGCTGATGGCGATCCGCGGCGCGATCGGGCCGGAGATGGGGCTGATGCTCGACATCAACTTCCACTTCAAGACCGACGGTTTTCGCCGCATCGCCGACGCGGTGGCGCCGGCCGACCTGACATGGCTCGAGATCGACACGCATGATGCGCCTTCGCTCGCGCTGATCCGGCGCGACGCGCCGTGCCCGATCGCATCGTGCGAGACGCTGCACGGCCGGCGCGAGTTCAAGCCGTTCTTCGAGAGCTACGCGATGGATGTCGGCATCGTCGACGTCGTGTGGAACGGGCTGGCGGAATCGCTGAAGATCGCGGCGATGGCGGACGTCTATGAAGTGAACGTGGCGCCGCACAATTTCTACGGCCACCTGTGCAGCATGATCAGCGCGCATTTCAGCGCCGCCTTGCCGAATTTCCGGATCATGGAGATCGACATCGACAGCGCGCCGTGGCGCGACGAGTTCTACACCGCGGTGCCGGTGATCGAGCACGGCGAGCTGGTGCTGCCGACCGCGCCCGGATGGGGGATCGACGTCAACGAGGCGGCGGTGCGGGCGCGTCCGCCGAAGGGGTGAGGCGGCCCGACGGTCAGCGCAAGGATCGGACGTCGACGCGGCGCGGGGTGCCGGCCATGTTCCGGGGCCACACGCGGCGAGGGACAAAATGCGGCAGACGATGAACGGCGGGGATTGGCTGCGGCTCGGCGTGATGTCGGTGCTCTGGGGCGGGTCGTTCCTGTTCTACCGGATTTTGGCGACGCAACTTCCGCCGCTGACCACCTCGCTCGGCCGCGTGGCGATCGGCGGCGCCGTGCTGCTGGCGATCCTCGCGGCGCGCACCGCGCCGATCCGCATTCCGCGTCGCGACTGGGGCCGTTTCCTGTTGCTGGCAGCGCTGAACAACGCGCTGCCGTTCACGCTGTTCGCCTGGGGCGAGACGCGGGTGACGGGCGGGACGGCGGCGATCCTGAACGCGATGACGCCGATGTTTGCCGTCGTCGTCGGCGCGTGCGTGTTCCGCGACGAAAAACTGACCGCAGGGCGGATCGCGGGCGTCGGGTTCGGCATCGCCGGGGTGATGACGCTGGTCGGGCCGGGAACGCTGCTCGGGCAGGACCTGCTCGGCCAGGGCGCCTGCCTGCTGGCGGCGCTGAGCTACGGCTTTGCCGTGCATGTCGCGCGGCGCATCCGCGGCGTCACGCCGCCGAACGTGGCCCTTGGCCAGTTGGCGGCCTCCAGCCTGCTGCTGCTGCCGGTCGCGCTGGTCGCGGACCATCCCTGGGCATTGCCCGCGCCGGATCTCGCCGGCTGGCTGGCGCTGATCGGCATCGCCGTACCGTCCACCGCGATCGGCTACCTGCTGTTTTTCGATCTGATCGCGCGCGCCGGCGCCAACAATACGGCACTGGTGACGCTGCTGGTGCCGGTCTCGGCCCTGCTGCTCGGTGCCGCCGTGCTGGGCGAGCCGATCACGTTGAACGCGCTCGCCGGCATGGCGCTGATCGCCGCGGGCCTTGCCGCAATCGACGGGCGGCTATGGGAAAAAATCACTCGGCGAGCGCCGGCACCCGCTGCCCCGCCAGCACCTCGCGCGCCCGCGCCACGTTGAGCTGGCCCTCCCAGCGCGCGACGAAGACGGTGGCGACCGAGTTGCCGAACAGGTTGGTGATCGCGCGCGCCTCGCTCATGAAGCGGTCGATCGCCAGCACCAGCACGATCCCCGTCACCGGCACCTTTCCATCCAGTGTGGAGAGCGTGGCGGCGAGAGTAATAAAACCGCCGCCGGTGACGGCTGCGGCGCCCTTCGAGGTCAGCAGCAGCACCGCCAGAATGAGCGCGTAGTCGCCCCAGGTGAGAGGAATGTTCAGCGCCTGCGCGATGAAGGTGATCGCCATCGTGAAGTAGATGGAAGTCCCGTCGAGGTTGAAGGCGTAGCCGAGCGGCACGACCAGGCCGACCAGCGGGCGGGCGCAACCGAGATCCTCCAGCTTCGCCATCAGCGACGGCAGCGCCGCTTCGGAGGAACTCGTGCCGAGCACGATGAAGAATTCCTCCTTGAGATAGCGCAACAGCTGCCACAGGCTCAGCCCGACCAGCCGCATCACGCCCGCCATCACGATGAAGATGAACAGCGCGCAGGTGATGTAGAAACAGAGCATCAGCACGCCGAGATTGGCCAGCGCGCCGATGCCGTATTTGCCGATGGTGAAGCTCATCGCGCCGAACGCGCCGAGCGGGGCGAAGCGCATGATGATCGAGATCACCGCGAACAGCGCGTGGTTCACCTCCTCCAGCACGTGCAGCATGGTCTTGCCGCGCTCGCCGATATGCGAGACGCCGATGCCGAACAGCACGGCGAAGAACAGCACCGGCAGGATGTCGCCCCTGGCGAACGCGCCGACGATCGTGTCGGGGATGATGTTCAGCAGGAAATCGGCGAAGCCGAGATGCGGGGCGGTGGTGTATTTGGCGACCGCCTTCGCGTCGAGCGTGGCCGGATCGACGTTCATGCCGCTGCCGGGATGGATCAGGTGGCCGACGGCGAGGCCGATCAGCATCGCGATCGTGGTCAGCAGCTCGAAATAGACGATCGCCTTGAGGCCGATGCGGCCGACCTCGGCGGTGTCGGTCAGCTTGCCGATGCCCACGACCACGGTGATGAAGATGATCGGCGCGATCATCATCTTCACCAGCTTGACGAAGGCGTCGCCGAACGGCTGCATGGCGACGGCGGTGTGCGGGAAGAAGTACCCGAGCAGCACGCCCGCGACTATCGCGATCAGCACCTGGATGTAGAGCGATTTGGACGCGCGCGTGGTGACCACGTCGTTTCCCCCGGGGTAGAGCCCCGCGACCCTACACGCGCGGTGGCGGCGACGGAACCGGGGCATGAAGCGAATCGGATATGGTCCGGCCGCCGTTCCGATCGCCACCGGCGAGTGGGGCTCGGAACCCGAAGCTTGGCAGGGCGTATCGCCGTTAGTGAAGCAATTCCAATCGATTTGCGATATCTGCTTGATATCGCCGATCCCTATTCCAATGTGGGGGGCAACGTTTCGGCCAGAGGGCGGCGCTGTGCCGCCCACGATAACGTTCAAATGGAGCGTATTTTGAAGATCGAAAATAGCCGGCTTCCGCGCGGTACGCGGCCGGTTGCACAGGCATTCCTGATTGCCCTTGACGCCGTTCCCGCCAAGAGCCGGCAGGATGTGGCGAAGGCTGCGCTCGGCGTCGTCAAAGAGGGGCTGGCGCTGCGAAAGAATGCCGCGCGGCAGAACGCCGTCGCCGCGAAGTCCGGCAAGCGGCCGGTCGCCGCACGGCCCGCGAAAGCCAAGCCGACGGCAAAGCCTGCACTGCGCGCGAAGCTCGTCGCCGCCCGCAACAAGCAAGCGGTCAAGCCGAAGCTGACTGTCGTCCCCAAGTCTGCGGCCGCATAACTCGCTTGCCGGGGCCTGACGTGCCCCGGCTTCCGCGGCCCTCAAACTAAGCAAAATTCGCCTGGTTGGCCAACGGACAGGCGCCGGCGTTCAGGCACCCGTCAAAGGCTCGGGCCATCAGCGCGTGGCCCACCTACTGGCAGGGTTGCGAAATCGTCGGTTCGGCTTGCCGACAGCTTGGGTCCACCGATGCCCCGGGGCCGTTGTCGGTTTCAGAAGACGGCTGCAGTGGTTACCAGAAGTCCTCTGCAGTGGCGGCGGTCAGCGACCGGGGCGCCAGGGCAGTAGAGCACCTCGGCGTCATACGGACGGGGCGTGTTGGGATGGGGGAGGGGTTCTCCGTCGGGCAAGGAGCGCCGATCCATCTGGGCGTAAGACGCCCTTTGGCGAAACGTGCCGATAGAGAGTTTGCCGGCTGACGCCGAGTTCGGTGCACAGGTCACCGACCTTGGTGCCCGGTTGGCCCATGGCGGCCTGAGCGAGGCGAAGCTTGGCGGGCGTCATCTTGAACGGCCGGCCGCCGTTGCGGCCGCGGGCGCGCGCCGAGGCGAGGCCGGCGCGCGTGCGCTCGACGATCAGTTCGCGTTCGAACTCCGCCAGGGCTGCGAAAAAGCTGAACATCAGCCGGCCGTTCGCCGTCGTGGTATCGATGGTGGCCCCCTCGCCGGCGAGCACGCGCAGTCCGACGCCGCGTGTGGTCAGATCATGCACGAGATTGACCAGATGGCGCAGGTCACGGCCGATCCGGTCGAGCTTCCAGGCGACCAGGGTGTCGCCCTTGCGCAGACTCTTCAGGCAGGCGTCGAGCCCGGGCCGGTCGTCGCGCTTGCCGGACGCATGATCCTGGTAGAGGCGGTCGGAGGCGACGCCGGCCGCAAGCAACGCATCGCGTTGCAGGTCGAGTACCTGCGATCCGTCTGCTTTGCTCACGCGCATGTAGCCGATCAGCATGGCGACCCCCGCTCAAAAACGTCCGATTACGTGACGCCGAAGGGTATCCGCCAATCTGCGATGAAAAACATCACATAACCAGTCACTTTTTCTATGTTCTACAAACCTCACCCCCATCCCATTGCGTGACGCAAATCCGCACTGGCGTCGCATCGTCTTGTCGCGCTCGGCGAACGGCCACGTTCTGGACCGCCGCGGCCGCGACCCGTAGCAGCAAGACCCGCTGCTCAGGCAGCAACTGCTCGTAGGGGCGGCGGATCAAGCTTTGCCGGGCATCGAGACTGCTACCGGCGCGCCGCCACGCCGCTGTTACCTCATCACGCGCCCAGCGCCCGATAGCCGTGAGTGGTCGCACCAATTCGTCGATGAGGGTTCGCAGCGCGCGCAGCCAGGCGCCCCCGGACACCGCCGCACCACTCTCGGGCAACACGCCCTTGCCGGTGGTCACAGCACCCAGCGTTATCCGGTCAAGCGCCAGAAGATCCGGGTCGGCCGGTTCAGCCTCCCGCGCGTGGAACAGATGCCGTAACGACGGCCAGAAAAATGACGGCAGGAGCATCTCGCCATGCTGGGGGCAGCAGGCCATCCACGCCAACCGCCAGTGCAGGCGCACGTAGGGAATAGCATCCTCAATCAAGCACCGGCGGCAGCATCGGGGCGAGACGTCGAGGAGATCATCGGCTCGCCACGGTATCCACGGCTCGGAAGATTCCGCTCGCGGTGCGGTGCGGCGCGCGACCGGCATGAACCAGCCAAACCGGCCAACGTAAGCTTCGAACAAGCCCGCTGAAGGCACTATCGTGTCGATGAGTTCGGGTGTGTAGCCCGCCAGCGTCATTGCGCGGACCCGCTCGGGCTGGAATCCCGTGCGATCAGCAAATGTGGCGATAAGATCGGGCCGCCGGCCACCATCCAGATCCGCAGTGTCCGGCGACGGGTCCACACCGAACATCGCGCGCAGGAATTCGTAACGCTCGAGATCGTATGCCGCCGCCAAGCGATCAACCCACGAGGATAGCGCCTCGTAAGGCAAGGGCCGCGGGTGCAGCGGCAGCCGCGTGGCTTTGATCATACCAGCGCCCGTTCCACGGCTTGCCGCCGCTCGCTGGGGCCAAGATAGATGGCGCGGTCGAGCACGTCTCGGGTGATTCTCTCCTCACCGTCTTGTATGGCGGTTTCAGCCGCGGCGCGGATCAGCGCGGCCATCTCGCCGATCGTGCCGCCCGTGCGCGCGATCACGCGGCGCACCATCTCGGCGCTGCGGAAGTCGGAAGGGCGGCGCAGCGGCAACAGCGTTGCAAAACCCTGCAGCAGCCGCGCCGTCTCCGGACCGGACTGCCACGCCGGCAGCACGAAGGGTTCGAAGCGGTTCTCCAATTGCGGATCAGTACGGATCGCAAGCCACGCGTCGCGTGTGCCGACGCCGACCAGCGGTACGCGTAACTCATTGCCAAGCCAGCGCAGAAGATTCAGAAACTCGCCTCGCGTAGTTCTGCTGCCCGCCAGCATGTTGTGCAATTCGTCGATCACCAGAACTCGTGCGCCCACGCCCCGCAACACGCGCAGGGTAAGCTGTTCCAGTTCGTGCTTGCGCGACGATGGTCCGGCACGCGGCACGGGGGCGCCGACATGCGCAAGCAAGGCGGCGTAGAAGCGCGATACCGTGGGTTCGGTCGGCATCTGCATGGCGACGACGGGCAGGCGCTCGGCGTCCTCACCGCCGGGCGCCTCATGGGCGCGCGCGAACCGTTCCACAATCCATGATTTGCCGTTGTTCGAGGGTCCCGCGAGCAGAATGTTAGGTGGCCGGATCTGGCCCGGGCCGTCGCGGAACAGCGCGTCCAGTCGCGCCAGCGCCATCTGCGCCCGGTCATGAGCGATCCACCATCGCTCTGTTCGCAGCAGCGCCAGTCGCTCCGCATTCGACAAAAATGCTGCCGCGCGTGCTTCAGGCACAAGATGGTGGAGGCCATCGTCGGCCATTGGAATCACCATCGTTCCGCCGCGTAGGGTGCGATGTCGTAAGCCGTATCTACAGCATCAGCCGTCCGCGGTGGGTGGTCGGGAGCCGTTGACGGCACGAGCTGTGCCCTCGGCGGCGCACCCCGGCCCGCGTCCGCCGTTCGAGCGAATTGCTTGCGGGCAGCGCGCGTCCGCTGTGCCGCCTCGCGAACGATGTCGCGCTGTTGCTCGACGGCCGCAAAGATCGCGTCCTCATCGACTTGCGCACGGCCCTGCTCGCGCAGATGGGCAACCGCAAAGCGGTGCTCGTGCAGAGAGATGCGCGGTCGCCCCTGCCGGCTGCATGATACCTCGATCATGCCGCCGCCTTCAGGATCGAGCACCCAGACACGCGAGAGATCACGCGGATCACGGCGGACCAACACTTGGCCAAGGCGATCGCGGGCCGCGACCAAAGGGCGCAGCGAATTGGAAAAGTAAGCGATGTGATCAACGACGATGCCCTCGCGTGTGATACGGCGACGCAGCACGGGCAGAAAATCCACCATGAACGCATGCGGGTCAGAGAGCGCCGACGGCGCACCATGCGTGGCCACACCGTTTTTCCAGCGCGCCAGCGGTGGCTCACCCAGGCCGCCATGGACCACGTTGTGGTATGAGCCGGTGATCGCCAGCACGAGCCAGCGCTCCAGCTCGGCAAGTGTCAGGCACGCGGTGGCGTCGCTGTCGTATTCACCCCGCTGTGCGGGATTGGAAAACGTCGTGCCCGGCAATTCATGCACCATCGTCATCGCGGTGCCGACCAATCGTTCGACAATACCGCCCCAATGCGGTGCCCCCGCCGGACGGAAGCGCAGAGCTATGCCGTGCTGCTGGCAGCCGCGTTCGAACGCCGCGGCGTGAAACTCTGGGCCGTTGTCGACGAACACCTCGCCCGGCAGGCCCTGGCAGGGCCAGTCGGCAGCGATACACAGTCCGCGCAGGTAGGCTGCCTTGTCCTGGGCCGCGTGCGCGATACACAGACCGGCGACCGTCGCTGAAGGTGCCTCGTAGGAAAGGAGCAGACCCGCGACGCAGCGGCTGTACGTGTCGATCGCCACTGACAACCACGGTCGACCAATCGGCTTGCGCCAGGTTTCATCGACCAGAATCAAATCCACTGGCGTGTGGTCCACCTGCAAGATCGCCATTGGTTGGGCAGCTGGTGGCGTCTTTCCCGCCACAGGTGTCAACCGATGGGCAGCAGCGCTGCCGCTGCCCTCTCGCACACGCGCAACCTTGTCAGCACGCACCCGGCGCACCCGGGCGCGCACCGTGTTGGCAGCGGGCGGCGAAATCCCGGCCGCGCGGCAACGATCGCGCACCGCCCGCACCACAGCCTCGGCGCGTTTCTTCTGCTTGCTCAGATATTCGTCGCGGATCGCCTCCTTCATGAACTGCTCCACCGCGGCGGTCACCCGGCCCTTGCCGCGCCCGCCTGAGGAAAGTTCCGGCGCAAGGGAAGTGACCAGCCCCCCGATCTCTGCCACAGGCGCAGCAAGCCATAGATCGTCCGTTCTGACAGGCCGAGCATTCGACCGGCATCGCGAGCGGCGGATGCCGACACGCTCGGCAGTGCCGCCAAAGGCGCTATCACCGCCGCGCGGCGCTGCGCCTCCGCCCAGCGCGCATCCGAGAGGCCTAAGCCGGCGGAGCCGGAACCAATAGGTTTGGTGTAGCTTGCCCGTCGAGAGTGTCATCCTGCGGGGGGGGGGCGGCATGACCCAGTCTCTGACGGAACGCTATGATGATCGCATAGCCGGGGTGCTGTCCTGCTACGACCGGGTGGTGATCACGGGCACCGTGCCGGTGATCTGCTACGCGGAGGGCATGACCCGGTTTCTCCATGGCCAGGGCATCCGCATCTTCGATTATCCGAAATTCGCGATGACGCTGCGGGATCAGGTACGGGATAGCGCGGCATCGCTGGCGACCGCGGCCGGGGTGACGATCGAGCACATCGCCAAGAGCCATATCCGCAAGGAAGACGTGGTCGCGCGGGTGCTGGAGCAACGCGGCGATCACCCCGGCCTGGTGCACATCATCTCGGCCATGGAAGCCTGCGACAGCTATCGGCCCTGGCACGACAAGCAGACGCACAAGACCTTCATCCGGCCGGATAGCGGCAAATGCCTGCACTACTACTTTTATTTCCTCGATGCCGACTTCGGGCTGATCTATCTGCGGGTGCCGACGTGGTGCCCGTTCCGCCTGCAATTCTACTGCAACGGCCACAACTGGCTGGCGCGGCAGCTGGCGGCGCAGGGCATCGGCTACACCATGGCCGACAACGCCTTCGTGCGGATCGATGACTGGCAGCGTGCCCAGGACCTGGCCGACGCCCTCTCGCCGGACCAGTTGCACCGCGTCCTCGACGGATATGCCCAACAGTGCTGCCCGGTGTCCGAGGCGTTCGGGCAGTCCTACCATTGGAGCCTGATGCAGCTGGAATACGCCACCGACCTGGCATTCCGCTCCGCTGCGACGCTGGCGCCCCTCTACGACCAACTCGTCCGGCAGAGCGTGCTGAGCGTCAAGGCCGAGCAGGTCGCCAGTTTCCTCGGCCGGCACATCACGCCGCAACTGGCCCAGGAGATCGGCTCGCAGTTCTCCACCCGGATCGAGGGGACGTGCGTGAAGCACCGCTTCGGCAAGTGCTCGGTAAAAATGTACGACAAGTGCGGCATCGTGCTGCGCATCGAGACCACCGCCAACGACGTGTCGTTTTTCAAGCACCACCGCAAGGTGGAACACCGAGATCGGCCAGCAACCCGCGAACTGGCTCCGGTCAAGAAGACCATCTACAGCCTGATCGACCTGCGCGAGATCCTGCTCGGCTGCAACCGGCGCTATCTGGCTCACCTCTCCGCGCTGGACGACTTCTGCGCAGGCGTCCGCGCCCTCGACCGGCTGACCAGGCCGCGCAAGGTCGAGAACAAGACCGTCAAAGGGATCAACTTCTTCGAAGCCGGGGACAGCGCGCTGCTGCATGCCCTGCAAAATCCACGGGTCAACATCGCCGGCATCCGCCGGGCCGACCTTCTCCCCGACCTGCACATGTTCTCGCCAAACCGGCTGTCGCGGCACCTGCGCCGACTGCTGGACATCGGGGTGATCAAGCGAGTCACCGGAACATACCGTTACTATCTGACCAAAGCCGGACGCGCCGCCACCGCCGCGGCCGAACGCCTCACCGCAGCCACCATCATTCCTGCACTGATCTGATGGGATTTTTGACGCAGGTAGTGTCAAGAGTTCAGGCGGTAAGAGACTAAAATTCCTTGAGGTCCAACTGCTCGCCACCTTCGGGGATTGGACCGGCATCGTTGATCTTCCGGGCTTTGCCAATCTGTGCCTAGCGCGTCGAACCGCCGCCGTTACCGCGCTGCTGCTCGAGGCGATTTATCAGGTACATCTAGCCGGCCCGTTCGAGGCCGGTGACGCCGACGAGACTCGCGTGCGGTTTGAGATTGCGGCGAGACCACTCGCGCAACCGATGCTGCGGGTCCCTGTGCCGTCGATGCTGACGACTGGGGGATGGCGCGTCTATGGGCTGGAAGCGTGGATCTCCACCTCGCGAACCGACGTTGGCGCCGCGCTAGTCGGCCACCTGGATGCGCTCGGCTGGATCGCAGACCGCCTCTCGCTGACGGCACCCGATGAGGTTGTGGGGCCAATCGTCCAACGAACACCGATTGACGATGCCCGCGACGCGCTCATTCAGGTCGATGCAATCGACAGCGTCGATGCACTTGCATCCGCCGTCAACGCCCTGGCGAAACTGAGTCCGGAAGATCTTGCACAACTGCGCGAAGCCGAGCCGTTCAGGTCGGCATTCCATGTCACTGAAGAATCTGCGGATGTTGGACTTACGACATCTTGGATCAAATGGTTCGAAAGGGCGGTCGACCCGTCGTTCACCACTGCTCTCGACATTGCGCGCCACGGCAAGGATGAATGGCCGATCGAATTTGGAGCCGGAGACCCGGCGGCAGTTCAGGCATTCGTGTCAGCGCTTGAAAAGGCTCAGAGCGACGAGCTTGCCTGCGAGCGGATTGTACACGCGCTACCGTTTCTTGTGGCATGGCTCCAACGCGATCCGAACTTTCCGCAGGCTGGTATGGTGCCGATCTACGCGAATCTGCTAACCTTGTTCGCGCTCGGCTCCGCCCGCGGGAGTGGCACATACGAATCGAGCCAGATATTGGTCAGCGCCCTGCTGTCTACTGGCTTGGATGTCAAAGCCTATCGGGCTCTGATCGCCGATGTTGAAGAATTGGCTGGCGAGGGCTTCGGCCTGGACATGATTTATTGGGTAATGGAGATCATCGAAGACTTCATGCGGGCAAGCACCCCCGCTGCTGAAGCGCGAGAGACCTTTCTGCACGGCGCACTTTCGCGCATGGCGCCAATCTACGCTAGATTGTCCGGCTTGCAGCGCACTGCGGTCGCACATCTTGCCCGCGAACTCGGCTGGACACTCCAATCATTTGGAATCACCCGCGAGCAGAACGGTTCCGAGGACGTCACCAGGAAAATCGAAGGCCTACGCATCGCAATCTATTCATTGACCGAGTCCTCGAGCCGCCAAGCGAAGGTTGCGATCGAGGAACTCGCACCGACAGCGGTCGTCGACTGCAATGCCGATCATGGCGGCACAGTTCGGCTTCGGGCGCTCGCTGAAAATGCTGATATCTTCGTGGTGACGTGGCTTTCCGCCAAGCACGCTGCGACAGACTTCATCCGAGAACATCGTGGCGGCCGGCCCCTCCTTTATGCCCAGGGCCGTGGCTTCTCCAGCATCCTGCGTGCCGTTGAAGATCACGTTCGCCGTCTGTAACCGTCTAGCGATCACCGGGGCTATCTTCCACGGTCTTAAATCGCTTGTAAGGTCGGTGGACGCAGAGGGTTGTGTCTTGAAAAGTTAGTCCAATCGACGTACATGTGGAGCCGGAGGTGCCCATGGCCACGACAGCAAAGCACGACCGGCGACTTCGGGAAGAGCGACTTGGGTTTCGCGTCGACGAGCCGACCAAAGCTTTGATCGAGCGGGCGGCCCGGCTAGAACGGCGTAAGCTGACCGATTTCTGCATGACCGCCCTGACAGACGCTGCCCGCCGGACGATCGCGGAGCATGAGACGCTCGTTCTGTCCGACCGGGATCGGGCTGTCTTTTTCGATGCGTTGGTCAATCCACCAGCGCCGAGCGAACGGCTCCAGCGGGCGTTTGCGGAGCATAAGCGCCGGGTCGTGCCGTGAATGGCGAAACGACCATCCGAGGATCTTCGTATCGTCCTGCTCGGGGAGGAGCACGACCGGGGCAGCTTTACCTGTGGGGTGGAAAGCCTGGATCGCTATCTCAAGACCCAGGCCGGCCAGGACGTGCGCCGGAAGGCGAATGCCGTATTTATCTTGAGCGAGATCGGCAAGCCGACCCATGTTCTGGGCTACTACACCCTTTGCGCGATGGCGATCTCCCAAGGCGACGTGCCGGAGACGGCCCGCAAGCACGTCCCGCGCTACCCGCTGGTGAGTGCCACATTGATCGGCCGGTTGGCCGTCGCCAAGGACCGGCAGGGACAGCATCTGGGCGCGGTCCTTTTGGCCGACGCGCTCCAGCGAGCCTTCGAGAGCGCCAGCACGGTCGGGTCTTCAATGGTGATCGTCGATGCACTGGACGAGCCTGCGGCCGGCTTTTACGCGGCGCATGGGTTCGTGCGGTTGCCCGAACTCGCTGCGCCTCGTGCTGCCGATGCGCCTAGCAGGCGGGAGCGCTTAATGATGAGCTTCGCACCCACCTCGCCGCCGCCGCCGGGGAAGCGTCCGGGGAAGCAAAATCACACTCGCTTCTGCCTACGGGGAAGCACGGAGGCGTCGAAAGCGCGCGCTCTTGATAGAGCGCGACGTCTCGCGTCGCGGCCTGTCGTTCAGGCGGAAAACGGCGGTTTAGGGGACCTGGTCATGCCTAAGCCGGCGGAGCCGGAACCAATAGGTTTGGTGTAGCTTGCCCGTCGAGAGTGTCATCCTGCGGGGGGGGGCGGCATGACCCAGTCTCTGACGGAACGCTATGATGATCGCATAGCCGGGGTGCTGTCCTGCTACGACCGGGTGGTGATCACGGGCACCGTGCCGGTGATCTGCTACGCGGAGGGCATGACCCGGTTTCTCCATGGCCAGGGCATCCGCATCTTCGATTATCCGAAATTCGCGATGACGCTGCGGGATCAGGTGCGGGATAGCGCGGCATCGCTGGCGACCGCGGCCGGGGTGACGATCGAGCACATCGCCAAGAGCCATATCCGCAAGGAAGACGTGGTCGCGCGGGTGCTGGAGCAACGCGGCGATCACCCCGGCCTGGTGCACATCATCTCGGCCATGGAAGCCTGCGACAGCTATCGGCCCTGGCACGACAAGCAGACGCACAAGACCTTCATCCGGCCGGATAGCGGCAAATGCCTGCACTACTACTTTTATTTCCTCGATGCCGACTTCGGGCTGATCTATCTGCGGGTGCCGACGTGGTGCCCGTTCCGCCTGCAATTCTACTGCAACGGCCACAACTGGCTGGCACGGCAGCTGGCGGCGCAGGGCATCGGCTACACCATGGCCGACAACGTCTTCGTGCGGATCGATGACTGGCAGCGTGCCCAGGACCTGGCCGACGCCCTCTCGCCGGACCAGTTGCACCGCGTCCTCGACGGATATGCCCAACAGTGCTGCCCGGTGTCCGAGGTGTTCGGGCAGTCCTACCATTGGAGCCTGATGCAGCTGGAATACGCCACCGACCTGGCATTCCGCTCCGCTGCGACGCTGGCGCCCCTCTACGACCAACTCGTCCGGCAGAGCGTGCTGAGCGTCAAGGCCGAGCAGGTCGCCAGTTTCCTCGGCCGGCACATCACGCCGCAACTGGCCCAGGAGATCGGCTCGCAGTTCTCCACCTGGATCGAGGGGACGTGCGTGAAGCACCGCTTCGGCAAGTGCTCGGTAAAAATGTACGACAAGTGCGGCATCGTGCTGCGCATCGAGACCACCGCCAACGACGTGTCGTTTTTCAAGCACCACCGCAAGGTGGAACACCGAGATCGGCCAGCAACCCGCGAACTGGCTCCGGTCAAGAAGACCATCTACAGCCTGATCGACCTGCGCGAGATCCTGCTCGGCTGCAACCGGCGCTATCTGGCTCACCTCTCCGCGCTGGACGACTTCTGCGCAGGCGTCCGCGCCCTCGACCGGCTGACCAGGCCGCGCAAGGTCGAGAACAAGACCGTCAAAGGGATCAACTTCTTCGAAGCCGGGGACAGCGCTCTGCTGCATGCCCTGCAAAATCCACGGGTCAACATCGCCGGCATCCGCCGGGCCGACCTTCTCCCCGACCTGCACATGTTCTCGCCAAACCGGCTGTCGCGGCACCTGCGCCGACTGCTGGACATCGGGGTGATCAAGCGAGTCACCGGAACATACCGTTACTATCTGACCAAAGCCGGACGCGCCGCCACCGCCGCGGCCGAACGCCTCACCGCAGCCACCATCATTCCTGCACTGATCTGATGGGATTTTTGACGCAGGTAGTGTCAAGAGTCAGGCGGTAAGAGACTAAAGCAGCCCAAAGCCCGCTACTTTACGCTTTCTGCTGCTTCCCCCCTGCTTCCCCGGCTTTGCCGCCAGGGACGGGGAAGCAAAAAACGGCCCCGAAGGACCGCTCTAAGCATCTGATTTTCTTGAAGAAATCTGGAGCGGGCGAAGGGATTCGAACCCTCGACCCCAACCTTGGCAACGGGCTACAGGGGTATGCGCCAGGGTATCCGGGGGTCCGCCGGACTACGATTAACCGTGTTTTTTCAGTGCATTGAAGGCGTCCCTCTCCGCCGCCCGTATCCCCAGATATCCTGCGACTTTCCTCCAGATGCTTGGATTCCGCTCTGGAAGGGGGTATAAGGGTCAACTTCTAAGCAAATCGCCCACAGGTAATTGATATGGCTGGGGAAAAGCTCACAAAGCGTGTTGTCGACGCGCTCGCTGCTCCGAAACCTTCCAGAGTTGGGGTCAAGGTTCGGGAGAGTTTTGTGTGGGATCGCGAGCTCAGAGGCTTCGGCGTGCAGGTGATGCCGACGGGTTTGAAAAGCTTCGTCGTCCAGTACCCGGACGCCCACCGGGCGCAACAAGCGGACCGTCATCGGCCGCTACGGCCTGATGACGGTCGAAGAAGCTCGCAAGCTCGCCTTTGAGAAACTTGTGATGGTCTCCAAGGGTATCGACCCTGAAGAGCAGGCCCAGGCCAAGGCGGTCGCGGAGCTGACGGTCGACGACATTTGTGACTGGTATCTGTCCGAGGCCGAAGCCGGGCGCATCCTCGGCCGGCGCAGGAGGCCTATCAGGCCGTCCACGCTGCGGATGGACCGCAGCCGGATTGACGCGCATGTCCGACCGTTGCTTGGCAAACGGCAGATCGGCTCGCTTAAGCTCGGGGACATCGAAGGCGCCCAGGCCGACATCGCTGCCGGCAAGACGTCGAAGGCCCGCGTTGGTAGCCGGGGCGGTGTTACGACCGGCGGCGAAGGGGTGGCCGCCAGGACAATGTCGTCGCTGCACTCCATCTTCGAGCACGCCGTTCGCCTCGGGAAGATGACCGCAAACCCTGCCAGGGGCGTTCGCCGGATGGCGAGCACGGCGCGCATCCGCCGACTCAGCAGGATCGAAATCGGCAAGCTCGGTGAGGCGTTACGCAAAGCCGAGGCGGATGGCGAGCATCCGAAGGGCATCGCCGCCATTCGTTTTCTGTTGCTGACGGGCTTCCGTCGCATGGAGGGGCTAGGCCTTCAGCGGGCCTGGCTGGATGACGAGGAAGGCTCCATCCGTTTCCCCGACACCAAAAGCGGCGCGCAGACCCGCGTGATCGGCGATGCCGCGATCAAAGTGCTTTTGGCGCAGCCGCAGATTGGAAAATCGCCCATACTTCTTCCCAGCCGATTGGGGCGACGGCCATTTTATTGGCATGGTGCGCGTGCTTGATCGCGTCTGCGCCATGGCGAAGCTGGAGGATGTAACTCCGCACACGTTGCGCCATACTTTCGCCAGCGTAGCGGCCGAACTTGGATTTTCAGAATTGACCATCGCGGCGCTTCTGGGGCACGCGGCACGCGGAGTGACGCAGCGCTACATCCATATCGACGAAGCGCTGATGATGACGTCAGATAAAGTTGCCCAGGAGATTGCTGACCTGCTGGACGGCCGGGCACCCACGCCTCGCCGTCGTGTGCGTCGCGTCGAACTCGCTGAAGGGCCGGCGGAGGTTGTTGCCGGCGAGACTGAGCGGCGTTGATGTTCGTCCGGATCTGATCTTGGCCCCGGTCAACAAGGTTCACCACGTCCACACCGTCACCCGGGTCGCGGAAATGCTCGGAGAGGACGAGGACTGGCTGTGCGACGTTGCCACCGAAATGGACCAGGAGGACGGCCTGATCTGGGTCTACGGTCCGGACGACACGAGCGTGATGGCGTTCACAGACTTCGGCATCGAGACGCTCGCCGGCCTTGTCGAGATCTACAAGGGGCAGACCAGATCAACCTGAGAGAGCTCCCGATCCGAAACGACGGGACGACACGTGCCCGGCATACTAGAGCATTTTCACGCTGACTGGAAATATCCGTCGTGACGGAAGTAGTTGGCGCACTCTCCGGGAGTGAAGTTGTCACAGAGGTCTCCGAGTGCCTTCCATAAGGCATGGACTGTCCGGATTGCCTTTGCGCGAAGCAGCGCCTTGAGCTTGGAGAATGCCAGTTCGATCGGATTCAGGTCCGGGCTGTAGGGCGGAATGAACAGCAGCCTCGCGCCGGCCGCTTCGATTGCCTCCCGAACGCCGGCTTTCTTATGGACCCTCAAGTTGTCCATGATGACAATATCGCCCGGCCGCAGAGTTGGCACCAGGATTTGTTCGACGTAGGCCAGGAACAGGTCTCCGTTCATTGCACCATCAACGGTCAGCGGGGCGGTCAGCCCGTCGCAGCGCAACGCGCCGACAAAGGTTGTGGTCTTCCAATGCCCGTGCGGGACGGCGGCGACCAGGCGACGGCCGCGTTCCGCCCGGCCATAGCGCCGCGTCATGCTGGTCTTCACCGCAGTCTCGTCAATGAAAACAAGCTTTGAGGCAGTCAGCTTCGGCTGCTGTTCCTTCCATTCGGCGCGCGCCTGGGCCACGTCTTCACGCGCTTGCTCGGCAGCATGCAGGGATTTTTTTTAAAAGTCAGATCGAGCGCAGCGAATGTCTTGTTCATCAGGCCGGTGCTCGCCGAAATCTTGTGCGTTGCCAGCAGCCAGGCGCGCAATTCGGCGATCGTCGCGTCGGGACTGCGGCTCACCTGCGCCAGGATCGCCGGATGCAGGCCACTCAGCTTGGGGACCACATGGCAGCATTGTGGCCGCGCCGTCTCTTCTCCCGTCAGTCTGCGGCGTGACAGAACCTTCGACACATAGGACACACTGACATGCAGCATGGCCGCGATCCGGACCACCCGCTCGCCATCGTCCGCAGCGGCAAACACGCGCTCCCGAAGATCCTGCGAATAGGATTTGCCACGCCGAAACAGCATTTGTCCCTCCGGTGAGCGAAAACCGGAGACCGACGGATCAGACTTTGGGGGCGTTTCGGAACCATCATTTTTGCATGGCTCCGATTCCGGTCAGGCTGAAAGCGCTCTAAATGAACAGGCGCGGACGGGCAGACAGTGGCTGGTGGGGTATGGGCTGCGCTTGATAAACCTCAGTGCAACACGGGCTTTGTCGCCGGCATCATTCGCAGAATCTGTCGCCGTGCACGGGTACAGGACAGGACCAGTTCGTGCATTTCGTGCTCCGCAATCCGCGTGAATTCGCGGAGATGGCCGAGCGTTACAGCGATGTCTGCCGGCGTCGCCGGCTTGCTTGGATTGCTGGCGACTTCTCGAACACCTTCCAACATCGCACGGACTTCCGCCAGAACGCCAAGCGCCTTGTGGGCACGCTCCGGAAAATCGAGGGTCTTGTTTGCGCCGAAAAGGCCCTCGATGAAGCCGTCAAGCTCCTCCTGTCTCATAAGCGCAAGCTCTGCCAGCCCCTCGCGCGTAACCGAGACGTCGACGCGCGTCAGACGGAACGGCGCCGACCGTTCCTGGTGACGGCTGAGCCGGTTCCAGAGGCCCATCACCAGGGCACCAATCAGTTCGTTGGCGGCATCCAGCGTGTCGAACGCCGGCAACTCGCCGCCCCACAATGCCGCAACCGTCTCCATGGGCGCCGCCTGCATGGCGGGGGTGGCGATGTTGCCGAGGAAGCGGGTCCGCACCGCGTGGAATGGCACCGGACATTGATACCGTCGCAGCAAGACCCGCACCTCGTCATCAGTCGCCGTCGGCGGGGGCTTTGGCTTGACCACGTCAACGTTCCTTCTCATCGCTCAAGGCCTGCACTCCATATTTCAGGCTCTACTCCCCATGCCGCGGCGGCCATCGCCTCAACGTAGCGGCACTGGTCCGGCTGCAAAAATCCGACCGATCCATTTTCGCCTCTCATTGGCTGGCCGTCCGGGCTGCCGCCCGCTCCTCATGCTCGAACGCATCAGCGAACTGATCGAGCTCCTGTGTCGTCATGCCAAGGCCGCGTCCGACATAGCGCCATCGGGAAACTGCTTGTTCCACTTCACGAAGTATTTGCCGGGCACGTGGCGGTGCAATCCGGAAATACGGCAGTACCGACATCAGCGCCTCGATCGTTGCCTCCGGACCAGCATCTTCCGAGACCCATGTTTTCAGTTCTCGAACACGATCCGGAAACGGATTGACATCGAATGCCGGCGCCAGCCGCCACTGGCCGCGATCGGCATGCAGGAAGCCGTGATTGCGCAAATGATCGTCGACATTGGTGATGAGGATGGAGAAGGCGATGCGCCGCCAGAGTTCCTCGGTATCCGCCTGCGGGGCCGCACCATGCATGCGCAGCGCATCGACGATCTCGGTATAGGCATGCTCGCCGGATTCCGCGACTTCGACGCCGAGCATGGTTGCGGCGGAGACATACATGAGCCGGCCACCGGACAGAACACGATCGAAACGCCGGATCAGGGCGACCGGGCTGCCTTCGCTCTCGACCAGGCTGGCTTCGGCGGCATTGATCCCCGCAGCAGCCGCGAGCCGCAGCGCGAGGACCTCGCCTTTGGTGACGGCGCGGTCGTCGCCAACGCTCGGGAATTTGCCGATCGACAACCGCCCGTCGTCATCCACCACCGTGCACTTCGGGCGCAATCCGCCCAGCGATGTGGCACGGCCACGGAGGTAGCGCAGATCCTCGGCCGTTTCGGTATGCGTTTCCACCGCATGCGACGCGGACAGCAGGTGACCAAGTTCGATCAGCGGCGGCACGGTTCGACGCCCCGCCTCGGCCGCGCGCTGGAAGACGCCATCTTCGTCCTGGAAGCGCAGCGCACCCACGCGGCTTACGTCGTCAACCGCCAGGAGGAAGTCGAGGGCGTTCAGGGGACGGTTCTCGACATCCGCACCAGTGCGTTTGGCTTCCTGTCGCCGCTTGGCGTGGTCGCGCAGGATGACGCGGCGTGCCCACCCGTCGGGCTCGGTGTCCGCGATTGCGCCGTGAAAGACGGAACCACCACGCTCCCTGCGATGAAATTGCGGGCCTGTTACCAAGGGAAGGCCAGGGTCGATCGCAAATCCGTCTCCGGCGGCCAGCCACGCGGCGTCATACGCGAAGGCGGCGCTTTCCCGCGCGCCCTGCGCATCGAAACGGAGGGTGCCGAGATCGCGGGCGTTTTCGCCCAAGGCGATGCGGATATTCCGTCTCATAGCGCGGTGGGCACCTTCCTGGGACGCACGCGCTTTGGCAGCCGCTCGGCATCGAGCAGCAAGCCCACATCGTCACGCCGAGGGTCGACAATGTCGCCGACCGCGTCGCCGAAGCCGAGCACGAAGAGCGCCATCGCGTACACCCCCATCGAAACCGACGGATCGCCCTTCTCCACCTTCAAATAGGTGGATTTGGCCGAGCCGATCCGCTCCGCCATCATCATCGCGGTCAGGCTGCGCTTTCGGCGTGCGGCTGCGATGTCGCCCCCGAGTTTGGCGAGGGATCGACGCAGCTTGGGCGGCAGAGAGTCCAGGGCGGTCGATTGCATCAGTTCGTCTCGTGGTTCAGCCATTAACCGGCATATGGTCTCATATATACGACCATAAATTCGGAGTGTCCAGGCTCGTCCCTTGCCTGGGCGATGAAGTCAATTCATTTCCCGCATGCCGCCAATTGGAAGTTCAGGCGCCGCTGATTGGGAGACGATCAACCGGGCCAAACGTGTTGGAGGCGCCCGAGGTCTTGGTCACCGTCCCGCCGCCGGTCCCGGACGGTCTCATCCTGCCTGACGTCGAGGCACTGATCCGGCCAGCGGGGCCGACCTGAGAATGACCGCCGACCGCGTGGCCAAAGAGCTGGCCGACATTCTTGACGGCCGAGCGACGCCGGCACGCACGCGCGCCCCATGCGGCGACCGCACCCAGCGGCATCTAGAAACCGCCGGCTCATGAGGCAGATCCCTGATGGGGTTTGTCGGAAATTTGTAGCGGATTTCTGACACGACCGAGCGCCCTGCCATCCAATATCTCCCCAGCACCGGAGTCCGAAGAAAACGCCATGCTTCGGTTATCGCTTCCTCATGTCCGAAAATTGCGGTAACTTTCGGACATGATGGATGTCGGCCTAACCCTGGACCTTCGCGCTAGGCTACTTGATCGTATCGCGTCAGACCCGGAGGCGGTTTGGACCCCGAGCGACTTCGCCGATCTCGGTAGCCGCGCTGCGGTGGATAAGACGTTGCAGCGCCTGGTGCCATCCGGTGAAATTCGCCGCATCGACCGGGGGCTATATGACCGCCCCCGCTGGAACAGTCTCACAGGGCGGGAAACCGTGCCCGATTATCGCGCCGTCATCCGCGCTGTCGCCCGTCGCGACCAAGCCCGCGTCGTGTTGGACGGCATGACCGCCGCCAACGACCTTGGCCTCACTACGGCTGTGCCGGCCCGCATCGAGGTTCTCACCGATGCTCGCCTGAAATCCATCAAGCTCGGCAACCAGCTGATCCGTTTCAAGCAAGCCGCACCCAGCCGCCTCTATTGGGCTGGTCGGCCCGCCATGCGGGTTGTTCAAGCTCTACACTGGATGCAGGACATGCTGGTCAACGACGAGGAGCGGGTGCGGGTGACCGCCGCGTTGCACCGCATCTTTGCCGATCCCAGCCACGGACAAGCGATCCGTGATGACCTGCGCTCCGGCCTGCACGCATTGCCGATCTGGATGCAGGCGTTTGTTCGCAGTCTGCTTTCTTCCGACCTGAGTGTGACCGAAAAAGAGTTGCCGCACAGTGCGTAAGATATCGACCACACAATCCCGGGCCGCCCTTTCGGTCAATCGCGAACTCATGGTCCTCTATGGGGGATCTGCTGTGATTCCCTTCACGGCAAAACAGCACGGCGCATCAGGGGTATCAATCGGCTGTCCGGGCAGCTCGGACGCGCCTTCCCCCTTCGAGATAACCGGCCTTCCGCTAGAAACTCAAATATATGCTGGCCTTGGCAGAAGCGTGGCCCATCTCGAGTTCGTGCAACAGGTTGTTGCACTTTTGCCCCCACAGAATGTGCGTGACATGACGCGCCGATACCCGCTTCTAGCCGTTATTTCATTGCGCCGAGCCGACCCACGCTGCCGTCCCGAGCGTTGGCTCCTCTGCCAGCCGGACGAAGGGATGGCATTTCAGTTATTGCAGTTAGGTGCCGCCGCCGCTATATTGAGATGGAACGGAGGCCGACCATGACCGCTCACGCGCTCCAATTCGTCGAATTGTCTGACAAGGACCGCAAGGAAACTGGCCGGCTTGGGAGGCTCGCCAAGGGTGACCAGATCGAGGTCCACATCAAGCGTCGTGGTGGGCACGATCAGACCTTGTCCTTGCCCCCGGAAGCCGCCTCACTGATCGAATCCATTCTCGTCCATCTCTCCCAGGGCGAACGGGTCGCGGTCCTGACCGAAGACCAGGAACTGAGTCCGAACGACGCGGCGAGCATTCTTGGCGTTTCCCGCCCTCTGGTGGTCCACCGCATGGACGTCGGCGATCTGCCGTTTCGCTACGTCGGCAAACATCGCCGCTCGGCACTCAGAGACGTTCTCGCCCTGAAGACCAAGATCGACGCCCAGCGGGCGGCTATGGAGGCGCTTGCGGACGATGCCGAAGACCTCAAACAGCGCTATGGCCTTTGAGCCTTCGGTTGCCGTCTTCGACGCCTGCATCCTCTACCCCTTCCATCTCAGGAACATCATCGTCCAAGCCGCCGTAGACCGTCTGGTCGAGGCGCGCTGGACCGACGAGATTTACGACGAATGGATTCGGAGCCTGGCGGCTGACACGCCGACCATCCCCATCGAGCGCCTGCAGACGACCCGTCGGCTGATGAACGACGCGCTCCCGGGTGCTACTATCAGCGGATATGAAGACCTGGTCCCAACAGTGAGTCTTCCCGATCCCGATGATCGCCATGTCGTCGCGGCTGCCATCGCCGCCGGTGCCTCCATCATCTTAACCTGGAATTTGAAGGATTTTCCTGCGGCAGCGCTGAAGAAGTACGGCCTGCGCAGGCAGACCCCCGACGCCTTTCTCTCTGGCCTGTATGATAATGTCCCGGACCTGGTCGTTGGCTCTCTGGCAAATGCCCGACGCAATCTGAACAAGTCGCGCGTTTCCGCATCGGATTTCATCGAGATAATCAACCATCAGAAGCTCACCCAGCTTGCGACACGGATTAGAAAGCGTCCGACCGACCTCTGAAGCCCGGCTTTTTGATCGCGACGGGTGGTGAGAAATCCTCTGCACATAGCGCCATGAGCATAGCCTTCATCACGGCCGACTATCCGGCGATTGCTGCGGATCGCTCACTGACAATGGCCATCAGCTTCCCTTGCGCAGATTTTGCCGCTTCGGCGTGGCCCGCGAAATCAGGCAGGCGCAGCGTAAGCGCGCGCTCGGCCAGCCGCGCGGCGAGTTCAGTTATTGCCGCGCCGGCGTCACCGGCCGTCAAGCCAATCGTCCGCGCCAGGGCGAGGAAGTCCTGCGCGTTGAGGCGGTCATCCTTGCCGTTGAGCTTCAAAGCCATGCGGTCATTGCCAAGGCCGGGGAAGACTCTCGTAGTGACAGCGTCGTAGAGCGGTGCGAAACGCACTGTAGTGAACGCCTTCGCGCCAGCGTCAGCGGTCTTCAGCAGCGCGAGATTCTTCATGTGCATGTCGCCATCTGCGATCAGCCAGGCGAAGATCGCGCGCCGGAACAGGGTGTTGAGGTCAGCGGCCGGGTCCGTCGATAGTGGGCGCAGGCTCCTTGCCATGCGTTCGATTGTGCCGTCGTATTTCGCCGAGGCCGGAAGATCCAAAATGGAGCAAAAGTCCTCCAGAGCCAGGCGGCGCTGATCCTGTGGTCCACGGCGGATATCGAAACGCTCAACCACCAAGGCCGGTAACATGCCGTCCGGCATCTCGATCAACGCCGCCGACGGCACATCGAAGCCAGCCGCGCGGCCGAACTCGAGGCAAAGCCATTCAACGACAGGCAGCGTCTCATACCCCGCCGTGCCGGCCGGTTTCAGAATGTGCGTGAACGGCTGATCGATCGCGGGGACAAGATCGCCATCGGCGAGGAGGCTCATCGGAGCCTTGATCTGAACGCCCGACAGGCGAGGCGTCTCGGCGCGCTCATAGATCCTTGCGAGCTTTTGTTCGAAGGTCTCCTCGATCTCCCCGCGCGCCGGCCCTCCATAACGCCCAGTGAACCGGCCGGCATCTGCAAATGCGGCAAGCGGCGTAGCAAGAACGTCGGCTGGCAAGGTTGCCAATTCCGCACGGTTTTGGACGATGACGATGTTCGACATATAGCGCCGGCCTCGACGAAGCGCCTCGCGTTCGTCGCGTTCGTGCAAAACCTGCGCGAGCCAACCTTCAGGCAGGAGCGACTCGATGAAAGCCGGAAGCTTTCCCGGCGTTGTCTCCCGCACCAGCGCCGGCCCTGAACGCTTTTGCGGTTTCCATCGCCATTCGAAGCCATCATGCGTTAGTCGGCCAAGAAACTCGCCATGCCAAGCGACCAATAGGTCAAGCGCCGCCTTGTTGGCAGGAGCCTTGGTCGTTCCAGGCTGGACCAGGAGGAAGCGCTCAGCGCCTTCACCTTCGCGATACCAGGCATTCTCTCGCGCCAGCGCCCAGACCGCGTCGGCAGCGGCCCGTGCGGAACCGTGTTCTTCAACCAAGCGCGCCGCCATCTGGGTTCGCATGTCCGCGGTGACCGCGCTGGCGTGTTCGCTCCTCAGCCGAAAGGCTTCCAGGAACCGCTGACGCGGCGACGATACATCGATGCGCAACTCCCCCAGATCGTCGCCAACCACCGCGACGGCGGTTGACGGATGCGGCGGCGCCTCATTCTGGACGATCTCAAGGTTGCGCAGGCGCGTGCGTTGATTGCGCCGGCCACTAATGAAAAGCCGTCCGTCTGGCGTCGGCGCGAGAAGAGCCGCGCTTGCTGACGAGAGGTACGCGTTTGGGTAAAGATAATGGGCGATGCGAACGGCGTGGCTCAGGACCGCGGTCTCCGCATTCCCGTCATCATCGACATACACTCCCCGGACAAGCTGGATCAGCTCGCCCGATTGGGCTCGAAGATGCGCCCGCTTGGCATCGATCGTCTCTCCGACCAAGTGTAAGGCCATAGAATTATCCCGCACCTGAGATGCGCGTTAATTCCATGCTCGGCCTAGGAAGTCAAGAATTTTCGCGCATCTCAGGTGCGGGAAAATCCCACCGCCTCCAACCGTTCGAAAATCCAGCACACCCGGTTGGCCAGTTTTGATCGGCACTGTCGGACGCCAGTTTCATGCCCTACGCCCGATTGGGCATAGTTTTCTCACGCCCCGGGATTGAACGTTGGAAAGGTCGCCTTTTCGGGGGAAGGCTTCCCCTGCGGACGAGCCCGTCGGCGTCTCGTCCGACCCCTTCTGCGGGGATACCCCGCAACGCCCCGAGAGTGAGAGTGCGGCCGGGTTGGCCGTGACGGGTTGAGGGTCGCGAGAGAGGCTCGGCAGGCGCCCGTCGCGGAGATCCGCGATGTCCAGACATGCCGCTCGCGCCCGCCCCGGCCAGGACCGGACGGGCCTCTATCAGGAAATCACCGACAAGATTATCGCCGAGCTGGAGGCCGGCCGCGCGCCCTGGGTCCAGCCCTGGGGGACGAGCGGCGGCGAAGGCGCCGCTCGCCATGCCGAAGAACGCCCGACCCAGACGGCGCTACTCGGGGATCAACGTGCTCATCCTCTGGGGCGCCGTCATCGAGCACGGCTTTGCGGCCAGAGCTGGCTGACCTTTCGCCAGGCGCTCAGCCTCGGCGGCCATGTCCGCAAAGGCGAGCGCGGCACGACTGTCGTCTATGCCGACCGGTTCACGCCGGATGACGAACGCCGGCGCGCGGCGGAGACCGGCGAGGAGGCGCAGGCCATCCCGTTCCTGAAGCGCTTCACCGTCTTCAACACCGCGCAATGCGAGGGCCTGCCGGACGAGATGATGGCGATGGCGCCGCCGGTCGAAACCGATCTGATCCTGCCGCAGGCCGAGGCGCTGATCCGCGCAACCGGCGTGGATTTCCGCATCGGCGGCGAGCGAGCCTTCTACGATCCGCGGCACGATTTCGTGCAGGTGCCGCCGCCCGCAGGCCTATTTCGAGCCGATCAACTGGCACCGGACCGCCCTGCACGAAATCGGCCACTGCCAGCGGCCATCCTCCCGCCTCAACCGCGATCTGTCCGGCTCGTTCGGGTCGAAGAAATACGCGTTCGAGGAGCTGGTCGCAGAAATTTCGGCCGCCTTCTGTGCGCCTCGCTCGGCATCACGCCCGACCGTGCGCCACGCCGACTATATCGGCTCCTGGCTCGAGGTGCTGCGCGAGGACAACCGCGCCATCGTGCGCGCCGCCAGCGCCGCGTCGAAGGCGGCGGATTACATCCTGGGGTTCCAGTCCGAAACTCCGAGCCGACGCGGCAATCGCGGCCGACGACGAAAGGGAGGCGGCCTGATGGTGCTTTCCGCCTGCCGGGTTTCAGCCGAAACGCGGAGCCGGATATCCGTGCTCCCGCTTTTCCGGCTTTCCGGGTCTGCGGCCCTCCAAGAGTGAGAGGGCTGCGCCGGTTTTCGTGACGGGTTGGAGGTCGAGAGAGAGTCTCTCGGCCGCCCGTCACGGAGAAACCGACATGGCGACCGCCATTCAGAAGATCACCCTCAGCGCCTCGCGCGACATCCCCTTCAACAAGCTGGTGCTGAGCCAGGCGAACGTCCGGCGCGTGAAGGCCGGCGTCTCGATCGAGGAGCTGGCCGAGGACATCGCCCGGCGCACGCTCCTGCAAAGCCTCAGCGTCCGCGCCGTCCTCGACGCCGACGGCAACGAGACCGGCATGTTCGAGGTGCCGGCCGGCGGCCGGCGCTACCGGGCGCTCGAACTGCTGGTCAAGCAGAAGCGCCTGGCCAAGACCGCGCCCGTGCCGTGCGTGGTGCGCGACGGCGGGATCGCCGAGGAGGATTCGCTGGCCGAGAACGTCCAGCGCGTCGCGCTCCACCCGCTCGATCAGTTCCGCG
>CAVOOS010000019.1:0-13077 GCA_963697635.1 uncultured Solirubrobacterales bacterium | reverse complement strand
GATCGCTTCCAGCCAAGCGGCATACTGAGTTTGCAATGACATCAGCTCGCCGACGGCATCGTGCCAACGCCGGGCGCGGCTGCGATGATCGCCGGGACGATGCGTGCGGATTGCCGGGGCACCGGTCGCGCGGGCGGCGCGATAGCGAGCCTGGCGTTCAGCATCGGTCATGGCTCTCTCGCCGATCGATTTGCGCGGCATATGCCCACTCCCAATCGTGACGTCACGAAACCCAGTCGGGAAGTGCGGCCGTCGTCTTCGGATCGACAACGGCAGCTTTGGTGAATGTCGCAGCGGCGATCAGCAAACGAACCGAGGGGAGCCTGCCATGGGGCGCAAAGGATCGCGCCGCGCACTTGTATTCGGTTGGCTCCGCATGAGAGCCGGACCATGAAGCAGTTATTCGCTTCGGCGGCGAGGCTCCGAGGCGGCGGGCCCATTCTAACGAACGGTTCGATGACCATGTTCCGGCTCGGGTCACCACCACCTCGGATCGTGTGCGGTCGGCCGGGCGGAATCGGTTCCGCCGGACCTCGCGAAGACGTTTGCGGGCACTCCTTGTCGACAAGACTGGTCAGATGGCTTGCCGCAGCACGACCCCGTGCGGGATCTCGCCGCTGGTGACCATGCGCCACAGTGCGATGAGCAGCTTGCGGGCGAGCGCCACGATCATTTTCGTCTTGCGAGCGCCGCTGGGACCCTCCGTCCGGCTTCGGAACCACAGGGTCAGCGCACTATCTTTCTGAAACAGAAGGAAGCGCCAGGCGAGTTGGATCAGGCCGCGGCGTACTCGGGCATTGCCCGATTTGGCGAGACCTTTCTCGCGTCGCTTGGCGCCGCTTTCATCTGGCGCACCGGTGAGTCCGGCGTAGCGAGCAACGGCCCTGCGATCGCGCAGATTGCGCGAGAGCACTTCCTGCACCAGCATGTCCGCCGTTTCGATGCCGACCCCGAGGACGCTGGCCAGCAATCGAACCATCGCGTTCGGGCCGGTCTGCGGCGCCTGTTCCAGACGCTCCAGGCGGGCCTGTTCGATCGCCTTGATCTGGTCACGCACGATGGCGAGTCGGGCGATGTCGCGCCGCATCTCGTCGAGCGTGTTCGGTGGAATCGGCAACTCTTCAGGCGTGCGAAGCGACCCAAGTAGCATGGGCGCTTTGCGGAGCTCCGGCTTGAAGCCGCGGATGCCGAGCCAGGCCAGCACCGACTTCATGCGATTGATGATGCGCGTGCGTTCGCCGACCAGGTTTTCCCGTTCACGGCTCGGCCGCTTGGCGTCCTCTTCCTTGATCGTCGGGACCGCGACCATCCCGCAATGGCCGCGTTCACCGCGCAGCCAGCCCTGGAACACCCGGATCAGCATTGCCGTGTCGAGCCGATCCGTTTTGGCCCGCTTGTGCTCGCGGGAGATCGCGACGCTTGTTGAATGGATGACATGGGCTTCGGTGCCGTGCCCTTTCAGCCATCGTGCCAGCCAAAACCCATCGCGACCCGCCTCGAAGGCAACCGCGATCCGGGTGATTGTCCGACCGCTCCGGACCGCCTCGTCACGCCAGCGATGCAGCACGCACAGTAGCGTCGTCTCGTCTGGAGCTGTCATTCGGCGTGGAAAATTGACCCCCTGAGGCGGCTAGAGCGTGCCCACAAGTAATCTGGGAATCGGAATGTGATTGGGGCGGCGCGGCGCGGATAGAGTTGCTTGCCTGGCGGCAACCGCAACACAGGAGCCGCCATGGATTGGTCGCTGGGGACATTCGGGGATGTGCGCCTCAATAAAGGGGGGGTGCAATCCTCGAACAGATGGTTGTGCGCAAGACGGTGTGCTTGCGCAGGCTGGGTGGGACCCGCAAAGGCGAGGAGCGGGTCGGGCGGTTCTTCGCCAACCGAAAGGTGACCACAGAGAAGATCGTCGCCGGCTGGAGCAGTCTGACTGGCGCGGCCTGCACCGGGCGGCACGTGCTGCTGATCGAAGACCGCAGCGAGGTGAAGTTCCCGACCACCGCGCAACGTCGGCGCGGCCTCGGCCCGGTCAAGAAGGGCAACGCCTACGGCGTGCTTGTGCATGCGATGATCGCGGTGGACGCCGACAGCGGCTCGTGTCTTGGCCTGGTGGGCGGCGGTGTGTGGAGCCGCGAAGGGGTCAATCCGACACCGCACCGCAAGCGCCCGCTGGCGGAGCGGGAGTCGACGCACTGGGTGGATACCGCCCAACAGGCGAAACAGGTGGTGCACTCGGCCGCGCGGATGACGGTGGTAGCTGACCGCGAGGCGGACATCTACCCGCTGTGGGGAACAATACCAGACCAGACGTGCCACGTGCTGACCCGCGCGATGTCGGACCGCTCGCTGGTCGGCGGCGGCACGCCTGTTCGCCGCCGCCGCCAGCTTTCCGGTGGCGGGACGGCGCAAGATCGAACTGCCGGCGCGCGATCCCGGGCCAGCACAAGCGCACGCGCCGTGCTGGAATTGCGCTATGGCGAAGTGGAGATCTGCCGCCCGCGCGACGAAGCCGACCGCAGCCTGCCGCCCAGCGTGCGGCTGCGGCTGATCGAGGTGCACGAGGTCGACCCGCCAGCGGACGTCGAGCCGCTGCACTGGCGGCTGCTGACCACGCACGCGATCGCCGACGCCGCGGAGGCCTGGCAGATCGTCGGCTGGTACCAGCGCCGCTGGATCATCGAGCAACTGTTCCGGGTGATGAAATCGCAGGGGCTGCAACTGGAGGACAGCCAGATGGCCTCGGCGGATCGGCTGGTCAAGCTCGCCGCCGCCGCGACGAAAGCGGCCTGCATCGACATCCAATTGACCCAGGGACGCGACGGCACCGACGCGATGCCGGCGTCGAACGTGTTCACCGAGCCGGAGATCGACACGCTTGCCGCGCTCAGCCCGACGCTGGAAGGCAGCACCGAGCGGCAGCAGAACCGCAAGCCGCCGCGCAGTCTTGCCCGGGCGGCTTGGATCATCGCCCGGCTGGGCGGCTGGAACTGCTATTACAAGCCACCGGGGCCGATCACCTTCCGGCGCGGCATGGAGCAGTTCTACGCCATCCATCGCGGCAGAATGCTCGAGATGAGACTGCAACGAGATGTGAGAATCCCCTAGCCTGAGGCGGGGGATCGGCGTCCAAAATTGACCCCCCTGATCAGCGGTTGCTGGGCTGCCTGCTTCGATCTGAAGCAGGTGTCGGGGGATGCTAGTTGTGGAGACGGTTGGGCGGATCCGGCGGGAGCATTTGATCCAGGGCAAGTCGATCAAGCAGATCGCCCGGGACCTGCGGCTTTCGCGGAACACGGTTCGCAAGATTTACGCTCGAAGAGACGGAGTTCTCCTACGAGCGAGATGTTCAGCCGCAGCCCAAATTGGGGCGTTGGAGGGCCGATCTGGATCGGATGCTGGCGGAGAACGTGGCGAAGCCGCTACGGGAACGCCTGACGCTGATCCGCCTGTTCGAGGATCTGCATGGGTTGGGCTACGCGGGCGGCTATGACGCCGTTCGTCGCTATGCGCGGAGTTGGCAGCGCGAGCACGCGAGCCAGACTGCACCTGCCTTCGTGCCGCTGTCGTTTGCGCCTGGTGAAGCCTACCAGTTCGACTGGAGTTACGAGATCGTCCTGCTGAACGGCGTGACGGCGACCGTGAAGGTCGCGCACATGCGGCTGTGCCACAGCCGCATGATGTTGGTGCGGGCGTATCCGCGCGAGACCCAGGAGATGGTGTTCGACGCGCACGAGCGCGCGTTCGCGTTCTTCAAGGGCGCCTGCACGCGCGGCATCTACGACAACATGAAGACCGCGGTGGAGGCGGTCTTCGTCGGCAAGGATCGTCAATACAATCGTCGTTTCCTGCAGATGTGCGCACATCATCTGGTCGACCCCGTGGCCTGCACGCCGGCGTCGGGATGGGAGAAGGGGCAGGTCGAGAATCAGGTCGGTCTTGTGCGCGAACGCTTCTTCACGCCGCGGCTGCGGTTCAAGACATATGACGAGCTGAATGCCTGGCTCGCCGACAAATGCATCGCCGGAGCCTGTCCTCGGGCGGGCGAAGCCCGGCCCGTGGGCCCGCGCGCATCCGCATCCCGAGCGCCCGGACCGGACGGTCTGGGAGGTGTTCGAGGAGGAACGGCCGAAGCTCGTCGCCTATCGCGGCCGGTTCGACGGCTTCCACGCACTGCCGGCCTCGGTCTCGAAGACCTGCCTCGTTCGCTTCGATAACAACAAATACTCGGTGAACGCCAGCGCGGTGGGCCGTCCGGTCGAGATCCATGCTTATGCCGATCGCCTGACCATCCGTCAGGATGGGCGCGTCGTCGCCGACCATCCGCGCAGCTTCGGGCGCGGCGAGGCGATCTACGATCCGTGGCACTACGTCCCGGTGCTTGCCCGCAAGCCCGGAGCCCTGCGCAACGGCGCCCCGTTCAAGGACTGGGTGCTGCCGACAGCCTTGGAGCGGGTGCGGCGCAAGCTCACCGGATCGAATGACGGCGATCGCCAGATGGTCGCCATCCTTGCCGCCGTGCTGACCGACGGATTGCCGGCGGTCGAGGCCGCCTGTGCGCAGGCGATGACCGACGGTGTCCATTCGTCCGACGTGATCATCAATATCCTCGCCCGCCGTCGCGATCCCGCACCGGCCGTGACCGTGCTCACGCCGGATGCGCTGGCGCTGCGGCAGGCGCCCATCGCCGACTGTGCCAGATACGATCAGCTCAGGAGCACATGATCATGGAGCGCACCGAACTCCTCGGCATGATGGCCACCCTCAAGCTCTACGGGATGAAGAACGCCTACGACGAGATCCTCGCCACCGCGCTGAAGCGTCAGCATGAGCCGCAGCGCTTCGCCGGCGATCTGCTGAAGGCCGAGATCTCGGAGAAGCAGGCTCGCTCGATCAAGTACCAGCTGACCATCGCCAGGCTGCCGCTCGCCAAGGATGTCGACGACTTCGCGTTCGCCGACACGCCGATCAACGAGGGCGTGGTGCGCGATCTGATGGGCGGCGGCTTCATCGTGCAACAGGGCCTTGTCGTAACCCGCGTGCCAAAAGTGCCGTTCTGAAAAGTGGGTTATTTCAACGGGTTGCGCAAAATTTTTCGCGTATCTCATTGATATTCCATGAGAATCAGCTTTTCGGATCGATGGCGGACAGAGTTGTGGGTCCGGTCGTCTTTTGAGGCGATCCGGCCGGTTGCTGTCGTCGAGAGCGGGGGCGAGGGACCGAGACCGTCGACGAGCGCCGGCGCCGCAGGTCTGTCGTTCGCCATGCTGGCCGCCTCGTTCAGCGTGCCGCAGCTCGCCGGCAGTGTCCGCATGGGGATCGTCCACCGGACGGTCCGGACCCTGCTGGCCGAACGTTGTGAAACCAAGCGGAACACCGTCTCACATGGATAGTACGACAACCCTATCAATGAGGGGAGGCCATACGTTACATTTGGCCATGACGACGACCCTGATCGGCTACGCTCGCTGCTCCACCGACAAGCAGGACCTCGCCGCCCAGAAGGCCGCCCTCGAAAAGCTCGGTGTCGCCGCCGACCGGATCTACACCGATCACGGGTTGACCGGCACGAACCGGTCCCGGCCCGGCCTCGACCAGGCCCTCGCCGCCGTCCGCACCGGCGACACGCTCGTCGTGCCCAAGCTCGACCGGCTGGCGCGGTCGGTCCCGGATGCGCGATCGATCGCCGACGCTCTCGTTGCACGCGGCGTCAGGCTGGCACTGGGATCGAGCGTCTATGACCCCGTCGATCCGATGGGCAAGATGTTCTTCAACATCCTCGCCACCTTCGCCGAGTTCGAAGCCGACCTCATCCGGCTGCGCACCCGCGAGGGCATGGCGATCGCCCGCGCCCGCGGCAAGCTGCGCGGCAAGCGGCCCAAGCTCTCCGACAAGCAGCAAAAGGAGCTGCGCCGCATGCACGACAGCGGCGACTACGCCATCAGCGATCTCGCGGAACTGTTCTCGGTTTCCCGCCCAACCGTCTACCGCACCCTCGGGCGACAGGCGGCCGTCACGTAAGGCTCGCGACATCCCATCAGTTCTCGCCGACGGTCGCACTGCCGCCACGATGGCGCGCTGCATAGACGATCCTTTGCGCATCGCGGACAATGGCAAGATCGACGGCGACCCAGCCGGCACCACGCCCCGATCACCGGAGCATCGCCATTCCCGATCCCGCGGCCCGCGCGACGACGAAGCTGCCGGTGCGTCGGTGGGACCACAGATATCTCGGCGAGGAGCGCTTCCCCGGGACGCTGTCGACGCTCGAGATCGAGCATTTCTTCACGCTCGACGAGCAGCGAACTGGCCCGGGTGCGCGAACGCCGCGGTCCGTTGAACCGGCTGGCGCTCGCACTGCAGATCGGCTTTCTCAAGATGACCGGCACCACACTCAATTCCGTGGAGCTCATTCCACCGGAGATCCTCGATCATCTCGGCCGGCAACTCGATTGCGTGCCGCCGCGGGTTGCCTCCATCCGGGCATTCTATCGCCGGCGTCGCCGGACGTTGTTCGAGCATCACGCGTCGGCGCTGCGACTGCTCGGGCGCAGCGCGCTCACGCCGCATGCCGAACGCGGGCTGGTGGCGTATCTTCGCCAGGAAGCCGCCGTCATCTTCGACCATGTGGAGCTCACGGGATGCGCCCGCGCATGGCTGGTCGAGCATGATTATCTTCTGCTGCGTGACCGGGACATCCGGCGTCTCGTGATCGCCGCGCGACGGCACCATGAACAGGTGCTGTTCAAGACCATCGCGGCGGCGGTGCCGTCCGAGCGCGAGACCTGGGTGCCGCGCCTGTTGGCGCTGATCGAGGGCGAGCGAGATCAGCCATCTCGAATGGCTGGGCGCGGTGCCGTCGAGCAGGACTGTCAAAGGTCTTGAAGAGCAGATCAAGAAAGTCGGCTTCCTCAAGGAATTGGGCGCGGACCGGCTCGTCCTGCCGGATCTCCCGCTCGTCGGCCTGGAGCATTTCGCCAAGCGGATGACTGCGCGCAAGCCCGCAGCGCTGGCGCGGATCGAGGATCCGCATCGGACGATCGAGATCGCCTGCTTCCTGCGCCTGACGCTGCTGCGGGTGACGGACGCAGGCCTCACGCTGCTCGACCACCAGATCGCGGCGCTGTGGCGCGGCGCGCGCGAGCGCGCGGAGGACGCCAGAGCCAGCCGATTGCGACGCCTTCGCCAGTTGCTCGGCGATCTTGCAGGGTTGGCGGGCGAGGAGACGCTCGACGCCGCGGCGTTGCGGTCGCGGCTGCGCGGCTTGATCGCCCCGTTTGCCGCGGAGCGCGAGGCGACCCAGGTCGTCGCCATTCGCCAGGAACTGGGCCGCAAGTCCACAGGACCTGGCTCGGCTGCTGAAGACGGCGCGTGCGGCGGCCTTGATCGTTCCTGCCGACCATCGGCTCGCCGCGGCCTTCGCAACCCTCGATGCCATCGCCGCATCGTCGGCCACGGCCTTGCCGAGCGGAACGTCGCAACCGTTCGGTCCGTCGTGGCAGGGGCTGATCGACCAGCCGGATCGGGTGGCCGCACTCGGCTGCTTTCGCGCGGCGACCCTGATGGCGCTGAAGCGGGCGGTGCGCAACCGCTCGGTCTCGGTCGATCACAGCCTGTCGCATCGGGCCCCCGAGGCCCAGCTGATCCCGCCGAAACTGTGGCAGCGCGACCGAGGGCGCTTCATCCGCGACCTCAATCTGCCGGCCAGCGCGGAGAAATATCTCCAGCGTCTGGAAGCGGGTCTGACCGCCGGGCTGGCCGCATTGGCCGAAGCGGTGGCGGCCGGCACGGTGGCGATCGACGGCGACCAGCTCCGGCTGCCCCGCCGCCAGCCGGAGCCCGAAGGATCCGCGCATCGAGGCGGCGCGCCAGGCGTTCGCGCGCGCCGCCGGCGACGTCCAGCTGCCGCACGTGCTGATCGAGATCGACGGCCTGACCCGGTTCTCCTGGATCCTGCTCGGGCGTCCGGCGCGATCGGAGCAGGAGTTGGTGACGCTCTATGCCGGGCTGCTCGCCCTCGGCTCCGATCTCGCCGTGGCCGAACTGGCGCGCATGGTGCCGTCGGTCGCGGCCGACAGTCTCGGACAGATGGTGCTCAGAATCGAAACCGAGGGACGGCTGCGCGCGGCCAACGACGCAGTGCTCCGCTTCATGCGCGGCCACCGCGTCGCAGCGCTCTGGGGGCGCGGTCTGTTCGCCTCGGCCGACATGATGAGCCTGGAGGCGACGCGCTATCTCTGGTCGGCACGGCTCGACCCGCGGCGGCGAACCTATGCGGTCGGGACCTACGCCCATGTGCTCGACCAGTGGGGCATCCTCTATGATCAGCCGATCGTGCTGAACCGCCGGCAAGCGGGCGCGGCCATCGAAGGCGCCTTGCGCCAGCAGCAGGTCGAGCAACTCGAACGCGTCGCCGTCGATACGCATGGCTTCACGCATTTCGCGATGACGCTTGCCAAGCTGGTCGGCTTCGATCTGTGCCCGCGGCTCGCCAGTCTGAAGAAACGCAGGCTGTATCTGCCGAAAGGGCTTGATGTGCCGCAGATACTGCGGCCGATCGTGGCCGAGACCGTCTCCCGGCGACGCATCGGCCTGGGCTGGGAGGGATTGCTGCGGCTCGGCGCCTCCGTCAAGCACGGCTGGTATCCCGCGACCGAGGCGCTCGACCGCTTCGGTTCAGCGGCCGGCGGCGATCCCGTCTACGACGCCGGCGACGCCTTGGGAAAACTGCTCCGCACGCTCTACCTCTGCGACTACCTCGGCAACCCGGCCTTCCGGGTCGAGATCCTCGATCTGCTCAATCAGGGCGAGGCCGTCCACAGCCTTCAGCGTGCCATCCACAACGGCATGATCACCGCCAAACACGGTCGCACGACGGAGCAACTCGCTGCCATCTCGGGTGCCCTGACCTTGCTGGCGAACATCATCATGGCCTGGAACACCCATTGTCTCCAGGCCATGATCGACCGCGCACCGACCGATCATGCCGACGAGGTGCTGAGCCACCTTGCGCCGATCGGGCACCGGCACATCAACATGCGCGGCATCCTGACGTTCGATCTCGCCAGACACCGATCGAGCCTGCTGCGCCAGCCTCCCGTGGTCAGTCAACGCCAGATCGATATGAAAAGCTGATTCTCACGGAATATCAACGCGATACGCGCCAAAGTTTGCGCAACCAGTTGAAATAACACACTTTCCAGAACGGCACTTTTGGCACGGGGGTTACGTACACCATCACCGGCGTGCTGCTCGATCAGGGTGCCACGGATTTTTCTCTGCACACGCCGGAAGACCGCTACCGCGCGGGCCTCAAGTCGCTGATCGACACGACCCGTGCGGCGGGCGTGCGGGCGCCGTTCTTCATCACGCGATGCAGCGTTGGCGCCGGGAACTGGTCGGAGGACAATCCCGTCGCCAGGGCGCAGGCCTCGCTCGCGGATGCGGAGCACGGCATTTTCGACGGCCCTAACACCGACCGCGACGTCACCCCGTTCGACCGCTACGACGGCTACCATTTCGCGGCCAGCGGCCAGGAGAAATACGCCGACGCCCGGCTGCCCCTGCTGCGCGCGCATCCGGCGGTCGGCAAGAGCACGGATTGGCCGGCAAGGGCCGAAAACGCCTCCGCCGCTGCTAACGCTAACGCAACAGCCACACCGCCAGCCCCGCCAGCGCGGCCCAGAACAGGGCGGCCAGCAGCACCCCGACGGCGATGCCTTTCGGCGCCTTCAGCCAGGCGTCGTCGTCCAGCGGCTCGCCTGCCACCTCGGTTTCCGGCTGCGGCGCCCGCAGCCCGCTCGTCGGCATCGCTTTCACCGGGCGGGACGACGCGACGGTCAGAATGTCGGAGCGGGTGACGCGGGCAGCAGCGGCGCGTCGACGGCAGTGGCCCGGCTGTCCCGCGCCGCATTCGCGGGGCGGTCACCATCATCGGTTCGGTCGACGAAACGAGCCTCGCCATCATCGTCTGCCCAAGCGCTTCCGGTCGCTTTCGGTGCAGTAGAACATCCAGTCACCGAAATATATCTGCAACACCACCGTCTGCGGTTTGTTAACAAATTACGTTGATCCAGCGTCGATTGCTCGCTATCAGGTTCCCCGGGCAGGCGCAATCGGTCTTTCTTCGTGGTCGGTGCCCAGGCTGTCGATCCAGGCGTCGATGTCGGCCTCGTCGATCAGCCGGCCGGCGTCGGCCGAGGCACGGGCCTGGGTTATCGCCTCGGCCTCCCAGGCGAGCCGGCGCTGCTTCTCCTCGGCCGTTTCGACGCGGCCGGCCGGAGCGTTCTCATCGGGGCGCGGGGCGGTGTCCATGGTCGGCACTGTAGTCCCGACGGCGGCCAACCTCCAGCGCGGCGCGCGCTGCACGGCACCCGGCAAGTGCCATCCGGACGCCATCGCGGTGCCGTCGCGGTTCCATCGTGGCGCCGTCACGGGTGTCCATATGGACCAATGCACCCGCGGTGCCGCTGGCGCCGCATCCCACGACATCACCGCCGCGTGATCTGCGCCGCAAAAAGTTCCGGCGGCACCGCGGGTGCATTGGTCCATATGGACCGCATTGCCCTTGCGCTGCTCTTGCGCTGCCCTGGCGTTGCTCTGGCGCCAGCCTGGCGTTCCGGCGGGTGGCAGCCGGCGCCGCTACACCGTGTTCCCCGCGTCCACCGTCAGCACCGTCCCGGTGATGTTCTTCGCCGCCTCGCTCAGCAGGAACGCCACCGCCTCGGCAATGTCAGAAACCTCCGGCATCCGCTGCAGCGCGCTGCGGCGGGCGATCCGCTCGCGCTGGCCGGGGTTCAGCTCCGCCGTCATCTCGGTGTCCACAAACCCCGGCGCGACCGCGTTGACGGTGATGCCGAGCGGCCCCAGTTCGCGCGCCAGCGACCGGGTGAACCCGGCCAGCGCCGCCTTGGTCGCCGAATAGGCGGACAAGCCGTTGTAGCCGGTCGCGCCGACGATCGAGCCGATATTGACGATCCGGCTGCCGCCGCCCGCCATCATCGCCCGCACCACGTATTTGGTCAGCACGATCGGCGACAGCACGTTCAGCCGCACCAGTTTTTCGATCGCGCCGTCCGGCATCGTCGCCAGCACGCCGCCGGTGCCGAGGCCCGCGTTGTTGACCAGCCCATACAGCGGCCCGAACTCGGCCCGCAGCGCCTTCACCACGCCCGGCCAGCCCGGCAATCTCGCTGAGGTCGCAGGGGCGAAAAGAAATCGCGCCGCCGGCCGCCTCCGCCTCCCGCGCCGCGGCGGCGAGATCGGGCGTCTCGCGCCGCGCGAGCGACGATGGCCCGGTCGCCGCCGCCCGCCAGTTTTCGCGCGATGCCGAGCCCGATCCCCCGGCTGCCGCCGGTCACGATGACGTTACGCATGCGCGCGGATCAGTTTTCCGGCCGCGTTGACCGCCAGCGACGGCACCACCCGCACCGCCGCCGGCACCTTGTGCGCCGCCAGGCTTTCCCGGCACGCATCCAGGATTTCGGCCTCCAGCGCGCCCTTCGGCCGCTCCGCGCCCGGCCGACAGCACCACGTCCACCACGACGACCGACGCCGATGATCGGGCTGCGCTTCGCCCGCACCAGCGACATCTCGACGCCGTGGATGCCGGTTGACGACCGCCTCGACCTCCTCGGGATGCACCTTCAGCCCGCCGACATTGATCACGCCGTCGCGGCGGCCGGCAAAATGGTAGCGGCCGTCGCGCAGCTCGACGATGTCCTTGGTGTCCACGAACCCGTCCGCGTCCATCAGCGGCCCGGCGGCCTCGCCGAGATAGCGGCTGGCGGTGCGCGGCGAGCGGATGCGCAGTGTTCCCTCCTCCACCCGCAGTTCGACGCCGTTGCGCGTCGCGCCGACCCAGTCCGCCGGAAACCCCGAAAAACCGTCGCCGACCTCGAACGCGACGCCGGCCTCGGTGGAGGCGAAGGCGTGGCAGATGCGGGCGTCCGGATAGGTCGCGCGCAGCTTGTCGAGGATCGCCTGGTCGGCGACTTCGCCCGACAGCCGCACGTCGGGCGGCGCGATTTTTCCGGCCAGCGGGCACAGCAGCGCCCGCCGCCAATGCGTCGGCGTGCCGGAGAGGAAGGTCACGCTCGGCCGCCGCGACGCGGGCGAAGAAATCGCGCGGTTCTTCGTGCGCGCCGGAAAACACCATCGAGCCGCCGCCGAGCAGCGCCCGCAGCAGGATCTGCAGGCCGCCGTAGCGGCGGATGTCGTAAAACGTGCTCCAGACCCCGCCGGTCGCGGGCTTGCCGGCCATCGCGCCGATCAGCGTGCGCAGCGAATGCAGCGCCAGTTTCGGCGGCCCGGTGGTGCCGGAGGTGAACAGCGCCCATTCCGTCTCGCAGCGCCGCGCCCCGATCGCCGGCGAACGCGGTGACGTCCGGCGCGCTGCTGGGGATGACCGTCAGGCCGGTGTCGGAAATTTCCGACATTGGCCGGTCGGCGACGACGGCCGTTGCGCCTCGTCGTCGCGATGGCGCTGCGAAAATGCTCGGCCGACAGGTCGGGCGTGCACAGCACGATCCGCCGCGCCAGTCCGTCGAGTTCGAGCAGCGCCAGCGCCGTCGCCAGCTGCGTGCCCATCCGCAGCATGACGGTCGCGCCGCGCAGCTCTTCCCGCCGTCCGCCGAGCGTCGTGCCGCCGGCGAGCGCGCCGAGCGGGACGCGCGCCGTCTCGTCGGCGAGGAAGCGCCGGTCGAGCGGCCCGGAAGCCGCGGTCAGATCCCAGAGCGAGGGTTCAGGCAGAGAAGGCATCGTCTCAGGACACCACGACGCGCCGACGCCCGCCACCGCGGCGCGCTAGACCGACCCGTGCGTTGCAGCTGCTCGGCGGCAGCCTCGTACAGCCGGATGAATTCGCCGACCGTCACCGGGATCTCGGCCCCCTCCCCCGAACCGAACGGGTCCAAGCCCAACTCGTCGTCGAGATTGGCGACCAGAATGGCGAGGCAGAGCGAATCCAGCCCCGATTCCAGCAGCGGCAGTTTGTCCGCGAGCGGCGCCAGCTCCTTGTGCTGCAGCTTGGCGATGGTTCGCATCTGATCGAGAACCGTCGAGCGGATCGTCATGGGCGGA
>CAVOOS010000018.1:0-26864 GCA_963697635.1 uncultured Solirubrobacterales bacterium | reverse complement strand
GCCTCGGTCTGGCCGAGGCCGAAATGCAGGTGGTGCTTGTCGTTCGGGATCGGCTCGTCAAGCGGCGGCAAGTCCGTATCGATCAGCAAATGATGATGGCCGGTGAACTTCTTGACGATCCCGGCGGGGGCGATGCCGGCGTTGGCGAGCCCCATGCGGATCCAGAACTTGCCGCCCGGGATCACCTGGCCGTCGGCGGGCCAGATGATGTATTCGCGGGCGTTGTCCGGCATCGGCTTGCGTTCGTCGGCGCTCGCCGCACACGGCGCGCCCAGCACTGCGAGCAGCAGTGCCGCGATCAGCGATGCGCGTCCGGCAATCATGTGCATGGTCCCTCCCTGGCTGCGCTGGCGGGACGACGCGGGCGCCTGCCAAGCCGGCAAACTTATGCAATCGCGTTACCTTCAGCAATAGAAAGTCACAATTGCGGGAACGTCGACAAAGCCGCCGGTGTTCGGATCGGCATCGGTCGCTGGACGCAAGGCTCGGATCGGACCGGCGCCGTGCTGCTGGCCGACGCGGAGCGACACGGATCGCGGCCGGAACGGCAGGACCCGACCGGATGGGCGATCGCATGTGGCGACACCGCTCGCGTATCGCCATGGCCCGTGGTCGAGATGCATCCGGGCGCTGAGCCCGCAGGGCTCTCCTGTCCGTCGGCCACTGCCGACCGCCCCACGATCCACCGTCCATTGCCGGAAAGGCCGAGGTTCAGGAGTTCGGGAACTCCAGGACGATGTTGCCCGCCGCATCGAGCCGCGCAACCGCGGCGGGCGGCACGACGATCGTCGCGTCATATTCCTCGATGATCAGTGGCCCGCGCACGCCGTCGCCGTGCAGATCATGCCGATCGACCAACTGCACTTCGCGCCAACCTGCGGCCGGCCCGAAATAGGCAGGCCGCGTCGCCGGGCGCGGGTGGCTGCACACGGGCATCGACGATCCAGGGTCGACAGCGGCCGCCCGCGCGCGCGCCCGCACGACAAGCGTAACAAGCTCGACCGGCTCATCTTCCCCTGCGCGATGGCCGTAGGTGCGTTCGTGCGCGGCACCGAACGCCACGGCCAGGTCCGCAAGCGCCGGCCGATCCAGCGCGGTGCTCGGCAACGGCACCGCCAGTTCGAAGGATTGGCCGTGGTAGCGCAGCCGCGCCTGACGCTGCACCGGGAAATCCGCGCCCCCAACGCCGCCTTCGGCCAGCGCCTCGCGGGCAGTCGCTTCCAGCGCGGCGAGCCGCGCGTTGATCGCATCCGCATCGGCGGCAGCCAGCAGCACCTTGTAAGTCCGCGCGGCCTCGTGTTCGATCGTGGCATGCAGCAGCCCGGTCGCGGAGAACAGGCCGGGCGAAGGCGGGATCAGCACTTGCCGCATGCCGAGCTGGCGCGCCGCCAGCGGGCCGAAGGTGCCGCCATTGCCACCGAACGCCACCAGCACGTGGGCGCGTGGGTCGGCGCCGCGCTCGCTGGAGACGGCGCGGATGGCGCGCGTCATGGTCGCGGTCGCAACCTCGACCGCGCCGTAGGCCGCCTCGGCCACCGGCAGGCCGAGGGGACGCGCAATTGCTGCCTCCAGTGCCGCCGCCGCGGCCTCGGCGTCGAGCGGGATCAGGCCGCCGGCCAGACCTGCCGGATTGAGCCAGCCCAGCACCAGCGCGCAGTCGGTGATGGTGGGCTCGCTGCCGCCCTGGCCGTAGCATGCCGGGCCGGGCACGGCGCCGGCGCTGCGTGGGCCGACCTGCGGCGCGCCGGCCGGATCGAGCCACACCACCGAGCCGCCGCCGGCGCCGACCTCGGCCAGGTCGATCGCCGGCATGCGCAGCGTGTAGCCGCTGCCAGTCAGCAGGCGCGAGCCGGTCATGATCGCGCCGCCAACCTGGAACTCCGCGGCGCGCGAGGCTTCGCCGCCGGCCACCAGCGCCGCCTTGGCCGTCGTGCCGCCCATGTCGAAAGAGATCAGGTCGGCAAGCCCCGCCTCGGCACCGAGCGCGATGGCCGAGATCACGCCCGCCGCCGGGCCGGATTCGACGACGCTCACCGGGCGCCGCGCCGCCAGCGACGCCGGCATCAGCCCGCCCGCCGATTGCATCAGCAGCAGCGGCGCGGTGACCGCGCGGCCAGCGAGCAATGCGCGCAGCCGGTCCAGATAGGCGCTGACCACCGGCTGCAGCATCGCGTTCATGACCGTGGTGGAGGTGCGCTCGTACTCGCGGACCTCCGGCAATACGTCGGCGCTCAGACTGAGCGCGACATCCGGCGCACGCTGGCGCACGAGTTCGCCGACGCGCCGCTCGTGTGCGTCGTTGGCATAGGCGTGCAGCAGGCAGACGGCGATCGCCTGCACACCCTCCGCGAGCAGCGTGTCGAGCGCCGCGATCACCGCCGCCTCGTCGAGCGGCGTGCGCACCGCGCCGGAGGCGTCCAGGCGCTCATCGACCTCGCAGCGCAACGCCCGCTCCACCAGCGGCGGTGGCTTCTGCCAGTGCAGATCGTAGAGCCGCGGCATGCGCAGCGTGCGGATTTCCAGAATGTCGCGGAAACCGCGCGTGGTGATCAGCCCGGTGCGCGCCGCCTTGCCCTCGATGATCGCGTTGGAGGCGATCGTGGTGGCGTGCAGCACCTCGCGCAGCGCCGAAGGCGGCAGCTCGGCCATCGCCAGCAGGCGATCCAGGCCGATGCCGATCGCCTCGGCATAGTCGTTCGGCGTCGAGTGCAATTTCAGGCGATGCACCGCGCCGTCGTCGAGCGCGAGCACGAAATCGGTGAACGTGCCGCCGATATCGATTGCGAGCCGGCGGTCGTCATGGCGTCGGCCGCTCGCCGGCGGCTCGCGCAGCACTGCGGGCGGTGCCTGCCAGCCCCGCGCGGCGGCGAGGCGTTTTCGCGCACGCCGGGTGGCGTCGGCGTCGATGCGCCAGGGCGTCGCCAGCACCACCACGCCGTAGCTGTCACGTGCGGCGTCGGGCGAGACGAAGCCGTTGCGCACGTCGCGCAGCACCGCCTCGGGGTCGCGCGCCAGCGGGTCGCCCCAGCCACCGGAGCCCGGAAGCGCGTGGCGGAACACCTGGCCGCGGTGGATGGTCATGGTGAGCTTGGACGGCAGCGCCGTCGCCGCGCCGTGCGGACCGACCATCGTGTTCTGCGAGGGTGCGCCGGGATAGCCGCCCCACAACCCGTACGGCCGATGCGTGTGACGGTCCGAGCGGACCTGCAGCACGGCTTCATCCTCGACGAAGCGGTAGTCGCGCCGGTACGGCACGCCGCCGCGGAATTTTCCCGCGCCGCCGCCGTCGGTGACGAACTCGAACGCAAGGATCTCGACCGGCTGCTCGCTCTCCAGGATCTCGACGGACTGCGTCGCCATGTTGGCGAACATGTTGGCGTTGCCGTCGAGCCCGTCGGCCCAGGGCCGGCCGCCCCACGAGCCGGACATGAAGTCCACGTAGACGAACGGTTTGCGCTCGCGCGTCCAGCCGCCGATCGTGATGCCGGTGTTGCCGCCGTCGCTCGCCGCGAACACCTTGTCGGGCACCAGCATGGCGAGCGCGCCGAACGCGCAATCGACCATGCGAAACCCGGTCAGCCCGCGCGCCGCGCAGGCAGCGGGCAGCACGCCGTTGGCGATCGTGCCGGGCGGGGCGATCACCTCGATCGCACGGAACACGCCGTCGTTGTTGGGCATGTTGACCGAGAGCACGGATTTCACCGCGGTCAGCGTTGCCGCCTGGGTGTAGGAATAGGTGTTGTTGATCGCGCCCTTCACCTGCGGCGAGCTGCCGGTCCAGTCGGCCACCAGCCGGTCGCCGCGCTTCTCCAGCGTCACGAACAGCCGGATCGGCCGGCCGACATCGATGCCGTCGTCGTCGATCCAATCCTCGAAGGAAACCTTGCCGTCCGGCAGTTCCGCGAGACAGCCGCGCGTCAGTCGCTCGGAATGATCGAGCACGGCGTCGGAGAGGCGGGCGAACGCATCGGCGCCGTAACGGGCGACGAGGTCGCGCACGCCGCGCTCGGCGATATGGCAGGCGGCGAGCTGCGCGCGCAGATCGCCGAGCAGGCGCACCGGCAGCCGCACGTTGCGTTCGAGCAGCGCGAACAGCGTCGCGTTGGCGCGCCCGCGCTCGTACAGTTTCAGGGGCGGGATACGCACGCCTTCCTGGTAGATCTCGGTCGAATCGGAGGCGTTCGAACCCGCCACGCGCCCGCCGACATCGGTGTGGTGGCAGATGGTGGCGGCGTACGCGACGATGCGGTCGTCGACGAAGACCGGCTGGAACACGAAAATGTCGGGCAGGTGCATGCCGCCCTCGAACGGGTCGTTCATGCACAGGATGTCGCCCGGATTGATGTCGGCGCCGAGCCGCGCCAGCGTCGCCTTCAACGCGATCGGGATCGAGCAGAGATGCCCGGCGAGCGTCAGCCCCTGCGCGATCAGCCGGCCCTGCGGGTCGCACAGCGCCGTCGAGTAGTCCATGATGTCCTTGAGCACGCCGGAGTAGCTGGTGCGATGGATGGTCAGCGCCATCTCGTCGGCCAGCGAGGTGATCGCGCTGCTGAACAGCGCGAGCGTGAAGGCATCGGCCGCCTGGCCACCGGTGGCGTCGCCGTTCACGCGGCGGCACCCGCGGCGATGGCGCGCTGCTCGATCGCGCGCACCACGGCCATTTCGGTCATGGCGCTGTGGTGGCGCACGGTGTCGGCGAGCGCACGCGGGTTGTGCGTGGCGGCGGCGGTGATGATCGCGTCGTGTTCCTGGATCAATTCGCGCACCCGCTGGTCGGACAGGATCGCGAGGTAGCGCGCGCGTTCCACCTGCAACGCCAGCGCCGCGTGCGACGCGGTGAGCTGGCGATTGCCGGCGGCCTCCACCAGCGCCTGATGCAATGCGAGATCGAGACGAAAAACCTGCTCGCGCTCGTCGAGCCGCCAGTGCAGCACCATCGTCTCGTGCTGTCGGCGCAGTTCCGCGATCGTCGCATCCGAGAGGCGGCTCGCGGCGAGTTCGGCGGCGCCAGCTTCCAGCATGCCGACCACCTGGTAGGCTTCGCGGATGTCGCCGGCGCGCAGCGGCGTCACCCAGGCGCCGCGGTTGGGCAGCAACTCCACCAGCCCGCTGACCGCGAGCACCTTCAGCGCCTCGCGCAGCGGCGTGCGGGAGACCCGGAAGCGCTCGCACAGCATGCGCTCGGGGATGCGCGTGCCGGGTTCCAGCGCGCCGTGCACCAGCATCGCGCGCAGGCCCTTCAGGATTTCCTCGTGCAGGTGCGGCCGCTCGATCGCCTCGATCTTGACCAGTTCCATCGGTCGCCTCGTCGTTTCGCGGTGGTGGATGGGGCCGGAGCCTTGCTGTGTCAATATGAATGCATAATTCGGCCACGCCCCCGGATTGGCGCGGGGGATCGACGATATCGCGCGAGATTCGGCAGAAATACGCTTTACGTCACGTTTTTCGCATGCATAATTTTTCGTGCTGGTGTTAACGTACCGCCAACCGGTCCCGCGACACGCCGCCCGCCGGCGGCGCCGGAGCGGTCGGCACATGCGCAGCGTTGGTCAGGTCATCCAGCCCGAGGAAGACTTCGATGCACGTCGGTCTTACCCGCACCCTGCTGGCCATGGCGATCGTCGGAGGATTTGCCGCGCTCGGCGGCAGCGCGTCCGCGCAGGACGCCCGCAAGCACACGCTGGTGGTGGCGGTCGCCACCACCCCGGCCTCGATCGACGGCGAAGAGGCGCCGACCGCCGAGGGCGAGATGATCATGGCCAACATCCACGGCGGCGACCTGTTCGCCTTCAAGGTCAAGGACAATCCCGAGTACCACGTGCGGGAGGTCGACCTGAAATCGGTCGGCGATGCGGGCGTGGAGGGACGGCTCGCCAACTCGTGGAGCGTGGAGGACGGCGGCAAGACCTACACGATCCATCTGAAGCACGGCATCAAAAGCCCGTTCGGCAACGAATTCACCGCGGCCGATTATCGCTGGAGCTGGGCGCGGCGCTTCGCGATGAAGTCGGTCGGCGCGTTCATGGCGGCGGTGCTCGGCATCGACGGCCCGGACAGCATCGAGGAAGTCGACCCCTACACCGTGCGCGTGCACCTGCGCGGCCCGAGCCCGATCTTCTTCAAGGTGCTGGGCCAGAACTACTATGGTGGCCCGTTCGACGCCACCGAGGCCAAGAAGCACGCGACCGCCGAGGATCCCTGGGCCAAGGACTGGCTGCGCACCCATTCCGACGGCTTCGGTCCCTACCAGGTCGAGCGGCTGACCCCGGGCAGCGAGACGATTCTGACAGCTAATCCGAACTGGACCGGCGCGCCGCTGTTCTACACGCGCATCATCCTCAAGGCCGTGCCCAATTCCAGCTCGCGGCTCGCGCTGCTGAAGGCCGGACAGGTCGACATCGCCTGGGATCTCAGCGAGCGCGAGTTGCGCGAGGTGGAGGGCGCGCCGGCGCTCAAGGTCGTGCGCGCGGCCTCCAACAAGCAGCTGTACATCGGCGTGGCCACCGACAAAGGGCCGACGCAGAACGTGAAGGTGCGTCAGGCGCTGGCCTACGCGACGCCGTACAAGGATATCATCGCGAAGATTTTCTACGGCCGCGCCCGGCCGATGACGAGCATCGTGCCCGACATTTATGCCGGCTACGAGAGCACGTACCACTACGACACCGATCTCGCCAAGGCGAAGTCGCTGCTGGCCGAAGCGGGTATGCCGAACGGCTTCCCGATCACGCTCAGCTACAACGCCGCCGCACCACAGGCCGAGGAGATGGCGGTGCTGGTGAAAAGCAGCTGGGATCAGATCGGCGTGCAGACCACGCTGCAGGCGCTGCCGACCGCGGTCTATGCCGAGCAGAAGGGCGGCAAGAAGTTGCAGGCCTTCGCCGAGAACGAGCAATGGCCGTGGACCGGCGATCCCGGGTATTCGAGCTGGGTGTATCTCGCGGATGGTCCGCACAACATCCTGAACGGCGTCAACTTCAACAACCTGGAGTACAACGCGGTGCTGGAGAAGGCGATGCGCATGCTCAACTCGCCGGAACGCAAGACGCTGACCGACAAGACGCAGCAGATGGCGGCCGAGATGGTGCCGTGGATCCAGGTGGCATGGTTCGAATGGTCGGTCGCGACCCGCAAGTCGATCGACGGTTTCGTCTGGACGCCCGACAACCAGCTCCGCTTCGCGACCCTGGCGCCGAGCGAGTGACGCGAGCCGCGCGATGTGCACGAATTTCGGTCTGACCGGCACGAGTGCGGTTCCGTTCGGCAGGGTTCTGCTCGGCGGCGTCAGCGACGATCCGTACGATATCCGCACGCGCGTGGTCGTCGAGCGGTCGAACGAGGGCTACGCGTTCGTCGGCACCGAGCTGGCGGCGCTGTCCTCTGCGGTGTCGATGCCCGAATACAACAGCACCGTCGCCGGCTGGCCGACCCGGGCGCTGAACGAAAAGGGCCTCGCCTATACCTGGACCTTCGTCGCCGAGCGGCCGGAGAACGTGGCCCCCGCGGGCGGCTACAAATCCTCTCCAGCCTTCGCCGAGATCATGCGGACCTGCGCGACGGTGCCGGCGGCGATCGATCGGTTGCAGAGCATGCCGAGGAATTTCTCCGGCGCGTTCATGCTGGCCGATCGCAGCGGAGAGCTCGCGGTGGTGGAGGCAGGGCGCAAATCGCTGACCGTCACGCAGCGCTACTCGATGGCACGTGGCGGCGCCGCGGTCTCGGTGAACTGCTGGCTCGAACAGTCCGCCGAAGGACTGCCGATCTGCGCGGTGAGCGAGCCTGCCGTGCCCAACCACTCCCGCCACACGCGCGCGCACCGGATGCTGCGCGCGGCGGACTACCGCGCCGATTTCGACGGCCTCGCCTGCATGCTGTGCGACCACGACGGCCGGGAGCGGTTCGCGGGCGACAATCCCTGGAACCCCGGCCACGGCTATTCCATCTGCAACCACGGCAGCCTGCGCGAAGCCAGCTTTTCCGCCACCCGGCCGGCGCTCGGTACGGTCAGCGCGGAGATCATCGATTGCGTCGAGGGCGTGTTCTGGTACACCTATGGCTGGCCGTGCGGCGAAGCGCCGGACGGCGGCGATCAGATGCTGCAGGAGAAATCCTGGGGCAGCTACATCGGCTTTCCGCTCGCCTCCCTGCCGGCCGGCGTCTACACGACGCTCACCGGTGAACTGACCCCGCTCGCCGCGCGGCACTTCGGCGACCTGCTGCGCCACGAGCCGGCGCACAAGCCGCGGGACATTCCGGTCGCGCACGCCGCCGTGCTCGCCTGACGCAGCGCCGGGCCAGATGCGGCTGCTCCGCTACATTGCCCGGCGTGTCGCACTGCTCGGTACCCGCAGATCTTCGTCGTCTCAGTGATCGTGTTCTTCCTGATGCGGCTGCTGCCCGGCGATCCCGCCTTCCTGCTCGCCGGCCAGTTCGCCACCACCGAGCGCATCGCCGAAGTGCGCCATGAACTCGGGCTCGATCGTCCGCTGACCGAGCAATACGTGCTCTACGTCACCAGGGTGCTGCATGGCGATTTCGGCACGTCCTGGCGGACCTCGCAGAGTGTGCTGGCCGATGTGGCACAGCGCCTGCCCGCGACGCTCGAACTCATCATCCTGGCCGGCGTCGGCTCGGTGGTGATCGGCGTCCCCATCGGCATCTGGACGGCGGTGCGGCGCAAGGGCCTGCTGGATCGCGCCCTGTTGGGCTACGGCCTGCTCGCCGGCTCGGTGCCGGATTTCTGGCTCGGCCTGATCCTGATCTTCTTCTTTTTCTCCGTGCTCAACTGGGTGCCCGGGCCGATCGGCCAGCTCGACCCGGTGTTCGACGCGCCGCCGCGCATCACCGGCATGATCGCGGTCGATGCGCTGCTCGCCGGCCAATGGGACACGTTCAGCTCGGCGGTCTCGCACCTGGTGCTGCCGGTCGCGACACTGATCCTGGTCTACATGTCGCTGATCATCAAGAACGTGCGCGCGACGATGCAGGAAATGCTGGAGTCGGAATTCGTCGAGCATGCGCGCGCGCTGGGCCTGAGCCCGGTCATGCAGCTCCGCTACGCGATCCGCAACGCGATGGCGCCGCTGGTCACCGTGATCGGCATCATGTTCTGGTTCATGCTGGGCGGTGCGGTCCTGGTGGAAACCGTGTTCGCCTGGGATGGGCTTGGCCAGTATGCCGTCGAATTGGTGGTCAATTCCGACTATGCGCCGTTGCAGGCGTTCGTGCTGATCGCCGCCGTGTTCACGATGATCGTGTTCCTGCTGGTCGATCTCGCATATTTCCTGATCGACCCGCGGATCAAGGGCTGAGCATGCAGGCCGACACGGGCACGGCAACAACGACGCTTCCGACCGACAGCGCGGACGGGTTCGCGTCCTTCGTCCGCTTCGCCCTGAAGCGGACGGGTTTTCTGATCGGCCTCGCGATCGTCGCAGTCACGATCTTCCTCGCCGTGTTCGGCCCGTATGTCGCGCCGTATCCGCCGGAGCGCGCGCTTGCCGGCGAGGGGCTGTCGCCGCCATCGCTGCACCATCCGATGGGCACCGACGTGTCGGGGATGGACATTCTCTCGCGCGTGCTGGCCGCGCCGCGCATCGACCTGACGATAGCGCTCACCTCCTCGCTGATCGCCTTCGTCGGCGGCGTGTTCCTCGGCGTCGTGTCGGGCTTCTTCGCGGGCGGGCGCGGCGTCGGCAACCTGCTCGGCGAGACGATCATGCGCGCGGCCGATGTGCTGCAGGCGTTTCCGGTGTTCGTCTTCGCACTCGCCTTGGTCGGCTTCAGCGGCCCGAGGACCGCCAACGTGATCATCGCGCTGGCGTTTCTCAACGTCCCCTTTTTCCTGCGCGTGACCCGCGGCGCGGTGCTGCAGGTGCGCGAGCGCCCGTTCGTCGAGGCCGCCCGCTGCGTCGGCGGCACCGAGGCCCGTGTTGCCTTCGTCCACGTCATGCCGAACGCGCTTGGCCCGGCGCTCGCGAACATCTCGCCGGGCATCGGGTTCTCGATCCTGCTCACCGCAGCGCTCAGCTTCGTCGGCGCCGGCGTGCCGAAGCCCACGCCCGAATGGGGCTCGATGATCTCGATCGGCGCGCCGAATATGATGACCGGCCAGTGGTGGACCGCGCTGTTCCCCGGGCTGACGCTGGCCGTGACGGTGGTCGGCTACGCACTGGTTGGCGATAGCCTGCAGGAGTATCTCGACCCGGTCAAACGACGCTAGGCGATGGCCGCACTTCTCGATATCCGCGGGTTGGAGGTGCAATTCGCTGCAGACGGGGGCACAGTGCCGGTGCTGAACGGGATCGACCTCGTGGTCGAGCCCGGTGAATCGCTCGGTGTGGTCGGCGAGTCCGGCTCCGGAAAAACCGTGCTGCTGCGCGCGATCCTCGGGCTCCTGCGGCCGCCCTGGCTGGTCAGGCGTGGCGCGGTGATCTTCCAGGGCGAGGACCTGCGCCAGAACAGCGAAGCAGAATTGAACGCCAGGCGCGGCCGCGACATCGCGCTGACCACGCCGGAACCGCGCAAGCACCTCAATCCGCTGCTGCGCGTGGGCGAGCAGATCGTCAACGTGCTGCGCGCGCATCGCCGGATGGACCGGCGCGCGGCGCAGGTGCGGGCGATCGAACTGTTGCGCGCGGTCGGCATTCCAGCGCCCGAGTTGCGCGTCCGCGCCTATCCTCACGAGATGAGCGGCGGCATGTGTCAGCGTGTCATCATCGCGATGGCGCTCGCGCACGACCCGAAGCTGCTGCTGGCCGACGAGCCGACCGCCGGGCTCGACGTGACGATCTCGCGCCAGATTCTCGACCTGATGCAGGAGCTGATCCAGCGTACCGGCTCGTCGATGCTGCTGGTCTCGCGCGACCTTGGCGTCGTCGCGCACTACTGCCGCCGGATCGCGGTTGTCTATGCCGGCCAGATCGTCGAGATCGCCGACGTGGAGACCTTCTTCGCCGACGCCATCCATCCCTACAGCCGCAAGCTCCTGCGCGCCGCCGCGGCCGCGCACAACGCGGGCACGCGGGCGTCGACGGGCACGGTCAGCGAGCGCACCGTTGTCGGCCAGGACAGGTGTTCGTTTGCCGCCCGATGCCCGATCGTGCTGCCCTCCTGCCGCGAAAGCCCGCCGCCGCTGGCGACGGTCGGCGCCGGCCACGTGGTGCGCTGCTTTCGCGGCGCCGAGATCGCCGCCGGGGCGGTCACGCCGTGAGCGGGGCGCCACTGCTGGAGGTCGACGATCTGGTCATGCACTTCCCGCAGGACGGGCGGCGCGTGGTCAAGGCGGTCAACGGTGTTTCCTTCCAGATCCGTCCCGGCGAGGCGCTGGCGCTCGTCGGCGAAAGCGGCTCCGGCAAGACCACGGTCGGACGCGCGATCATGCGGCTGATCGAGCCGACCGCCGGCCGCGTCAGCTTCCGCGGCCAGGATCTGACAGCGCTGCCGCAGGTGCGATTCCGCCCATGCGTGCGCGTCTGCAGATGGTGTTCCAGGAGCCGTTCGCGTCGCTCAATCCGCGCATGCGGATCGGCCGCATCGTCGAGGAGCCGTTGCTGCTCGCGGGCGAGCGCAGCGCGCGGGTGCGGCGCGACCGTTGCGTCGAGGTGCTGCGCCTGGTCGGCCTCACCGCCGACGCGCGCTCCCGTTTCCCGCACCAGTTCAGCGCCGGCGAACAACAGCGCATCGGCATCGCGCGTGCGATCGCGACCAAGCCGGATCTGGTGGTGCTCGACGAGCCGACCTCGGCGCTGGACGTATCGGTCCGCGCGGACATTCTCGACCTGCTCGACGACCTGCAGCGCGAGCTGAACCTTGCGTACCTGTTCATCTCGCACGATCTCACCGCGGTCAGGCGAGTGTGTCAGCGCGTGGCGGTGATGTATCTTGGCCGCATCGTCGAGGCGGCCGCGACCGAAGAGCTGTTCGCGCGGCCGTTGCATCCCTACAGTCGCGCGCTGTTGTCGTCGGCCTTGTTCCCCGATCCCAAGCGGCGGCTCTCGCGATTTCTGCTCAGCGGTGAGATTCCGAGCCCGATCGATCTGCCAAGCGGCTGCCATCTGCATCAGCGCTGTCCCTGGGCGCGCCCCGTCTGCGCGACCGATGCGCCGGCGCTGCAAGAGGCCGTGGCTGGACATATCGTCTCATGTTTCTTCACCGACGGCATGCAGGATCTGGCAGACTCCCCACGGTCGTGTCCCAGGTGATGGTATAGCGCGCCGCCGACTGGCCCGTCGGAGCCGCCGTCGAGGGTCTGGCGCAGGTTGGCCGGTCAGTAGCCGTCGTGATGATCGTGGGTTGGGTTGGGCTGCCGGACGCAACTCCGACCTGGAAGATCCCCGGTGTCGACATGGCTGCGACAGAGCATGTCAACCCGCCCTGCGGAGAGAGGTGGCTGGCCGCCCAGTTCCAGCCGGATCGACTTGATGCGCGCCGTTGCCCGGTACGGCAACCGCGGCTCGGCCTACGGATCCAATGCTGCCAACACACCGGTCAGCGCCACGACGAACGTTTCGACATCGACCTCTTCCAGACAGAGCGGGGGACGGATTTCAGCACATTCGCATTGAGCCCGGCGAGGCCGATCAATACGCCCCGCGCCCGCAGCCCGTTGACGATGCGCTCACCTGCTCCTGCAGCCGCGGCGCACCGCGGTCGATCTCGAGCCCGAGATAAAGTCCGACGCCGCGCACCTCGGTGATGATGTTGCGCCGCTCGGCAACGTCTTTCACCCGCTGCTTCAGCAACGCGCCGACGCGCCGGGCATTCTCCTGCAACCCCTCATCGGCCAGCACGTCGAGCACGGCAAGGCCAGCAGCCGCCGCCGCCGGAGTGCCGCCGAACGTGTTGAAATAGCCGTAGCGGCTGTTCAGCAGCGCCAGCAGCTCCGGCCGGGTCACCAGCCCGCCGATCGGGTAGCCGTTGCCCATCGGCTTGCCCAGCGTCACCACGTCCGGGACGATGCCGTGCCGGCCATACCCCCAGAACGCCTCGCCGGTGCGGCCGAAGCCGGGCTGCACCTCGTCGGCGATGAACAGGCCGCCGGCCGCGTGCACCTCGGCCAGCACCGGCCGCAGGAAGCCGGCCGGCCCGTCGAAAATGCCATCGCTCGAAAAGATCGTGTCCGCGATGAATGCGGCAAAGCCGGCGCCGTTCGCCTCAAGCCGGCGGATCGCTTCGGCGACCGCCCTGGCAAAGCCCGGCCCGACCTCCGGGCCATGCACCGCCGGGTCCGGTGCCTCGACCACCGCGACACAGTCCGGCGGCTCGCCCGCCTTGTACGAGGATGGCGAAACCTCGGTCACCGACGCGGTGTTGCCGTGGTAGGCGGCGCGGGTGACGACGATGCCGCGCTTGCCGGTGTGCAGCCGCGCAAGGCGGAGCGCGAGATCGTTCGCCTCCGACCCGGTGCACGTGAAGATCACGTTGGCGAGCGGCGCTGGGAACAGCGCGAGCAGCCGCTCCGCATAGGTCTCGACGATGTCGTAGAGATACCGGGAATGCGCATTGACCTGCCGAAACTGGCGGCAGACCGCCTCGGCGACGCGCGGATGCGCGTGCCCGACCGAAGGGACGTTGTTGTAGAGATCGAGGTAGCGCCGCCCGTCGGTCGCGGTGATGTATTGGCCGCTTGCGTGATCGACGATCAGCGGCTCGTGGAAGAACAGCACCGAGGTCGCGCCGAAACTCCGCCGCCGTCGGTCGATCATCCGCCGCAAATCGCCGGGCAGCGTGTCCTTGGCGTCACCGCCGAAGGCATTCAGGCTGAGAATTGGAACCCGTGCGTCGTTCATTCGCTTCCGCGTCCCCTCAAAGCCGGTGCAGCCAGTCGTCCCAGTTCGGGTCGTCGAACACCATCCGGGCGCGGGCGTATTTCCAGATGCCGTATTTCTGATAGTCGAAGTCCCAGCTTGAGAGCTGTCGCTGCTGCACCGCCCAGGAGCCCCATTTCATGTCGGCAACGCCGCGCGCGACCATCACGCGCGCGAACAGCTCCGGCCGCATCCTGCCGTAGTAGCGCTCGATCAGTTCGTATGTGGTCGCAGGGTCGATGAACATCTCGCCGAGGAACACGCCGAGCTCGTAGGCGCGTTCGTTGTTGGAGGCGAATTCGTAGTCGATCAGCTTCATGTCGCTGATCCGGTCGTGCTCCAGGCGGACCATGAAGTTGCCGGGCATCGGATCGTTGTGGCAAGGCACAAGGTCGAGCCCGGATGCGAAAAAAGCCTGCTTGGCCTTGGTGTACTGGTGGTGCAACCAGGCGAAATCCGCGGGCCGGATCGCGCCGACCTGGGCGCCCTGCTCGATGTGCTCGTCGGTCATTGCGAACACGTCTTTCGTGACCGAGAGCGGCGGCCCGGCGTTGAAGGCGGCGTAGAGGTCGATCACCGCTTCCTGGAAGTCGCGCCGGACGAAGTCCGCGTTCGTCGAGGCGCGGTAGCCGTCGAGGAATTCCGTCACCTCGATCCCCGTCACCGGGTTGAAATGCAGCACGCGCGGGCCGATCCCCATCGCCTCGGCGGCGCGCGCGGCCTCGATCGACAGCGGCCGGTTGACGAAATTCTCCGAGCCGACGCCGTAGACTTTGACGAAGTGGGTGGTGCCGTCCACCTCGGCCAGCCAGTTGGAATTGAGCAGCCCGCCGACCAGCGGGCGGGTCTTCACCGTCCCCAAGTTCCAGCCGGGCACGGACCCGATCGCCCGCGCCACCTGTGCATCGCTTGCAGCGCTCATGGCGGTCCCCCCTTCAGGCGGCGCGGCGCAGCCGGTCCCCGGCGCGGGAGGACAGGGCCATGGTCTCCAGGCGCATCAGGCGCCAGGACGCGTATTTGGCGAATTCGAGCCCACGTCGCGCCGAGCGCGCCGCCATGATCGAACCGATCAGCCCCCAGCGCAGGTCATCGGCCATGCCGTAGAGCATCGCACGCTGGAACAGCCCCTCGTCGAACCGGCCGCCCCACTCCTCGAACCCCGCCCGCGCCTCGGGCTCGCAGTCGAAGAACTCGATCAGGTAGCAGCCGAGGTCTTCGTAGGGGTCGCAGTTTGCCGCGAGATCGAAGTCGACCAGTTGCACCGCGCCGCCGGGGCCGATCATCAGATTGGCGGTGTTGCCGTCGCGGTGGCAGGGCAGGCTGTCCATGCCCTGCGCGGCGATTCTTGCTCGGGCCGCGGCCATCAGGTCGAGGAACACCGGCAGGTGCCGGTGGCAGGCGATGCCGCCGCCCGCGACGATTTTGGCCAGCGCGTCGATCTCGTCGAAGATCGAGGCCGTGCGCGGCAGGCGCGGACCGGCGTGGATCGCCCGCTTGGCCGCGATCGTGGCGGCGCGGACCGCGGGCACGACGACATCGTGCAGTCCGCCGGCCCGCCACTCCGCGGGCAGGCACTCGAACACCGCAATTCCCTCCGGCTCGCTCGAGGCCAGCAGCGCCGGCGCGACGCCGAGTTCGCCGGCGACGCGCGCAGCGGCGATCGCCGCCCCGACCGGCACGTAGAAGCCGGTATCGGGATGGTACTGCTTGACGATGACCGCCCGGCCACCGGCCTCCGCCCGCCAGATGTCGCCCTCGATGCCGCGCCATGCGGGGGAGGCGAGCACGGTCAGCGGGTTGGCGAAGCTCTCCGGCGCGGCGCCGAGTACTCCGGCGGCAGCGGCGCGCGCTGCCTCCTCTCTCCCGGTCATCCTGCCGCCTCCTGGTGATGGGTCACGATCGGCGCGACGGGCCATGATTTCCCGGCCCGCCGCATCGCGTCCAGTTCGATTTCGAGTGTGCTCGCCAGCGCCAGCAGCCGGATGTCGTCGAACCGGCGGCCGACGAGCTGCAGCCCGATCGGCAGGCCGCGCGCATCGAACCCGCCGAGCAGGCTGACGGCCGGCTGCCCCGACTGGTTGAACGGCGCGGTGAAGGTGCTGTGCCGCAGCGGCATGCCGGGCTGGATGCCGCGGGCCTCGGCCGGGAAATTCACCACCGGCATCACCGGGGTCAGCAGGAAATCGACGCCCTGCATCAGCGCGAGGCAGCCCGCGACGCCGCGCTCGATCCCGTCCTCGATCTGCTTCACCCGCGCCGGCGACCAGTCTGCCGCCTCGCTGAACCAATCGACCAGTTCCTGCGGCGCGAGCTTGCGGTGCGCCGTGTCGGCAGCCGCGTATTCGTGCCAGCCGCGCAGCTTCAGCGAATCGTCGATCGGCAGATAGGCGTCGAAGCCGAACCCCGCCGCGACCGGGACAAGCTGCCCGACGATCCGGCCGAGCGCCGTGCGCGCGCCGTCGAGGCAGGCGAGCACCGCCGGTTCGACCGCCGGACCGAAGCCGAAATCCGCGCAATGCCCGACCGTGACCGCGCCGAGCCAGCCCGCGTCCGGTGCCTCGCCGAGCAGCGGCAACGAATGCCGGTCGAGTTCGTCGGGGCCGGACAACAGCCGCGTCCAGGCCAGCAGGTCGGCGGCGCGACGGGCGATCGGCCCCGCCGAACGGACTGTCGAGGCGGGCGCATGCGGAATCACCCCCTGCGTCGGCTTCAGCGCAGCGAGGCCGCAATGCGCGGCCGGCAGCCGCACCGAGCCGGCAATGTCCGAGCCGACCGACATTATGCCGATCCCGGCCGCAAGCGAGGCGCCGCCGCCCGCGCTCGATCCGCCGGTATTCCACGCCGTGCCCCAGGGGTTGCGGACGATCCCGTGCGACCCCGAGACGCCGGAACCGCTGAGCCCGAAATCCGGCATCGTGGCCTTGCCGAGGATCACCGCCCCCGCCGCCTTGAGCCGCCGGGTCGGCAGCGCATCTGACCCGCCCGACGATGCCCGTCGCCGTGCAGCGCCGAGCCGTGGTGCCAGCGCATGCCCACCGCATGGACGCTGTCCTTGATCGTGACCGGCACGCCGTCGAACGGCGACAGCGGCGTGCCGGCGGCGATCCGAGCCGCCGCCTGCGCGGCCTCGGCGAGCGCCGCCTCCCGCCGCAGCCCGTAGAGCGCATGCAGCGTCGGGTTGACCCGCTCGGCCTGGTCGAGCATCGCCGCGGTCACCGCGACCGGGCTCAGCGCGCCGTCGCGGTAGCCCCGCTGAAGCTCGGCAAGCGACAGCGCTGCCAGCCGTTCGATCGAAATCTGCCCGCCGCGTTCCATTCCGTCCCGTCCGTTTGGCAGGCCGCGTGGCCGTGCCGCCGCTGCTCAGAACTGGGCGAACACGCCCAGCGTCCAGCCGCCATCGACGAGAATGCTCTGGCCGTGGATGTGGTCGGCGAGATCCGAACAGAGGAACAGCACGGCGTCGGCAATCTGCTGCGGCGTGCCCCAGGTTCCGTCCGGCGTCTGCGCGGCGAGCGTCGCCTTGATCTGCTGGTTGTAGATGTCGGTCATCGGCGTGGTGATGAAGCCGGGCGCGACCGCGTTCACGTTGATCCGGTGGGCCGCGTAGTCCATCGCCACCTGGCGGGTGAAGTTCAGCGCGCCGCCCTTGGCCGTGCAGTAGGCGGCAAAACCCTGGTTGCCGCGATAGCCGGAGATCGAGCCGATCGAGACGACCTTGCCGCCGCGCCCCTGCGCCATCATGTGGCGGATCGATTCCCGCGTCGTGTAGAACAGGCCATCGAGATTGACCGCCATCGTGCGGCGCCAGGTCTCGTCGTCGGTGTCGAGCACGGTGCCGGCGAGCAGCAGCCCGGCCGACAGCACCGCGATGTCGATCCCCTTGGCGGCGGCAATGCCGGAGAAGGTGCGGCTGACCGCGGCGCTGTCGACGACGTCGAGATCCCTGAAATCGACCTTGGGGTCATCGTAGATCGTCTGGTCCTCGGCCGAGTGGCTCGGCTGGCGAGCAAGCACGGTGACGCTGGCGCCGGCCGCGGCGAGTGTGCGGACTGCGGCCGCGCCGATGCCGGAGCTGCCCCCCGTCACCACGGCATGCTTTCCGCTCAGATCAATCTTCGTCATCGCCGCCGATCCTGTCCCTGGGTGTGCTCCGCCGAGATCAGCCACGGTCGCCGCGTCCGTGGATGTCGGCTTGCCCCGACCTTACCAGGAGAACGTTCTTCGGGGTATCTGGCCCGGGCGGTCGCTCGCCATCGGTTAAGGCGGCAGTGCCGCAAGCTGCATGCCATCGGAAGCGGGCGCTACACCCGCGATGCGGAGGCTCGCCTCCTATTCAGCGTCAGCCCGCGCGCCGCCTGTGCCGTGCGCAGACACTGGCCGAGGCGCGGCGTGGTGACGGTCGCGGGATGCTGAAAGGGCAGCCGGGCAAGCTTGGCGATTTGGGGAGGCATGTTGACCTATGCGCTAATAAGTTCGTAGATCATAAACACGCTCAGCGCGAGTGTTTTTGTCTGCGCAAGGTTCCGGACCCGCTCTGCCACGCCGTCCTCTGGCGGCGCAGGGCTCGGGGGGCAGGCGGAGCAGGAAGTGAGGCTCGGAATGAAGCTGTTCATGGCGGCGCTCGCCACCGAGACCAATACGTTCTCGCCGATCCCCACCGGGCGCGCCGCGTTCATGACCGGGCGCGACTGGTTCCGCGACGACGGCAGCCGGCGCCCGCCGACCATGGCCAACATCCCACTGATCGAATGGCGCACGCTCGGCGAGGCGGACGGCCACGACGTTGCCGAGAGCATCGCGACCTTCGCCCAGCCCGCGGGCACCACGCTGCGCGACGTCTACGAGGAGCTGCGCGACCTGCTGCTCGCCGACCTTCGTGCAGCGATGCCGGTCGATGTCGTGCTGCTGTTCATGCACGGCGCGATGGTGGCGCACGGCTACGACGACTGCGAGGGCGACACGCTCGAACGGGTGCGCGCGATCGTCGGCCCGCGCGCGACGATCGGCATCGAGCTCGACCTGCACTGCCATCTCACCGAGCGGATGCGCACGCACGCGGACGTGATCATCACCTACAAGGAGTATCCGCACGTCGACATGGCCGAGCGCGCCGCCGATCTCTACCGGCTGTGCCTGCGCACGGCGCGCGGCGAGGTGCGCCCGGTGATGGCCTATCACGACTGCCGCATGATCAACATGTGGCGCACGCCGCTGCAGCCGGCGCGCGGCTTCGTCGACCGCATGCAGGCGCTGGAAGGCCATGATGGGATTCTTTCCGTTTCATTCGGCCACGGCTTCCCCTGGGGTGACGTGGAGGAAGTCGGCGCGAAAATGCTGGTGATCGCCGACGGCGACATGGCTAAGGCGCAAGCGCTGGCCCGCCGGCTCGGCCGCGAATTGTGGGCGATGCGCGGCGAGACGGTGACGCACCACGACACGGTCGACGAGGCGATCGACCATGGTCTTGCCGGCGGCGGCGGCCCGGTCGTGCTGGCCGATGTCGCCGACAACGCGGGTGGTGGCGCGCCCTCGGACAACACCGCGATCCTGCGCCGGCTGGTCGATCGCGGCGTCACGGGCGCTGTCATCGGCCTGTTCTGGGATCCGCAGGCGGTGCAGTTCTGCCTGGAGGCGGGCGTGGGCGCGCACTTCCTGCTGCGCATCGGCGGCAAGTGCGGCCCGGCCTCGGGCGACCCCGTGGACCTGATGGTGACGGTGCGCGCGGCGGTCGAGGAGCACACGCAGACCGGCCTCAGCGGCGGCCGCCTCAGCGTCGGGCCGAGCGCCTGGGTATCCGCGGACGGCATCGACGTCGTGCTGATCAGCAAGCGGCATCAGACGTTTGCGCCGGACGCCTTCACCGGCCTCGGGCTGACGCTCGCCGACAAGCGCATCGTCGTGGTGAAATCGACGCAGCATTTCCATGCCGCTTTCGCGCCGGTCGCGCGGACGATCCGCTATGTGGCGGCGCCGGGCGCGATCCCGCCCGACTTCACCGCCATCCCCTACACCAAACGCACCGTGCCGTTCTGGCCGCGCGTGGAAGACCCGTTCGAGGGCGGCAACGCATGATCGGCGACGCGGCGGCGGCATGACCATCGCCCCGGTCCTCGAAGCCGCCGGCGTCAGCAAGTCGTACGGCCGCAACCTTGTGCTCAGCGGCGTCGATTTCCGCGTCGATGCCGGCGATTCGATCGCGCTGATCGGCGAGAACGGCGCCGGCAAATCCACGTTTGCGAAAATCATCACCGGCGTCACGCGGCCCGACACCGGCGCCATCCGGATGCACGGCAAGCCGGTCAGCTTCGCCTCGCCGCGCGACGCGCTCGCGCACGGCATCGCCTTCATCCCGCAGGAGCTCGCCTACGTCCCGCATCTGAGCGTCGCCGAGAACATCCTGCTCGGCCACTGGCCCAATCGGCACGGCCTGACCACGCTCGGCATGTCGCTGCGGCAGGCGCGCGAGGAATGCCGGCGCTTCGGCATCGCGCTCGACGTTGCCCGCCCGATGGGCGCGCTGAAACTCGCCGACCGGCAGATCGTCGAGATCGTCAAGGCGCTGACGCGCCGCGCCCGGCTGATCGTGCTCGACGAGCCGACCGCCTCGCTGAGCGAGCAGGAAAGCCGCGCGCTGTACGACATCCTCGGCCGGCTCACGCGCGAAGGCGTCGGCGTGATCTACATCTCGCACCGCATGGACGAGGTGTTCCGGTTCAGCAGCCGCGTCGTGGTGTTCCGCAACGGCGAGCTGGTCGCCTCGGCCACGCCCGCGGACACCACGCCCGCGCAACTGATCGCGCACATGCTGGGGCAGGAGAAGGAAGACTTCTCGGCGACCGAGCGCCCGCCGCCGCGCAGCGCCCGTCCCGCCGCCGAATTGCGCGGCTGGTCGCGCCCCGGCGTGCCGGCGCTCGCCGATGTGTCGCTGCGCATCGAGCCTGCAGAGATCGTCGGCCTCTACGGCCTGCGCGGCTCCGGCGCCGAACTGGTCGCCGAAGGCATGGCCGGACTGCACCCCGACATCGCCGGCGAGCTTGCGCTCGATGGCCGGGCGGCCCCGATCCTGGCCACCCCGCTCGCCGCCCGCCGCGCCGGCATCGCCTACGTGCCCGCCGAGCGCAAGCGCGACGGTCTCGTGCTGATGCTGCCGATCACCGCCAACCTCTCGCTGTTGACTCTGGGCGCGCTCGCGCGCTTCGGCTGGATCCGCGCCCAGCCTCGAACGCACCCGCACCCGCGAACTCGCGCGCCAGTTCGCCGTCCGCTACGCTCGCCTCTCGCAAAAGGTCGGCCAGCTCAGCGGCGGCAACCAGCAGAAGGTGATGCTCGCCTCGCGCATGGCCGCGAACCCGAGGCTGCTGGTGCTGCAGGAGCCGACGCGCGGCGTCGATGTCGGCGCCCGCGTCGAGCTGCACCGCATCCTCACCAACATCGCCCAGCGCGGCTGCGCGATGCTGCTGGTGACGTCCGATGTCGAGGAGGCGGTCGCCGTCAGCCACCGCCTGCTGATCATGCGCGAGGGCACGATCGTCGCCGAGCTCTCCGGCGCCGGCAAGACGCAGGCCCGCGCCATCGCCTTCGCCGCCGGCGACCGCGAGGCCGCCTGATGGACGCGACACCGCAGCTTCGCGGCGAAGAGCCCGGCGCCGGCCTCGTCGCGCGCCGCCGGGTCTATCGCGCCGCGTTCCAGGTGCTCGGCACCGGCACGTTCCTGCTGCTCGTGCTGATCGGCTTCTCGTTCGCGAGCCGCCACTTCCTCACCTACTCAAACACGCTCAACGTGCTGAGCAACGTGACGGTGATCGGCATCGTCTCGCTCGGCCAGGCGCTGACGATCATTTCCGGCGGTTTCGATCTTTCGGTGAGCGGCACGGTGCCGCTCGGCGCGGTCGTGTTCACGCTGGCGGTCAATGCCGGCATTCCGGTCGGTCTCGCCATCGTCGGCGTCGCCATCGCCGGCAGCTTCGTCGGGCTGATCAACGGGCTGATCATCACCCGGCTGAAGATCAACCCGCTGATCACCACGCTCGGCACGATGTCGATCGGCGTCGGCCTCGCCTACACGCTCTCCAACGGCGTCACCATCCCGTTCGCCGACCCGGACCACACCGGCGTGCTGGCCGACAAGGCGTTCGGCGACGTCGCCTGGTACCTGATCGCCTTCCTGCTGCTGACCGTCGTGCTGTTCCTGGTCTCGCGCTTCACCGTGTTCGGCCGCATGCTGTACGCGGTCGGCGGCAACCGCGAGGCGAGCCGGCTCGCCGGCATGCGCGTCGATCTGATCACGGTCGTCGTCTACATGCTGTGCTCGGCGCTCGCGACCTTCGCCGGCATGGTCGTCGCGTGCCAGTTGCTCGCCGGTTCCGCGACGGTGGGCGCCGATGCGGCGCTGTCCTCGATCGCCTCGGTCGTGCTCGGCGGCGCCTCGCTCACCGGTGGCGTCGGCGGCATTCCCGGCACGCTGATCGGCGTGCTGATCCTCGGCACCATCGCCAACGGCATGGCGCCGCTGCAGGTGCCCGCATTCTACCAGCAGATCGCCACCGGCCTGATCCTGCTGCTCGGCGTCGGCTTCGCGCGGCTGCGCGAGGTGCTGTCCGGCGAGCAGAGCTGACACGACAACCAGGGGGTTTGTTTCATGTCGTCAAAACTTGATGCCATTGCGCCGAGACGCTCGCTGCTGCTCGGCGCCGCCGCGCTGGCGCTGGCCGGCACCGCGGGCCACGGCGCCCGCGCCGCGGACAAGCAGCTCACCGTCGATTTCGCCAACATCATGGAATTCGGCCGAGCTGTTCCGGCAGTTCGGCGACGGGCTGATGCACGCCGCCGACGTCGCCGGCATCAAGGTCACGCGCTACAACAACAACCTCGACGGACCCACCACGCTCAACAACGCCCGGCTGATGGTGCAGGACCAGCCCGACGTGATCCTGGAATACACGGCGGTCGAAGGCATCGGCGCCTCGCCGAAGCGGCTGTTCAACGACGCGAAAATCCCCACATCGCCATCAACATTCCCATCCCCGGCGGCATCTGGTTCAACCTGGTCAACAAGGAGATCGGCCGCGACACCGCGAACGTGGTGATCCCGCTCGCCAAGGCGAAGGGCTGGACGGCGGCCGACACCACGGTGATCATCATCCAGGGCTCGCAGGCCGGCACCGAGGTGAACGACTGCATCCGCTACTTCTACGTCACCGCCGCCGACAGCATGGGCTTCGGCAAGGTCGCCCCCTCCGACATCACGGCACTCACCACCACGATCGGCAAGAACGGCTTTCAGGTGGACGGCAAGGGCACGCTGGAACCCAGCTACACCGTGGCGAAGAACGCGCTGCGACGCTGCCGCCCGACCGGCACATCCTGCTGTATTCGATCAACGACGATTCCGTGCTCGGCGGCTGGCGCGCGATCACCGAATTGCAGCGCGAGAACAACACCATTGTCGCGGGCCTGGGCGGTTCCGTCGCCGCGTTGAAGGAACTGCGCACGAACCCGCATTGGGTCGCCGAGGGCTCGGTGTTCAGCACGCATTGGGGCGAGGACCGATGGCAATGGCGGTCGCCGTCCACAACGGCGTCACGCCGCCGCCGCTCACCAAGTCGCCGCAGCTGGTGCTGACGCCCGCGACGGTCGACAAGTACTACGACGCCGAAGGCAAGGTGAAGCTGCTGCCGCCGCTGGTGCCCGAGAACATGTATCTGAAGGACACCGGCGTGCTGCAGAGTTCCACAACATCGAAGGACTGATGTAGCGGGGCCTGGCGCGGCGGGCGAACATCCCGCCGCGCCGCACGCAGAAGGAGGAACGTGCGATGTCGGATCGGCGGCAGGCGCTGGAGGCGCGGCTGGAAGAACTTTCCGCCGGCTTCAGCGGCGATTTGGCGCTCTACGCGAAGAAACTCGAAACCGGCGAGACCATCGAGCGCCGCGCCGACGAGACGTTTCCGACTGCGAGCACGATAAAGGTGTTCATCCTGCTGGAGCTGATGCGCCGCGTGCATCGCGGCGACTTCCGGCTCGACGAGCACATCGCGATCCGCGGCGCGCAGCAGGTCGGCGGCTCCGGCGTGCTCAAGGAGCTGAGCGGCGGCCTGAGCATGACGCTGCGCGACGTCGCGACGCTGATGATCGTGCTCAGCGACAACACCGCGACCAACGTGCTGATCGACCTGCTCGGGCTCGATGCGATCAACGACACCATCAAGGGCTTCGGCCTGAGCACGACGCGCCTCGTCAACCGCGTCGATTTCGACCGCATCGGCGGCGACGTGAACAAGTTCGCCGTCACCACGGCGCGCGAGTTCGGCCACGCGCTGGAGCAGGTGGCGGCGGGAAAATTCCTCGACCGCGCGGCTTGCGACATCGTCATCGACATCATGGAGCGCCAGCAATATCTCGACCTGCTGCCGCGCTACCTGCCGTACAACCCCTATGCGCGCGACCTGAAGCTGCACCAGGACCTGCGCATCGCCAACAAGACTGGGTTCTTCCTTGGCGTGCGCTGCGACACCGCGATGATCTTCGCGCCGGGCACCACGCTGGTCGCGATCGCACTCAGCAAGAACGGCAAAATCTCGGCTTTCAGCCGGAGAACGAGAACGCAGTGCTGCTCGGCCATGTCGGCAGTGCGCTGTACGACTACTTCTGTTCCGCCTGACGTCGCTCCGCAGCCCGGGCGCAGCCGCATTCCGTGGACCAGCGAGGCCTGGATCGGCCCGCGCCACAAAGCAGGACGGGCGCTGACCAGAGGCGCCCCAACGACGCTGAGCGGCGCCACCACAGGCGAAGGCCCGCACCCGCGCCGATCGGCGCGCCGACCGGATCGGGACCATCATCCGCGCTGTCACTCGGGCTCGATAGCCGAACCGGGAGTCGAGTCAGACCTTTAGCCGACTCGCTTCGTCGGTGCCGGGATCGGCAACGCCACCGCAAAACGCGGCCCAGTCGTTCATGAGGCGGCGCCGTTTTTCCATCATGTCTCCGCCCCGGTGCGCTGCCTCGGCCTTGTCCTTGAGGGTATGCGCAAGCGCGGCCTCGGCGACCTCGTTCGGGTAATTCGTCATCTCCGCACACCAGTCGCGGAACGTGCTGCGGAACCCGTGCACGGTCAGATCCGGCCGGCCCAAGGTGCGCAACAAGTTCGGCACGGCATTCTTGGACAGGGCAATCCCCGGCTTGCGGCCTGGAAATACGAATTCATCCCGACTCGACAGGGGTTGCAGCGCCCGACGTCACGCAGCACGTCCATCGCCACATCCGACAGCGGCACCCGATGCTCCCGCCCGGCTTTGATCCGGCTGCCCGGTACCGTCCACATCGCGTCCCGCAGATCGACCTCGGACCACCGCGCGCCGAGGACCTCGCCGGTGCGGGCGGCGGTGAGAATGACAATTGGAGCGCGAGCGCCGACGCGCCCGTCTGTTGGCGTAGCCTGGCCATGAACGCTCCGATCTCCGACCAGGGCAGCGCGGCATGGTGCTTGACCCGCACGATCTGGATCGGGGCGGCAGCAGGTTCTCGACGTGACTGCGCCAGCGGGCGGGGTTTTCGCCGGTGCGCCAACCGCGCGCCGTCGCGTAGTCGAGCACCAACTCGATGCGGCCGCGCAGCCGGGAGGCGGTCTCCGGCTTGGTCCGCCAGATCGGCTCCAGCACCCGCATGATTGCACCGGTGTCGATGCTGGCGATTCCAAGATCGCCGATCGCCGGCCTCGCGTACGAGTTCAAGCGTGTGCCGCCATTGCTGGCGGTGCCTGGCATTCCGCCAGCCCGCCTCGTGGGCCGCGATATACGCCTCCGCTACGTCGGCGAAGGTGTTGAGCCGGCTCCTTGCGGCCGTGTCGGCGCGCTCCGACCGCCGTCGGGCGATGGGGTCAACACCCTGTCGGACCAGCTTGCGGGCCGCCGCAGCGGCTTCCCGTGCCTCGGCCAGCGACACATCCGAAAGGGCGCCGAGTCCCATCAGGTGCGGCTTGCCGTTGAGTTTGAACCGGTAAAGCCACGACCGGTTGCTCGCCCCGCGGACCTGCAGATAGTCCGGCGCCGTCACCATAAGTGCCCGGCGTGGTCAGGCTGCGAACCTTCAGCGCGCTCAGCTTCACCGATCCCAGCTCCCCAGCATACATCTAACGCTATGCCGAATCATACACCTGGCAAACACTATCGCTCGGGATGCCCGAGCACCGGCAGGGCCAGCGGGGGAAAATGCAGCCCAGATTTCCAGATTGTTCAGCGCCTCAGGGAGGTCGGGGTCGCCCGGGGTCGCCAGTGGGAGGGAGATTCCCCTCCCCCTTGTGGGGGAGGGCCGGGGTGGGGGGATCACGCGCAAGCGTCTTTTCGCGCCCCCGCGCAAATTCCCTCTTGCCCACCTACAGTCATTCATACTAACAATCGCGCATGTCACACACCCCACCCCCGCCCGGCCCGCAGCGGGCATTCATCACCATCGTCCGGTGCCTGAGCGCCGCCGTGGCGGCGATGACGGCGGGGAATCGGGCTGCCGGCGCCGCTGATCAGCTGGTCGTGGACCGGCTCCTGGCATCCAGCAGCGTTTTTTCGCCCTCGCCGCCCGGCTCCGCGACGGAACCCATGTCGTGCGGCAGCGCGCCGCCACTCGGCCAGCAGGCGCCCGGGCCAGCCGCCGCCGCAAAACTCTCCCCACCAGCTTCGGCTGGGTGCTGCCGCTGCTGCCGATACCGCAGGGCGGCGGGTTTCTCGCTCGCAGCTCGATTTCCTGCTCAATAACCGGCAGATGAGGGCACTGCTGGAAGCGGCGCCGGCGTCGCTGCGCCGGCCGGTGCGATCGCTGTCCCGGATGCCGCGTCCCGAACCCCCGCCCAACCCTGGCACTGCCGCCGGCGCCGAAGCGGCCGGTGGACCCGGCCCGGCCGGCGGACCCCGGCGCGCGCCGTGCTCCGCGTCGGCGAGGTCCGCCCGCCCCGCCGCTGCGCTACACGCCGCCGGCGCCGCCCCCCTGCTCGCTGGCCCTGGAGTACCACGGCCCGTACGGCCCGCTGCGAATCGTTTGGAGATGACCGGCGGGGTAGGGGAAGCAC
>CAVOOS010000017.1:0-90677 GCA_963697635.1 uncultured Solirubrobacterales bacterium | reverse complement strand
GCGTGCCGCTGCCGGCGACGCCAGGCATCAGGCGCGCGCGGCCGCGAGCGGCGGCAGGCCGAGGCGGTAGAAGGCGTTGGCGTTGTCGCGGTAGATGCGGCGCAGTTCGGGAGCGGAAAGTCCGGCCAGCGCGCGGTCGAGCAATTCGACGCCGCGCTCGATGCTCGCCGCCTGCAAACAACCGGCCAGTCGGCGGCGTAGATGACGCGGTCGACGCCGAACGCCTCCACCGTGGCGTCGATGAACGGGCGGATGTCGGCGTCGGTCCAGTTCGTCTTGTCCGCCTCCACCGGCAGGTCGGAGAGCTTGCAGACGACGTTCTCGTGTCGAGAAAGTTCGCCGACGTGGCGGCGGTACAGGTCAAAGAAGCCTTCGCGGATGCCGGGCTTGCCGCAATGGTCGAGGATCATCGGCACGTCGGGCACCTGGGCGACGAACGCCAACACCTTGTCCATCTGCCGATAGTTCACGTTGATCTCGAAATGCAGGCCGAACCGGCGCAACAGGCGCACGCCTTCGATGAAGCCGGGACGCAGGCAGAACTCCGGGTCCGGATCGAACTCGATGATGCGGCGGATGCCGCGCACGCGCGGGAAGCGCGCGGTCATTTCCGCGAGCACGGTCTCGGCCGCCGCGCCGAGTTCGAGCGGCGCCATCGGCACGATCGCGACGAGGCGCGGATCGCGCGCCGCCTGCTCCTCGACGAACTCGACCTCCGCGACGTACTGGCCGGGATCGGCGAAGCACTCGACGAACACCATCGCTTCCACCTGCACGCGGCCGGTTGCGGCGGCGTAGTCCTCGATCAGGAACGGCCGGTCGAACAGCGCGTTGCCCTGCTGCCACGAATAGCGCAGGCGGCGCGGATCCCAGACGTGAAGATGCGTGTCGACGATTGGAAAGTCGGGCATGGCGACGCCTCCGCGCGATCAGGCGGTCAAGGAAATTCGGCGGGGTCGGGGCGCTTGAGCGTGAGCCCGAAGCCGGGCACGTCGTCGCGCAGGTTGATTGTGCCGCCGTGCGCCTCGGGCTCGCCGTCGAAGATGTACCAGAACAGCTCGTTGCCGACCTCGACAGGCACTTTCGGGAAATACTCGGCGATCGGGCCGGCGTAGGTGGACATCGTGACGTGGTAGTTGTGCATCTGCCCCGCGTGCGGGATCACCACGATGTCGTGCGCCTCACACAAATCGGCGATCTTCTTCGCTGCCGTGATGCCGCCGACGCGGTTGACGTCGAACTGCGCGACGTCGATCGCGCGCGCATCGAGCATCTGGCGGAATCCGGCGAGGGTAAATTCGTGCTCGCCGCCGGAGATCGGCACGTGCCCCATCGCGCGCAACTCGGCATAGCCGGCGATATCGTCCGGCACCAGCGGCTCCTCGAGCCAGCGCAGATTGAACGGCGCGAGCGCGCGCACCATGCGTTTGGCGTATTCCAGCGTCCAGCCCATGTAGCAGTCGGCCATCAGGTCGATGTCCGGGCCGGCCGCCTCGCGCGCCGCGCGCACCAGGTCGAGGTTGTGGCGGATGCCGGCGACGCCGTCCTTCGGCCCCCAGCCGAAGCGCAGTTTTACTGCCGAGAATCCTTGCTCGACATACGCTTTGGTCTCGGCCGCGAGCTGGTCGAGCGGCTGGCTGTACAGGCGGCTCGCGTACACCGGAATGGCCGGCTTGGTGCGGCCGCCGAGCAGGCGGAACACCGGCTGGCGCAGCAGCATTCCCTTCGCGTCCCAGATCGCCAGATCGACCGCGCTGATCGCGGTCATGCCGATGCCCTTGCGGCCGTATGGCAAGGTGCGGCGGTACATCGACTGCCAGAGATACTCGCTGTTCATCGGGTCCTGCCCGATCAGAAGCGGCTTGAGGTAGGTGTCGATCACCACCTTGGTCGCGTGCGGCGCCAATGCCGCGTTGCCGATCCCGATGGTGCCGTCGTCGAGTTCGATCTCCACCACCAGCCAGCCGAGAAACCGGAAGCCGGAGATCGTGCCGGTGTGCTCGGCCACCAGATCGGTGGGCGTCGTGCAGAAATGCGGCGGCATCGGCGCCACCGGCCCGATCCATTGCCAGATTGTGCTACGGACGTTTTTGATGGCGGGCATCTTCGGCCTCCCCGGCGAATCCTTGGACGGCCCGCAACTTGTCAAACAAATACTTGTCTGGCAAGTTGCCGCAAAACCACGCGGGAGGGTCGGCCGGTGCCCGACAGCGCGCAACACGTCGAAGCCGCTTCAGGCGGCGCGCTGCTGTCGGCCAGGGGGATTGCCAAGTCCTTCGCCGGCGTCGAGGTGCTGCGCGACGTCGACCTCGATCTGGCAAGCGGCGAAATCCATGCGCTGGTCGGCGAGAATGGCGCGGGCAAGTCGACCTTTGCAAAAATCCTCGCCGGCGTGCACCGGCCGAGCCGCGGCACGCTGACGCTCGGCGGCCTGCCGGCGGAGTTCGCCGGGCCGATCGATGCGCAGCGCCAGGGCATCACGCTGATCCACCAGGAGCCGATCTCGTTCCCCGATCTCGAGCGTGGCCGAGAACCTCGTGCTCGGTCGCAGCGAAGGCGGCCCGCTGGCGCGCGTGCGCTGGGCCGAGCAGGCGCGCAGCGCGGCGCGCCTGATGGACCTGCTCGGCGTCTCGCTCGACGTCACCCGGCCGATGCGCGGCCTGTCGATCGCCGACCAGCAGATGGTGGAGATCGCGCGCGCGCTCGCCAGCGACAGCCGGCTGATCATCATGGACGAGCCGACCGCGGCGCTGACGCCGCGCGAGGTGGAGACGCTGTTCGGCATCGTGCGTCGGTTGCGCGGCGAAGGCCGCACCATCGTGTTCATCAGCCACCGGCTGGAGGAAGTGCGCGCGATCTGCGACCGCGTCACCATCTTCCGCGACGGCGAGAAGGTCGCGACCGAGCCGACCGCGTCGCTCGGCGATGCCGAGATCATCCGGCTGATGATCGGCCGGCCGCTGAAGGAGTTCCTGCACAAGAGCAGCGTCGCGCTCGGCGAGGTCGCGCTGTCGGTCGAGGGCCTGACCCTGCCCGGCCGGTTCGCCGACATCGGCTTCGAGGTGCGGCGCGGCGAGGTGCTGGGGCTTGGCGGGCTGGTCGGCGCCGGCCGCACCGACGTCGCCCGCGCGCTGTTCGGCATCGCCCCGGCGCAGTCGGGCCGCATCCGCGTGAACGGCCGCGAGGTCACGATCCGCGAACCGGCGGACGCGATCGCGCACGGCATCGCCTTCGTGCCGGAAGACCGTGCGGTCGCCGGCATCTTCCGCACGCTCTCGGTCGAGAGCAACATCACCGCCGCGGTGCCGCGCCGCATCGCGCCGCGCGGCTGGATCCGGCGAAGCGTGGAACGCGCGCTGGGCGCACGAGTCCGTCGCCTCGCTGAGCATCCGTCTCGCCAGCCTCGCCCAGCCGATCGGCGAGCTCTCGGGCGGCAACCAGCAGAAGGCGATCCTGGCGCGCTGGCTGCTGACCGAGCCGCGCATCCTGATCCTCGACGAGCCGACGCGCGGCATCGACATCGGCGTGAAGGCCGAGTTCTACGAGCGCATCGGCGAACTTGCCGCCGCCGGGCGCGCGATCCTGCTGATCTCCTCGGAACTGCCGGAACTGCTGGCGCTGTCCGATCGCATCGCTGGTGATGTCGGAAGGCCGGCAGACCGCGGTGATCCCGCGCGCCGAGGCGACGCAGGAGGCGGTGATGCGCGCCGCCGTCCCGCGCGGCGGGCGGCATCACTACGGCGCGACCGCCGCGGCATGAACGCTGCTCGCTCCGCCGTCTGCTGCGCGCACGCGAGGCCGGCATCCTGGCGATGCTGGTGGTGCTGGCGCTGGTGGTCGGCGCGATCGAGCCGCGCTTCCTCACCGGGCAGACCGCGCGCATCGTGCTGCTGGCGATCCCGCTGGTGCTGGTCGCGGCGATGGGCGAGATGATGGTGATCGTGGCGCGCCACGTCGACCTGTCGATCGGCTCGATGCTCGGCTTCTCGGCGATCGTCGCCGGCATGATCTTTCGCGACCACCCGAACCTGCCGCTGATTCGTCGGCTGCGTCGCCGCGCTCGTCACCGGGCGCGCTGCTCGGGCTGTGCAACGGGCTCGCGGTGACGCTGCTGCGGCTGCCCTCGATCATCGTCACGCTCGGCACGCTGAGCCTGTATCGCGGGCTGCTGTTCATCCTGTCCGGCTCGAAGCAGATCGACCCCAACTACATCCCGGTGTCGCTGATCCGGATGTCGCAGACGTCGCCGATCGCGGTGCCGATGGATCGTGCTCATCGCATTGGCGTCGCGATCGGCGTCCATCGTTCTGCTCAATCACACGCAGTTCGGGCGGCAGGTCTACGCCATCGGCTCCAACCCGGCGGCGGCGCCGCTGCGCGGCATCCGGGTGATGCCGGTGACGATCCTGGTGTTCATGCTGTCGGGCATGCTGTCGGGCCTCGCCGGCATCTTCTACGCCGTCCCGCTTCGGCTACGTGAACCCCGGCATCACCGGCGTCGGCTTCGAGTTCACGGTGATCGCTGCGGTGGTGATCGGCGGCGTCAGCATCAATGGCGGCGTCGGCACGGTGCTGGGCACGGTGCTCGGGGTGCTGTTCCTCGGCGCGGTGCAGGTCGCGCTGCCGATCCTCGCGTCTCCGGGTTCTGGCAAAACGCGATCTATGGCGCGGTGATCCTGGTCGCGCTGGTGATTGACCGCACCGTGCGCGCAAGGCGGCCTCAGGGTCTGCTCGCGAGGGGCGCATGACGCATGAGCACGTCGCCTCCCTCGAGCGCCCGGCCGCCCGCGCCGCGCTGGCAGGATCTGCTGCTGCGGCCGGAGACGGCGACGTTCGTGCTGCTGGTGCTGGCCACGATCGTCGCCAGCCGGCTCTCGCCTTTCTTCGCCGACGTCTCGCTTCATCCTGGAAAGTGCGACCTACTACATCGAGCTTTGCATCGTCGCGCTGGTGCTCACGATGGTGATCATCGCCGGCGAGATCGACCTGTCGCCGGCGGCTCGACGATGGCGCTTTCGGCTTGCCTTTTCGCGCTCGGCGTTCCGCGCCGGCGCGCCGTTGCCGGTCGGCGATGCTGGTGGCAGCTGTCTTGCCGGTCTCGCAATGGGGGCCCTCAACGGCTTGCTGGTGACGGTGCTCGGCCTGCCCTCGATCATCGTGACCATCGGCACGCTGACCCTTTATCGCGGGCTCGCGCAGGTGCTTGCCGGCGACAAATCGATCTGCGGATTTCCCAACTGGTTCGTCGGCATCGACTTCCGCGAGGCTCGCCGGCGTTCCGGTGCCGGTGGTGATCTTCGTCGCCGCGTCTCGATCGCGCTCGGGCTTGCTGCTCGGCGGCACCATCCTCGGCCGCCAGATCTATCAGATCGGCACCAACGAGATCGCCGCCCGTACATGCCGGCATCCGCGTCGCGCCGCATCAAGATGGGGCTGTTCCTCGGCATCGGCCTCGCCAGCGCGATCGCCGGGCTGATGGCCGCCTCGCGGCTCGGCACCGTGCGCTACGACCTCGCCGCAGGCGGCGAACTGCAGATGGTGCTGATCGTCATGCTCGGCGGCACCTACATCTTCGGCGGCCGCGGCGTCGATCCTCGGCACCTTTCTCGCCGTCCTGGCTGCTCGTTATCATGGCCACCGGCATGACGGTCGCCGATATCGCAATCACCGCGCAACTGACGGTGATGGGCCTGCTGCTCATCGTCTCGATCATCGCGACGAACGCGATCTACGCGCGCAGCCAGCGCTAGCGAGACTCGCCACAGGAACAAGCAAGGGAGAAATGAACGATGTCGAAGTATAAACCGTGCTCGGCGCTGTGCTCGGCGCCGGGCTGCTTGTTCGCGGGCCGGCCGTGCGCCGCCGATGCGCTGTCGATCGTCTACATCCCGAAGAACACCGGCAACCCGTATTTCGATTCGATCATCAAGGGCTTCCAGGACGGCTGCGCCAAGCTCGGCTGCGACCTTCACCACGGTCGCTCCCGCATCGGCCGAGGCGACCTCGCAGATCCCGTTCGTCACCGCGCAGGTGCAGCGCGGCGTCAACGTGCGTGTGCGATCTCGCCGAACAGCCCTGATGCGCTTGACCAGGTGCTTCGATCGCGCGCGCAGCCAACGGCACCTTGGTCCTTCGCGTCAATTCGCGACATGCCGGGCAACCAGGATCATCGCGACGCCGCGATCCTGCCGGTCGACTTCACCAAGACCGGGCCCTGCGCAGGTCGAGCTGCTGGGCTCGGAGATCGGCTATGAGGGCGACATCGCCATCCTCTCGGCCACCACCGACGCCCCCGATCAGAACGTCTGGATCGCGGCGATGAAAGACACGCTCGCGAACAATCCCGAAATACGCGAAGATGAAGCTGGTCACGACCGTCTATGGCAACGACGATCCGCAGAAGTCGACCACCGAAGCCGAAGCGCTGCTCGCCAACTACCCGAACCTCAAAGGCATCATCTCGCCGACCACGGTCGGCGTGGCGGCGACCGCGCAGGTCGTCGAGACCGCCGGCAAGGCGACAACGATCAAGGTCACCGGCCTCGGCACGCCGAACCAGATGCGCCGCTTCATCAAGAACGGCACGGTGAAGGCGTTCCAGCTCTGGAGCCCTTACAATGAAGGCTTGCTGGCCGCCTATTTCGCCGTGCGGCGTCAAGAACGGCACGATCAAGAACAACCCGGCACGGTCGTTCGAGGTCCCCGGGCCTCGGCAAGGTCACCGTGGGCGACCACAACGTGATCAACACGCAAGCCGCGCTGACCGTGTTCGACGCCGCCAACATCGACAAGTTCGACTTCTAGGACCGCCGCGCACCAACCGGCTGGCGTGGCACGCCCCCTTCTCTCCATGCGGGAGAGAGGGAGGGTTGGGGTGACAGCCGGTGGCGCCGAAACGCGATCGTCGCAGGTTGCATTGAGCTAGATCATTGGCGGTCTGGCGGACGCCGATAATGTGCCGCGCCGATGACCAAGTCCCGATTTGTCCTGCCGAGCCTTGCCCTCCTCGTTCTCGCCGCCGGCGGGTACGTGGCGTGGCGATGGCCGCCCGCGGCGCTGAGCGCGATGTTCGGCGCTTCGACGAACGCGGCCTCGATCATCGTGTCGGGCAACATCGAAGCACACCAGAGCGTGCTGAGCTTCACGCAGATCGAGGCGGCCATCGTCGCATTGCCGTTCGACGAGGGCGCCCGCGTTGCCCGCGACACGATATTGGCGCGCGCCGACGACCGCCTCTACCAGCAGCAGGTCGAGATCGATCGCGCCAACCGGCAGGTTGCGTCCGCGCAGGCGACGGTGAGCGAAAGCAGCCTCGTCGCCGCGCAGAGCAGCGTCGATAGCGACGAGTTCGACCTCGCCGAAAAACAGCTCGACCACGCCCGCGCCGAGGAACTGGTGAAAACCGCCGCGACGTCGGCGCAGGCTCGCGATCTCGCCAAGACCGCCGCGCAACAGTCGGCGGCGGCGCTCGCGCACGACCGGGCGATGGTGCAGGTGGCCAACGCCAACCTGGTGCTGGCGCGGGCCAATGAAATCGGCGGTGGCCGCCAAGCTGCACCTCGACGAGATCACGCTCGGCTATACGACGCTGCGCGCGCCGTTCGACGGCGTGATTTCGGTGCGCGAGGCCGAACTGGGCCAATTGGCGGGGCCGGGCGTCGCGATCTTCACGCTCGACGATCTCGACCACATCTGGCTGCGCGCCTACGTGAACGAGCCGGACCTCGGCAAGGTGCGGCTCGGCGAGCCGGCCGACGTGACCACCGACACCTATCCCGGCAAGGTCTATCACGGCCGCATCAGCTTCATCTCGCCGGAGGCCGAGTTCACGCCGAAAACCGTCGAGACGCATGCCGAGCGGGTGACGCTCGTCTATCGCGTACGCATCGACATCGACAACCCGACGCACGAGCTGCTGCCGGGCATGCCGGCGGACGCCAGCATCGCCGCGCTGCCGCCCGGGCCATGAGCGACGCCGACGCGGGCGTCGCCGTCTCCGCGCGCGGCCTGGTCCGGCGGTTCGGCCCGGTGGCCGCGGTGGATGGCGTCGACTTCGACGTGAGGTCCGGCGAGATCTTCGGCCTGGTCGGCCCGGACGGGGCCGGCAAGAGCACGATCATGCGCATGCTGGCGGGGGTGCTGCGCCCGGATGCGGGCGAAATCCGCCTGGACGGCATCGACGTCACGGCCGACCCCGAGCGCGCCAAGCCGCATCTCAGCTACATGCCGCAGCGCTTCGGCCTCTACGAAGACCTGACCGTCGCCGAGAATATTTTTTTCTACGCCACGCTGTTCGCGGTGTCGGGGAGCGTCCGGCGCGAACGCAGCGCGGAACTGCTCAAGGCGGCCGGCCTGCTGCCGTTCCGCCGCCGCCTTGCCGGCCAACTCTCCGGCGGCATGAAGCAGAAGCTGGGATTGGTCTGCGCGCTGATCCATACGCCGCGCGTGCTGCTGCTCGATGAGCCCACGACCGGGGTCGATCCGGTCTCGCGCCGCGACTTCTGGGGCATTCTCTACGGCCTGCGCGAGCACGGCGTCACCATCGTGCTCTCCACGGCCTACATGGACGAGGCCGAGCGGTGCTCACGGCTGGCGCTGCTGCACGCCGGCACGATCCGCATCTGCGACACGCCGGCGGAACTGAAGCGGGCGATGCCCGGTGCGCTGCTCGCGGTGGTGACGCCGCAGCCGCGCGACGCGCACGCGGCGTTGGCGGGCGCCCCCGGCGTGCTGGGCCGGCTGCTGATGGGCGATCGCGTCAACGTCCGGGTCGATGACGCCGCCCGCCGCCTGCCGGAGTTGCACGCGTGGCTCGCCGCGCGCGGCATCGCGCAGGCCGAGATCAGCCAGATCGAGCCCGGCATCGAGGACGTGTTCGTGGCCCTCGTGGGCTCCGGGGGCACGGCATGACGGAGAGCGCCCGCGCCGTCGTCGCCGAGGGATTGAGCAAGACGTTCGGCAGCTTCACCGCGGTCGACCGGCTCGACCTCGACATCGCCCGCGGCGAGGTCATGGGCTTCATCGGCCCGAACGGCGCCGGCAAGTCGACGACGATCCGCATGCTGTGCGGCCTGCTGCAGCCGAGCGCCGGGCGCGCCCGCGTCGCCGGCTTCGATGTCGGCCGCGAGCCCGAGGCGGTGCGCGCGCATATCGGCTACATGTCGCAAAAATTCTCGCTGTACGGCGACCTCACCGTGCGCGAGAATTTGCGCTTCTTCGGCGGCCTCTATCGGGTGCCGCGCCGCGAGATCGAGGCGCGCATGCGGGTCGCGGTGGCGATGGCGGGGCTGGAGGGGCGCGAGAACGCGCTGGTGGGCACGCTCGCGGGCGGCTGGAAGCAGCGGCTCGCACTCGGCTGCGCGATCCTGCACCGCCCGCCGGTGCTGTTCCTCGACGAACCGACCTCCGGCGTCGAGCCGGAGGCGCGCCGACGCTTCTGGGACCTGATCCACACCCTCGCGTCGGAGGGCGTCACCATCCTGGTTTCGACGCACTACATGGAGGAAGCCGAGTACTGCAACCGGATCGCGCTGATCAACGCCGGCAAGCTGGTGGCGATCGGCAGCCCGGGCGAGTTGCGCCGGCGCGAACTGGGCGGAGCGCTCTACGAACTCGACTGCGCGGCCCTGGGCGCGGCGCTGGTGGCGCTGCGCGGGGCGCCGGGCGTGATCGACGCCGCCATCTTCGGCGACAAGCTGCACGTGCTGCTGCATGGCGACAGCAGCCCGGCCGATCTGCCGCCGTTCCTGCAACGCCAGGGGATCGACGCCGGACCGCCGCTCGGCATCGCGCCGAGCCTGGAGGACGTGTTCGTGCAGTTGGTGACGCGGCCGCACGCCGCGGCGGCAAGCGCGTGAACCTCGCGCGCCTCTCCGCGATTGCGTTCAAGGAGACGCTGCAGGTCTGGCGCGATCCGCGCAGCCTCGCCATCGCACTGCTGCTGCCGCTGCTGCAGATGGTGCTGCTGGGCTACGGCGTCAGCCTCGACATCCGGCGCGTGCCGCTCTGCGTCTACGACCAGGAGAACAGCCAGATCAGCCGCGAGCTGGTGCAGCGCTTCGTGGCCAATGGCTGGTTCGCGGCGACCGGTGCGCTGAAGGACGAGCGGGCGGTGCGCCGCGCGATGAACCGCGGCACCTGCATCGGCGCGGTCACCATCCCCGCGACCTTCTCGCGCACGCTGGCGATGACCGGCAGCGCCCGCGTGCAGACGGTGTTCGACGCGACCGACGCCAACACCACCACCATCGCGATCGGCTACGCGCAGGGCATCGTCGCGCAGGCGACCGCCGATCTCGAAACAGGCTGGGCGCGGGCGCACGGGATGCCGGCGAGCGCGGTCGGCACCGTCGATCTGCAGCCGCGCGTCTGGTTCAACGAGGGGCTGGACAGCCGCAACTTCATCATCCCCGGCGTGGTCGCGATGATCCTCGGCCTGATCGGCGCCCAGCTCACCTCGCTCACCGTCTCGCGCGAGTGGGAGCGCGGCACGATGGAGCAGCTCATTTCGACGCCGGTGACCGCGCTCGAGGTGATGATCGGCAAGCTCGTGCCGTATTTCGTGGTCGCTTCGCTCGACGCGGCGTTCTGCCTGTGCGCCGCCGCGTTCTGGTTCCAGGTGCCGTTCCGCGGCAGCCTGCCCACGCTGCTGCTCAGCACAGCGCTGTTCACGCTGGTGGTGCTCGGCATCGGCTATCTGCTCTCGGTACGCATCCGCAGCCAGCTCGGCGCGAGCCAGGTCGCGCTCGTGGTCACGATGATGCCGATCACGCTGCTGTCGGGCTTCACGTTTCCGATCGACCAGATGCCGCCCGCGATCCGTGCCGTCACTCTGGTCGTGCATGCGCGCTATTACGTCACCATCCTGCGCAGCGTGTTCCTGAAGGGCGGCACGCTCGGCGATGTCGCCGGGCCGCTGCTGGCGCTGGTGGTATACGCCGCCGCGATCGTCTGGATCGCCGCACGCGCCTTCCGCAAGCGGCTGGACTAGCCGATGTTCGACCGTCTCCAGGTCATGCTGATGAAGGAGTTTCTGCAGCTCCGCCGCGACCCCTGGGCGATGTTTCGCCTGGTCGTGCCGCTGCTCGTCCAGGTGGTGGTGTTCGGCTACGCGGCGACGTTCGACGTGACGCATGTCGCGACCGCCGTGCTCGACCTCGACCGCAGCCAGGCGAGCCGCAGCCTCGTGTCGCATTTCGCCGCGACCGGCCGCTTCGATATCGTCGACATCGCCGCATCCCGGCAGCAGATCACCCACGACATCGACACCGGCCGGGCGGTCGTGGCGATCGTCATCCATAGCGAGTTCCAGCAGAACCTGTTCAACGGCAAGGCCGCGCCGCTGCTGGTCGCGGTCGATGGCACCAACTCCAACACCGCCCTGATCGCGCTGGGCTACGTGAGCGAGGTGGTCGCGCTGTTCCAGGCGGAAACGATGGCGAATGCGTGGCCGGCGGCGGCTGGCGCCGCATCCCCCCGCATCGCCGTTGCGCTGGAGGAACACCCCTGGTTCAACGAGGGGCTCGATGACCGCTGGTTCTTCATCCCCGGCGTGATCGGCACGCTGACGCTGATCCAGGTGGTCAGCCTGACCGCCTTCGCGATCGTGCGCGAGCGCGAGGTGGGCACGCTGGAGCAGATCATGGTGAGCCCGATCCGGCCGTTCGAGTTCATCCTCGGCAAGACCCTGCCGTTCTTCCTGATCGGCCTCGGCGACGTCGTCCTGGTCACCGTCTTCGGCGTGCTGTGGTTCGACATTCCGTTCGTCGGCAGCCCGCTGATGATGCTGCTCGGCGCCTCGCTGTATCTGCTGGCGGCGCTCGGGCTCGGCCTGCTGCTGTCCACGCTGGCGTGGACCCAGCAGCAGGCGTTCGCGCTGAACTTCTTCCTGGTCAACCCGCTGTTCATCCTCTCCGGCTTCGCCTTTCCGATCTCCGCCATGCCGAAGATCCTGCAGTGGTTCACGCTGATCAATCCGCTGCGCTACTTCCTGGTGGTGATCCGCGCGGTGTTCCTCAAAGGCGTCGGGCTCGACGTGCTGTGGCCCGATATGGCGGCGATGGCGCTGCTGGGAATGGGAATGCTCACGCTGAGCGTGCTGCGCTTTCGCAAGTCGCTCGACTGACTTCGCGGGACGCGCGGCAATCGATCCATATGGCGCCACGTTGATCTCGATCAACGCGGTCGCTGCTGAACTGTGCGCATTATGCAGGCTGTCGAGGCAGAATCCCTGCAATGGCAGGCCAGTCTCGTACTTTCAGCAAACAACCCCGAACATATGGGAGCCAGACATGCTTGAGAAAACGCATCCGGCACAGATCGACAGCGATCGCCTGCGCGCACGCTATGACAATTTCATCGGCGGCACATGGAAGGCGCCGGTCAAAGGCCGCTACTTCACCGACAAGAGCCCGATCGACGGCAGCGTGCTGTGCGAGATCGCCCGCTCCGACGCCGACGACGTCGAGCGGCGCTCGATGCGGCGCACGCCGCCCGCAAGGGCTGGGCACGCACGTCGCCGACCGAACGGGCGCGAATGCTGAACAAGATCGCCGACAGGATCGACGAGAACCTCGAACTGCTGGCCCGCGTCGAGACCCGCGACAACGGCAAGCCGATCCGCGAGACGATGAACGCCGACGTGCCGCTGTCCGCCGACCACTTCCGCTATTTCGCCGGCTGCATCCGCGCCGAGGAAGGCACGCTCGGCGAAATCGACCACGACACCGTCGCCTATCACTTCCGCGAGCCGATGGGCGTGGTCGGGCAGATCATCCCGTGGAACTTCCCGCTGCTGATGGCGTCGTGGAAGATGGCGCCGGCGCTGGCGGCCGGAAACTGCGTCGTCATCAAGCCGGCCTCCGACACGCCGATGAGCCTGGCCGTGCTGATGGATCTGATCGCCGACATCCTGCCGCCCGGCGTGCTCAACGTCGTGTTCGGCCACGGCGCGGAAGTCGGCACGCCGCTCGCGCGCAGCCCGCGCATCGCCAAGATCGCCTTCACCGGCGAGACCACGACCGGCCGGCAGATCATGCAGTACGCGGCCGAGACGATCATCCCGCAGACGATGGAACTCGGCGGCAAGTCGCCGAACATCTTCTTCGCCGACGTGATGGACCACGACGACGCGTTCCTCGACAAGGCGCTCGAAGGCTTTGCGCTGTTCGCCTTCAACAAGGGCGAGGTCTGCACCTGCCCGTCGCGCGCGCTGGTGCAGGAGTTGATCTTCGACAAGTTCATGGAAAAGGCCGTCGCCCGCGTCGCGAAGATCAAGGTCGGCGACCCGCTCGATCCGACGACGCAGATGGGCGCGCAATGTTCCCATGGCCAGCTCGAGAAGATCCTGAGCTACATCGACATCGGCAAGCAGGAAGGCGCGAAATGCCTGACCGGCGGCGAGCGCGCGCATCTCGGCGGCGCGCTGGAGAACGGCTTCTACCTGAAGCCCACCGTGTTCGTCCGGCCACAACAAAATGCGCATCTTCCAGGAGGAGATCTTCGGGCCGGTGCTGTCGGTGACGAAGTTCAAGGACCTCGATGACGCGATCGAGATCGGCAACGACACGATCTACGGCCTCGGCGCCGGCGTGTGGTCGCGCAACGTCAACAACGCCTATCGCGTCGGCCGCGAGATCCAGGCCGGGCGCGTCTGGACCAACTGCTACCACGTCTATCCGGCGCATGCGGCGTTCGGCGGCTACAAGCAGTCCGGCTTCGGGCGCGAAACCCACAAGATGATCCTCGATCACTACCAGCAGACCAAGAACCTGCTGGTCAGCTACAGCCCGAACGCGATCGGGCTGTTCTGATCCCGCGCCGCCGCGGCGGAGGTCGTTCGCGCCCCCGTCGCGGCGGAGTTCTTGCCCGTAATGCAGCGAAAGGCGCCGCCGCATGCCTGTCCAGGTCATCTGCACGCCGGCAGCGCGCACGCTGACGCAGCAATTGCGTGCACCGGTTCGGCCCGCTGCTGTTCCACCTTTCGGGCGGTTGCTGCGAGGGCAGCGCGCCGATGTGCTTCTCGCAAGGCGCGTTCCGTGTCGGCGCGCACGATGTGCTGCTCGGCACCGTCGAAGACTGCCCGTTCTATGTCGGCGCGGCGCAGTTCCCCTATTGGGAGCACTGCGAGCTGACGCTGGACGTGACGACGGGCGGCGGCGACAGCTTTTCGCTCGAAGCGGCCGACGGAGTCCGCTTCGTCGTCCGGTCGCGCGTGTTCACCGACAGCGAGGCCGCCGAGCTTGCCGCCGCCGGCAAACCGCCGACGGGGCCGAGGGACTTGGCCGCCATCGGAGCTTCCGTCGGCTGACGGCGTTCCGGGGCGGGTCAGGCTTTCGGATAGCCGACCGTCTGCACGCAGGTGACGAATTTCGCCGGCGGAAGCTGTAGTGTTTGCGCGAGGCGGGTCCGGTCGAGCGAGCCGCGAAACACCGTTGCCAATCCCTCGGACGCGCAGAACAGGTAGACGTTCTGGCCGATGAAGCCGGTGTCGGTGTAGGCCCAGACGCGCTTCTCGTCGGCCGAGGCGCCCTGCAGCCGGCTGCCGTCGGCGACGTAGACGAGGTCGACCGGGGCCGTGCCGACGAAGTCCTGCACGCCGGTCTGCGCGCGGATGTCGTCGGCGAGGATCTGGGTCAGCCGGTGCGCCTTCGCATCATAGCTCCACGCGCCATCGGCGCGGGCGACATAGACTTCGCTCTCGATGGCGTGGCGCCACGAGGGCACCGTGCGGTCGGCGGTCGCCGGGCGGTTGATGCCGACCGCCGACCACAGCAGGTTCGACAGCACCTCGATGGGCAACGGCCGGTCGGCGAACTCGCGGGTCGAGCGCCGCGCCCACAGCGCCTGCGCCAGCGGCTTGCCGCCGTCGGTCCACGGCTTCGGCAGGTCGATCGTCTTCAGGTCCGGCGGCGGTGGCGAACGCCGGAGCGATGCCAACGCCGGCGGTCGACAGGATCGCAAGATTGACGGTGCGTCGGGACAACATGGCGCTCTCTCCTTATGCCTGGCCGGCGGCGCGCAGCAGGGCACGTCGCACCAGCACGGCAAAAATCGGCAGCTTGTAGTGGTTCCTGGCGAGCGGCGTGGCGCCTTCGAGCGCCGCCTGGCCGGCCGCGCGCGCAACCGCCTCGTCGATCGCCTTGCCCACCAGCAGCTCCTCGGCCGCGCGCGCGCGGTACGGCACCGGGGCGGCGGCGCCCAACACCACGGCGGCGCCGCGGCAGCGTCCATCCGCGTCGCGTTCCAGCACGACCGCCACGTCGGCGATCGGCCAATCGAACGACAGCTTGTCGGACTCGCGCAGGTGCGCGGAGGTGGCGCCGGCGGCGAGCGGCGGCAACAGCACGGCGGTCAGCGACTTCCCCCGGCTTGAGGTCGTTCTCGCGTTGCACATCGATCTCGGGGGCAACGAAGAATTCGTCGAGCAGCGGCCTGCGCAACTCGCCTCGTGCGTTGGCGATTTCGACGGCGCATCGAACGCCACCAGCGCAGTCGCGGCGGTCGAGGGATGCACGACGGCGCAGACCTCGTTGGCGAAGACCGCGTGATACTGGTTCTCGCCGTGGATGGCGAAGCAGCGGCCGCCGCCCTTGCGCAGGCAGCGGTGCGACGCCGAGCGGAAGTACCAGCAGCGCGGACGCTGCAGCATGTTGCCGCCGAGCGTTGCGATGTGCCGGATCTGCGGGCTCGCCGAGCCGGCGAGCGCGTCGGCCAGTGCCGCATAGCGTCGCGACGACCAGCGGGTGCGTGGCGACCTGTTCGAGGGTGGCCAACGCACCGATGCGCACGCCGCCGTCGGCCGTCCTCGGCGATCCGTCGAGGCCGGCGACGCCGCGCACGCTGACGACGCGGCGCGGGGCGAGCAGGTTTTCCTTCATCAGGTCGAGCAGATCGATGCCGCCCGCCTGGAACACGGCGGCCTGGGCCGGGCGGCGCCGCCGGGTGCGGCCAGCATGGCGTCGGCAACGGTCGCGGACGACGCCGCGGCGGCCTCCGCCACCGTGCGGGCGCTGCTCCATTCGAAGCGCGGCATCGACATCAGGTCCTCCCCGCCGCCAGCGCGGCCAGGATCGCCGAGCGGTTCATCGGCAAGGCGCGCAGGCGGACGCCGATCGCGTTGTAGATGGCATTGGCGATCGCCGGCGCGGTCGCGATGTTCGCGGGCTCGGCGACGCCGTAGGCATCGGTCGAGCTGAAGCCCTGGTAGTTCTCGATCGTCACCACGTCGATCGAGGGCACCTCGAAGGCGCCGGGCAGCTTGTATTGTTCGAGATTGGCGTTGACGATGTGGCCGGTCTGCGCGGTCGAACACGCGTTCCTCCAGCAGGGCGTAGCCCAGGCCCTGCAGCACGCCGCCCTGCACCTGGCTCTCGATCTGGCGCGGGTTCATCGGCCGGCCGCAATCCTGTGCCGCGACGACCCGCTCGACGCGCACCAGCCCGGTCTCGGTATCCACGCTGACCGCGGCGAAATGCACGCCGCCCAGGTCGTTCTGCGCGAGCGCCGCATCGCCCATGCGGGCGCGAAACCCGTCGTAGTCGTCGGCGCGCGACGCCGCACCGACGATCTGTTCGGTGCGCATCTTCGCCGCGGCGTCGCGGAACGCGATTGCCCGCGCGGGATCGGCGCGCGAGACGATGCGGCCGTCGCGCGCCTGCAGATCATCGGCGGCGACGCCCAGCACCGGCGCGGCAAGCGCGAACAGGCGCTGGCAGACCCGATAGGCGGCGTTGCGCGCCGGCGGGGTGATCGAGGCGGTGGTGCGGCTGCCGTGCGAGGGCGGGCCGGCTGGAAAGTCGGTATCGCCGATGCGCACGACGATGTCTTCGGGCTGCAGGCCAAGTTCCTCGGCCACCACCTGCGCCAGCACCGTGCCGATGCCGGTGCCGATGTCCTGCACGCTCGATCGCACCTCGACCGAGCCGTCCCGCATCACGCGCACCTCGCAGGTTGAGTTGACCTGCACGTTCGCGCCCCACAGCGATTGTCCCACGCCGAGGCCGCGTCTTGATCGGGCCGGTCTCGGCGCCGGGCGCGTGGCGGTGGCTCCAGCCGATGCGCTCGGCGCCGATGCGGCGTTCCTCGCGCCGCGCCGGGCTCGGGTCGATGCGGTCGCGCAGCGCGATCGGGTCCATGCCGAGTTTTTCGGCGAGTTCGTCGATCGCCTGTTCCAGCGCGAAGGCCCCCGGCACGGCGCCGGGGCCGCGCATGGCGCAGCCCGCCCCGGCGTTGATAAACACGTCGTAGTGCGACTCTTCGAAGTTGGGGCACGTGTACATGCGCGAGGCGACGTTGCCGACGCCGGCACCGAGCGCCGTGCCCGCCGTGCCGTAGCGACAGCAGCGAGATCGCGGTCAGCGTGCCGTCGCGCCGCGCGCCGATGCGCAGCCGCTGCCACGTCGCCGGCCGGTAGCCGCTGTCGACCTGCTCCTCCTGCCGGTCGAACACCAGCCGCACCGGCGCGCCCGCCTGGCGCGACAGCGCGACCGCCGCGCGGCCGTAATAGCCGAGCGTGGATTTCGAGCCGAAGCCGCCGCCCATCGCATCGACGATGACGCGCACCCGGCTGAGCGGCAGCCCGAACGCGCGCGCCAACTCCTCGCGCACGCCGGCGGTGAACTGGGTCGAGATGTAGACGGTCAAGCCCGTCCGCCCGCCAGTCGGCGACGATGCCGTGCGGCTCCAGGCAGCAATGGCTCTGCACCTGCGTGCGGTAGTCGGCTTCGACGACCACCTCGGCCGCCGTCCACCCGGCCGCGACATCGCCGCGCGCGTCCGTGGTGGGGCCGCGCACGTTGCCGACCAGCGGCAGCCCGGCGGCCACCGGCCCGCTGGCGCCGAAGCCGGCCTGCACATCGAGTTTTTCGAACACCACCGGCGCGTGGGGCGCTCGGGCATCGTCCATGTCGACGACGAAGGGCAGCGGCGCGTAGTCGACCTTGATCAGGCGCAGCGCCGCGTCGGCCGCCTGCGGCGAGATCGCCGCCACCGCCGCCACGGCAACGCCGGCGTAGAGCGCGATCGGCTGCTCGACGCGGCGTGTCGCTTCGACGCCTTCTTCGGCCGACACCGATGCCGTCCCGCCGCCGGCAGGCCCGAGTAGCACCTGCACCGCGCGCACACCGGGATGGCGTTCGGCGGCGCCGGTTTCGATCGCGCGGATGCGGGCGTGCGGCAGCGGCGAGCGCAGCAGGCGCGCATGCAGCAAGCCGGGCAAATTGATATCGGCGGTGAAGCGCACCGCGCCGGTGACCTTCTGCCGCCCGTTCCAGCGCGGCACCGATTTGCCGATTTGCGTGAGATCAGCGTTGGGCGCGAGCGGCGGCGCCTCGTCGGCCGGCACCGTCCGCTCGATCTGCCCGAGCGACACGCCGGCAATGCCCGCGACGACGGTTTCGCGGCGCGTCGCGCCCTGGGGGTCCATGACCGTCAGCTCCTCATTGCCTTGGCGGCGGCGAGCACCGCCTCGACGACATGCGGGTACGTGCCGCAGCGGCAGACATGGCCGCAGATCGCCGCGTTGACGTCCGCCGCGGTCGGTGCCGGATTGCGCTCCAGCAAGGCGACGCAACTGAGCACCAAGCCGGGCGTGCAGAAGCCGCATTGCAGCGCGTCGTGCGCGACGAAGGCGGCCTGCACCGGATGCAACTCGCCGTTGCGGGCGAGCCCTTCGATGGTGGTGACCGCGCGCTTGCCGATGTCGAGCGCCAGGATCGAGCAGGACGCGACCGGCGCCCCGTCCAGCAGCACGGTGCACGCCGAGCAGGCGCCGCGATCGCAGGCGATCTTGGTCCCGGTCAGGTCGAGTTGGCCGCGCAGCACCTCGGCCAGCGTCGCGCAGGGTTCCACCGCGACGGTCCGCGTCGCCCCGTTGACCAGCAGCGCGACGGACACCGCATCCGGGCCAAATAACTGCGGTTCGGCGGTCGCGGGGTCGGCAATGGCAGGCAACACGGTTTCGAGCGCAGCCGTGCCGGCCGCTACCGCGCCGGTGCCTTTGAGGAAACTGCGCCGCGACAGGTTCTCGCGCAATCCTTGCACGCCGACGCAACGACGCATCGCACGTCACCCCCGCTTGTCGAAGTCGCGCCGGCGTCATCCCTGCCGCCGTTCCGCGATTTCCGTCGTATAGGCGCCGAGGACGCCCGGCGCGTTGACCCACATCAAGCGCCGCGCCGGCATGCGGGGCCCCGCCCCGCCCACCGCAATCCGATGCTGGAATCCGGCGCCGTCCCCGATACGGGCGGCGTTGCGCGCGTCCCTCGGGTACGCGAGGCTCGCGCCACCGAACGTCGCACAGGTGGCCCGATGACACGGCATGACAACGTGATCCCGTCGCTGTTCCTCGACTTCATGCAGATGCAGGAGTTCGCGAAGCAGCCGATGGTGTTCACGGAGGGCCAGGGCACCCGGCTGAAAACCGCCGACGGGCGCGAGTTCATCGACGGGCTGTCGGGCGTGTTCACCACCAGCCTGGGCCACGGCAACCAGGCGGTGATCGAGGCGATCACCAGGCAGCTCAAGCGGCTGGCGTTCGCGCCGCCCTTGCACGGCACCAGCCCGGGCGCGCTGGAGCTGACGGAATCGCTGCTGCGCATCGCCCCGCCCGGCGTGTCGGCGGTGAAGCTGATGAGCGGCGGCTCGGAGGCGACCGAGGCCGCGATGAAGCTGGCGCGGCAGTACCATCGCCAGACCGGGCAGCCGCAGCGCTACAAGATCATCAGCCGCTATGGCGCCTACCACGGCGGCACGATGGGCGCGCTCTCGGCCGGCGGCGGGCGCGAGCGCAAGTCGGTTTTCGAGCCGCTCGGCGTCGGCTTCGTCCACGTGCATCCGCCGTACTGCTACCGCTGCCCGTTCGACCAGACTTTTCCAAGCTGCGGCCGTACCTGTGTCGAACTGATCGCGCGGACCATCGAGGCGGAAGATCCGGCGACGGTGGCGGCGGTGATCGTCGAGCCGATCTCGATCTCCTCTGCCGGGTTCGTGGTGCCGCCGCCCGACTACCTGCCGCGGCTGCGCGAGCTCTGCGACCGGCACGGCGTGGTGCTGATCTACGACGAGATCATCACCGGGTTCGGCCGGCTGGGCACGATGTTCGCCTCCGAATATTTCGGCGCGGCGCCGGACATCACCTGCTGCGGCAAGGGCATGAGCGGCGGGTATTTTCCGTTGTCCGCGATCCTGATCCGCGACCGCATCGCCGGCGCCTTCTACGGCGAGGAAGCCGACAACGTGCAGTTCCACCACGGCCACACGTTTGGCGGCAACCCGCTGGCGTGCGCGGCGGGGCTGGCGGTGCTGGGCGAGTACGAGGCCAAGGACGTGGTCGGCAACGCGCGCCGGCGCGGCGCGCAGTTGCGCGGACGGCTGGAGCAGATGGCGGCGCGGCACAGCATCATCGGCGATGTGCGCGGCGCGGGGCTGCTGCAGGGCATCGAGTTGGTGCGCGACCGCGCGACGCGCGCGCGGTTCGCGGGGGCGGTGCGGCCGGGCAAGGTGATCGAGGCGGAGGCGAAGCGGCGCGGGCTGCTGCTGCGCTGCGCCAACGAGTTCGTGGCATTCGCGCCGCCGCTGACGGTGACGGAGGCCGAGATCGACGAGATGACCGGGCTGCTCGACGAGAGCATCGCGGCCGCGACGGCGGTGCTGGCCGCGGCGTAGCTTCGGAGTTTCACCCCTCTCCCCGGCCCTCCCCCACAAGGGGGGAGGGGGAAGTAGCCTCAGTCGAGGAAGTCGGGTTCCTCGCGGGTCAGCTTGCGGATCACCGCGGTCATCAGCGTGCGGCCGTAGGCGGCGAAGCGGGGGCCGTCCTCGGTGTTGCGGCCGTCGAGCAACTGGCTCGGAATGTGCGCGAGCGGCGCGCCCCCGGCTTCGGCGAGGAGTTGGATCTTGCTGGTGTCCTCAAGGTAGATCAACCGCAGCAGCGCCTCGCCCAGGCTCGCGCCAACCACCAGCGGGCCGTGGTTCTCCATCATCAGGATCACGTTCTGCGTGCCGATCAGGCCGGCGAGGCGTTCGCCCTCGGCGGGCGACAGCGCCGCACCCTCGAAGCCGCGGTCGTAGGCGATGCGGCGGTAGAACGACATCGCCGACAGGTAGATCGGCGCGACCGAGCCGCCGGCGCGGGTGCAGAGCGCGGTCGCGTGGTGCATGTGGGTGTGCAGCACCGCGGTCGCGTGCGGCAGCAGGCGGTGCAGAGGCGCGTGGATGCAGAACGCGGTCAGCTCGACCGTATTGCCGTTCTGCGAGACGATCGTGCCGTCATGCGTCGCCATCACCAGCTTGCCGACGCTGACTTCGGACCAGAAATAGCCTTCGGGGTTGATCAGCATCAGGTCCGGGCGGCCCGGCACGGCGACGCTGAAATGGTTGCAGACGCCGCTTTGCAGGCCGAGCCGGGCGGCCCAGCGGCAGGTGGCGGCAAGCTCGATCTTGGCCTGCCGGATGACTTCGTTGTCGACGACGTGATGCGTGTCCATGTGCTGCCGGATATCCGCTGCGCTGTTGTGCGCGGCAAAATACCCGGCCGCCCCCGCACTGGCCAGGGCCTGCCGGCCGTCCCTTGCGAAGGCGTGCGGGCATGATACGGTCCGGCCCGACAAATATTGGGGAGACTGCCCGTGTCCTATCGCACCGGCCTCGCGTCCGCCGCGTTCGGCATTGCCGTCTCGCTGTTCGCGCTGCCCCAGGCCGGCCCGGCGCGCGCCGACGAGCCGACGTTCTTCAGCGAATCGAAGCCCATGTTCGACAACTGCGGCGACGCGTCGCTGACCAAGGCGCAGACCGACGGCATCACCCTCGGCTTTTCGGAAAACCCGCCGGAAGCGTTCCTCGACGAGAAGACCAAGCAGGCCAGCGGCATCGACTGGGACATCAACAAGGCCGTGCTGGACTGGATGGGCGTCAGCAAGATCAAGCTGGAATGGATGCCGTGGGCGTCGGTGGTGCCGGCGCTGCTCTCCAAGCGCATCGACGTGATCGCCGGCAACATCCACCACACCCCGGCGCGCGACAAGGTGATCAGCTTCTCGGGGCCGGCCTACTGGTACGGCCCGGTGATCATCGTCACCAAGGGCAATCCGCTCGGCATCAAGTCGTACGACGACCTGAAGGGCAAGAAAGTCGGGTCGATTTCCGGCTCGGCGGCCGAATTCCTATCTCGGGCAGATCGGCGTGGTGTCGACGCCATTCAAGACGGAGATCGACGAACTGCAGAGCCTCAACCAGAGCCGGCTCGAAGCGGTGCTGGAGGACGATCTGGTCTATCTGGAATTCGCCAAGACCAACCAGGGCAACAACCTGGAGCCGCTGTGGGGCATCGCAGCGCCGACCGCGATCATCAACGGCGGCGGCTACGGCATGGCGCGGTTCGCGTTCCGCAAGGAGGACTGCACGCTGCGCTCGGCCTACACGCAGGCGCTGGCGGAGATGCGGGCGAACGGACAGGTCAGCTACATCCTGAAGAAGTACGGCCTGACCGACCGCAACCTCGTGCTGTACAAGCTGCAGCCCTGAGCCTGTTGCGGCGAACCGGCGGCGCGGGCGCGCCGCCGGAACGGTGAGGCGCGCCGTCCGGGACCGCGATGGAACTGTTCAACCTGCAGATCGCGGTGGAGAATCTCGGGCCGCTGCTCGCCGGCCTGCTGATGACCATCGAGCTGACCGTCGTCGTCATCGCGCTGAGCCTGGTGTTCGCGCTGCTGGTGGCGCTGGGCGGGATGTCGCGCTCGGCGCTGCTGCGCTGGCCGATCAAGGCGTATATCGAGGTGATGCGCGGCACGCCGCTGCTGCTGCAACTGATCTACATCTATTTCGTGCTGCCCGAGGTCGGCATCAGGCTGAACTCGTTCGTCGCCGGCGTGGTCGGGCTGACGCTGAACTATTCGGCGTATATCTCGGAGGTTTATCGCGGCGGCATCCTGGCGGTGGCGAAGGGCCAGCACGACGCGGCGGCGGCGCTCGGCATGACGCGGGCGCTGGCGATGCGGCGCATCATCCTGCCGCAGGCGATCCGCATCGTGATCCCGAGCCTCGGCAACTATTTTATTTCGTTGTTCAAGGATACCGCGCTGTGCTCGGTGGTGAGCATCCAGGAGCTGGTGTTCACCGCGCAGATCCTGGCCGCGCGGAATTTCCAGTATTTTACCCTGTACACCGTCGTTGCGGTGTTCTATTTCGTCGTCAGTTTTCCGGCGGCGCGGCTGGTGGGGGTGCTGGAGCGGCACGCGCGCAGCGGCTATCGGCGGCGGCGGGCGTGAGCGCATGACCGCGGCGCCGATGATCGAAGTCGCCGACCTGCACAAGCATTTCGGCGCGCTGCACGTGCTGCGCGGCATCGACCTGTCGGTCGCCGCGGGCGAGGTGGTGTGCATCATCGGCCCCTCCGGCAGCGGCAAGTCGACGCTGCTGCGCTGCCTGAACCATCTGGAGGTGGCCGAGCGCGGACGCATCCGCATCGACGGCAAGGTCGCCTATCGCGACGAGAACGCGGGCGGCGTGTTTCGCCCCCACTCCAACCGTGCCGTCGCGGCGGTGCGGGCGCAGGTCGGCATGGTGTTCCAGCAGTTCAACCTGTTCCCGCATCTGACGGCGGTCGCCAACGTGATGGAGGCGCCGGTGCATGTGCTGGGGCGGTCGCGCGCCGAGGCACGGCGCCGCGCGGTCGATCTGCTGACGCAGGTGGGGCTATCAGACAAGATCGAAGCATTCCCCGAAGAATTATCGGGGGGGCAGCAGCAGCGCGCGGCGATCGCGCGGGCGCTGGCGATGGACCCGAAGGCGATGCTGTTCGACGAAGTGACCAGCGCGCTCGACCCGGAACTGGTGCACGAAGTGCTGACGGTGATGCGCGACCTGGCGCGGCGCGGCATGACGATGCTGTGCGTGACGCACGAGATGAATTTCGCGCGGCAGGTGGCCTCCCGGGTGATCTTCATGGACCACGGGCGGATCGTCGAGGAAGGCGATCCGACGACCATCTTTGCCGATCCGCGCGAGGCGCGGACTCGGGAGTTTCTGCGGACGATTCTGGAGCGGTAGGCTCGGGTCGACCCAGCGGTCCGCGCCCAGGCCGGCGACGGCGCGCAAGGTTAGTGTTGCTATTTCGTAGCGGTATGGACACACGACGGGTCCCGTCCCGGTCAGCTTGAGCTTGCTTGGCACCGCGCGTTCGAATCGCCCGACAAGGCGGTGCAGTGCAAGGGCACTGTACCCAGCGGCTGCTGGTGGGGGCGCAATCACTTTCCTCGATGGCACAAATTCCCCGCAATGCAGGGAAGCGCAGCAGGTTTTGTATGCGTTCGCAGCAAGAGAACTGCCACGACCAACAACATTGCGGCGATAAATGCAATTGCCGCTTTGGAGCTGCGACGTTTTTCCTCTCTCTGCTCCTCATGATAATCTTCACAAGTCGCCCTTGAGATTGCCGCACGCGCCTTCTCGTCGATCTGCCCAACCCAACGTCTCGCTTCACTCGCGTTTTCGCCCACGGTCGAACGCGTCCTCACTGCCCAATACGCGTAGGATCAGTGCGCTTGGCACTGCATCGCGCCTCAGCCGACGTATTGGTGCAGTGCCAAGCGCACTGCACCCTACGTTGCTACGTTCAGGCACCCGGCAGCGAGCGGAACAGGACTTTGCCGGCGACCTTGATCTCCACGTCGACCAGATACGGCTTCATGCCGGCCGGATCGATCTCGATGCCGAGGCCGGGCGCGTCGGGGGCGGCGATTTCGTGGCGGGCGTCGCGCGGGATCGGATTTTTCACGAAATCCACCGACAACGGTTTTGGCGCGAACGGGAATTCGGCGAGGCGGTGCCGCTCCAGCCCGGCAAACGGTTGCAGCGAGGCGCTCAGCGCGAGATGCGATGTAAACGTGTGGTTGACGAAAGTCACGCCGTGCGCGACCGCGTAGTCGGCGACTTGCTTTGCGGGGCCGATGCCGCCGATGCGGCCGGTGTCGATCTGGATGAAGCCGACGCCGCCGAAGTCGATCAGGTGCTGCGCCATGTGGACGTTGAACGCCGCCTCGCCGCCCGCGAGTTTTACCTGTTTGCTGCGCTTCGACAGCGCGCCGTAGGCCGCCAGCGCGTGGCCGCCGAACGGTTCCTCGAGCCAGGTCGCGCGCGCGGCTTCGAGCGCCGGCAGGCGGGCCGCGGCGGCTTCCACGTCGTTGCCGAAGATCTGGCCGACATCGACCAGCAGAATACCGTCCGGACCCATGCCCTCGCGCGCGGCGACCAGATGGTCGGCGTCCTGCTGCACGCCGGCACGGCCGAACGGCCCCCAGCCGAATTTTACTGCCGCAAAACCGTGGGCGCGCGCGGCGATGGCACCCTGCCGCGTCTGCTCCGGCGAGTCGCCGAACAACTGCGACGCATACGGGATCTTCTTGTGCGAGGCGGAGTAGCCGAGCATCCGCCACACCGGTTCGCCGCGGACGCGGCCGAGTAGGTCCCACAGCGCCATCTCGACGCCGGACCAGGTGTGCGGCGCCTGCAACAGGTCCATGCTGTCGTATTCGACGCGCGCGGCGATGCGTGCGATGTCGTCAGGCGTGTCGATCGGCGCGCCGAGCACCGAGGCCGCGACGGGGCGACAGACGCCGTGCGACATCGGGCAGACGAACGCCGCGATCGACACCAGCGGCGAGGCTTCGCACTCGCCCCAGCCGACATGGCCGCCGGCCGCGACCCGCACCAGCAGCGCGTCCTGGCTGCCGTCGGCCTCGGTGGTCACCTCGGGCATGCTGAGATAGAAGAAGTCGACGGCTTCGATTTTCATTGATCGCGTATCCTCCGGTCGGCGGCGAGGACGTGCTTCCGCGCTACGTTTCCCGCTTCTCGCGGGCGCGGCGGACCAGCTTGACCGCGAGGTGGCCGAGCAGGATCACCGGCGGCATCTTGATCCAGTGGCTGCGCACGAACAGCAGGAAGCGGGCAACACCGGCGGCGCGGTCGGTGCGGCCGGGCGGCGTGTCGACGATCGCGGTGCGCACCAGCCAATCCATCAGGCGGCGCTGCATCGCGCCCGGCGCGAACGCCGCCTCGGCGCGGTCCAGCACGGCGGGCGGCACGGCGGTGCCCAGCAGGCCGGCGGCGTTGCGCAGCGCATAATACAGCGGCCGGCCGAGCCCGTGCAGACGGGCGCGTTCGATCAGGCTGTCCCAGAAACCAGGGCGCGGGCCGAACAGCGTCAGCAGGTCGTGCAGGTCCAGCAGGTCGCGCAGATGCCCGGACGGGTCTTCCTGGAACAGGTGCGTCGCCGCGTGCAGCACCATGTCGGCCGGCCCCAGCATCCACACGCCGCCATCCAGCGGCACCGCATCCGCGAGCAGCGCCTCGGCGTCGATGCGGATGCCGCTGACCGGGGGGAAAATGGTGTGGTGGACGTCGAGTTCGGTGTCGCGCTCGCCGTGCCTAAGCGGCGGGATTTCGTGCATCCACTCGCGATAGTAGTGCTCGTCGTAGCGCTCCATCTCGCCGAGCCGCCAGCCTTTGCCGAGCAGCTTCTGCTCGACCTGGCCGAGGTCGGCCCGCGGCACCAGGATGTCGAGGTCGACCGAGAAGCGGCCGCGTGCCGGCGGCAGGCCGGCGTGCAGGTAGGCGGCGCCCTTCAGCAGCACGATTTTCGTGCCGAGATCGGCGAGCGCGCGGCGCACCCGGTCGATCTCGAAGCGCAGGATGACGGCGTTGGCCTGGGCGTGGGCGCGCGCGTTGGCGCATTGGCGGCGCGCCGCCTCGGGCAATCCGGGCAGCGCGCCGAGCGCGTCCAGGTCGCGTTCCAGCCGCGCCAGCAGGCCGTGCTGGCGGGCGGCGTGCAGCACCTCGTTGAGTTCGGCGGTCGCAAGGCGGGCCAGCGAGGCCGGATCGCGCATGGCGTGCAGCAGCGGCAGGCCGCGCGGCAGCGATGGCGGCCCGGCCGGGACCGCGGCGGCGCGCGCGATCGGTGCGCCCTGCGATGGCACGGCCGGGCGCTCCAACATGTCGACGCGCGCCATCGCCCCGCCCGGTCAGGCGGCCGCAGCGGGGAGGCGCGTACGGGCGCGGCGGGCCTGGGCCTGGACGAGCAGCGTCTCCATCGCTTCCACCGCCTGCGCCAGCGTGCCGTAGGACAGCCTGAAGGCCGCGCAGCCTTCCACCAGCCGGGCCACGGTTTCGAAGCCGAACTCGCTGCGTGCTGTGGTAGTTCAGCGCGTTGTCCACGAGCAGCCTGAACGTTTCGCCGCGGCTGAGCGGCTGCAGCGTCACCGAGGCCCCGGCCTCGTAGCGCGGCGAGACGATCAGCGCGGGGATCGCCAGTTCGGCGGCGCGGGCCACCGAGTTGGCGGGCGGGCGCAGGAAGCCGATGTCGCCGCGGGCGGTTCCGACATAGCGCGGGCTGAAATACCCGTCCGGCGCCCAGTCGCGAATGATCTGGATCGAGTCGTTCTTGAGCGAAATCGGCCGTGCGATGGGCTGCAGCCGGCCGTCGTCGGGGCGCAGCATGCCCAGCTCGTCCGACAGCAGCCGCCAGCCGCGCATCACCAGCGCGGCGCACAGCGTGCTCTTGCCGGAGGCCGAGGGCGCCGGCAGGATCGCCGCGAGGCCGTCGCGCTCGACCACGGCCGAATGTACCACGACATGCGACGCCGAACGGCTCAGGCACCAGTTGAGGGAGGACTCGACGCCGAGATAGGCGAGGTGCAGGTGCGTCGGCAGGAAGTGCGCCTCGCCGTCGATGGTGACCTGGGTCTGGCGTCGGATAAAACGGCGGACGAGGCCGGTGTAGCCGATATGGATCCGGGCGTCGTCGAGCCCCTCGCCGGCGTCCAGCGCGTGGCCGCGATACATCTCGAAGAACCGGTCGACGACTGGCGCCACGTCGATGCGCAGGTTGCAGTTCATGCCCGCGATGCGCAGGCGCACGCCGTCGGCGCCAAACCGCGGCCGCAGCGTCGCCTCGTCCGCCGATGCGGGCTGCATCAGGGCACCGGCTCGGCGACGCCGACGTCATCGAAGCGGCAGAGCACGTGGTGGACCGCCGCGCCAAGGATGTCGGTCGCCGACATGTCGGCCAGAGTCGCCAGTTCGCTGGTCAGAACTTCGGCAGTGGCCGGGCGTTCGAGCAACAGTTCGAACACCGCGCCGGCCGTTGCGTCCAGATAATGCGTCATGCCCGAGAACGGATGGAAAACGATGTACCTCGTCGTCCCAGCAACGCCACGCCAGCCCCTCGGGCTGCAGCAGCCGCCACGTTCTGACATCGGTGATCGGTTCGGACACGGCCCCTGGATCGCATGCCGGCGCGGACGAAGGGAAGCTTTTCTAGTGCCTGCCCCGGATGCCTGGACGCCTCGCCGTTCCATTCGCGCGGGTTCGCGGACCGCTCGTCACCTGGGGGTGCTCGACGCGGTGGAGGCGCCGGCCGATCCATTCGCCCCGGCCGAGGCACGACGACTGATCGTCAACACCACCGGCATCGCGGCGCCAATCCCCACCGCCTTGACCAACAACCTGCGTTTCGCACCCGTCACCGTAACGCCCTGGGTGGGGGGCGTCCCGTCCGGAGCCTCCTCGGCGCGCTGCTTGTCAGACATTGCCGTTCCCGCATCCTGCGTTCAGTCGTAACATTCGAGCCCTGCCCCCGGTTGAATGTCGCTCTCGGCCTCGCCCGGCGCCGGGCCTCCGAACGCCTCCTACACATCATAACGAATGCCGCTGGCGATCCAAGCGACATTTTCATTCCGAACGCATTCCGGGCCTGATAATCGCTCGACGACAGCCCCTTTGCCTCGCCCCGGAGGCGGAACGGACTATCGAGGACTTTCGTGCTAAAATCAATTTGATTCTAACGGTGAACCGCGAAGCATTGCCGCAACAGACGGATCGGGCCGGCCGGCGCGCCCGTCGCCATTGTAACAGCTTGGCTTGACCGCTGCATTGGCGCCGGCCACGCTCGGCGCATGCCATGTCGTCGGTTCAGGTGAATCCCGCAACGGCGCCTCGGCCGGGGCGCGCCGGTCCGGCGGGGATCGGGCGGGCGCGCGGCTGACCGACCCGTTGCGGCGCCTCGCACGCCTATCGACGCTGCCCGCTGCCCCGGCGGCGCTGGCGATCGGCGGGTTCATCCTGTGTGCGGCCGCGCTCGACCTGTCGCTCGAGGCCCTGCTCCGGTTCGTCCTGCCATACCCCGACCGGCTCGACGCCGTGGTGGTGCCGATCGCGGCGCTGGGCGCGGCGGCGCTGGTCCGGCGCTGCGCCGGGCGGCCGGGCTGGCGGGCGGTGGCAGCAGGCGCGGGGGTGGTCGCGGCGCTGCTGCTGGTGGCGGCCGCGTTCTACGACACGAGCTGGGACGGCGAGAGCTACCATTTGCCGGGCGTGATCACGCTCGCGGGCGGCTGGAACCCGGTGGCCGGCCCCTCCGGCATCGAGCGGGTCGACATCTGGCCCTCCGGCAGCTGGTTCCTGCGCGCGCAACTGGCCCGCGGCGTCGGCTGCGTCGAGGCCGGCAAGGCGATGACCGGCATCCTGGCGCTGGCGAGCCTGCTGCTGTGGGCGGGCACGCTGGAAGCCCTGACGGGGCGGCCGCTGAGCGGCGCGCAGCGTCTGGGGGTGCTGGTGCTGGCGGCCAATCCGGTCGTGCTGGCCCAGCTTTCGACGTTCTACCTCGACTCCGACGTGGCCGTGCTGTCGATGAGCCTGCTGGCCGGCGTGCTGCTGACGGCGACCGAATTCCGGGGGCTGGGCGTCGCGATCGCCTGCGCGGCGACCGTGCTGCTTGTCAACAGCAAGATTTCCGGCGTGTATTACGCGGCCGTGCTCGGCGCCGGCGGATGCTTCGCGGCGCCGCTGCCGCTGCGGCAGCGCGGCCGGCTGCTGCTGATCGGCGCGGCTGCCTGGCTGTTCGCCTGCGTCGTCGTCGGCTGGCGCCCGTTCGTCACCAGCACGCTCGCGTTCGGCACGCCGATCTACACCGCCGGATGGACCTGGCAGCGCCCGCCGAACCTGGTCGGCGTGCCGCCGCCGCTGCAACTGTTGGCGGCGCTGTTCGCCCGCACCGGCGGCGCGCAGGGCGATGCCGTCGCCGCCAAGCTGCCCTTCGTCGTCACGCCGCACGAGGCGCTGTTCATGGCGACGCCGGACACCCGCGTCGGCGGGTTCGGGCCGCTGTTCGGGTTGGCGCTGCTGCTGGCGCTCGGCGGCACTTTTTTCAGTTGGCGCGCGGCGACTGCCACGCGGCACGGACAGGCGCTGCTGCGGACTGCGAGTGTCGTGGCGATTGCGTGCGCGCTGTTCCCGGAGGCGTGGTGGACGCGGCTGGTCGGCGTCGCCTGGTGCATCCCGGTGCTGCTGGTGCTGGCGTGGCCGGAAACCGGCCGCCGGCTTTCCCGGCTGCGCGCCGGCGTGTTCGCGCTGTTGCTGAGCGGCAGCGTGCTGGCGCTGGGCGGCAACCTGGCGCGCGCGGTCTGGCGCGACCGGCAGATGACGGCGCTGATCGAGCGCTTGCGACCGCAGGCGCCGCTGGCGCTGGTGCGCGAGGGTCCGCTGAACTTCGACGTGACGCTGGCCGACCGCTTTGCCCGCGCGGGCGTCGCGGCCCGGCTGGCCGACGCGGCCGATTGCGGGCGCGAGATCGAAACCTATCGCGGCAGCGTCCGCATCTGCACGGCCCGGCGGGACCAGCCGTAGCGGCGATTGCCGGCAGCGGGCCGCGTCGCTAGGGTCCGGGCAAGGCCGGGACGGGAGGATGGCATGGCGCTGAGCAAGGCTCAGGTCGATCGGTATTTCGAGGATGGTTTCCTCATCGTCGAAGACCTGTTCGCCGCGGCCGAACTCCAGCCGGTGATGGACGAGATCGACGGCATCGTCGACGACCTCGCCGAACGCCTGTACGCAGCCGGCAAGATCACCGACAAGCATGCCGACAAGGGCTTCTACACGCGCCTGACCGCGCTGGAGCACGACTTCAAGGGCGCGGCCGTGCTGGTGCACATCAACGGCTGGCTCGGGCCGCAACTGGCGCGGCTGTGGTCGGCGCCGCGGCTGCTCGACATCGTCGAGCAGTTCATCGGTTCGGACATCGCCGGGCATCCGGTGTGGAACATCCGCTCCAAGACGCCGGACACGCGGCTGATGACCGTGCCGTGGCACCAGGACACCGCCTATCTCGACCCCGGCGCCGAGCGGACGCTGCAGCCGACCGCGTGGATCCCGTTCATCGACGCCAATGCGGCCAATGGCGGGTTGCAGGTGCTGCGCGGCGGTCATCGGCGCGGCGCGGTCGCCAGGCACCGGCTGGAGAACACCGTCGGCGACCGCAAGTCCTGGTATCTCTACATCGACGAGGCCGACCTGCCGGCGGGCGATATCGTCACCTGCGAGATGCGCATGGGTTCTGTTCTGTTTTTGAATCAGTTGATCCCGCACCGCTCGCTGGAGAACCGCTCGGAGAAAGTGCGCTGGAGCGTCGATCTGCGCTGGCAGGACCCGGGGGAGCCGAGCGGCGACCAGGGCGGCGCCGGGGTGGTGGTGATGCGCAAGGGCCGCGACCCCGCGTTCACGGTCGACTGGGACGCCTGGGCCGCCGAGCAGCGGCGCGCCTATGAAATCGCTCGCGGCCTGTCCGGGGAGACGTTCGACACCACCGTGGCGGGCAAGTGGATGGAACGCTGGCGCGAGTTGGCGTGACGACGACAACGGGGGGGAAACGACCATGCGCGGACTGCGCGGAAAAATCGCCGCGGTGACCGGCGGCGGCTCGGGGATCGGCCAGGCCGGGGCGCTGCGGCTGGGCGAGGAGGGCTGCACGGTCGCGATCATCGACCGCAACGCGCCGGCCGCGGTCGCGACCGCGAAGCGCATCACCGAGGCAGGCGGCACCGCCGTCGCGATCACCGCCGATGTTGGCGTCGAGGTGCAGATCGCGGCGGCGTTCGAGGATGTCGTGAAGAAATTCGGCCGCCTCGACATCCTGATTGCCAACGCGGGCATTTTCTCGGCCGAGCGCGACGGCCGCGTGCATGGGCTCGACAAGGCGGTGTGGGACGAGATCCTGGGCGTGAACCTCACCGGCATGTACCTGTCGTGCAAGCACGGCGTCGCCGCAATCCGCGCAACCGCGAAGACCGGCGCGGTGGTGATCACCGGCTCGCCGACCGGCATTCTCGGCTGCACGCCGGGCAGCGTCGCCTACAGTTCGAGCAAGGGCGGCGTGCATGGGCTCGCACGCATCATGGCGGCGGACTATGCGCTGGACGGCATCCGGGTGAACGTGGTGGTGCCGGGGTTCACGCTGTCGCCGATCGTGCACGAGATCGTCGCGGACCCCAAGGTGATGGAAGCGCTGGTCAGCACGATCCCGCTGAAGCGCGGCGCGCAGCCGGCGGAACTGGCGGGCGCGATCGCGTTCCTCGCGTCGGACGATGCCTCCTACATGACCGGCTCGCTGATGTTCGTCGACGGCGGGCTGAGCGCGGTCTGACCGCGGCCATCGACAAGCCCGCACGGTCCGATGTTCAATGGCTGCGCAGGCGGCCGGAGTTCCGTGTCGCCGAAACGAAATCCAGGAGGAAACAATGTCTCGGATCACCACCGTCGTCGCTGTCGCGGCGGCCGTCGCGCTCGCGGGAGCCGCTCCGGCGGCGCGGGCGGACGACGTCACCGTCGGCTTCGTCACGCACGCGCAGGGCAACCCGTTCATCCAGCAGATCGTCGACGGCGCGCAGGCAGCGGCGAACGATCTTGGCGTGAAGCTCGAAGTCGCCCAGAAATCCGGCGGCGATCCGGAGGCGCAGTTGCGCGCGGTGCAGAACTTCGTCAGCGCCGGGGTGCAGGGCGTCGCGACATCGGTGCCGGGCGAGTCGATGGCGAAGGGGCTGAACGACCTGATCGCGAGCGGCGTGCCGATCGTGCAGTACAACCTGCTCGCAAAATCGGTGAAGGCCGCCTACGTCGGCGAGAAGTCGGTGGAGAGCGGCCGCATCCTCGGCAAGATGATTGTCGCCAAGATGGGCGGCGCGTCGGCCAAGGGCACCGTGGTGATCGGCAACTGTTTCCCGGGCTTCCCGGTGCTGGAAAACCGCGCCAAGGGCGTCGAGGAATCCCTGAAGGCGGCGCCTGGATTGAAAGTGCTCGGGCCGTACGACGTGAAGGTCAGCGCGGTCGAGAACTACAATCGCTGGGAACAGCTCTATGCCGCGAATCCCGATGCGGCGGCGATGATCGGCCTGTGCGCGCCGGACGTCGCGAGCCTCGGCAAGCTGAATGCCGCCAACGGCGACAAGTTCATCGCCGGCGGCTACGACATGACCGAAGAGAACCTTGCGGCGATCAAGGGCGGCCACGCCTACGTGACGCTCGGGCAGAGCGCGTTCGTGCAGGGCTACCTGCCGGTCGCGCTGCTGGTGCACGCGATCAAGACGAAGACGCCGACGCCGGTCGGGTTCTTCAACTCGGGCACGCAGATCGTCACCGCCGACAGCGTGGACATGGGCAACAACCTGCCGAAGATCACGTTTGGCGAGGCCCAGAAACTCGCGGCGGACCCGAAAGCGACGGCGGAGTACTACAAGCCGTGGGTGCAGTCGCTCGCGGGCGATGGGCTGACCAAGGGCATGCAGCCGATCGCGGCCGAGTCGGAGTGACTTCCCGACCGCACGATCCGGACCGGCAGGGGGCGACCGCGAGGTCGCCCTCCGTCTGATGGCCGATACGCCGCTGGTCGAAGTGCGCGGGCTGGCGAAGCGCTACGGCGGCGTCGTCGCGCTCGACAACATGAACCTGCAGGTGCAGCGCGGCACGATCCACGCTGTCGTCGGCGAGAACGGCGCCGGCAAATCGACACTGATGAAGGTGCTCGCGGGCGCGGTGCGGCCGGACGGCGGCACCATCCTGCTTGATGGGCAGCAGGTGGCGATCGAGTCGCCGAACGCGGCGCGCCGCCGCGGCATCGGCATCGTCTACCAGGAACTGAGCCTGTTCCCGCAACGCTCGGTGCTCGCCAACCTGTTCGTCAACCGCGAGCCGACGCGCGGCGGCTTCGTCTCCGTTGCCGCGATGGAGCAGCGCAGCCGCGACCTGCTGCGGCAGCTCGGGCTGCATGTCGACGTGCATGCCGCCCTCAGCCGGCTGTCCATCGGCGAGCAGCAGCTTGTCGAACTCTGTCGCGTTTTGCTGGAGGAACCGCGACTGCTGATCCTCGACGAGCCCAACTCGGCGCTGAACAAGCGCGAGACCGAGCGGCTGTTTTCTGTCCTTCAGCAACTGCGCGAGCGCGGCAACACGATGCTCTACGTCTCGCACCGGCTGGAGGAGGTTTTCGCCATCTCCGATCGCGTCACCATCACCCGCAACGGCCGCGACGTGCTGACCAAGGATCGCGCGGCGCTGACCATTCCCGAGGTGATCGAAGGCATGATCGGCGTGCAGCACGAGGTGCTGTTCCCCCCGCCGCTGCCGCGCACCGACGGGACCGATGCGCGGATCGAGGTGCAGGGATTACGCAGCGACACGCTTGAAGAAATCAGCTTCTCCGCGCGCTCGGGCGAGGTCGTGGGACTGGCGGGGCTGGAAGGCTCCGGCGTCTCCAACCTGCTGGCAGTCCTGTTCGGCACGGAGAAGGCGCGCGCGGGGCGGGTGACGTTCCCGGACACGCGCGGGCTGCCGCAAAACCCGGCCGACGCGGCGCGGCGCGGCGTCTGCATGGTGCCGGCCGACCGGCGGCGCAACGGGCTGATGCTCGACAAGAGCATTCTGTTCAACATCAGCCAGGTCGTGATCGGCGCGCGGCGCGGCGGGCTGCCGTGGTTCAGCGAGCGCCATGCGCGCACCCGGGCGAACCGGCAGATCGAAAACCTGCGCATTCGCGCGCGCTCGGCCTACAGCCTTGCCAACGAACTGTCCGGCGGCAACCAGCAGAAGGTCGTCGTCGGCAAATGGCTGGAGATTTCGCCGAAAGTCTTTCTGCTGGATGACCCGACGCGCGGCGTCGATGTCGGCGCCAAGCGCGAGATCTATGGGCTGATCCGCAAGATGTCGGCGGAGGGCGGCATCGTGCTGTTCAGCTCCACCGAACTGCCGGAACTGATCGGCCTGTGCGATCGGATTCTCGTGTTCTACCAAGGACGGCTTGCGGGCGAACTGGCGGGGCAGGAGATCGACAGCCGCACGCTGCTGCACATGATCAACACCGCCGAGCGGCCGACCGCGGCGGCGCCGGAATACGAACTGCCGGGCGCGGCCGCAGAGGTGATGCAATGAGCCAATCGGCAAGTCCGCAGCCGGCGGCTCAACTCGCTCAGCCGCGGCGCCGGCGCCTGCCGGAGGAAATCGGCGTCATCGTCGCGCTGCTGGTGATGATGACGGTGATCGGCGTCGCCCGGCCGCGCTTCCTCAACCCGCTGAACCTGCTGACCATCCTCGGCCACACGACGTTCCTCGGCATGCTGGCTGTCGGCATGGTGTTCCTGCTCGCGATCCGCGAGATCGACCTCTCCGTCGGCTGGATCTTCAATTTGTCCGCGGTGCTGACGGCGTTGATGATGGTCGGGGGCGTCAACCCGTGGGTGTGCGGCGTCGCCGGCGTCGGATTCGGCGCGATCCTCGGACTGATGAACGGCGCGCTTGCCGTCGTGCTGCGGCTGCCGGCGATCATCGTCACGCTCGGCACGTTCTCGATGTTCCAAGGGCTTTCTCTCGTTGTGAACAACGGCCGCGCCGTGGTGCCGGCCGACCAGTCGAGCAGCTTCTTCACCGCGATCTCGGCAAAACTGTTCGGCGTGCTGCCGGTGCCGGCGGCCATTTTCCTGTTGCTCGCCGTCGCCATGCACCTGGTGCTGCACCGCACGCGCTTCGGCTATCGCGTGCAGGCGGTCGGCAGCAATCCGGAGGCGGCGGAGCTCGCCGGCATCTCCAACGCCTCGGTGCGGCTGCAGACGCTCGTGCTGATGGGCGCGATCTGCGGCCTGTCGGGGGCGATGTATGTCGGCTTCCGCGGCGCCATCGACCCGAACGAGGGGTCCGACTTCGTGCTTGTCGTCGTCGCGGCGGTGATCATCGGCGGCACGCCGCTATCCGGCGGCGCCGGCACGGTGATCGGCGCGGTGGTCGGCATGCTGATCATCCAGATCATCAGCAGCGGCCTGATCTTCTTCGGCATCGACGCCACCTGGAGCACGTTCGTCACCGGCGCGGTGATCGTGCTGGCGGTGTCGCTCGATCAGCTGGTGAAGTGGCAGCGCACGCGGCGGGCCAAGCTGGGGCGGTGATTTTTGCGCGCCTTGCCGCTCGCCCGGATCAGCCTGCCGCGGCCTCCGGCACGCCCAAAGACAGCATGAGCCGGTTGGCCCAGTTGAAGAACGCGGCGCTGTGGATCAGGTCGGCGATCTGCATGTCGTCGAGGCCGACCGCGCGCAGCCGCGCGATGTGCTCGGCACCGAACGCGACGGGCGTCGCCGACAGCGCGACCGACGCCGCGATGATCGCGTTCCATCGTGCGTCGATGTCAGCCGCCAACGCCCTCGTGCAGCAGGCGCTCGACCTCGTCGCGGCGCTTGGAGAATTGCGTGGCGAAGCGGGCATGTACGGAGGCGCAGAAGATGCAGCCATTGAAGCGCGAGGTCGCGGCGGCGGCCAGTTCGCGCTCCGCCCGCGGCAGGCCGCCCTGCGTGTTGTAGAAGATGTCCTTGTCGGTCCTGGTGCGGGCGCCCAGGATGTCGGGGTCGCGGGCCAGCAGCATGAAATACGGCGACTTCGCGCGCGACGCATCGACGAGGCCGGCCCAGTGCCGATCGGTCAGGTCTTCGAGCGGCAGCGGCGCGAGCCACGGCAGCCAGCCGAGCTCGTCCTGGGAGAACGCGACCGGCTGGCAATGGTCCGGATAGGCGATCGTCGCGTCGGTCATGTCAGTGTTCTCCGGCGGCAAGGCTGCGCAGCCCGGCGACCACGCGGATCTGGAACGCCAGAAAGGCAACAAGCTGCGACAGGGTGACGATGCCGGTGGTCGACCAGCCGGCATCGAGCAGCGCCTGCAACGCCGCCGGCGCGGCATCGCGCGGATGGAACACCAGCATGTGCGCGTGCTCGAACGCAGCGGCGAGCCGCTCGCCGAGCCCTTCGCGGTGCTCCGGCAACACCTGGAACGACGGGCCAGGGCGGTCCTCACCGCTGAGCGGCCCAGGCGGGAAACAACCGTACGGCCCCTGCCACGCGCCGCGGGCGATCTCCGAGATCAGTTCGTCGGCCAGCGCCGGGCCGTCGCCGACGTCGGCCAGGCCCGCGGCGTAGAACTCGACGATCGGCTGGTCGCGGTGCAGGGCGGCCACGAACACCGCCACCGCAAAGCGTTCCTGCATCGCCATGTGCCCGGGCGCCGCCGGCTTGAACAGCGCCGCGTAGCTCGCCTGCGCGTTGTCGCGCGCCTGCGCCCGCTGGCCGCGGATCGCCGCCAGCGGCGAACCGGGCGAAATGCCGGCCAGCCGGTCGATCACGTCGCTCATGCGCGCGCCCTTTTCGCCGCCGGCCGCTCCCGAGGCTCCGGCCGCCACCCGAACGCCGGCGCGACCCGCTCGGCCATCAGTTCGATCGAGCGCAGGACGAACGGATGTGGCGGGTCCATCGCGTGCACCTGCACGACGAGGTCGGTCACCCGTTCCAGCGCGCCATCGGCCGCGAGCGAGGCGATCACGTCGTCCGGCGTGCCGACATGGGAGTCGGAGACCAGCAACAGTTCCTCCAGCGTGTCGCCTGACACCGTATGCCCGCTGGCACGCATCTGCGGGATAGCGCGGCGTAGGCCAGCCAACGCGAGGCGACGCGCCTCAGCAGAATCGTCGGCGACGAACACGCTGCGCGACCCGAGGATGCGGGGCTCGCGCCCGCGCGGCAACGCCTGGAGATAAGCGTCGATGATCGGGTTCTGGATGTCGGCGAGGCTCGCGTGCGGCGCGTGCGCGGCGCGCGGCTGGGTACGCGACAGCATCAGTCCGTCGCCGGCAAGCCCCGCGCGACGGCCGCCCTCGACCGAGAATGTCGCCTGCCACACCCGGTCGTTGAGGTCGGGGGCGGCCGGGTAAAGCCGGTTGGCGCCACCGGGCAGCGCCTCGCCGCGCCACGCCGCGCGCAGCGTGCTCAGGTGCTGCGCGAACACCTTCGCGCGGTCGGCGCTGTCGAGCCCGAACGAGGTGAACGCCGATGGCGTGCCGCCGGTGCCGACACCGACCTCCAGCCGGCCGCCGGAGAGCAGGTCCAGCACCGCGGTGTCCTCGGCGACGCGCAGCGGATTTTCCATCGGCAGCGTGATCACGCCGGTGCCGAGCCGGATTGCCGAGGTGCGGGAGGCTGCTGCCGCCAGGAACACCAGCGGCGCGGGCAGGCCGCCCTCGGCCTCGACGAAATGGTGCTGCGCAACCCAGGCGCTGCCGAAGCCGCAGCGCTCGGCCCAGCCGATCTGCTCCAGCGCCAGCCGGTAGCGTTCCGCCGGCCCGGCCTGGTCGAGCAGCCGGCTGAAAAAGCCCAATCGCTTCGGTTCCACTGGCCTCACGCTCTCCGCAGTTGTCGGCGCGGGCCGCGCCCCGGTCGGACGCAACAAGGTGGCGAGCGGCGCGCCTGTCAAGCCGCGCGCCGCCGCCTCGTTGATCCGACGATGGCCGCTACGCGGCCCGCGCCCCGACGCGCCGCCGGAACTGCGGCGACAGTTGCCGCGCCGACTTCACGCGCGGATACGGCAGTTCCGCCGCCGCCTCGCGCCCCGGCCGCTCGTCGCGGTTGTCGAACGCCACGTCCTCGCAGCCGTCGAGATAGCTCTCGGTCGCCACCCCCTCGGCCAGCAGCAGCGCGTGCTCGTCGAGTTCGACGTGCCAGTAGACGAACGTGTCTGCGACGCTGTGCTCGCGCGACACGCCGGCCAAATCCATCAGCGCTCCCGCCTGCACCAGCAGCCCGCCGAGCAGCAGCGCGTGCCCCGGCGAGACCAGCAGGTCCCGGGTCGGCGTCTGCGGGCCGAGCGCGCCCGCCGCGATGCGGATCGGCAGCGTTCGCAGCGGGTCGGCGAAACGGCGGGAAACCGTCTGGCGGCCGAGCCAGCGCACGGGCAGCGCGCGGCCGTCGGCGAGCGACACCAGATCGCCGATCCGCAGCCGCTCCACGTCCACCTCGCCGCCGGGCGTCGCGATCCGGGTGCCGGCGCAGAAGCAGGTGACGGTGATGTCGGTGCCGGCGGCGCCGTCGAAGGACGGCGTGAAGGTGTCGCCGGTGTAGTTGTGCGACGGGTCGAGCTTCAGCACCTCGACCACGCCCCCCTCGGTCACCGTCAGCAGGCCGCTGCCCGAGGTCCAGACGGCGGTGCCGCCGCCGACCGAGGCGACGTTGAGCAGGTCGATGGTATCGCCGTTGACGAAGCCGCCGATCGTGGCCGCGGGGGCGAGGGTGCCGGCGAGCTCCAGCACGCCGCCGCTGCCCTGGAAGTCGACATAGCCGGTGGCGGCGCCGGCCGAGGCCACGGTCGCGGTGCCGCCGCTGATCGTGGTGTCGAAGGCCGTGCCGCCGGACAACACCGTCAGATTGCCGGACGCATCGACCGTGTCGTGGAAAGCGGCGCCGCCGGACTGGACGCTGTCGCTGCCGCCGGCTTCGACGACGGTGCCGTATTCGTCGCCGCCGGACCACACGACCTCCTGGGCGACCGCCGAGGGCACGAGAGCGTCGCCCGACACGATGGTGCCGGACGCCCGGCCGCCCTCGACGTATTGGGTGCCGGACACGTCCACGTGGGTCGCGCTGGCAAGGCCGCCGAACAGCACGCTCTCGACGCTGCCGGAGTACAGCGCCGCGCTGACGGTGGTGCCGCCCGAGCCGACGGTAATCTGGCCGTTCACGGCCGCGTCGGTGGCGCTGGCGATGCCGCCGTCGAGGATGAAGCTGTAGCCGCCGCTCAGCGTCGCGCCGCTGTCGGTGCCGCCGATCACCACTTCGTAGCCGTTCGCGCTGACGATCGCGGCATTGGCGGAGCCGCCCGGGGCGACGTAGAGCACGTCGGGGCCGCTGACCACGACGCCGCTCGCCGAGGTTGCCCATCCGCTGGAGCCGGCCGGGGTCTGCAGCACCACCGCATCGCCGCTGGTCAGCAAGCCGCCGGTGTCCTGGATCGCACCGGGGTCGCTGCCGCCCGCCAGCACCATCAGCAGGCCGCCGCTGGTCACCGTGGTCGGGTCCGCGGTGCCGCCGCTCTCGACGATCTCGATGCCGTGCCAGCTGACGACGGTGTTGCTGGTGGTGCCGCCGGCCTCGACCACCTGGATGCCGCCGTTTTCGATCGTGGTCGCGTTGGCCACGCCGCCCGAGACGACGAGTTGCAGCCCGAGGGGCTCCAGCGTCGTGCCGCTGGCACTGCCGCCGACGACATCGACGCCGCCGCGGCTGACGACCGTGAAGTCGTCGAAGCCGCCGCTGCCCACGGAGAGGACGCCGCCGTAGACCGACGCGCTGAACGTTTCGCCAGCGGATGCCACAAACTCCGAGCCGCCGCTGCCGATCAGGGGCCGGTACAACTCGCCGCCGGAGTCGACCTGCACGGTACCGCCCACCGCGGCCGTGGTGAACGCGGCGTAGCCGCCGGCGGAGACGACCTCGCGGCCGCCGCTGGCGAGCAGGGTGTCGGACGAGGTGCCGCGGGCGCTCAGGATCTCGACGCCGCTGCCCGCAACGTACCGTACGCAATGCACTGCCGGCCAAAGTGACGACCTGGACCCCGGCGTCGATGTCGGCGTCGAAAAATTCGCCGCCGGACAGCACGAGCTGGGTGCCGCCGGTGACCGATGTGGCATACGCGCTGCCGGCGGACGACACGAACTGGCTGCCGCCGCTGCCGAGGCCGGCGCTGATCACGCTGCCGCCGAACTCGACGATCTCGCTGCCGCCGCTGTAGACCAGGGACGCGCTGGCGCCGTCGTCCGCGAACACGATCTCCCGGCCGCCATCGCTGACCGTGGTGCCGCTGACGCTGCCGCCCGACAGCACGATCAGCGTGTCGCCGCTGCCAACCTGCTGGCCGTTCGCGGCGGTCGCCCAACTGGTCACCCCCGACGGCGTGTCCAGGACCACGTCGAAGCCGCTGACCAGCGTGCCGCCGCCGAGCGTCTGCACACCGAACCCGGAGCCGCCGCTCGCCAGCACCAGCAGGCCGCCGGCCGAAACCGTTCCCCCGGTTTCGGCCCCGCTGCCGAGCACGACCTCGATGCCGCCCGAGTGGATCGCGGTGGACGTGGCCTGTCCGCCCGCCGCGACGACCTGGATGCCGCCGCCGTCCACGGTGGCCCCGGACACGGTGCCGCTGTACGCCACGATCTGGAAGCCGCTGGCGCCCACGGTGGTGGCGAGGGCGCTGCCGGAATAGCCCACGACCTGAGCGCCGCCGCTGCCGACGACCGTGGCACTGGCGCCGCCCTGGGGCGCGAGATAGACGACGCCGCCGTCGCTGACGCTCGTGTCGCTCACGCTGCCGCTTTCGTAGACGTCGAGGTAACCGCCGCCGGTCACCGTCGTCGAGGCCGCGCTGCCGCTCTCGGTGACCTGCATGTAGCCGGTCAGCATGGTGAACGACGCGCGGCCGCTCTCGGTGACGAACATCGCGCCGGCGCTGCCGACGGACGTGCCGTAGGCGGTGCCGCCGGCGCTGACGGTCTCGACGCCGCGATGCCCCAGCACCGTCCCGAAGGTCTGCCCGCCGGACGCGACCGTGGCGGTGCCGACGTCGGTCACGATCATGCCGCTGGCGACGCCGCGGTAGCCGATCCCCGCCGAGCCGCCGCTCACCACGGTGCCGCTGGCGATGCCGCCGGCCACAAACTGCTCGCCGCCCGACCCGATCAGGGCCGCGTCATCGGTGCCGAGATAGACCGTGTCGGAGCCGCCGCTGCCGACGATGGTGCCGCTGGCCGAACCGCCGACCAGCACCACGTCGCCGCCGCTGACGACGAGGGTGGCGTCGGCGGTGCCACCGGAGAAGACATAGAGCGTGCTGCCCGACTGGATCGCATCGCCGCTCAACGATGCGGGGAAGCCGAAAAGCCCTGCGGACGTCTGCAGCACGAGGTCGTAGCCGCTGATCGCCGAGCCGCCCGCGAAATTCGGGGCGACGGCGGAGCCGCCGGGCAGCACCACGAACAGGCCGCCGGCCGACACTGTCGTGTCCTCGGCGAAACCACCGCTCTGTACCACCACGATCCCGCCGTACTCGACCGTCGTGGCGAATGCCGCGCCGCCCGACGACACGATCTGGATGGCGTCGAAGCCGGAGACGCTCGTGTATTCGGTGGCGGCACTGTGGCCGCCCACGAACTGGGCGCCCCCGGCGCCGACGTCGGTCGCGTAGGCGCTTCCGCCGGAGGAGACGACCTGGGTGCCGCCGAAATACAGGTAGGTCAGGCTGGCAAAGGCCTCGTATCCCGCCAGCACCTGGGTCCCGTCGATGTTGAAGGTCTCGACGGCGAGGCCGAGATATTGCACGAACTGAGCGCCGCCGCTCAATACGGTGCCATAGGCGGCGCCACCGGAGCCAACCACCTGCGAGCCGCCGCTGCCCAGGGAGGTGTCGTCGGCGGTGCCGCCCGCGAGCAGGGTCTCGGTCCCGCCGCTGAATACGTCGGTCTCGCTGGCCAAGCCGCCGGCAAAGACGAAGGCCGCGCCGCCGGAGGCGACGCTCGTATCGGTAACGGTGCCGCCTTGCAGCACCAGCAGCGTGTCGCCGCTGCCGGCGAACACACTGTTCGCCGAGGCGGCCCAGGCGCTGACGCCCGACGCCGTGTCCAGCACGACCGCGGAGCCGCTGACCGCCGAGCCGCCCAACGAATTCGCACCGAAGCTGGACCCGCCGCTCGCCAGCACCAGCAAGCCGCCACGATCGAGCGCGGCGCCGGACGCGATGCCGCTGCTCAGCACCACCACGATGGCGCCCGAATCGATCGTGGTGGATGCAGCGGTGCCTTCCCCGTCGACGACCTGGATGCCGCCGCTTTGCACCGTGGTCGACGAGGCGATCGAGATTCCGATCCGACTTCCTGGATGCCGCCGCTGCCGACCGTCGTGTCGGTGGCGCTCCCGAGGAAATCGAGGATCTCGGTGCCGCCGCTGCCGACGACGGTGCCGCTGGTCATTCCCTCGCCGCCGACGAACACGGCGCCGCCGTCGCTGACGCTGGTCGCGCCGGCGTAGCCAAAGCCGCTGACCGACAGGTAGCCGCCGCCCGACACCGTCGTGCTGAGCGCGCTGCCGCCGTCGAGCAACACGGCGCCGAGCGCGGTCACGTCGGATACTGTCGCATCGACGTAGACGGTCATGCTGCCGCCGACGGCGACAGTGGTGCCGCTGGCCGTGCCGAGCAGATATATTTCGGCCCTGCCGCCGCCTTCGATGACGTCGCCGGTGGCCGTGCCCCCGCCGACATACAGGTATCCGCGCAATTCGACGGTCGCGGACACGTCGGTACCGCTGGTGATGTACTCGTAGCCGCCGCTGCCGACGACGGTGCCGCTCACCGCGCCGCCGAACACGTCGAGGCCGCCGCTCGAACCGACCGACGTGACGTCGGCAGTGCCGCCCGAAAACACGTACAACTTGGTGCCCGAGCCCACCGCCTCGCCGCTCGCGGAGGCGCCGAGGCCCGACGGCACCCCCGAATTCGCCAGCACGACCGCATTGCCGCTGATCGAATGGCCGCCCGACGAGATCGTGTCGAAGCCGCTGCCGCCGGACAGGATCACCAGCAGGCCGCCCGCCGAGATGATCGCGCCGGAATCGGTGCCGCCGCTGAGCACCACTTCGAGGCCGCCGGACTCGATCACCGTGCCGCTCGCGGTGCCGCCCGGGCCGACGTACTCGAAGCCGCCGCTCTCGATCGTCGTGCCGCTCGCGGTGCCGCTGGCGGCCACGAATTCGGTGCCGCCGCTCCTGACGGTCGCAGAGATGTCGGTGCCGCCGGAGGAAACGAACTCGAAGCCGCCGCTGCTGACGAAATTGCCGCTGTCGGTGCCGCCGGCGACCAGGGTCTCGGAGCCGTCGCCGAAGACGCTGGTCGCGAGGGCGCTGGCAGCGCCGCCGCTCACGATCTGGCCGCCGCCGTCCACGTAGGAACTGACCGCCGAGCCGCCGGCATCGACCGTGACGGTGCCGCCGAATACGCCGGTGGCGCTGATGACGCCGCCGGAGGACACGGCTGCGCTGCCGCCGCTGTCGACCAGCGTGTCGGAGGCCTCGCCGCTGGCGAACACCGTCTGCACGCCGCCGCTGAGCACGGTGGTGCTGAAGGCGCTGCCGCCGGAGGAGACCGCCGCGCTGCCGCCGCTGAGGATGGTGTAGTCCAGGGCGCCCCCGGCATAGGCGCTGGCGATGCCGCCGGAAAACACCGAGGTCGCGCTGGCGATGCCGCCGGAGAAGGCGCTGAGCGTGTCGCCGTTGTTCAGCGTGACGCTGGTGCTGGTCGTTGCGGCGCCGGACACAATAGTAACGGTCATGGCTTTGGCCTTCCTGTCATGTCACGGTCTTTTTTCGGATTGCCCGGCTGTGGGGGCACGCACCCGGGCACGCTGCGGCGGCTCATGCCGGCAGCCGACCGAACGCGATCCGGCTGCTCGCGCAACCCAGCATCGGAAGCCCCCCTGCCAAGCGCGTCCGACGTTGGCGCGCCCGATTTGTCGCGGTCGTTGTCTTAGCGGATAGCGCAGGCACCGTGTACCGGCAAGCGCGCTTGCCCGCTTCTTCACGGTTTTATGAGGGGCCCACTCGTCTCCGGCTGTCGCGAGGCGCCGCTATGCGCCCGGCAACGCAACGTCGCTGTTGAAGATGTCGGCCATCACCTTCCACACGCCATCCAGGCGTTTCCAGACCACGACGTATTTGCCGTGGTCCTCGTGCCGCCCGTGCGGCATGTCGTGGCCGAGCGCCCAGGTGCCGATTTCGTAGCAGAGGTCGCCGGATGCCGCCTCGTCCACCGCAGTCGGGCCGAACGTCACCGACAGGTTCTGCAATGCGAACATCGCGGCCCAGGCGGCACGGATCGCGTCGTGCCCGCGCGCGGCCGGCGCGTGCGGCGCCATGAACGCGCCGCCGGGCGCGAAATACGCCACGCAGCCGGCGAGATCGCGGCGCGCCGCGTTCTCGTTCCACTCGGCGACCAGTGCCGGGATTTCTTCTTTGGCGGACATTTTTGTCTCCCCTTCAGCCGTCAGCGGCGGGCGCACAGATGAAGCCGCCGCCGAGCACGCGCTCGCCATCATAGACGACGCAGGCCTGCCCGGGCGCGGCGAGCGCCGGGTCGGCCAACAACACGTCCGCGCCAGTCGCCGTCGGCACGATCCGCGCCGGCCGCGGCGCCTCGCGCGCGCGCAGCTTGACGGTGCAGGCGCGCGGCGCCGGCGGCGCCAGCCAATTCATTTCGCGCAGCCGGACCAACCGATCGCCCCGCGTCGGCGCGCCGACCACGACGCGGCGGCCCGCGGCGTCGAGCCCGACCACCACGCGCCGCGCCTCTCCACGAACGGCGGAGCCCAGCCGCTTCGCCTGTCCCACGGTATAGCGGGCCACGCCGTCGTGCCGCCCGACCACTTCGCCGGCCTCGGTGACGATATCGCCCGGCGCCAGCGCCTCCGGCCTGATCCTGCCGACCACATCGGCGTAGTTGCCGGACGGAACGAAACAGATGTCCTGGCTGTCCGGCTTTTCCGCCACCGGCAAGCCGAGCCGTGCCGCGTGCGCGCGGACTGTCTTCTTCTCCGGCATGTCGCCGAGCGGAAACACTGTCCGCTGCAACTGCGGCCCGGTGGTGGCAAACAGAAAATACGTCTGGTCGCGGGCGGGATCGGCGGCGCGGTGCAGTTCCGCGCCTCGGGGCCGTCGATGCGGCGGGCGTAGTGGCCCGTCGCCATGCAGCTCGGCGCCGAGATCGGCGGCGAGCGAGAGCAAATCGGAAAACTTGACGGACTGGTTGCAGCGCACGCACGGCACCGGCGTCTCGCCGGCCGCGTAGCTGGCGGCGAACGGCTCGATCACGGCGGCGCGGAACCGCGCTTCGGCGTCGATCACGTAATGCGGGATGCCGAGCCGGTCGGCGACGCGGCGGGCGTCGTGGATGTCCTGCCCGGCGCAGCACGCGCCCTTGCGGCCGACTGCGGCGCCGTGGTCGTACAGTTGCAGCGTGACGCCGATCACGTCGTGCCCGGCCTCGGCCAGCAGGCCGGCAACCACGCTGCTGTCCACGCCTCCGGACATGGCGACGAGCACCCGCATGGCGCTACCCGCGCGCCCTCACGCCTTGAGCATGTTGCGGGTGCCCGGCGGCAGCTTCACCACCAGCCCGTCCAGCGCCGGCGTCATCACGATCTGGCAGCCGAGCCGCGACGTCCGCTCCAGCCCGAACGCGAGATCCAGCATGTCCTCCTCATCCTCGGTCGGACGGGCGAGCTTGCCGAACCACGACGCATCGACAATCACGTGGCAGGTCGAGCAAGCGAGCGAGCCCTCGCAGGCGCCCTCGATGTCCACGCCGTGCTTGTGCGCGATCTCCAGCACCGAGAGGCCGAGCGGCGCCTCCACTTCGCGGCGCGTGCCATCGCGTTCGATGAACGTCATCTTCGGCATGGGGTGCGGTCAGGCCTCCGAGGCGTGCGCCGCCGCCAGGGCGTCCGCAGCAAAATCGATATCGGCGGCCGAGGTAAAGCGTCCGATGCCGATCCGCAAGGTGCGCCTGGCCCGCGCCTCGTCGAGCCCGAGCGCGCGCAGCACGTAGGAGGGCTCGACCTCGGCCGACGAGCAGGCCGAGCCGGTGGAGACGCACAGTTCCGGCGCCGCCCGCATCAGCGCGACGGCGCTAGCCGCCGGGAACGTCAGGTTGAGGTTGCCCGCGATCCTCTTGTCCGTGCTGCCGTTGACCGCGATGCCGGGCACCGCGTCGCGCAAACGCGCCAGCATCCGGTCGCGCAGCGCGGCGATGCGGGCGTTGTCGGCGTCCATCTCGGCGGCGGCGATGCGGGCGGCCTCGCCGAGCCCGACGAGCAGCGGCGCCGGCAGCGTGCCGGAGCGCAGCCCGCGCTCCTGCCCGCCGCCCGAGAACAACGGAGAAATCCGCACGCGCGGGCGGCGGCGGACGTACAGGGCGCCGACGCCCTTCGGGCCATACATCTTGTGGCCGGACAGCGACAGCAGGTCGATCCCCATCGCCGCCACGTCGAGCGGGATTTTTCCCGCCGCCTGCGCCGCATCGGTGTGGAACAGCGCCCCCGCCTCGCGCGCGATAGCGGCAATGGCAGCAACGTCCTCAATGACGCCGATTTCGTTGTTGACCGCCATCACGCTGACCAGCAGCGTCGGCACGGCGAGCGCCGCGCGCAGGTCGTCCGGGTCGAGCAGCCCGTCCGGCCGCACCGGCAGCAGCACGGGGGAGAAACCTTCGTCGGCGAGGTCCTGCACCGATTCCAGCACGCATTTGTGCTCGGTCGCGACGGTCACGATGCGCCGCCGCGGCGTGCCCAGGCCGGCGGCAAACCGGACCGCGCCCTTGATCGCGAGGTTGTTGGCCTCGGTCGCGCCCGAGGTGAACACCACTTCGCGCACATCCGCCCCGATCAGCGCCGCGACCTTGCCCCGCGCGTCCTCGACGGCGGCCTCGGCATCGAGCCCCATAGCGTGCTCGACGCTGTGCGGGTTGCCGAAGCGTTCGGTGAAGAACGGCAGCATCGCCGCGACGACGCGCGGGTCGCACTGCGTCGTGGCCTGATTGTCGAGATAGATTGGGCGATTCGGGCGCGATGTCATCGCTCGCAGATGGGGTCAGGCGGCGCGGCGCGAAAGGCGGTCCGCCATCGTCCGGTATGCGGCGGCAAAAGCGGAGATATTGGCCTCGGTCGCGTTCCACGGCAGCGACACGCGGATCGCCTCGCCGGCGAGCGGCCCGAGCCCCATCGCCTCCAGCACGTGGCTGCGCGCGACCTTGCCGGAGCTGCACGCGGCCCCGGCCGACACCGCGATGCCGGCGAGGTCGAGCGCGATCACCTGGGTCTCGGCCTTCACGCCCGGCAACGCGAGGCAGGTGGTGTTCGGCAGCCGCGGTGCCCCCGCCCCGAGCACGAGCGCGCCCGCCGCCACCGCGGCCGCCTCCGCCGCGTCGCGCAGCGCGGCCAGCGCGGCCGCGCCGGTCGCCGCCATCGCGGCGGCGGCGAACCCGCAGATCGCCGGCAGCGCCGGGGTGCCGCCGCGCCGCCCGCGCTCCTGGCCGCCACCGACGATCAGCGGCGCCAGCGCGGCCGTCGCCTCCGGCGCCAGCAGCAGCGCGCCCGCCCCCTGTGGCCCGCCGAGCTTGTGCGACGACAGCGCCAGCGACTGCGCGCCGATGGCGGCGACATCCACCGCGATGCGGCCCGCCGCCTGCACCGCATCGACATGCAGCCAAGCCCCGGCCGCGCGGCACAGCGACGCCGCCTCGGCAATCGGCTGGATCGTGCCGGTCTCGTTGTTGGCCAGCATCAGGCACAGCAGCGCCGGCGCCTCCGCCAGCAATGCCCGCAGCGCCGGCAGGTCGGCGACGCCGTCGCGGTCGACCGGCAGCACCGCCGCCCCTGGCGCCGCGGCGCGCACCGCATCGTGTTCGGTGGCACCGACGATCAGCCGGCGGCCCGGCGGACAGCCCGCGCACCGCCAGCGCGTCCGCCTCGGTGCCGCCCGAGGTGAACACCAGATCGGCCGGCCGGCTGCCGAAGCGGCCCGCGATCGCCTCGCGCGCCTGCTCGAGCCGCCGCCGCGCCGCCCGCCCGGCGGCATGCACCGACGAAGGGTTGCCCACCTCGTCGAGCGCCGCCAGCATCGCCTGGCGGGCGGCGGGGCGCAGCGGCTCCGTTGCGTTAGCGTCGAGGTAGGTCACGGCCCAATTCGTGCACGTTTGTTAACCTTCATGACGGATTTGTGCCCCTGTTCCGCGCAAAAAGATGAAGCGCATTTGACAATTCCATTATGAAAGGCCGGCCCGCCGACCTATAGTCCGCCTCGCTTCGGGGCGCGGCCGAACCCGGGGCGAAGCGGATTGGATCGGTCGCGATCAAACGGTTGCAACAACAGGACTGACGATCCAGGACGGGCCTGGAAGCCTCCCGAACGTGCCAGCATCCGGCGAGGGGCGCCGGCGCACAAGGCCAGAATGGCTCACATCCGGTAATGGCGCAGGTTTTCGCGATACCGGGAATATGAGCTCTGCGCATGGTGCACTGGCAGCAGCGAGGGCGTCTTCCCATCTCGTTCGTCTCGCCGTCGCGCCGCCCCTGAACCGGGCGACGGCGCGCACCCAGCGAGTGGATCGATCGTCTCGCATGGGTCTTCAGCCCGGCCGCTCCAGCGGCCGTGGGCACACCAGGGAACGGGTTTCGCAGTATCATGCCTGAAGTGATGTTCGCCGGGCCGGACGGCCGCCTTGAGGGTCGCTATCACCACTCCAAGGAATCGGGCGCCCCGCTGGCGCTGATACTGCATCCGCACCCGCTGCACGGCGGGACGATGAACAACCGCATCGCGTACACGATGTACCAGTCGTTCCAGAAGCTCGGCTTCTCGGTCATGCGGTTCAATTTCCGTGGCGTCGGCCGCAGCCAGGGCCGCTACGACGGCGGCATCGGCGAGATTGGCGACGCCGCGGCGGCGCTCGACTGGATGCAGGCGGTCAACCCGAACTCGGGCGGCCTGTGGATCGCCGGCTACTCGTTCGGCGCGTTCATCGGCATGCAGCTGCTGATGCGCCGGCCGGAAATCTCCGGCTGGGTCAGCGTCGCGCCGCCGGCCAACCACTACGATTTCGGCTTCCTGGCGCCCTGCCCCACCGGCGGGCTGATGCTGCACGGCGACACCGACGAGCTGGTGCCGGAACCGGCGGTAAAGAAGCTGGTGGACAAGCTGAACACGCAGAAGGGCGTGCAGGTCGACTACCGGATCATCCCGGGCGCCGACCACGTCTACGCCAACCACGCCGATCGCGTCGCCGCCGCGGTCGAGGACTACGTCAAGAAGACGATGGCCCGCCGCAGCATGGCGCTGGCCGCGGACTGACGCAGCCGCTATTGCCGGGACACGAGAAGCGCCTTCCGCCGGACACGGCGGAAGGCGTTTTTTTGTTTGCGCTCTACGCGTCTGCGATCCGCCCGCCGGGCATCGGCCGCGGCACGCCGGTGGTGCCCGGGAAACTGAGCGGCAGGCCGCGCACCACCCGCACCGCCAACAGCGCAAAACACTGCGCCTCCAGCATGTCGCCGTCCCAACCGACCGCTTCGACCGGCTCGACCGGCACCGGGAACCGCGCGGCCAGCGCCGCCATGATCGCCGGGTTCCTGCGGCCGCCGCCGCTGACCAGCACGCGAAGCGGCCGGCCGGGCAGCGGCGCGCGCGCGACCGCTTCGGCGGTGAATGCCACGAGCGTAGCGGCCCCGTCCTCCGCGGACAGGTGGGACAGCCCACTCACCGCCAGCGCCGCCGAAAAATCCAGCCGGTCCAACGATTTCGGCATCGGCCGGGGAAAAAAAGGATGCGCCAGCAGGCGCGCGAGCACGGCAGCGTCGGGCCGACCCGCGGCCGCCAGCGCGCCGTCGCGGTCGAACGCCGCGCCGCTGTGCCGATGCACCCAGTCGTCGAGCGGCCCGTTGCCCGGCCCGGTGTCGCAGGCCAGCAGCGCGTCCTCCGGCCCGATCCAGGTGATGTTGGCGACGCCGCCGAGGTTCAGCACGGCCAGCGGTTTTTCCAGCGTCGCCGCCAGCGCGGCATGAAAGATCGGCGCGAACGGCGCCCCTTCGCCGCCCGCCGCCACGTCGGCCGCGCGGAAATCGTACGCCACGCGCACCCCGACCGCCCGCGCCAGCGCCGCCGCATCGCCGATCTGCCAGGTTTTTCGCTGGCCCGGCCGGTGCAGGATGGTCTGGCCGTGCATGCCGACGATGTCGGCGGGCTCCCCCAGCGCCGCCACTGCCTCGGCGTGCTTCGTGGTGAGCCGCGCCGTCACGTCCGCGAGGAACGGGTCATCGGGTGACAAGCTCGGCGCCAGATCGAGCACACGCCGCAGATCCGCCCGCAGCGCGTCGCCATACGGCAGCGTCAGCGCCGGGCCATTGTGAAAAATACGCTCGCCGTCGGTGTCCAGCCAGGCCGCGTCCACGCCGTCCAGCGAGGTGCCGCTCATCAGCCCGATCGCGCGCATTCTTTTCCCTCGCCCGCTGTGCTAGCCCCGCCTGCCACTGCGCCAACCGGAACCCGCCCGATGCCCTCAGCCGATTTCCTGCGCGACGCCACCGCCCGCGGCTTCGTCCACCAGTGCACCGACCCGGAAGGGCTGGAGGACGCGCTGCGCACCGGCGTTGTCACCGCGTATATCGGCTTCGACTGCACCGCGGACAGCCTGCATGTAGGCAGCCTCGTGCAGATCATGCTGCTGCGGCTGCTGCAACGCCACGGCCACCGGCCGCTGGTGCTGATGGGCGGCGGCACCACGCGGATCGGCGACCCCTCCGGCAAGGACGAGTCGCGGCAACTGCTGTCGGACGAAACGATCGCGGCCAACATGGCCGGCATCCGCCGCGTGTTTTCCCCGTTCCTGACGTTCGGCGAAGGGCCGTCGGACGCGCTGATGGCCAACAACGCCGACTGGCTCGACGCGCTCGGCTACATCCCGCTGCTGCGCGACGTCGGCATCCATTTCTCGGTCAACCGCATGCTGAGTTTCGACTCGGTCAAGCTGCGGCTGGAGCGCGAGCAGCCGCTGACCTTCCTCGAATTCAACTACATGATCCTGCAGAGCTACGATTTCCGCGAGTTGTTCCGGCGGCATGGCGTGACCCTGCAGATGGGCGGCTCCGACCAGTGGGGCAACATTGTCGTCCGGCGCCGACCTGATCCGACGCACGCAAGGCGCAGCGGCGTTCGGGCTGACAACCCCGCTCATTACGGCGGCGTCGGGCGCGAAAATGGGAAAGAGCGCGCGCGGGGCGGTGTGGCTCACCGCGGACCGGCTGAGCCCGTACGACTACTGGCAGTTCTGGCGCAACACCGAGGACGCCGATGTCGGCCGATTCCTCCGGCTGTTCACCGATCTTCCATTGAAGGAGATCGCTCGCCTTGAGACGTTGGGCGGTGCGGAGATCAACGAGGCGAAGAAGGTTCTTGCCACCGAGACGACCGCGCTGGCCCACGGCAGCGCTACCGCCTTGGCCGCCGCGGAAACGGCGCGCCGGGCGTTCGAGGATGGCGAGGCGGCTGAGAGTTTGCCCAGCATCACAGTCGCCGCCGCCGAACTCGCCGAGGGCATCCCGGCGTTCCGGCTGTTCACCGAGGCCGGTCTCGCCGCGACCGGCGGCGAGGCGCGCCGGCTGATCCGCGGCGGCGGCGCCCGGTTGAACGACGTGGCGATCAGCGACGAGTCTCACAGAATAACGGATGCCGACCTGCGCGACGGCGCGATCAAGCTCTCCGCCGGCCGAAAGCAGCATCGGCTGGTGCGCATCGAGTAGCCGCGAGTCCGCGCGGCCGAACCCCTCACCCCAGCCCTCTCCCACAAGGGGAGAGGGGGCTTTCTTCTCCTCCTCCCCTTGTGGGAGGAGGCCGGGAGGAGGGGTCGCGGCAATCGGACTCAAGTGAACGATTGGGTCCGTACAAGGCGGGAATACAGACCGTCCCGCTGCATCAGCTCGGCGTGCGTTCCCTGCTCCACCGCACGCCCCTCGGCCATCGCCACCACGAGGTCGGCGTCGCGCACCGTCGAGAGCCGGTGCGCCACCACGATCGTCGTGCGGCCCTGGCGCAGGCGCGCCAACGCCTGCTGCACCGCCGCCTCGCTCTCGGCGTCGAGCGCGCTGGTGGCCTCGTCGAGCAGCAGCACGCGCGGGTCGCGCAGCAAGGCGCGCGCCAGCGACACGCGCTGGCGCTGCCCGCCGGAGAGCCGCTGCCCGCCCGGACCGACGATGGTGGAAAAGCCCTGCGGCAACGCTGCGACGAAATCCGCCGCCGCCGCCCGCGCCGCCGCCGCGACCTCGGCGTCGGACGCAGCGGGCCGGCCCATGCGGATGTTCGCGGCCACCGTGTCGTCGAACAGAAGCGAATCCTGGCCGACATAGGCAATGGCGTCGCGCAGGCTGGCGAGCGTCACGTCGCGCACGTCCGCACCGTCGATCCGGACCGCGCCGCCCAGCGCGTCATGCAGCCGCGGGATCAGCGCCAGCGCCGTTGATTTCCCTGCGCCGGACGGCCCGACCAGCGCAACGGTCAGCCCGGGCTCGGCCACGAACGACAGGTCGGACAGGCCCATGCGCCCGTCCGGATAGCGGAACGCGACGTGCTCGAACGCCAACCGTCCCGGCCCGGCCGGCAGCGCCACCGCCCCCGGCCGCTCGCGGATGGTCGGGCGCTCGTCCAGCACGGCGAAGATGCGGGCGAGCCCGGCGACGCCTTCGTTGAGCGCGGAATTGAGGTTGCCCAGCGCCCGCAGCGGCTGTGCCGCGAGCAGCAGCGCCGTCACGAAGCCGGTGAAGTCGCCGAGCGTGCTGGCGCCGGCCGCGGCACGCCAGCCGGCGAACGCCAGCACCGCCGCGACCGCGACGCCGCCGAGCACTTCCAGCAACGGATCAATGCGATTGCGGCTGCGCGCCATCGCCATCAGTTGCCGGTACATGTCGCCGAACGCCGATTCGGCCCGTCGCGTCTCGGCTTCTTCCAGGCGATACGCCCGCACCGTGCGCGCCTGAGCGAAACTTTCGGTCAGCAGGGTGGCGGTCTCACCCATGCGCACCTGCATGCCGCCGGAGGCGCGGCGCAGGCGGCGGCCGATCGCTTGGATCGGCAGCGCCGCGATCGGATAAAGCGCCGCCGCAATGAGAAAAAGGCTCCAGTCGAGATACAGCATCGAGCCGATCAGCCCGACGATCTTCACCGCGTCGCCGGCGCCGTTCACCGCGCGGCCCAGCGCGTCGCGCACCGTGCCGGTGTCGTTGGTGAAGCGCGTCGCCAATGCTGCCGGCGCCTCGCGTTCGACGCGGGCAAGATCGGCGCGCACCAGGACGGAGAACATCCGCTCCTGCAGGCCGCGGGTCACCCGCAGCACTATCTGCTGCACCGAGATGCCCTGGAAATACTGGGTGCCGGCCTTGAACGCGGTCACCGCGACGACCAGCGCCGGCACCTGGTAGATGATGCGCAGGTCGCGATGCTCGAACAGTTCGATCGCGCGGTCGATGACGATCGGATAGGCGGCCTGCGCGGCGGCGGTGAGGCCGGTCAGCAGCAGGATCAGGGCCAGTTGGCCCTTTTGCCCGCGGATCTGCTCGCGCCACAGCCGGACCAGCAGCCGGCGCGCCGATGCCTCGTGGGCCGGTTGCGTGAGGTTGACCGCGGCGTCCATTGCGCCGCGTGTATCAGTGGCCCAGCCGCCGCGCCAGTTCCGCGCGGACGTCGCCGGTGCAGCCGGTCGCCAGCCACCAGTCGCGTAGGTCGCGCAGCAGTTTCCCGATTGCCGGCCCGGGGGGCACCCCGAGCGCCTTGAGGTCGCGGCCCTGCAGCGGAAACACCGGCGTCAGCAATGCCGCCAGCCGCGCCAGCAGCCCGGCATCGCCGCCGGCGAGCCAGATGCGGCCGACCAGCACATCCCGCGGAATGTCGGCGAGCGCACGACGCAGATCGTCATCGCTCGCGCCGACCGGCGGCGCCTGGGCGGCGCGGAGGGCGGCAAGGAAAGAAGATTCGGCGTTGGAGAGGCGCAACCGCTCGGCGAGCGCGCTCGCGTCGCCCTGCATCAAGGCGGCGAGGCGCAGCACCGGATCGGGCGGGGCGCCCGTGGCGACCAGCGCGGCGAGGCGGTCGGGCGCGGCGCCCTCCGGCAGTACGGCTGCGAGCACGCCGGTCGCCGCCATGAGCGAAAACGCGTTACGCGGGTCGGGCGCCGACAGGATGCGTTTGAGCTCGCTCCACACCCGTTCCGCCGAGAGCTGTTGCATCCCCGGCACGCCGACGCGGATCGCGGCGATTGCTTCGGCGTCCGGCGCGCCGCGCCCGTAGCGGGCGTGGAACCGAAAAAACCGGAGGATGCGGAGATAGTCCTCGGCAATCCGCGTGGTCGCATCGCCGACGAACCGCACCCGGCCGGCCTGGAGGTCGGAAATGCCGCAAAAATAGTCGAACACGCCGCCGTCCGGCGTCATCGACATCGCGTTGATGGTGAAATCCCGTCGCGCCGCGTCCTCGGAAAACTCGTCGGTGAACGCGACGACCGCGTGCCGCCCGTCGGTGGCGACGTCGCGCCGCAGGGTTGTGACCTCGAAGCCACGATGGTCGGAAATCGCCGTCACCGTGCCGTGGTCGAGCCCGGTCGGCGATGCCTTCAGGCCGGCCGCGCGCAACGCCGAAACCACATCCGCGGGCGGGCGCGGCGTCGCCAGATCGACGTCGGACACGTCGCGCCCCAGCAGCGCATCGCGCACCGCGCCGCCGACCACGCGGGCGTCGGGCAAAGCGGACAACACCGCGCGCAGGGCCGGGTCCGCCAGGAACGGCGGTGGGACGATGTGCAGCGCCGGCGTGTCCTTGATCGCGCCCCCGCTCATCTGGCCGCGGTGCCGTCGCGCGGCGCGCCGTGCCCGGGGACGATTTTGCCATCCACGATATGCGCGGGCACATAGGCGGCATTCGGCGCCACCTCGCGCGACAACCCGAACAGCACCGTCACGGCCGCGAGCACCGCCACCACCGCAACCGCGCCCCACACCAGCCCCGGCCGCGCCACCACGGCGGCGATCCGCCAGACCGCGTAGAGGGCGAAGGGCACGAGGAACAGCGCGACCTCCGCCCAGCGCATCAGCACCCCCTCAGCCGCGCCGCCAGATTCATCAGGATGCCGGCGGTGGCGCCCCAGATCTCGTGCTGCGGGTGCGGCCAGACCCAGAACTCGCGCGTGCGGCCGCGCCATTCGGCGCTGCGCCGCTGCGGCGCCGCAGGATCGAGCAGCACCGACAGAGGCAGCTCGAACACCTGCTCCACCTCGTGCGCGGAAGGGCGCAGGCCCAGCGCCTCGAGCCCGGTGTCGGGCGGCAGCAGGCCGATCACCGGGGTGATGCGGTAGCCGGTGCCGGTGACGTAGTCGGGCAGCCGGCCGACCAGTTCGACGCGGCCGGGATCGAGCCCGATTTCCTCCTCCGTCTCGCGCAGTGCGGCGGCCTCGGCGTCGGCGTCGTCCGGGTCGATGCGGCCGCCGGGAAACGACACCTGGCCGGCGTGGGAGGAGAGATGCGCGGTGCGCTTGGTCAGCAGCACGCCCGGTGCGGCGCCGAACACCACGGGGACCAGCACCGCCGCCGGCACCAACGTGCTGCCGCGGAGGTCGCGCACGTCGTCGCCGCGCGGCAACGAGGCGGCCCCACGGCACGCCACCCGATCGGCAGGCAGCGCCAAGCGCGCCCGCAGCTCAGCCGCATCCACGACTACCCGCCCATGCGGGGCTAGACGTCGTCGCGGCAGGCGCCGTCGGGCAACTCGCCGAGCGGGAAGAAGACGCCGTCGCTCCACACCCCGAGCATGCGGCGGCAGCACGCCATCTGCGGTTCCGCCAGCGCCACCAGCTCGTAATAGACGGCGCGCGAAATGCGCGCCTCCACCGGCAGATGCGGAGCGCCGCGCACGCGCAGGTAGGGCGTCGGCTCGCACGTCAAAATATCATGGGCGATGCGGATCGGGTGCTCGGGTCCGGCGGTTATCAGCTGGTCCACATTGGTGCGAAAGGTCAGCTTCTGGTCGCGTCCGACGCCCACCCAGTCGAGTTCGACGGCCACGAACGGCGCATCCTCCACCTCGATGCGGCCGCGCTCGGCGGGGGTTTCCAGCACGAACGCGCCTTCATCGTCGCGCTTGAGCACGGAGGCGAACAGGCAGACCAGCTCCTTGCGATTGATCGGGCTGCCGCGATACAGCCAGGAGCCGTCGCGGCGGATCAGGAACGGCAGGTCGCCGCACTCGGCCGGCGCTCGCCTGGGTCGTGGCATCTCCGGCATGCCAAAATCATCCCGGGTGGGCAACAGCAGCGTTGCCGCACCGCCGAACGTCTCCAACCCGGTGTGCGTGGCGTCGTTCACGTGTTGCTCTCCGGTCACTCCGCAGCCTCGCGCCCACGGGCTCCGATATAGGGCGTGCCCCCCCTGCTGTGAAAGGTGGCGGATGAAAGTGCCGTCATGGAACTTCAACTCGCCCACTCCCCTTCACGGCGGTGCTACTACATGAGGCTTGTCCGGTTCGGGAACTCCGCATGTCCGCCAACGCTGCAGCTTTTCCTCCGCCGACCGCCCCGTACGGCGACATCGTGGCCGAGGTGGAGGCGCTGGGCGCGCGCATCGCCGCGGTGCGCGCGCAGATCGGCCGCGCGATCCTCGGCCAGGCGGAGGTGGTGGACCAGACGCTGATCACGCTGCTTTCGGGCGGGCACGTGCTGCTGGTCGGCCTGCCCGGCCTCGGCAAGAGCAAGCTGGTGGAGACGCTGGGCGTGGTGCTCGGCCTCGCCGCCAAGCGGGTGCAGTTCACGCCGGACCTGATGCCGGCCGACATCATCGGCAGCGAGGTGCTGGACGAAGGCGCCGACGGGCGGCGCAGCTTCCGCTTCGTGCCCGGCCCGGTTTTTTGTCAGTTGCTGATGGCCGACGAGATCAACCGCGCCTCGCCGCGCACGCAGTCGGCGCTGCTGCAGGCGATGCAGGAGCGGCGCGTGGCGGTCGGCGGCGTCGAGCACAAGCTGCCCTGGCCGTTCCACGTGCTGGCGACGCAGAACCCGATCGAGCAGGAGGGCACGTATCCGCTGCCGGAGGCGCAGCTCGACCGGTTCCTGCTCGAGATCCGCGTGCGCTACCCGGACCTCGACGCTGAGCGCGCCATGTTGCTGGCCACGACCGGCGCGAACGAAACAAAGCCCGAGCAGGCGCTGACCGCCGAGGAGCTGATGGCGGCGCAGGCGCTGATCCGCCGGGTTCCGGTCGGCGAGAGCGTGCTGGAGGCGATTCTGAAGCTGGTCCGCGGCGGGCGGCCGGAAACCGCCGACGACCAGGACATCCGCGACCATGTCGCCTGGGGCCCCGGCCCGCGCGCCTCGCAGGCGCTGATGCTGGCGAGCCGCGCCCGCGCGGTGCTGGACGGGCGGCTGGTGCCGAGCATCGACGACGTCGCCGCGCTCGCGCATCCGGTGCTGCGCCACCGCATGGCGCTGAAGTTTTCGGCCCCAGCCGGCCTCACCCTTGCCGGCGTGATCGATCGGCTGGTGGAGCGGATCGGGTGATTTTTTCCCGCTGCTGGTTCTCCCTCTCCGCCCCTGGGGGCGGAGAGGGCCGGGGCGAGGTGGGGGACACTCCGCGCATCGACCGATCGGCTGAGTTTCCCCCACCTCATCCTAAGTCCTTCTCCGCCCCCGGGGGCGGAGAAGGACTTGGCGGCGGGGCATGAACCAAACCGCCCGCCGCGCCGAGGCGCTGGGTGCGCATCTGCCGCCGCTGCTGGTGGCGGCCGAGCGCGTCGCGGCGACCGTCGCGCAGGGCGTGCACGGGCGGCGCCGGGTCGGCCAGGGCGACAGTTTCTGGCAGTTCCGGCCGTTCACGCCGGGCGACCAGACCAACCGCATCGACTGGCGCGTCTCCGCCCGCTCCGCCCGGGTGTTCGTGCGCGAGACGGAATGGGAGGCCGCGCAGACCGTCTGCCTGTGGCGCGACGGCGGGCCGGCGATGCGCTGGAAATCGCGCGGCGCGCCGGTGGCGAAAGCGGATCGCGCCGGGCTCATTCTGCTGGCGCTCGCGGCCCTGCTGCTGCGCGGCGGCGAGCGGGTGCGGCTGATCGCGCCGGACTCTCGCGCATTGGCCGGCCGCGCGGGACTGGACCGGATCGCCGACGCGCTGGAAAAGCTGCCCGATACCGACGGGTTGCCGCCCAATGTCAGGCTCCCGCGCCATTCTCGCCTGATCCTGCTCGGCGATTTCCTGTCGCCGCTCGAACGGATCGAGGCGGAAATCGCCCGGCTTGCCGCGCTGCCGGTCAGCGGCACGCTGCTGCAGGTGCTCGACCCGGCGGAGGCGCTGCTGCCGTACGAAGGGCGGGTACGATTCGAGGGCGTGGGCAGCGTCGCCACCGCGCTGATCCCGCGCGTCGAGAGCGTTCGCGCGCAGTATGCCGAGCGGCTGGCGGCGCAGCAGCACGGGATCGCCCGCATCTGCGCCGCCGCGGGCTGGAGTTTCTCGATCCACCGCACCGACCATCCGCCCGAGGCGGCGCTGTTGGCGCTCTATACGGCGCTCGCGCCGCGCACCACGCAGATCGAGGCGCACCGTTGATCTTCGCCGCCCCCTGGGTCCTTCTCGCGCTGGCCGCACTGCCGCTGCTGTGGTGGCTGCTGCGCGTCACGCCGCCGTCGCCGCGCACCGAAGTGTTCCCGGCGGTGCGGCTGCTGCTCGGGCTGACGGCGGTGGCGGAGACGCCGGCGCGCACCCCGTGGTGGCTGCTGCTGCTGCGCGTGGTCGCGGCCGGGCTGGTGATCGTCGGGCTCGCCCGCCCGGTGCTGGACGCGGGCACGCGGCTGCCGGGCAGCGGCCCGGTGCTGCTGGTGGTCGACGACGGCTGGGCCTCCGCCGTCGATTGGCCGCGGCGCATGGCCTCGGCCAACTCCGTGCTCGACCGCGCCGAGCGTGCCGGCCGCCAGGCCGCGCTGCTGGCCACCGCCGCCGGCGACACCGGCGCCGCGCCCGCGGCGACACTGCCGATGGCGGTGCCCGACCTGCGCGCCCGGCTCGCCGCGCTGCGGCCGAAACCCTGGGGCATCGACCGCGCCGCCGCCGCCGCGGCGCTGCGCGGCTGGGCCGGGAAAGGTTCCGCCGTCTATGTCGGCGACGGGCTGACCGACGGCGCGGGATTTCCCGGGTTTGCCGCGGCGCTGAGCGCGGTCGGGCCGGTGCTGGCGATGGGCGACCCGGTGCCGTCGGCGAAACTGCTGCTGCCGCCGGGAAACGAGGCCGATCAGCTGACCGTGCGGGTGGCGCAGGTGCCGCGCAGCATCGCCTCGCAGGCCGCGGTGCTGGCGCAGGCCGGCGACGGGCGGACCTTGGCGCGGCTGCCGGTGCCGATCGCCGCCGGCGCCGCCACCGGCACGGCGGCGCTGAAGCTGCCGCTCGAACTGCGCAACCGGCTCGCCGACCTGATGCTGGAGGGGCAGGCCTCGGCCGGCTCGGTGGTGCTGCTCGACGAGCGCTGGCGCCGCCGCCCGGTCGGCATTCTCGCGGGCGATGCGGCGACCGCGGAAACCCCGCTGCTCGGGCAGGCCTATTTCCTGCATCGCGCGCTCGACCCCTACACGGAGGTGCGCGAGGGTGATCTCGACAAGCTGCTCGGCCGTGCCCTGTCGGTGCTGATCCTGGCCGACCACGTGGTCGCCGAGGGGCCGGAGCAGGACCGGCTGGCGGCGTGGGTCGAGCATGGCGGACTGCTGGTGCGGTTCGCCGGGCCGGAAACCGCGGAACACCCGGACGCGCTGCTGCCGGTCAAGCTGCTGGCCGGCGATCGGCAGTTGGGCGGATCGCTCTCCTGGAGCAAGCCGGCCGGGCTCGCGGCGTTCCCGCCGGGCACCCCGTTCGCGGGGCTCGCGGTGCCGGCCGAGGTGAAGGTGACGCGGCAGGTGCTGGCCGAGCCGGGCGCGCACCTCGCCGAGCAGACCTGGGCGGTGCTGGCCGATGGCACGCCGCTGGTGACCGAGGCGACGCGCGGCGCCGGGCGGATCGTGCTGTTCCATGTGACCGCCAACGCCGACTGGTCCGACCTGCCGCTTTCCGGCCTGTTCGTCGACATGCTGCGCCGGCTGGTGTCGCTGTCGGCGGGGGTCGCCGGCGAGGCCGCCGGGTCGGCGCCGCTGGCGCCCGCGAGCACGCTCGACGGGTTCGGCCAGCAGGTCGCGCCGCCCTCCACCGCGACCGCGATCGCCGCCGACCAGGTGGCGACGACGGTGGTGTCGCCGCGCCATCCGCCGGGGCTCTACGGACCGGAGAACGGGCGGCGCGCGCTGAACCTGTCGGCGCACATCGCCCCGCCCGAAGCGGCGCCGCCGATCCTCGGCGCGCGCACGGAAACGCTCGGCGTCGCCGCGCCGGAGCGGGCGCTGGGGCCGTGGCTGATCGCGCTGGCGCTCGCGCTGCTGGCGATCGACCTGCTGCTGTCGCTGCGGCTGCGCGGGCTGCTGCGCCCGGCCGGGGCCGCGGCGCTGGCGTTGGCGCTGCTCGCCGCGCCCGCCCACGCGCAGGAAGTGGAGCAGAACCCGGCGCTGATCACCCGGCTCGCCTACATCGTGACCGGCGACGCCCAGATCGATGGCGTCTCGCGCATGGGGCTGGCGGGACTGTCCGACTACGTCAACCGGCGGACGGCCGCCGTGCTCGGCGATCCGGCGCCGGTGACGCCGGGGCAGGACGACCTGAGCTTCTATCCGCTGCTGTACTGGCCGATCTCGGCCGATGCGGCGGAGCCGGACGGGGCGGCGGTGGCGGCGCTGAACAGCTACATGGCGCATGGCGGCATCATCGTGATCGACACGCGCGGCGGCGGAGGCAGCGGCGAAGGGTTCGCGCCCGGTGCCGCCGACGCGCTGCAGCGGCTCGGCAAGGGGCTGGCGGTGCCGCCGCTGGCGCCGCTGACCTCGGCGCACGTGCTCGCGCGCGCGTTCTACCTGCTGCAGGACTATCCGGGCCGCTACGACGGGGAAACGGTGTGGGTGCAGCGCGACCAGGACCGCAGCAACGACAGCGTGAGCCCGGTGATCGTCGGCGCTAACGACTGGGCGGCTGCATGGGCGGTGGACGGCAACGGCCGGAGCCCATTCGCGACCATCCCCGGCGGCGCCCGGCAGCGCACGCTGGCATACCGGTTCGGCGTGAACCTCGTGATGTACGCGCTGACCGGCAACTACAAAGGCGACCAGGTGCACGTGCCGTCGCTGCTGGAGCGGCTGGGGCAATGATCCTTTCGTCTCGGGCGCACGTCTAGATGCACATGGAACAGGCCATTGCCGCGCTGCGGTTCGAGCCGGCCGTGCCGGTGTGGCTGCTGGTGGCAATCGGACTGCTGTGCCTCGCGGTGCTGGCGGTTGCCGCCGCGCGGCGGGCGCCGGGCACGCTGTGGCGGCTCGCCGCGTTCGCGGTGCTGCTCGGCTGGCTGACCGGGCCGCGGCTCGTCGAGGAGACGCGGCAGACGCTGCCCGACATCGGGCTGCTGGTGATCGACCAGACCGCGGGCATGTCGATCGGCGATCGCACCAGGATCGCCGAGGCGGCGCGGCAGCGCATCGAAGCCGAGGCGCACGGGCTGCACGACCTGGAACTGCGCACGATCACGGACCCGGAGGGCGGCAGCGAGGGCAACCGGATGTTCGCCGCGATCGACCGCGCGCTCGCCGACATCCCGCGCGCCCGCCTCGCCGGCATCGTCGCGGTGACGTCCGGGCAGGTGCACGACATCCCCGCCAACCCGCCTGGCGGCGCGCCGCTGCACGTGCTGATCCCCGCGAAGGGCGAGGAGACCGACCGGCGCATCCGGGTGATCGAGGCGCCCGGCTACGGCATCGTCGGCAAATCCGTACAACTGCGCGTCGCGGTCGAGGATCTCGGCGTGCCGCACGGGCTGCTCAGTGGCGCCCCCGGGGCCGCCAAGCTGACGATCCGGCGCGACGGCGAGCCGATGCGCGAGGAAAGCGTGCCGATCGGCCGCGAGGATTCCATCGAGGTCCCGATCACCAGGGCCGGCCCGACCGTGGTCGAGATGAGCGTCGAGAAGCTGCCCGGGGAAGTGTCGCTGGCCAACAACCGGGCGGTCGTGGAAATCAACGGCGTGCGCGATCGGCTGCGCGTGCTGCTGGTGTCCGGCGAGCCGCATCCGGGCGAGCGTACCTGGCGCCGGCTGTTGAAGTCCGACCCGGCCGTCGACCTCGTGCACTTCACCATCCTGCGCCCGCCGGAAAAGGACGACATGACGCCGCTCAAGGAGCTGGCGCTGATCGCCTTCCCGGTGCGCGAGCTGTTCGTGCAGAAGATCGCCGAGTTCGACCTGATCATCCTCGACCGGTTCCAGAACCGCGGCACGCTGCCGCCGTTCTACCTGCACAACATCGCCGACTACGTGCGCAACGGCGGCGCGTTGCTGCTGAGCGTCGGGCCGGAATACGCGGGCGAGGCGAGCCTCGGCGCCGGGCCGCTCGGCGACGTGCTGCCGGCCGGCGCGCCGGACGACACCGGCGTGCTGAACGGCGCGTTCCGCCCGGCGGTGACGCCGCTCGGGCTGCGCCATCCCGTCACCGCCGAACTGCCGGGGCTGCTGCCGGACGGGCAGGCGCAATGGGGCAGCTGGTATCGCCGCGTGGTGCCGCCGGAGAGCCACGGCGAGGCGCTGATGCGCGGGCCGGACGGCGCGCCGCTGCTGTTGCTCGACCGGGTCGGCCAGGGCCGCGTCGCGATGCTGCTGTCCGACCAGATCTGGCTGTGGTCGCGCGACCACCAGGGCGGCGGGCCGCAGGCCGAGCTGCTGCGGCGGCTGGCGCACTGGCTGATGAAGGAGCCGGACCTGGAGGAGACGGCGCTGACCGCGCGGGTCGAGCAGGGCCGCCTGACGGTCGAGCGCCGCACCACCGCGGAGCGCGCCTCAGGCCCGGTGACGATCACCGCGCCGGATGGCGTCAAGAGCACGCTGAACCTCGCCGAGCAGCGGCCCGGCCGCGCCGTCGGCAGCCTGCCGGCCACGGCCCCCGGCGTCTGGCAGGCGGGTGACGGTACGCTCAGCGCCTACGCCGCCGCCGGCGCCGCCAACCCGCTGGAGCTGGCCGACCTGCGCGCGACCGCGACGCTGCTGGCCCCGCTGGTCCGCGCCTCCGGCGGCAGCGTGCACTGGCTCGACCCGGGAGGCGCGCCGGAGCTGAGACGCACCGAGCCGGGGCATGAGGCGGCCGGCGGCAGTTGGATCGGGTTGCAGCGGCGCCACGACCATCTGGTGACCGGCATCGCCACCACGCCGCTGCTGCCGGCGTGGCTGGCGCTGCCGTTGCTGCTCGGCCTCGCGATCGCGGCATGGCGGCGCGAGGGCGCCTGACCGACGACGTTTGAGCACAGGGAGGAGCGTGCCTTCCGCGACGACCAGCATTCCGGACCCGAGCCCGATCCCGACCGCTCCGCGCACGGCACCGCCGCGCCGTGGCCGGCGCTGGTCGGCTTCGTCGGGCTGTCGCTGCTGATCGGCGCGGCCGACGCGGCGGCGGTCGCGCCGGCCTCGGAGACCTGGCTGCTGTCGCTCGCCCATCCGGATGGGCTGCTGCCGGACCGGCTGATCTCGCCGGGGCTGGTCACGCGGTCCTGGGCGGTGCTGTCGGTGCCGAGCGGCATCGGCGCCTGGCTCGTCTGGCGGCAGCCGGCCCACCGCGGGGCGCTGCTGCTGTGGGGCTGGCACCTGCTGGCGTTCGCCGCCTGGATGCAGTGCCTGCTGACGCTGCGGCAGCCGGGCCCGGCCGTGATCGCGGCGCTGGCCATGGCGTTGCTCGCATGCCTCACCGCCGGGGCGTTCGCGCGGCTGCGACGCAGCGCCGGCCTGCTGCTGCTGCCCACGCTGCTGTGGACATGCTACGCCGCGACTGTCACCGCTGGAGTCTGGTGGCTGAACCGCGGTTAGAACAGGATGTTTGCCGTCATGCGCTTCCTCAAAGCCTGTTCCGTCCTCGCCGTCGCGGCGGCGCTCGCGCTGCTGTTCGTCGGCTCGGCGCACGCGCAGATGCCGGGCTCGGGCGGATCCGCCCGCATGCCGCCGCCGGTGAAGAAGCCGGGCCAAACACAGGCGGACAACCCGGCGCCGCCGCCGGCGCTGCCGGGCGCGCAGAACAACTTCGCCCCGGCCGAGCGCACCGCCACCGACCTGTCGCCGAACGATGCGCTGTTCGATGCAATCAACCGCGGCGACATCGCCGCCGCGCGCGACTCGATCAACCGCGGCGCCGACCTGGGCGCCAAGAACCTCCTCGGGATGACCCCGCTCGAGGTGTCGGTCGACCTGAGCCGCAACAACATCACCTTCCTGCTGCTCTCGATGCGCGGCCCCACGGCACCGGCCCCGCGCCACGCGAGCGTCCCGGCCGCCGTCGCGGGGGCGGCCGGCGCCAAGAGCGCTACCGGGTCGGCCGCGCCGGTGCCGAAGAAACTCGCGGCCGTGCCGCCACGCAAACCGGCCCCCAGCGCCGCCCCGCCGGCCCAGCCGGTCGCGCTGCGCCAATACGCCGGCCCGAGCAACCCCGGTACGCCGGTGCCGCAGGCGGGCTTCCTCGGGTTCGGCGGCGCCACGCCATAGCGCCGGGCGGCGCGCCGCGCGACGTCGAATGGGCGCGGCTGACCGCGCCTGACGTCCGCGCCCTCGCCGCCGGCGGCCGCGCGCTCGCGGTACTGCCGGTCGGCGCGCTGGAGCAGCACGGGCCGCATCTGCCGGTGATCACCGACAGCCTGATCGCCACCGAGATTTCGCTGCGTGCCGCGCGTCTCGTGGCGGAGACCGAGCCCGTGCTGGTGCTGCCCTCGGTCTGGACCGGCATGAGCGAGGAGCACCTGCCGTTCGGCGGCACCATCGCACTCGACTATGCCGGGCTCGCCGGCGTGCTGCGCGGCGTCGTGCGCAGCCTGCGCGCGCTCGGTTTTTCGCGGCTGCTGGTGGTCAACGGCCACGGCGGCAACACCGAGCCGCTGATGGTCGCCTGCCGCGAACTCGCGCTTGAGTTCGGCTTCCCGATCGTCGCTGCGATGCCGTGGTCGCTGATCCCGGAGACGCTGGCCGAGGTGCTGCAGGCGCAGACGAGCGTGCAGCACGCGGGCGAGGCGGAAACCTCGGTGATGCTGGCGCTGGCGCCGGGCCTTGTGCGCGCCGACAGGCTGGAGCAGGCGGCAACCGCGGCGCCGGGGGCGATCGCCAGCCGCCCGGCGCTGTCCCGTTTCTGGAGCTTTGCCGAGCGCGCGCCGGGCAGCGGCGTGCGCGGCGACCCGCGCGCCGGCACCGCCGCGAAGGGCGAAAGACTGCTCGCGGCGATGGCGGCGGCGCTGGCGGCCGCGATGCGCGACGCGACATTGTGGCGCGTCCCCGACCCGGTGTTTGCCCCGGGCCGCGGGCTCGGCAGCACGACGCCAGGTTGAGGTGGCGGGCGCGCGCCGGTCGCGCCAACAAGCCGGTCTACGCGGCCGCCGACTGCTGGCGGGTGGCGACGTCCAGCCTGACGACGATCGGACGATGGTCCGAAGCGTCCCGCAGCAGGGCGCGGGCTTCGAGGCACGCGACGCCACGCAGCAAGCACCGGTCGATCCGCAATGGCACCACGTCCGCGGCGAAGTGGGTCGGCTCGCGCGGGCCGACGTCGCGAAACCCGGGCAGAAAGTCGGGCCAACGAGATTGTAGTCGCCGACCACGGCGGCCCGATGATGGGGCAGAGCCTTGGCGATCCAGCGAAGCTGCCGGCGGTTCAGCACCTGGCCATGCGAGAGATGCACGTTCGCGACAGCGAACCCGCCCAGGTCGATGATCTGGCACACGCGATCGAACATCGCCCCGGACTGCAGCGGCAACACGACCGGCTCCGCGGCAAGCGGCACCGGGGTCCACATCGCCAAGCCATGCACGCGTCCCGGCATCGGAGTGCGCAGGTATTGCCCGCCCACCTTCGCCGGCAGGCCGTCCATAGCCTTGGTCGCCTCCTGCAACAGCAGCAGGTCGGGGCGCTCCCGATGGATCAGCCGGACGATGTCGTCGAACGAGGCGCCGCCCAGATGCAGGAGGTTCCAGCTGATGATCTTGGTCATGGTCGACCACATGGGAGGCGGGTGTGGTTTGGGCCAGCCATGTTCTCGCATGGCTGGCCTCGCCCCGGTCGGAGAAAGCCGCGCCGACTGTCCGCAGCAGCGCGATCAGAGGTACCGGCAGCATCAGTCGCGCCGCCGCGTCGCGCAGGCGGAAGGGCAGCGGCCGGCGCTCGAGTTCCGCCTCGGTGAATGCCGGCCCGCGGCACTGCTGCATGATGCCATTGAGGGCCGCCGCAAGATCGCGGTCATAGATCTCGACGCAAAGTTCGAAGTTCAGCCGGAACGAGCGGATGTCCCAATTGCTGCTGCCGACGAGGCACCATGCGTTGTCGACGACCATGAGCTTCGAATGGCGGAACGGCGGTGGACAACGCCATATTCGGTACTTCATTGGACAGCAGCGGGCCGATGTTGGCGCGGGTGGCCCAGTCGATCCACGGATGGTCGCTCGTGTGCGGCACCACGATGTCCACCGCCACGCCGCGCATCGCGGCCATGGCGAGCGCGCTGAGCAGGCTTTCGTCGGGCAGAAAATACGGGGTCATCACGCCGATGCTGGTGCACGCGCAGGCGATCGCCTGCAGGATCGCGAACTCCACCTTCTCGACGTCCTGGTCGGGCCCGGAGCTGATCACCCGCGCCGGCGCGCCCTCGTCCTGTCGGCTTCCCGGCAGCCAGGCGTCACCCCCCAGGTCTTCGTTGGTGGCGAACGCCCAGTCCGCCAGGAAGGCCTCGGTGAGCTGCGAGACGATCGGCCCTTCGATCCGAAAATGGATGTCCTGCACAGGCGATTTCGGCCCAGTCGCCATGACGTTTTCGTCGCCGACGTTCATGCCCCCGGTGAAGCCCACCGAGCCGTCCGCCACCAGGATCTTCCGATGCGACCGCAGGTTGAGGAATGGCATGCGCCAGGGCAGCGGCGAGTGCATGAAGCGTGCGGCGGCCACGCCGTTCCGGCGCAATCTGCGATACGCGCGCGACAGCAGCCAGCCGCCGCCAAACCCGTCGATCAGCACACGCACAGCCACGCCGCGCCCATGCGCCTCGGCCAGCGCCGCGATGAAGTGTCCGCCCCAGGAATCGTCGCGGAAAATGTATGACGACATGCCGACGCTGCGGGTTGCCGCAGCGATCGCCGCCAGCATCGCCGGGTAGGCCTCGTCGCCATTGTGATAGATCCTGACCGCGGTCCCGGCCAGCAGCGGGCGAGCGGTGATGCGGCCGATGCTCCGGTCCAGCTGCGCCAGGTCGCCGGTGACGAGCAGCGAAGGTTGCTCGATCCGGCTGCCGCGGGCGGAGTCTTGTTTGTGGAGCAGACGAGCCCGCCGCTTGACCCGGTTGATACCCAGAACGAAATAGCTGACCGCTCCCAGGATCGGTGCGAACCACACGAGGCCGATCCACCCGACGGCGGAGGTCACCTCGCGCTTGCGGAGCAGCACATGGAATGTGACCAGGATGGCCAGCGCGACCCCGAGCCCCAGCGTTACGTCCGCCCGGGCATGCAGCCAACCGCGCCAGAGTTCATTCACGGCGTCCGCGCCCCATCCGCAACCGCATGGCCGGACCACCCCCTTCGCGGGGACAGGCACTGGCAGGGCCGCGCTGCGTCATCGCACGTCGCTGCAGCGGATGCGGATGGGTCGTGCCGCCGCGTGCCGACCTGAACGTGCCGGGCCGCCGATCCAGCGACGTCGCTCTCCATCCGCTGCATGCGCCTGTCCAGGTTGCCCGAGCCACCTCCTCATACGACCGCGCCGCCCAGGGCTCCAACGCCCGCGGTGACACCCATCGTCGATCCGGGCATCCGATTGAAGAGGCCGCCGACCCATGACATGGTCTCGGACGGTGCGTGCCCAGCCGTCGCCGACGTCGTGGAGGCATTGAAGCGATCGGGCGCGGTGCCCCGCGAGCGAGGCCGCGTCGACGCGGCTGGCCGTCCTCGCATCGCCGGCGGCGCCAGCGCGCGCCTCGCTCGAGCTCGAAGGCTATCTCACCGGCGTGATCGGGCCCAGTCCGAGTTCCGCCGCGTCAAGACCGGTCGCGACGACCCGCGCCCCAGCAGCTCAGGCAAGAAATACAAGCGCTGCTGCGGCCAAGCCTGAACCGCTCGGCGGGCGCCTGCAGGGCGCCCTCGCATCGGTCACGATCAAAATGGTTGCGGGGGCGCGCAGCCGCCTTGATTTGCTGCTCTCCGGCTGATCTTAATCAGCGGGCCGTAGGTTCGAAGTCCTACTGCGCCCACCAATCAAATCAATAATTTATGGGGTCTTGGCGGGCGGTTATGGGGCATCGGGTAAGCGCCAGCCCGCGAAATCCGCTTGCTTGAGGGTCCGTGCGACAGCAACCTCCCGGTCGGGGGAGGCGCTCGGCATGGGCCATATACGCCTTGGCGAGCTGCCGAATTCGCGGAAGTGGCGCCAAGTCGTCGACGAACTGCGTCTCAGCGCCAACGTTGCCGCGATAGCAGCATCGGTGGCGGACGCCGCCGAAGCCAGCCTCCAAGGTGCCGCCGGCGTTCCGGCGTTCCTTCACTCATTCTGGCTTCTAACCCAGGTCCCCGTCGCGGCTCGCGGCCCAGCTTTCGCCGAGGATCTTCGCCGCCTCGGGATCGAACTCCAGCCCGGCCAAGCCTGATGGGTCCGGTCGCCGCGATTTCTGCCGCGGTCGATCGCAATGCGCTCGGACAAGGCGGCCGGACCGATCTGGGTGAGATCGCCCAAATGGCGGCGGTCGAGAGCCTGACCGCAACGGTAGGGCCGACATTGCCGTCGCTCTTCGGACCCAATCCGGAGGAAGTTCAGCGTGCCGTAGGGCGCCTGGCCGGCGGGGATCGCTTTAGCAGTCTGGCACGGGAGTTCTTTGCTCGCCTGACAAAGTGCACTCTCGACTATTACCTAAGTCGTGAGCTTTCAAAGCCTATTGGCGTGGGAAAACGGTTCAGGGACGACGGGGCGCGCGCCCGGTTCGACCAAGCCCTTGAACGGCATTGCCAAGAAAGGGTGGGATTGAAGAAAGGCCAACAGCGCTTCGTCGCTGAGTTTCACCGTTGTCATGGGTTCGAATTCCCTCAATGTCGAATCTTGAGCTTACTCCCCACAACCTTAAATCGCACCCAACTCACTGGCGGGTGCCACGCTCGGCGTCATGCAATCCGCCTCGCTCGCGGTCGCGATGATCGGGCAGGCGCTGGCCCCGGCGAAGGGTTTGGTGACCAAGCACGCGATCAAGCAGAGCCTGCCCCCGCGAAGGCGGGGGTCGACCGGATGCTGAGCAATAACGGCATCGACGTGTGGGACAGCTTCGCCCGCTGGGTGCCGCAGCAGATCGGCGCGCGCCGGGACATTCTTGTCGCCATGGACTGGACCGATTTCGACCCCGACGACCAGGCTACGCTGGCGTTGCACCTGGTCACCGGCCATGGCTGGGCGGCGCCGCTGCTGTGGCTGAGCGTCTGGAAGGACGAATTGAAAGATCATCGCAACGATTTCGAGGATGCTTGCCTGCGGCGGCTGGCCGAACTCGTGCCCACCGGCTGCCGGGTGACCATTCTCGCCGATCGCGGCTTTGGCGATCAGAAGCTGTTTGGCTTTCTCGCGGAGCTGGGCATCGGCTACGTGATCCGCTTTCGCGGCAACATTCACGTCACCGACGCCGACGGAACAACCAAGCCAGCCGCGGCGTGGGTGGGCCCGGGCGGGCGGGCCCGCAAGCTGACGGACGCGCGGGTGACCGCGAAGGGCGAGCAAGTCGGCGCGGTGGTGTGCGTGCACGCCAAAGACATGAAGGAGCCGTGGTGCCCGGCGACCAGCGAGCGGGACGCGACGGCGGCGACGCTGATCAACCACTATGCCAAACGCTGGACCATCGAGCCGCAGTTCCGCGACATCAAGGATCTGCGCTTCGGCATGGGTCTGTCGTCCACGCGCATCGGCGAGCCCACCCGCCGCGACCGTCTGCTGCTGGTCAGCGCCTTGGCCACCGCCCTGCTGACGCTGCTGGGCGCGGTTGGTGAAAGCCTTGGCATGGACCGCCTGCTGAAATCGAACACCAGCAGGACGCGCACGCACTCGCTGTTTCCCCAAGGCTGCATGCTCTACGAACTGATCCCGACCATGCCTGAACATCGGCTCGCGCAGTTGATGGAAAAATTCGCCGGGGCCGTGTCCGGTATCGGCCTTTTTCAAGCCGCTATTGCAGTGTCAAAATGAGGGGATGGATGAGGGCGGAGGCATATTTTCTTCAATTCTCAAATCCGCCGCTTGCGCGGGAAGTCGAGGAGGTGATTAAGCTAATCGACAACTATGCCTCTCAGCGGAATGATATCGTGCACGGTATAGTCTTGGCCTACGATGAAGTGCTTGGCTCGCCTGGGCCGCTTGGCGGCTTTCGCGGCCGGGCGTTGTTTCTCGCTCTGACGAGCACAAAAGCGGTGAAGTGTAATTGCTCACCTGGGTAGGAAGTGCCCCGGCGGGGCTGGGGTGTGGGCGAGGGGTGCGAACCAAAGTTGTGCGTTCAGGCGGCGACACCTGCTGATACCTTTGGCTGGTTGAGATTGGCGGCCGCGGGCGGGTTGGCGACGAGCGCGGTCCAGTAGGTGTCCCAATCGCCGTTCAGGCGGTTGATCCGCAACGCGAGCATGTGTTCCGCGTGCTCGACGAGCCACCAGGCGCCGGGGAGCTTCAGGCGCTTTTGCGCGACATAACGATGCGCGCTTTCGATTTCTCCGGAGCCGATCGGAAGCCCTTCGACGAGGGCCTCGCGATATTTCAATTGGCCCACGCGGGCAGCGAGATAACGATGGCACACGCGGACCGGGGCCTGGTCGTCGCTCACATCGGGGGTTTCGCGGTAGGGAGCCAGGGCGCTGCAGGACCTCGTCCGGCGCGCCCCGTCTTCAGCGCGTCCTTTCGCGCATCCATCCAGGCTTTCCGGGCGGCTGCCTGCCCCGGACCCGATCCGGGGGCGTCTGGCGCGATCGTCTTCGCGGCCGCGCTCAGATACTCGCAAACATGATAGAAATCGATCAAATAGCTGCCTTGCTCGCCGAACAATTCGTCGACCTGGCCCATGATCCAGGGCGCGCCGTCGCCCACCGCGTGAACCCGGGAATCCGCTCCGAAGCCGGCCCGGACCGCGCAGGCGAAAAGCCGCCGCCCCGCTTCCTCCACGCCGCCTTCGATCCCGCCTCCGTAAACCGGTGTACGGCTTCCCTTGGCATGCGCGAGCGAAATCTTCGCCTCTCGCCACGATAATGTTTTGCCCTTGCGCTTGTCTTTCTGGCTCGCGTCCGGCGCCATGATGGGAATCATACCGCCATCGGTCTGAACAACGATTTGTTTGTGTTGGCCCGGCCCTCGCGGAAAATCCACCACATCGCGGCCAGATGCGAAAATCGCCCCGGCATGGCCCAGAGTGATCCTCTGGATCGTGCTCTCGCCAATCTCGAAGCCATAATGCTCGCGTAACTTCAGTTGGACCAGGGCGAACGGAGCGTCCGCCGCGAAATCCACGATCGCCCGCTGCAAAGGCCGCGAACATCCGCGAGGGCTTACCTTCGCGCCGAGAACAAACGGGCGCACGCGGTTATTTCCGCGTCTGTATTGTGGCTCCAGAACAGCTATCTCGCCGAATTTCGTATGCCAGCGGAGTTTTTTTTACCTTGGCGATGGATACCGGTCAGGCCGCGCACGTCCTGCTCCGTCGCCTCCACCCGCTTCTCCGCCCAATCCTGCAACGCCTCGCGGCCCAAAAGCCGCAACTCCTCGATAAGCCGCTCTTCGGCCGCGTCCGCCTCGTCGAGGTCTCCGTCCGCGTTCCCCACGGCGCCCACGATCGACGTCAGCCGGGCCCGAATACCAGGGTGGGATTGAAGAAAGGCCAACAGCGCTTCGTCGCTGAGTTTCACCGTTGTCATGGGTTCGATTCCCTCAATGTCGAAATCTTGAGCTTACTCCCCACAACCTTGAATCGCACCCGTGGGCGAGATGATGGTTGACGCGGTCACGGGCGACTCGATTCGCTCGGAATGTGCCGCCCGATATCGACCTCAGCAAGCTGACCGTCGCGGAGAAGGATGCACTCATCCTGTCGCTGCTGCCGCTGGTCGGGCGGCTGGAAGCGGCGCTGGCGCGGATCGCTGCGCTGGAGGCTCGCAACGCCGACCTCGAAGCTCGGATTGTCGATCTCGAGCGTCCACGCAAGACGCCGGACAATTCCTCGCTGCCGCCGTCGAAGGGGCAAAAACCCGAGCGGGCCACGGGCGCCAAGCCGCCACGCAAGAGCCGCCCCGGCGTCGGCCGCACGCTGCACCCCGAGCCGGATCGTGTGGTCGACGCCAGGCTCGACGCCTGCCCGCATTGCGCCGCCGCCTTCCCCGTGGAGCAGCAGGCGGCGCAGCAGGTCTACGACCGCATCGAGCTGCCTGCGATCAAGCCGGACGTGACGCGAGTGCGGCTATTCGGCGGCCGTTGCGCCTGCTGCGGGGCGCGGGTCATCGCGACCGCCCCGGCCGGGCTGGAACCCGGCTCGCCGTTCGGTCAGTCGATCGCGGCCCTGGTGGTCTATCTGCACTACGCCCATGCGATCGGCCTGGAACGACTGGTCTTGCTGATGGACGAGATCTTCTCGCTCAGCATCAGCGAGGGCGCGATCAGCAACATGCTGGCGCGCGCCCGGGCGCCGTTGCTCGCGGCGGCGGCGGCGATCCAGGCGACCGTCACCGCGAGCCCGGTGGTGTGTTCGGACGAGACCTCGGCGCGGGTCAGCGGCAAGACCTGGTGGGAATGGGTGTTCATCGGCACGTTCGCCGTGCTGCACGTGATCCGCCCGAGCCGCGGCAAGGCGGTGGTGCAGGAGGTGTTCGGCTCGCTTCAGCCGCTGGTCTGGGTGTCCGACATGCTGGGCAGCCAGCGCGGCCACGCGCTGCAATGGCAGGTCTGTCTGGCGCATCTGCTGCGCGACGCGCGCTATGCCGTCGAGTGCGGCGATACCGCATTCAGCGCCCCGTTCAAGCGCTTGCTGCTGCGCGCCGTCGCCATCGGCCGACGACGAGAGCGGCTGCAAGACACCACGCTCCGGCAGTATCAGGCCGACCTCAATCGCCGGCTCGACCGGATCATGGCGGCTGTCCCGCTGGGCGAGCCGGGGCGCAAGCTGCGCAAGCGCATCGCCGCCAACCGGGCGCACCTGTTCGTGTTCGTCACCAACCGTGATGTGCCATACACCAACAACGTCTCCGAGCGGCATCTCCGCCCCAGCGTGATCTTCCGCAAGGTGACCAACGGCTTCCGCTGCGAGTGGGGCGCCGAAACCTACGCCGCCTTCCGCTCCGTCGTCAGCACCGCCAAGGCGAACCGGGCCTCGGTGCTCGACATCCTCCGCTTCGTGCTGGCCGCCAAACTACCCGTGGAGCCGCTCGCCGAGGTGGGGTGAGCAATTACGGTGAAGTTGCCCTTTCGGGATCCCAAGTATCCCTATACCAGTGATCAGACCCAGGCATTTGGCGAGAGGTTCAGAGAGATTATTCCGAATGTAAACAATATCATTACTGACATCGGAAAACGTGAGACGATAAATTCACTCTTGCCTATCCGGTTGACGCACGCAGCCACAAAATCTGGTGCCAGCAAACCACATAAAATGGATTTCATCGCCTACCGCTGGTGGGTGTCTGCGTAAACCGGATAGGCAAGAATTCACTCTTGCCCGTCGCCGCTCCCGAAGAATCGCACGTGATAATCCGGTCTATCGACTAGAGCGCTTTCAGCCTGACCGGAATCGGAGCCATGCAAAAATGATGGTTCCGAAACGCCCCCAAAGTCTGATCCGTCGGTCTCCGGTTTTCGCTCACCGGAGGGACAAATGCTGTTTCGGCGTGGCAAATCCTATTCGCAGGATCTTCGGGAGCGCGTGTTTGCCGCTGCGGACGATGGCGAGCGGGTGGGCCGGATCGCGGCCATGCTGCATGTCAGTGTGTCCTATGTGTCGAAGGTTCTGTCACGCCGCAGACTGACGGGAGAAGAGACGACGCGGCCACAATGCTGCCATGTGGTCCCCAAGCTGAGTGGCCTGCATCCGGCGATCCTGGCGCAGGTGAGCCGCAGTCCCGACGCGACGATCGCCGAATTGCGCGCCTGGCTGCTGGCAACGCACAAGATTTCGGCGAGCACCGGCCTGATGAACAAGACATTCGCTGCGCTCGATCTGACTTTTAAAAAAAATCCCTGCATGCTGCCGAGCAAGCGCGTGAAGACGTGGCCCAGGCGCGCGCCGAATGGAAGGAACAGCAGCCGAAGCTGACTGCCTCAAAGCTTGTTTTCATTGACGAGACTGCGGTGAAGACCAGCATGACGCGGCGCTATGGCCGGGCGGAACGCGGCCGTCGCCTGGTCGCCGCCGTCCCGCACGGGCATTGGAAGACCACAACCTTTGTCGGCGCGTTGCGCTGCGACGGGCTGACCGCCCCGCTGACCGTTGATGGTGCAATGAACGGAGACCTGTTCCTGGCCTACGTCGAACAAATCCTGGTGCCAACTCTGCGGCCGGGCGATATTGTCATCATGGACAACTTGAGGGTCCATAAGAAAGCCGGCGTTCGGGAGGCAATCGAAGCGGCCGGCGCGAGGCTGCTGTTCATTCCGCCCTACAGCCCGGACCTGAATCCGATCGAACTGGCATTCTCCAAGCTCAAGGCGCTGCTTCGCGCAAAGGCAATCCGGACAGTCCATGCCTTATGGAAGGCACTCGGAGACCTCTGTGACAACTTCACTCCCGGAGAGTGCGCCAACTACTTCCGTCACGACGGATATTTCCAGTCAGCGTGAAAATGCTCTAGCCCACAACTCGACCTATAGCTGCCGCCAACGTCGTCGGTGTGGAACAGACCGCGCTCAATCCCATTGTCTTGAGCACTTTACGCGCCGATGCCGCGCATTGCGCCTAATATCCATCCCTAGAATAGAAAATGTCGCAATATGCGAGCGCGACCGCCGCATGCTGCAAATCCGGCCCATCAAACTCGCTTGGTTGACGCCTCGTATCGCTCGCCCGTGCCGTAGTGAGGGCATTCTCTACACCAAGACAGCGGCACTCGGCAAAGAACCGTTTTTTGTGCCGCCAGCAAAATGCCAAGAGATGGGCCTTATCCGAGATTGTCAGGGCGCGTCCATCCGGGCCATAATCAGGTATCGATAGTCTGGTCCAGGCGTCGAAGATCTCCTTCCCTTTCCGCTCTTTCCGATCAGTGCTTTGGATGGTCCTCAACGCGTCAGGAGAAAGGCGCCTCAACGGGCGCAGGCTCGCAAAATCCGTCTCGCGGATGAACTGGCGGGCGGTCAACCGTAATTGCTCACCTGGGTAGGAAGTGCCCCGGCGGGGCTGGGGTGTGGGCGAGATGATGGTTGACGCGGTCACGGGCGAGCTCAATTCGCTCGGAATGTGCCGCCCGATATCGACCTCAGCAAGCTGACCGTCGCGGAGAAGGATGCACTCATCCTGTCGCTGCTGCCGCTGGTCGGGCGGCTGGAAGCGGCGCTGGCGCGGATCGCTGCGCTGGAGGCTCGCAACGCCGACCTCGAAGCTCGGATTGTCGATCTCGAGCGTCCACGCAAGACGCCGGACAATTCCTCGCTGCCGCCGTCGAAGGGGCAAAAACCCGAGCGGGCCACGGGCGCCAAGCCGCCACGCAAGAGCCGCCCCGGCGTCGGCCGGACGCTGCACCCGGAGCCGGATCGCGTGGTCGACGCCAGGCTCGACGCCTGCCCGCATTGCGACGCCGCCTTCCCCGTGGAGCAGCAGACCGCGCAGCAGGTCTACGACCGCATCGAGCTGCCGCCGATCAAGCCGGACGTGACCCAGGTGCGGCTGTTCGGCGGCCGCTGCGCCTGCTGCGGCGAGCGGGTCACCGCGACCGCCCCGGCCGGGCTGGAACCCGGCTCGCCGTTCGGCCAGTCCATCGCCGCCATGGTGGTCTATCTGCATTACGCCCATGCGATCGGCATGGAACGGCTGGCCCTGCTGATGGACGAACTGTTCTCGCTGTCCATCAGCGAGGGCGCGATCAGCAACATCCTGGCCCGCGCGCGGGAGCCGCTGCTCGCCGCGGCGGCGGCGATCCAGGCGGTCGTCATCGCCAGCCCGGTGGTCTGTTCGGACGAGACCTCGGCGCGGGTCAACGGCAAGAACTGGTGGGAATGGGTGTTCATCGGCACGCTCGCGGTGCTGCACGTGATCCACCCGAGCCGCGGCAAGGCGGTGGTGCAGGCGCTGTTCGGCGCGCTTCAGCCGCTGGTCTGGGTGTCCGACATGCTGGGCAGCCAGCGCGGCCACGCGCTGCAATGGCAGGTCTGCCTGGCGCATCTGCTGCGCGACGCGAAATACGCCGTCGAGTGCGGCGATACCGCGTTCAGCGCGCCGTTCCAGCGCTTGCTGCTGCGCGCCATCGCCATCGGACGGCGGCGAGAGCGGCTGAAAGACACCACGCTCAAGCAGTATCTGGACGATCTCGACCGCCGGCTCGACCGGATCATGGCGGCGGTCCCGCTCGGCGAGCCGGGCCGCAAGCTGCGCAAGCGCATCGCCGCCAACCGGGCGCATCTGTTCGTGTTCGTCACCAACCGAGAGGTGCCCTACACCAACAACGTCTCCGAGCGGCATCTCCGCCCCAGCGTGATCTTCCGCAAGGTGACCAACGGATTCCGCTGCGAGTGGGGCGCCGAAACCTATGCCGCCTTCCGCTCCGTCGTCAGCACCGCCAAGGCGAATCGCGCTTCGGTGCTCGACATCCTCCGCTTCGTGCTGGCAGCCAAACTACCCGTGGAGCCGCTCGCCGAGGCGGGGTGAGCAATTACGGTCAACCCGATCCGTGCTTGCGCGCCGGCGAAGAATGAATCGACGACCGATTGTGATGACGTGATCACGATCAGCTCCTTCGGCGTGGCTCCAAACTTGTGTTGCCCGAGGAAGCGCTCGACTTCCTGTCGTTGAATGGCACGCCGTTCAACAACTCAGAGCGGGCGCAGTCCGTCGATCAGGAAAGCGATCCGGCGCTCGCGCTGCGCCTCATCAGTAGCGTCGCCGATCTCCACCAGATTCCAGACCGAGAGTGTGAGACGGATTTTGCCGGCCTCAACTGCCCGGCGAAGATCCTCCCATGACGGCTCATGAGTTCACGATGCTGTGGTCGATGTAGATGCAGCGGGTCTGCATGCTTGGGTTTTTATTCTTGGTAACGAAGAGCGTTTTTGGCTTGGCGGCGCGGCGCACGAATGCCGCAGCTGACGCTCGGTGGTGGAGGCCGCGCCGGTAAGCCAAAAACGGGTTGGACTTGTATGAGGCCTGTTGCTGTCAAGCTGTTTTCATCGGCGGCTTCCTTCCCGGCGGGTTGAATATTCGTCGACAGAGTTCGGGGCGGATGCCCGGTTTGTTGCGTGATCGCGGGCGCGGGTTGGATCAGTCGCGTCCGTAGCCGCGGGGCGGGTCGATCTCGGTCAAAGCGTCGAGGTCGAGGTTTGCGATGGCTTCCAGCGCCTCTGCTGTTGGAGTGTCGTGCAGGCTGTCGGGGAGCGAGGTGAGCCATTCCGAATACTCGGTCTGAAGGGTAAGCAATTCGGCGACGGCATCGTGCCAACGCTGCGGGCGGTTGCGTCGGTCAGCTGGCCGGCGGTACCGGATCACGGCCGTCGGTTTTTGGGCGTGCTGGCGCGCACGATGGCGGGCCTGCCGCTCGGCGTTGCTGAGGGCCTGCTCTCCTTCAGGCTTGCGCCCCCTTGGCATGGCCTTGATCTCCGTTACGTAACACAATTCAGTGGGTCTACCTCGGCGGCGCGCAGGCCGGAGCAGGATTTGCCGGGCTGACGATCGGAGGGGAGCTCGCCATCAGGCGCGAACATCGCGCCACAAACTTGTATGCGGTCGGTCGTATCGCGACCTGAACCATGATGCAGTCATGCGCATCGGCGGCGAAGCTCCGGGGCGGCGGGCCCATTCTAAACCTCGGTTCGAAAACCATGTCCAACCTCGGGTTGCCACCACCTCGGGTCGTCATCTGCGGTCCGTCGAGGAAAACACGGGCGGACGACAGAAGCTCAGCAGTATGTGCTCGCAGCCACGCCATCATGTGGCTGGGCGAAGGGCCAGACCTTCCCGCGCTTCGCCGGTGGTCGCCAGGCGCCAAAGCGCGATCAGCAGCTTGCGCGCGAGCGCCACGATCATGGTCTTGCGCGTGCCGCCGCGGGCGTCGGCGGTTCGCGCCCGATACCACGCGGCCAACGGGCTGTCCTTCTGATGCCGCAGGAAGCCCCAGGCGAGCTGGAGCATGCCGCGGCGCACGCGGGCGTTGCCGGTTTTGGCAAGCCCGCGCTCGCGTCGCTTCTGGCCGCTCTCGTCCGGGGCGCCCGTCAAACCAGCATATCGCGCCACCGCCTTGCGGTCGCGCAGAGTGCGGGAAAAAACCTCCTGCACGAGCATGTCCGCCGTTTCGACGCCGACCCCGACCACCCGGGTCAGCAGGTGGATCATCGCATGGCGCCGTTCGCCGGGTGTCTGTTGCAATCGTTCGATGCGTGTTGCCTCAATCTCGGCGATCTGCTGCTTGACGAAGCTCAGGCGGGCCATGTCGCGTTGCAGCTCGGCCAGCGTGTTCGGCGGTAGAGCGGCACCCTCAGGCGTGTGCAGCGTTTCGAGGAGCTGTGGTGCCTTGCGCAACATCGGCTTGAAATTGCGAATGCCGAGGCGTGCCAACGCGCCCTTCATCCTGTTGATGATGCGCGTGCGCTCACCGACAAGACTTTCCCGCTCGCGACCCGGTCGTTTGGCATCCTCCTCCTCGAGTGTCGGGATTGCCGCCATGCTGCAGTGGTCTGGCTCGCCGCGAAGCCAGCCGAGGAAGGCGCGCTTGAGCAATTCCGTGTCCAGTCGGTCCGTCTTTGCGCGCCGGTGCTCACGCGGGACGGGAACGCTCGAAGGATGGATAACGTAAGCCTCGATCTGACGCGCGCGCAGCCAGCGCGCCAACCAGAAGCCGTCACGACCGGCTTCAAAAGCAACGGCAATGCGCCCGATCGTTCGTCCCGCTGTCTCCGCCTCCTCCTTCCAGCGCAGGAGCGTCTTCAGGAGCAGCTCCTGCTCCGTCGCAAGCTTCTTCAATGGATGACGATGAACGCCAGGAACGATCCCAGCGATCAGCCAGCTCGCTTGCCCCATCTCAATGACCGCGATGAGTGTGCTATCCTGGTCCAGGGTGACGAGAGATCTGCTCAGGTCATTTGCTTGTGGCATGACGCATTCCATCGGTCTGTTGCAGCGACGATGGTGCCATCTCCTCGTCGCCCGCCCCATAGTATCTAACCCATCTTATTCGCGGTTGTCGTGCTGTTGAGACGGTCTGAGCGGCGAACATGGCTACCCAGTGGGCGTTCTCGTCGCTTGATCAGACCGTGTTGTAGCGGCGCTGGGTGTTGACGAGATCGGGTTGCGGCTGGGGGCCCTTGCCCCGTGCGTCACGGGGGGGGCGGGCTGGACCAGCGTGCGATGCCGCCGAACAGTTCCGCCTCGGGACACGAGGCGGCAAACGCGATGCGTACCCGGGTGGCTAACTCGATGACGCGGGCGGCGATCTTGATCAGGCGCAGCCGCAGGGTTTTGAACTCAGCGCTGGCCAGCGGTTGCTGGCTTGGGGATGGCGTCGCGCACCATCAACATCAGCCAGTAGGCGGCGGTGTGCAGCAGCAGGCGTATCTGATTGGTGAGCGGCGAGCGGCAACTGGTGCGGTCGGAGGCAAGCTGGCTCTTGTGCAGCTTGATGAGGTTTTCGGCGTGGCCGCGCTCGCAATACAGCGTGTCGTAGAGAAATTCGGCGCTACCACGTGCGATGTTGGTCACCACGTAGCGGATGTCCAGGCCGTTGCAGGTCGCCTCGATGCGCGCAGCGACGCGCCGCTCGCATTTCCAGGCTTTGGCGCCGTAGCGGGTTTCGGCATAGCGCCGTACCACCGGCGCCTCGCCCTCGGCATGGCGCACCCGCACATCGTCGGCAGCGACATCGACCTGCCGGTCCACCACCTCATTGCCGCCGAGGCCGAAGATATAGTCGACGCCGTTGCCCTCGCACCATGTCATCGCCTCGTGGCGGCCGTAATGGCTATCACCGCGGATGGTCAGCCTGGTGTGCGGCCAATGCCTCCGGATGCGGCGCACGATGCGGCGGATGTGCCCGCGCACCTCGCGGCCGGACGGCGTCTTGCCCGAGCGCAGCAGCACCGCGACCGGGCGCGCGGTTGCCGTGTCGTACACGTGGATCGGCAGGAAGCAGCGTTCGCCGTGATGCGTGTTGAACAGCGAAAGTTGCTGCGTGCCATGCACGACGTCGACGGTGTCGTCGATGTCCAGCGTCACTTCGCGCGGCGGGCGGGGGTAGCTGGCGCAATAGAGATCGATCATGGCGTAGCTCATTGCCGCCACCTCGTGCCGCGTCGGCGCGTTTTCCCACCGCGAGACGGTCGGCTGCGAGCACAGATCGTCACCGCTGTCCGGCAGGCGCCCGCAGGCCAACTTGAAAGCCGGGTCGGTGCGCAGGTGGTCGAGATCGTTGCCATCCTCCCACGGGTCCGGCTCCGCCTGCCCGCGGGCAGGCTCCGCCGCAGGCGATAGCGAGGATGCGCGCGCGCAGAATGTCGGCGACGCTGTGTGTGACCAGGGCGGGATCGCGCGGGTCGGAGATCAGCGCGGCCAGCGTGTCGGCGATGCCCAGGCGCCGCTCGGCGGCGGCCAGCAGCATAACACCGCCATCGGACGTCAGGCGTCCGCCATCGAACGCGGCGACGACTTTCTTGCGTTGGACGGCTCGGAAATCGAACGCCGGGAGGGTATCTTCGGACATGGCGGGTGTGGCTCGCGCGATCGCGTGGACTGCTTGGTCTCGACACCAAATTCAGTAAACGCGATCAACGCTTTACGCGACACCCGCCAGCGAATCCCTGCCATGCTGTGAATAAGATGGACTAAATCGCTGCCCCGCGATGGCTATGGGGATTGTTGCCGCCCGCTCCCTGCCGGCCCGACGGAGGAACGCGCGCATTGCCGCATTCGGTCTGGCGCAGCGGCAGAGATGTCGGTTTGCTGGGTCGGGTTGGTGGGCACTGGATGCGGTGCATGACGCAGTTTTGGCAGACCGAAGGCGGCCGGGGAAGCGCGAGCGTTGGCTCGGGTGCGCGCTGTGCCGCGCCGATCGGCGGTGCCAGCAGGCCGGCGGGGATCGATGACGGTGGAACCGCGGTCATGAACTGTCACACCACATCGGCGGGCGCGGCGGCGGCTGTGGCGGGATCACGCCGCAGGTCAGCATCCGGCCGCCGCAGCAGGGACAAGCATCGATGTCCTCGCCGGTGAGATCGCGCAGGCGATCCTGCCAGCGCCGCGGCGGCACTGGCTCGGGCGGCGGCACGGCGAGCAGCTTGCGACACAGCGCCAGCTTTTCGCCGCGGTGGCCGTTGGCGAGGAAGCCGATATGGCGGATGCGGTGAAACCCGTCGGGCACGGTGTGCTGCAGGAAGCGGCGGATGAACTCGTCAGCCGGCAGGGTCATCGTCTTGGTCTTGCCCTCCTGGCGATAGTCTTTCCAGGTGAAGCTCGACCTGGCCGTCGGCCAACCCGACCAGGCGGCTGTTGGCGATGGCGACGCGATGGGTGTAGCGGCCGAGATAGCCGAGCACCTGCTCGGGGCCGGCGAACGGCGGCTTGGCGAAGACCACCCAGTCGATGCGCGCCACCGCATCGAGGTGGGCGGCGAAGGCGGCGGGGTCGGCCAGCGCCGCGAGGGCGCCGGGGAAGCGCAGGTCGCCGCCGGCGAAGGCGGCGCGCAGCTGCCGCACGAACACGTCGCGGAAGCGGCGCGACAGCACGCGCACCGGCAGGAAGAAGCCGGGCGGACAGGCGACCCAGCGGCTGCGGTCCGGGCGAAATGCCGCCGCCGGGCACGATGCAGTGCAGGTGCGGATGATGATGCAGCGCCTGTCCCCAGGTGTGCAGCACCGCGATCGCGCCGGTCTCGGCGCCGAGGTAGCGGGGATCGCCGGCGACGTCGCGCAGCGCCTCGGTGGCGGCGTGGAACAGGATCGCGTAGACCGCCGCCTTGTTGTGGAACGCGAGATCGGCGACCGGCGCCGGCACGGTGAACACGACGTGGAAATACGGCACCGGCAGCAATTCGGCCTGGCGCGCCTCCAGCCAGTCGGCGCGCGCCAGACCCTGGCACTTGGGGCAATGCCGGTCGCGGCAGCGAGTTGTATGCGTGGCGGACGAACCCGCAATCGGCGCAGTGCTCGACATGCCCGCCCAGCGCCGGCGTCCGGCACGCCTCGATCGCCGCCATGACGCGGCGCTCGGTGCCGCCGAGGTGGTCGGCGTGAGCTTGCCGATAGGCCGGGCCGTGGCGGCGGAAGATATCCGCCACCTCCAGCACGGGACGCATGGCGCCGGCTCAGGCGGACACGGCGACCGGATCGGCCATGACGCGAGACGCCGCCTGCAAGGTGTCCAGCGGGCTGGCGGTGGCGCACACTTTGCTGGTCGCCAGCCGCAGGTAGCGGGCGGTGGTGCTCAGGCTGCGGTGGCCGAGCAGCAACTGGATGGTGCGCAGATCGGCGCCGGCCTCCAGCAGGTGGACGGCAAAGGCATGGCGCAGGGCGTGCGGCGTGACGGGCTTGCCGATGTTGCACTCGAGCCGTGCCGTTCTGCAGGCGATCTCGACGGCGCATGGCGTGATCGGCTTGCCGGGAAGATCGCCGGGAAACAGCCACTGCTTCGGCCGGGCCGTGCGCCAGTAGTCGCGGAGGATGTCCAGAAGCTTGGGCGAGAGCATCACGTAGCGGTCCTTCCGCCCCTTGCCCTCGTCGACGCGAATGACCATGCGCCGGCTGTCGATGGCGGCCGGCGTCAGGCGGACGGCTTCGGAAATCCGCAGGCCTGCCGCGTAGCACACGGTCAGGATGACGCGGTGCTTCAGCATCGCGACGGCGTCGAGGAAGCGGAGGACCTCGTCGCGGCTCAGCACGACGGGAAGTCGCTGCGGCTTGCGGCAGGTCGGGACGACCTCTTCGATGCTCCAGCTCCGCTTGAGCGTGACCTTGTAGAGGAAGCGGATGGCGGCGACCGCGACGAGGATCGAGCTCGCCGACAGCTGCCGCTCCTGGACGAGGTGAAGCTGGTAGGCGCGGATCTCGGCTGGACCCAACAGCTCGGGCGACTTGCCGAAATGACGAGCGAACCGGGAGATTTGCTCGACGTAAGCGCGCTGGGTATTCGGCGCGAGGTTGCGGATCCGCATATCCTCGATCATGCGATGGCGAAGCGGCGTCATGGGCAGCTCCTGTGCGGGATGGTGCGCGCGCGAGGGCGCGATCCATGGTCCCGCGGACGGAGCTGTCAGACGAACCGAACGAGTTTTGGCACAGAAATCGTGCCGGTTACTTCAAGATCGCGCCGCAATATGCTTAGATTCGTGGGCCGCTTCATAGACGGCGATAAGATTTAGTCCAACAGATTTTATCAATAGTAAGAAGGGGGGCCATGACCGCCCCCGCCGCCGCCATCCCCAACCAGCCATTCTACCTCGTCATGATCGACCACGACCGCGGCGTGTTCACCGTCGAAGGCCCGATGACCGACGACCGGCCATGGATTGAAGCCGCCGCGCATGCCCGGAGCCATGAGCGCCGCGTCGCGTGCGGCCCGACCGGCGCGCAGCGCGACGAGCTGGCGGCCGAATATCGCCGCGCGCACAAGCTGGCCGGCGCTCCGCCGGGCGGCATCGTGAGGCCGCGGACATGAGCGACCAGCTCCCGACCGCAATCGCGCCCGCCAACCGGATGCTGACCGCCGCCGAGTTCCACCAGCTCGCGGATGTGCCGCCCGAGGTCGAGTGGTTCGCCAATCTCACGAATCCCAGCACGCGGCGCGCCTACGAGAACGCCGTGAAGGACTTCATGCAGTTCACCGGCATCGTGCGGCCGGAGGAATTCCGCACCGTGACGCGCGCGCACGTCATCGCCTGGCGCGACGCCATGGTGCAGCGCGTGGACGAACTCGGCGGACGGATCAATGGCGACAGCACGGTCCGGCACCGGCTCGCGTCGCTCGCCTCGCTGTTCGAGTATCTCTGCGACAAGAACGCCGTCACCCACAACCCGGTCAAAGGCGTCGAGCGGCCGAGGGCAGAAAGCGGCGAAGGCAAGACGCCGGCGATCGGCGACCACCAGGCCCGCGACCTGCTGGCCGCGCCGCAGGCGGACACCCTGAAAAGCAAGCGCGACCGCGCCATCCTGTCGACGCTGCTGTTCCACGCGCTGCGGCGCGAGGAGCTGTGCAAGCTGAAAGTTCGCGACGCCCGCCACGCGCGCAAAGGCGCGCCGCACTTAAAAGTGTCCGGCAAGGGCGGCAAGACGCGCTACCTGCCGCTGCATCCCGGCACCCACGCGCTGATCCACGACTACCTCGCCGTCGCGGGGCACGGCGAAGACGAGAGCGGCGCGCTGTTCCGGCCGGTCCGCAACAACCGCACCGGAAAACTCGCCGGCGCGATCACCGCGGATGGTGTCTACAAACTGGTGCGCGCCTACTCCGCGGCGCTCGGCTTCGAGATCGGCGCGCACGCGCTGCGCGCGACAGCGGCGACCAACGCGCTCGACCACCAGGCCGACATCGCCAAGGTTCAGGAATGGCTTGCACATGCCAACATCGCGACCACGCGCATCTACGATCATCGCCGCACCCGGCCGGAGGATAGCCCGACGTTCAAGGTGGCCTATTAGCGCCATCATCAGCGTGGCGCGATCCATCTTGCGCGACCGGGTGCGATTCAAGGTTGTGGGGAGTAAGCTCAAAATTCGACATTGAGGGAATCGAACCCATGACAACGGTGAAACTCAGCGACGAAGCGCTGTTGGCCTTTCTTCAATCCCACCCTGGTATTCGGGCCCGGCTGACGTCGATCGTGGGCGCCGTGGGGAACGCGGACGGAGACCTCGACGAGGCGGACGCGGCCGAAGAGCGGCTTATCGAGGAGTTGCGGCTTTTGGGCCGCGAGGCGTTGCAGGATTGGGCGGAGAAGCGGGTGGAGGCGACGGAGCAGGACGTGCGCGGCCTGACCGGTATCCATCGCCAAGGTAAAAAAAACTCCGCTGGCATACGAAATTCGGCGAGATAGCTGTTCTGGAGCCACAATACAGACGCGGAAATAACCGCGTGCGCCCGTTTGTTCTCGGCGCGAAGGTAAGCCCTCGCGGATGTTCGCGGCCTTTGCAGCGGGCGATCGTGGATTTCGCGGCGGACGCTCCGTTCGCCCTGGTCCAACTGAAGTTACGCGAGCATTATGGCTTCGAGATTGGCGAGAGCACGATCCAGAGGATCACTCTGGGCCATGCCGGGGCGATTTTCGCATCTGGCCGCGATGTGGTGGATTTTCCGCGAGGGCCGGGCCAACACAAACAAATCGTTGTTCAGACCGATGGCGGTATGATTCCCATCATGGCGCCGGACGCGAGCCAGAAAGACAAGCGCAAGGGCAAAACATTATCGTGGCGAGAGGCGAAGATTTCGCTCGCGCATGCCAAGGGAAGCCGTACACCGGTTTACGGAGGCGGGATCGAAGGCGGCGTGGAGGAAGCGGGGCGGCGGCTTTTCGCCTGCGCGGTCCGGGCCGGCTTCGGAGCGGATTCCCGGGTTCACGCGGTGGGCGACGGCGCGCCCTGGATCATGGGCCAGGTCGACGAATTGTTCGGCGAGCAAGGCAGCTATTTGATCGATTTCTATCATGTTTGCGAGTATCTGAGCGCGGCCGCGAAGACGATCGCGCCAGACGCCCCCGGATCGGGTCCGGGGCAGGCAGCCGCCCGGAAAGCCTGGATGGATGCGCGAAAGGACGCGCTGAAAACGGGGCGCGCCGGCGAGGTCCTGAGCGCCCTGGCTCCCTACCGCGAAACCCCCGATGTGAGCGACGATCAGGCCCCGGTCCGCGTGTGCCATCGTTATCTCGCTGCCCGCGTGGGCCAATTGAAATATCGCGAGGCCCTCGTCGAAGGGCTTCCGATCGGCTCCGGAGAAATCGAAAGCGCGCATCGTTATGTCGCGCAAAAGCGCCTGAAGCTCCCCGGCGCCTGGTGGCTCGTCGAGCACGCGGAACACATGCTCGCGTTGCGGATCAACCGCCTGAACGGCGATTGGGACACCTACTGGACCGCGCTCGTCGCCAACCCGCCCGCGGCCGCCAATCTCAACCAGCCAAAGGTATCAGCAGGTGTCGCCGCCTGAACGCACAACTTTGGTTCGCACCCGGCGCGACCGCCCGCCCATACGCCCGCGCGCGCGGGCTGCTGCAAGCCCCGCCATGGTGCGCTCGGCGATCAGCTCGCGCTTGAACTCGGCGAAAGCGGCAAAAATGCCGAACGCGACGCGCCGTTGGCAGTCGTCGTGTCGATCTGCGCACCGGCGCCGGTCAGCACCTTCAACCCGACACCCCGGGTACGCAGGTCCTCGACCGTGTTGACCAGGTGACGCAGGTCGCGCCCGAGCCGGTCGAGCTTCCAGAGCACCAGCGTATTGCCGGGCTGGATCGCCTTCAGGCAGGCGGTCAACCCAGGGCGGGCATCGTGGCGGCCCGACGCGAGGTCCGCGTAAATGCGGGTGGCAATGATGGACCAAGATCAGTTAAGGCTCGGTGTTGTGGCGAATCGTGGAGTGCGGTGATGCACAAGCAAAGGGCCGGCCCAAGAACTTACTACCTGCTGGTCGGGCTCGTTCTCGTGGCGCAACTGGTGGTGCTTGCCTTTGTTCCCCTCCGGGCCTGGGCAGCGGAGCTTGCGGCCGATCCGACGAGCCCGGTCGGGACATGGCGGACTATTGACGACAGCACCGGCAAATCGAAGGCGGTCGTCAGGATTTTCGAGCAAAGCGGCAGGCTGTACGGCGTGGTCGAGAAGGGCCTGGAGGCCAACTCGGCACATTCGGTCTGCGACAACTGCACCGACGATCGCCGCGGCAAACCGATCATCGGCATGGACATCATCCGCGGGCTTGCCCGCGACGGGGGCCAGTGGGACGGCGGCACGATCCTCGATCCAGAGAGCGGCCAAGTCTACAAATGCCGGCTCACGCTGCAGGATGGCGGCCGGAAGCTCGCGGTGCGCGGCTTCGTCGGCATCTCGCTCCTGGGACGGACGCAGGTGTGGGAGCGCTTGAACTGATCCGCCGGCGCCGATGGCGTGTCAGCTTGGCCCTTCGGCCCGGACACGAAGGCGCCGTCCATCATCAGGCGCACGATCTCCTTGCCTCTCGCTTCCGCACGCACTTGCGACAATGGTCGGCAGTGTGTCGCCGTGTCCACCTCTCTTCGCACATGGTGGCATTACGTTGTGGCGGTGCGCGCCTGCGCCTAAGCCGGCGGAGCCGGAACCAATAGGTTTGGTGTAGCTTGCCCGTCGAGAGTGTCATCCTGCGGGGGGGGCGGCATGACCCAGTCTCTGACGGAACGCTATGATGATCGCATAGCCGGGGTGCTGTCCTGCTACGACCGGGTGGTGATCACGGGCACCGTGCCGGTGATCTGCTACGCGGAGGGCATGACCCGGTTTCTCCATGGCCAGGGCATCCGCATCTTCGATTATCCGAAATTCGCGATGACGCTGCGGGATCAGGTACGGGATAGCGCGGCATCGCTGGCGACCGCGGCCGGGGTGACGATCGAGCACATCGCCAAGAGCCATATCCGCAAGGAAGACGTGGTCGCGCGGGTGCTGGAGCAACGCGGCGATCACCCCGGCCTGGTGCACATCATCTCGGCCATGGAAGCCTGCGACAGCTATCGGCCCTGGCACGACAAGCAGACGCACAAGACCTTCATCCGGCCGGATAGCGGCAAATGCCTGCACTACTACTTTTATTTCCTCGATGCCGACTTCGGGCTGATCTATCTGCGGGTGCCGACGTGGTGCCCGTTCCGCCTGCAATTCTACTGCAACGGCCACAACTGGCTGGCGCGGCAGCTGGCGGCGCAGGGCATCGGCTACACCATGGCCGACAACGCCTTCGTGCGGATCGATGACTGGCAGCGTGCCCAGGACCTGGCCGACGCCCTCTCGCCGGACCAGTTGCACCGCGTCCTCGACGGATATGCCCAACAGTGCTGCCCGGTGTCCGAGGTGTTCGGGCAGTCCTACCATTGGAGCCTGATGCAGCTGGAATACGCCACCGACCTGGCATTCCGCTCCGCTGCGACGCTGGCGCCCCTCTACGACCAACTCGTCCGGCAGAGCGTGCTGAGCGTCAAGGCCGAGCAGGTCGCCAGTTTCCTCGGCCGGCACATCACGCCGCAACTGGCCCAGGAGATCGGCTCGCAGTTCTCCACCCGGATCGAGGGGACGTGCGTGAAGCACCGCTTCGGCAAGTGCTCGGTAAAAATGTACGACAAGTGCGGCATCGTGCTGCGCATCGAGACCACCGCCAACGACGTGTCGTTTTTCAAGCACCACCGCAAGGTGGAACACCGAGATCGGCCAGCAACCCGCGAACTGGCTCCGGTCAAGAAGACCATCTACAGCCTGATCGACCTGCGCGAGATCCTGCTCGGCTGCAACCGGCGCTATCTGGCTCACCTCTCCGCGCTGGACGACTTCTGCGCAGGCGTCCGCGCCCTCGACCGGCTGACCAGGCCGCGCAAGGTCGAGAACAAGACCGTCAAAGGGATCAACTTCTTCGAAGCTGGGGACAGCGCGCTGCTGCATGCCCTGCAAAATCCACGGGTCAACATCGCCGGCATCCGCCGGGCCGACCTTCTCCCCGACCTGCACATGTTCTCGCCAAACCGGCTGTCGCGGCACCTGCGCCGACTGCTGGACATCGGGGTGATCAAGCGAGTCACCGGAACATACCGTTACTATCTGACCAAAGCCGGACGCGCCGCCACCGCCGCGGCCGAACGCCTCACCGCAGCCACCATCATTCCTGCACTGATCTGATGGGATTTTTGACGCAGGTAGTGTCAACAGTCAGGCGGTAAGTAGACTAAAATCCACCCATCTCCCCTTCCTCCCGTGGATTTAGGAGATAGACGTTCCACGCATCCGCAGCGACCACCGCACCACCCGCTCGGACTCTTCGGGGCGCTCTACCACACCCTTCCTTCGCAACCGTCGCAGGCACCCGCTTACGCGATAGGCGATGTCCTGCCGCGCCCGCAGGTCAGCGACCGGCAGCCCCTTCCGCTGGACATCATGAAGACGGCAATCTCGTTGACCGTCCGGCGGTGCCGTCCGTCCCGCAGCGCCTTACCCCCAGCCGGTAGTCCGATCGCGCCTCAACCTCAACCGGCTCGACCGAAGCCGGCTATGAAGCGCCCGGATGAACAGCACCCGCTGCGCCAGTTCGATCGCCACTCGTGCCATTTCAAATATGCAATATGCCTGGGTTTCCGGCCGGCAAAAAAATGCCGACGAACCGAGACAGTCTCCCAGGATGAACCCGGCCATGCCGTCTCCCCCACCCAGCGAAGTCGCATCCTGCGACCTGCCGCGAGGACCGCTGGACGGGCGAGGTGCTGCCATCACCGCACAAGATCCATCGGCCGTGCACGCGCGCACGCGGGTTGGCGACAACCCGCGTGCGTCTGCGGGACGGCAATGGAAAGGGCCGGATCGGCTTAGCCGCCCTCCCTGCGTCTAACGAGTTCACAGCGCGCACCGTCGTCCGCGCGCCACTCCCCGCCGCGCGCCGTCCGCACCCCGCGCGCGTTCAGCGCCGCCGCTATCGCCCGGTAGCCGGTCGCGCCCGCCGCCTCCACCTGCC
>CAVOOS010000016.1:0-63599 GCA_963697635.1 uncultured Solirubrobacterales bacterium | reverse complement strand
TTGGCCGCATCCTGCTGCTTGGAGGTCGTCGGGATCGCCATCGCCCAGGCCCAGAACCAGCCGGTGCCGTTGGAAGTCACGCCGTGCGGCGCGGCGGTGAAACCGGTCTTGTCCCACACCTGGCTCGTCGCCTTGTCGTAGACGAGGCCGGCGGCGCTGGTCGCGTCGATCCAGATGCCGCAATGGCCGGTGGTGAACAGCGCCAGGTTCTCGTTGAAGCCGTTGCTGGTGGCGCCCGGCGGGCCGTCGCGGTGCATCAGGTCGACGTACCAGGTCGAGCGCATCATGCCACGGCTTGGTGTTGAGCTCCGCGTTCCACTTCATGTCGAACCACTGGCCGCCGAACCGTTCACCAGCGTATCGACGAGCGCCATGTTCTCGCCCCACCCGGCCTTGCCGCGCAGGCAGACGCCGTACTGCTCCTTCGACTTGTCGGTGAGCTTGTCGGCGAATTTGGCGATCTCGTCGTAGGTCGGCTTGGCCGGCATCGTCAGCCCGGCCTTGTCGAACAGGTCCTTGCGGTACAGCGTGAACGAGCTTTCCGCATAGAACGGCGCCGCGTACAGCTTGCCGTCGCTGGACAGCGCGTCGCGCACCCCGGGAACACGTCGTCGAGGTCGTAGCAGGCGGGGAATGTCCAGCGGCGTCAGCCAGCCCTGCTTGCCCCAGATCGGCGTCTCGTAGCTCCGATGGTCAGGATGTCGAACTGGCCGCCCTTGGTCGCGATGTCGGTGGTGACGCGCTGGCGCAGCACGTTCTCCTCGAGCACCACCCAGTTGATCTTGTTGCCGGTCGCCGCCTCCCATTTGGGGGCCAGCCGCTGCATCTTGATCATGTCGCCGTTGTTGACGGTGGCGATCGTGATGGTCGCCGCCGATGCCGCGGCGGCGGTCGCGACAAGCATCGCCGCACCGACAAGAAGGTGCCTCAGAGACATGGTTGCGTTTCCTCTCCAGAATCCCGAGTTGGGCTTGTGCCCAGGCTGCGGGCAGATGATCGAGAATCGTTCGGGCCTTGTCAAGTCGCTTCGGCGCGGCGCCGAGAATCGCCGCGGCGGTCGGTTCGTCGGTGATCAGGGCATTGACCAGCCCGCCTTGCATCGCGCCGCGCAGCGCCGGCACTTTCGCCGGCACCCGCCCCCACCCCCATCGTGACGCGGGCGGCGTTGGGCCGCAGCGCCAGTCCGGTCACCCGGTCGCTGATCGGACCCTCGATCATGCGCCCTTCCGCGTCGAACGCCCGGCCGGCAATCTCGCCGACCGCGCCGGCCTCGATCAGCTCGGTCAGCTCGCTGTCGGTGATGCAGCCGGAGGCGTGCAGCGGCGCCTGCCAACCGATATGCCCGACGCCGGCAAGGATGCAGCGGGTATCGTCCAGCATCTCGCGCAAGGTCTGGAATGCCCGCTGCGACTGCAACGCCTCGCGTTCCGCGACGGTGCCGGCGACCACAGGCAGCGGCATCGGGTAGCACTGCGCGCCGGTGCGCTCGGCCATGCGCATCACCGGCTCGGTGGCGATGGCGCGGCCGTTGGCGGCGATGATGCCGCACAGCGAGAACAGCTTGTGCTGCGGCGCCTCCATCGGCGACAGCTCGGCGGCGATCGCCCGCAAGGTCCGCCCGGTCGAGACCGCGAGCACCTGCGGCGCCTTCTGCGCGAACCAGCGCTCCAGGTAGCGCGCCCCGGCAATCGCGACGCTGGCGAGCCCGCCATTCGATCCGGCGGCCGGCACCACCTCGCAGTAGCGCAGGGAAAACCGCTCGGTCAGCGCCTGGCCGAGATCCATGCAGGCGGCGATCGGGTGGTCGACGCGGAACTTGATCAGCTTTTCGCCGAGCGCAAGCGAGACCAGGCGCTGCGCCGCCTGCCGCGAGATGGTGAGCTCGGCCGCGATCTCGTCCTGCGTGCGGCCCCCGATATAGTAGAGCCACGCGGCCCGCGCGGCCTGCTCGAGCCGATCGCCTGCCTGCCCCCGACGTGCCGGGTCGGCCTCATCCGCCATGCTGAAGTCCCTGGACGTTCTGGTTTATCTGCTCACGATACGAGCATTTGCCTGAAACAAACAACCCAGGAGAAACGCCCGGCCCCGATCGTCAGGGGGCGGTCGAAGTTTGGGGTCGCGATCTCGGGATCGCGCCGGATGGACCGCCGGCACCGCACCGGCAGGGACATGACGAGGCGCGGGTTCGCGCATGGTCGGGACGCCGACGCGGCGATACGGCAAAAAAAATAGACCCGCCAAATGTCCTGGCGGGCCTGATCGGAAAGTTTGTTGGGTCAGATCGACTTGAAGCTGATTCCCCGACTTGCGGAGGGTTCCCGGTAAGCCGCCGATCAGGCTTACCGGAAGACCCCGCCGCAGCGGTTCGCGTTACACGTGGGCGATCGTGCTCGGCTTGGCGCCCGTGAAGTCGATCGTCGTGCCATCCGACAGCGTGAGCGAATGGCTGGTGCCGGCCTCGAACGCGGCAACCGTCGAAGCATCCGTCGCGTCGAGCGACTGATTGGCGTTGCCCAGGTCGGAGAGGAACAACGTATCGGAGGACTGCCAGTTGGCGATATCGATCGTATGCGCAGCAGGCAGGGTCGCCGACGCGGGGTCGATATACACCACGAACAGATCGCTGCCGGCGTTCGAGGCGACCAGCGTGCTGTCGCCGGTGAAGGTACCCGGCGTCGTCGAGTTGCCGCTGCCGACCCCATTCGGGAGCGCTTGGTTAACAATCTGCCAATCGCTGTGACCAAGGCCCGCCGCAGCGTTCATCGAGTCGTTGTTGCCGAACGTGATGTAGGTGTTGCCGATCGTTTCGCCTGCGCTGCCAGTTTGGCTGATTGTCAGGTTCTCGTTGACGCCGCCCCATGCGGTAACCGTCGAGGAACCAGCACCGCCGGTCAGCGTATCCGCGCCGCCGCCGCCGATGAAGATGAAACTCGTGGCGCCGACGCTGTAGCTGCCGCCGCCCGCGCCGCCGAACACCGTTTCCGCCGCCGCCGCGGACACCGTCACGGCACCCGCGCCGCCGAGGAAGAACAGGCTGTTCGCCGTTCCGGCCGCGCTCGAGTAGTCGATGGCGGTCGAGGCGAAGATCGTGTCGGCGCCGCCGGCCGATGCGTTGTAGGTGGACGCCGCGACGTTGACCGCGGTCACGTATTCCGTCGACGGGCCCGCGTTGATGACGTTGCCGCCGATGTTGTCGAACACCAGTTGGCTTCCGCCACTGGCGTTCAGGGTCACATGAGCGGCCGATCCGGTCACCACCGTCGCCGAGCCGCCACTAGCATTCAGCGTCAACAGGCCGCTGTCCTCGTAGAGACCCGCGTCGCTCGTTATGTTGCTGGTTTGCGAGATGCCAACCGGGACGTTGTCCGTTACCGTCGAGGTCGCCGCAACGGCCGCCGCCGCAGCGCCCGATCCAGCGCTGGGTGCGCCGCCGCCGATATCGACCACGTCGCCCGAGGCAGACCCGGTGAACGTCGAATTGCCCCCGTCGAAGCCGACCGTGTCGTTACCGCCACTAGCGGTAACGCTGTAGGCCCCCGTAAATGCCATCACCGCGCCGGTGGCCGTATCGTCCACCGTGCCGCCGGTGCCCAGGCCGAGCACGACGCCGGCCCCGCCCGAGTAGTTCACCGCGCCGGCACCGACGATCGATGTCGTCGAGTTGCCACCGGTGATCGGGTTGGTGTCGGCCGTCGCGCCGTTCACGACGAGCGCATATCCGGTCGGGATGTTCAGCGTGCCGGTGTAACCCGGATCGATGACCAGTTCGAACGGGCCGCCGCTGACGGGCGCGGCAGGGAGCGATGTCGCGCCTGCACCGACCGTCACGACCGTCAGGCCGGCCGCAGCCGCCATGATTTGCTTGAGCAGGTCGCCCGTGTTGCCGCCGTTCGCCGAGATAGTGACGCTGCCGACAGACAGGACTGTAGCGCCAGGAGTAGCAGCCATTGACCCAACCCTTACCAGTGAAGTTTTGTTACCTGAGGTGTAAACCAGCCAATGGACGGTGTCAAAGCTAATTTCGCGTTTAGCCCAATGAAACCGCCCGCCTCAAAGCCTCACCCAGTGCCGCCAGACGCACGCCGCCGAACCGAGCCAGCCTCTCCGCCACCTTGCCGGGCCGATCAACCATAGCGCCAGCTTACGTAGATCTGCGGGCAACGCTCAACAACAACCTCGTTACCGCAGCGCGGAATTTCGCGCAAATCGCCGTCGGCACGCCGGCAATGAACGCAAGTTCGTCAACACGCCTCCATGTTGGCCCAGCCGACGGGTCGTGCCAAGCGCCGAAATTGCCGCCGTCGGTGATCGTACAGCGTCACGTCGGCAGCGATTCCGTCGCAGTTTGCAATTTTGTGGCGACGCGCCCCCCGTCGCCCCCCGATTCGCTCGCCCAACCGGTTTCCGCCGGCAGTGACGCCCCCCCTCCGGAAGCGGGTGGCGCTTCCAGCGGCTCCTCTTTATAGAGTCGGACATAACGCAGGAGGGCGCGCTCGGGCGGCCGCTCCGAGCATGGGGTGGAACACGATCCGGTGAGCCTGAACGTTGGCCAACAGCGCGCCGTCGCCGCGGCGCAACAGCCGCCCGTCCTGGAAATGCGCAATATCGCCAAACGTTTCGGCGCCACCCAGGCGCTCGAAGACGTGGCGCTGACGCTGCGCCCGGGCGAGGTGCACGCGCTGCTGGGCGAAAACGGCGCCGGCAAGTCGACGCTGATCAAGATCATGACCGGCGTCTACCAGCCGGACCGCGGCGAGATCCTGCTGGCCGGCCAGCCGATCGCGATCGGCAGCGCCGCCGAGGCGCAGCGGCACGGCATCGCCGCGATCTACCAGGAACCATTGTTGTTCCCCGATCTCAACGTCGCCGAGAACATCTTCATCAGTCACCAGAACCGCGGGGCCATTACCGACTGGAGAAAAATGTTCCGCGAAGCCGAGGCGATCCTGGCCTCGCTCGGCGTCGCGCTCGACGTGCGCAGCCCGGCCCGGGGCCTGACGCTCGCGGCCCAGCAGTCGGTCGAGATCGCCAAGGCGATTTCGCTCAAGGTCCGCGTGCTGATCATGGACGAGCCGACCGCCTCGCTCTCGGCGCACGAGGTCGGGCAGTTGTTCAAGCTGGTGCGCGACCTGCGCGACAAGGGCGTTGCCATCCTGTTCGTCAGCCACCGCATGGAAGAGGTGTTCCAGATCGCCGACACCGTCACCGTGTTCCGCGACGGCCGGCTGATCTCGACCCGGCCGGTGGCGCAGGTGACGCCGCAGAGCGCGATCGCCGACATGGTCGGACGCGAGATGGGGCTGCTGCAGCAGCGCCCCTCCCTGCCGCGCGGCGACAAGCTGCTCTCGGTGCGCGGCCTGGGCCGCACCGGCGTGTTCGAGGACGTCAATTTTGATCTGTATCGCGGCGAGGTGCTGGGCTTCGCCGGCCTGATCGGCGCCGGCCGCACCGATATCGGGCTCGCCTTGTTCGGCATCGAGCCCGCGACCGCCGGCACTATTATATTGAACGGCGCGCCGCAGACGATCCGCTCGCCGCGCCAGGCGATGGCGCTCGGCATCGCCTACCTGTCGGAGGACCGGCGCCAGCTCGGCCTGTCGCTGCCGATGTCGATCTCCGCCAATATTTCTCTTCCGGTGCTGTCCCGCTACCTCAACCGGCTCGGGCTGGTGCGCACCGGCCAGGAGCGCGCGACCGCGGAGGCGTTCCGCAAGCGGCTCGCCATCCGCACGCCGTCGGTGGACATCCCGGTCGCCAAACTGTCCGGCGGCAACCAGCAGAAGGTGATGCTGAGCAAGTGGCTCAACACCCACCCGGCGCTGCTGATCCTCGACGAGCCGACGCGCGGCATCGACGTCGGCGCCAAGGCCGAGGTGCACGCGATGATCGGCGAACTGGCGGCGGAGGGCATCGGCATCATCATGATCTCGTCGGATCTGCCGGAAGTGCTGGCGATGAGCGACCGGGTGCTGGTGATGCGCGAAGGCCGGCAGATGGCGATCCTCGACCGCGCCGACGCCAACTCGGAGACGGTGATGACGGCCGCGATGGGCCAGGGTTCCGAAGCCGCCGCGTTCGAAGGCGTTGCCGCCGGAGCCGCCGCATGAGGTGGGTGCAGCGCTACGTCCGGCCGGAACAGGTCCGCGAGTTCAGCCTGCTGCTGCTGATCGTGGTGGCGGTGCTGCTGTTCGGCTCGCTGATCGGCAACTACTACACCGCGCGCACGTTCAACCGGATCGCCGCCTCAGTGACGATCATCACCGTGGTGGCGATCGGCCAGACCCTGGTCGTGCTGACCCGCAGCATCGACCTCTCGGTCGGCTCGATCGTCGGCTTCACCGCCTATTTCGCCGGCACCTTCATCGCGGCGCACCACGACATGCCGGCGATCTTCGCGGTGCTGCTCGCGGTCGCGCTCGGGAGCGTGATGGGCGTGATCAATGGCGTGCTGGTCGCCTGGGGGCGCGTGCCCTCGATCATCGTCACGCTCGGCACGCTCGCGATCTATCGCGGCATCCTGATCGACTTTTCCGGCGCCACGAGCGTGCTCACCGACACCCTGCCGACCTGGATCGTCGATCTGCCGCGGCTGGTGGTGTTCTACATCGGCGGGCTCGACATCCGCGCGATGTTCGCGCTCGCCGTCGGCATGGTGATCCTGTTCCAGCTCGGCACCAGCTTCCTCAACGCTGGCCGGCAGTTCTACGCGATGGGCTCGAACCCGGACGCCGCCGAGCTGATCGGCCTGCCGACGCGGCGGATCGTGTTTTCCGCGTTCGTGCTGTCCGGCGCGCTTTCCGGTCTCGCCGGCTTCATGTTCCTGGCGCGCTTCGGCAACATCACCGTCGAGGCGGCGCGCGGGCTGGAGCTGCAGGTGGTGGCGGCGGTCGTGGTCGGCGGCGTCAACATCTTCGGCGGCTCCGGCACGGTGTTCGGGGCCATGCTCGGGGCGATCATGATCGGCACGCTGGAGCAGAGCCTGCTGCGGCTCGACATCAGCGAGTTCTGGCGCGACGCGATCCTCGGCCTGCTGATCCTGCTCGCGGTCGCCTCCGACGCGGTGATCCTGCAGCGGCTGCGCGCGCTGTGGGCACGGACCGACCTGAAGCTCGTCGCGCCGGGCGAGCCCGGCGCCGCGCCGGCGCATCCCGCGGAGGCGGGGCAATGACCCTGCCGTCGTGGCTGCGCCGCTGGGAGACGCTGCTGGTCACGCTGCTGGTGGTGATCGCCGGCTTCAACATCGCCGACTCGCCGTTCTATCTCGGCGTCGGCAACATCGTGAACCTGTTCCAGCTCGAGGTCGAAAAGATCATCGTCGCCCTGATGATGACGCTGATCATCATCAACGCCGAGATCGATCTCTCGGTCGCCTCGGTGATGGGGCTCGCCGCTTGTGTGACTGCCTATCTGTTCCATGCCGGCGTGCCGATGCCACTGGCGCTGCTGGCGGCGCTGGCCTGCGGCGCGCTCGCCGGCGCGTTCAACGGGTTCTGGATCGCCTATGTCGGGCTGCCCTCGCTCGCCGTGACGCTCGCGGGCCTCATAGGCTACCGCGGCGTCGCCCGCATCCTGGTCGAGGATCGCGCCTATGGCGGCTACCCCGACTGGTTCAACGAACTCGGCCAGCAGCCGCAGATCGGGCCGCTGACCGTCTCGATCGTCATTTTTCTGATCTTGTTCGCGGCGATGGCGGTGGTGCTGCACGGCTCGGCGCTGGGCCGGCTCGTCTACGTGATGGGCAACAACCTGCAGGCGGCGCGCTATTCCGGCGTGCGCGTGGCGCGCGTGAAGATGGCGCTGTTCATCGCCTCCGGCACCGTCTCGGCACTCGCCGGCCTGCTCTATGCGGCCCGCCTCGGCTCGGTCCGCGGCGACATGGCGCAGGGCTTCGAGCTCGACATCATCACCGTCGTGCTGCTCGGCGGTGTCAGCATCTTCGGCGGTTCCGGCAACCTGGTCGGGGTGGGCCTCTCCATCCTGGTCATCCTGAACCTCCGCAACGGCATGGGTCTGGCCGACATCACCGGCAACACCCAGACGAGCGTGATCGGGGCACTGCTGATCCTGTCGGTGCTGCTTCCGAACATGGCGCGACTGCTGCACACGAAGTGGAAAGGGAGAGAACTCATGAAGCAACTGCTGCTCGCGACGGCCGCCGTCGCGCTGATGGGGCTGGTTTCGCCGCACGCGGCCAAGGCGCAGATGGCGCCGACGCCCGGCAAGTCGGTCGAGATGGTGCTGCTGCCGAAATTCCTCGGCATCCTGCCGTTCGACCAGGCGCACAAGGGGGCGCTGGAAGCCGAAAAGGAACTGAAGAACCCGAAGCCGCTGCAGTATCTCGGCCCGACGCCGGAAAACAGCGTCGCCGGCCAGATCGAGATCGTCACCAACGCGACGACCCAGGGCGTCGGCGCGATCATGATCTCCAACAACTCGGGCGACCAGATCGTGCCGGCGGCCAAGGCCGCGAAGGCCAAGGGGATCAAGGTCGTGACCTGGGACAGCCAGATTCCGTCCGGCGAGGGCGAGGACGTGTTCGTGGCGCAGGTCGACTTCTCCGAGACCGGCAAGGTCATGGCCGACATGGCCCTGAAGATCCTGCCGAACGGCGGCGAGTTCGCGATCCTCTCGGCCTCGCCCGACGCCGCCAACCAGAACGCCTGGATCGCGGCGATGGAAACCGCGCTCAAGGACCCGAAATACGCCAAGCTGAAGCAGGACGGCATCGTCTACGGCAACGACCAGTCGGAAAAAAGCTACCAGCAGACGCTGGCGCTGGTGGACAAGTATCCGAACATGAAGCTGATCATGGCGCCGACCTCGGTCGGTATCGTGGCGGCGGCGAAGGCGCTGCAGGACGAGAAGCTGTGCGACAAGATCAAGGTGTCCGGCCTCGGCGTGCCCAGCGAGATGCTCGCCTATACCAAGAACGGCTGCGCGCCGAATTTCGCGCTGTGGAGCTTCATTGATCTCGGCTACCTGACGTACTACACCGCCTATGCGCTGGCGACCGGCGAGATCAAGGCCGAGCCCGGCCAGAGCTTCAAGGCGGGCCGGCTGGGCGCCTACACCATCACCAAGGACCCGACCCGCAAGGCGGGCCTGCGCATCCTGATGGGGCCGTTCTCGATCTACGACATCAGCAACGTCGAGGCGGCGGCGAAGTAGCCGCGGCCGTTTGCCGGCGCCGCCTCCCTTCGCGGGAGGGGGCGTCGGCGGCTTGCCCCGCATCGGCACCATCCGCCGATGCCTGCGCCGGCTTCGTCTGTCGCTTGGCGAGTTGCGCCGTCACCTCGTCGAGCTGGCGCAGCGCCGCGCGCATGTCCGGCTCCAGCACCAGCGCCCGGCGCAGCAGCGCTTCCGCCTCGCGCGGCCGGCCCGCCCACATCAGGTGATGCGCCAGCAGCGTCATCGACCGCGGCTCGCCGGGGTCGTTCGCCAATACGACCCGCGCCACCGCCACCGCCTCGGCGAACCGGCGCTGCTTGCTCAGCACGCCCGCCAGCGCCGCGTGCCCGGCGGTGCCGAACGGGAACAGCTCGATCGCCCGCCGCGCCGCCGCCTCGGCCCCGGCCAGATCGCCCCGCCGCGTCAGCATCTGCGCCAGCGCGCCGAACGTGTCGGGGTCCGACGGGTCGCGCACAGCCGCCGTCTGCAACGCCGCTTCGGCCTCCGCGTGCTCGCCCAGCCCGTCAAGCGCCATCGCCAGCGTGCGCCACGCGACCGCGGAGCCCTCGCAGCGGCCCAGCGCCGCTCGCAACAGCGGCACCGCCGCCGCGGTCTGGCCGCCGTACGCCTGGTTGATGCCGCGCGCCAGATCCGGCTCCCAGGCGCCCGCCAGGTAGCGGCGAGCAAATTCGGCAAAGGTAAAAATGCCCTCGTGGTGGAACACGTAGCGCCGGTCCGCCGTGACGAAGCCGAGCCCGAGCGCCTCGCCGACCCCGGGATGGATCGGCAGCTCGCCCTTCGGGAACGGCGAGACCCGCAGCGAGCGCACCGCCGCATCGACCAGCGTGAACGGCACGCCGATCGCGAGGAACACGCTCTCCACCAGCTTGCTGGCCAGCGGCAGCGCCGGATGGCCCTGCGTGGTGAACAGCGCCGCGCGCTGATAATTCGCCGCGATGAAGTCGGCGAACGGCATGTCGCACGCGGCGTCGCGATCCCGCTGCCGCTCGAGGTGCAGCTCGGCGAGGCGCAGGATGCGCGACCGGCCGGCCGCCACCGCCGCATCGTAGCGCCGCAGCGCTTCCTCCTCCGGCACGTTCTCGACGATCATCTGGTTGAGGAACGAATTGCCGAGTTCGTCGTCGTAGGGCGGCGGCGGCAGGTCGGGCCGCAACTGGTGGAACGCATGGCGCGCGCCGGTGTAGGGCCAATAGTAGCGGCCGCCGATATACGGAAACCGGACGCAGCGCACGTTCCGGCCTGCGAAGAAATCCGCCGGGATCCGCTCGGGCGTGTCGAATGTCTGGGCGACGACGACGTCCGCCTTCTGCAAGGCGGCGAGCTGCCCCGGCAGCTCGGCGTCCGGCGATGTCGGGGTGATGCCGATGCCGAGCACCGCCTCGTCGAGCAGCGCGCCGACCCGGCGCCGGTAGATCGACGCCAGCACCTGCGCCTGGCAGTTGCCGACGAACGCGACCGTCCGCTGCTTCACGGCTGATGCCGGCGACCGCACCGCGGCTCAGCGTTCGGCCGGATACGGGTAACGGCCCACGCTACGGCGTGCAGCGGGTGAGCTGGCTCTCGTCGATCGCGAACGCGACGCGGCCGCTGCCCTTCACGTCCACGCCACCGACGATGCAGGTGCGTCCTGAAGCCTCGACGAGCTTCACGTCGTAGCGGCCTGGCGCGACCCCGGTGATCTTGAGCCGCTCGTCGGCCGAGACCGCGTGGTCGTCGTCGTTGTCGGCCTGGTTCGGCCCCCACTGCGTCGTCCCGGCGGGAGCCAGGTAGACGCCGCGGAATTCCTTCGACGTCTGGTTCCAGAACTGCAGGTCTTTCGCCAGGGCCGGACCCGCGCTGAGGACCAGCGCGGCGGCGGCGAAACTCAAGCGGCGCATCGTCTCCTCCGTCATTTTCGCCGCACGGTATGGATGACGCCGCCACGCTGCAACGCCGCCACCTCGTCGCGGGAAAACCCGTGTTCGCCCAGCACCTCCGCCGTGTGCTCGGCGAAACGCGGAGGCTTGCGGCGAGTGCCGCCCGGCGTGCGCGACAGTTTTATCGGCGTGCCGATGCCGCGGTAGCCGTCCAGTTCCGTCACCATCGCGCGCGCCGCGGCCTGGCCGGACGCGGTCGCCTCGTCGACCGCCAGCACCGGCCCGGCCGGCACGCCCTGGCGCAGCAGCGTATCGGAAATGGCATGACCGTCCTGGTCCGCCAGCGCCGCCCGCAGTTCGGCGGTCAGCGCCGCCCGGTTCGCCAGCCGGTCGGCGTTGCGCAGGAAGCGCGGATCGGTGCCCAGCTCCGGCCGCCCGATCAGCTCGGCCAGCTTGCGGAACTGCACGTCGTTGCCGGAGGCGATGAAGACGTCGCAGGTGCGGGTCGCGATCTTCTCGTACGGCGCGAGGTTCGGGTGCGGGTTGCCGGTCGGCACCGGACGTCGGCCATTGAGAAAAAAATTCGCGGCGTGCGGGTGCAGCAGCGCCATGCCGCAGTCGTACAGCGTCATGTCGAGGAACTGGCCGCGGCCGGAGCGCGTCCGCTCCTGCAGCGCCATCAGGATGCCGATCGCCGAAAACAGTCCGGTCGCGAGGTCCACCACCGGGCAGCCGATCCGCACCGGCCCGGTCGCGGGATCGCCGTTGATGCTCATCAGCCCGGTCATCGCCTGCAGGATCGCGTCGTACCCCGGCAGCCCGCCCTGCGGCCCCTCGGCGCCGAAGCCCGAGACGCGGCAATGGATCAGTCGCGGAAACCGCGGCTCCAGCTCGCCGTAGCCGAGCCCCCATTTCTCCATGCCGCCGGGCTTGAAGTTCTCGATCAGCACGTCGGCGCCGTCGAGCAGCCGCAGCACCACCTCGCGCCCCTCGGGCTTGCCGATGTCGAGCGCGATCGCCCGCTTGTTGCGATTGACGCCGATGAAGTAGCTCGCGTCGCCGTCGGCGAACGGCGGGCCCCAGTCGCGCACCTCGTCGCCCTGCGGCGGCTCGATCTTGATCACGTCGGCGCCGTGGTCGGACAGGATCATCGTGCAATAGGGGCCGCCGAGCACCCGCGTCAGGTCGATCACCTTGATCCCGGCCAGCGCCCCCGCCGAGCGCGCCAGGCCTTTGCCCTCAGCCGCCATTCGCCGCTCCTACGCCGCGTCCCACACCCGGCGACAAAAGCCCGGATAGGTCGGCGCCATACGCGCACGCACCGGGCCGCGGAGCAAGCGCACTTCCTCGGCGCCCGGGTCCGCGGTAAGCGCCGGATCGGCCGGCTCGCCGTAGGCGAACCCGGTCGCCGCGCGGATGCCCGCCGCCGTCTCGCCGGGATGGATGGATGCCAGCGTGAACCGGCCTGCGGCCGCGCCAAAAGAAAAAACGCAGCGCCCGGTCACCAGCGCCTGCGCCGTGCCGCGCCGGGACACGCCGGGCGGCGACAGGCCCGCCGCCGACACGTGGTCCACCTTCGGCACCAGGACGCGGGAAGAGTGCTCCTCGCGGAACAGGATGGTGCGCGGCACCATCATGTACATGAACGCCGAGCCGAAACTGCCGGGGAAGCGCGCCGCGCGACCCGGCCACTCGCCGGTGCCGATCAGGTTGAGGTTGGCCTGCCCGTCGATCTGGCCGCCGCCAAGAAAAAACAGATCGATGCGGCCCTGGCCGGCCAGGTCGAACAGTTCGCGCGTGCCCTCGGTGAACGGATTTTGCTTCTGTTGGTGCAGCAGCGACAACCGCACGTCATGGCCGAGCGCCTGTACCAGAAAACACGCCGCTGCCGGAATGGGCGAGGCAGCGCCGACCGCGATGTGCCGCGCCGGCGGCGCGGCCGGATCGAGGATCAGCCGCGCAATCGCCCCGATCAATCTTTCTTCCGCGCGAATCATGCGAACACGAAGCGCGCCAGATAATCGGCGAATCCCGCGTCGGTGCGCGCAAGCCTTGCGTACTCGGAGAAGTGCTCCGCGTCCGCCGGATACTCGTCGAGCAGCGCCGTCGGCCAGGCACCGCGCGGCGCCACCGCAATCGCGTCGATATACGTCGCGCTGATCGCTCCCGCCGCCATCCGCTCGTCGTCGAGCAGATTGCCGGGCACGATGCGCTCGACCGTGACCAGCGTGCGGCGCGCCGCGTGCGCGATCGTCGCCAGCTCGCGCCGGCGCCCGACATACACGTTGCCCTCGGCATCCGCACACGCCGCATGAAAGACGGCAAAGTCCGGCAGCAATGCAGGCACCAGCAGGATCGGATCGCCCGCCGCGAACGGATTGTCGATCACCCGCCAGTCAGGCCGGTGCACGATCAGGTCGCTGCCGAGCACGCCGCGCAGCGGCATGAACGGCACGCCCTTCTCCGCCGCCTGCAACATCGTGTGGATCGCCGGGCACGTCGCGTCGATCACGCGCAGCGTGCCGTTCGCCAGCTCCCGCGCGAAGCACGGCGCCACGCCCGCCTCGCCGATCGAGGCGGCGCTGGTCTCCAGGCTCGCAACACATCCGGCGCCGATCAGCAGATCGCAGGCGTAGCCCGCGACCGGCACGCCGAGCAGCCGCAGCCCGCGCGCGCGCCGTTTCACAAGCGCGCGAGCCAGCGCCGCCGGCGTCAGCGAATTGTCCGGCGGCACCGCGACCAGCGCGCCGTCCGGCACGCGGTCGGCCAATTCATCGAGACGGAGCGGGTTCATGGCGCCTCATAACCTTGGCCTCGTATCCAATAAGAGACTGCCACAAAACCATCATCCGCGAGTTTTTTTGCCGTCGCCAAACTGACATTGCTGCGCTGTTAGACGTCCCGCGCTCGCAATCGAGCGGAGATGGGGAACAGAATGAAAATCGACAAGCGCAAGCGCCTCCTGGCGTACGTGTCCGCGGTCGCGCTGCTGGCCAATGCCGCGGCGCCGGCGATGGCTGCCACTCCCGGCGCCAACGACGGCACCACCACCACCAACATCAAGCACGTGATCATCATCGTCGGCGAGAACCGCTCGTTCGACCACCTGTTCGCGACCTATACGCCGCCGTCCGGCACGATCAGCAACCTGCTCAGCAAGGGCATCGTCAACGCCGACGGCACGCCGGGCCCGAACGTCGCGCTGGCCAAGCAGTACTCCGCGACCGATGCCGTCTCGTACATGACGGCGCCGGGCGGCAAGAAGACGTACAAGTGGCTGCCGCCGATGCTGACCGCGGGCGCCCCGGAAGACGCGAGCGACACCAACCCGCCGCCGTTCGCGACGGTCGCCGAAGCGACGGTGTACGACTACGGCCTCGAGACCGACGACGTCCCGCTGGTGACGACGGGTGCCACGGGCATCCCGAAATACTCGCTCGACACGCGCATCGCCAACGCCAAGCTGCCCCCCAACACCCCGGTGCCGCTCTCGCAGTCCGGCGCCTCGATCACCTACGACGACTACGCGGCGAGCCCGGTGCATCGCTTCTACCAGATGTTCCAGCAGCTTGACTGCGGCGTGAAATACGCGACCGCGGCCAACCCGTCGGGCTGCCTGAACGACCTGTTCCCGTGGGTCGAAGTGACGATCGGCGCCGGCAGCAACGGCAGCGCGCAGCCGAGCGGCTTCAACGACACGACCACCGGCGAGGGCGCCGCCTCGATGGGGTTCTACAACGTGGCGAAGGGCGACATGCCCTACTTCAAGTACCTCGCCGACACCTACGCGCTGGGCGACAACTACCACCAGCCGGTCAAGGGCGGCACCGGCGCCGACAGCGTCTATCTCGGCTTCGCCTCCGACGTCTGGTACACCAATTCCAAGGGCGGCCCCGGCGTGCCGCCGTCGAACCAGATCGAGAACCCGAACCCCGCGGCCGGCACCAACAACTGGTACACCAACGACGGCTATTCGGGCGGCACCTACACCAACTGCAGCGACCGGACGCAGCCCGCCGTTGGCGATATCGTCAAGTACCTCGGCGGACTGTCCTACCACCCGGCGGCGAACTGCCAGCTTGATCGCTACTACCTGCTGAACAACTACAACCCGGGCTACCTCGGCGACGGCACGCCGGCGCCGCTCGGCCCGACGGTCTACACGATCCCGCCGCAGTCGCAGCCCTCGATCGCGAACACGCTGGACGCGGCGAAGGTGAGCTGGGCCTATTACGGCGAGGACTGGAATTCCTACGTCGCCGCGTCGCCGTCCAGCACCTACTGCAACATCTGCAATCCGTTCCTCTACCAGACCTACGTGATGGCGAACGCCAACCGGCGCGCGACCAACATGAAGGACACGCTGGACCTCTACAAGGATCTGCAGAAGGGCACGCTGCCGGCGGTGTCGTGGGTGAAGCCGGGCGGCCTCAACGACGGCCATCCGTCCTCCTCCAAGTTCGACATCTTCGAGGCGTTCACCAAGAAGATCATCGACGGGCTGCAGGCGAACCCGACGCTGTGGGCCGACACCGCGGTGTTCATCACCGTGGACGAAGGCGGCGGCTACTACGACTCCGGCTACGTGCAGGCGGTCGACTATTTCGGCGACGGCACCCGCATCCCGATGATCGTGGTCTCGCCGTTCTCCAAGGGCGTCGGCATGGTGCACAGCTACGGCGACCACGCCTCGTTCATCAAGTTCGTGAACGCGAACTGGGGCCTCAAGCCGATCACCAGCTACACACGCGACAACCTGCCGAACCCGGTGCAGGCGTCCGGCTCCTACGTGCCGAGCAACCAGCCGGCGATCGACGATCTGATGAGCTACTTCAGCTCCTCGGCCACCGCCAGCAAGTAATCCTGCGGCGACGCCGAAGCGGGAGGGCGCGGCGACGCGCCCTCCCGTTCCGTTTCAGCCCAAGGCCGCGACCAGCGCCTCGGTGCTGCGGCCATTGGCGATGGTGGCCGAGCGCGCATCCCAGTGCACGCCGCCGACGCGTGCGAACGCGTGATTCGCGTTCGGGTAGACATAGGCGGAAATATTGGCGTGGCCGTTGGTCGCCGCGACCACGTGTGCCCGGCCCTCGGCAGGAAAATATTCGTCGTTGTCGGCGATGTGCAGCACCAGCGGCCGGGTGACCCGCTTCAGGTCGTACAGCAGCCCGTCCAGGCCGATGCCGTAATACGAGACGTTCACGTCCGCGTCGGAGCGCTCGGCCATCATGAACGCGAGCCGCCCGCCAAGACAAAAACCCATCGTGCCGACCCGCCCGTTGCATCCCGGCAGGCCGCGCGCGGCGGCGACCGTCGCGATCAGGTCTTCTATTCCTTTGTCCTGATCGAAGCCTTTCATGAGGGTAAAGGCCCGGTTCCATTCCTCCTTGGTCTTGTCGGTCAGGTTGACGCCCGGCTGCTGCCGCCAGAACAGATCCGGCACCACGGCGATGAACCCCTGGTCGGCAACCTGCGCCGCACTCGCGCGCATCGCGTCGTTGACGCCGAAGATCTCCTGGATCAGCACCACCGCGCCGGCGGGCTTGTTCGTCGGCTCGAACGACATAGGCGTCGAAACTGCCGGTGCCGTCGGTCGCCTTGACCTGGATCGTCGACATGCGCGCTTCTCCATGAGGCTGCTGGAGAGCGGACCATAGTCGACGGCGACGGTTTGAAAAACACGGCGTCGGGCGGGGCCGCAGCCCCGCCCGCCGTTTTCAGATGTAATGCTCCGCCAGCGGCGCGAACCCGTTGAAGCGCTGGCTCGCGTACGTCGACACATACGCCCCGGTCGACAGCAGCTCGACGCGGTCGCCGCAGGCGAGCGCCAGCGGCAGCCGGTAGTTGCTGCGCTCGTACAGGATATCCGCGCCGTCGCAGGTCGGGCCGGCGATCGCGACCGGCCCCATCGCCGTGCCGTCGTGCGGCGTGGTGATGCGGTACTTGATCGCCTCGCCCTCGGTCTCCGCGAGCCCGCCGAACCGGCCGATGTCGAGATACACCCAGCGCACCGGGTCGTCCTTGCCGCGCCGGCTCACCAATACCACCTCGGCGCACACCAGGCCGGCGTCGGCGGTGATGAAGCGGCCCGGCTCGATCAGCATCTCCGGCAGCGCGTTGCCGAAATGCCGTGTCATCGCGCCCATGATCGCGTTGCCGAACGCATCGATCCCCGGCACCTCGTCGCGATAGCGCACGGGGAAGCCGCCGCCGAGATTGACCATGCGCAGGTTCACGCCGGCTTCGCGAAGATCGGTGAACAGCATCGCGACGCGGCCGATCGCCGCCTCGTAGCTGGCGGTGTCGGTCTGCTGGCTGCCCACATGGAACGACAGCCCGTACGGATCGAGCCCAAGTTCGCCCGCCCGCACCATCAGCTCGCGTGCCGTCTCCACCGTCGTGCCGAATTTCCGCGACAACGGCCAGTCGGCGCCGGCGTTCTCGACCATCAGCCGGCAATAGACGCGGCTGCCCGGCGCGTGCTGCGCGAGCTTCTCCAGTTCCTCGGCGCTGTCGAATGCGAACAGCGACACGCCGGCCGCGAAGGCGCGGCGAATGGCGGAAACCTTCTTGATCGTGTTGCCGAAACTGATCGCGGCCGGCCGCGCGCCGGCGTGCAGGCACATTTCGACTTCCTCGCCGCTCGCCGCATCGAAGCAGCTGCCGAGCCCAACCAGCCGCTCCAGCACCGGTGCCGCCGGGTTGGCCTTCACGGCATAGTAGATCGTCGCGAGCGGCAGCGCCTCCCGCAGCGCGCGGAACTTTTCCGCGACGCGGTCGATATCAAGCACCAGACACGGCGTGGCCGGCTGCTGCTCAGCAAGGAAACGGGCGATTTTCGGTGTCATCGCACGCGGCCTCCCCCTGATGAAGCGCTCGCCTATCGAGGCGACGAGCGTAGATTGCGAAACGGTCGAACGAACCAGCGACCAAACGAACGGTTGCGGCGGGGCGACCCCGACGGAACCCGGATTGCCAGAACGCTTGACGTCGTTGCGTAACCCGAGGGCCAGAGGCACGTGCGTTGCTGCGTGAGTGCGCACATAGGACCCACCCCCCTGGGGTGCAAGCGAATTTTTAGGGATCACCTTGGATTGCCAATGACATCTGACATGCGTTTGCAGCTTCCACAGATCGCCCGCCACCGGCGGCCGGCGTGCCGCCGCCGCTCGACCGCGTGAGCCCGCTCGACCGCGCCGATCCGCCCTACGGCGGTCGCTCCGGCCGCCGCCGGTCGCGCCAGGCGCACGTGCTGGGGCGCCTGCTGCGCGCGCCGTTCACGATCCGAGGGCGCGGCTGGGCGCAGGTGCTGCGCGGCACGTGGCGGGAGATCAGCTCGGACAGCGTGTCCCTGGCCGCCGCCGGCTGCGCGTTCTGGGCCACGCTCGCGCTGTTCCCGGCGATTTCGACGCTGGTGTCGCTGTACGGGCTGCTGTTCGACCCGGCCTCGGTGGAGCCGCAACTCGATCAACTGCGCCCGCTGCTGCCGCCGGCCGCGTTCGCGCTGATCGTGCAGCAGGTCAAAACCCTGGTGTCGCACGGCCAGACCACGCTGGGCTTCTCGGTGCTGGTCAGCACGGTGCTGGCGTTCTGGAGCGCCTCGACCGGCACGAAATCCATGCTGTCGGCGCTGAACCTCGCCTACGAGACCGAGGAAGGCCGTGGGTTCCTGCAGTTCCAGGCGACCGGCCTGATGCTGACGCTGTGCGCCATCATCGGCGCCATCCTGGGACTCGCGATCCTGTTCTTCCTGCCGATCGCGCTCTCGTTCATCGGCCTGTCCGCCTACGGCGCCGGGCTCGCCCACGCCGGCGCCTTCGCGCTGCTGATCGGCTTCGTGCTGCTGGAGATCGCGCTGCTCTACCGCTTCGGTCCGAACCGCCCGGGCGCGCGCTGGCACTGGGTGACGCCCGGCTCGCTGCTGGCGACGCTGCTGTGGCTCGGCGCCTCGGTGCTGTTCTCCTACTACGTCGCGCATCTCGCGTCGTACGACGCCACCTACGGCCCGCTCGGGGCGGTCGCCGGCGTGATGATGTGGTTCTGGGTGTCCGCCTACCTCGTGCTCGCCGGCGCCGAGCTGGACGCCGAGCTGGAAACGGCGGCGAACCCGGACCCGCCCTGACCGATCAGCCGCGCAGCACGCGCGCCAGCCGCACCGCGGTATGGCCCCGGCTTGGCCGCAGGCTCGGCATGACCAGCAGACAGTCGTCGTGCGGGGTCCGCACCTCCTCCTCGCCGTCGATCGCGATCAGCGTGTTGCGCTCGGCGATCAGGTCGCCGCCGCGGAACGGCCGCACGAACGCAAAATTTGCCGTGGAAGCGGTCACGACCGTGGTCACCTCGGCGAAGCGCGGCCGCGCCTGCCGCGGCGGCGGCGGCAGTTCCGGATGCTCGGCCACGCAAGCCAGATGGCGCAGCAGCCCGGCCACGCTCGCCAGCGTCGTCGTGACCGTCGGTTCCGCCCAGTGCTGGCCGGCTTCCACCAGCAGCCCGACCTGCGGCGCCGCCGGCTCGGCGAACCGGTCGTAGTCGATCAGCCGCCGCCCGCTGACATGGCCGGCATCGGCCACCACGAGCTCGGGCTCGCCGATCGCCAGCGCCAGGTCGCGGCCCTTCGGCGTGCTGCCGCTCAGGATCAGCGGCTCGGAGGCCCACAGCATCGAGTGCAGGTCGAGCAGCACGTCCACGCTGTCGACCAGCGGCCGGATCTCCCGTGCCCGGTCAAGCTCCAGCGAACGGCGCGGCCCGTCGAGCACCGGCCGGTCCCACAGCCGGTTCATGTCCTCCTCGACGAAGCGCGATGCGGTGGGCTGGGCGGCGTCGAACCGATCGAACGCGGCCAGGTTGGCGAAGCCGAACGTCAGCCGGCCGCGTGTCGGCCACAATCCCGTCGCGAGCAGCCGTTCCAGCACGATCGCGCCGGCAAGCTCGTTGCCGTGCACCAGCGATACCAGCGCCACGTGCGGCCCCGGCAGCGCACCCGCGCGCGTGGTGAAGCCGGGCACTCCGGTGTTGCCGGCGCGCCACGGGCCGAGATCGGGGGCCGCGAGCGCCACGCCGAACTGCGGCAGCGGCGGCTGGGCCGGCGCGGCGTCGTCCGGCGGTCCGGTCACCGGCCGGGCCCGCCATGCCGGGCACGCAAGTTGCGAAAAGTCTCCATCGCGGCTCAGTCTATACGCGCACGCGCGTCCGGCAACCGGGCGTCGAGTACCCGCGCACGCCGGCGCTGCCGCCGCCAAGGATTTAAACAAGGATTCGCAGGCCGGCCAACGGATGGGGCACACGCTTGCGGCCTGGTCTTTGACGGCGACATCGATGCCGCCGCCCGTCGGTCGGCCAACCAGGCGGAGTTGCCTCGGCGCCAACAGCCTTCGCGAACAACGTGTCGGATTGTAACCGCCGCGCAATCCCGCTTGACGTGGACGTCATAAATACTAACTTCGCCGCGTGAACCCCACCACCCCATCCCCCCACGCCGCCACCGAGCGGTTCGCCGAACGGTTCGGCGAGATCTCCCAAGGCCTGGCCGCCAACGGCGGCGGGGATCGGCTGTCCGCGCTGCTGATCCATCTGATCGAGCGTCTCATCCAGGCGATCCTCTCGATCGCGCGGAACCTTCCGGCCGCCGCCCCGGTCGAGCCGGAAGCAACCGCCTTCCCCCCGCAGCGGCAACACAACCCCCCGGTTCGGCCAGGACCATCGAGGGGCCATTCGCCCCGCCGCAAGAACCGATGCGGCCAGAACCGACGCGGCAGGAACGCCCGGCCCCCGAGGCCGGCGAACCGCCGGGGTCGGGTCGGCAAACCCCCGCCGGAACGCTTCCCGCAACCGCCCACCCCGGCCCGGTCAGGCGCCGCGCCCGCCCGTTTCCAGGGGCAGGGGGCGGCCAGCGGCCAGGCGCCACCGCCCCACCGCGGCGACCTCCGAAAAATCGGGTTTTTGGCCCGGCCGCTGCCGCACGCCCAGATCGTTCCACATAAGGAACAAAACCGCTTGCAAGACGGCCCCGGGGCGTCGGTGGACGCAAGCTGTCGGTCAGCCGAACCGACAAGCCGAACCGACGATTTCGGAACCCTGCCAGTGGGTGGGCCACCCGCCGATAGCCCGAGTCTTTGACGGGTGCCTGAACGCCGGCGCCCACCCGTTGGCCAACCAGGCAGATTTTGCTTAAGATCACGTGTTGCCGCCGGGGTCGGCGCCCAGGTCGGCAAGGTCGGCCAACGCCAGCGCCGCGTCCGGCCCCAGCAGGATCTCGGCCAGCCGCAGCCGGTCGACCGGCGTCAGCCACGCGGCGGCGGCGAGGCGCTCGGCGGCGCGGCGCATCGGCGTGTCGTCGAAGCCGGCACCGCCGACGCGGCGCGCCAGGGCCTCGAGCCGCCGCAGTTCAAGCGCCGCGTGCTCGATGCCGCCGACCTCGGCATCGGCGATCTGCTTCGCCCGGTGCGGCGCCGCGCGCCCGAGCCGGTCCGCCCGCGCCTCGAAGCGTTGCCGGCAGGTCCGGTCGAGCCGCTGACGCAGCCGCTCCAGCCGCGCCGACTGCGCCGGTCGCTGCGCCGGCCGCCGCTCCATCCCGTCCATCAGGATGGCGGCCCGGCGCATCGCATCGGTGCCGGCCGCGATCCCGTCCTCGGCCACGCCGGCGTCGCCGTACGCGCCAAGCACGAAATCGAGCGCGCGATCCGGCGCGGGATGACCGTGCCGCGCCGCCAGCTCCTCGGCGAGCCGCAGGTGCTGGCCGGCATCGAACGTCTGCGCCAGCAGCACCGCCAGCATCATCTCCAGCGCGATCGCGCTGTGCCGCGCCGCGGCGGCCAGCAGCAGCTCGATGTCCGCGGGGTCCGCCGATCCGTCCGGCTGCACGCCGGATCGGTAGATGGCGGCGCCGTGCGCCAGCACGCAGCCGATCGGCCGGAGAAGTGCAGACACGTCGGCCGCGTCGATGGAGTTGCCCGCCGGCAAGGCCAACGTCAGTCCGTCGCCGGCCAGCGCCGCCGCCGCCGCCGGCCACAGCACCTCGCCCGCATCGAGCACGACGTCGGCGTTGAGCATCTGGTGCCCGTCGATCCGCGCCTGCACATCCGCCGCGACAGGTCCGATCGCCTTGAGCACCGCGGCGATCAGCGGCGGCAGCACCGTCCGCGGAATGCCGAGCGCGCCCGGCTTCCAGCGCTGCGGCGCCACGATCAACGGGTCCAGCGGCAGGAACATCAGCCGGCGCAGGTTGAGCGGTCGCGGCGGCCGCAGCACTTCCAGGCGCGGCCGCAGCGGCGCGAGCAGCGCGTCGGCATCGCCGCGGTCGGGCAGCCGGTCGACGAAGTGGACGATCCGCAGCAGCCGCGCATCCTCGGCGTCCAGCACGTCCTGCCGCAGCCGGCCAAGCTCGTGACGCCGTTGCTCGTCGCTCATCGCCGTGCCCTCACGCCGGCCCGTCCGGCGCGAGCGTGCGCAGCCGCTCGTTGCGGGCGATCAGGTCGGTCTGGGTGATCCCGGTGCGCCAATCCTCCCGCGGCGTCGTGCGGCGCCGCCGCAGCAGCGCCTCCATCGCCGAGCCGGCATTGATCCGGGTCCAGTCGGACGCCTCGCGCGGCATGACCGGCAGCAGGTTCACCACCTCGCGCAGCGCCAGCGGGCGGCCGAACGTGCTGTCGGCGACCTGCCACAGCAGGCAGATCCGCTCCCAGCCGTCGAGCACCCATTCCGGCCGCGCGGCCAGCCGCCGCACCTCCTCCTTGTCGGCGATCCAGCGACGGATCAGCCGCGGCATGTCGTCGAGCAGGCTGCGCGCATGGTCCAGGGTCGCCTGCGCGAGCGCCACCGCCAGTTCCACGGTCTGCTGCACCAGCGTGGTGTCCAGCACGCCGTCGTCGCCACGCGAATGCGGCCATTCGCCCAGCAGCCCCGGCAGCGCCGCCACGTCGGCGATCAGCCGGGGCAGCCGCGCGCCGTGCGCCTGCTGCTCCACGCCGACCGCCCGGAACGCGGCGGCGATGTGCCCGATAAGCTCGAACAGGTCCTCCGCCTGGCGCCCGAACCTGGGGGCGAGCAGCGCCAGGGCCGCACGGGCCCGCCGGCCGACCGCCTGGCTGTCGCTGATGTCGGGGGGCGTCCAGGTCCGGTCGCGGTGTTCGACGGCGCGGATCACTTCGAGCAGCAGCTCGATGTTCAGCGACGCGCGGTCCCGGTCGTCCTGCGCCCGCACGGCCTTGGCCGCAGCCACCGCCGGGCGTCCCGCCAGCCCCTCCTCCGCCACGGCGAGCGCCACCCCGCGCAGCCCGCCCGGGGACAGGTCGGCGGCAAGCCGCAGCTTGGCGTTGAGCCGCCGGTCATGCAGCGTCGGGCTGCACAGCGACTGCACCCCCTCCCACGACGTGATGTACACGCCCGGCCCGCCGGAGGCGTTGGCGACGATCAGCTCCATGCCGTCGCGCGCCGTCGGGCGCAGCCGCGCGCCGATCAGATAGGGGGTGGTGAACGGCAGGCAGAGCCCGCGCTCGGCGAACGTCGCCGGCCGCAGGCCCTGGACCGACTGCGGCGGCTGCGGGCGACTGGCCAAGGCTGAGGACACGCGGGCGCTAGCTCCTGTGACCCCTCAGCGTCGCCGCCGAACGTGAACAGAAGGTTTCCGGCGGGTCGGCTTTTCAGCGTCCGCGCCAGATTGGTTTCCGTTTTTCCAGGAACGCGCGGAACGCCGCCTGGAAATCCTCGGTCTCGGCGAACCCGTTCGCCGCGACCTCCTCGGCCCGCGTGACCGGCAACGGCCCGCGCAACAGCCGCAGCGCCGCCTTGTGGAACCGCGCCGACAACGGGCTGCCGGCGGCGATCCGCCCGGCCAGCGCCATCGCCTCGGCCTCGACCGCCGCGTCCGGCGCGACCCGGGACAGCAGCCCCTTCTCGTAGGCTTCGCGGCCGTTGAAGATGCGCCCCTCGATCAGCATTTCCGCGGCCACTCCGCTGCCGGCCAGCTGGATGATCGGGTCGATCTCGGCGTACGGATACCAGATGCCGAGGTTGCGCGCGGTGATGCCGAAGCGGATGCCCTCGCCGCCGACCCGGAAATCGCACATCGTGGCAATCCCCGCGCCGCCGCCGAGGCAGATGCCGCTGATCAGCGCGACCACCGGGTGGCGGCACAGCCGGATCGACTGCATCGAGCTGTGCAACACCTCGGCGTAGCGGTCCTCGAGCGCGCGGGTGCCGCGTTCGGCGACAAAAGCAGAAATATCGGCGCCGGCGCAGAACGCCTCCGGCCCCTGCCCGCGCAGCACCACGCAGCGCAACGCGTCATCCGCCGACAGCGCCTCCAGCGTCGCCTGCAGCGCCTGCCACATCGCCAGGTCGAAGGCGTTGCGAACCTCCGGCCGCGCGAACGCGACGACCGCGATGTCGCCCTCGCGGGTCACCGGCATGTTGGGGTGGAAACTCTGGACCATGCACGCCGCCTCCGGGCACCTGAGGCGCCCGGTCTCTCACGTCGGCGAAAAATCGTCCATCGCCGGGCGGCCGGTGACGTGGCGCCAATGGTGCCACAACAGCCGCGCCGCCAGCGCCCGCCACGGCCGCCAGGGTTCCGCCAGCGCCCGCAGCGCCGTCGGCCCGGGGCGCGTCGGCAGTCGCTTGAGGTCGGCGGCCGCGCCCGCCAACGCGATGTCGCCGGCCGGAAACACGTCGTCGCGCGCCAGCGCGAACAGCAGGTAGACCTCCGCCGTCCACGGCCCCAGCCCGCGCACCGCGACGATTTCCGCCACGGCCGCCGCGTCGTCGAGCCCGGCGAGCCGCGCCTCCGCCAGCCGCCCCTCGGCGAACGCGGCCGCCAGCGCCCGGACATGCGCGACCTTCGGGCGCGATAGCCCCGCGGTGCGGAGTGCGTCGTCCGGGATGTCGGCGAACGAGTGGGGCGTCAGCGCGCCCGGCACGTCGCGCAGCCGGCGCCAGATCGCCGCGGCGGCTTGGTTGCTGATCTGCTGCGCCACGATCGCCTGCAGCAGCCCGGGAAACCCGGGCGGCCGGGTGCGCCATGGCAACGGGCCCGCCGCGACTTCGATGCCGGCAAAGTCGGGGTCGGCAACGCACAGCGCGGCCAGCCCGGCGCGCGCGGCCGGCGGGGGATGCGGAAACTCCACGCGCCCTTGTGCGGCGGCCGTCGCGGCCTTGCAACCCAACCTGTCGCAACGTCAATGTGCGGCCGCGCCAGAATGTTCTAGAGTGGCATGCATGGAATCCGTCACCGTCACCCCCGCCACCCTTCCGGGCAACGGCATCGCCCCGCCGCCGCACATCCTGGTCGTCGACGACGACCGCGAGATCCGCGAGTTGCTGTCGCGGTTCCTGGAGCGGCAGCGGTTTCGCGTCACCTCGGTGCGCGACGCGCGGGAAGCGCGCCGGGTCTGGCCGACCGGCCTGTTCCACCTGGTCGTGCTCGACCTGATGCTGCCCGGCGAGAGCGGGCTCGACTTCGCGCGCTGGCTGCGCGGCCAGTCCGAGGTGCCGATCGTCATGCTGACCGCACTCGGCGAGGAGACCGACCGGATCATCGGCCTCGAACTCGGCGCCGACGACTATCTCGCCAAGCCGTTCAACCCGCGCGAACTGCTGGCCCGCATCCGTGCCGTGCTGCGCCGCGCCGGCGATGCCGCGACGCGCCAGGAATCGCCGCCGCGCGCGCTGCGCTTTGCCGGCTGGACGCTGGAGCCGCCGCGCCGGCGCCTCGTCAGCAACGAGGGCGTCGAGGTGCCGCTGACCGGCGGCGAATACGACCTGCTGCTGGCGCTGGCCGAGCGCCCGAACCGGGTGCTGACGCGCGACATGCTGCTCGACCTGCTGCGTGGGCGGCAGGCCGGCCCGTTCGACCGCGCGATCGACGTCGCGGTCAGCCGGCTGCGCCGCAAGCTGGAAGACGACGGTCGCCGCGCCCAGCTGATCAAGACCGTGCGCGGCGGCGGCTACGTGCTCGCCGCCGAGGTCGAACGCGAATGAACGGCAACGTCAACGGCTGAGACCGCCATGCGCCGGCGCGGCTGGCCTCGCAGCCTGGCCGGGCGCACCGCCCTGGTCCTGCTGCTCTCGCTGATGCTGGTGCAGGTCGCCGGCCTCACCATCCATGCGCTCGACCGCATGGACGTGATCCGGCTGGCGCTCGATCGCGACGCCGCGGTGCGCGCCGTCAGTTTCTATCGCAGCGTGCTGCTCGCCTCGCCCGCGCAGCAGTTCGGCGTCGTCAAGGAATTCGACGACCGCGACGATGCCGACGCGGAATTGGCGCCGGCCGCGTTTGCGCCGCAGGCCCCGCCGGCCGATCCGGCGGAGGTGCAGAAGCTGCAAACCGACACGCTGCTGGTACCGATGCCGGAACGTGATCGCCCGAAGGAGATCCGCTGGTGGGGCGGCGTCGATTTCGGCAGGGTCTACGCGGCCATGCACCTGCCCGACGGGTCCTGGCTCAACGCCACCGTGTACGAAACCCCGCCGCGCCCGTGGCACGCCTCGTCGTTCCTGGTCGCCTTCGGGATGATGACGGTCGCGGCGGCCGGGCTCACGCTGTGGGCGGTGCGGCGGCTGGTCCGTCCGGTGGCGACGCTCGCCGCCGCCGCCGAGCGGCTCGGCCGCGACGTCAACGCGGCGCCGCTGCCGGAAACCGGCCCGACCGAGATCGCCACCGCCGGCGCCGCGTTCAACGTGATGGCCGCGCGCATGCGCCGGCTGCTGGCCGACCGCAACTTCATGCTGGTCGCGATCGGCCACGACCTGCGCACCCCGATCACCCGGCTCCGGCTCCGCGCCGAATACATGGAGGACGAGGAGCAGCGCCGCAAAATGCTGACCGATCTGGATGAGCTGGAGGCGATGGTCTCCGCTTCGCTCGCGGTCGGCCGCGACACCTCGATCGACGAGCCGGTGGCGCCGCTCGACCTCGCCGAACTGGTGCGCACCGTGCTCGACGAGACCGCCGACGCGCGGCCCGAGGCGGCGGACCAGCTCACCTTCGCCGGCCCCGACCATCTGGTGGTGCGCGCCCGGCCGTTCGCGCTCAAGCGGGCGCTGACCAACCTGATCAGCAACGCGGTCAAATACGGCGGCAGCGCCAACGTCACGCTGGCCGGCGAGGACACGCGGCAGATCACGCTCGCGATCGAGGACGATGGCCCCGGAATTCCGGCGGAGGACGTCGAGCGGCTGTTCCAGCCGTTCCAGCGGCTGGAAACCAGCCGCAACCGCGAAACCGGCGGCATCGGCCTGGGCCTGACGATCGCCCGCAACATCCTGCGCGCGCATGGCGGCGACGTGCTGCTCGGCAACCGCGACAGCGGCGGCGCCCGCGCGACCGTGACCCTGCCGGCCTGACCCGGCGTCAGCCGCGCGCCAGCAACTCGCCCGCCAGCGCCTCCCATTCCTCGGTCAGCGTGCCTTGCGCGACCGGCCGGCCGGCACGGCGGTACCAGTAGCCGGCATTCGACAGATCGCCCTCCTTGCGGTGCAGATAGGCATGTACTGCCGTCCCCGCCGCGTCGTCGCGTTCCTGCGCGCATTCGTGCGCGCGATCCCAGTCGCCCTTGGCGTCCCACCACAGCCCGGCGAGCGCCGGCGACAGCCCGGCCGGCGGCGCCGCCTCGGCCAGCGAGCTTTTGAACGCGGACACATCCATCCCGCTATCCCTCCAACAGCCGCCGCAGTTTGCGCACAGCCGAATCCGGCGTGGTCAGCACCGGCTTTCCCGTCGATGCGGCGACCGCGGCGGCGGCGCGGGCGAGGCTGAACTGCGCCAGCGCCACCACGTCGCAGGCCGCCAGGCGCCGCGCCGCCTCGGCCGCCAGCGCATCGTGCGCCGCACCATCGCCCGCGTCGAGCGCCGCCAGCGCCCCCTCGGCCAGGCACGGCACGACCGTGGCGCCCGGCCCGAACTCGGCCGGCATCGCCGCGAGGGTGGGAGAAAACGTCGCCAGCAGCCCGATCCGCCCGTCCCGCCCGGCGGCCGCCAGCGCCGCCTCGACCATCGCCTCGTTCGGCCGCAGCACCGGCAGCGGCGCGAGCGCCCTGGCGCAGGCCTCGATGCACGGCCCGAACGCCGAGCAGGTGAACAGGATGCCGTCCGCACCGCACTCGCGAGCATAGTGCGCCAGCGTCAGGAACCGCCGTTCCATCGCCGGGGTCAGCGCCTCGGCGGCGGCGAGGTCGGCGGACAGCGAGTCGTCCAACAGGTTCATCAGCCGCGCCTGCGGCCAATGGCGGAGAAACGCCGCCTCGACCGGTGCGATCGAGTGGCGCAGCGCGTGGATCAGCGCGACGCGGGGCATCACCGCTCCGGGCAGCGGATCAGCGGGTTGGGAAACTCGCGACAGCCGGGAAACTGGATCTCGTTGTCGTTGACCCGCCGGACATGCAGCACGTCCTCGGTCTCGCAGCCGAACCCCGGGGCCGGCTTCGGCGCGGCGAGACCGAGCAGGCCGTTGCTGTTGGCCGCCAGCGCATCTTCCGCGGGCGTGAAATCGATCTCGGTCTGCCCCGCGGCGGTGCGCGCGGTCACGACCACCCGCTGCCCGTAGGTCGCCTCGGTCAGCGAGCCGCGCAGCACGACGTCGCGCGTGAAGATCACCGTCGGCTGGCTGAGGCAGGCCTGCGCGCTCTGCCCCGTCGGCACCGGAAACAGGCCGCCGGTCCATTCGCCGAACAGCCAGGCGTGCGGCGCGCCCTGGCTGCGCGCGCTCCCCGGCGCGGCGGCGAGCGCGAGCAGACCAACCAGGCAGGCGGCGGAACGGCGCATCGGCAGAATCCCCGGAGCAGTGGCACGCGCGCGACGATAGCGGCGGCGCCGGCATGGCGACCAGGGGTGGGCCGTCGGGTTTTGTTGCCCCGACTTTTGTTGCGTCGGCCGGCGCTCCCGTGGCATGGCACGCGCTCTCGAAGGATCCCGCCATGCTGCATCGCATCTACCTGCGCGTGCTCGCCCTCGCCGCGAGCCGACACGCGCCGTGGTGGCTCGCCGCCGTCAGCTTTGCCGAGAGCAGTTTCTTCCCGATCCCGCCCGACGTGCTGCTGATCCCGATGGCGCTGGCGCGGCCGGGCATGGCGTGGCGGCTGGCGGCGATCTGCACCGCGGCCAGCGTCGCCGGCGGCGCGCTCGGCTACCTGATCGGTTTTGCCCTCTTCGACCAGCTCGCCGCCCCGCTGCTGCACGCCTACCACTACGACGCGGCCTTCGCGCGGTTCCAGCAGACCTACGCCGAGTGGGGCCTGTGGGTGATCCTGATCAAGGGCCTGACGCCGATCCCGTACAAAATCGTCACCATCGCCTCGGGTGCGGCAAAATTCGATTTCGCGCTGTTCATGGCGGCGAGCCTGGTCACGCGCGGCGCCCGCTTCTTCCTCGTCGCGGCGCTGCTGCGCTTCTACGGCGACCCGGTGCGCGTGTTCATCGAACGCCGGCTGACCCTGGTCACCACGGCGGTGGCGGCCGGCGTGCTCGGCGGATTTCTGGTACTGCGCTTCCTGTAGCGCCCGAATTTACATCCGCGAAAGCGCCGGCTACCGTCCGGCCGGGCTGGCGGTGTTTCCAAGCAATCCCTGGCACGCGGTCAGGGATCTTCGGGGCTACCCCGGGGTTGAGCGTGTTTCCAAGGCATCGCGCTGCATGGTGAGGCGGTAGGCCCTGCCTACGGGTCACCATGCCGGACGGGTCGGGTTGGACGCATCGCCATGCCCGCTCCGCTAGCCGGATCGGACCCGCATGGATACCAGAGCCTGGGCGGCCAGCAACCTCGCCGCACGGCTGCTCGCCGAGCCGTGGACCCGGCCCGCGATTGCCGCCGGGATCGAGACGGTGCTCGGCCCCGTCCACCGTCGCACGCTGGCCGCCCTGGTGGTGCGTGTCGCCGCCCTGGGCGAGGCGACCTATCCGCCTGCGCCGCACGCACTGGCGGCGTATCTGCTTGGCTCGGAGTTTTTCCGGCCGCCGCGCGGGCACCGGGTCTCCCCGGTGTTCGACCCGCCGCGCTTCGCGCCGATCGCGCCGTTCGCCGACCTGCGCGTCCCGGCCCTGGCGACGCTCGGCGAGCTTGCCGAATGGTTGGGCGAACCGGCCGGGCAAGTCGATTGGCTGGCCGACGAACGCCGCGGCCACGGCCGCGCGGCCGCCCCGCCGCTGCAGCACTATCGGTATGCGTTCGTCGGCAAAGGCGGCGGAAAGGCACGGCTGATCGAGGCGCCAAAACCGCGGCTGAAGGCGATCCAGCGACGCATCCTGCATGAAATCCTGGACGTCGTGCCGGTGCATGGCCGCGCCCACGGTTTTGTCCGTGGCCGATCCTGCCTCACGGGCGCCCAGGTTCACGCCGGCGAGGCCGTAGTCGCGACGTTCGACCTCGCGCAGTTCTTCCCGTCGATCGGCCTGCCGCGCATCCACGGCATCTTCCGCAGCCTCGGCTACCCGTGGGCGGTGGCGAGGCGGCTGTCCGGATTGTGCACCACCGTCACGCCCGCCGCCGTGTTTCGGCAGCTTCCCGACAACCAGCGCCCCGACTGGGGCGTGCAGGCGCTCTATGGCGTGCCGCATCTGCCGCAGGGCGCCCCGACCTCGCCCGCGCTCGCCAATCTGCTGGCCTGGACGCTCGACCGCCGGCTGCACGGCCTCGCCCGCGCCGCCGACGCGAACTATTCCCGGTATGCTGACGATCTCGCCTTTTCGGGCGATGCGGTTTTCGCACGCGGCCTCGACCGTTTCCACAAGGCGGTCGAGACGATCCTCCGGGAGGAGGGTTTTTCCCTCAACGCCGCCAAAACCAAAACAATGCCGCGCAGCGCGCGCCAGCGCGTCACCGGCATCGTCGTCAACGCGCACTGCAACCTCGGCCGCGCCGAGTTCGACACGTTGAAGGCGATCCTGCACAACTGCGCCCGCTTCGGACCGAGCAGCCAGAACCGCGCGAACGTCCCGGATTTCCGCCGCCATCTCGACGGCCGCGTCGCCTGGGCGGAGCAGATCAACCCGCCGCGCGGCGCCAAGCTGCGGCGCCTGTTCGAGCGGATCGACTGGACGCGCCGCCGCACCGCTGAGGATGGGCCGGGCGCTCCGCGCGCGGGCGCTTCGTTGACGGAAAAGGTTTTCCGGCCTATGAAATCGGACAAATAGCGGCCAGTCCGGCAATCAAGCGCGGCCGCAACCCGGGAGGAAAAAACATCGTGTTCAAGACCTTCTTGCGGAGTTTCTGCGCGTCCGCGGCGCTGACCCTGGCGGTGGCGCCCGCGGCCCTCGCCGCCGACAGCCTCACCATGTGGGTGCGCGCCAGCGGCGCCAACGCCGCCCAGCACCTCGTCGACCTCTGGAACTCCGGCCATCCCGACAAGATCGCGCTCACCGTGATCCCGGACAACCAGATGGTCACCAAGCTCGCCACCGGCGCGCAGTCCGGCGAGGTGCCGGACGTGATCTCGTTCGACCTGATCTACATGCCCGACTTCATGCGCGCGGGCTTCCTCACCGACATCACCGACACCGCGAAAAGCGACCCCGACTTCGGCAAGGTCGCGCCGGCGTTCCGCGAACTCGCGACCTACCAGGGCCGCACCTACGGCACCGGCTTCACCCCGGACGTGTCGATCCTCATCTACAACAAGGACCTGTTCAAGCGCGCCGGCCTCGACCCGAACAAGCCGCCCGCCTCGGTGCCGGAGATCGTGGCCGACGCGAAAAAGATCCGCGCGCTCGGCGACGACATCTACGGCTTCTATTTCTCCGGCGCCTGCACGGGCTGCAACATCTTCACCACATCGCCGATGATGGTCGCGTCGGGCGCGAAGATCCTGCCGCACAACGCCGAGGAGGAGCCGCTCGCCGGCGCCGGCGTCAAGGAGGTGCTGCAGGTGTTCCGCGACATGTGGACCGAGGGCCTGATCCCGAAAAGCGCGCAGGCCGACAATGGCGCCAACTTCGTCGCCACATTCAAGACTGGAAAGATCGGCATCCAGGGCGCCGGCGGCTTCCTGATCTCCGACCTCAAGCACGACGTGCCGAACCTCGATTTCGGCGTCACCTTCCTGCCCGGCATGAAGGTCGGCGAGGTCTCCGCCTTCGATGGCGGCGACGTGGTGGCGATCCCCAAGGGCAGCAAGCACGCCGCCATCGCGCTCGACTTCATCAAGTGGGAACTCACCGACGACCGCGCAGCTCGAGGGCCTGGCCAAGAACAACATCCTGCCCTCGCGCACCGACCTCGCCGACAACAAGTACTTCAAGGCCGACCCGCGCATCGTCACCACCGCGAAGGCGCTCGGCATCGGCTACGTGCCGTGGGTGTTCCACTTCAACGACATGGTCAACAGCGATCAGAGCCCGTGGATCCAGATGATCCAGTCCGCGGTGTTCGACGGCAAGGTCGACGCGGCGATCGCCGCCGCGAAGCAGAAGATGAAGGCGATCGCGAGCGACTGACGATGCGGCAATCGCGGCGCGGCGCCACAGGCCTGCTCTACCTGGCGCCCGCGCTGCTGTTCGTGGCTGCGTTCGTGCTGTATCCGCTCGGCCGGCTGGCGTGGCTGTCGCTGACCAACACCTCGCTGCTCGGCGGCAGTTCGTTCGTCGGCTTTCGCAACTACGTCCGCGCGTTCAACGATCCCACGGCGTGGCAGGCGCTGTGGTTCACCGTCAAATACACCGTGTACATCACGCCGATCCTGATGGGCCTCGGCCTGTTGCTGGCACTGCTCGCGGCCGAGCCCGGGCGCTCGCCGCGGCTGACGCGCGCCGCGGTGTTCCTGCCGGTGGTGATCGGCCTCGGCAGTTCGAGCCTGCTGTGGTACTGGCTGTTCGACCAGCAGGTCGGCCTGTTCAACCGGCTGTTGCAGGACCTGCACATCATCGCCCACCCGATCGTCTGGTTCGTCGACGCCGACCTGGCGCTGTGGGCGGTCATTCTCTCCGTCACCTGGAAGGTCGTCGGCTTCGGCATGATCCTGTTGCTGGCCTCGATCCAGTCGATCGGCGTCGACGTCAACGAGGCCGCGCTGATCGACGGCGCCGGCTACTGGCAGCGCGTGCGGCTGATCACCTTGCCGCTGGTGCTGCGCACGCTGCTGCTGACGACGCTGATCAGCGCGATCGGCTCGATGCTCGCGTTCGACCAGTTCTACATCATGACCGCCGGCGGCCCGGAGGGCGCGACGTTCACGTCGGTCTACTGGATCTACCAGAACTCGTTCATCTACTTCAAACAGGGCTACGGCGCGACGCTGTCGCTGATCCTGATGGCTGATCATCTTCGTCGCTGCCGCCGGTGCAGATCTACGGCACGCGGCGCTGGGCGCCGCAATGAGCACGCAGACCGCACGCAGCGCGGCCGGCGCGTTGCCGGTGCCGATGCTGCCGCAGACCCGCACTGTCGCCGCCCATCGCGGCGCGCTGCACACCCGCAGCGGCCGCACGCGCTATCTGGTCGGTGCCATCGCCATCTTCGTGATCGCGCTGATGCTCGCGCCGATCGCCGCCTCGCTGCTCGACTCGCTGAAGACGCCGGAGGAAGCCGCCGCCTCGCCGCCCACCTATCTGCCCTCTACGCTCAGCCTCGCGAATTACGAAAAGGTGTTCCAGTATCAGGCGGGATTGCAGACCTATCTGTTCAACAGCCTCGCCGTCGCGGTGCTGACGATCCTGCTGTGCGTGGCGCTCGCCGTCTCCGCCGGCTACGGCCTCGCCCGCTTCCGCCTGCCCGCCAAGGAGTTCTTTTTCCTCGTGCTGCTCTCGGGCCTGATGCTCCCGTACCAGACGCTGCTCACGCCGCTCTATCTGCAGCTCGCGAAACTGGGGCTCGCCAACACGCATCTCGGCCTCGCGATCGTGCATACGCTGCTGCAACTGCCTTTCGGCATCTATCTGATGCGCCAGGCTTTCGAATCATTGCCGCAGGAACTCGAGGACGCCGCACTGATCGACGGCTGCACCAGCTTCCAGATGCTGTGGCGGGTTTTCCTTCCCTCCGTGCTGCCGGCCGTGGTGACATTGGTGCTGTTCGCCTTCATCACCTCCTGGAACGAATTTTTGGCGGCCCTGATCGTGATGGGCAAGGAGACGATGTTCACCGTGCCCGATCATGCTGGTCGGCGTGCGCCAGGGCCATTTCGGCGCGGTCGACTGGGGCGCGCTGCAAGCCGGCGTGATCATCTCCATCATTCCCTGCCTGCTGATCTATCTCCTGCTGCAGCGCTACTACGTCTCCGGCCTGCTGACCGGCGCGGTGAAATGAGGCACCGCACCATCCACGACGTGGCGCGGCTCGCCGAGGTCAGCATCGGCACCGCCTCGAAGGCGCTGAACGGCAACGGCCAGTTGCGCGCCGAAACCCGTGCCCGCGTGATCGCCGTCGCCCGCGATCTCGGCTTCCGTCCCAACGATCTCGCGCACAGCCTGCACCGCGGCCAGAGTTTTACCGTCGGCGTGATCTCCAACGACGCGTTCGGCCGTTTTTCCATGCCGATCGTCGAGGGATTGGAAGAGTGCCTCGCTGAGGAAAACATTTCAGTCTTCATGTGCAACGCGACCGACGATCCGGAGCGGGAAGCGCGCCATGTCGAAGCGCTGCTCGGCAAGCGTGTCGACGGCATCGTCGTCACCGCGCGCCGCGCCGACCGCCGCCCGGCGCTGCACGTCGCCTCGCCCGGCGTGCCGGTGCTCTACGTGTTCTCGCAAAGCGACGATCCCGACGCGCTGTGCCTGCTGCCCGACGACTTCGGCGGCGCGGTGCTGGCCACCGAACACCTTGTCCGCCTCGGCCGCCGCCGCATCGCGCACGTCACCGGCCCCGAGCGGTTCGAGGCCGTCCGCCTCCGCCGCGACGGGTTTTTGCATGCGCTGCACACGGCCGGTCTCGACGCGCACGCCTATCTGCCGGGCGTCTGGTCCGAGTCCTGGGGCCGCCAGGCCGTGGCAACGCTGCTCGCGGCAAATGACAAAAAACCGGACGCGGTGTTCTGCGGTAACGACCAGATCGCCCGCGGCGTCGCCGACGCGCTGCGCGACGCCGGCATCGCCGTGCCGGACGCAGTTGCCATCGTCGGTTTCGACAACTGGGAGATCGTCGCCGCCGCCACGCGGCCGGCGCTGACCACGATCGACATGAACCTCGGCGAACTCGGCCGCGAGGCCGGTGCGCAACTCGTCGAGGTGATGCGCGGTACTCGGACGAAAATTCGGCGTGCGGCGCCTGCCGTGCCGCCTCGTCATTCGCGATTCGTGCGGCCATCGCCAGGCCGCGCGCCAAGGAGTGCAGCATGCGTAATTTCTCGCCGGTCAACTTCACCGCCGTCAGCATCGACGGCGCGTTCTGGCGCGAACGGCTCGACACCGTGCTCGCGCGCACGATCCCGAGCCAGCACGAGCAGCTGGAAAAGCACGGCCTGCTCGAATTCGCTGCTACGTGCAGCAGCCGCCGCCGCCGCTGCGCATCCCGATCCGCAAGCACGGCATCACCACGCAGATGTTCTGGGATTCCGACGTCGGCAAATGGATCGAAGCGGCGAGCTACGCGCTCGCGCACCGCCGCGACGCCACCATCGAAGCGCAGATCGAGGAAATCACCGACCGCCTCGCGCGCGCCGCAGCTTCCCGACGGCTATCTCAACTGCTGGTACATCGGCCGCGCACCGGAAAAACGCTGGACCAACCTGCGCGACTGCCACGAGCTCTACTGCGCCGGCCACATGATCGAAGGCGCGATCGCCTATTTCCACGCCACCGGCCGCCGCCGCCTGCTCGACATCCTGCTGCCGCTACGTCGACCACATCGCCGCCATGTTCGGCACCGCGCCGGGCCAGAAGCGCGGCTATTGCGGCCATCAGGAGATCGAGCTCGCGCTGATAAAGCTCTACGCACGTCACGCGCGACAAGAAGCACCTCGACCTCGCCGCCTATTTCATCGACGAGCGCGGCCGCCAGCCGCCGCACTATTTCGACGTCGAGGCCGCGGCGCGCGGCGCCGACCCGGCGAAATACTGGTTCCGCACCTACGAATACAGCCAGTCGCACAAGCCGGTGCGCGAGCAGGACAAAGTCATCGGCCATGCGGTGCGCGCGATGTACATGTATTCGGCGATGGCCGATCTCGCCGCCGAACTCGGCGACGCGGCGCTCAAGCGCGCCTGCGAGACGCTGTGGCGCGATGTCACCTCGAAGCGCATGTACGTCACCGCCGGCCTCGGCCCCTCCGCCTCGAACGAAGGCTTCACCAAAGACTACGACCTGCCGAACGACACCGCGTATGCCGAGACCTGCGCGTCGGTGGCGCTGATCTTCTGGGCGCAGCGCATGCTCAACCTCGACTGCGACGGCGCCTATGCCGACGTGATGGAGCGCGCGCTGTACAACGGCGCGCTCTCCGGCCTGTCGCTCGAGGGCACGCGCTACTTCTACGACAACTCCGCTGGAAAGCGACGGCCGCCACACCCGCTGGGAATGGCACCCGTGCCCGTGCTGCACGATGAACGTCGCCCGCCTCGTCGCCTCCGTCGGCGGCTATTTCTATTCGACAGGCTCCGACACGATCGCCGTGCATCTCTACGGCGGCAACACCGCCCGCATCGCGCTCGGCGATTCGACAGTGCGGGTCAAGCAGGAAGCCGACTATCCCTGGTCCGGCAAAATCCGCATCACCGTGGAGCCGGAGCACGAACAGGAATTCGCGCTGAAGCTGCGCATCCCCGGCTGGGCGCGCACGCACGCGCTGGCCGTGAACGGCTCGCCGATCACCACGGCGCCGACGCGCGGCTACGTCGATCTGCGCCGACGCTGGCGCCAAGGCGACGTCGTGCAACTCGATCTGCCGATGCCCGTCGAGCACCTGCGCGCCCACCCTGACGTTCGCATGGACGTCGGCCGCGTCTGCCTGCAGCGCGGGCCGCTGGTCTACTGCGCCGAGCAGATCGACAACGCCGCCCCGCTCACCCGCCTGCGCCTGCCGCCCAGTGCGACGCCGCTGCCGGTCGCGCGCCCGGACCTGTTCGGCGGCATCGTCGCGCTCGCCGCCGACGCCGAGCAGGCGGAGGCCACCGACGCACTCTACCGTCCCGCCCCTGCCGCCGTCACGCCGACGCAGCTGGTCGCGGTGCCGTACTACATCTGGGCCAACCGCGGCCCCAACCGCATGCTGGTCTGGCTGCCGGTGGCGTGCGACCGGGGGTGACGGCGCGCCGGGCTGCGCGGGTCAAGCCCGCGCATGACGGCCGAACTCGTCAGTTTCGTCATCGCCGGGCTTGACCCGGCGATCCCGCGCCGGACCGGAGAAGAACTACTTCCCCAACGGCGCGCAGTTGGTCCGCCCGGACATCACGCAGTCCTGCAGGTTGCCGACGCCCTGCAGCGTGCGGCTCAGCCAGATGCCGCCCACCAGCAGCACCGCGATCACGATCAGCGCGATCAGCGCACCACGCCGCGGCCCTTGCTCTTCATGCTCCGGCGCCGGCGCGGGCGGCGGCTTGTCCTGATCGGTCATTGCGCTCGGTGACGTTCGGTTGACAGGGGGGGAGTCGGACGGGCACGCAGTCAGCCGCATGGTGACGCTGCGCGCAATCATCCTTGTGTTAACCCTGGTCACGCTCGCGTGCGCCCCGGCCCGGGCCGCCGACCGCTGGTTCACCACCAGCGACGGGGTGCGTCTGCACTACATCGAAGCCGGCGCCAGGCACATACCATCGTGCTGGTCCCCGGCTGGACCATGCCGGCCTGGATCTTGCAGGCCGCAGATCGCCGATTTCTCCCGCCAGTTACCACGTCGTCGCACTCGACCCGCGCGGCCAGGGCGAGAGCGACATCGCGCATGACGGCTACGACCAGGACCGCCGCGGCCAGGACGTCGCCGAGCTGATCCGCCACGTCTCGCCACGCGCCGGTGCTGCTGGTCGGCTGGTCGCTGGGCGTGCTCGACAGCCTCGCCTACGTCACACGCAAGCGGCGACGCCGCGATCGCCGGCCTCGTGCTGGTCGACAACTCGGTCGGCGAGGACCCGCCGCCGCCGCCCGCCGCGCCACCCGATGCACGCCTCGCGGCCGCCTGCCGCGCGAGACCATGATGCGCAACTTCGTGCGCGGCATGTTCCGCCACCCGCCGTCCGCCAGCTACCTCGACGCAGCTCACCGACGTCTGCCTGCGCACGCCGGAGCGCGCCGCCGAGGCGCTGCTGGCGTATCCGGTCCCGCGCACCTACTGGAAGGAAGCGGTGCTACTCCACCGCCCGGCCGGTGCTGTACGTGGTCACGCCGCGGCTTCGCTGGGCAGGCGGAGAACCTGCGCCGCCATCGATCCGGCGGCCGAGATCGGTCGTGCTGCAAGGCGTCGGCCACGCGCTGTTCGTCGACGATCCCGGCGAGTTTCAACGGCCTGGTCGCAGGACTTCATCCGCCGGCGCGTCTGGCCGTGATCCGCCTGCCCGCGGGGCGTGGCCGCGGCGCGCTGCTGCCGCTGTTCCTGGTGTCGCTCGCGAGCCTCGGGTTCGAGATCGCGCTGACCCGCTATTTCGCGGTCGCGAAATGGTCGGAATACGGCTACTGGGTCATTTCCATCGTGCTCGCCGGGTTCGCGCTGAGCGGCGTCGTGCTGGCGCTGGCGCGCGACTGGTTCGCACGGCGCGGCGAAACGCTGCTGGCCTGGCTGCCGGCGGCACTCATCGTCGCCGCCGCCGCCGGCTTTCACCTCGTCACCACCAATCCGTTCAACCCGCTGCAACTGCAGAACCAGGCCACCTATGCGCCACAGCTCTGGAACATCGCGCGGCTATTACGCCTGCCTGCTGCCGTTCTTCTTCCTCACCGGCGTGTTCGTGAGCCTGAGTTTCGTGCTGAACCCGGCGCGGATCGGCCGCGTCTACGGCTTCGACCTGACCGGCGCCGGCGCCGGCGCGCTGCTGGTGCTGGCGCTGATGGAGCTCGTCCACCCGTTCTTCCTGGTGCCCTGCCTGCTGGTCGCCCCTCGCGCTCGCCGCGCTGTCCGCGCGCCGCATCGCCGCTGCTGGCCGCGGTGCTGGCGCTCGCCGCGGGCGAGGCGCTGCTGCTCGGCGACAACCAGGCCGCGTTCAACGACTTCAAGGCGATCTACGCGCCGCTGCACATGCCCGAACGCCAAGGTGCTGGCGGAAATCCGTTCGCCGCGCGGCCTCTACATGCTGCTCGACGATTTCACCGAGCGCGTCGACACCGACGTCTCCAACGACGCCGGCATGCTCGGCCTGCCCGGGCCGCCGACCACGTTTGGTCTGTATCGCGACGGCAACCGCATCGCCTCGCTGCCGAAACCGGGAGGAGCGACCGCCGCCTATGCGGCCGCAACCCTCGCCGCACTGCCGTATCAGTTGCTGCCGCACCCGCACGTGCTGCTCGTCGGTGCTTCCGGCGGTTTTCGAATTGCCGAGGCGCGCGCGCTCGGGGCCGCAAAGCGTGCTGGCGCTGGAGCCGGAACCCATTCTCCGCGGCGCCCTGCGCGACGGGCTGGGCGGCTCGCAAACATTCGCCGCCCGACCCGGCGGTGCGCATCTCGAGCGAAAGCCCGATCGCCGCGGTCGGCTCGGGACAAAAATACGACCTGATCGACATCTCCGGCGATTTTCTCGACGCCGGCGAGGCCAACGCCGCCGCGTTCGCCGCCGAAGCGCTGGCCGACGACCTGCGCGCGCTGACGCCGGACGGCATCGTCTCCATCCCGGTCTCGATCCGCGAATTCCCGGCCTACGCGGTGCGCATGCTGGCGACCGTGCGCGCCGCGTTGCTGGCCGCCGGCATCGCCGATCCCATGCAGCACGTGCTGGTCTATCGCTCGGCCTGGAACGTGCGCATCCTGCTTGCCCAGGAAACACTCGACGCCGCCCGCATCGCCGCCGCCAAGAAATTGTGCGACGACCGCTCCTTCGATGTTTCGTACTACCCCGGCATCGACGTCGCCGCATCCCGGGAAAACATCTACAACGACCTGCCGGCGGTGTCGTTCGACGAGGGAAAAGTCACGTCGGGCGAAGGCGCGCACGACGCGATCGCCGACGAAGCCGGCGCCGTGCTCGCGGGCCAGGACACCGCGTCCGCACGCAGCTTCAACCTCTCGCCGATCACCTACGACCGGCCCGCCTACTACGCGGTGTTGCGCCTGTCGCATCTCGGCACGCTGCTGCGCCGGCTGGAACTGCTGCCGCAGGCCGAGGTCGGGCCGCTCGTCAATCTCGCCGTGCTGGCGCAGGCGGCGGTAATTGCCGCGATCGTGCTGGCGGTGCCGCTGCTCGGGCACGGCCGCATCCGCGCCCCCGGATTTTCGACATTCCGCGCCGCGCTCTACTTTGCCGCGCTGGGCCTCGGCTTCCTGTTCATCGAGATTTTCTGGATCGAGCGCGCAAGCTTCTACCTCAACGACCGCACCAGCGGGTTCGCGCTCGTGCTGACCGGCATGCTGATTTTCTCCGGCCTCGGCGCGATGCTGTCCGGCCGCTTCGCCGCCAATCCGGCGCGCGGCGTCACGCTGGCGGGCGGCGTGGTGGTCGGCTGGGGCCTGATCATGTTCTTTGGCCTGCAGCCGCTGCTGCTGGCGACGCTTGCGGCGCCCTGGCTGGTGCGCGCGGGCGTCGTCCTGGCGCTGCTGGCTCCGGTGTCGCTCGCGCTCGGCCTGCCGTTCCCGCTCGGCCTCGCGCGCACCGGATCGGGCGCGTTCCTGCCGTGGGCCTGGGCGCTCAATGGCGCGTTCAGCGTGGTGTCCACGCCACTGGCCAACCTGATCGCCGTGCAGCAGGGCTACGACAGGGTGTTGCTGCTGGCGGTCTTGCTGTATCTCGTCTGCATCATCGCATTCCCCAGCCCAAGGACAAGCCGCCAGTGGCAGGACGCCTTCGCCCCCTGAGCCGCCGTGATCTGATCGCCGCCTCGCTCGGCGCGCTGGCGCTGCCGCGCGCCGTCGCGGCAGCCGGAACGCCGGAATGGAACCGGCAGGCCTACGAGACGGCGATGGCCCGCTCCGGCCGCCCGCTGAGCCTGACCGATGCGCAGTTCGAAGCGATCCAGGCGCGCAAGCCCGCCGCCATCAGGCGCATCGAGCAGTACCTGAAGGAACGGCTCGGCCACGCCGACCCGGCCGTGATGGCCGCGTTCCAGACGGTGCCGCGCGAGTATTTCCACTACATGTACGAAGGCCACCATTCGACCGGCGGCGACGCCTACGAAGACAACCCCAAGCCGTGGCCGCTCGGCTACGGCTCGGCGCTCTCCGACTATCTCGGCCAGGCCTACATGACCCAGGTCTGCAAGCCGACCGCCGACGACGTGACGCTCGAGATCGGCACCGGCAGCGGCTTCCAGAGCGCGCTTCTCTCCCGCATCGTCAGCCGCGCCTACTCGATCGAGATCATCGAGCCGCTCGGCCGCGCGGTCGGAAAAATCTTCGCGCCGCTCGGCTACGACAACGTCGAGACGCGCATCGGCGACGGCTACTACGGCTGGCCGCAGGTGGAGGGCGGGTTCGACATCATCATCGTCACCTGCGCCGCCCAGTATGCGCCGCCCGACCTGTTCAAGCAGCTCAAGCCGCACGGCCGCATGCTGATCCCGATCGGCCAGCCGTTCAAGCGCGGGCAGTTTTTGTACGTCTACACCAAGGACGAGGCGGGCAAGGTGCATTCGCGCAAGGACGTCGGCGTGTTCTTCATCCCGATGACCGGCGCGATGATGAAGAACCCCCCGCCCCCCGGGGTCACGCCCGCGCCCGCGCCCCCTGCCGCGCCCGCCGCACCGGCGGTGACGAACACCAGCGGGTAAGCGGCTTCGACGCAGGGCAACGTGGCGTGGCAAGCGCGTCCGCGGGCAGAGGGTTCCGTCGTTTCGGTCGGCGGGTTCGGCTGCTTATGTGGTGTGCTGACGTAAACTCGTAGGTTGTCCGTGTCCCAGCAAAACACCCCTTCGACCTCAGAGCCTGTTCCCGCCAGCGAGTTCCAGCGCACCTTTGCGACGCTCGATCTGCCGGAGGCGACAGCGCAGGCGATCGGTGTGTCCCGCATGGACCTTCGCCACGCCCATCTTGACCGCCTGCTCGACGAGGACCGATCGGGCCGTTTGGCGTTTCCGATTCCTTAAGCGCCGCGCTCCCTTGCCCGCCCGCCGCACCCGCGCGAAGCTGCGGGCATGAGCACTCCCGATACGCACAGCTTCGACGCCGTGGTGATCGGCGCCGGCATCGCCGGGGCCACCGCGGCGGCACATCTCGCCGCCGACCGACGGGTCGCGCTGATCGAGGCCGAGGAGACCGCCGGCTACCACACCACCGGCCGCTCCGTCGCCATCTGGGTGCTGAACTACGGGCCGCCCGACGTGCGCGCGATGACCGGCGCCTCGCGCAGCTTCTTCGAGACGCCGCCGGCCGGGTTCACCGAAACGCCGCTGATGGCCCGGCGCGCCGTGCTGACCGTGGCGCCGCCCGATCAGGAAGCGCCGCTGCGCGAGGCGCTGGAGCAAGGCACCGGCCTGCGCCCGCTCACGCCCGCCGAGGCGCGCGACCTCGTGCCGGCGCTGCGGCCGGGCTACGCGAGCCTCGCGGCGATCGAGGACGAGGCGTTCGACATGGACGTCGCGGCGCTGCTGGGCGGCTACTTGCGGCTGCTGCGCGCGCGCGGCGGCGTGCTGGCGCTGCGCAGCCGCGCCGGGCGGATTTTTTCCGAGCGCGGCGCATGGCACGTCGAGGTGACCGGCGGCGCGGTGTTCTCCGCGCCCGTCGTGGTCAACGCCGCCGGCGCCTGGGGCGACGAGGTGGCGGCGCTGGCGGGGCTGCGGCCACTCGGCCTGCAACCGAAGCGGCGCACCGCCGCGATCATCGACCCGGCGCCCTGGGCGGTCGCCGACTGGCCGATGCTGGTCGATGCCGCGAGCACCTGGTACGCCCGCACCGAGGCGCGCAGCCGCCTGACCGTCTCGCCGATGGACCAGACGCCGATGCCGCCGCAGGACATCCGGCCCGACGAACTGGACATCGCCATCGCCATCGACCGGGTGCAGCAGGCGCTGGAGATCGAGGTGAAGCGGGTCGAGCATTCCTGGGCCGGGCTGCGCAGCTTCCTGCCCGACGGCAGTTTTGCCCTAGGCTGGGACGGCATGGAAAAAGGATTCTTCTGGTGCATCGGCCAGGGCGGCTACGGCATCCAGACGTCGCCGGCGGCGGGCCGGCTGGTCGCCGACCTGGTCGCCGGCCGCGATCCCGGCGAACTCGGCCCGATCGTCGCAAAAGTCGATCCGCGCCGCTTCACTCCGCCAGGATGAGCACGCGGATTTCGTCCTTCGGCACGTAGTTGCTCACCGTCGCCTCGAAGCGCATCGGCGCGGTCATGCGCAGTGGCAGGTCGGTGCAGAGCGACATCAGCCGCACTTCGCCGGCGTCGTCGTAGGGCGCGACCATGCGCCCGCCCGCGAGCGTCAGATGGAACGTGCCGATCGGGCCGTGCCAGTTGCGCGCGGTCGTCAGGATGTACGCGAGCGTATAGGCCGAGAAGTACCCGTCGTCGGCGGGCTGGCTTGGATTCTCCGCCTGCCGCTTGGCGACCTTGCGCCGGTAGATCGCTCGCATCGCCTTGTCGGTGCCCGGGTCGATGCAGAACGCCTTCGCCAGCGCCTCGTCGGCGCTGCCTTTCCAGACGCCGTGCTCGGAGCCGAACAACTGGCTGCCGAGGATCGGGCGGTAGCTGTGCTCGATCACCGTCACGCCGGGCTTGAATACCTGGTGCCAGTGGAAGACGATCCGGGTGGTCCAGGTCGTGTCGTAGTCCTCGGCCTCCTGCTTTAGCGCGCCGAGATCCTGCAGTTTTTTGCGCGCCGCCGCATCGAGGTCCCAGCCGCCGTTCGGGCCGCTGCGCTTCTCCGCCTCGACCGGCAGGTCGAAGTAGCGGGGGTGCAGCACCAGCGGCATTCCGCCGATCTGCCGCAGCGCCTCGGTGATGTCGCGCCCGCCCGGCAGCGTCGCGTTGACGTCCACCTGCGGCGTCACCGGGGTACCGTCCGACCAGACGCGGAAATCGAGGAAATTGGGATCGGCCGGCGGCATCATGTCGATGTTGTGGCTGCCCGCCGTCTCCATGCCACCGGGCGTGTCCTTCGGCACCTCCGGCATCGGGAACGCGACCCGCAGCGTCACCGGCGCGCCGGTGTCGTTGCGGAACTCGTAGCGCACCCGCACTTCCTGCGGTGACAGCGACAGGTCCTCGCGCTGCATCGCGATTTTGTCCGTCGTCGTGAGCACGATGCCGCCGGCCGCGAGTTCCGAGGAGGAGTCGTTGGCCACGGCCGGCCCGGCGGCCAGCACCGCGGCAAGCATGAGCGGGACGGCGAAACGGGCGCGGACATCGACCATCGCGGCTACGCTCGAAGCTCGTTGCGAATTCGGTCGGCCATCGCCTCACCGATCATGATGGTGGTCAGGTTGGTGTTGGCCTTGCAGTCCAACGGCATCACGGACGCATCGATCACGCGCAGCGCCGCGATGCCGCGCACCCGGCACTGCGGGTCGACCACGCTGCGGCCGGTGTTGACGTCGGCGAGGCCCATGCAGCAGCCGCCGGCGCCATGCTGCGAATCGTTGCAATCCGCCAGCATCCAGTCGTCGACCTCGTCGTCGCTCGCCGCCAGCAGGTCGGCGAGCGGCCGGCCGGTGTTGCCGAGCTGGATGTCCGAGCAGATCGACTGCACCGCCGCGTGCTGCGCGAGGGCGCCGAGCCGGCGGGCGCCGTCGCGCAGGCGCGCCAGATCGAGCGGATCGCTGAGCATGTTCTCCTCGATCTCCGGCTGCACCCGCGGGTCGGCCGAGACGATGGCAACGTGCCCGCGGCTGCGCGATTCGAACAGCATGGCGTGCAGGCCGGCCTCGCCGAACTGCGCCATGTCCTGCTTCACGCCGACGCCGCCGTGGTTGATCGACACCAGCAGCATGTCGCGACCGGCGGCGGTCGGAAAACCCGAACTGTATTTGACGCAGCAGTTGGTGTGCCGCGCATCCGGGTCGGTCGCGCGGAACTCGGGCTTGAGCTTGAGCTCCAGGCGGATGAACGGATGGTCGAAGAAGCCGCGCCCGACCGGCAGGTCCGCCACCTGCGCGATGCCCAGCGATGCCAGCAGCGCGGCCGGCCCGACGCCCGATCGCTGCAGGATCGCCGGGCTGTGGATCGCGCCGGCCGACAGGATGATCTCGCGGCCCTCGAACGTGCGCGCGCCGTCCGGCATCAGCACGGCGACGCCGGTCGCACGCCCCTGCTCGATCAGCACGCGATCGACCTGCGCGCTGCCGACGATGGTCAGGTTGGCGCGGCCGCGCGCGGGCTCCAGATACGCGTCGTTGGTCGAGACCCGCCGGAACCCCTGCGAGTTGATCGCATAGGCACAGACGCCGTCGGCGTCCGGGGCATTGAGGTCGTCGCACCACGGATAGCCGAGGCCGAGCGCGGCCGCGCGCAGCGCCAGATCGACATGGCCCCAGGTGGCGACCGGCGCCCGGTAGATCGGGATCGGACCGGCGTTGCCGTGATACGCGGCGTCGCCGGCATCGCCGTCGCTTTCCAGCCGGTTGAAATACGGCAGCACGTCGCGCGCCGACCAGCCCTCGCAGCCGATCTCCGCCCACTCGTCGAAGGCGTCGAGCACGCCGCGGATGGCGATCTGGCCGTTGACGGCGGTGCTGCCGCCGACGCCCCGGCCGCGCCAATAGAGCCGCGGCTGCTGCCGGGCGCTGCGGCGCGCCATCAGGTCGGGATAGAGGAACCGCGCCTGCAATTCCGCCGGCAGCAGCAGGTTGAACGGGTTGGGGCTCGCCATCTCCGGCGGCTGCTCGGCGCTGCGGTAATCCGGTCCGGCCTCCAGCAGCAGCACCTGCCGTTGGGAATCCTCGCTCAATCGGCTCGCCAGCACGGCCCCGGCGGCGCCGGCGCCGACAACGATCACGTCGTAGATCATCTTGTGAGTCCCTCAGCACCCTGCGGCATCGGCCGCGACGCCGATCCTATGCGCATTCCCACCGCCGCCACCACCCGATCAGCCGGCGGCGCGCTATTGTTTGCCGCGGCGGCTGCCGGCAGTATTCCGGCGGGAGAAAACGGGAGCGATCCGGCAATGGCGCACGCGCCGACGCACGAACCAGGGCGCACGGCGCTCGCCGGCGTACGGGTGATCGACCTGTCGCAGTTCGAGGCCGGCACGGCGGTGACGGAGACGCTGGCATGGCTCGGCGCCGACGTGATCAAGATCGAACCGCCGGGCGTCGGCGAGCAGGGGCGCAGCGCCTCCACCGACCGTCCGGGCGTGGACTCATTCTACTTCCTGCTGCTCAACGCCAACAAGCGCAGCGTGACGCTCAACCTGAAGCATGACCGCGGCAAGGAGATGCTGCGCCAAATGCTGCCGCAGGCCGACGTGTTCATCGAGAACTACGCGCCCGGCGTGATCGAGCGCCTCGGTTTCGGCTACGAGGAGGTGCGCGCCCTCAACCCGCGCATCATCTACGCGCAGGTCAAGGGTTTTGGCGCCGGCAGCCCGTACGAGCGGTTCCTGAGCTTCGACATGATCGGCCAGGCGACCGGCGGCGTGATGAGCATCACCGGCGAGGCCGGCGCGCGGCCGCTGAAGCCCGGCCCGACGCTCGGCGACACCGGCACCGGCCTGCACTGCGCGATCGGCGTGCTCGCCGCGCTGTATCAGCGGGTCGCGACGGGCACGGGGCAGAAGGTGGAAGTCGCGATGCAGGAGGCGATGGTGAACTACTGCCGCGTCGCCTACGCCAAGCAGCACGCGACCGGCGAGGCGTGCCCGCGCACCGGCAACCAGGTGGTGCTGGGCACCACCGCGCCGAGCGAGGCGTATCGCTGCAAGGGCGACGGTCCGAACGATTTTTGCTACGTCTACAGCACCCGCGCCAACAACACGCACTGGGAGCGACTGCTGCGGGTGATCGGGCGCGAGGACCTGCTCGACGATCCGCGCTTCGTGTCGCCAAGGAGCCGCGCCGATCACGTCGAAATCATCGATGCGATCATCGCGCCGTGGATGGCGCAGCACAGCAAGCACGAGGCGATGGAAATCCTCGGCCGCGCCGGCGTGCCGGCGGGCGCCGTGCTGGACACCAAGGAATTGTCCGACGACGACTATCTGCGCGCGCGCGGCGTGTTCGTGACCGTGCAGCACCCGGTGCGCGGCGCGTTCACCATGCCGGGCTGGCCGGTGCACATGTCGGCCTCGCACGTGCCGGTGACGGCGGCGCCGCTGCTCGGCGCCGACAACGCCGAGGTGTTTGCCGAATGGCTCGGCCTTGCCGAGCCGGATCTGGCTGCGCTGCGCTCCGACGGCGTCATTTGAACACCTGAGCAATCGAGGGACGGCCATGCGCATCAACGGCTCCGAGATCGTCGCCCGCGCCCTGAAAAGCCAAGGCGTCGACACGTTCTTCTTCATCATGGGCGGGCCGATGCTGGCGGTGGAAAGCGCCGCGCTGCGGCTCGGGCTGCGCGGCGTGGACGTGCGGCACGAGCAGGCGGGCGCGATGGCCGCGCACGCCTACGCGCGCCTGCGCAACCGCCCCGGCGTGTGCATGGCCGCGTCCGGCCCGGCGACGACGAACCTGGTGACGGGGGTTGCCCACGCCTGGGCCGACGCCGTGCCGATCCTCGCCCTCGGCGGCGCATCGCCGAGCACCGGCGACGGCCGTGGCGTGTTCCAGGAGATCGACCAGCTTTCGATCATGCGGCCCTGCACCAAATGGGCGGCGCGCGCGCACCACCCGCAGCGCATCCCGGAACTGCTGAACACCGCGATCCGCACGGCGATGTCGGGCAAGCCGGGGCCGGCGTATCTCGATCTTCCCGGCGACATCCTCTACCAGGAGGTGGACGAGGAAAAGATCGAGTGGCCGGCGCCGTGGGATTCCGACGCAGCAGCCGCGCCCGGCGGCCTCGGCGCCGGAAATTTCCGCGGTCATCGAGCTGTTGCGCGGCGCTAGACAACCAGTGCTGCTCTCCGGCAGCGGCGTGATGTGGTCCGATGCCGCTGATGCATTGCAAAAGTTCGTCGAGGCGTGCGGCATCCCGTTCTACACCACGCCGCAAGGGCGCGGCGTGATCCCCGAGGATCACGAGGACTGCTACCTCACCGCGCGCTCGACCGCGTTCCGCGACGCCGATGTAATTCTGGTTGTCGGTACGCGGCTCAACTACGTGATCGGCCACGCCGCGCCGCCGCGCTTCAACGCCGCCGCCAAGGTCGTGCGCATCGACATCGACCCCGGCGAGATCGCCGCCAGTCCGCGCCTCGATCTCGGCATCGTCGGCGACGCGCGAACCGTGCTGGCGCAACTCGCGGCGGCGGCGCGCGGCCACGTCACGCCCGACAGTTTCCGCGGCTGGCGCGAGCGGCTGCGCGGCCAGAACGCCGGCAAGGCGGCCGAGCAAGAGTTGGCGATCTCGTCGAGCGCCACGCCGATCCATCCGCTGCGGCTCTGCAAGGAGGTGCGCGACGTGCTGGACCGCGATGCGATCCTGTGCGTCGACGGCCAGGAGATTCTTGAATTTCGGGCGGCAGGCGATCCCGACCTACGTCGCCGGCCATCGAATGAATTCCGGCGTGTTCGGCACGATGGGCGTCGGGCTGCCGTTCGGCGTCGGCGCCAAGGTGGCAAGCCCCGACAAGCAGGTCGTCGTGCTGCACGGCGACGGCTCGTTCGGCATGAACGCGATGGAGTTCGACACCGCAGTGCGCCACAAGCTGCCGCTGCTCGTGGTGATCAGCAACAACGGCGGCTGGACCGCCGATCCGAAGCGGGAAAAGCCGGGCCGCGATCTGGGCTACACGCGCTACGACAAGCTTGCGGAAGCACTTGGCGGATTCGGCGAATACGTCGAGCAACCGGAGGAAATCCGCCCGGCGCTGCTGCGGGCGCTGGAGCAGGTGGCGCGCGGCGTGCCGGCGCTGGTCAACGTGCGCACTGACCCGGCCGCGCGCGCCTCGACGGTCGCGTTCACCAACTACTCGACCTGAGCGCCGATCGGCCGAGCGACCAGGCGGCGAGCTTGCGGTGCACGGTGGCGCGGGACACGCCCAGCGTACGCGCCGCGGCCGAGACGTTGCCGGCAGCAGCGCCCAGCGCGTCCAGCAGCCGCGCCCGGTCGAGCGGTGGCGCCGCCGGCGCGGGGCGAAGTTCGGGCGGCAGGTCTTCCGCCACCAGGACGGCGCCATCCGTGAGCGCAACTGCGTAGCGCAACGCGTGCCGCAGTTCCCGCAGGTTGCCGGGCCACGAATGCGCCAGCAGCAGCGTTCGCGCCGCCTCGGACAGCCGCAGGTCGCGACGGCCGGCGCGGTCGGCCTCTTCGGCGAGCATGGTATCGATCAGCGCGCCGCGATCGGCGCGCGACCGCAGCGCGGGCAGCGTCAGCGTCGTCCCGGCCAGCCGGAAATACAGGTCTTCGCGGAACCGGCCTTCGCGCACCATCCGCGCGAGATCGCGCACGGTCGCCGAGATCACCGCGACATCGACCGCAACCGGCCGGCCGCCGCCGAGCGGCGTCACTTCGCCCTCCGACAGCACGTGCAGCAGCCTGGTTTGCAGCGCCAGCGGGATCTCGCCGATCTCGTCGAGGAACAGAGTGCCGCGATCGGCCTGTCGCACCAGCCCCGGCGCCCCCTGCCGCGCCGCGCCGGTGAACGCACCGGGCCGGTAGCCGAACAGCTCGGCCTCGATCAGCGTTTCGGCGATGGCGCCGCAGTTCACCGCGATGAACGGCTTGCCCGAGCGGAGACTGCTGTGGTGCAGCGCACGCGCCATCGCCGACTTGCCGGTACCGGTTTCGCCGACCAGCAGAACGGGCACGCCGTGGGCCAACAGTCGGCAGGCGCGCTGGAACGGAGGATCGAGCCTCGGCGGCGGCGGCACACGCCTGGTTCCAGGCGCTCGCCGCACGGCGCCATCCGGCGTGCATCCGAGCACGAACGAATCCCGCCCCGCCGACCGGGTGCGGATCACCGGCCCGCGCGCATCGCCGTCCGGCACGGCGGCCAGCGGCAGCATCTCGGGCAGCTTGCGGTGCAGCAGCGACTGCCGCGACTGGTCCAGCAGCCGCGCCGCACCCGGCGTTGCCGCAACGATGCGGTCGCGATCGTCGAGCACGATGCGGGCCTCGTTGGCCAGATCGACGAAATCGGCGTGGCGCGACAGCCGCAGCACGCGCCGGCCGGGATACTGTCGCTGCACGTACATGTTTTCGATGCGCCGTGCCGATAGCGCGACGGTGCGGCGCACCAGCGTCTGCACGAGATGGTCGGTCGGGCGCGGGGTAGTGACGTCGAGCACGCCCACGAGGTCGCCGGCGGCATCGAAGATCGGCGCCACGGTGCATGACAGGCCCAGCAACCGAGTGCCGAAGTGATCGGTCATCACCACCGACAGCGGCACGCGCTCCTTCAGGCACGTGCCGATGCCGTTGGTGCCCTGGCTCTCCTCGGTCCAGATGCTGCCCAGTACGCTGCGCGTCGACCGGGCCTCCTCGCGCAGCGACGCGCTGAGATGGGTGCTGACGGTGACGCCGTTGGCGTCCGTCAACATCATGATGTAGTCGCTGCCGTCGAGATGATCGAACAGCCGCTGCAGCTCGGCCGTGGCGATCGCGATCAGGTCGTCGACCGGCGCGCGCGAGCCGCTCAGTTCGCCCCGGGTCAGCACGGCCGCCGGCGGCAGTCGGTCCGGCGCCAGCCCGTATTCGGTGAGGCAGCGCCGCCAGGAGGCGACGATGTCGGTGCCGCTGGCGTGCGCCGCCCGCGGTTTTGCTGCAAGTGCCGTCGCGACGACATGCTGCACGTGGGCCTGCTCGGCCATCTCGGCCTCCTCCCTCCGGTCCGTCTGACGCGGCCATGAGACGCGCGATGTTGACGGATCGGCGGCCCCGGAGCAACCGCGCCGGCTGTCGCATGCGACATCCTGCCCTGTCGCAGTGTCGCAGCGCGACGCCGTGGCGCCGCGCCAATTGGTTGCAATCACCGGATTCCGGTCTGGCACGGCGCGTGCTGTCACCTGTTCGACCGTGCCGCCACCCGCGTTCTCGAGGAACCCCGACCATGAAGCTTGGGCTGTTCATGATGCCCCTGCATCCCCCCGCCCGGCCGCTGCACGAGATCTGTGCGGAGGACGCGGACAAGATCATCTTCGCCGACACGCTCGGCTTCGACGAGGCGTGGGTCGGCGAGCATTTTTCCGCCACGACCGAGCAGATCTCGGCGCCGCTGATGTTCATGGCCTCGCTGCTGCGCCAGACCCGGCAGATCCGCTTCGGCACCGGCGTGATCGGCCTGCCCAACCACCACCCGGCGATCGTCGCCGCCGAGGTCGCGCTGTTCGACCACATGAGTTCGCGGCCGGCTGCTGTTCGGCATCGGCCCGACCGGCCTTTCGAGCGACCACGAGATGTTCGGCAACAGCGATCCGGTGATTCGCAACGAACGGCTGATGGAATCGATCGACATCATCTTGAAAATCTGGTCGCAGGACCCGCCGTACGACATCCAGGGCAAGCACTGGCAGGTGCGCATCACCGAGGCGATCATCCCGGCGCTCGGCGTCGGCTATATGCCCAAGCCGTACCAGCTGCCGCACCCGCCGATCTCGATGTCGGCGATGTCGCCCAACTCGGAAAGCGTAGCGACTGCGGCGAAGCGCGGCTGGGACGTGATCAGCGCGAATTTCGCCCCCGAATACACGCTGGTCACGCATTGGAAGAAATACCTGCAAGGCTGCGCCGCGGTCGGGCGCGAGCCGGACGGTCGCAACTGGCGGGTCGCGCGCAACATCGTGATCGGTGAAAGCGACCAGCAGGCGCTCGACTGGGCGATGGACCCGCAAGGCAGCAACCATTACTATTTTTCCTATCTCTGGGACGTGCTGCAGCGGGCCAACTACACGGTGGTGATGCGGCCCGACCCGGCGACCGCGCACGGGCCGTTCGGCGTCGAGGACATGATCAACAGCATGGTTGTGCACGGCTCCGCCCGCACGGTGACCGAGAAACTGGCGGCCATGCGCGAGCGCGTCGGGCCGTTCGAGACGCTGCTGATGGCCGGGCTCGATGGCAGCGGCGTCAACCACAGCCGCGAATGGGCGACCATGCGCGCGCTGGCGACCGAGGTCGGCCCGGCGCTGCGCCGCATGACCGGGCACTGACGCGCACACAAACGCAGGAGGTGGTGCGGTCCGCACGCAGGTCGGGTGAATGGCCGTTGCCAATCGACCGGGGATCGGCCAAGGTTCCGATTGGTACACAAACACAATACCGAACGGCAAAATGCCCGTTCAACAGGGGAGGCTCAAATGATGCTGAAGTTGCGCGACGAACTCCGCGTATCGACGATCGGCCATGCCGCGACCGGGCGCCGGCTGGCGATCCTGGCCGCAGGCGTGGCCGCGGTCCTGACGTTCTCGCTCGGCGCGAGCCACCGCGCCGGCGCCGCGGAATTCGTCAAGAAATCGCCGTTGACCATCGGCTACAGCATCCAGTCGGCGCAGGATCCCTACTGGCAGGGCTACGTCCACGGCATCGAAGACGAGATGAAGAAATACGGCTTCACCAAGATGCTGACGCAGGACAGCCAGGCCTCGCCGCAGAAGCAGGTCTCCGGCAGCCTCGCCTTGATCAACGACGGCATCAGCGCGCTGATCATCTCCCCGCATGAGCCGACCGCGCTGATCACCACCGAAGCGGCGGCGCATCGCGCCAAGATCCCGGTCATCGTCGGCGACGTCGGCGCCGCCGGCGACTATGACGGGTTCGTGCTCTCCGACAACTACCACGGCGGCGAACTGGCCGCGCAGTTCATCGAGAAGACGCTGGCCGACCGTCCCGGCGTGCAGGAAGTCGCGGTCATCGGGCTGAACCCGACGACCTCGGTGAACGGCCCGCGCACCGACGGCTTCACCCAGACGGTCGCGAAGAACGCCAACATCAAGGTGGTCGCCAACATCTCCGGCCACCAGACGCTGGAAGGCGGGTTCAAGGCCGCGCAGGCGATCCTCGCCGCCAACCCGAAGGTCGCGGCGATCTACTGCGAGAACGACTCGATGGCGGCCGGCGCCGGGCAGGCGATCGAGCAGGCCGGCGGCCGCAACCCGCTGACCAACCCCGTGCTGGTCGGCTTCAACGGCGACCCGATCGCGCTCAAGCTGATGCAGGACGGCAAGCTCGCGGCCGACGTCGCGCAGAACCCGTACCAGCAGGGCGTGGTCGCGGTCGACATGGCCTGGGACTACCTGAACGGGAAGACGCCGAAATTCACCGACGCCGCGACCAAGACGGTGAACGTGCCAGTCGAGCTGGTGACGCCGCAGACCTTGCCGGCGTTCATGGAGCGGGTGAAGGCGGGCCAGGCGTACTAGCGCGGCGTGTCGATGGGATTTCGTAGGGTGGGTTGCGCTGGCAACCCACCGCTCGCAGGCTCGGTGCGGCTCGTGGTGGGTTGCCAGCGCAACCCACCCTACGGCTGATCAGCTCGTTCGTGCCTAGCCTCGTTGGAGGTGTGGAAGGGTCGCGAAGCATGGCAGAAACCGCCGAACTGCTCGTCGCAGCGCCCACCCTGCGGGGCACCGGCATGCGCAAGCGGTTCGGCGGCGTCGAAGTGCTGCACGGCGTCGATCTCGAGCTGCGGCCGGGTGAAGTCCATGCGCTGGTCGGCGAGAACGGCGCCGGCAAGAGCACGATCATCAACCTGCTGAGCGGCCGACTGCCGCCGGACGCCGGGCAAATCGAGCTCAATGGCGCGCCGGTCGAATTCCGCAACCCGCTCGCCGCGCGGCGAGCGGGCATTTCCGTCATCGCGCAGGAACTCGAGGTGGTGCCGACGCTGACCATCGTCGAGAATGTTTTTCTTGGTGCCGAACCGACCAAATTCGGCCTGGTGCGCTGGGGCGACGCGCGCCGCACGGTGGTCGGCGTGCTCCGCGAACTCGGCGTCGCCGCCGACCCGGATCGCGTGGTCGGCAGCATGAGCGTCGCCGACCAGCAGCTGGTGGAGATCGCCAAGGCAGTGGTCGGCCAGTTCCGCGTGCTGATCATGGACGAGCCGACCTCGGCGCTGAACCTCGAAGATACCGAGCGGCTGTTCAAGATCGTGCGCCGGCTCAAGGCCGACGGCGTCGCCATCCTGTACGTGTCGCACCGGCTGTGGGAAGTGTTCGACCTCGCCGACCGCGTCACCGTGCTGCGTGACGGCAACAGGATTTTCACGACCGAGATCGCCGCGACCGATGTCGGGCACGGTGATCCGGGCGATGCTCGGCAGCAAGAGCTCGCTGATCGCCGCGGCCGACCACACCCGCCGGCCCGCCGCGGCGCCGACGCGGGCCGGCACGCCGGCGCTCGAACTCGATGCGGTCGGCTCGGGCGAACTGCTCCGCGACATCAGCCTTTCGGTGCATCCGGGCGAGGTGATCGGGCTGGCCGGCGTGCTCGGCTCGGGGCGCACCGAACTGGCCGAGGCGATCTACGGTCTGCGGCGGATCGACACGGGCACGGTGCGGCTGAACGGCGTCGCCGCGAACCTGCGCGAGCCGAAGGAGGCGCTGCGGCACGGCGTGTTCCTGTTGCCGGAGGATCGCAAGTCCGAGGGCATCTTCGGCCATCTTGACGTGCGGGAGAATGTCATCCTCGGCTACAACCCCGCCGCCGAGCCGGAAGGCCAGCCGGAGCCGGTTGGCGTTGGTCTCGCCGCGCCGGAGCCGGCGGCGCCGCGCCGACGCATCGGCTTCGCGCCGATCCTGGTGCAGGCCGAGCGCCGCGCGTTCAACGCCATGCGCAGCTCGCTCGGCATCCGCTGCTCGGGGCCGGAGGATCGGATCACCTCGCTCAGCGGCGGCAACCAGCAGAAGGCGCTGTTCGCGCGTGCGGCGCTGTCGCACCCGGCGGTGCTGTTCCTGTCCGAGCCGACCCGCGGCGTCGATGTCGGCGCGAAAGAGGAAATCTATTCGGCGATCGATGCGTTCGCCAAACGCGGCATCGCGATCGTGGTCAGTTCCTCCGAGATCAGCGAACTGATGCGGCTCGCCTCGCGCATCTACGTGCTGCGCAACGGCCGCATCGTCGCGCAGGTGGTCTCCGACGCGACCAGCGAAGAGGACATTTTGAAGTTCATGGCGGGCTAGCGGCGATGCCGGGGATCGTCAAAAAACTGCTCGCGGCGGAATCCGCCGCCGCCGTGATCGCGCTGATCGGCGTGTTCGTCATCTTCTCCGCGGTCAACGAGCGCTTCCTGACCGGCCTGAACATCCACGGCATCATCGTCAGCGCCGCCATCTCGGCGATCACCGGCCTCGGCATGACGCTGATCATCTCGATGCGCGCGCTCGACCTGTCCGTCGGCTCGATCATGGGGTTCTCCGCGATCGTTGCCGCCGAACTGCTGGAGCACGGCCTGCCGCTATGGCTCGTGATCATCATCGGGCTGGTCGTCGGCTGCGGCCTCGGGCTGCTCAATGGCCTGCTGATCATCCTGCTGCGGCTGCCCTCGTTCATCGCGACGCTGGCGACGCTGTCGATGCTGCTCGGCGGCGAGTTGCTGATCACGCAGGGCGAGACGGTCACGATCAACAATGGCGTGTTCAGCCGCATCGTGATCGGCAACGCTCGGCGGCTTCCTGCCGTTCGGCCGCGATGATCGCCGCCGTCGTGTTCGGCTTCGTCTGGCTGGTGTTCCACCGCATGCCGTTCGGCCGGCATGTGGCGGCGATCGGCGGCGACCTGCGCGCGGCGATCGGCGCCGGCATCAACGTGAGCCGCGTCACGCTCGGCGTGTTCATGCTGGTCGGGGTGTGCGCCGCGCTGTCGGGCATGATGGCCGGCGCCGAGTTGCAGAACGCCGACTCCACGATCGGCGCCGGCGCCGAACTGACCGCGATCGCGGTCGTCGTGGTCGGCGGCACCAGCCTCACCGGTGGTCGCGGCAACCTGTTCGGCACGGTCTGCGCGGCCGTGCTGCTCGCCTCGATCAAGGCCGGGCTGAACGTCGCGAACGTATCGTCGCTGTATGAGGATTTGGTGTTCGGCGGCATCCTGATCATCGCGCTGATGGTGGACGGGCTGCGCCGCGGCACGCGCCGGAGGGGGATGCTTGTCGTCTGAGATCCGGTGAGCAGGAGGCATGCGTCGCCCGGCCGGGCGGGTTCGCCGCCTGGCTGCGCGGCCGCGTGCGCATCCGGCGCGAGCGCAGCGGCGTGTGGATCCTCAACGTCGTCATCCTGGCGTTCCTGGCCTTCGCCGCGCCGAACTTCTTCAGCCTCGGCAATATCGAGGCGGTGCTCAACGACACCGCCATTCTCGGCATCGGCGCCGCGGGCATGACGGTGCTGATCATGGCCGGCGCGTTCGACCTCTCGGTCACCGCGATCATGGGCCTCGCGCCGATCGTCGCGCTGGCGAGCGCCGGCACGTCGAAGCGGCCTGCTGATCGTGTTCGTCTCGATCGCGGCGGGGGCGGTGCTCGGCCTGGTCAACGGCCTGATCATCACGCGAGGCCGGGTGGCGCCGTTCGTGGCGACGCTCGGCACGCTGTTCGTGTTCGGCTCGATCGGCGCGATCGTCTCCAACGGCAACGCGCTGACCGTCACCAGCCCGCTCGTGCTGCAGCTCGGCAACGGCGCAGTGTTCGACGTGCTGCCGTACAGCTTCATCATCATGCTGTGCGTGTGCGGCCTGTGCCACGTGCTGCTGCGCCGGCTGCATATCGGCCGCTGGGTGCGCGCGGCCGGCAGCAACCTGCGTGCGGCGCATGTCAGCGGCATCGACCTGCACTGGGTCTATCTCGGCATCTTCGTGCTGTCCGGCGCGTTGACCGGCCTCGCCGGCATCATCCTCAGCGGCTATCTGGCCTCGGCCGTGGCGACGCAGGCGCCCAACTACAACCTCAATGCGATCGCGGCGGTGGTGGTCGGCGGCACCAGCCTGTTCGGCGGCGAAGGCACGCTGGTCGGCACGGTGCTCGCCGCGTGGCTGTTCGCGGTGGTGAACAACGGGCTGATCCTGCTCGGGGTCAACTGGTACTGGCAGTACCTGGCGACCGGCGTGATCCTCGTGCTCGCGCTGGCGCTCGGACTGATCGGCGCCGGCGGCCGGTTCTGGTATCGCCCGCGCACCTGACGGCAAAAGGGGAAGCAGCATGAGCGGAAACACGGCCCTGGTGGTCGGCGTCAGCGGCATCATCGGGCGCACGCTCGCCGATCATCTTTCGACGCTGGTCGACTGGACGGTGCTCGGCGTCTCGCGCCACCCGCATGACGATCTCGGTTCGATCCGGCGGACCGCGGTGGACCTGATGGACGCCCCGGCGACGACCGCGGCAATAGCGGGGCTTGGCAGACCGACGCACGTGTTCTTCGTCACCTGGGCACGCCAGCCGAACGAAGTACAAAAACTGCGAAGTCAACGGCGCGATGTTCCGCAACGCGGTGCAGGCGGCCGCGGCCACCGGCGCGGTGCGGCACGTCGCGCTGGTCACCGGCCTCAAGCACTACATGGGCTCGTTCGAGAACTACGCGGCGCAGGAACTCGACACGCCGTTCACCGAGGAACTGCCGCGCGTGCCAGGGCCGAATTTCTACTACACGCAGGAAGACATCCTCTTCGAGCTTTCGGCCAGGCACGGCTTCACCTGGAGCGTCGCGCGCCCGCACACCATCATCGGCTACGCGCCGGGCAACGCGATGAACCTCGGCACCTCGCTCGCAGTGTTCGCCACGATCTGCAAGGAAACCGGCCGCCCGTTCACGTTCCCCGGCTCGCCGCAGCAATATGCCGGGATCACCGACATGCTGGACGCCGGCATCCTTGCCCGCCACCTCGTATGGTCGTCCACCACGCCGGCCGCCGCCAACACCGCGTTCAACGTGGTCAACGGCGACGTTTTCCGCTGGAAGAAGCTCTGGCGCCAGATCGCCGCCTATTTCGGGCTCGATGTCGGCGCCTATCCGGGCGAGGCGCGGCCGCTCGCCGAGAGCATGGCCGGCGCCGGCCCGGACTGGGATCGCATCGTCGCCAAATACGGGTTGCAGCCGACCAGTCTTGAGCGGATCGCGCCGTGGTGGCACGTCGACGCCGATCTCGGCCGCACCCAGGAAACCCTGACCGACATGAGCCGCTCGCGCGAGCACGGGTTTCTGCACTATCAGCGCACATCGACGGCGATGACGAACCTGTTCGACCGGCTGCGGCAGGAGCGCATCATTCCCTGAAACGCTCACTGCACCCACGTCGCCCGAGGGGCGTTGACGAGCGCCCCCTTTGACGCAACCTGCGTCCGGGAGCTTCAATCAGCCGTCACACCGCGATGCGAAGGAGCAAAGCATGCGACGCAGCAGAACGTTCCTGGCGCTGGCCGCCGCGACCCTGGTGGGCGGCTGCGTCTACGACCCCTACACACGCAGCTACGAACCGTGCTGCGCCTACGGCTATCCCGCACCCTACCCCGCGTACGGGTATGCACCGGCCCCCTATGCCGCACCGGCGCCCTACGCCGCGCCGGCACCTGCCCCGCCCGGCGCGTACGGCAGCCCGCCGCCGGCACCCGCCCAGCCGGGCGCGTACGCCAGCCCGCCTCCCGGTCAGCCTGCGCCCCCGCCGGGCGCCCCCGCGGCGCACGCGCATATGGGCAACCTGGCGCAGCGCTTCGCCGCCGCCAACGTGACGCATGACGGCAGGCTGACCCGCGAACAGGCGGCGGTCGGCATGCCGAGGATCGCGCGCCAGTTCGATGCGATCGACACCGCCCACAAGGGCTTCGTCACGCTCGACGATATCCGCGCCTACATGGCCAGGCGTCGGGCGCAGGGCGTTCAGCCCGGCTGAGCCGTCGCGGTCGCGAACTCGGCCGGCGAGGTGATTTCCAGCATCTCCAGGTCCTCGCTGTGCCGCACCTCGCGATGGCGCACGCCCGGCGGCTGGTAGACCGAGGAGCCCGCCTCCAGCCGCACTGCGCCGATGTCGGCGTATTCGAACTCGACCCAGCCGCGCAGCACGAACACCATCTGGAACGCGAGGTCGTGGGTGTGCCATTCGGGCTTGTGGCCCTCGCCCGGCACGGCGCGGATCACGTGGGCGCCGAACGCGCCGCCGCTGGCCCCGCGCACGCCAAGGTCGCGATAGGCGAAGAACGCGCGCAGGCCGTCGTCGAACGCGGCGCCCTTGGCATGGGTGACGGTGGTGCGAGCATGTTCCATCGCGGCCTCCCTGGGCGCTTTGCCCGGGGTGGCAGCGTAGCGCCACCGCCCGGCCGCGTCAGCCTCTCAGGCCGGCGATTCCTCCGCCGGAACCTCTTCCGCCGGTGCCAGCCACCATTTGGCCAGCGCCGCCGACAGATCGCCGTTGGTCAGCCGCGTGTAGTCCTTCGAGACCGTGCCGACCACGCGCGCGGCCGCGGGCTTGTCCAGCGCGTCGCGCACGGCGTGCAGCACGTGGCCCGGCGCCACCAGGTACAAGCTGGTCGAAACTGCCCCGCTCCGCCTCCTGGCTGAGCCGGCGCCCGACTTCGGCGCCGTATTGCTGCTTGTCCAGATGATGCGGCTCCTGCCGCAGATCCGGCGGATAGTGCGGATGCTCGGCCACGCCCAGAACCAGCGCCGTGACGAAATGACCTTCCGCCGTGTCCGGCGTCACCACGCGCGCCCGCTCGCCATCGGCCACCAGAACCCAAACCTTCGGCTGTCTTGCTTTTGGCATCTGTCCCTCCACGGGCTTTGCCTCGATCCGGATGCTACGCCGCACGGGTGACGCGGCGTTTGATACGGATCAAGGCCCGCGTCAGGCAGCCGCCTTCTGCGCCCGGAAATCCTTGATGTCGCGAAAGGTCAGCCCTGGGTTCAGCCCCTCGGTCCGGCGCATCATGAACGCCGAGGTCGCCAGCAACACCGGGTCGCCGTCGACGTCGTCAGCAATCGCACTGCGCTGCTCGGTGACGAACTTTTCGACCGCGCGCTTTTCCCCGTAGATCCAGCGGGCGAGTTGGAACGGCGTCGTCTCGAAGCCGATCTTCACGCCGTATTCCGCGGCAAGCCGCGCCTGCAGCACGTCGAGCTGCAGCGTCCCGATCACGCCCACCATCGGCGCCGAACCATCCTGCGGTCGGAACAGTTGCACCACGCCCTCCTCGGCGAGCTCCAGCAAGGCCTGGCGCAGCTTCTTGGCCTTCATCGCATCGTCGAGCCGCACCCGCCGCAGGATTTCCGGCGCGAAATACGGCACCCCGACGAAGTTCAGGTCCTCGTCCTCGCTCAGCGTGTCGCCGATGCGCAGCGTGCCGTGGTTCGGGATGCCGACTACGTCGCCGGCGAACGCCTCGTCGGCGGTCTGGCGCTCGCGGGCGAAGAAGAACTGCGGCGCGTGCAGCGGGATCAGCTTGCCGGTGCGCACCTGCTTCAGCCGCATGCCCCGCGCAAGCCGCCCCGAGCAGACGCGGGCGAAGGCGATCCGGTCGCGATGATTCGGGTCCATGTTGGCCTGGATCTTGAACACCAGCGCCGTCAGCATGGGTTCGGTCGCCTCGACGATGCGCGTGTCGGCCGCCTGCGCGCGCGGGCGCGGGCCGTATTCCACGAGCCCGTCGAGCAGGTCGGCGACGCCGATCTCCTTGATCGCGCTGCCGAAGAACACCGGCGTCAGATGCCCCGCCGCGAACTCTTCCTCCACGAACTCCGGCAGGGCGGCTCGAACCAGGTCGAGTTCTTCGCCGAGCGCAATCATCCGCGGGTCGGATTGGGCCAGTTCCGTCGTCAGGTGGTATTCGCGTTTGCGCAGATCGTAGGTGCCGCAAAAATCCGCGGCGCGCCCAACCGGCCACGTGACCGGCGCGGTATCAAGTGCGAGCGACGAGGAAACCTCGTCGAGCAGCGCAAAAACATCCTGGCTCTCGCGGTCCATCTTGTTGATGAACGTCAGGATCGGGATGTCGCGCAGCCGGCAGATCTCGAACAGCTTTCGCGTGCGCGCCTCGATGCCTTTGGCGGCATCGATCACCATCACCGCGGCATCGACCGCGGTGAGCGTGCGATATGTATCTTCCGAAAAGTCTTCATGGCCCGGCGTGTCCAGTAGATTGAACACGCAGCCGCCGTATTCGAACGTCATCACCGAGGTGACGACCGAAATGCCGCGCTCGCGCTCGATGCTCATCCAGTCCGAGCGGGTGCGCCGCCGCTCGCCCTTGGCGCGCACGTTGCCGGCGAGCTGGATCGCGCCGCCCGCGCGCAGCAGCCGCTCGGTCAGCGTGGTCTTGCCCGCGTCCGGGTGCGAGATGATCGCAAACGTGCGGCGGCGGGCGATTTCGGTCGCGGCGTCGGTCATTGCGGCGTTCCGAGCACTCCGGCCGCCCGCAGCGCTCCCACCTCGATGCCGTTCCAGTTGCGCAGCACCGGCCGCCGCCATTTCTCCGGCACGCCCTGGCCCAGGAACCGTTCGATCAGCGTGGCGGTCACCAGTTCGGCGGCCCGCCCCGCCCCGTCGTCGCACTTGACCGCGATGCCCAGCCCCAGATCCGGCAGCGCCGCGCAATACACGCCCTCGGCCCCGGTCTTCGTGAACACGCGGCCGCCGAACGCCTGCATGATCTCCGTATCGAACCGTCCGGTGCCGCCGACCATGAACGGATTTTCCATGACCGCCGCGCGGATCCGCACCGCTGCCGCCGCCCGATCCGGATGCCAGCCGTGCCCCGTGCCGAAGCGGGCAAACGCCAGCGCCAGCGCCCGCAGCGGGATCGCGAAGGTCGGGATCGAGCACCCGTCGACGCCGCGATTGCGCGCATCCAGCACCGTGCCCGTGGCCTCGGCCAGCGCCGCCGTGATCCGCCGCATCGTCGGATGCCCGGGCTGCACGTAGCCCGCCGGGTCCTCGCCCGCGTCGCAGGCGACGCAGATGAACCCGGAATGCTTTCCCGAACAGTTGTTGTGCAGCGCCGAAGCCGTCCCGCCCGCGGCCGCCAGCGCCAGCGCCGCCGACTGCAAGGATGGCCAGTGGACGCCGCATTCAAGTGTAAAAACATCCCGCCCGGCCTTGCGCAGCATCGCCTCGGCGGTCGCGACATGCGCCGGCTCGCCGCCGTGCGAGGCGCACGCCAGCGCGATCTCCGCCCCGGTCAGCCCGAGCCGGTCGGCGGCGCCGCTTTCCACCAGCGGCAGCGCCTGCAGCGCCTTCACCGCCGAGCGCGGGAACACCGCGGCCTCGATATCGCCCGCCGCGAACGCGACCCCGCCGTCCGCGTCCAGTACCGCGACCGCACCGCGATGCGCGGATTCGACGCGGCCGCCGCGCGTGACCTCGACGAGCACCGGATCGTGGGATTGGCTGGGCATCAACGATGCTTGCGCCACGGCGCCCCGCACTGTCCATCGCCGCCGCCGAAACCCTGCAATGCCAGCCGCCGGGCGGGCGCCGCCACTACCTCGATCTTGATCGCCGTTCCGGCCGCAGGCGCGACCCAGCCTTGACGCCGACAGCCATCGACCGCTACCCTCGCAACCCCGTCACCAGCACAAGGAGGATCACGCATGGCCTGGAAAACTCCGAAGATTGTCGAAGTCGCGCTCGGCGGCGAGATCAACAGCTACGTCTGCGCCCGCCTGAAATAAGCGCGACACGTTCGACAAGACCGGAAACGGCGGCCGTCCGAGGGACGGCCGCCGTTTTGCCGTACGTCGGAAAAAACCTCAGCGCGAGTAGAACTCGACGACGAGGTTCGGCTCCATCTGCACCGGGTACGGCACGTCCGACAGCTTCGGCGCGCGCGCGAAGCGGCCCTTCATCGCGCGGTGGTCGACTTCCAGATACTCCGGCACGTCGCGTTCCGGGCTCTGCGCGGCGTCCAGCACCATCGCGAGCTGCTTGGACTTCTCCTTGACCTCGATCGTGTCGTTGTCGCGGACCTGATAGCTCGGGATGTTGACGCGCTTGCCGTTCACCAGAACGTGGCCGTGGTTGATGAACTGCCGCGCGGCGAACGGCGTGATCGCGAACTTCATGCGGTACACGACCGCGTCCAGCCGGCGCTCCAGCAGCTCGATCAGCCGCTCGGAGTTGGCGCCGCGGCGGCGCACCGCCTCGAAATAATACTTCCGGAATTGCTTCTCGCTGATGTTGCCGTAGTAGCCCTTGAGCTTCTGCTTGGCCATCAGCTGGATGCCGAAGTCGGTGGGCTTGCCCTTGCGGCGCTGGCCGTGCTGGCCGGGGCCGTAGTCGCGCTTGGCCAGCGGCGACTTCGGCCGGCCCCACAGGTTCACGCCCAGGCGGCGGTTGATCTTGTACTTGCTCTCGGCGCGCTTGGTCATGCGCGGTGCCCTTTCGTTCGGTCTCGCCGCCGGCCATCGAGACGCCGGACGGGCTTGTTGCACCGGTAGTCCTGCGCGCAAAACGCGCAAGCGGGCGCGGGCGACTGGCGCCCGTCCACATTCCCGGCAGTGGGCGGCTGTCTAGGCGCCGCCCCTCCCCCTGTCAAATCTTTGCCTTGTCAAATCTTGCCAAGCACGGCTGGCTTGCGTAGCAGCCCCGGCATGATCCAGCGCCCCGACCTCCTGATGCTCAAGCAATGGTTA
>CAVOOS010000015.1:0-5119 GCA_963697635.1 uncultured Solirubrobacterales bacterium | reverse complement strand
TGCTTGGGTGGCCGAAAGCTCCGACGACGCCATGCCGCGCCTGCTGCGCGCCTTCTATTTCCACGAAACCGCCTGGGCGCGGCGCGGCTTCGCCTACTTCAACAAGCTCTCGCAGGCGCAAATCGAGGGCTTCCGCGACAAGGCCGCCCGCGCGCGCGAGGACATCGACGCCGTACTGCGCATGCGCGATGACGTGCCGTATGTGTACTGGGTCTACCTGCACATCGTTTCCGCGCATCCGAACTACGACAGTGAACTCGACGACGCCTTCGCCAAGGCGATCGCGAAGTTCCCGACCTATTACCCGTTGTATGGTTACCGGCTCGACATGCTGGAGCCGAAATGGGGCGGCTCGGTCGGCGCCATGTACACCTTCGTCGAGAAATACGCCGGCGCGGCGCCCGACGAGTCGCCGCTGCGCATGCTCTACATTGCCGAGTACGACAAGCTCTCCTCAATCTCCGCCGACCGCTGCACCAGCGAGCGTGACCAGCCGGAGGCGCGGAAGACTTGCATGGCGGCGCAGATGCGCGAGATGGTCACCCCGCAGCTGGAAGAGAACGTGCTGCGTACGCTGAAGCTGGCCGACAAGCTTGACCGCTACGAATTCACCGAGATGCTGGGCGGTTATCTGCACTACATGATGTCCCGCGATGGCGCCGACGTAAATGTCGGGGCCATGCTGCAGCTTGCCGCCGAGGCGCTGCACAGCAACAACGCGCAGGTGCGGGAACCCAACCAGCATGGCAACTACCGGTTGGACATGCTGGCCGGCGACGTGGCCGAGCGGCTGAAAATCTACCCCGGCGCCGCCGTGAAGTACCAGCACGCGCTGGACGACATCAAGACAACCCAGTTCCCCAGCGAGGAAGCGCACGCCAGCGCCATCGCGATGCTCTACCAGCGTCTCGCGATCCATGCGATGAACACCGGCCAGTCGGTGGATGAGATCGCCTACACCGAAGCCGCCCTGGCGATCGCCGGCGACGACAAGTCCGCCGGCAATTACCGTGAGTGCATCGCCTACTTCAATCTGAAGCTGTATGATGAAGGCGCCGCTGCCTGCGGCCGGCTCGTGGACAATGGCGGGCGCATCGCGCCACGCTTCTGGCGCGGGAAGAACCTGGAAGCGGCCGGGAAGACCGACGACGCGCTGAAGGACTTCACCGCGGTCGCCAACGGCACCACGACCGATTGGGGCGCGTCCTCGGCGATCGACATGTCGGTGATCTACGCCCAGCGGAAGGATTTTAAGGCGATGCTGGAGGTGCTGAACAAGTACCCCTGGGTGTTCGACGAGGCCTCGCAGCCAGCCGCGGGCCTGGCGGTCGCGTACAACAACCGCTGCTACGCCTTCGTGCAACTGAACCAGCTGCGCCGCGCGTTGGACGACTGCACGACGTCTCTACGCCACGGCAGCCTGCCCGATGCCTTCAAGAAGCAGCAGGAACTGGTCCGGCGGCTCCAGGGTGGCGAGGCACCCGGCAGCCAGGGGCCGACCTAGTCGCCACTTGGCGATGTAGCGAAGACACCCAGACTTCGTTGGCCACGCGTCCGGGTGACGCTCGTTGCTTCCGGCCGAAGGCGTGGCGAGAGCGGACATGCGGTGGGCGATAATTGCTATTGCAGCATGCGGCGCTTTGGTTCCGCAATCGCAGAGCGGACCGACGCAAAGCCCCCTTGCCGCCGGTCGCCAGTCTGGTCGGCATGCGCGCTCCCGGGCGCCAGTGCGACCCGCTGGGTGACCGCGATGGGCGCAGAGCGGTCAATTGCACCGCACTACCACCCGGCGCCAACGCTCACCTGCCGGATCAGTTCATAGACGGTGCCGACCAGCACGACACCCTGGCCCGGAGATTGGCCCGGATCCGCGCGCCCCGTCCCGGGTCGCACTGTCGGACGATGATCCCCACCACGGTGGTGATCGGGATCATCGCGTTTGCCAGCGCATGCTTGCCGATCACCAGATGCCGGGGCAGACCCTTGGCCCTGGCTGTCCGGACATAATCCTGGCGCAGCGCCTCCAGCATTGTGCTGCGCGTCTTCCGGGCCAGAAGCCCGATATTGAGCAGGGGGCGCGATGGCGTCCGGAGCCATATGGCGGCGGCGCCGAAATTGCAGCCCCCGCCATGCCGGCTGGCCAGGCGCAAGGGTGTCGCACCGCCCCATCCGGCCTTGATGACCTGTTGTCAACGATCCCGTTCCAACATACCTTCCGACTTGACACTGATGGGGGCCACGATGCGACGGATTCCCGGCGGTCGCGTGAAGGCTGCGGCCGCGCTTGTGGCGGCGACGGCCATCCTGGGCGGGTGTTGCGGCTTCGGAAGCAGCGCGTGCCAGATTGCCAACCCCGAAGGATTCACCGTTGGCGACAAGGGAGGGGTAACGGGCACGGGGGCGCCGACGCCGCCCTGGCTGATCCATTTGCCGGCGTCGGGCGACGTGCTGGTGGCGGGCGGCATCAACGCGAACGCGGCCGCGCTCGCACAGGTTGAGTTCTACCAGGCATCGACAGGCACGTTCCAAACCACGGGGCCGCTCGCGACGCCCGTGGCGGCGCCCGGCGCGGCGATCATTCCGCTTTTTGGCGGTCCGACGGTGCTGATCGCGGGCGGCGCCAGCGGCGATGTGGTCAACCACACCGAGGAATTCACCGGCATCGCCACCGCGCAAACGTATTTCCGCCTCATCGGCCGGTTCGTCTCGACACGCAACGCGCCGGCCGCGTTCGCCTATCCGACTTCGACCACCCTGCTCGATGGCACGGTGTTGTTCGCCGGCGGGTTCGGCACCGCCGAACCGGTGCGCACCGCCGCGATCTACAACTTTTTCGTGGGCGGGTTCAGCCCGACCACCGGGCCGATGACGGTGCCCCGCGCCAGCCACACGGCGACGCTGCTGCCGGACGGCACCGTGCTGATCGTCGGCGGCCTCAGCAGCCTGGCGGGCAATGCCACGGACACGGCCGAGCTGTACGATCCGTCGACCGGGCTGTTCCGCAGGACCAAGGGCGCCCTGCCGTTCACGTTGGCCGGCCACACGGCGACGCTGATCACCTGCAAGTGCGCGCTGAACGGCGAGGTGCTGATCGCCGGCGGCGCCTCGACCAGCCGATACGCCGGCACCACCTACGACAGCGCACATGTCGGTACCGTGTTCTACAACCCGGAGACGGAGACGTTTTCCGAGGGGCCGCCGATGAACGAGCCGCGCGCGCTGCACACGGCGACCAGCCTGAAGGACGGCACGGTGCTGATTGCCGGGGGCATGACCGGCGCGCTCGGCTGGCACACCGGCACGGTCACCGCCTACGCCGCCGACTCGGTGCGCGACGACGCGGAGATCTTCGACCCGAAGACGGGGCGTTTCACCTGCGTCGGCGGCACCGGCACCGGGCTCGATCCGTGCGCGACCAGCATGACGGCAAGCCGCCTCGCCCACACCGCGACGCTGTTCGCGAGGGGGCCGCTGGCCGGCAAGGTGCTGCTGGTCGGCGGCGAGGGCGCGCCCGTCGGCGCCACGCACGGGTTCACCAAGCCGCTGGACAGCGCCGAGCTGTACGACCCGGCCACGGGCACGTTCGCGGCCACCGGTTCGATGCACGTGCGGCGCGCCATGCACGCTGCGCTGCTGCTGCCGTAACGAAGCCGCCGCGTTCGCAGGTGTGGCGGTGGCCTGGGCTCGGGGTTCTTGATCAGCGTGCCGTAGGTTCGAGTCCTGCTGCGCCCATCGATGAAACCTGTTGCGTACGAGCTGATTGGTGCGTTATCGCATTCACGAGGGGCATTGGGGCTTCGCCGAGCCGATGACGGACACCCGCCCGGCGGCTGCGCTATATAGCCTTGATGACCGCCCCTTCCCTGGCCCGGCCAGGCGCCGCCCTCCGGGAACCGACCGTGCTGGCCGGGCACATCGTGGCACTGCGGCTGTTCGACATCGCCTATGCGATCGACCTCAAGCGCGCCGAGGCGCTGTGGGCAGGCCGGGCGGCCCGGTCGCGCCTGACCGCCACGCCGCCCAAGGCCGTCGCCTTCGGCGAGCCGCCGCTCGGCATCGCGCTCGACCCGATCGTGCTCGATCTCGGCTTCGGCCCGGTCGAGCTGGCAGCGACTGCGCGGCTCTATGACTTCGGCGCGGTAACGCTGGCGCTGCGCCTGCCGGCCGCCGCGCGGCCGTGGTCCGAATTTGTCGGCCTGCTGAACGCGCTCGACCGCGCCATCGGCCCCTCCGGAATGGCCGCGAAGCAGCCCTGGCCGGCGTTGCTGGCGCAACTGCGCCAGGTGCTCGGGGCGGCACTGGTTCGCCCGGCCTCCGCGACGCTGGAGGAGGATTACCTGATCGGCATGGTGCAGGAGCTCGATACCGCGCCAACCGGCGCCGAGCTGCTGGCCGAGCTCGACCTGGTGCCGCTGCTCTCCGGCGAGCAGCGGCCGCTCTCGGAGGGCGCGCGCGCCGACCTGCTGAGCCGGCGCTTCTCGTACTATGCCGACGACCTGGTGGTGCTCACCTGGGACCGCGCCTTCATCTACGACCCGCGGGGCGACTCGGACGTCGCCGACGCGCTTGAGGTGGCCAACGCCCAGCTCCTGGAAATGCGTTACTACGACGAGCTGCTCGATGACGAGCTGCCGCGCATGTACACGCTGGTCGAGGCGACACGGCGCGGCCTCAACGTGCTGGCGGCTCGGCGCTACGCGAACCTGGCGCGTCGCCTCCATACTCTGGTCGCGGAGGTCACGGAGCTCACCGAACGCGTCGACAACGCGCTGCAGGTCACGGAGGACGTGTATCTCGCCCGCGTCTATGGCGCGGCACTGGAGCTGTTCCGCCTGCCCGCGGTCAGCGCCGCCGTGGATCGCAAGCTCGCGCTGGTCCGCGATACCTACACGGCACTCTACGACGAGGCCTCCAGCATCCGGGCCGAGCTGCTGGAGGTGGCGATCGTGGTGCTGATCCTGGTCGAGATCGTGCTGGCGGTGCTGCGGCGCTGAAGCCTCGGTGCGTCGGCGCCAACCACTGCGGGCAGCAAGCGCAGCATGCCGAGATCAGCAGGTCCCGGACCATTCGCTCCGGCTACGCTGCCGAACTTTGCCGGGTTTCCTGGGCCTCCCAGTAG
>CAVOOS010000014.1:0-95985 GCA_963697635.1 uncultured Solirubrobacterales bacterium | reverse complement strand
CGTCGCGCACGAAATCGCCGCCGAGTTCCGCGGCCAGCCGGTGCACGTGATCGGCTTTCCCGGGCTGCTACCCGAACCCCTATGTCGCACCGGATGATGCGCCAGCTCTGCACCCATCCGAACGTCGGCGCGGTGCTGCTGGTCTCGCTCGGCTGCGAGAGTTTCGACCAGCGCAGCCTGCGCGGCGCGATCCGCGGCATCCGGCCGGCCGGTCGACCTGGTCGGCATCCAGGCGACCGGCGGCACGCGCAGCACGATCCGGCGCGGCGTGGAGTGGGTGCGCACGGCGCTCGCGCGAGCTTGGCGACAGTTCCGCGTGAAGAGATGACGGCGGCCGATCTGGTGGTCGGCACGATCTGCGGCGGCTCGGACGCGACCAGCGGGCTGACCGCGAACCCGGCGATGGGCATCGCCTTCGACACTGCTCGTCGCGGCCGGCGCGGCGCGCGATCTTCGAGGAAACCGGCGAGCTGATCGGCTGCGACCAGTTCATGGCCGACGCGCGCCATCGACGCCGGAGCTGGCGCGCGAAATCGTCGCCTGCGTCGCCAAGGCCGAGGCGCTATTACCGCACGCTCGGCCACGGCAGCTTCGCCGCCGGCAACGCCGAGGGCGGGCTGACCACGATCGAGGAGAAGTCGCTCGGCGCCTACGCCAAGAGCGGCCAGTCGCCGATTGCCGGCCTGATCAAGCCCGGCGACGTGCCGCCGCGCGGCGGCCTGTATCTGCTCGACGTGATCCCGGACGGCGAGGTGCGGTTCGGCTTCCCCAACATCAACGACAACGCCGAGATCGCCGAACTGATCGCCTGCGGCAGCCACGTGATCCTGTTCGTCGACCGGGCGCGGCTCGGTGGTCGGTTCGGCGATCTCGCCGGTGATCAAGGTGTGCGCCAACCCGCAGACCTATCGCCGGATGAGCGAGGACATGGACGTCGACGCCGGCCGGGTGCTGGAGGGCCGGGCGACGCTGGAGCGAGGTCGGCGCCGAGATTTTTTCCCTGATCGAAGCGGTCGGCCGATGGCGCGATGACCAAGTCGGAGGAGCTGCTGCACCAGGAATTCATCCTGACCTACAAATCCTTCACCCCGATCGGCCCGTCCTGCCTGCCGGCGGTTGCATAGGGGCGGCCGACCGTGGCAGGTGGGGGCGCGAAACGGCCGGGATTTGTCGGCTGAACAACATGAGGCAAAGGGAGAAAACACGATGCTGAAACAGTCCGGGAAAATCGGCGCCGTCGCCGTGGCGGTGCTGACGCTCGCCGCGTTCGGCGCGCAGGCGGCCGACGCGCCGAAAATCGGCGTCGATCTGACGACGCTGACCTCGCCGTTCTGGACGTCGTACAACAACTACATCGTCGATCGAGGCGAAGGCGCAGGGCGCTCGACCTGCTGCAGCCGTTCAATTCGGAATTCGACACCGCCAAGCAGATCACCGGCGTCAAGAACTCGATCGCGCTCGGCGCCAAGGGCATCATCTTCTCGCCGTTCGACAGTTCGGCGCCGCGGGCACCGTGCTGAAGACCGCGGCGGCGGCGAATGTCGCCGTGGTCGCCGTCGACGTCGCGCCCGACACCGGCCCGGTCGCGATCGTCGTGCGCGCCAACAACATCGCCTACGGCGAGAAGGCCTGCAAATACATCGGCGACCACGTGCCGGAAGGCCCGGTCGTGCAGATCATGGGCGACCAGGCCTCGATCAACGGCCGCGACCGCGGCAACGGGCTTCCGCGACTGCATCAAGAAGAATTATCCGAAGCTGAAGCTGCTCGAAATCCCGACCAAGGCCTGGTCGGGCGAGGATGCGGCGGCCGGGCTCGACACGATCCTGAACTCGACGTCCCGACCTGAAGGCGATCTACATGCACGCGGGCGGCGTGTTCCTGGCGCCGACGCTGCAGACGCTGAAGCGCACGCGGCCTGCTGCATCCGGCCGGCCAGGCGGGCCACATCATCATCGTCAGCAACGACGGCATCCCGCAGGAATTCGACGCGATCCGCAAGGGCGAAGCCGACGCCACCGTGTCGCAGCCGGCCGACCTGTACGCCAAATACGGCATCATGTACCTGAAGGAAGCGATCGAAGGCAAGACGTTCAAGGCCGGCCCGACCGACCACGACAGCACCATCGTCGAGGTCGCGCCCGGGCGTGCTCGAGGACCAGCTCTCGGCGCCGCTGGTGACCAAGGAAAACGTCGACGACAAGGCGTTCTGGGGCAACAATCTGTAGAACGGCAGTGGCGCAACAAGCCCCTCCCCTTGCGGGAGGGGGTCCGGGAGCGCTCCGCCGCCCTGAGCCTCGTGGCGCGGCGACCCTCACCCGGCCCTGCCCCGCAAGGGGGAGGGAGAAGCCGTGTCTCCTGAGCTGCCGCCGATCGTCGAGGCGATCGGCGTCTCGAAGCGCTACGGCGCGACGCTCGCGCTGAGCGACGCGCGATCGCGCGTCATGGCCGGCGAATCGCACGCGCTGGTCGGCCGCAACGGCGCCGGCAAGTCGACGCTGGTCGGCATCCTGACCGGGCTGCGCGAGCCCGACAGCGGCGAAGTCCGCTTCTCCGGCACGCCCGCGCCGCCGATTTCCGACCGGGAGGCCTGGCGCCGGCACGTCGCCTGCGTCTATCAGCATTCGACGATCATTCCCGACCTCACGGTCGGCGAGAACCTGTTCGATCAACCGCCAGCCGACGCGGCGCGGCTTGATCAGCTGGGGCGCGTTGCGCCGCAGGCGCGCGAAATTGCTCGACCAGTGGAATGTCGCCGTGTCGGAGGACATGCGCGCCGGCGACCTGAAGGTCGAGGCGCGCCAGCTCGTCGAGATCGCCCGCGCGCTGTCGTACGGCGCGCGGTTCATCATCCTCGACGAGCCGACCGCGCAACTCGACGGCGACGAGATCAAGCGGCTGTTCGTCCGCATGCGCGAGTTGCAGCAGGCCAGGGCGTGACGTTCCTGTTCATCTCGCATCATCTGCAGGAGGTCTACGAGATCTGCCAGGCGGTGACGGTGCTGCGCGACGCGCGGCACATCATCACCGCGCCCGTCGCCGAACTGCCGAAGGATCAGCCTGATCGAGGCGATGACGGGCGAGAGGCGGACGTCAGCGCTGCCGGACGCGACGGCGCGGGCGCCGGCCGGCGACGCGCCGGTGGCGCTCGAGGTGCGCGACCTCGCGGGCGAGGATTTCCACGGCATCAGCTTTTCGGTGCGGCGCGGCGAGGTGCTCGGCATCGCCGGCGCGACCAGCAGCGGCCGCATCGGCGTCGCCGAGGCGGTGGCCGGGCTCGGCGACTACAGCGGCGGCACGATCACGGGTCGAACGCCAGGCCGTTGCGCTCGGGCGACGTGCCGGCGGCGCTCGCGCTCGGCGTCGGCTGCGTGCCGAAAAGCCGGCACCAGCAGGGCCTCGTGCTGACGCTGTCGGTCGCCGACAACACGACGATGACGATCAGCGCGCCATCTCGGGCCGCTCGGGTTCATCGCACCGCGCCGCCAGCGCGAGCTTGCCAACCGCGGCGATCCGCACGCTCGGCGTCGTCACCGAGGGGCCGGAGCAACTGGTCTCCAGCCTCTCCGGCGGCAACCAGCAGAAGGTGGTGATGGGCCGCGCGCTCGCCAACCGCGCCCGACGTGCTGGTGCTGATGGACCCGACCGCCGGCGTCGACGTGAAATCGAAGGAAGCGCTGCTCGCGATCGTCCAGCGCATGCGCGACGAGGGCCGCGCGATCCTGGTGGTCAGCGGCGAGATCGAGGATCTGCGGACCTGCGACCGCGTGCTGGTGATGCGCCACGGCGCGATCGTCGCGGAGCATCAGGCGGGCTGGACCGACAACGCCCTCGTCGCCTCGATCGAAGGAATTTGAGCATGAGCGACAACCGCGCCGTCTCGCTCGGCCGCATGCCTTCGCGACCGCCGCACCGCATCGCGATCGCCCGGCTGCGCGACCTCGCGCTGCTGCCGGCGCTGGTCATCCTGATCCTGATCGGCACGCTCGTCAGCCCGGTCGTTCCTGACGGCCGGCAACATCAACACGATCCTCGCCTCCTCGGCGGCGCTTGCCTTTGTGGTGCTCGCCGAATCGCTGATCGTGATCACCGGCAAATTCGACCTGTCGCTCGAATCGGTCGCGGGGTTCGCGCCGGCGATCGGCGCGATGGTGGTGGCGCCGGCGAGCGCCTACGGCTTCGGCTGGGAGCTGCCCACCTGGATCGGCCTGCTGCTGGTGCTGCTCGTCGGCGGGCTCGTCGGCCTGATCAACGGCTTGCTGGTGGTGAAGTTCCGGCTCAACGCCTTCATCGTCACCTTGGCGATGCTGATCATCCTGCGCGGCATGCTGGTGGGCGTCACCAGCGGCCGCACGCTGTTCGACCTGCCGGACGGTTTCTACGCACTGATGACCGTGACGGTGATCGGCGTGCCGCTGGCGGTCTGGCTGGCGGCGCTGGCGTTCCTCGTCGCCGGCGTGCGTGCTGCGCCACCATTCGCTGGGCCGCGCGCTGTACGCGATCGGCGGCAATCGCCGAGGCGGCGCGCGCGGCCGGCATCCGGGTCGAGGCCGTGACCTGGGGCGTCTACGTGCTCGCGGGCGTCTTGGCCTCGATCGGCGGCCTGGTGATCACCGGCTATGTCGGGGCGATCAGCGCCAACCAGGGCAACGGCATGATCTTCACCGTGTTCGCCGCCGCCGTGATCGGTGGGATATCCTCGGACGGCGGCAAGGGAACGATGTTCGGGGCGCTGACCGGCGTGCTGCTGCTCGGCGTCGTGCAGAACCTGCTGACGCTCGCGCAGGTGCCGTCGTTCTGGATCCAGGCGATCTACGGCGCCATCATCCTGGGATCGCTGATGGTTGCCCGCTTCGCCGGCGGCGAGGCGCAGGAATGATTTTTCTACTTCGCCTTCTCGTCGATCAGGCGCGCGAGGCGCCGCAGCGCCAGCGAATACCCTTGCGTGCCGAACCCGGCGATCACGCCGGCGGCGACCGTCGAGACGTAGGAATGATGCCGGAACGCCTCCCGCCTGTGCACGTTGGAGATGTGCACTTCGAAGATCGGGAACTCGCAGGCGTGCAGCGCATCGAGGATGGCGACCGAGGTGTGGGTGAACGCCGCCGGGTTGATCACGAGGCCGCCCGCCGTTCCGCGCGCCTCGTGGATCCAGTCGATGATCTCGTATTCGCGGTTGCTCTGGTGGAAGCTGAGTTCGAGGTCCAGCTCGACCGCTAGCATCCGGCATTCGCGCTCGACATCGGCGAGCGTTTCGTGACCGTAGATGTGCGGCTGGCGCTTGCCGAGCAGGTTCAGGTTCGGCCCGTTCAGCACATAGACGAGGCGGCTCATCCGCTTTCCCCCTTTGCGTTGCCGGCCGTCAGGGTCCGGCGCGCTCAGCGCCTGCCCGGCGGATGATGCAGCATATCGCGCGGGCGACGCCAAGTTGCCCCCGTTGCGAAGCCTTCTCAGCCGTGGCGGCCGACCGCTGGACAGGCGGGCTGGCGCCGCACCGCCGGGGGGCAATGTGGCGCGCCGAATTCGGCGGCAACATCGTGCATTGGAAGAGCGCTGGCCGCGCAGCTATCCTGCCGCGCCGGCACAGGGCGCCGGCAAGGTTGGAGCACGGGAGATGTGTCGATTTCTGGTGGCGGCCGGCGCGTTCTTCGTGTTGGCGTTCGCCGCGACGACGAGCTGGGCAGAGGTGCGCAACCCGTATGCCGTCGCCGTGATCATCGGCAACAAGACGTACCAGAATCACGACATTCCCGAAGTGAAATACGCCGACCGCGACGCCGAGGCGATCCGCCGCTACGTCATCGACGTGCTCGGCTACGACGAGCAGAACGTCATCTTTCTGCAGAAACGCAACTCAGGGCGCGATGCTGAAGGTGTTCGGCTCGGCCGACGACCCGAAGGGGCAGCTCGCGCGCTGGCTGCGCCCGGGCGGCAAATCGGACGTGTTCGTCTACTATTCCGGCCACGGCGTGCCCAGCATCAGGGATGCGCAGAGCTACCTGCTGCCGGTCGATGCCGACCCGAACGCGGTGACGCAGAACGGCTATCCGCTGAACCTGCTGTACGCGAATCTGGAGAAGCTCGGCGCGCATTCGGTGACGGTGCTGCTGGACGCCTGCTTCTCCGGCGCCAGCGCGGGGGGATCGCTGATCGCCGGCGCCTCGGTGATGTCGCGGCCCGCGAGCCCCGCGCCGACGGCGGCGCAGGCCGGCGGCCTGACCGTGCTCACCGCCTCGCAGGCCGATCAGGTCGCGAACTGGGACGACAAGCACAGGCACGGTTTGTTCACCGAGTATTTTCTCGAAGCCGTCTACGGTCGCGCCGACGATCCGCAATACGGCGGCCATAAGGACGGCAGGATCACGCTCGGCGCGGTGCAGACCTATCTCGACCAGGAGATGAGCTTCGTCGCCGGCCGCGAGGATGCGCGGCCGCAGGATGCCACCATTTCCGGCGAGGCCGGCCACGTTCTGGCGACCTTTTCACCGGGCCACGCGCCGACGCGCCACGACGAGGTCCCGCCGCCACCGCCGACGCCGGTCGCCGTCGCCAAGCCGGCCCCGGCGCCGAGCCCGGCGCTCGGTGAAACCGCACTGAACCTGGCCGATACCGACCGCGTTGCCGTCGAGCAATGGCTGATCGCGCTCGACTATGACGCCGGCGAGAGCGGCGGCGGCCCGTTCGATGCGACCACCCGCGCTGCGATCACGGACTACGAGCGAACGATCGGCGCGCCCGCAACGGGCTACCTGACAAGCGATGTGCTCGCCCGCCTGCGCCGCGACGGGCAGGCGAAACTCGACGCGGAAGCGGCGGCCGCAAGGGTCCCGGCGATCCCGGTCGTCGCGTCGATGAACTACGCCGACGAACTGACGGATTTCGGCGTCTATCCGCAGCCGTTCCTGCAATTCGCCGTGGCGACACAGACGCCGCTGAGCATTCCCGGCGGCCAGACGATCGCGACCGCCGACCTCGTCCGGCTGATCAACGGCGCGGCGCAGGGACACCAAACTCTGTTGCTGCTGGACGCCCTGAGCGGGACCGACCATGCGACGCTGCCCAATGCCGTGCGGCTGCCGTTTGCCGGATCCGGCGGCAACTTCAACGACCAGGTGCAACAGGCCTTGTGGGGCCAACTGAGCACGTTGACCGGCAATCAGGCCGACACGCCGATGGTGTTCTTCTGCCAGGGCGCGGTGTGCTGGGAGTCCTACAACGCGGCGTTGCGGGCAATCTATATGGGTTTCCACCACGTCTATTGGTACCGCGGCGGCCTGACGTCGTGGCGCGCCGCGAACCTGCCGATGAACTGATGGATGCGGAAGGCGGGCTGCCACGTGCCTGGCACTCCCCAGCGCCGCCCGGTTCGGGTAGGACCGTCGCTTCACGGCGTTTGGAGCAAGCCGACCATGCCGACCACCTATCCCTTCAAGTTCACCATCTGCGGCATCCACGAGCTGCCCGACCACAGCGAGGTCGGCGTGACCCATGTGCTGTCGATCCTCGACCCGGAATGGCCGGTGCCGGACGCGTTCGGCTCGTATGGGGAACATGCGCGGCTCGAACTGCGGTTCCACGACGTGATCGAGGAGACGGACGCGTTCCCGCCGATGCCGGAGCACGTCGAGAAACTGCTGGCGTTCGGGCGCGACATGCTGGCCGAGCCGGCGCCGGGCGCGCACCTGCTGGTGCATTGCCACGCCGGCGTCTCGCGCTCCACCGCCTCGATGATCCTGATGGTCGCGCAGGCGCAGCCGAAGCTGCCGGCCGCTTCGGTCGCGCAGGAAATCCTGCGCATCCGGCCGCAGGCCTGGCCGAACCTGCGCATCACCGAGATCGGCGACGCCATGCTCGGCCGCAACGGCGAGATCGTCGAGGCGGTCAAGGAGATCTACGGCGCGCAACTGCTGCGTCGGCCGGACCTGGGTGTTTCGATGAGCGACGGCGGCCGGGCGCGCGAGGTGAAGGCGGCGCGCCGGCCGGGGTAACTCCGTCTATGGGCACTGCCACGACATTTTCGAGAAATCCCAGGCAAAGCTCTGCATCGGCACCTCGTGGAAGCCTTGCAGACACTTGTCCATCGGCGTGATCGTCTTCTTCACCATCAGATACGCGTCGGACTGCATGTCGACCAGCTTCTGCTGCAGTTCGCCGTAGATCTCGGCCTGCTTCTTCTCGTCGTAGGTGTCGCGCGCCGCGGCGATCAGCTTGTCGATGTCGGGATTCTGCAGCCACTCCATCGATGCCCAGGTGCCCGCGGCCTTGGAGGCGTACTGCGAGTAGAACATCGAATCCGGCGAGGGATACGTCGCCTCGAAGAACACTTCGGAGAGCGGCGGCGTCGTCTCGACCTTGGTCGCGATCTGGGTGATCCGGTTCCACGGTTCCGGGTCGAGCGTCACGTCGTAGCCGAGCGGGTTCAGCGTGGACTGCATCAGCAGCGCCAGATCCTCCTCGAATTTCAATCCGCCGACGAAGGTCAGCGTGAGCTTCACCGGGCCGGCTTTGGCGTACTTGCTTTTCGCCAGCTCGTCCTTGGCGCAGCCGAGATCCTGCTCTGCCGGCTTCAGCGAGGCGAGATGATAGAGCTTGAACGACGACGGCAGCGGCCCGGCGAGTTCGCCGCCTTGCAGGATCTGCGTGCGCACGGTGTTGTAGTCGACGGCGCAGGCGATCGAGCGGCGGATGTGCAGGTCGTCGGTCGGCGCGATCTTGCTGTTCATCTTAAGGTAGAACGCGGTCGGCGACGGTTCCTCCTGCACCTTGAAGCGCGGCATCTTGCGCAGCGCGTCGTAGGTCTCGTCGGTCTGGAACTGGCTCGCCATCGTGAGCTCGCCGCTCGCGGCCATCGCGAGCACGGTCGCCTCGTTGTTGGTCAGCGGCAGCCGCACCTCGTCGATCGGGTGCGCCGGCCAGCCGCCTTCGTAGCCTTCGAAGCGGTCGAACGTCATGCTGCCGCCGTGGTCCCACTGCTTGATCATGTACGGGCCGGCGCAGGCGGTGTGGTCGGCGAGCCACGCCTGCGCCCAGTCGTTGTTGACCGTGTGCGCCTCGGCCTGCTTCGAGTTCACGACGAGGATCAGCGGCGTGATCGCGAGGAACGGCGAGAACGAGTGCTTCAGCGTGAATTCGACCGTGTGGTCGTCAAGCGGCTTTGCCGCGTCCGGATCCAGCACGCCGGCCAGCAGCGACGACGGGCCGCGGTCGATGAGCATCAACCGCTTGACCGAATAGGCGACGTCCTTCGCCGTGACCGGCGAGCCATCCTGGAACTTCGCGTCGGGCTTGAGGTGGAACGTGACCTTGAGGCCGTCCGGCGAGACGTCCCAGCTTTGCGCGAGTCGCGGGATCAGCTTGCCGGCCGGATCGACGTGGGTCAGCCCGTCATACAGGTTCACCGCGGCAAGATAGTCGGTGTAGTCGGTGATCTTCGCGGGGTCGATGGTTTCGACGGTCTGCGTGATGTTCAGCGTCACCACGGTCTTTGCCATCGCGGGCACGGCCGCGCCGCAGAGCAGCGCGGCAAGCAGCATCGGAGGAATGCGTCGCATCGTTCTCACCTTCCCTGTTGCTGGGCGCCGAGGATTTCCACCGGCACGTAGTCGATCGGATAGCCGAAATAGCGCGGGCCGACGACCGCGAGCCCGGCGGCGCTGCGCCAGCGCGCATCGACCGGCACGCCGATCGCGGTGACGCGCAGGCCGTAGCGCATGGACTCGGTCGTCACCGGCGCGCCGGTTTCGCTGTCGAGCAGCACGATCAGGTCCGGCGTCATTGCCACAGCCGCGCCGTCGCGCTCGGCCAACAGAAACTCGTTCTGGAATGCGAGCTTCAGCGTGCTGCCGTCCCATGCGCCGATGCCGGCGATGCTGGCGTCGCCGCGCACGAAGCCGCCGACGGTGCGCCGCTGCGCATCGACCACGCGGCCCTGGATCAGCGTGACGCCATCGAGCTTCCTGGTCAGCGCCGCGACCGGATCGGTGCGCGCGCGCCGCGCCTCGGCGATGCACTGGCCGATGCCGATGCCGAGCGAGACGGTGCCGCGGATCGCCGACGCCTTCGCCTGCGCGCCGGTCATCGGATAGAACGCGACCAGTGCCGCGCCGCCCATGTCGACGGTTGCCGAGCGCGCCAGCCGCTCGGTCCACAGATTGCTGATGGTCTCGAAGACGACGGAGTTGCCCTTGTCGTCGGTCAGCACCATCGGCGTTGCGGAAATGCCGTGCAGCGTGAATGTCACCATCTGCAATTCGGGGAACGCGCGGCCCATGCCGTCGCCGTCGAGCAGCGGCAATCCGGCGGGTGCCGCGACGACGAACGGAATGGTGGAATTGATGCCGCCGGCTTCGATGCAGAGCACGGCGTCGACCTTGCGGCCGAGATGTTCGCCGAGCCGCTTGAACGCCAGCGCCGCCTCGTCGCCGCGCGGCAGTTTCTCGACCATCACGGTCGGCGCGCCCATCATGCAGGAGGCGACCACCAGCGCGTCGTCGGCGAGGTCGGCAATGTCGAGCAGCCGCACCGGGCCGTAGCGGCGCAGCGCCGCCGCGGCCATGAGCTTGCCGATATACGGGTCGCCGCCGCCGCCCGAGCCCAGCACCGCGCCGCCGACCGCGAGCAGTTCGAGATCGTCGAGGCCGATGGTGCGGGTCATGGGGCACCCGTTGCATGATGCGAGCAAGAAAGGCCCCCTCCCCTTGCGGGAGGGGGTTGGGGGAGGGGTCGGGCCGCATCGGATTCGGAGACCGCACTACCCCTCCCCCCGGCCCCCTCCCGCAAGGGGAGGGGGAGAAGCGCGCGCCGCATATCAGACATCGAGGTCGCCCACCGCCTTGACGCGAATGCGCGAGGCATTGCCGGGAAGATACGCCAGCGGCACGTCCTCGACATCGACGATCTCGACGCTGCCGGGCCTGGCGCCGGCCGACACCGCGCGGTCGATCGCGTCCTGCTTGGCGTGCGCGAGCGCCGCCTCGCGCGTGGTGCCGGCCAAGGCAAAAACCCGGTCGACCTCGCCGCTGACCTGGGCGATCGCGGCGCCGATCGCGTTGGCGACGGCGTGGTGCGGCGGGCGCACCACGTCGAGGTCGCCGAGCTTGTCGGGCACCAGAATGCCGCCGCCGCCGACCACCAGCACCGGCACTTTTTCGGGTGTCAGCCGCATGCGTTCGACGGCGTCGGTTATTTTCCGGGTCATCGTCGCCTGGGCGCGCGCGATCAAATCCGGCGCCAGATGGGCGACGCGCGAACGGTCGCCGATGTCGGCGCGGCCGGCGGCGACGGCGATGTCGGTGGCCGTGAGCGTGTCGCCGCCGAACACGAGGGCTTGTTCCACCAGCCGGAAGCCGACGCTGGTCGGGCCGACCGAAGCGCCGTCCGCCGAGACCAGCGAGCCGCCGCCGAGACCCATGCTGAACACGTCGGGCATGCGGAAATTGGTCCGCACCTCGCCGACTTCGACGGCGACCGAAGCCTGCCGCGGAAATCCCTTGTGCAGCGCGCCGACATCGGAGGTGGTGCCGCCGACATCGACGACGATCGCCTCCGACGCGCCCGACAGGAACGCGGCGCCGCGCATCGAGTTGGTCGGGCCGGAGGCGAAGGTCAGCACCGGATAGCGCTCGGCGGTGTCGGCGCTCATCAGCGTGCCGTCGTTCTGCGTCAGGTAGAACGGGCACGCGAGGCCGCTGGCGCGCAGCGCGTCGCGGAATGCGCCGACCGTCTTGCGGCTGAGCGTGGACAGGCAGGCGTTCATGATCGCCGCGTTCTCGCGCTCCAGCAGCCCGATCCGGCCGATCTCGGCCGAGCAGGTGATGCGGGCGCCGGGCACCGCTTCGGCCAAGATTTCGGGCTGCTTCGATCTCCATCGCGTTGCTGACCGGGCTGAATACGGAGGTCACGGCGATGGCTTTGATGCCGCGCCCCGAGATCTCGGCGCCAATGCGGAAAAGTTCGGCGGGATCGAGCGGAGAAAGATCGCGGCCATCGTATTCGCAGCCGCCATGCGCGAGAAAAAAATGGTTGCCGATCGCGTCGCGCAGGTCGGCGGGCCAGTCGACCATCGGCGGCAGGCATTCGGTCGCCGGCAACCCGAGCCGCACCGCCGCGGTCGCCTCCACCTCGCGGCGCTGCACCACGGCGTTGGTGAAATGCGTGGTGCCGATCATCACCACGCCGACCGAGGCCGGCGCGATGTTGCCCTCGCGCAGCAGCAGGCGCAGCGCCTCCAGCACGCCGCCCATCACGTCGGCGGTGGTGGTCGCCTTGACCGCGTGCAGCACGTCGCGCCCGAGCATCGCCACGGCGTCGGTGTTGGTGCCGCCGACATCGACGCCGATCCGGATTTTTTCCCCTGTCATCCGCCCGCCGTCTCCTGCACTGCATTGCGAGATGGTTTCAGCCGCTCCTCGGCCTCGCTGACCACCGGGATCGCCGCCAGCAGCCGGCGTGTGTACGGGTGCCGCGGGTCGGCGAAGATGCGGTCGGCGGTGTCGATCTCGACCAGCCGGCCAAGATAGAGCACGCCGATCCGCTGCGCGAACTGCCGCATCAGCGCGAGGTCGTGCGAGATGAACAGGTAGGTAAGTCCCAGATCCCGCACGAGCCGCAACAACAGCTCGACGATCTTCGCCTGCACCGAGACGTCAAGGGCAGAAGTCGGTTCGTCGAGCACCAGCAGGTCCGGCTCGGCCGCCAGCGCCCGCGCGATCGCCGCGCGCTGGCGCTGGCCGCCGGAAAGCTGGTGCGGATAGCGATGCGCGAACGACGCCGGCAGCTCGACCCGCTCCAGCAACTCGCCGACGCGGCGCCGCCGGTTGGGGCCGCCGAGGCCGTGGACCTGCAACGGCAACGCGACCGACGCGCCGATGCTGCGGCGCGGGTTGAACGACGAGCCCGGGTTCTGCGAGACGATCTGGATGCGCCGCCGGAATTTTTTGTTCGGGAACCCGCCGGCGAGGTCGGTGCCGTCGAACAGGATTCTTCCCGCGGTCGGCCGATCGAGCCCCACGACTATCCGTGCGATCGTTGATTTTCCGGATCCTGACTCTCCGGCCAGCCCCATGATCTCGCCGCGCGCGACCGCGAACGACACGCCGTCCACGGCCTTCACCGGGGGCGGCGCGCGAGCCAGGAGCCGGCCGGAAAATGCCGGTAGAGATCCTCGACGTGCAGCAAGGGCGCGGCGTTCATGCGGCGTCTCGGGTACAGCCAGCACGCGACCTGCCGGTCGGCGCCGACCGGGAAGCGCGGCACGGGCGTGTCGCAGACCGGCATCCGCGAGCGGCAGCGGGGCGCGAACCGGCAGCCGGGCGGCGGGTTGAGGTAGTCCGGCACCACCCCGTCGATGCCGCGCGGCAAAGCGCCGGCGGTGAGCTTGGGCACGCAGTCGAACAGCGCGCGCGTATACGGGTGCAGCGGCTCGGCGAAAATCGCCGCGGTCGGCGCTTCCTCGACGATGGCGCCGGAATACATCACGTAGACCCGGTCGGTCATGCCGCGCACGACGCCGAGATTGTGCGTCACCAGCAGGAACGCGAGGCCGCCGCCGCGCACCAGGTCGTCGAGCAGGCGCAGCACCTCGTCCTGCGTGGTGACGTCGAGCGCGGTGCCGGGCTCGTCGGCCAGCAGCACGCGCGGGCGGTTCAGCAGCGCCATCGCGATCAGCACGCGCTGCTTCATGCCGCCCGAGAGCATCGAGGGATAAGCGCGCAGCACCCGGTCCGGGTCCGGCAGCCGCACGTCGCGCAGCGCTTCCCGCGCCCGGGCGCGGCGGCCCGCGCCGGACCGGCGGGTGCGGGCAGCGGCGTCGCCCCAGCGCAGCACGTCGGCCATCTGCGTGCCGACGGTGAACACCGGGTTGAGCGCGGTCATCGGGTCCTGGAACACCATCGCCAGCGCCCGGCCGCGCAGCGCGGCACGCCGGTCCGCCGGCATTGCCAGCGTGTCCTCGCCATCGAACCAGATTCGTCCGGCCGTGACCTCGGCGGGCGGGGTGCGCAGGATGCCCATCACGGCGCGCAACGTCAGGCTCTTGCCGCAGCCGGATTCGCCGACCAGCCCGACGCGCTCGCTCGCGCCCAGCGTGATGTCGACGTCCTGCAACACGCGCGCGGTGCCCTGCTCGCCGTGCAGCGTCACTTCGAGATGTTCGACGTGCAACAGCGGTTGCGCCATCAGTGCTGCTCCGCGTCGAGCACGTCGCGCAATCCGTCGCCCAGCAGGTTGAAGCCGAGGATGACCAGGAACAGCGCGCCGCACGGCACCACCGCCTCCCACCAGCGGCCCGGAAGATACGCGGTGCCGGACTGGATCATGGTGCCGAGATCGGGCGTCGGCGGGCGCACGCCGAGGCCGAGGAAACTCAGCGAGGCGCCGACCAGGATCACGAACCCGGCGTCGAGCGAGACCTTGACGAGGATCGCGGAGACGCAGTTCGGCAGCAGCTCGCGGAACAGGATGTGCGGCGCGCCGGCGCCGATCACGCGGCAGGCGTCGATGTAGTCCTCGCCGGACAACTGGCGCGTGATGTTGAAGATCAGCCGCGTGTGCCAGGTCCACCACAGCACCGCGAGCGCGATCATCATGTTGAGCAGGTTCGGCGAGAGGATGCTGGTGACCGCGAGCGCCAGCAGCAGCGGCGGGATCGCCAGCGCGATGTCGGTGACGCCCATCACCACCGCTTCCACCGCGCCGCGGAAATAGCCGGCGAGCAGGCCGAGCAGCACGCCGACCGGCACCGAGGTCGCGAGCACGCCGAGCGCCAGCAGCAGCGAGGTGCGGTAGCCGAACAGGATCCGGCTCAGCAGGTCGCGGCCGACGTCGTCGGTGCCCAGCCAATGGAGCGCGCCGGGCGGCACGTGGCGGGCGCGGAAATCGACGAACGCACCGCCCGCGCGCGGAAACGGCGATATCTCCGGCGCCAGCAGCGCGGCGAGCACGACGGCGAGCACGATCGCGGCGCCGGCCATCGCGGACGGGCTGCGGCGGAACCGGCGCCACAGCACCCCGCCGCGCGGCGCGACCGGGACGGCCAATGCGGTCGGCACCGCGAGCCCGGTGGTGACGGCGCTCATGCGCGGGCACTTTTCAGCCGCACGCGCGGGTCGATCAGCGCCAGCCCGACATCGACGAGCAGGTTGACGATCACGAACAGCAGGCCGGCGACCATCACCACGCCCATCAGCCCGTTAAGGTCCTTGTGCAGGATCGCGCGCACGCCGTAGCTGGCGATGCCGGGCAGGCCGAACACCATTTCGACGACGAACGCATTGCCCATGAGCGACGCGAATTCCAGCCCGAGGATGGTCATCGTCGGCACGATCGCGGGCTTCAGCATGTACTTGAAAATCAGCACCCGCTCCGGCGCGCCGAACGCGCGCGCGGCATCGACGTAGTCGCGCCGGCCGACATCGAGCATGCTGGAACGGGTGAAGCGCATGATCTGCCCCGCCGTCGCGGCGGCGAGCGCGAGCGTGGGCAGCACCAGATGCAGCAGCGCGTCGAAGAACAAAGCGGGCCGGCCGGCCAGCAGCGTGTCGACCAGCATGAAGCCCGTCACGTTCGCCTGGAAATCGACGTTGGGGTCGAGCCGGCCGGAGATCGGCAGCATGTGCAGCACGTAGCCGGCGAGGATTTGCAGGCAGATGGCGATGACGAAGCTCGGCGTCACCACGCCCAGCAGCGACATCAGCCGGGACAACCCGTCGATCCAGGAGCCGCGATAGCGCGCCGCCAGCGCGCCGCCGGGAATGGCGACCACGACGACGAGCAGAAGACTGGTCAGCATCAGCTCGAACGTTGCCGGAAACGCGTCCGCCATGTCCTCGTTGACGCTGCGCGAGGTCAGGATCGACTGGCCGAGATCGCCGTGCAGCAGTGCGCCGATGTAGCGGCCGTACTGCACGACGAGCGGGCGGTCGAGCCCCATCTGGTGTTGCAGCACCACGATCTGGTCCTGCGTCGCCAGCGGGCCGAGCACGATGCGCGCCGGATCGCCCGGCACGATGCGGGCGATCACGAAGATCACCACCGACAGCCCCAAAAGCACCACGAGGCTGCGGGCGATGCGATGCACCAGGTATTCGAGCATCTACGCCTCCGCCACGGCCCGGCGTTCGCGGGCCGAGGCCCAGGCCGGGGCAGCGTAGTCGCACAGCGGCACGTAATCGAGGTCATAGCCGAACGCGCGCGGCCCGACCACGGCGAGCGCCGGCTCGGTGCGCAGCAGCGGCGTGCAGGGCAAGGCGATGACGGCGATCGGCAGGCCGAAGCGCAGCTCGTCGGTGAAGAACGGGCGCGCCGTCTCGGCGTCGAGGATGCAGATCAGGTCCGGCACGATCGCGACCGGTTTTTTGTCCACTCGCGCGATCAGGTTCTCGTTCTGGAATTCGATTTCGAGCCTCGTGCCGGCGTGGTCGCCGAGGCCGTCGGCGTGCATGTGGCCGCGGGCGAAGCCGGCGGTGGTGCGGCGCAGGACATCGACGATGCGGCCGGTGTACAGCAGCTTGCCGTTTTCCCGGGCGAGGATCTCCGCCACGGGATCGCGGCGTTCGCGCCGTGCCGTGGCGACGGCCGCACCCAGCCGCCACGCCTGGCTGACGGTGTTGCGCACGCCGAAAGACAAAATATCGGAGCCGGTGACGGGGGCGATCGCGAACGAGGCGGCACAGCCGACGGCGACGGTCGCGGCGCGGGCGATGCGCTCCAGCCATTGCGGCGAGGCCGCCTGCGGAAACACCACGACGTTGCCCTTGTCGTCGGCGAGCGCGCTCGGCGTGCAGCGGCAGCCGTTGATCAGGAAGGTGCTCATCTGCAGTTCCGGGAACGCGCGCCCCATCGCGTCGGCGTCGACCACGGGCAGGCCGGCGAACGCCGCGGCGATCATCGGCTCCATCGAGTTGGCGCCGCCGATCTCGTCGCTGAGCACGGCGGCGATCGGGCGGCCGCAGGCGGCTTCCACGGCCCGCAGCGCGCGAAAACTCTCGCGGCCCTGCTTGATGCGTTCGACGCTGACCGTGGGCGCGCCGATGCCACCGACGGCGACCGCCAGATCATCGGGCGCGAGGTGTTCGGGCGGGACGATGCGGATGCGATGGCCCTGCCGCATCGCCTGCCGCGCCCGCAGCATGCCGAGATAGGTGTTGCCGCCGCCGCCGGTGCCGAGAATGCCGGCACCGAGCGCGATATGCGCCAGATCCTGCTCGGTCAGGTCCCAAGGTTCGCCGCAGGACGTCAAACGCCTCTCCACTTGAGCAGCTTCGTGTTGGTCGCCGCCCGCACTCGTCCCCTCGGCCGACAAGGGCAGGGCGGCTTCGCAAGGCTTCGCCGCGCCACACGGCGATTTACTGCGCAGGCAAATCCTGTGCCGCCTCGCCATAAACCTCCCGCGCCCGCTCCGGCGTCAAATAACCTTCGCGAATGTCGGCCCGAATGGCCGCCGGATCGCGAAGGCGCGGCTCGCCCCAGCCGGCGCCGTTGCCGGTGACGATGCGCACGACGTCGCCGGCATCGAGCCGCACGCCGGTCGCGAAGGCGTGGCGGGTGCGTGCGCCGGAGGTGCGGATCACCTCGACGTAGTTGGCCGTGCCCTCGCGGCCGCCGGCGAGCGCCCCAGGGCGGCACGCGCGAGCGCGTGTAGCCGACGGTCAGGAAATTCGCGTCGGCGCGCACGCGATAGTCGCATTCCGACGCCCTTTGCCGCCACGCCAGCGGCCCTCGCCGCCCTGCTCGGGGTTCAGCGCCATGCGGTCGACGACGAGGCCGTAGCGCGCCTCGGCGACTTCGGCCGGGCAATTGTAGGTCTCGCCGTGGAACCCGGAGAAGATCGCGCTGTTGCCGTCGCGCCCGCGGCCTGGCGCCCCAGCCGCCGAGCTGCGGCTCGATGATCGTGTATTGGCGGCCGGTGTCCGGGATGCAGGCCGCCGATGACGGTGCCGCAGATCGAGGCGAAATGCCCGGCGGCCAGCGGTCCGGCATGTGCGGCGCAAGGCAGCGCAGCATCAGGTCGTAGGACGCGGATGCTCGACCTCGAAATAGAAGCCGATGCGCGCGCCGGCTCCTGCGCGTCGAACACCGAGCCCGGGCGCGTGGCACCACGCAGCGGCCGGAACGAGCCGCCGTTGGCCGGCGAATAGCGGGTCGGTCAGCGCCTTGAACACCATCTGCGCGCAGACGATGACGCCGTCGCGGCTGGCGTTGATCGGCCCGGCGCACCTGGTCCGGATTGTTCGCGCAGATCGACGACGAACTCGCTGTCGCGTGATCTCGATCGTGACGTTGATAGATGCGCGCCGTCGTCCTGCTCTTCGGCGAGTGCGAAACGCGCCCTTCGGCAGGCGGCGAGTGCCGCCAGCGCCACCTGCTCGCCGTAATCCATGAAGCGGCGCAATGCGGCGTCGAAAGTCGTCGACGCCGTATTTGCCGCACGAGCTCGGCGAGCCGCCGCGCGCCGATGCGCACCGCGGCGATCGCCGCCCACATGTCGCCCTCGAGGAATTCCGGCAGGCGCGAGTTGACCGTCATGATGTCGATCACCGACGCGTATCGGCTCGCCCCGCGTCGATCATCTTGATCGCGGGCAGGCGCAGGCCTTCCTGAAAAATCTCCGTGCGCGTCGGTCGACATCGAGCCCGGCGCCATGCCGCCGACGTCGTTCCAATGTGCGATGTTGGCGGTCCAGGCGACGATGTCTGCCCTCGGCGAACACCGGCATCATCAGAACGATGTCGTTGAGGTGGGTGACGCCGCCGTAATAGGGATCGTTGGTGGCGAAGACGTCGCCGGGTCGGATTTCGCCGGGCTTGTCGAATTGGTCGCAGGATCGCTTTCACCGCCTTGTCGAGCACGCCGACGAAGGCGGGAATGCCGGCGCCGGACGACGCGAGCTTGCCGTCGGCGTCGGTGATGCCGGTGCCCATGTCGAGCACTTCGTAGATGATCGCGCTCATCGCGGTCTTGCGCAGGGCCGCGAACATCTCGTCGGCGATCGCCTGCAGCGAGTTCTGGATGATTTCGAGCGTGATCGGATCGTTGACGTGCTCATGCGGCGCCCTCGAGGCCGAGCTCGATGTGGATGTTGCCGTAGCCGTCGATCTCGACCGCGTTGCCGGGATGGAGCACGATCGGTGGTGCCGCGATCCTCGATGATCGCCGGGCCGCGCGAACGCCATGCCGGGCTGCATGCGGTCGCCGTCGTAGATCGCGGCTTCGTGGATGCCCTCGAGCGCGTAGTCGACGTCGCGGCGGCCTTTTCAGCGCGATCTGCAGCGGGGCGCCCGTCGACTGGCGCTCGGTCGCCATGTCAGCTTGCCGACCTCGGCGGCGGCGGCACCAGATGCAAGCCGACAATCTCGACCGGCGCGTCGAGGCGGTAGGTGTATTCGCGCTTGTACAGGTCTCTGGAATTTCGCCTCGATCGCAGCGAGTGCCGCCGGTGACTGCCGTTCCGCGACAGCACTTCGACGGTGTGCTCCTGGTTCTGGTAGCGGCATTTCGCCGAAGACCTTGAATCGCCAGCTTGTCGGCCGGCGATCGACGTCTTCGGCGGCGAATTGCGCGGCGCGCTTGCGCCGTCGTCTCGCCGATTGCTGCATCGATGCCCGTCGCGGCGCCATGCCTCAGGTCAGCGAGCCGCGTGATGAAATAGTCGCGGCGCAGATCCGACATCATCATGCCCCAGGCCGAGAACACGGCGGCGTGCGCGGCACGATCGACCTTCCGGACGCCGAGCTCGGCGGCGAGCGCAACGGCGTGCATGCCGCCGCCGCCGCCGAACGCGACGAGCGTGAAATCGCGCGGATCGTGACCGCGATTCAGCGACACGAGCTTCAGCGCGTTCACCATGTTGTTGTTGGCGATGCGCACGATGCCGCGCGCCGCCGCGGCGCGATCGATGCCGAGCGGCACTGCGACCTTGTCCAGAGCGCCGCCGCGACCGCCGGCATGTCGGCGCATCTCGCCGCCGCAGAAATATCCTTGGCGCGATGCGGCCCAGCGCGAGATTGGCGTCCGTGGTCGTCGGCTGCGTGCCGCCGCGGCCGTACGCGGCCGGGCCGGGCACCGCGCCGGCGGAGCGCGGGCCGACATGCAGCTTGCCGAAATCGTCGACCCAGGCGATCGAGCCGCCGCCGTTGCCGATCTCCACGAGGTCGACCACCGGCACCATGATCGGATAGCCGGCCGAGCGGCGGTCGCGCTCGATCCAGTAGTCGGTCTTGATCTTCACCTCGCCGTTTTCGATCAGCGAGCATTTGGCCGTGGTGCCGCCGATGTCGAGCGCGATCACGTTCGGCACGCCGATCAGCCGGCCCAGTTCCGCCGCCGCCCCAGAAGCCGGAGGCAGGCCCGGACTCAACCATCGTCACCGGGATTCGGCGCGTGGCGTTCGAGCGTATCGACGCCGCAGTTCGATTGCATCACGTAGAGCCGGCCGGCGAAGCCCTGCGACAGCATCGCCGATTGCAGCCGGCCGAGATACGCCTCGGCGACCGGCTGCACGTAGGCGGACAGCACCGTGGTGTTGGAGCGCTCGTACTCGCGCCACTCGCGGGTGATCCGGTGCGAGGCGACGGCGCTGACCTCCGGCCACAATTCCGCGATTCCGGCAATCACGGCCTGCTCGTGCGCGGGATTGGCGTAGGCGTGCAGCAGGCAGACGGCGATCGCCTGCACGCCCTCGGTGCGAAAATCGTCGAGGATCGCCGGCAGCGCCGACAGGTCCAACGGAATGGTCTCGATGCCCTGGTAGGAAAAACGGCCGGGCAGTTCGCGGCGCAGACGACGCGGCACGAACGGCGGCGGCTTGACGTAGGCAAGGTTGAAAAAATCCGGCCGGTTGCCGCGCGCGATCTCCAGCACGTCGCGAAAGCCCTCGGTGGTGATCAGACGCCGTGACCGCGCCGGTGCGCTCGGCCAGCGCGTTGATGATCACCGTGGTGCCGTGCGCGAAAAAGTCGATCCCGGGCAACGCGACGCCGGCCTTGTGCAGCACGTCGAGCACGCCGCGTTCGAACGCCGGCGGCGTCGTATCCACTTTCGCCGTGCTCACCGTCTGCCGGCCGTCGGCGGCGACCGCGCAGACGACGATGTCGGTGAAGGTGCCGCCGACGTCGGTCGCGACCCGCAGCATCGGCCGCGACCGCCGCGGTCAGCCGTTCCGGCGCAGCACGCGCCGGTTCATCCTCTCCTGCGCGTCGTCGGAGCCGTCGTGGAACGTGCCGCACCACTTGTCGAGCGGCACCAGCCCGTCGCCGCCGTAGTTCACCTCGAAATACCGGTGGTGCAGGTAGTGCATGTAGTTGCCGGTCGGCACCGCGACGCCGTTGACGAGCACCAGCCGCTCGAACCCGGAATGCCCCTGCGACGGCGCGAACGCGAGGTGCTGAAGGTGGAAAATGACGTGCAGCGGATGCGACGGCACGATCCAGTGCAGCAGCACGCCGGAGAAATACAGCACGTGCTCGACCGGGTGCATCGACATGCCCGACCACGGGCCGATGTTGACGTTGTTGTGGTGCAGGTAATGCACCGTGCGGTACAGCGGCGGCCAGTGGATCAGGCGGTGGATGCAGTAGAAGTGCAGCTCCCGGAACAGCGGGATGAACAGCGCCAGCGCCACGCAGTAGATCGGATGGTTGTGGAACGTGACCACCGGCAGCACGCCGTTCGCCTGCAGCCAGAGCGTGACCACCTCGTAGATGGTCCAGACCGGCACGGCACTGGCCAGCGTCCAGACCATGTTGTCGATCAGCTGGCTGCCGAACAGGAAGGTCGGGTTGCCGGTGGCGAGCCATTTGTCGGTGTATTTGAAGTCGGTGCCCTGCGCCTTCTGGGTGTAGAGCCGCAGGTGCCAGAAGCCGATCACGGCGCACAGGATGGCGACGTTGCGCGCCAGGATCAGCGCGATCCACCAGACCTGCAGGCTGCGCATCTGCGGCAGGTCGGGCGTCAGCCACAGCCAAGTTGCGGTGGCGATGGCGCCGTAGATCAGGTTCCACGGCCACAGATAGCCGGGGAAGCCGAACAGCCAGGTCAGGAACTTCGCCGGGCGGGGCGGCCAGACGAACACCGGCGGCGTCTCGATCAGCCGGGGCGGCTTCCAGTCGCCGCGCCGGTCGCGTTGGTTCAGGGCCGCCGTATCGGACATGCCACGATCCTCCCTCGGGTGAGCGGCGCCTCGACACGGCGCCGCCGCTGCGCCGCATTTTGGCGGAGACCGGGCATCTGCGCCAGACCGTCAGGCGGTGCCGGCGATGAAGATGCGATCGAAACTGTTGGTGATGTCGAAATTGGCCTTGGTGTAGCCGGCGCCGAAATCGTGCGTGAACACGGTGGTGCCGTTGTCCATCACGGTCAGCACGCCGCCGGTCACGTCGAAGGTGGTCTCCGTAAAGTCGAAAATGTTGATGTTGCCGCCGTCCTTGAAGTTCTCGATGGTCGGGTCGAAGCCGCTCAGGTTCTGCTGGCTGGTATCCGACCCGAGCCATACGGTGCCGCCGCCGGTGCCGAAATCGACCGTCTGGCTGGCGGCCAGCACGTTCGGCAGCGACATGGCGCCGCCGCTGTCGATCAGCAGCAGGCCGCTGCCGGTGATGCCGGCGATCGCGGTCTGGCCCTCCGGGCTGGAGGCTTCGATGGTGCCGCTGTTGGTGACGCTGGCGACCGTGATCGCGCCGGAGCCGCTCAGCAGGCCGCTGTTCACCAGGCTGCCGGCGCCTGACATCTCGTAGGCGGCGCTGACGGTGCCCTGGTTGGTCAGCGTTGCCCCGGCGTTGACGACGAAATCCCCGAGGCCGGTGAACTGGGCAGTCTTGCCGAACGTGTTGATGCCGTTCAGGTCGTATTCCGGTGCGAATGAGTTGTCCACGCCCGTGCTGCCGAACACCGTCACGCCGTCCACCGTGACGCCGGTCATCTGCAGTTCCGGGTAGAGTTCGGTGTACGACTGCGAGGCGACCTCGAACGTGCCGCCGCCGGCGGCGTTATGGCCGAGCAGGCTGACGTCGGTGAGCACGTAGTTGTCGAGGTCGAACACGCCGCTTGGGCCGGCGCGGAACGTCAGGTCGGCGAGCCCGCGCGCCTCGAAGCTGCCGCCGTTCAGCAGGATGGTGCCGCCGTCGATGTAGCCGCCACCGCCCATGCCGTTGAACACGCTGGCGGGGGTGACGTCCATCGTCGCGCCGGTGTTGTCGAGCTGTGCCGACATCTGGAACGTGCCGCCAGTGGCGACGTGCAGGCCGACCAGCCCGGCGGTCGTCAGCGTGACGTAGGGGATCTCGTCGGGGCCGGAACCGAGCACCAGCGCGGCGCCGGCGGCGACGGTGAGCGAGCCCAGCGTCTGGATATCGAGGTTGCTCGAGGTGTTGAAGACACTCGCCGACTCGAACTGCAGGGTGCCGCCCTTGGCGATGCCGATGCGGCCGTTGTTGGTGAACTCGTCCTCGCCGATCAGCACATTTGTGGCGACCGTGAGGTTGGCGTCGTTGGTCAGGCTGCCGGTAAAGGTGTGGCTGAGGATCTACGCATCGGCCGCGAAGGTCACCGACAGGCTCGCGCCGAGCGTCAGCCCCAGCGCGTTGCCGAGGTCGCCCACGATCAGGCTGGCGTGGGCGAGCGTTTCGTTGTCGACGGCGGTGAAGTTGACGGCATCCAGCGTGCCAGGGCCCGTGCCGCCGCCGCCGAGCAAGGTCAGGCCGGCATCGAAACTCAGCCCGTTGGCGACCAGCTCGCCGATCTGCGTCACCCCTTGCAGTGTCCCCGGCGACATTGCGAACGCGGTTTCCGCGGCGCCGGCCACCAGCGTGCCGCCGGTCAGCACCCCGGGGACGGCGCCGGTGTAGCCGGTGCTCGCCAGCAGCAGCGACGCGAGGCTGTCGTCGGTGCTGAAGTTCAGCGTGTTGCCGGTGTTGTCGAGCGTGCCGGTGACCAGGATCGTGCCGCCGCTGGAGACGATGTTGGCGAGGGACGTACTGTTCAGCGAGACGTCGACCTCCAGCACCGCGCCCTTGGCGAGCGTGATGGTGCCGGTGCTAGAGAAGGCGCCCTCCAATATCTCCGATGAAGTTGCGACGACGTAGTATTCCTGTCCGCGAACACCCAAAGTGGCGCCGGCGGCAAGCTGGATGCTGCCGCTGTTGACGAAATCGGTGAACGCGCTGTCTGTCTGCGTCGAGATCGCAGCACCCGCGCCGAAGCTGAGCAAACCGGCGTTGTCGAACAGGTCGAGCTGCATGCTGGGTTCTGCCGACGCCTCGACCAGGATCGTGCCATGATTGATCATCGAACCGGTCACGCCGAGTGTCGGGCCGGTCCTCGCAAAGCCGCCGGACACCGCGTCACCGATGCCCGCCGCGAACGCCAGCACCGCGTGGCTGCCGAGCGTCGTCGTGCCGTCGACCGCGATAAGCGGGTACTCGCCGATCCCCACGGGCGAGAACTCCACGCGGATATTGTCGAGCGTGCGGCTGCTGGTGATCACAAGTCCCGCGCTGCCGCCGAGCGTGAGCGTCGTGCCCGCGGCAAATGTCCCGGTTTTTTCCAGGATGATGCCGCCGTTGTCGTCGGTGATCCCGTGCGTCGCCTGCAAGGTGCCGTATAGATCGAGTTGGGCGAACGCCGAGTCCAACGTGACCGCGGCGACGTCGATAGTGGCGCCGGCCGAGATGGTGACGGCATACGTGCCCGGCTGGTCGATGACGGCGACGGCCGATCCGCTGGGGCTGCCGGGCAGGTCCCAATGGTGCCCGGTGACCCAGTTGCCGTTGACGCCGGCTTTCCAGTGATACGTGCTCGCCATCGAACAAGCCCCCGCGCGGTATCGCGGCGCCAAGGTTGATTGTCGGCAACGGACGCGCTGGTGAAACAATATCCCTGGCGCCGTCCCGGATGGCAAGCTTCGGCCGCCCCCGGGCACTGCCGGGGGCGCACTTGACAAACTGCTGGCAGGCGGAAAAGGGGAAAGTGATGGAGCACGATATCGCATTTCACGAGGCGATCGCCGGCGCCTCGCGCAACTTGAGCGGAGGCGACGCATGAAGATCAGCGCAATCGAGACGATCCGCGCCGAGGAGTTCGAGAACCTGCTCTGGCTGCGCGTGCACACCGACGAGGGCGTGTCCGGCCTCGGCGAGACATTTTTCCTCCCGCGCACGGTGGAGACCTATATCCATGAGAGCGTCGCGCCGAGGCTGCTCGGCCGCGACCCGCTGCAGATCGACCGGATCGCGAAAGACCTGACCGGCTACCTGGGGTTCCGCGCCACCAGCGCCGAAATGCGCGGCAACTCGGCGATCGACATCGCGCTGTGGGACCTGTTCGGCCGCGTGACCGGGCAACCGATCGCGCAACTGCTCGGCGGCTTCTCCCGGCCCCGCATCCGCACCTACAACACCTGTGCGGGCACCGCCTACATGCGAAAGGGCAACGCACAACTCACCGGCAACTGGGGCCTGGGCGCGACGCGCGACTACGACGACCTCGATGCGTTCCTGCACCGTGCCGACGAACTGGCGGCGGAATTGCTGGCCGAGGGCATCACGGCCATGAAGATCTGGCCGTTCGACCTCGCCGCCGAGCGCAACGAGGGCCAGTATATTTCGCCCGACGAACTCAAGTCGGCGCTGGAGCCGTTCGCAAAAATCAGGAAATCGGTCGGCGACCGGATGGACATCATGGTGGAGTTCCATTCGCTGTGGCAGCTGCTGCCGGCCATGTCGATCGCCAGGGCACTCGCGCCGTACAACACGTTCTGGCACGAGGACCCGATCAAGATGGACAGCCTCGCCACGCTGAAGCGCTACGCCGAAGCATCGACGGCACCGATCTGCGCCTCGGAGACGCTGGCCACGCGGTGGGCGTTCCGCGACCTGCTGGAAACCGGCGTCGCCGGCATCGTGATGCTCGACATCGCCTGGTGCGGCGGGCTCTCGGAAGCGCGAAAGATCGCGGCGATGGCGGAGGCGTGGCATCTGCCGGTGGCGCCGCACGACTGCACCGGGCCGGTGGTGCTGTGCGCCTCCACGCATCTCTCGCTCAACGCGCCCAACGCGCTGGTGCAGGAGAGCGTGCGCGCGTACTACCGGACCTGGTATCGCGACATCGTCACCGCGGTGCCGGAGGTGACGGACGGCACCATCACCGTGCCGCCCGGGCCGGGGCTCGGGCTTGACCTGATGCCCGATCTCGACAAACGTTTTACCGTTGCGACGCGGATCTCGAAGGCCGAGTGAGCGCCGCGCGGCGAATGACAACAACTTCCTAGGGAGAAACCCGAGATGAACCGACGCCTTCTCGCGACGAGTGCCATGGCACTCGGCCTCGCCTTCGCCATTCCGGCGAAAGCCGACCAGCTGAACATCGTGTTCACTCATCACTCCTCGGCCGCCAACCCGTTCTGGCAGGCGGTGAAGAAGGGGTTCGACGACGCCTGCGCCAAGATCCAGGCCAACTGCCAGATGATCTTCCTGCAGAACGAGGGCGCGATCGAGCAGCAGGTCGCCAACATGCAGGCGGCGCTGGCGCGCAAGCCGGACGCGCTGATCACGGCGCTCGCCGACAACAAGGCGTTCGTCAACGTGCTGACCGACGCGCGCAAGCAGGGCGTGATCGTGATCGCCTCCAACGTCGATGCGACGGAAGGGCCGGAACTCGGGCTGCGCGAAGCGTTCATCGGGCAGAATTTCATTCCCGCCGGCGAAAACCTGAGCCGCACGCTGTCGAAGCAGTTTCCCAAGACCGGCGACATCCGCGTGCTGGTCGGCGTGAGCGCGCCGGGACAGAACTGGGCCGAGCAGCGCGCCAAGGGCGTGATGGACGGGCTCGAGGAATTCAAGAAGGCGAACCCGGACCGCAAGGTGGTGATCGACCGCATCGACAGCGGCACCGACGGCGCGATCACCGCCGACCGGGTCGGCGCCTATATCAGCGCGCATCCCGACACCACAGCGTATTTCGACATGGGCCTGTGGCACTCGGCGGTCGCGAAGGTGCTGAAGGACCGCAACATCCCGCCCGGCAAGATCCTGATGGGCGGCTTCGACCTGGTCACCCAGGTGCTGCAGGAAATGAAGGCCGGCTACATCCAGGTGGAGATCGACCAGCAGCCGTACGAGCAGGGCTTCATGCCGGTGATGGAAGTCTATCTCGCCAAGAAGGTCGGGCTGGCGCCGGCCAGCATCGACACCGGCGAAGCCGTGATCACGCCCGATCAGGTGGACAGCATCATGGCGCTCGCCAAGCAGGGCATGCGCTGAGGCGTCGCAGGGCCGGCGGGGCAGGCGCCCCGCCGGACGCTGCAACATCGTGACGCCGGGGGCGCGGTGAGAAATATCTTTCGGATCTATCTGGAAAAGCCGGAGCTGGCGGGGCTCGCCCTGCTGATCATCCTGATTGCCGTGTTCGAGATCCGCTCGGACGGCGTGTTCCTCGGTGCCGACAACGTCCGCGGCGTGCTGGGCCTGCTGCCGGAGGTCGGGCTGGTGTCGATCGGCGTGACCGTGCTGATGATCTCCGGCGAGTTCGACCTGTCGGTGGGCTCGGTGTTCGCGCTGACGCCGATGGTCGCCGCGGTGCTGATGGAACGCGACATGCCGTTCCTGCCGGCGGTGCTGATCGGCCTCGCCGTCGCCGCCGCGATCGGCTTCGTCAACGGCGTGATCACGATCCGCTTCGGCATCCCGAGCTTCATCACCACGCTCGGCATGCTGTTCATGGCGCGCTCGATGACCGTGGTGATTTCGGGCGGCTTCCCGCCGGTGCTGCCCGACAATCTGCCGACCTGGCTGTTCACCCAGTTCATCGGCCCGGGCGGATTGCTGCGCATGTCCTTCGTCTGGTTTGCCGCGATTGCGCTGCTCGCCGCGGCGATGCTGTCGCTGACCAATTTCGGCAATTGGGTGAAATCGACCGGCGGATTCCTGGAGGCCGCGTCGTCGATGGGCATCCCGGTGAACCGCGTCAAGATCGCCTGCTTCATGCTGTCGTCGCTGCTGGCGGGCTTCGCCGGCACCATCCAGGTGCTGCGGCTCGGCTCGCCGCTGCCCTCGATCGGCGAGGGGCTGGAGTTGCAGGCGGTGGCGTCCGCGGTGATCGGCGGCACGGCGCTGACCGGCGGCGTCGGCACGGTGCTCGGCGCGATCGTCGGCGCGCTGCTGATCCGGGTGATCGACAACGGGCTGGTGCTGACCGAGGTCGACGCCAACTGGTTCAAGTTCGTGGTCGGCGCGCTGACCATCTTCGCGGTCGTCGCCAATGCCCGCCTGCGCCGCGCCGCCCGCAGCATCCGCATCGAGACCCGCGCATGACCACGCCGATCATCGAATGCCGCGGCCTGCACAAATGGTATGCCGGCGTGCACGCGCTGAAGAATGTCAGCCTCAGCATCGAGGCCGGGCAGGTGGTCGGACTGGTCGGCGACAACGGCGCCGGCAAATCGACGCTGATCAAGCTCCTGTCCGGCGTGCACGAACCCGATGGCGGCGAGATCCTGATCGAGGGGCAAGCGGTGAAAATCCGCTCGCCCAAGCAGGCGATGCGTCTCGGCATCGAGACCATCTATCAGTCGAACTCGATGGTCCCGACGATGTCGATCGCGCGCAACCTGTTCCTGGGGCGCGAGCCGCTGAGCTTCGGCGTCGGCGGCATCGGCCTGCTCGACCAGGCGCGGATGCGGCGGGAAAGCGTGCGGGCGATCGCCGACGTGGACCTGCATCTGCGCTCGCCCGAGGCGCTGGTCGGGGAATTGTCCGGCGGCCAGCGCCAGGGGGTGGCGATCGCGCGCGCCATGCACTTCAAATCGAAGGCGCTGGTGCTCGACGAGCCGACCAATCACCTCTCGGTCAAGGAAACCAACAAGGTGCTGGGCTTCATCCGTGGCCTGAAGGCGCAGGGGGTGACCGGCATCTTCATCAGCCACAACATCCATCACGTATTCGAATGCTGCGACCGCATCGTGGCGATGGCGCGCGGCGAGATCGTGTTCGACAGCCCGATGGACGCGACCAACATCGACGAGATCCACGACCTGTTGTAGCCGGCCCGGCCGAAAGCGGCCCGGCTGCGCTGCTGTCGGGATTGCCGTCCCCGGAAAAACGTTGCTTGTTTCGGCAGGTGCTGCACCGTGCGGCACTTGTTTCGGAGCGGGCGAGCGGCCTATGCTGCTCCCGGTTGACTTTGCGGCGTGTGCCGGAATTAGCCGGCAGGAGGGCGGTTTGGACCAATTCGCCCGCACGGACAATGCAGACGGTTTGGCGGCGCATGGCCCGGCTGGAAAGGCTGCGCTCGCACGGGCGGATCCGTTTGCCGAACGGCAGGACGCCCTGCGCTCGGCGCTCGATGTGCTGTGCGCCGATTCAAAGGCCCTGCGCGCCCAATCCACGGCGCTGCGGATGGCGTCGCATGCGCTTCGCGTCGAGTCGATCGGTCTGCGCTGCGAAACCGCGGCGGAGCGCGCCAGGGCGCGGGCGCTGCGCGGCGATGTGGCGGCGGCCCTGGCCGCACACGGGCGGCTGCCGGCCAAGGCGTCCGCGCCGGCTGGGGCCGAGGCCCCGCAGCCGCGGATCCGCCCGGCCCAAGGGCCAGGTCCCGCCGCGGCATCCGATGGCGGCGATGGCGCCGAGCCAGCGCTCGGTGACGCCATGCGCGCGATTGCCTGCGCGTTGCGCAACCTGACCGGCAACCTGATCAGGATCGTCTGCGGAGGCGGACTCTCCTCCGAGATCATCGGCCAGCTGCTGGCGGTTGCGGTGGCGCTTGAGCGTTACAGCGCTCTGGCAAACGACCTTCCGGACGAGAGCGCCGTTGCCGAAGGCCTGCGCGGGGTCAATGGTTCGGTCTGGTCCGAGCCGTCGGATGACCCGATGACCCGGCGCCTGCGCGCCGAAAATGACGTGATCAGGGCCGCATTGCAGGTCGCCGCGTCCCGCCTCATGGCGCAACCCGCCATCGAAGAGCTCGGGCTCGGCGAATTGTACCAGGGTATTCAGTCGGTTCTGAGCCTGCTGCCGCGCTGACCGGGCGCTGGCGGACCGGCGCGTCGGGCCGGCTCGCGGCTGGCGTGGTGTCCGCGGCGGGATTCGAACCCACGGCCCCAGGATTCATGCCACTTCGGCTTTCGCCGCCGCCCGCCGGCACGTGCCGTCCGGGCGTTCGTGGTCTGGACTGTCCCTTCACCCTGGGCCGAAGCCGGTAGGTGCCGCCCGTCCAGTCTCTACACCTTCCCCGGCCGGCGCCGGGGCTTGGCTCGGGATCGGCAGGGCGCAAGCCGCCGCAGCTTTCCCCGACTTTGAGCGGATCCGCCGCGCCGTTTCCGCGCGCGACGCCCAGTTCAACCAACAAGGAATCCTGTGCTCTATCCTGCTGAGCTACGCGGACACACCGGGGCCGTTTAGCATCCCCCGCGGCGCCGGGGAATGGCCGCCGCCGATTTTCGCCCAATTGATCCGCTTGCGCGGCAGACCGGCACCGGGCGGGCTTGACGGCGGCCCGCGCCAGCCGCGACGGTGGCGCCATGTCCGATCCGCTCGACCTGCACCGCAGCCTGCTCACCCTCGACACCCATATCGACATCCCCTGGCCGGACGGCCCCGCGTTCGACGCGGAGACGTCGCGGCGCGTCGATCTGCCGAAGATGCGGCGCGGCATGCTCGCCTGCGGGTTCTTCGCCGCCTACGTGCCGCAGACCAGGCGCTCGGCCGAGGCCGACGAGGCCGCCTATGCCCGCGCCGTCGCCATGCTGGAGGCGATCCGCGCCATGGCCGAGGCCGCCCGGCACCCGGCTGTGCCGCAGTGCCGACGACATCGCCGCGGCGTGGCGGGACGGCGCGACCGCGATCGTGCCAGCGGTGGAGAACGGCCACGCCTGCGCCGGCGACCCCACCCGGCTGCGCCGTTTCGCCGAGCTTGGCGCCCGCTACATGACGCTGACCCATACCGGCCACAACGCGCTGTCCGACAGCTCCAACCCGCGCGCCGATCTCGGCGACGCCGAGACCCTGCACGGCGGGCTGTCGGAACTCGGGCGCGCCGCGATCGCCGAGATGAACCGGCTCGGCATGGTCGTGGACATTTCCCATGTTTCCAAGGCCGGCATGCTGCAGGCGGCCGAGGTCTCGCGCACCCCGGTCGTGGCGACGCATTCCTGCGTGCGGGCGCTGTGCGAGAACCTGCGCAACCTCGACGACGAACAGCTCGACGCGCTGCGCGATTGCGGCGGGGTCGCGCAGATCACCGCGGTGCCGCATTTCCTGCGCCCCGGCGGCAAGCAGGAAAGCGTGACCCCGGCCGACTTCGCCGACCACGTGGACTACGTGGTGCGGCGCATCGGCCTCGCGCATGCCGGCATTTCTTCCGATTTCGATGGCGGCGGCGGGTTTTCCGGCTGGCACGACGCATCGGAAAGCCCGTCGATCACCGCCGAGCTGGCGCGTCGCGGCTATGGCGCGACGGAACTCGCGGCGTTGTGGGGCGGCAACTTCCTGCGCGTGCTCCGGGCGGCGGAAGCGGCGGCGGACTAGGAGGAAAAAAATGCGCACCGTACGGCTGGCGGACGGGACGGAGGTCGTGGCGCTCGGCCAGGGCACCTGGCGCATGGGCGAGGGCCGTCGCGCACGCTCGGTGGAGGCGGACGCGCTGCGTCTCGGCCTCGATCTCGGCATGACGCTGCTCGACACGGCCGAGATGTACGCCGACGGCGGCGCCGAGGAGGTGGTGGCCGACGCCATCGCCGGCCAGCGCGAGAAGGCGTTCATCGTCTCGAAGGTCTATCCGCAGAACGCCAGCCGGCAGGGGGTCGCGGCGGCGTGCGAGCGCAGCCTGAGGCGGATGCGGATCGAGCGCATCGACCTCTATCTGCTGCACTGGCGCGGCAGCGTGCCGCTGTCCGAAACGGTGGCCGGGTTCGAGGCGCTGCGCGCGGCCGGCAAGATCGGCGCCTGGGGCGTCTCCAACCTCGGTGTCGACGAATTGGAGGAATTGCGCGGCGTGCCGGGCGGCGCCGGATGCGCGACCGACCAGGTGCTGTACAACCCGGAGGCGCGCGGCATCGAGTTCGACCTGCTGCCCTGGTGCGCCCGGCACGCGATGCCGGTGATGGCGTATTCGCCAGTCGGCCAGGGCGGCGCCGCTGCTGCGCGCGCCGGCATTGCTGGCGGTCGCGCGGCGCCACGCGGCGACGCCCGCGCAGGTCGCCATCGCCTGGGGACTGCGCCATGCGCACGTCATCTCGATCCCGAAAGCCGCCGATGCCGCGCATGTCCGCGACAACGCGGCGGCGGCAGAATTGCAGCTTACCGACAAGGATTTCTCGGAAATCGACGCGGCCTTCGCGCCGCCGCGCCGCAAGCAGCGGCTCGACATGCTGTAGCCGCGACGCGCGAGCGTTCGCAGGCCGCGCGGCATTCGCATCGACCGCTCGCGGCATCTTGACGAAGTGCAAGCATCACTCCGAATGTGGCCGGCAACGCCGGTCCGCCGCTGTCGGGTATGCGAATACCGCATGACGGCGCCCGGTTTGGTTCGCTTCATGAGGGGGGAGTTTCGGCATGACCGATGCGAAGGAAAGTCCGCTGATCGACCTGCTTGGCAGGCAGATGGCGGACGGCAAGCTGCATCGCCGCGAGTTCGTGCGGTTTGCGGCGCTGGTCGGATTGGCGGTGCCGGCGGCGATGCGGATGGCGGGCCTCGCGCCGGTGGCGAGCGCCCAGGCCGCCGCGCTGCCGCAGGGCGGCACGCTGCGCGTCGGCACCCGCGTGAAGGATTCCAAGAGCCCGCACACCTATTCCTGGGGCGGCTACGACAGCAACGTCTCGCGCCAGGTCTGCGAATACCTGACCTTGACCGACAGCGAGAACGTCACCCACCCCTACCTGCTGGACGCCTGGAAGGTCAGCGACGACCTGAAGACCTGGACGCTGAGCGTGCGCAAGGGCGTGAAGTGGCGCAACGGCGAGGATTTCACCGCCGACGACGTGATGTGGAACCTCAAGCGCCTGACCGACGCCGCGGTCGGCTCCTCGATGGTCGGGCTGGTGAAGGGCTATCTGCTGAAGGACACCAAGGGCGCCGACGGCAAGCCCAGCACGGAACTGTGGGACGCCAACGCGATCGAAAAGGTCGATGCCTACACCGTCCGGCTGAACTGCGCGGCGCCGCAGATCGCGGTGCCGGAGCATCTGTTCCACTATCCCGCGGCGATGCTCTATCACGGCGACAAGGGGGTGTTCGCGCCGGGCGCGCAGGGCACCGGGCCGTTCGAACTGACGCAGGCCGACACAGGCAAGATCGCCGTCGTCAAGAAGGTGAAGAGCTACTGGGGCACGCCGCGCCAATCTCGACGCGATCGAGTTCGTCGACACCGGCGACGACCCGGCCGCGGCGATCGCGGCGCTCGCCTCGCAGCAGATCCACGGCGTGATCTGGGCGGACCCGGTGCAGTACCGATGCGCTGAAGGCGATGCCCAACCTGCAATTCTACAGCGTGCCGACCAGCCAGACCGCCGTGATGCGGATGAAGGTGACGGAGAAGCCGTTCGACGACGCGCGCGTGCGCAAGGCGATGAAGCTCGGCCTCGACGCCAAGGCGATCGTGCAGATCGCGCTGCGCGGCCTCGGCAGCGAGGGCGATCACATGCACGTCGCGCCCTCGCACCCGGACTACAAGCCGATCAAGCCGCTTGGCCGCGACATCGAAGGCGCCAAGAAGCTGCTTGCCGAGGCCGGCCATCCGAACGGCTTCGAGACGACGCTGTACGTCGAGGGCGACCTGCCCTGGATCGTCGCGCAGGCGCAGGCGGCCGCCGAGCAGTGGAAGGACATCGGCGTCAACGTCAAGCTGAACGTGATGCCGGGCGCCGAATACTGGGACGTTTGGACGAAGGCGCCGTTCGGCGCGACGGTGTGGTACCACCGGCCGCTCGGCTCGATGCTGATCGCGCTTGCGTATCGCACCGGCGTGCCGTGGAACGAGAGCAGCTATTCGAACCCGAAGCTCGACGAGATACTGAGCAAGGTCGAAGGCACGCTCGACATCGAGAAGCGGCGCGACCTGATGTACGAGATCGAGCAGATCATGCACGAGGACGGGCCGATCGCGCAGCCGCTGTGGACCAACAACTTCACGTTCTACGACAAGAAGGTGCAGGGCGTGGTCGTGCATCCGACCAACTACTTCTTCGGCGATCGATTTGCCCTCAGCGCGTGACGCTGCGCGCGTGATGCCCTGCGTCCCCCCTCTCCCGCCGCGGGAGAGGGGGGCGGCCTGCGGCGCGATGACCCGCTACATCCTGCGCCGCGGCGCGGAGATGCTGATTACGCTGCTGGTCGCGTCGTTTCTCGTTTTCCTGGTGACCGAATTCTCTCCCGGCAACGTCGCGCGCAAGACGCTGGGTGCGTTCGCGCTGCAATCGCAGGTCGATCTGCTCTACCAGAAGCTGCATTTGAACGATCCGCTGATGGTGCGCTACGTGCGCTGGCTCGGCGTGCTGACCGGCGTGGTCGCCGACCCGTTGCAGGACCCGGCGCTGAAGCTCGATTTCAAGGATCCGCGCGGCGACCGCTATTTCGGCAATTTCGGCTACTCGACGCTGTACAAGGCGCCGGTGAACGACGTGCTGTGGGACCGGCTCGGCAACACCGCGCTGCTCGCCGGTCTGGCTTTTGCCGTGATCGTGCCGCTGTCGCTGGTGCTCGGCGTGCTCGCGGGCATGAATGCCGGCAGCCTGCTCGATCGCGGGCTGTCGACCGTCTCGATCGTGATGACCTCGATCCCGGAGTTCGCGCTCGGCGTGCTGCTGGTCGCGATCTTCGTCGTGTGGCTCGGGGTTCTTCCGGGCACGAGCCCGCTCAATTCGCATTCCGGCTGGTCGATCGCGCAGCAGCTCGTGCTGCCGGTGGCGGTGCTGGCGATCTACGATGCCGGCTACGTCGCCCGCATGGTGCGCACCTCGATGGCCGAGGTGATGGCGAAACCCTACGTCCGCACCGCAGTTTTGAAGGGCCTGCCGCGCCGGCAGGTGATCCTGCGGCACGCGCTGCGCAACGCGCTGATCGCGCCGTTCACCGTGATCCTGCTGCAGATCAACTGGCTGATCGGCGGCGTCGTGGTGACCGAGCTGGTGTTCGCCTATCCCGGCTTTGGCCGGATGCTGCTGGACGCCTCGCTGTTCGGCGACGTCTCGCTGATCGAGGCGGCGACGCTGATCGCGCTGTTCGTCGCGACCACGACGCAATTGCTGAGCGATGTCGGCTACCGCGTGCTCGATCCGCAGGCGCGGCGCTGATGTCGGCCGTCGTCGCCGCCGAAACGGCCGGGCGCGCGACGCCAAGCCTGTGGCGGCGGCTGCCGAGTTCGCCGGTGGCGATGGTCGGGCTCGGCGTCGTGCTGTTCTGGGGCGTGCTCGCACTGCTGGCGCCGGTGTTGCCAATCGCGCCGCCGAACGCGCAGGACTACCTGGCGATGGCCCATTCCGGCAGTTCGGCGAAACACTGGCTGGGCGTCGACCCGATCGGGCGCGACCTGCTGTCCCGCATCATCTGGGGCGGCCGCACGGTGCTGGTGGTGGCGCCGCTCGCGGTGCTGGTCGCCTACGCGGTCGGCTGCGCGATGGGGCTGCTCGCCGGCTACTACCGCGGCTGGGTGGACGCGGTGCTGTCGCGCGCCGCCGACGTCATTCTGTCGTTTCCCGTCGTCGTGCTCTACGTGATCCTGATCGCCAACATCGGCCCGTCGGCGGTCAACATCGTCGTCGCGGTCGTGCTGGCCTCGGCGCCGGGCATCGCGCGCATCGTGCGCGGCCTCGTGCTGTCGCTGATGCACCAGGAGTTCGTCGCCGCCGCCTATCTGCGGCGCGAGACCGACGTGTTCGTGATGCTGGTCGAGCTGCTGCCGAACTGCCGCGGCCCGCTGATCACCGATTTCTGCCTGCGCCTCGGCTACACCACGATCACGATTGGGACCTTGGGTTTTCTGGGGCTCGGTTTGCCGCCGCCGAACCCGGACTGGGGCGGCATGGTGAAGCAGGGCACGTCGATGATCACCGTGTTCCCGCACATGTCGCTGTATCCGACGTTTGCCCTTGTCAGCCTCATTCTCGGCTTCAACCTGCTGGCCGACGGCATCACCGAAGTCTCGCAGGCGGACTGATGTCGCTGCTTTCCATCCGCGACCTGCGCGTCGAATACACCACCGCGCGAGGCACGGTCGCGGCGATCCCGGACTTCTCGCTGGAGATCGGCAAGGGCGAAAGTTTTGGGCTTGTCGGCGAATCCGGTTGCGGCAAGTCGACGCTGATCATGGCGATCATGGGCTACATGGGCCGCAACGGGCGCATCGCACGCGGAAGATCCTGTTCGAGGGCACCGACCTCGCGCGGTCGCGCGGCGAAGAGCTTCGGAGAATTCGCGGCAGCCGCATCGCCATCGTCTACCAGGAACCGGCGACGGCGCTGAACCCGTCGATGACGGTCGGCCGACAATTGATGGAAGTGCCGCTGTCGCACAGCGACGCGAGCACGGCGGAGGCGCGCGAGCGCGCGAAAAGCGTACTCGCCGACGTGCATCTGCCCGACCCCGACAGCGTGATGCGCCGCTATCCGCATCAGCTCTCCGGCGGCCAGAAACAGCGCGTGGTGATCGCGATGGCGCTGCTCGCCAACCCGTCGCTGCTGCTGCTCGACGAACCGACGACCGGCCTCGACGTCACCGTCGAAGCCACCGTGCTCGACCTGCTCAACGAACTGCGCGGGAAATACGGCACGGCGCTGTTCTACATCTCGCACAATCTCGGCGTGATCGCGCAGGTGTGCGACCGCATCGGCGTGATGTACGCGGGCAAGCTGGTGGAGGATGCACCAGCGGAAAAACTGTTCGCGTCGCCGCGGCACCCGTACACGCGCGGGCTGCTGGGCTCGCTGCCGCGGCCCGGCGCGGACAAGCGCACGCACCCGCTGGTGGCGATTGCCGGCGTCGTGCCGTCGGCGGGGCGTGCGCCCGAGACGTGCGGTTTTCTCAGCCGTTGCGGCCTTGCGCGTCCCGGACTGTGCGACGCGGCGCCGGTGGCGTTGCAGGAAACCGCACCGGATCATCTTGTTCGTTGCCTGCGCTGGCGGGATGTCGAGGAAGCCGCATTGCTGCCGCCCGCGACCGCGTCGGCGCATGTCGCCGCGGCAGACGCGGAGATCGTGATGGCGGCGGAGAATGTCAGCCGCGTGTTCCCGGTCGGCAAGCGGCGCCTGTTCGCCAACGACCACCTGACACTGTCGGCGCAGCGCGGGCATATCCTGGCGATCGTCGGCGAATCCGGCTCCGGCAAATCGACGTTCGCGAAAGTGCTGGCCGGGCTCGACGCCGCGACCGACGGCACGCTGCGGGTGCTCGGCGACGATGTCGCGAAGCAACCGGTACGCAAGCGGAGTGCGGAAAAAGTCGCAGCCGTGCAGATGGTGTTCCAAAACCCGGACGGCACGCTGAACCCATCGCATCCGGTCGGCTATCCGCTCACGCGGGCGCTGCGCAAGTTCGGCATCGCGCATGACCGGCGCGCGATCGACGAACGCGTCGCGGCGTTGCTCGACATGGTGCGGCTGCCGCCGTCGCTGCGCCACGCGCTGCCGCGCCAGCTCTCCGGCGGTCAGAAGCAGCGCATCGCCGTCGCCCGCGCGTTCGCCGGCAACCCGCAGTTGCTGGTCGCCGACGAGCCGGTCTCCGCGCTCGACGTGTCGGTGCAGGCCGCGGTGATCAACCTGCTGCTGCGCATCCAGGCGGAGCACGGCACGACGCTCGTGTTCATCAGCCACGACCTCGGCCTGGTGCGCTACCTCGCCGACGAGGTCGTGGTGATGTATCTCGGCCAGGTCATGGAGAACGGGCCGGTCGCGGCGTTGTTCGATCCGCCGTACCACCCGTACACCGAAGCGCTGCTCTCGGCCGTGCCGGTGCCGGACCCGACGATCCGCACGACGCGCATTCGCCTGGAAGGCGAAATTCCGAGCCCGTTGAACGTGCCGCCCGGCTGCCGCTTCGCCACGCGCTGCCCGCGCAAGCTTGGCCCGATCTGCGACGACACGCCGCCGCCGTCGCGCGACGCCGGCAACAACCACGTCATCCGCTGCCACATTCCGCTGGAGCGCCTGCGGCAGACCGAGCCGGTGTTCCGCCACGCGTCCTGAGAGGTGCGCCATGCCCGAGGAATCCGCCCGCCACAGCAGCCGACTTCTGAACATGGCGGTGCCGCCGCGCAGCGATGCGCCGCGCCAGGTGGTGCCAATCGACGGCGGCATCATGGCGCGCATGACGGAGATCGACCAGCCGACGCTGCTGCGCTACCGGCTCGAGCGGCTGCGCGCGGAACTGCGCAAGCGCGACTACGCGGGCGCGGTGCTGTCGGACCCGATGAACCTCCGCTACGCCACCGGCACGCGCAACATGCCGGTGTGGACGATGCACGCGCCCGGCCGCTACGCGTTCGTCGCGACCGACGGACCGGTGATCCTGTTCGAGTTTTCGACAACGCCGCACGTCACCGCCGGCTCGCCGACCGTCGACGAAACGCGCCTGTGTACGCCGTGGATCTACTTTTTGGCAGGACCGCGTACCGAAGAAAAAGCGCATCTGTGGGCCGACGAGATCGAAAGCCTGCTGCGCCAGTATGGCGGCAACAACCGCCGCCTCGCGGTCGATCGCTGCGACCCGCTCGGCACGCTGCGGCTGCTGCAGCACGGCGTGCAGTTGTTCGACGTGCAGGAAGCCGCCGAACAGGCACGGATGGTGAAGTCGCCCGAAGAAATCGCGTGCATGCAATCGGCGATGGAAGTCGCCGACCTCGCGATCACGCGGATGCGCGAAGCGTTGCGTCCCGGCATTACGGAAAATCAACTCTGGTCGCTGCTGCACGAGACCAACATCGCGCATGGCGGCGAGTGGATCGAGTGCAGGCTGCTGTCATCCGGCCCGCGCACCAATCCGTGGTTCCAGGAATCCTTCCGACCGTATCATTGAGGCAGGCGACGTCGTCGGCTTCGACACCGATCTGGTCGGCCCGTTCGGCTATCTCGCCGACATCTCCCGGAGCTGGATCTGCCCGGACGGCAAGCCGACCGATCGGCATCGGCGGCTCTACGATCTTGCGACGCAGCAGGTGCTGTTCAACACGGCATTGCTGCGCCCCGGACTGACGTTCCGCGAATTCGCCGAGAAATGCTGGCCGGTGCCGGACGAGTTCGTGCCGAACCGCTACATGATGATGCTGCACGGCTGCGGCTTCGTCGACGAATATCCTTCCATTGCCTATGTCGCGGACTGGAAAGACTGGGGCTACGACGGCGTGTTCGCGGAGAACATGGTGGTGTCCGTCGAAAGCTACATGGGCGAGGTCGGCGGCCCGGACGGGATCAAGCTGGAGCAGCAGGTGGTGATCGAAGCGGGCGGCGCGCGCCTGCTGTCGCGCACGCCACTGATCGACGCGCTGGTGCCGTGAAGCTCGTCGACGCGGAAACCGCCGCGCGGCTGCTGGATTTTCCGTCGCTGATCGAGGCGATGCGGGAGGGCCACCGCAACGGTGTCGAAGAATACGGCCGATTGCTGCTCGAACAGCCGAGTGCCGCCGGCGGCCAGGACGGTTTTCTGCTCATGGCCGCGTGGCAGCGCGGCGAGGCGCTCGGGGTGAAGCTCGCAACCGCGTTTCTCGGCAACGCCGCCGCGGGGCTGCCGAGCGTCCATTCCGTCTACGTGCTGTTCGACGGACAGAACGGCCGCCCGCTGCTCTGCATCGACGCGACGCCGCTGACGGTGCGCAAGACCGCGGCGGATTCGGCGCTCGCCGCCGACTACCTGGCGCGGCCCGATGTGCGCACGCTGCTGGTGGTCGGCGCCGGCGCGCAGGCGCCGTGGATGGTCGCCGCGCATCGCACCGTGCGCCCGTCGCTGGCGCGCGTGCTGGTATGGAACCGCACGCCGGCGCGGGCGCAGGCCCTGGCTGCGACTTTGCAGGGCGAGGCCGTTGCCGATCTCGCCGCCGCGGTCGCGGAAGCCGACGTCATCACCTGCGTCACCGCCGCAACGGCGCCGGTCATTCTCGGGGAATGGCTGCGGCCCGGAACGCATCTCGACCTCGTCGGCGGCTACACGCCGGCGATGCGCGAAAGCGACGACACGGCGGTGCGCCGGTCGCGCGTGTTCGTCGACACGCGCCGCTTCACGCTGCACGACGCCGGCGACATCTTTCTCCCCATTCGCGACGGCGTGATCGCCGACGCGGATGTTCTCGGCGACCTGTTCCAGCTCGTGCGCGGCGAAGTTTCCGGGCGGCGCAGCGTAGAAGAAATCACGCTGTTCAAGAATGCCGGTGGCGGCCACCTCGACCTGATGGCCGCGCGCCTGATCGCGGCAAGGTTGGGCTGACGCGGCCGGTTGCGGCTTCGGTTCGCGAACGCTACAGAATGGTGCAACCCGGAGGCCGGCAATGGGTGCAACCACGCTCGGACTGAAGGTTGACGAAACCCTGCGCGCCCGATTGCGGGCGGCGTCGGAGCGGGTCGGGCGCACGCCGCACTGGCTGATCAAGCAGGGTCTTGTTGCGCTGCTAGAGCGCATCGAGCGTGGCGAGGACATCGCCGGCCCGCCTGCCTCCGAAGAGGCGGTGGCCGAACCGGCCGAGGCGGCGCCGCAGCCGTTCCTGGAATTCGCGCAGGCGGTGCAGCCGCAAAGCGTGCTGCGCGCCGCGATCACCGCCGCCTACCGCCGGCCGGAACCGGAGTGCCTGCCCGGCCTGCTCGCCGGGGCGCGCCAGCCGCCGGAGGCGACTGCACAGGCGCAGGTGCTGGCGACGAAGCTTGTCGAGACGCTGCGGAGAAAACCGCGCGCCGGCATCGTCGAGGGCGTGATCCAGGAATTCGCGCTGTCGAGCCAGGAGGGCGTCGCGCTGATGTGCCTCGCCGAGGCGCTGCTGCGCATCCCCGACCGCGCCACGCGCGACGCGCTGATCCGCGACAAGATCAGCGTCGGCGACTGGCAGGCGCATCTCGGCCACTCGCCGTCGCTGTTCGTCAACGCTGCGACCTGGGGTTTGCTGATCACAGGCAAACTCGTTGCCACCAGCAGCGAGACGCGGATTGACGCAGGCGCTGACACGCATGATCGGGCGTGGCGGCGAGCCGCTGATCCGCAAGGGCGTGGACATGGCGATGCGGCTGATGGGCGAACAGTTCGTCTGCGGCCAGACGATCGCCGAAGCGCTCGCCAACAGTCGCAAATGGGAGGCGCGCGGCTTCCGCTACTCCTACGACATGCTCGGCGAGGCCGCGATGACGGCGGACGACGCCGCGCGGTATTTTTCCGCGTACGAACAGTCGATCCACGCGATCGGCAAAGCCGCCGCGGGGCGCGGCATCTACGAAGGCCCCGGGATTTCCATCAAACTGTCGGCACTGCACCCGCGCTATGCGCGCGCGCAATTCGAGCGCGTCACCGAGGAACTGAGGCCGCGCCTGCTGGCGCTCGCGACCCTGGCGCGCCGCTACGATATCGGCCTGAACATCGACGCCGAGGAAGCCGACCGGCTGGAAATCTCGCTCGACCTGCTGGAGGCGCTGTGCTTCGCGCCGGAGCTTGCCGGCTGGAACGGCGTCGGCTTCGTCGTGCAGGGCTACCAGAAGCGCGCGCCGTACGTGATCGACTTCCTGGTCGATCTCGCCCGCCGCAGCCGGCGGCGGCTGATGGTGCGGCTGGTCAAGGGCGCTTACTGGGACAGCGAGATCAAGCGCGCGCAGGTCGACGGGCTCGAAGGGTTCCCGGTGTTCACGCGGAAGGTCTACACCGACGTTTCCTTCCTTGCCTGCGCGCGCCGGCTGCTGGCCGCACCCGACGCGGCGTTCCCGCAGTTCGCCACCCACAACGCGGCGACGCTGGCCGCGATCATGCAGATGGCGGGTGCAAACTTCTACGCCGGGCAGTACGAGTTCCAGTGCCTGCACGGCATGGGCGAGCCGCTGTACGAGGAAGTCGTCGGCCCGGGCAAGCTGGATCGCCCGTGCCGCATCTACGCGCCGGTCGGCACGCACGAGACGCTGCTCGCGTATCTGGTGCGGCGGCTGCTGGAGAACGGCGCCAACACCTCGTTCGTCAACCGCATCGCCGACGCGAAATTCTCCACCGCCGACCTCGTCGCCGATCCGGTCGCGGTCGCGTCGGAGATTGTCCCGCTTGGCGCGCCGCACGACAAGATCCGGCTGCCGCAGGACCTGTTCGGCGACTCTGCGCAAAAATTCCGCCGGCATCGACTTCAGCAACGAGCAGCGGCTGGCCTCGCTCTCCGCGTCCCTGCTCGGCGGCATCGATGTGCCGTGGCACGCCGCGCCCTCCCGTGGGTCGGAGGCACCATCGCGCCAAGTGCGCAATCCGGCGGACCGACGCGACGTGGTCGGGCAGGTGGTGGAGGCCGACGCCGCGTCCGTCGATGCCGCGCTCGCGGCGGCGGTCAGCGACGCCACGCTCTGGCACGCGACCCCGCCGGCCGATCGCGCGGCCTGCCTGCTGCGCGCCGCCGACCTGCTTGAGGAGGAGGGGCCGCGACTGATGGGCCTGATCGTGCGCGAAGCCGGCCGGACGTTGCCAAACGCGCTCGGCGAGGTGCGCGAGGCGGCGGACTTTTTGCGCTACTACGCGACGCAGGCGCGCGACACGCTGAGCGCCGAGACGCATCGCCCGCTTGGACCGATCGCCTGCATCAGCCCGTGGAATTTTCCGCTGGCGATCTTCACCGGCCAGGTCGCGGCGGCGCTGGCGGCGGGCAATGCGGTGCTGGCCAAGCCGGCCGAGGAAACGCCGCTGATCGCGGCCCAGGCGGTGCGCATCCTGCACGCGGCGGGCGTGCCGCAGGCGACGCTGCAGCTGCTGCCCGGCGACGGTGCGCGTCGGCGCGCGACTGGTCGCCGATCCGCGCGTGCGCGGCGTCGTGTTCACCGGGTCGACCGAAGTTGCGCGGCTCATCCAGCGCAAGCTCGCCGAGCGCTTGTCGCCTGATGGCGGGCCGATCCCGCTGATCGCCGAAACCGGCGGGCAGAACGCGATGATCGTCGACAGCTCGGCGCTGCCGGAACAGGTGGTTGCGGACGTGCTGGCCTCCGCCTTCGACAGCGCCGGGCAGCGTTGTTCGGCGCTGCGCGTCCTGTGCGTGCAGGAGGATGTCGCCGACGCGCGTGCGCACCATGCTGATCGGCGCGATGGAGGAACTTGCGATCGGCAACCCGGACCGGCTGGCGACCGATGTCGGCCCGGTGATCACGGCCGAAGCGCGGGACACGATCCTTGCGCATGTCGAGGCGATGCGGCGCGGCGGCCGACGCGATCCACCAGCTGCCGCTGCCGGCCGCGTGCCGGCACGGCACCTTCGTGCCGCCGACGATCGTCGAGATCGGCTCCGTCGCCGAGCTTGTCGCGCGAAGTGTTCGGGCCGGTGCTGCATGTGCTGCGCTATCGCCGCGGCGATGCTCGACGCGCTGCTCGACGCAGATCAACGCCACCGGCTACGGCCTGACGTTCGGCGTGCATACCCGGATCGACGAAACCATTGTTCGACGTTTCCGAGCGCATCAACGCCGGCAACGTCTACGTCAATCGCAACCTGATCGGCGCAGTCGTCGGCGTGCAGCCGTTCGGCGGGCATGGGCTGTCCGGCACCGGGCCGAAGGCCGGCGGGCCGCTCTATCTACACCGGCTGCTGGCGCCGCATCCGGCGGCGCCGGCGCTGGCCGTGCGAGCCGACACCGCACCGCTCGGGCCGGCGCGCGCCTGGGCGGAGTTTCTCGCCGAGCGGCAGCAGCCGGAGGCGGCGGCGCATTGCCGGCGGTATCTGGAGCGCAGCCCGCTCGGCGTGTCGCTGGACCTGCCGGGACCGGTCGGCGAGCGCAACGTCTATGCGCTGGAGCGGCGCGGCACGGTGCTGTGCCTCGCGAGCAACGTTTTCGCGATGTGCGTGCAGGTCGGGGCGGTACTGGCGACGGGCAATTTCGCGCTGGTGTTGCCGCCGGCCGACGACCGCGACCTGATCCGCGATTTCCCCTCGGCCTCGCGCGCGCATCTGCGGGTCGTCAACGACCTCAGCGATGCGGCGTTCGACGCGGTGCTGTTCGAAGGCGACGGCGATACGCTGCGGCATTGGGCCGAAATCTTCGCCGGGCGCGAAGGCCCGATCGTGCCGATCCACAGCGTGCCACGCGGCGCGCTGGCGGACGGCACCGCGGATTATGCCCTCGAATGGCTGCTGCGGGAGCGGGTGGTGAGCACCAACACGGCGGCGGCGGGCGGGAACGCGAGTTTGATGACGATCGGGTAGGCACCCCGGGATTGCAAAGGCTCCGCCTTTGCTGGGTCGAGGGGCAAGGCCCCTCGCCTTATGCTGTCGCCTTGTTTACCGTTCCTGCCGAGGTCGGAGGGTGGGCATGCGGATCGTGGTTCTCGGCGGCGGCGTGATCGGCGTCACCACCGCCTACGAACTGTTGCAGGACGGGCACGAGGTCACGCTGGTCGAGCGCGAGGCGGATGTCGCGCTCGGCACCAGCTTTGCCAATGCCGGCATGGTCGCGCCTGGCCATGCCTTCGCCTGGGCCTCGCCGCGCGCGCCGAAAATGCTGTTGCGTTCCTTGTGGCACGACGACCAGGCGCTGCGGTTTCGTTTCCATGCCGATCCAGCGTTCTGGCGCTGGTCGCTGCGCTTCCTGCGCGAATGCTCGGCCGAGCGCGCGCGCATCAACACGCAGCGCAAGCATCGGCTGTGCGTCTATTCGCAATCGGTGCTCGGCGAGGTGATGGCGCAGACCGGCGTGCAGTTCGACCAGTCGCAGACAGGGCTTTTGTACTTTCACCGCTCGCAGGAGACGTTCGACCGTGGGGTGCGGAACATGCAGATCCTGCGCGACCTGGGGCAGGCGCAGCAGATTCTTTCCCGTGACGACATTGCCAGGCTCGATCCCGCGCTGGCGCCGGTGAAGGAGAAGATCGCCGGCGGCATCTACTCCAGCACCGATGCAACCGGGGACTGCGCCATGTTCACCCGCGCGCTCGCGGGCGTCGTGCGCGAGAAAGGCGGCAGCGTGCGCACCGGCACGACGGTCACACGCCTAGAAGCCGACGGCGACAAGGTTGCTGCCGGTACACACCGACAAGGGCAAGCTGCAGGCCGACGTTTTTGTTCTGGCGCTCGGCATCTGGAGCCCGAAGCTGCTGAACGGTCATGACAAGTGGCTGCCGGTGTATCCGGTGAAGGGCTATTCGCTCACGCTGCCGATCGGCGGCAACCACACGCCGCCGAGCATCGGGGGCGTGGACGAGGACAATCTCATTGCCTATTCGCGGTTGGGCGACCGACTGCGTGTCACCGCAACAGCGGAATTCGCCGGCTACAACGCGAAGTACAAGCCGGAAGACTTCGCCGTGATGACGCGCAAGATCCAGGATATCCTGCCGGGCGGCGCCGACTACACGCGGCCCGGCTACTGGGCCGGGCTGCGGCCGATGACGCCGGAGGGCACGCCGGTGATGGGCACGGGGCGCCTGAAGAACCTGTTCTTCAACACCGGCCACGGCCATGTCGGCTGGACGATGTCGTGCGGCGCGGCGCGGGTCACGCGCGACCTGATCGCCGGCCGCAAGCCCGCGATCCCGCTCGACGGCATGACGCTGGCTTAGCCGCCGACGTGACCGGGACATGATGCTGGGAGCATTGACACATGCGCTCCGTGGAGCGGATCAAGCTTGGGGCAGCCGCCTTGAACAATGTGGGGGTCGGTGCTCTTATTGCGGGCATTGTCGCTCCTTCGCTCAATAATGCATTGGCCGGCGTCGGCCATATCGTCCTCTGGGTCGGGTTCGCATTCGTCATGTGGATCATGGCCCAGGCGCTGCTGGGAAGGCTGCCGCCGCCATGAACATCGAGACCTACTGGACGATCGTGCCGTCCGTCGGCATTGCGGTCGGGCTGGCCGGGACCGCCTATTTCCTGCTGACCAACAAGACCGATCACGGTCCTTCGAGGGATACCGCACTCGAAGGAGAGGCGGAGCAGATCCAGCTCGAAGAGCTTCACGTCGATGGTGCGGACGCCGATGTCATGATCATTCGGCGCCGGCGGTCGGCAGGGCAGGCCTCGCTTGAAGAGATCGTCAAACGCGGCGTCGCATCGCTTGGGCATGCCGTTCCCAAATGAACCGGGAACGGATCAGCACATGAGCGGCCGACCTGTTCAGGAGTGCCCAGCATGGACGTGATTGCCGCGGATGCGGTCCAGCGCTTCGCATTCACCACCGACGCCGGCATCGGCGCGCGTGCCCGCATCGGCCTGGTCGTGCTCGCGACCGACGCGACCATCGAGCACGAGTACCGGCTGCTGCTGAACCTGCCCGGGGTCGCGATCTACGAAAGCCGCATCCATAACGATGCCGACATCCGGCCGGACACGCTGCGCGCGATGGAGCCGCTCATTGCGGCCGCCACCCGCCTCATTCTCCCTGGCGAACGGCTGGACGTGGTCGGCTTCGGCTGCACCTCCGCGACAATGCTGCTCGGGGAAGAAATAGTCGGCGCACGCATCCGCGAGGCGCGGCCGGGCGTCGCGTTCACCACCCCCATCACCGGCGCCTTCGCCGGGCTGCGCGCGTTCGGCGCACAGCGCATCGCCGTGCTCACGCCCTATTCGGACGAAGTCAACGCGGGCATCCGCAGCTACGTCGAACAGCACGGTTTTGCGGTCGTCGCGATGGGCTCGTTCAAGGAGCGCGACGACAACGTCGTTGCCCGCATCTCGCCGGACTCGATCGCCGCAGCGGCCGAGCAACTGGTCAAGGGCAGCGGCGCGCAGGCGCTGTTCGTCTCCTGCACCAGCCTGCGGCTGGCCGAGCGAGTGGCCGAACTGGAAGCGCGGATCGGCGTGCCGGCCACCTCCAGCAATCACGCGATGGCGTGGCATAGCCTGCGGCTGGCAGGGGTAGCGGACGCACGGCCGGAATTCGGCCGGCTGTTCACCCTCAGCGTGTAGCGCCGCTCAGGCCTGGGCGACGAGCCAGTCCGCGGCGATCCGATCGGCGCCCGAGGGCAGCTTCGCGCGCGGGTCGCGCACCCAGGCCACCACGTCGTCCAGCGGCACGTCGCGTCGGCGGTCGCGGAGCATCAGGTGGTAATGGTCCGGGTAATACGCCCGGCGCGCGCCGCTGGGCAACTGACGCCACATCGTCGCCGTCGCCTCCTTCGGCACCAGCTCGTCATGGCCGCCATACATGAACAGTCCCGGTGCGCGGAACGTGGGCGCCGCGGCCGCGGCCGCGTCCATCAGGTCGACGAGGCCGCGCACCGCGCTGATCCGGGTCTCGTGCAGCGTCAGCGGGTCGCGCGACAGGCGGACGAGGGCGTCGCGATTGTCGCACGCGGTCACATGGATCGGCGCGCCGGTGAGTTCCAGCGCCGGCAGCAATGCCGAGCCGAGCCACAGCGTGGTGCGCAGGAACAGGTTCATCGTGTTGCGGCTCCACACCGCCGGCGCCACCAGCACATAGCGGGCGCCCCGGGCGCAAGCCGGCTGGCGCCGAGGCACATCAGCACCGCCCCGCCCATGCTCTCGCCCATCAGCACGAGCGGCACGCCGGGATGTCGCGCGGCGATCTGGTTCGCCATCTCGGCCGCGTCGGCCACCATCGTCGCGGTGCCGAGCCATTCGCCGCGGCCCGGGGCATCGCCGAAGCCGCGCTGGTCCGGGCCGTAGATCGCGAACCCCGCCTGCGTCAGCGTCGCCGCCGGCACCTCCCAGGCGTCGCGGCTGTCGTTGAAGCCATGCAGCGCGAGGACGACCATTTGCGTGGCGCCGGACGGGAACCAGGTGCGGTACGGCAGCCTCGCGCCGTCCCGCATCATGAACGCCCCGTCGATCGGCGAGGGCGGCGGCGGCGGGCCGGGCCAGGGCCGCGCCGTGGCGCAGCCCGCGACGGCGGTCGCGCCGGCCAGGGCCAGCAAGGCACGGCGGGTCGGCCTTGGCATTTTCGGCAAGGTTGAAAGCACGGTTGCGATCTCTATCATGGCTGTGCCCCTAGAACAGCCCCGAGCGGAGAATAGAACGCCCATGCCGGCCAGCGCCACTGCCCCGATCGTGCCGACCGAGATCATCCACGTCGACGATCCGGTGGTCGCCTGCGACGGCGGCGACGGCGCGCTCGGCCATCCGCGCGTGTTCCTGCGCATCGAGCATCGCGAGGTGATGTGCCCGTATTGCTCGCGCCTGTTCGTGCTCAACGAGGGTGCCGGCCACGGCACGGGGCACTGAGATGGCCGACGCGGAGGCGGCGCCCCCGCTGCACCTGATCCTGGTCGACGGGTCGGGCTACATTTTTCGCGCGTTTCATGCGCTGCCGCCGATGACCCGGCCGGACGGCGTGCCGGTGAACGCGGTGTTCGGCTTCACCAACATGCTGGTGCGGCTGCTCAAGGACCATGTCGGCACCCATGTCGCGGTGATCTTCGACGCCGGCCGGTACACCTTCCGCAACCGGCTGTACGACAGGTACAAGGCGCAGCGGCCGGAGCCGCCGGCGGAGCTGATCCCGCAGTTCGCGCTGGTGCGCGAGGCGACCGCGGCGCTCGGCGTGCCGGCGATCGAGCTGGCCGACTGGGAGGCCGACGACCTGATCGCGTCCTACGCCGACGAGGCGGTGGCGCAGGGCGGGCGCTCGACGATCTTCTCGTCCGACAAGGACCTGATGCAGCTGATCCGCCCCGGCATCGCCATGTGGGACCCGATCAAGCAGAAGGCCATCGGCCCGGCCGAGGTGATGGAAAAATTCGGCGTGGCGCCGGAAAAGCTGATGGAGGCGCAGGCGCTGATGGGCGACAGCGTGGACAACGTCCCCGGCGTGCCCGGCATCGGCCCGAAGACCGCGGCGCAACTGATTTCCGAATTTGGCGACCTGGAGACCGTGCTGGCCGCGGCGCCGGCCATGAAACCCTCGAGGCGCCGCGACCTGCTGATCGAGCACGCCGAGAACGCGCGCATTTCGCGAAAGCTGGTGGAACTGCGGCACGACGTGCCGTTGCCGCTGCCGCTGCCCGAACTGGTGGCGCGCGAGGCCGACCGGCCACAGCTCGCAGCATGGCTGCTGACGCAAGGTTTTCGCTCGACTCTGTCGCGGCTCGGCCTGGACGAGAAGGCTCCATCCCCGGTCGCCGCGCCGGGCGCGGAGACGGCGGAGGGCGCGCCGGGAGAGGTCGCCCCGCCGCCGCCCGTGCTGTCCGAGCCGATCCCGTCCGCGCCGTTCGGCCCGTACGACTGCGTCACCACGCTGGATGCCCTGCAGGTGTGGATCGCCGAGGCCGGCGCCGCCGGGGTGGTCGCGGTCGATACCGAAACGGATGGGCTCGATCCGCAGCGGGCCAATCTGGTCGGCCTGTCGCTCGCCACCGCTCCGGGCCGCGCCTGCTACGTGCCGCTGCGCCACCAGGGCACGCTGGAGCACGTGATCGCCGCGCAGATTTCTCCCGATGCCGCGGTTGCCGCGCTGGTGCCGCTGTTCGCGGACCCGGCGGTGCTGAAAGTCTTCCACAACGCCAAGTTCGACCTGGCGATTTTTGCCCGGCACGGCGCGCCGAGCATCGCGCCGATCGACGATACGATGCTGATCTCGTTCGCGCAGGAGCCCGGCGCGCACGGCCACGGCATGGACGAACTTTCCACGCTGCATCTCGGCCACACCCCGATCAGCTACGACAGCGTCACCGGCACCGGAAAAGGCAGAATCCCGTTCGGGCAGGTGCCGCTGGAGCGCGCCACCGCCTACGCCGCCGAGGACGCCGACGTCACGCTGCGGCTCTGGCAGGTGCTGCGCCCGCGCCTGCGCGCCGCCCGCTCGCTCGCGCTCTACGAGCAGATCGACCGCCGGCTCTCCGGCGTGCTGCAGGCGATGGAGCGCGAGGGCGTGAAAGTGGACGCCGCCGACCTGCGGGCGATGTCGAAGGATTTCGAGCAGCGCATGGGCGTCATGGAGCAGGACATCCATCGTCTGGCCGGCGGCGCGTTCAACGTCGCGTCGCCCGCGCAGTTGGGGGAAGTGCTGTTCGACAGGATGGGGCTGCCCGGCGGCAAGCGGATGAAGACGGGCGCCTACGGCACCGATGCGTCCATTTTGCAACAGCTTGCCGAGCAGGGCCATGATTTGCCGGCGCGCGTGCTCGAATGGCGGCAGCTCGCAAAACTGAAATCAACGTACGCCGATGCGCTGGTGCAGGAAATCAACCCGGCGACCGGGCGCGTGCACACCTGCTTCGCGATGGCGATCGCCAGCACCGGCCGGCTCTCCTCCACCGACCCCAACCTGCAGAACATCCCGATCCGCACCGAGGAAGGCAGCCGCATCCGCCGCGCCTTCATCGCCGAGCCCGGTTTTCTGCTGGTCAGCGCCGACTATTCTCAAATTGAGCTGCGGCTGTTGGCGCACGTTGCCGATATCCCCGCGTTGAAAGAAAGCTTTGCGGCGGGCGAGGATATTCATGCGCGCACCGCCAGCGAAGTGTTCGGCGTGCCGATGGCCGGCATGGACCCGATGACAAGGCGTCGCGCAAAAGCAATCAATTTCGGCATCATCTACGGCATCAGCAGTTTCGGCCTCGCGCGCCAGTTGCAGATCGCGCCGGGCGAGGCGCGCACCTTCATCGACGCCTATTTTTCCCGTTATCCCGGCATCCGCACGTACATGGAACGGACCAAGGAAGAGGCTCGTATCCACGGTTTTGTGTTGAGCCCGTGCGGCCGGCGCTGCTGGATCCCCGGCATCGCCGACAAGAACCCGGCGCGCCGCGGCTACGCCGAGCGGCAGGCGATCAACGCGCCGTTGCAGGGCGGCGCCGCCGACATCATCAAGCGCGCGATGGTGAAAGTCCCCGCGGCGCTGCGCGAGGCGGGCCTGACCGCGAAAATGCTGCTGCAGGTGCACGACGAACTGCTGTTCGAGGCGCCGGAAGCCGAGGCCGAGGCCACCGCACGCGTCGCCCGCGAGGTGATGGAGGCGGCGGTGTCGCTTTCGGTGCCGCTGGTGGTGGAGACGGGACGCGGGAAAAACTGGGCGCAGGCGCACTGAGCGGCGCCCGCAGGCCCGATCCGTCCGACCGCCCACGGAACGCTGTTCCGGCAAATCGAAATTGGTTACCCTTCCTGCGCGGTCCGCCCCGGGGCGACTCGTCTGCCGGAGAATGCGGCCGCAGCGACAGCGCCGGACCGAGCGGAGTTCGCCGAGGTGGTAACCCCACGGAATGAGGCAACGGCTGGAGTGCGGGGGGCCGATGAGCAGTGGCGCATGCTCGCGGAGGCGCTGCCGCTGATCGTCTGGTCGGCGCGGCCCGACGGCTTCATCGAGTATCAGAACAATCGCTGGTACGAGTTCAGCGGCCTGCGCCCGGGCACGCTGGGCGATGAGTGGCGCGACCTCGTGCATCCGGACGACTTGTCGCGCGTCGCCAGCCGCTGGGACAACTCGATCCGGACCGGCGAGCCGTTCGAGCTGGAATATCGCATGCGCCGCCGCGACGGCGCCTGGCGCTGGCTGCTGAGCCGCGGCCTGCCTGCGCGCGACGAGGCCGGCGGGATCGTCCGCTGGCTCGGCTCCTGCACGGACATCACGGACATCGTCGGCGCGCGCGAGGCGATGGCGCGGGAGGCCGACCGGCTGGAGCAGATGGTGGCGCAGCGGACGCGCGACCTGCAAGACACGCAGGCCCGGCTCGCGCACGCGCAGCGCATGGAGGCGCTCGGCCAGCTCGCCGGCGGCATCGCGCACGACTTCAACAACGTGCTGCAATCGGTGCAGGGCGGCGCCGAGCTGATCGAGCAGCACGCCGACGACCTGGAGCGCACGCGCAGGCTGTCCCGCGTGGTGCAGGGGGCGGCGACGCGGGGCATGGCGATCACCCGCCGGCTGCTGGCGCTGTCGCGCTACAGCGACCTGCGCTCCGAGCCGGTCGAGGCCGGGCCGCTGCTGGCCGGCATGGCCGAAATCTTCGCCTCCACGCTCGGCCGCGGCATCGAGGTGCGGGTGGAAGCCGCGGCGGCGCTGCCGCTGCTGTTCGCCGACAAGGGCCAGCTCGAAACCGTGCTGATCAACCTCGCCACCAACGCCCGCGACGCGATGCAGGGCACGGGCACGCTGACGCTGGCGGCCGCGGCCGAAACGCTGGCGCGGGAAGGCGGTCCGCGGCACCCGGTCGGCCTGAAGCCGGGGGACTACGTGCGCCTGTCGGTCACGGACACCGGCGTCGGCATGGGCGCGGATATCCTGCCGCGGGCGCTGGAGCCGTTCTTCACCACCAAGCCGATCGGCAAGGGCACCGGCCTCGGGCTCTCGATTGCGCAGGGGTTTGCCGAGCAGAGTGGCGGCGGGCTGCAGATCGACAGCATTCCCGGCTACGGCACCACGGTCACGCTGTGGCTGCCGGTCGCGGCCGGCGCGGCGCCGCAGGAGGCCGTCGCGGAGCGCCTGCATGCCGACGACGAGGCGCTGGCCGGGCACGCCTGCGTGCTGGTGGTCGACGACGAGGCGCATGTCCGCGAGATCGTCGCCGAGCAACTGGAGACGCTGGGCTATCCGGTGGTGCCGGCGGGCTCGGGCGCCGAGGCGCTGGCGTTGCTGGACGACGGCGAGGAGGTGGGATTGCTGCTGTCCGACCTGGCGATGCCGGGGATGGACGGCATCACGCTGATCCGCGAGGTGCAGCGCCGCCGCCCGGGGTTGCCGGCGATCCTGCTGACCGGCTTTGCGACCCAGGGCGCCGAACTCGCGCTGAGCGGCACGCAGGGCGGCAATTTCTCGGTGCTGGTCAAGCCGATCGGCGCGCAGCTTCTGGCCGACCAGGTCGCCGTGCTGCTGAAGGGCGCGCGGATGGCCGAGCAGAGGGCGGCGTCGCGCGGATTTGCTTTTCTATATTGTAACGAAACGGGCGTTGCACCCCCCACCCCGGCCCTCCCCCGCAAGGGGGGAGGGAGCAGCGCAGAATAACCGCTCCGTCATCGTCATTGCAGGGCTTGACCCGGAAATCCACGGCGCGGGCGCCGCGTGGATCCCCGGGTCAAGCCCGGGGATGACGTCGGAGGGGAGCGAAGTTGTTGTTTCGCCTCGAACCTTAAGCGCCTACCGACACCGTGCCCACGCAAGCTGCTCGCCACTTGCCGTCGCGCAACCCGCGGCAAACGGTGGAAGGCCCCTTACATCTCAAACACCGCCTTCCCCGTCGACTGCGTGTCGAACAGCCGGTACGCCTGCTCCGCCTGCTCCAGCTTCCAGCGCTGGGTGAACAGCGCGTCCACATCGATCCCACGGTCGGCGACGAATTGGGCGCACTCGGCCTGGCCGACCGTCGAAAACGTCCACGACCCCATCAGCGTCACCTGGCGGCGCAGCAGGTCGGCGCTGACGTCGAGCGTCACCGTGTCGCCCTCGCCGACGAAGCAGGCGCGTCCCCAGGTGCGCACGCACTGCACCGCCTGCCGCCGCGCCGCCGGCGACGAAGAGGCGTCGAGCGAGGCATGCGCGCCGCGGCCGTGCGTCGCCGCGCGGATTTCTCCCAATACGTCGTTGCTGGTGGCCGGATCGATCGTCAGGTCGGCGCCGAACTGCTTCGCGCGCGCGAGCCGTTCCGGGCTGGTGTCGAGCGCGATCACGCGTGCGCCGAACGCGTGCGCCAACTGCGTCGCCGAGAGGCCGACCGGACCCTGGCCGAAAATGGCAATGGTCTGGTCGGCGGCGAGCTCCAGCCGCTTCAGCGCGCCCCAGGCGGTGCCGGTGCCGCAGGAGATCGCGGCGCCGGTCGAGAAGCTGAGTTCGTCGGGCAGCTTCACCAGCGTTCGCGCCGGGCAGCGCATGTAGCGCGCGTGCGCGCCGTTGCCGGTGACGCCGTAGATCTCCTTCACGCCTTCGACGCACAGCTGCATCCAGCCGGTGCTGCAATGCGGACAGACGCCGCAGCCGCGGTAATGGTGCTGCATCACCCGGTCGCCGACCCGCGCCTGCTGCGCCGAGACGCCGGGGCCGACCGCCGCGACCACGCCGCACGGCTCGTGCCCGGCGATCACCGCGCCGGCGGCGCCGAGCCCGAGCGCCTTGGCCGCCGCCCCCGGCGCCGCGCGATAGAATTTGAGGTCGCTGCCGCACAGCCCGGAGGCCTTGATTTCCAGCACCACCTCGCCCTCGCCGGGCGACGGGTCGGGAAACTCCTGCAGCGCCAGCGTTCTATCGCCGGTGAAGACCACTCCGCGCATTTTTTTCCTCCCTGAAGTCTGTCGCCGATTCGCGTATTGTGTTTGAGGCGGAATGACCGCTTCATTCCACTTGGTCGTCATCCCCGGGCTTGACCCGGGGATCCATGCGACGTCCGCGCGCTGGATTGCCGGGTCAAGCCCGGCAATGACGGGAATGAGTCGATCGTTCTGCATCGGACGCCAGGAATTCGATCATCTCGCCGTCCCGCCTACTCGGCCGGTCGGATAGAAATGCGCTTCCATCCAGCCGCCGAGCCGGGTCTGCACCTCGGCCACCTGTGCCGCCGTCAGCACGCGGCGCCAGCGGCCGACTTCGCCGGTGCGGTTGGCGTGGTGGGTGTGCCAGTGCGTCGCCGGATCGAGCAGGTCGCCGGTCGGGCGGTGGATCAGCACGCCGGGCTTGCCGGGGAGCCCGGCGATGTAGCGCTCCACCTCGCGCCGCCTTGTCGCTGCGAAGATGCGGCTGCGGTCGGGCGCCGGCAGCGTGGCACCAAGCCGTGCCGCGAGCTTGTCGAGCGTCACCGGGTCGTCGGCGAACCCGGCCTCGTAGCGCAGCAGCAGCGCCCGCTTGTCGGTCGCGTGGCGGGCGCATTGCACCGCCAATTCATCGGCCAGCTTCAGCGCCTTTTCGAATTCGCAGTTCTGGTCACTGCACCGCCGAGGCGACCACGTCGAGCGGGTCGCGGATCGACACCACGATCAGCTCCGCGACCGCATCCAACGCGGCCTCCGCCGCCGGGTCGGTTTCGTGCGACTTGATGAACAGCAGCCGCCGTGCCGGCCGCAGGTCGCCGAGGTCGGCGGCGGCGGCGGCGAAGCGGCTGAGCCGCGGCAGCTCCGGCGCCAGCGTCTCGGCGAGCTTGAGCATCACGTTGAACAGCCACGTGGAGCCGCTGGCATACATGCCGAGGCCCCACACCACGCCACCGTCCCGCACCAGCTGCACGTGCCGCCCCCCGCCGTTCCGCCCCATTCAGCCGATCCGCGCGGTGGCGGCAAGGGGCGGAACACGCCGGAACTTGGCGCAGGCTGGGCAGGCCGTTAGATACGAAGACGCCGCCAGGGAAGAACGTCAGCCCGCCATGCCGAATGCCGACGCGCCGCCCGCCTTCGCCGACCGGCTCGCCGCCCTGGTGGCCGAGGTGGTGGCGGACCCGCGCCCGCCCTCGCGCCTGCTGGCGCGACTGCTTGCGTTCGAAGTGCAGGCCGCGGCCGGCGACGACGCCGCCGCGGCGCTGGGGGCGGCGCTGTTCGAGAGCATCCACTACCGGCTGCCGGCGTTCCCGGACGACGAGCTGCCGCTGGTGGCGAGCCGCCTGTATGCCGCCGACGGCCGCGACGACGCCGCGTTCCTGCTGGCGGGGCTCGCGGCGCAGCTGCGGCCGCGCCACGAGCCGACGCTCGCGGCACTGCGCGTCCGGCAGGCCGCGCACGCCGCCCTGGTCGACCCGCCGAGCCCGGAGATCGTCGCCAAGGCCGACACGATCGCGCGGGCGAACGAGCCGGCGGCGCTGCTGCTGCGGGCGCTGGAGGTGCTCGACAACGAGGCGGGACTGGCCGCGTCGGCCGCGTTGTTCGAGACGCTGTGGCCGCGCGTGCGGCCGATGCCGGAATACTGGGTCTACTACCGGATGGCCAAGGTGTACGCGGCGCAGCGTCGCGACGATGCCTGCGCGCTGCTGGCGACGATGGCGATCCAGCTCGAGCCGGCCGAGGCGGTCTCCGACGCGCCGTACCGGATGCTGCTGCGGTTCTTCCGCAGCGCCGGCCGGCTGCGCGACGCGGCCGAGCTGACGGTGCGCCGCCACGCGCTGTGCGCCATGCCGCGGCTGGTCAACGAGGGCGAATTCGCCGACCTGCTGGCCCAGGCCGGGCCGCTGCTGCTGTCGCCGCCGCCGGCCGGGCGGCAGGACCGGCCGGTGGTGCCGAGCGAAGTGCGCCGCCCGCGGCCGTGGCGCAGCTACGGCATGGGCGTGCCGAAATGCCTGGTCGAGCTGCAGCGCGAGATGGTGCGCGAGCCGATCTTCATCGCCGAGCTGCACGACGCCGAGGTGCTGATCGAGCACGGCGCGGTCGCGGTGTTCGGGCCGGACGGGGCGCCGCATCCCGACCTGTCGCTGCGCTGCTTCCCGCCGGTGCTGCGCCGCGCGGTCGCCGCCCAGAAGGACGGACCGAACGCCGCCGAGGAGATCGAGCTCGAAACGGCGGTGCTGATCAGCGACTACTACCCGACGCCCAACCTGTGCCATTTCCTGATGGACCACGCGTCGCGGCTGGAGCTGTATCGCCGCGCCGGGGTGGCGATCGGCGAGGTCACGGTGATCGGGCCGGAGCTCGCCACCGAATACCAGCGCGTGACGGCCGAGCGGATGGGCGTGCGCGGCTATTTCCCGGTGAGCCGGCGCGCCCGGCTGCGCGTCGCCCGGCTGTGGATCAGCTCGAACTGCCACAACATGCGCCATCCCGCGCACTGGGCGGCGGAGTGGGCGATCCGGCCGGTCCGGGAGAAATTCGATCTGGCGCCGCGCCACCCCGAGCGCCGGCTGCTGGTCTCCCGCCGGGATTCGCTGTACCGCCGACTGCGCAACGAGGCGCAGGTCGCCAACCTGCTGGAGCCGCTCGGCTTCGAGGTGATCGTGCCGGGCGAGCTGAGCTTTGCCCAGCAGATCGCGGCGTTTCGGGACGCCACCCACATCGTCGCGCCGCACGGCGCGGGCCTGACCAACATCCTGTGGTGCGCGCCGGGCACGCAGGTGCTGGAGATTTTCCATCCGCACTACGGCACCTGGGCCTATTCGATCCTGAACGACGTGCTGGACATCGAGTATGCGAGCATGGTCGGCCGTGACGCAGACTCCGACGCGCCCGAGTTCAACGACCCCGACCTGCCGCGCGAGCAGACCGTGCCGCATGCCGGCCGCGACATCCTGATCGACACCGACGAACTGGAGCGCTGGCTGATCGACAGCGAGGCATTTTGATTTTTTCCGACGACGAGGCGGCCATTGCCGCCGGACGCGACGGCGAAGGCGCGGCGGTGGCGCTGCGGCTGGTCGCCGAGACGGGAAGGCTGCTCGGCGCCGACCGGCTGGTGCCGGTCGCGTCGGCGCATATCGACGGCTGCCTCTACCACGGCGATTCCGGCACCGAATTCGCCGAGTTCCTGGTCGCCAAGGGCGCGCGCGTGACCGTTCCGGCGACGCTGAACGTCGGCGCGCTCGACCTGCTGCGTCCCGGCAACGTGCGGCTTGCCGGCGGGCGGCGGGAGATGGCGCTGCGGCTGATGCGCGCCTACGAGGCGCTCGGCTGCCGCGCGACCTGGACCTGCGCGCCGTACCAGGCGGGGCATCGGCCGGCGCTCGGCAGCGACGTGGCGTGGGGCGAATCCAACGCCGTCGCGTTCTGCAACTCTGTCCTTGGCGCGCGCACCAACCGCTACGGCGATTTTCTCGATATCGCCTGCGCGATTGCCGGACGGGCGCCGCACTACGGGCTGCACCTTGCCGAGAACCGGCGCGCCAGCGTGCGCGTCGATACGTCTGCGGTTTCCGACAAGCTGAAGTCCGGGGAAGCGTTCTGGCCGGTGCTGGGCGCGTGGCTCGGCCGGACTGTCGGCGAGGCTGTTGCCGTGGTGGAGGGACTTGCCGGGTTCGCGACCGAAGACCGGCTGAAGGCGCTGGGCGCTGCCGCGGCCTCAACCGGTGCGGTTGCGTTGTTCCACGTCGCCGGCGTGACGCCGGAAGCGCCGACCGTTGAAAAAATTCTCGCGGAACACTGGCAAAATATCGCGCTGACGCCGGAGGACGTGCGCGCGGCGCGGGCGCTGCTGTCGACCGCCGTGGGCGACACCGTCGACGCGGTCGCGGTCGGCAGCCCGCATTTTTCCCTGGACGAGATTCTTGCCCTCGACGCACTGCTGGCTGGGCGGCGCGTGCGGGTGCCGATCTACCTCAACACCAGCCGGCACGTGCTGCGCCGGCTGGAGCAGGCGGGACGGCTGGTGGCGCTGACGGACGCGGGCGTCGTGCCGATCGTCGACACCTGCGTCGTGGTGACGCCGATCCTGCCGGCGGGCGGCGGCGTGCTGATGACCAACTCGGGCAAATTCGCGTTCTACGCGCCCGGCAACACCGGCTATGCGGTGCAGTTCGGCAGCCTTTCCGATTGTGTCGAAAGCGCCGTCGCCGGCCGGCTGGTGCGCGACGAGGCGGGTTGGCAGTGACGGTGCTGGTCGAAGTTTCCCACCGACCGACCTGCCAACGTCATGCCGGCGGAGGCCGGGATCCAGGCGCGCCGCTCGGTCGCTCGTGCGAGGCGCCTGGATCCCGGCCTTCGCCGGGATGACGGACGTGGATCGGAGCAACGCGCCGCACGTGCTGTTCCCCGGCGAGGCCGAGGGCGAGGTGCTGGTGCTCGCCGAACCCTTGAGCTTCTGGGGCGGCGTGTCGTGGGAGTCGGGGAAAATCACCAACGTCCGGCACCCGCAATGCGGGGAAATCGTGAGCGGAAAAATCCTGGTGGTGCCGGAGCCGGTGGGCTCGTCCTCCTCGTCGGCGGTGCTGCTGGAATTGATCCGCGCCGGCCGCGCCCCGGCGGCGATCGTGCTCGGCCGCCCCGACGCGATCCTGGTGGTCGCCTGCCTGGTCGCGCGCGAGATGGGCTGGAGCGCGCCGCCGGTGCTGGTGGTGCCAGGGTGCGGCGCAGTGGCGGCGGGGCGGGCGCGGGTGGCGGAGGGGCGGTTCGAGCCGGCAATGCTTGCTGACCAAGCCGGTCGAGACTTATCTGCATGACGGGCGGCTCTGGTCGATGCCGCCGCGAGTTAGGCCGACCCGGAGAACCCCACCATGCCCCACGCCCAGGCGCTGCTCGAAAAGATCGAGGCGCTGCCGGCCGAGCGGATCGCCGAAGTCGAAGACTTCGTCGGGTTCATCGCCGCCCGTGAGCGGCAACGATCGCTGACGTGCGCGGCAGCGGCGGCAAGCGCGCCCCCCTTCGCGGCGGTGTGGAGCAATCCGGAGGACGACGCCTACGATGCTATGGATTCGAGGCGGGATAATTCATTCGTTTCACGTCATTGCCGGGCTTGACCCGGCAATCCAGCGCGCGGGCGAGGCGTGGATCCCCGGGTCAAGCCCGGGGATGACGTCGGGGCGGAATCGCAGCGGTTGTTTCGCTTCCAACCCTATGACGGGGTGCGATCTGGCGCCCTGAAAAAATAGTCGAGCCGCTCCGCCCGGACCATGTCAGCCGGAAACGTGCCGGAGAGCCGGCCGCCGTCCAGTTCGGCCGGGGGATTGTCGAGCGCCCCGGCATAGCCGAGCGGCACGACCGTGCTACCCGACACCTGCCCGTCGCATCCGACGACGACCGCGACATGCCCGTGCTGCTGGCCCAGCGCGGCGGAGGTCATGCCGGCGATCACTACCTGCCCGGCCTTCGCCTGGCCGATGACGGTCGGGATATGCGTCGACCGGGTCCAGCCCTGGTTCTGGTGCTGGAGCTTCGTGACGATGCCGTCCGCGTCCAGTCCGTCAAAGTATCCGCCCGCGAGGAACTCCGCCAGGGCGGCCTTGAGGAACTTGTTGCAGTCGCCGCGGTTCGCCGCGAAGTTGGCGTCGCAACTGGCGATGATCTGCTTCGCGGCGGTGTTTTCGGGATTGCATGGAATTGGCATGTTCGCCTCCCTTTTCCAGATCTGTCGTCGTCCTTACCCAAACACGTGCTTCTCCAGGAATGCGTTGCGGAACTTTCCGGCCGGGTCGTAGTGCGCCGCGAGCGCGCGAAAGTCGGAGAGACGCGGATACAGCGGCGCCAGTTGCGCAGCGTCGGCGTGCATCAGCTTGCCCCAGTGCGGCCGGGCGCCGAGCGGCAACAGCATGTCCTCGATGCGGCGGGTGATGGCGTCGACCTCCGCCGGCTGCTTCGTCCAGGTGAAATGCAGCGCCACAGTGGCGTGCCCATAAGCCGAGCTGAGCCACAGCCCGTCCGCGGCGACCGTGCGGATTCTCGCTCGCCAGCAGCAGCGGATCGATGCGGTCGGCGAGCGCGCGCAGCGCCTCCAGCGCGGCCACCGCGTTCGTGCGCGGCAGCATGTATTCGCTCTGGATCTGCTCGACCGGCACAATCGCGACGTCGGTGCGGAAATGCGGCAGGCGCTCGGACCACGGACCCGGGACGCCGCCGAACGGGTTGAGCAGTATGGAGGCGTCCTCCAGACCGCCGGCGACGAACGGCATGGGCACGGACGTGGCGCCGAACTGCGCGGCCGTGACCTCGTGCGGCGCGCCGTCCGCCACGCAGGTCTTGAGCCAGAGGCGGTCGACCGCCTCGCCGCTCCATTTGGTGAGCACGCTGACGCTGTAGGCGGCGGCGAAGATCGCATCGAAATTCGCGAGCAGGGAGGCCCAGGGCAGGCCGACGAAGGCGTCCTGCCGCAGGTCGAAGCTCGGTATGATGTCCAGCGTGATCCGCGTGACGATGCCGAACGTGCCCAGGCCCACCACGATGCCGTCGAAACCGTGGTCGCCGCGCCGAATGGCGAGAAGATCGCCGGTCGCGGTCGCCAGTTCGAGGCCCGCGACCGCGGTTCCGAGCGCGCCGTTCGTGTCGCCCGAGCCGTGCGTGCCGGTGGCGACGGCTCCCGCGACCGTGACGTGCGGCAGCGAGGCGGTGTTGCGCAAGGCGTAGCCCTGCGTCTGGAGGTAGGCGGCCAGCACCCCGTACGAGGTGTTGGCGCCGACGGTCACGGTCATGCGCTCGCGGTCGATCGTGAAATCCGGCGGCAGGCCGCCGAGATCGATCATATCGCCGGCGCTGTCGGCGATCCCGTTGTAGGAGTGGCGGGCGCCGACGGCGCGGATGTGGCTGGCGGTGCAACCAGGCGCCGGACCTCGTCGATCGTGCCGGGGCGGTGGATGCGGGCGGCGGTGAAGGTGAAGTTGTCGGCCCAATTGTGTTCGCGCGTCACCTCAACTTTTCCTTCCCCGACCGGGTTGCCGTCCCGCATCCGAGCATTGACGCTCACGGCGACGCAAGCGCTGACCGGGCATGTGGCGCGATGCACGCGCTACATCGCCACCACCTTCGCAAGGCCCAGGAGGAAGGACAGGCCTGCGAGCAAGGTACCCCAGATCAACGCCCTCCCCTTCCAGGGCGTCCAGCTGTCTCGCAGCTTCTTCAGGTCCTGCATGGTCTTCTGCTGCTTCTGCCGGAGTGCCAACGATGTGGGATGCAGCGTCCCGAGCCGTGCCATCAGCATCGCATACTTGTTGGCATGCCACGCGGGGACGAAGAGCAGGACGACACCCAGTAGCCCGACGCCGTTGATCAGGAGGTCCCAGTCGTTGCCCGTCAGCGGCACCAGGGTTCAGAACTCGGCTTCGAACGAACCCATGACGACGGTCTTGGCGACGGGAGCGAGCCCTGGATCGGTGGCAGGACGTCGAGAATACGGGCGCGCCCGCTCGCTGCGTTGTCCGGGTCCATGACGCCGACGACCAGACGACCGCCGCACGCCTCGACGTAGCGCGCAAGAGTGGCCGTTTCGGGATAGCCGCCATCCGCCCCCTCAAGTCCCGACACGAACGTCTTGTTCAATCCCGCCCGATCGGCAACCTCCGTTTGCGAAAGGCCCCGCTCGCCGCGGAACATCGCGAGCGCCGCGCCGATGCTGCGCTTGCGCTCGGTTTCGTCCCAGAGCTTCCGGTTGTCCGCCGACTTCGCGAGGAAGCGTTCCTTGACCTCGACAAGCGTTCTGTTCGCCATGACGGGCATCTCCTAGAAGATCGCTTCCTTGAAAACAGCCCTATCCAGCAGGAACGTAGGGTGAATTACCTTTGCAACCCATAACAAGCCGCGCCGGGTCTCAAAGCGGTGGGTTGCAAGGGCAACCCACCCTACGAAATGCTGAGGAAAGTCCGCCGCCCTACGCCGCCAACTTATCAATGATCGCCGCCACCGACGGCACCCGCGCGGCGGGGCCGAGCGCGGCCAGCGTCGGGGGGGCGCGGAACAGCTTGCCGGCGGCGTCCAACACGTCGCGGATCGTCACCGCCATGATCTTCCGCACCGTCTCCTCGGTCGGGCAGCACCCGGCCGAACACCTGGATCTGCCGCGCCAGTTGCTCGCACCGGCTGCCGGTGCTTTCCAGCGACATCAGCACGCTCGCCTTCACCTGCGCCTTGGCGCGGCTCAGTTCCGCCTCGGTGACGGAGGTCTGCACCTTGCGCAGTTCCTCCAGCGTGACCGGCATCAGTTCCTCGGCCTCGCTTTCGCCGGTGCCGGCATAGATGCCGAACAGCCCGCCATCCATGTACGGCTGCGGCGAACGAGTAGATCGAGTAGACCAGCCCGCGCTTCTCCCGGATCTCCTGGAACAGCCGCGACGACATGCCGCCGCCGAGCACGGTCGAGAGCAGCAACGTCGGATAGTAGTCCGGATCGGAATAGCCGACCGAGGGAAAGCCCAGCACGATGTGCACCTGATCGAGGTCGCGGTCCTCGCGGAACTCGCCGCCCTGGTAGACGCCGGTCTCCATGCCGCGGCGGCATCTGCGCCGGCAGATCGGCGAAATGCCGGCCGACGAGGTCGAGGATCTGCGCGTGCTCCAGCTTCCCGGCGGCGGCGACCACGACGTTCGGCGGCGCGTAATGCCGCTTCATGTAGCCGGTCAGCACCGTGCGCGGCATGTCCCGGATGCCGTCCTCGGTGCCCAGGATCGGCCGGCCGAGCGACTGGCAGGGGTAGGCGACCTCCTGGAAATGGTCGAAGATGATGTCGTCCGGCGTGTCGTTGGCCTGGCCGATTTCCTGCAGGATGACGCCGCGCTCGCGCTCCATCTCCTCCGGCTCGAAGGTCGAGTGGGTCAGGATGTCGCCGATGATGTCGGCGGCCAGCGCGGTGTCCTCCTTCAGCACCTTGACGTAGTACGCGGTCTGCTCGCGCGCGGTATAGGCGTTGATGTGGCCGCCGACCGCCTCGATCTCCTCGGCGATGGCGGCGGCGCGAGCGGGTCTCGGTGCCCTTGAACGCCATGTGCTCGAGGAAATGGGAGACGCCGTTCTCCGCCTCGGTCTCGTTGCGGGAGCCGGTGGCGACGTAGGCGCCGAAGGAGACGGTCTCGACCCGGTCCATCCGCTCGGTGACGACGGTCAGGCCGGAGGGCAGGCGGGAGACGCGGACGGCTCCCGATGGATCGGTCATGCGGCATTCCTCAGGACGAAGGCGCGCACCTCGGCCTCCACGGCGGCGAGGTCGTTGGGGGCGCGCGTATAGGAACTCAGGACGTTCATATAGGTCGGCGAGGCGCGGCGGCAGAGGGGGGCGGGCACCCGTTGCCTGTTCGATCGCGTCCGGGAATTTGGCGGGGTGGGCGGTCGCCATCGCCACCATCGGCACCCCGGCGCCGGCGGGATGGGCGCGGCCGGCTTCGATGCCGACGATCGTATGCGGATCGGCGAGGTAGCCGGTCGCGGCGTGCAGCGCCCGGATCGCCGCGAGGGTGGCGTCGTCGTCGAGCCGAAACCCTTGGAAAACTTCGCGCGCCTGTCGCCATGCAGCCTCCGGTACCGCCATACGGCCGGTTGCCCGAAACTGCGCCATCGTGGCCGCGGTCGCGGCGGCGTCACGCTGCAAAAGCTCGAACAGCAACCGTTCGAAATTGGAAGAAACCTGGATGTCCATGCTCGGCGAGAGGCTGGGTTCCACGCCGCGCACGCTCATGTCGTTGACGTCCAGAAAACGGAAAAGAATGTCGTTGCGGTTCGACCCGACCACAAGCTTGGCGATCGGCAGCCCCATGCGCCGCGCCACCCAGGCGGCCAGCACATTTCCAAAATTCCCGGTTGGCACGGCGAACGCCACCTCCCGGTCGGGCGCGCCGAGCGCGAGCGCCGCATAGACGTAGTACGGCACCTGCGCCGCGACCCGCGCCCAGTTGATCGAGTTGACCGCCGAGAGGTGCAGGTCGCGGCGGAACGGCGCGTCGGCGAACATCGCCTTCACCAGGTCCTGGCAGTCGTCGAACGTGCCGTCGATCGCAAGGTTGGCGACGTTGCCGGCCTGAACCGTGGTCATCTGCCGGCGCTGCACCTCGCTGGTGCGGCCGTGCGGGTGCAGGATGACGATTTTGATCCGGTCGCGGTCGGCGAATGCCTCGATCGCAGCCGATCCGGTGTCGCCGGAGGTGGCGCCGACGATCGTCACGCGCTCGTCGTGCTCGGCGAGGACATGGGCAAACAACCGGCCGAGCAGTTGGAGAGCAAAATCCTTGAAGGCGAGGGTCGGGCCGTGGAACAGCTCCTGCACCCACAGGTTGGCGTCGAGCTGCACCAACGGCGCAACCGCGGGGTGGCCGAAGTCGGCATAAGCGTCGCGGCAGAGCGCCCGCACCGCTTCGAACGGCAAGTCGGCGCCGACGAACTTGTGGATCACACGCGCCGCTAGTGCGGCGTAGGGCAGGCCGCGCCATCCACGCATCTCGTCTGGCGAGAAAACCGGAAGATTTTCGGGCATATACAAGCCGCCGTCCTCGGCGAGGCCGGCCAGCAGCACGCCCGAGAAGCTGCGCACGGGCGCGTGGCCGCGAGTGGAGACGTACTGCATGGCGCCGATCCGGCCCCCGTGAGAAGGCGCGATAGATGCGGTAGGATCGCGGCGGGATCAACGCTGCGATTTGGGGACCCATGATCGAGAGAACTCCCGAGGCGATTGCCGACCTGAAGCTGCGGCTGGACGACCGCGGCGAGGTGTTTTCCGGGCTCGACGCGGCATTGCAGCCGCAGATCGCGGAGATCGCGGCGATGGCGGCGGACGGCGCCTCCCCGGTGCCGCAGGTCGAGTTTTCGGCGATTTGCCGCGATGCGGTGGCGTCGGATCTGCCCGGGCTGGTCCGCAGGCGCGGCTGCGTGGTGGTGCGCGGCGTGTTTTCCGCGGCGCAAGCGACGGCGTGGGACGCGGAGATCGGGGCCTACCTGCACGACAACCGCGCCGAAGAGCTGAGCCGGACCCGCCGGCCGGACCGCTGGGGCATTTCGGTCCCGCAAATGTATTCCGTCTACTGGTCCCGCCCGCAGGTCATGGCGCGGCAATCCACGGAACTGGCCGCGGTGCGGTCCTGGCTGAACCGGCTGTGGCGTTGCGGCGACGCCTTCGACCCGGACGGCGACTGCACCTACGCCGACCGCATCCGCCGCCGCACGCCGGGCGATGCGACGCTGGCGCTCGGCCCGCACATCGACGGCGGCGCCTCCGGCCGCTGGCTGGGCGCCGGCGCCCGGCCCTACGAGCCGGTGTTCACCGGCGACCCGCTCGGCGGATTCGACCCGTTCGATGCGGCGCGGCGGCCGGATGCGGTGGACGAGACCGACACCAACAGCTGCGCGATGTTCCGCTCCTGGCAGGGCTGGACCGCGTTGACCGGGCAGGGGCCGGGCGACGGCACGCTGCAGGTGGTGCCGATCGCCCGCGCCATCGCCTGGGTGCTGCTGCGGCCATTCGGCGCGGACGTGCCAAGGGAGTCGCTGTGCGGGGCGGAGGCGACCAAATTCCTGGCGCTCTCGCCCACGTGGCACGCGCCGCTGCTGCGGGCGCTGGTGCCGATCCCGCGCGTCGAGCCGGGCGACACGGTGTGGTGGCACCCGGACCTGATCCATGCGGTCGAGCCGGTGCACACCGGCCGGGCGCCGAGCAACGTGATGTACATCCCGGCCGCGCCCGAGTGCGCGCGCAACCGGGCGTTTCTGCCGGTGCAGTGGCAGGCGTTCACGTCCGGCCGCAGCGCGCCGGATTTCCCGCCCGACGATCTGGAGACGGAATTCGCCGGTCGCGCCGGCCCGGATTTGCTGAGCCCGCTTGGGCGGCGGCAGATGGGCGTCGCGTAAACCTGTTCCGCCGCGCCCGACATCGCGCTTGTCGCACCGGGGCCGCCTCCCTACGCTGAAGCGGCACACCGGGGCCCGCAGCCCATGTCCCTGACGCCGACGCCGAACGCCGACATCGAGCGCCCGAAGTGGCGCCGCCTGGTCGCCGCCCTCGTGCTGGCCGCCGGGCTGTTCGCCGCCCACGCGGCCGTCGCGGACCAGAAGGACCCAAGGCTCGACGGGCTGTTCGCGCAGCTCAAGACGATCGATTCGGCCGAGGACGCACAGCCGATCGAAGGCAGGATCTGGGGCATCTGGATGCAGTCCGGCGACGACCGGGTCGACGGCCTGATGCAGGAAGGCGTCGCCGGGCTCAGCGAGAACGACTACGACGCGGCCTATGCGGCATTCTCGAAGATCGTCGCGCTGAAGCCGGAGTTCGCCGAGGGCTGGAACAAGCGCGCCACGGTGCTGTACCTGATGGGCCGGTTTGCCGAGTCCATCGCGGACATCGACCATGTGCTGGCGCTGGAGCCGCGCCATTTCGGCGCGCTCTCCGGCCTTGGCCTGTGCGACGTGGAGCTGAACAAGGAGCAGGCGGCGCTGGACGCATTCACCCGCGCGCTGGCCGTCGACCCCAACCTGAGCGGCGTGAAGTCGAACATCGAGGAGCTGAAGAAGCGCATCGCGCGGCATTCGATCTGAGGCGCGCAGGGACAAACCGCGCGCACCGTCGCGGTGGCGCGATGGACCCCGGCCTGCGCCGGGGTGACGACAAGGTGTTGTGATAACCATGATGAGCGGCCAACGAGCCGCCTACGTCAATACACGGGGGAAACGAGCGATGCGCGAGTTGAGAATCGGAATCGTCGGCGCGGGCTGGATGGGCAAGGTGCACGCCATGTCCTACCGGACCGCGCGCAGCGCGTTCGGGCCGGAGCCGGCGGTGCCGGTGCTGGCCGCGATCGCCGACCTGAACCAGCCGATGGCCGACCGCGCGGCACAGGAATGCGGCATCGAGCGGGGCGTCGCCGACTGGCGGCGGATCGTCGAGGACAAGACGATCGACATCGTCGACATCTGCACGCCCAACGACATGCACTTCGAGGTCGCGATCGCGGCACTCGCCGCCGGCAAGCATGTGTATTGCGAGAAGCCGCTCGCCAACACGTTCGATCTCGCGCGGCAGATGGCGGAGGCGGCGCAGCGCGCCGGCGTCACCACGCTGGTCGGCTTCAACTACATCCAGAACCCGGTGCACCAGCTCGGCCGCGCCGCCATCGCGCGCGGCGACCTCGGCGAGCTGAACTATGTGCGGCTGGTCTTCAACTCCGACTTCATGTCGGACCGCACATTGCAGCACACCTGGCGCAACGACATCGCGCGCGCCGGCAGCGGCGTGATCGGCGACATCGGCGCGCATTGCCTCAGCTACTACTACCACCTGGTCGATCGCGAGATCGAGGAGGTGCTGTGCAACCTGCAGTTCATCGTGCCCGACCATCCGGCGCCGCTCGGCGAGGGCGGGTTCCGGCTCGGCGCACAGGGCGACGCGACGCGGCGCATCAAGAACACCACCGACGACATGGCGACGGTGATGTTCCGCTTCGCTGGAGGCGGCTGCGGCCACATGCAGATGAGCCGCGTCTCCACCGGCATCCGCTTCGAAATCGGCTACCACATCATCGGCGACAAGGGCATGCTGCGCTACGACTACGAGCACATCAACGACCTCGACCTGTACCGCGACGAAGGCCCGGTGGCGGAACGCGGCTTTACCCGCATGCGCATGGGGCCGACCGACCCGCGCTACGCGGCGCTGCTGCCGGTGACGAGCCTGGGGCTCGGCTACAACGACTACAAGGCGATGGAAGCGCGCGAGATGATCGAGGCGGTGGCGGCGGGACGGCCGGCGTATCCGGATTTCGCGTTCGGCCACAAGGTGCAACGCGTGGTCGAGGCGTGCCAGAAATCTCATGCGGCGCGGGCGTGGGTGAAGGTGGGGGCTTAGGGGTTCGATGCCGAGTGATGGACCGTTCCCATCATTGCCGGGCTTGACCGGCAATCCAGCGCGCGGGCGCGGCGTGGATGGCCGGGTCAAGCCCGGGGATGACGACCGAGTGGAATGAATAGGGTCCTCGTCCGACGACGTCGTGCTCGATGCGAGGACAGAGCGCCATGACCTACGCGGAATTCTGGCGCGTCTACCTGAAGGCGCACAGCCGGCCGGAGACGCGGCTGGTGCATTACGCGGGCAGCGTGCTGGCGCTCGCGGCACTGGTGCTGGCCGCGGTCACGCTGGACTGGCGGTGGCTGGTGGCCGCGCCGATCATTGGCTATTCGTTTGCCTGGGGCGCGCATTTCGGGCTGGAACACAACCGGCCGGCAACGTTCGGACATCCGGTCTGGTCGCTCGCCAGCGACTACCGGATGCTGGCTTTGTGGGCGACCGGACGACTCTCTGAGCATCTGGAGGCATGACGGCGCGGCGCGCTTGCCTGCGAGCGTTCCCGCGTGCCATCGTTTGAGGCACTCGGGGAGGAACAATGGCGTGACAGGGCGACGCATTGCGCCGCGACGGCCGCGCACCTGATGAGCGACAATGGCACCGCCCCGTTGCTGCGCGTGCGCGACGTGGTGGTGCGGTTCGGCCAGGTTACCGCCTTGGATGGGGTGTCGTTCGCGGTCGGCGACGGCGAGATTTGCGGGCTGATCGGCCCCAACGGCTCCGGCAAGACCACGCTGTTCAACGCCATCAGCGGCTTCTGCCGCCCGCTGCGCGGCGACATCCTGCTGCGCGGCACGCCGATTTCGCACCTGCCGCGGCACCGGCGCGCGGGGCTGGGGGTCGGCCGCACGTTCCAGAACCTCGCCCTGTTCCGCAGCATGAGCGTGCGCGACAACATCCTGACCGGCGCACACACGCTCGGCCGCTCGGGTTTCGTCGCGCACGCGCTGCGGCTGCCGCTGGCCCGCCGCGAGGCGGCGGCGGCCGAGCGCCGGCTCGATGCGATGCTGGCGCTGTTCGACCTGCGCGCAGTCGCGGCGCTGCCGGTCGGCGCGCTGCCGTTCGCGGTCGCCAAGCGGGTCGAAATCGCGCGCGCGCTGATCGCCGACCCGCAGCTGCTGCTGCTCGACGAGCCGGCCTGCGGCCTCAATCATGCCGAGGTCGAGGACCTGCTCGGCCTGCTGCGGCGCATCCGCGAGCATTTCCCGCTCGGCATCCTGCTGGTCGAGCATCACATGGGGCTGGTGATGCGGGTCTGCGGCCACGTGGTCGCGCTCGATGCCGGCAGCACGATCGCCGACGGCGCGCCCGCGCAGGTGCAGCAGAGCGAGAAAGTGGTGCGCGCGTATCTCGGCACGCCGGCGGTCGACGCGCGTGCTGCTTGAGGTGAAGCAGTTGCGCGCCGGCTACGGCGTCGGCGAGGTGCTGCACGGCATCGACCTGACGGTCGCGCACGGCGGCGTGACCGCGCTGCTGGGCGCCAACGGCGCGGGCAAGACCACGACGCTGCGGGCGATCTGCGGCATGCTGCGCCGGGCCGGCGAAATCCGGCTCGACGGCGAGCGGATCGAGCGCGCCGCGACCGAGACGGTCGCGCGCCGCGGCGTCGCGCACGTGCCGGAGGGGCGCGGCACGTTCATGGAGCTGACGGTCGCCGAGAACCTGCGGCTCGGCGCCTATGCGCGGCGCGACCGGGAGGTGGCCGACGACATCGAACGCATGCTGGAGCAGTTTCCGGTGTTGCGCCCGCGGCTGCGGCAGCAGGCCGGCACGCTCTCCGGCGGCGAGCAGCAGATGCTGGCGATTGCACGCGCGCTGCTCGCCCGGCCGCGGCTGCTGCTGCTCGACGAACCGAGTTTCGGCCTGGCGCCGCTGATCGTGCGGCAGATCTTCGACATCCTTGCGCGCATTCGCGGCGCCTCCGGCATCGGCATCCTGCTGGTCGAGCAGAACGCGAGCCTGGCGCTGGCGCTCGCCGACCATGCCTGCATCCTCGAAGCCGGCACCATCGCCCTCGCCGGCCCCGCCGCGGCGATCGGCCGCGACGACGAGGTGCGGCGCGTGTATCTCGGGTACTGAGGCATGGTCGGCCTGCTGCACCAGACGCTCTCGGGGCTGGCGACCGGCGGCATCTATGCGTCCGTGGCGCTGGCGCTGGTGATGGTCTACCGCGCCACCGGCCACATCAATTTCGCCCAGGGCGAGATGGCGACGTTCTCCACCTACATCGCGCTGTCGCTGATCCAGGCGGGCGTGCCGTACTGGGGCGCGTTCGCGGCGACCATCGTGGTGTCGTTCGCCTTGGGCGTCGCGATCGAACGGCTGCTGATGCGGCGCATGGCGCATGCGCCCGCGCTGTCGGCGGTCGGCGTCTCGATCGGGCTGCTGCTGATCTTCAACGCGCTCGGCGGCTGGCTGTTCGGCTTCGTGGTCAAGCCGTTCCCGAGCCCGTTCGAGGGCGAGAGCGGCGGCAACATCCTGGGTGGGCTGGTGTCGCCGCACGAACTGGGCATGACCGCGGTGACGCTGCTGGTGCTGGCCGCCGTATTCCTGTTTTTTCGCTTCACCAAACTCGGCTTGGCGATGCGCGCGGCGGCGGTGAACCCGGAGTCGAGCCGGCTGGTCGGCATCCCGGTGGGCTGGACGCTGGCGCTCGGCTGGGGGCTGGCGGCGGCACTCGGCGCGGTCGCGGGGATGATGGTGGCGCCGGTGGTGTTCCTCGACCCCAACATGATGCTCGGCATCCTGCTGTACGCGTTCGCGGGCGCGCTGCTGGGCGGGATCGACAATCCGGTGGGGGCGGTCGCCGGCGGGTTCGCGGTCGGCGTGCTGGAGAATTTGAGCGGCGCCTATCTGGTCGGCACCGACCTCAAGCTGACGCTCGCGCTGGCGATCATCGCCGCGGTGCTGGTGGTGCGCCCGGCCGGGCTGTTCGGCCGCGCCGTGGTGCGGCGGGTATGATGCAGAGGGTCGCGACAGCGGTGGCGATCACGATCGTGCTGGCGGCGCCGGCGTTCCTGCTCAGCGGCTACCATCTGTTCCAGCTCACCACGACCGCCGTCTACGCGGTCGCGGTGCTCGGGCTCGGGCTGGTGACCGCGACCACCGGGCAGATTTCGCTTGGGCACGGCGCGTTCTACGCGATCGGCGCATACGTGACGGCGATCCTGATGATCAGCTTCGACTGGCCGTACTGGGCGACGCTGCCGGTCGCCGCCGTCGTCTGCTTCGGGCTCGGCTTTGCCGTCGGGCTGCCGGCGTTGCGGCTGAGCGGGCCGTATCTCGCGCTCGTCACCTTCGCGCTGGCGGTCGCGGTGCCGCAGATGCTGCGCGCCCAGGCGCTGGAGGCCTGGACCGGCGGCGTGCAGGGGCTGGTCGTCACCGGGCCCGATGCGCCGGCCTGGATCAAATTGTCGCAGGACCAGTGGCTTTATCTGTTCACGGTCGGCGTTGCGGTGCTGATGTTCCTGCTGGCGAAGAACTTGCTGCGGGGGCGGGTCTTGCGGGCGATGCTGGCGGTGCGGGATCATCCGATGGCGGCGCAGGCGGCGGGCATCGACGTGGCCCGGCTGAAGACCGCGGCGTTTGCGGTGAGCGCCGCGTTCACCGGCGTCGCCGGCGCGCTCGCCGCGATCACGGTGCAGTTCGTGGCGCCCGACAGTTTCCCCGTGCAGCTGTCGATCACGCTGTTCGTGGGCCTGGTGGTCGGCGGCGCCGGCACGCTGCCGGGGGCCGTGATCGGCGCCGCGTTCCTGACCTTCGTGCCGAATTTTTCCGAGCAGATCAGCAAGAGCGCGCCAGGCCTTGCCTACGGCGTGTTGCTGGTCGCGGTGTTGTACGTGATGCCGTCGGGGATCGCGGGACTGGCGACGACGCTGTTGCGCCGGTATCGCGCCGCGAGGGCCGCGGGCGACGCTTCGGTTGTGACGTGATGGCGATCGCACAATGGTTGGACTGAAGGGATACAACAGGGAGGATATGAACATGTGGACCCGTCGAACACTGCTCGCCTCGACTGCCGCGGCCACGCTGCTTCCGGGGCGCGGCGCCCGTGCGGAGGAAACGCCGGGCGTCACCGCAACGGAGATAAAAATCGGCAACACCAACCCGCACAGCGGCCCGGCCTCCGCCTACGGCGTGATCGCCGATACCGAGTCGGCCTATTTCAAGATGATCAATGAAAAAGGCGGCATCAACGGCCGCAAGATCAACTTCATCTCGCTCGACGACGGCTACAGCCCGCCGCGCACCGTCGAGCAGACCCGCCGGCTGGTCGAGCAGGAGGAGGTCGCGTTCATCTTCCAGGGTCTGGGCACGCCGACCCAGACCGCGGTGCGGCAATACATGAACGCGAGGAAAGTGCCGCAGCTGTTCGTGGCAACCGGCGCCGACAAATGGGGCGATCCGCAGCATTATCCGTGGACGATGGGGTTCAACCCAAGCTACCGCACCGAATCCGCGATCTACGGCAAGTACCTGCTGAAGGAGAAGCCGGACGCAAAGGTGGCGGTGCTTTACCAAAATGACGATTTCGGCAAGGATTACCTGATCGGCCTGAAGGAAGGGCTGGGCGCCGACAACGCCAAGATGATCGTCAAGGAAGTCTCCTACGAAACCACCGACCCGACCATCGACAGCCAGGTGATCAGCCTGCAGGCCTCCGGGGCGAACGTGCTGCTGACCGCCGCGACGCCGAAGTGGGCGGCCCAGACCATCCGGAAGATCGCCGATCTGGGCTGGAAGCCGCTGCATCTGATGACCAACGTGTCGATCTCGGTCGGCTCGGTCATCAACCCCGCCGGGGCAGACAAGGCCATCGGCATGGTCACGGCCGGCTACCTCAAGGACAACGGCGACCCGCAATGGGCGAAGGACCCGGGCATGGAAGAATGGCGGGCCTTCATGAAGCAAGTACATGCCGAACGGCGATCTTGCCGACGGCAACATCACTTATGGTTACGCCGCGGCCGGCACGCTGGTGCAGGTGCTGAAGCAGTGCGGGGATGACCTGTCGCGCGCCAACGTCATGAAGCAGGCGGCTAGCCTCGACGGGCTGGAGCTGGCAACAATTCTACCGGGCATCAAGCTCAACACCAGTGCGACCAACTTCCACGCGATCCGCGCCCTCCAACTGAACCGGTGGACCGGCAGCAAGTGGGAACTGTTCGGCTCGGTGATCTCCGCCTGACGCCAGCGACGCGGCGGCGCAGCGTGCCTCAGCCCGCCGCCCGCTCCGCCGCCTTTCGCAGCGCCGCCGCCATGTCCGCGCGACCCGCGCTGGTCGAGGAGAACGAGCGACCGGCGGTCAGCCCACCGTCCACGACGATGTCGTGGCCGTTGACGAAGCTCGAGGCGTCGCTCGCGAGGTAGACCGCCGCGCGGGCGATGTCGTCCGGCATGCCGGCGCGCGGGATCGGCTGCGCGCGGGCGAATCGGGCCGCGACTTCCTCGGTGTGCTGGTCGGCGAAATCGTCGGACACCCCGGCATTCTTGGCGAAGATGCCGGTGACGATCGCGCCCGGCGAAATGCTGTTGACGCGGATGCCCTTCTCGCCGAGCTCAACGGCGACGCAGCGTGTGATGTGGATCACCGCGGCCTTCGCCGCGGAATAGGTCTGACCGGAGAACCCGGCCTGGATGCCGGCGATGCTGCCGGTGTTGATGATGCTGCCGGACGCCTGCCGCAGCATGACCGGTGCCGCGTATTTCATGCCGAGCACCACGCCGCGCACCAGCACGCGCATCGCCGCGTCGAATTTGTCGATGTCGAGATCGGCGATGCCGGCGATCGGGACGCCGGAGCCGGCGTTGTTGAACAGGCAGTCGAGCCGGCCGTGCCGCGCCACCGCCGCCTCGATCATCGCCTGCACCTGGTCCGCCTCGGCGACGTCGGTCTGCACGAACGACGCGGCCGCGCCGAGCCGATGGGCCAACGCCTCGCCGACCTCACGCCGACGCCCGGCGATGATGACTTTTGCGCCTTCCTCGACGAACAACTCCACCGTGCGCGCGCCGATCCCGCTGGTGCCGCCGGTCACGATCGCGACCTTGCCGTCAAGCACGCCCATGGCGTCCTCCCCGATCCAAGCGGTCAGTCAACCATTCCTGCACTCGCGCGACAACGCGCGATGTTGGCGCTATCGTCGGCCGTACCGCGTCAAGGGAGGAAGAAATGGCACTGACCATGCAAACCATGACCGACGAGCAGCGCAAATCGGTCGCGCTCGAATACCTGAAGGCGTTCGACAACGGCGGCGTGACGTCGAGCGGTGGCTCGATCCTCGACCTGTTCGCCTCCGACGCGCAGGTGTATTTCCCGAAATGGGGGCTGGCCACCGGCACCGAGCAGATCGGCAAGCTGTTCGGCGACGTCGGCGCCACGGTCAAGTCGATCGTGCACCACTACTCGCATTTCAACTGGATTTTTTCCGGCAGCGACCTCGTGGTCTGCGAGGGCACGAGCCACGGCGAGCACCGCGACGGGCCGTGGCGCGCGGGCGTGCCGGAGTCGGCCGCCGGCCGCTGGTGCGACGTGTTCGAGATCCGCGACTGGAAGATCCAGCGCTGCTTCATCTATCTGGATCCCGATTACGCGGGCAAGGACACCGCGCGCTATCCGTGGCTCAAGCCGACCTAGCCGGGGTCATGCCGGCGCGCTATGCCGGTTCGGACACCAGCGGCAGCGCGGGCTCCAGCGCCCGTTCGGGCGTCCGCCGATCCTCGCGCCACAGGTCGGGCAGCGGTGCCGTGGCTCGCCTGGGACGGGTGCTTCGCAGCGCCTCCCGCCAGACGGCATCGTCGATGCCGCGCCAGAGACTGAGATGATCGGCCGCCGCCTGGTACCCCATGTTCACGCTCCTGTGAGCGCAGAGTGCGGCCGATTGATTGGGGAGGGGTTAAGGCGGAGCAGCCATGCACCCAGGGTCCGGCGGCGAGGCGACGCCTATTCCCGTTCCAGGCGGCGGGCGGCGGCGTCGTGCAGCAGCGCGTAGTTCTGGCCGGCGGCGCTGCTGGAGTCGCCCTGGGCCGAACCGACGGTCCGCGCTTGCGACGGGATTGCGGCCGGCGCCACGGTGCCTGGCGTCCCGGCGGTGGCCACTGGCAGCGGCGGCACACGAGTGTCGGCGAAGGCAAGGGCAGCGGCGAACCCCACCAGGCTCAGCAGCATGCGCCGGCGTGTGGCACTGCCTGGGCGGGCTTCCGCCGCGAGAAGGCGGCGGATTGGAAGGGTCTCGGTCATCTCTGCGCTCCGGTCATTTTTGCGCGTTTGTCGCAATTTTGGCGCGAATGTGGGTTATTTTTGGTACGGCATTTGCGCACGTTTCGGCGTTGATTGCGAGTCAAGAATTGTCAGCGCCGGTGGCCGTCCGGTGACTGTTGGCGCTCCCGGCCGGCTCCGCTAGAACTCGCGCAGCCCGAAGGAGACCCGACCCGATGCGGCAGCCTTCCCGACGCTCTGCCGCGTCGCCAACGCGGATCGATCGCTACCTGTTCCGCCAGCTGCTGCTGGCGCTGATCGCGGTGTCCGGCGGGTTGGTGGCGCTGATCTGGCTGACCCAGTCGCTGCGCTTCGTCGAGCTGGTGGTCAATCGCGGCCTGACCTTCCGGGTGTTCCTGCAGCTCACCAGCCTGCTGATCCCGAGCTTCCTCGCGGTGATCCTGCCGATCACCACGTTCGTGGTGGTGCAGTTCGTCTACCAGCGCCTCGCCGGCGACCGCGAGCTGACGGTGATGCGGGCGGCCGGGCTGTCGCCGATTGCGCTGGCGCGGCCGGCGCTCGCGCTCTGCCTCGTTTCGATGGCCGCCTGCTACGTGCTGAACATCTACATCGTCCCGGCGACGCTCACCGAATTCCGGGAATTCCAGTTCGAGATCCGCAACCGCATCGTCGCCTTCCTGTTGCAGGAGGGCGTGTTCACCCCGGTCTCCGACGATCTGACGGTCTATGTCCGCAAGCGCGACCAGGACGGCACGCTGCACGGCATCCTGGTGGACGACGCGCGCCAGCCGAACAGCCACGCGACCATTCTGGCCGAGCGCGGCCGGCTGGTGGAGACCGCGGGCGTGCCCCGCGTGCTGCTGATCAACGGCAGTCGCCAGGAGCTCGACCGGCAGACCGGCCGGCTGGACGTGCTGACCTTCGCCGAGAACACCATCGATCTCGCCCAGTCCGGCAAGGGCGACGAGACAAGGCTGCGCGATCCGACCGAGATGTCGATGAGCGAGCTGTTGAACCCGGCGCCCGGTTCGCTCGCCGAGCGCGAGGTCGGCAAGGCGGTGGTGGAGGCGCACAAGCGCTTGGCGACGCCGCTGACCGCGCTGAGCTTCCCGCTGATCGGGCTGGTCGCGGTGCTGACCGGCGCGTTCCGGCGGCACGGCGGGCTGATCCGCCCGCTCGCCGCCGTGCTGGCGATCACGGCGCTGCTGGCGCTGGGGCTCGCGGTCGGCAATCTGGCCAGCCGCGACACCCGCCTCGTGCCGCTGCTCTGGGTGCAGGCGATCGCGCCGGGCATCGTCGCCGCCTGGGTGCTGTTCGGTCCGCAGCTGCGGCTGCTGCGCTGGGCGCCACCCGCCCGCGGCATGGCCGGGTGAGGCCGGTGCGGCGCCGATGACGCTCACCCGAACGCTCTCCCTCTACATCGCGCGCGTGTTCACCCTGGCGGTGCTGGCGATGCTGGCCGCGCTGTCGCTGCTGGTCGCGCTGTTCGACTTCATCGAGCTGCTGCGCCGTTCGGTGACGCGGCCGGACGCGACGTTCGGCATCGTCAGCGAGATCGCGGCGCTGCGGCTGCCGTGGGTGGCGATGCAGATCCTGCCGTTCGCGGTGCTGCTCGGCGGCATCATCGCGTTCTGGCGGCTGACCCGGTCCTCGGAGCTTGTGGTGGCGCGGGCCGCCGGCGTATCCGCGTGGCAGTTCCTGTCGGCGCCGACGGTCTGCGCGATCCTGCTCGGCGCGATCGCGACCGCCGGCGTCAGCCCGATCTCGGCGGTGATGCGCGCCCGCGCCGAGGTGCTGGAGGACAACTACCTGCGCACCGGCGGCGGCCCGATGTCGCTCAACGGCGGCCAGCTCTGGCTGCGCCAGGCCGACCGCGCGCTCGACCCGCAGGGCATCGCGATCCTGCACGCGCATTCGGTGGCGGTACACGGGATCGACCTCGACGCCCGCGACGTGACGATCTTCCGGCTGGACGGCGCCGACCGGCTGCTGGAGCGCGTCGATGCCAACGGCGCCCGCCTCGGCGATGGCAAGTGGCTGCTGCAGAACGCGAGGACCGTGACGGCGGGGCACCTGCCCTCGGCGACCGGGGCGCTGGCGCTGCCGACCGACCTGACGGTCGCGCGCGTGCAGGAAAGCTTCGCCGAACCCGACACGTTCTCGGTCTGGGCGCTGCCCGGCTTCATCGCGCTGCTCGACCGCTCCGGGTTCTCCTCGATCCGGCATCGGCTGCATTTCCAGGCGCTGCTGGCACTGCCGCTGCTGGCCGGGACGATGTGCCTGCTGGCGGCCGGGTTCTCGATGCGGCCGCAGCGGCGCGGCGGCGTCGCGCAGATGATCGGCAGCGGCGTCGCGGCGGGCTTTTCCCTGTTCCTGGTCTCCAAGCTTGCGGAAGAGTTCGGCCAGTCCGGCGCGTTGCCGGCGGGCCTCGCCGCCTGGGCGCCGGCGGCATCCGGGCTGATGCTGTCGGTCGCGCTGCTGCTGCACCTGGAAGACGGCTGAGATGGTCGACCGCGCCATGCCGCCACGGATTCGTTCGCGCCCGCCGCTGCTGCTGCTCGCGCTCGCGTTGGTCGCGATCGGCGCGGCCGCCGCGCACGCGCAGTTCTCCGCGCTCAAGGCCGGCCCGGATCAGCCGGTCTCCAAGGACCAGCCGGTGTTCTACCAGGCCGACGCGGCCGAGTACGACCGCGAGAACGGCATCGTCACGCTCACTGGCCATGTCGAGATCTGGCAGGGCGTGCGCGACCTGCGCGCCGACAAGGTGACGTACGACCGCAACACCGGCGTGGTCGCGGCCAGCGGCCACGTCGTGCTGCTGGAACCCGACGGCCAGGTGACGTTCGGCGACTACGCCGAGCTCGCCCGCGGCATGAAGGACGGCGTGATCAGCAACCTGCGCGCGCAGCTGGCGGAGAACGGGCATCTCGCGGCCAATGGCGGCCGCCGGATCGACGCCCGGATCAACGAGTTGAGCCGGGTGATCTACTCGACCTGCGACGCCTGCAAGGACGATCCCGACGCGCCGCGGCTGTGGGACCTGCGGGCGCGCTCGGCGGTGCAGGACATCGACAACAAGCGCATCGAATATCGCGATGCCGTGGTCGACATCTTCGGCGTGCCGGTGATGTACTTGCCGTATTTCTCCACCCCGGACCCGTCGGTGAAGCGGGCGAGCGGTTTCCTGGTGCCGTCGATGGGCACCAGCAAGTATCTCGGGGCCTTCGTCGCCGAGCCGTATTTCTGGGTGATCGACAACTCCTCGGACGCCACCTTCACGCCGCTGCTGGCGATGCAGAACGGGCCGGCGCTGACCGGCCAGTACCGCCACCAGTTCAACGACGGCACCATCACCATCAACGCCACCGGCGCCTGGTCGCAGGACGAGAAGAGCGCGCAGGGCGACGTGTTCGCCAAGGGCCAGTTCGCGATCGACGACGAGTGGCGCTGGGGCTTCGACCTGGAGCGGGCCAGCTCGGCGATCTTCCTGCGCGACTTCGGCATCAACGGCACGCCCAACTCCCTGATCACCGCCGACGTGCTGACCAGCCAGGTCTACCTGGAGGGGTTCGGCCAGGGCTCGTACACGCGGCTCGACATGCGCGCCTATCAGGCGCTGACCTCGCCCGGCGTCAGCAGCACCGTGGTCTCGGCGCAACTGCCCTACGTGCTGCCGCGCTACGAATACAGCATCGTCGGCGAGCCGGACTTCCTCGGCGGCCGCGCCTCGGTCGATCTCGGCGCGTTCAACGTGCTGCGCGAAGAGGGCACCAACACCGAGCGCGCGAGCTTCAGCGGCAATTGGGAGCGCCCGGTCAATGGCGCGCTCGGCGACCTCTGGAAGCTCGTGCTGCACGTCGACAGCGCCGCCTACGTCACCCGCCAGCTCGACCAGAGCCCGACCTGGGGGGCGGCGAACTCGGCCGAGGCTTCGCAGGCGATGCCGACCGCGGCGGTCGAGCTGCACTGGCCGTTCCAGCGCGACGCCGGCAGCTGGGGCACCCAGATCGTCGAGCCGATCGCGCAGGTGATCGCCGCACCCAACGGCAGCTGTACCGGCCTCAACAGCCCGTTCGCCGCGAACGGCAAGCTCGCCACGCTGATCCCCAACGAGGACAGCCTGGATTTCGAGTTCACCGACGCGACGCTGTTCAACCTCAACCGCTTCTACGGCATCGACCGGCTGGAGGGCGGCATGCGCGCCAACCTCGCGCTGCACGCCGAGTGGCTGTTCCCGAACGGGCAGCAGCTCGACGGGCTGATCGGCCAGGGCTACCGCGCCAGGCCCGACCCCGCGTTCCCGGTCGGCTCCGGGCTGAACGGCACGCACACGGACGTGGTCAGCCATCTGACCTACACGCCGAACTCGTGGTTCGATATCAGTACGCGCGAACGGTTCGACCACGACAACTTCGCGCTTCGCTTCGCCGATGCGCTGGTCACCGGCGGCCCCTCGTGGCTGCGGCTGTCGGGCGGCTATCTCTATTCGTCGTATTCGCCGTACACCTACTACGACACCATCCCGACGCCGGAGCTGCCGGGGCCACAGCGCAGCGAGGTGACGGTCGGGGCGTCCACCAATTACGGGCATTGGCGGCTGCACGCCTCGGCGCGGCGCGATCTGGAGACCAACCAGATGGTCAGCACCGCCATCGGCGGCGCCTACGAGAACGAATGCGCGATCTTCGACGTCGAGTTCACGCGGCGCTATACTTCCCTCGACGGCGACAATGGCGCCACCTCGCTGATCTTCCAGATCACCCTCAAGACCGTCGGCACCTTCGGCTTCAACAGCCTTTGACCGAGCGCCGATGCCGGTTCAGGAGTTAATGTCCCGCATGTCCCTGCGCTTCACGCTTCGCGTCACCCCGCTTCGGGCCGCCAACCTCGGCGCCGCCGGGCTGGCCGTCCTGCTCGGGGCCGCGCCGGCGGCACGGGCGCAGACGCCGGCACCGGCCGCGCCGCCACCGCAGCTGTCCCCGGCGCCCCCCGCGCAGGCCGCGAAGATCGTGGCGATCGTCAACGGCGACGTGATCTCCCGCGGCGACGTGGACAACCGCCGGCGGCTGTTCGCGCTCTCGACCGGCCTGCCGATGAGCCCGGATGTGCTCGACCATCTGTCGCCGCAGATCACCAAGCAGCTGATCGACGAACGCCTGCGGCTGCAGGAAGTGGAGCGGCGGCGCATCGTCGTGTCCGACCAGGAGATCGCCAAGACGATCGCGGAAGTCGAGCAGCGCAACGGGATGGCGCCCGGCACGCTGCGCAACCGGCTTTCGGCCGATAACGTGGAGTTCCGCACGCTGGTGGACCAGATCCGCGTGCAGATCGGCTGGACCCGCGTGCTGCGCGAGGTGCTCGGCGCACAGACGCAGGTCTCGGACGCCGACATCGCCGAGCAGGAACGGCTGCTGAAGGAGCAGGTCGGCCAGACCGAGTTCCGGGTGGGGGAGATCTTCATCCCCGCGGAAACCCCGGCGGCGCTGGAGCAGGCGCGTAAATTCGCCGACACGGTGATCCAGCAGTTGCGCGCCGGTGCGCCGTTCCCGGTGGTGGCCGCGCAGTTCAGCCAGAGCCAGACCGCGCTGCAAGGCGGCGACCTCGGCTGGGTGCAGCCGAGCCAGCTCGACCCGGCGGAGATGCACGTGCTCAACGAGATGCCCGAAGGCGCGATCAGCAATCCGCTGCGGGTGCCGGGCGGCTTCGCGATCGTCTCGCTGCACGGCAAGCGCGAGATCGGCAAGGACCCGGCGACCATCCTCTCGTTGCGGCAGGCGTTCTACAAGTTCGCCACCAAGCTCGATCCGACGCACCCGACCGACCAGCAGAAGCAGGCGCTCGACGAGGCGAGGAAGGTGGCCGCCAATGCCAAGGACTGCGCGGGCGTGGAGGCGGCGAACAAGGCCGGCGGCAACGGCCGCCCGGCGGACCCCGGCGAGGTGCGGCTCGAGACGATCTCGCCCGCCTTCCGTCAGGTGCTGGCGGCCATTCCGGTCGGCCATGTGAGCCAGCCGCTGGTGGCGGAGGACGGCATCCTGGTGGTCGCCGTGTGCTCGCGCGACGAGAAGAACCTGGGGCTGCCCGGCAAGCAGGAGCTGACCGAGCGCATCCTCAACGAGCGGGTCGAGCTGGCGTCGCGCCAGTTGATGCGCGACCTGGAGCGCCGCGCGCTGCTCGACCTCCGCTCCTGAGCGACGCCCTCGCCGCGCTGCCGCCGCTGCGCGAGGTGATCGCGCGGCACGGGCTGGATGCGCGGCGCAAGCTCGGCCAGCATTTTCTGCTGGATGCCAACCTGGTGGCACGGATCGCCCGGCAGGCCGGCGACCTCGCCGGGCGGCACGTGGTGGAAGTCGGGCCTGGGCCGGGCGGGCTCACGCGCGCGCTGTTGGCGAGCGGGGCCGCCGACGTCACCGTGGTGGAGGTGGACCCGCGCGCGATCGCGGCGATGCAGGAGCTGGCGCAGCTTTTCCCTTCGCTGCGGGTCGTCGCGGGGGACGCGCTGGCGCTCGAACTGGCGTCGCTGGTGCCGGCGCCGCGGCAGGTGGTGGCGAACCTGCCGTACAACATCGCTTCTCCTCTGTTGGTCGGTTGGCTGCGACAGGCGGCGGCCTGGGAGCGGCTGACGCTGATGTTCCAGCAGGAAGTCGCCGACCGCATCTGCGCCGCCCCGGGCACGCCGGCTTTCGGTCGACTTTCTGTCCTGGCGCAATGGATTTCTGTCTGCGAATTCCGTCTTCGCATTCCGCCGGCCGCGTTCGTGCCGCCGCCGAAAGTGTGGTCGGCGGTGGTGGTGCTGACGCCCCGCCCGGCGCAGCCGTCACCAGAAATGTTCGTCGCGATGGAACGCCTCACCGCCGCCGCGTTCGGCCAGCGCAGAAAAATGCTGCGCGGGTCGCTGCGCGGGCTCGGCGGCGAATCCCTGCTGACCCGCGCCGGCATCGCGGCGGACCGGCGGGCGGAGACGCTGAGCATTGCGGAGTTCGACACGCTCGCGCGGCTGATCGGCTGATCACGGCGAATCGAAGGCGAGGCTCCAGTGCGGCGTGCTCAAGAACAGGCGCCCGTCCGGCCCCGGGCCGCGATGCAGGCTGCGCACCAGATCCTTGTCGTCGCGCCCGAGCGCCGCGTAGACCGCATTCTGGGTTTCCAGGTCGCCCGCGGTCGGCCCCTCGGCGAACACGAAGGCGACCGGCACGTCGAACTCGGCGGCGAACCCCGCCGGCGTGCGCATCACCAGCAGCAGCGCGCCGCGCGCGGAGTGGTGGCGCTCGACCCCCGCCGCATCCGGATAAGGCGCGCCGAGCGGAAACAGCAGCCGGCCGTCGGGCGCGAGCTGGTCGAGCCACGCTGGCGCCGGGTCGGCGAGCGCGAAATTGACGTAGATGCGGTCGGTCGGCGCGGTCGGGAACGCCGCGCCGTCGCCGTGGATCACGCGCACCCAGGGCCACGGCCGCAAATGCGCTTCCGCCGCCTTGGCCAGCGCGGGGTCGAACTCGATGGCCGTGACCTGCCCGGTCGGGCCGGTCAGCTCGGCCAGCATCGCCGTGTAGTAGCCGCCGCCGGCGCCGACATGCAGCACCGTCTGGCCGGGCTGCACGCCCAGCCGCTGCAGCATCAGCGCGTGCAGCGACGGGCTGCCGTTGTTGATGCCCTTCTCGACGTCCAGCGCCACCAGCCCGTCGTGGTAGAGCACCGAGGGATCGGTCGCGGTCAGCGGCCGGAACGCACCGCGCACCGTCCACGGCGGCGGACCCAGGAAATCCTCGCGCGGAATTTTCGCGAAGGCGTCGCGGATGCGCGGGTCGGCGCCCGGCAGCGGGGCGGTCATCATCTCCGCGTAGTGGCGGCGCACCTTGGCGAGATCGGCGGTCACCGGCCCGCCTGCAGCGTGGCCATGAATTCGGCGAGCCCGACCAGCCGGCGCGTTTCCATGCGCGCACAGTGCAGCAGCGACCGCACGGCGGCCACCGATGCCGCAAAGTCGCGGTTCACCAGCACGTGGTCGAACTCGGCGGCGTGGCTGATCTCGGATTGCGCCTGCGCCATGCGCCGGGCGATTTCTTCTTCCCTGTCGCTGCCACGTGCGCGCAAACGGGACTCAAGCTCCTCGAGCGACGGCGGCAGAATGAACAGGCCGACAACATCCCCCGGCAGTGCCGCGCGGAGCAGGCGAAATCCCTGCCAATCGATATCGAATACCACGTCGCGCCCGGCCGCCAGTGCCCGCTCCACCGGGGCGCGCGGGCTGCCGTAGCCGCGGCCGAACACCCTCGCCCATTCCAGCAATTCGCCGGCCGCCGCCATGCGGTCGAACTCTTCGGGGGTGCGGAACAGGTAATGCACGCCTTCCTGCTCGCCGGCCCGCGGCGTCCGCGTCGTCACGCTGACGGAGAGCAGCAGGTCCGGCTCGCTCGCCAGCAGCGCGCGCGTGATCGAGCTCTTGCCCGCGCCCGACGGCGCGGCGACCACGAGACAGAAGCCGCGGCGGGCGATGCTCATTCGATGTTCTGCACCTGTTCGCGCATTTGCTCGATGGTCGCCTTGAGCTTCAGCCCGGTCGCGGTCAGCGCGACCGAGGCCGACTTGCTGCACAGCGTATTGGCTTCGCGGTTGAACTCCTGCACCAGGAAGTCGAAGCGCCGCCCGACCAGCGTCGCCTCGGCGAGCAGCGCGCGCGCCGCCTCGATGTGGCTGGCAAGCCTGTCCAGCTCTTCCCGCACGTCGGAGCGCGCGGCCAGCAGCGCCACTTCCTGGGCGATTCTGTCTTCGGGCAGATTCGGCACTTCGCGCAGCATGTCGCGCAAGGTTTCCAGCATCCTGGCCCGGTGCGCGGCGGGCTGGTCGGCCGCCTCCGCCGCCGCCTGGGCGTGCAGGGCGGAAATTTCGTCGAGCTGGCCGGACAAGGTCGCCGCCAGCCGTGCGCCTTCTTCCCGGCGCGCCGTCACCAGCGCCGCCAGGGCTTCGGCGAAGCCGGTACGAACCGCCTCGATCTGGACGGGAAGCAGCTGGTCGTCGTCGGGCGCGGCGGCGCGCAGCACGCCGGGCAGCGCCAGCAGCGCCTCCGCGCGCGGCGGCGGCGCGCCGGGGATGCGCTTGGACAGCGCCGCCGCCAGCGCCAGCACCTGCTCCAGCGCCGCCGGGTCGGGCGCCAGCCGGTCGCGCTCCTCCCGCTTCACGGTCAGCGTCGCCGAGACGTTGCCGCGCTTGAGCTGCTTGCCGGCGTCGTCGCGCAGCGCCGATTCCAGCGCGTCGAAGCCCGGCGGCAGGCGGAGGCGGAAATCCAGTCCGCGGCCGTTGACGCTGCGCAATTCCCACGCCCAGGCGAACCCCTCGACACTGCCGGCGCTGCGGGCGAAGCCGGTCATGGAGGCGAGGGCTGGCATCTGCGGTCCTGACGCGCTGGGTGGGGGCGACGTTCTAGCAGCGTCCGGCTAGTGTCGAAACCATGTCGCGCTACGCTTCTGTCCTGATCACCGGCGCCTCCAGCGGGATCGGTCGCGGGCTGGCGCTGGAGTGTGCCGGCCCGGGCGTCGCGCTTCACCTGGGCGGGCGCGATCCGGCGCGGTTGGAGGCGGTGGTGGCGGCGTGCCGCGCGCGCGGCGCCGTCGCTTTGCCCCGCGTGGTCGACGTTTGCGATGCGGCTGGTGTTGCCACATGGGTGGAGGCGGCGGGGCGGCTCGACCTCGTGGTCGCGAATGCCGGCATCGGCGCCGGCATCGACGATGGCGCGCCGGAGCCGGCGGCGCAGGTGCGGGCGATCTTTGCCACCAACCTTGACGGCGCGCTGAACACGGCGCTTCCGGCTTTGGAAAAAATGCGGCGGCAGGACCCGGCGGCAGACGGGGTGCGCGGGCGGATCGCCTGCATCGCCTCGGTCGCCGCGTTCGTGCCGGCCCCCGGCGCGCCGAGCTATTGCGCGGCCAAGGCGGCGCTCGATGCCTGGACGGTCGCGACCGCCACGTCCGCGCGCCGGCACGGGGTGCGGCTCACCAGCGTCTGTCCCGGCTATGTCCGCACGTCGATGACGGAAAAGAACAAATTTCCGATGCCCGGGATGATGGAAGCGGACCGGGCGGCGCGCATCATCCTGCGCGGCATCGCGCGCGGCCGGATGCGGGTGGCGTTCCCCTGGTGGATCGCCGCCGCCGCCCGGCTGGCCGACCTGCTGCCGCCGCGGCTGCTCGGCGCCGCGATGGCGCTGCCGCCGGGCAAGGCCGGGTTGCGGGCCGATGCGCCGTGATCAGATAGGGCGCACCGCAACACGCCGCAGGGAAGGCCCGCCATGTCGCACGCAAATCCCGGTATCCACCATCTGGCGCTCGGCGAGGCGACCGTCACGGCGCTGAACGACGGCCAGTTCGACGCGTCGGTCGGCTGGCTGACCGGCATGCCGGCCGCCGAGGCCGAGGCTGCGCTGCGCGAGGGGTTCCGCGTGCTGCCGCCGCGCATCACCGTGAGCTGCTTCCTGCTGCGCGCCGGCGGCCGCACGGTGCTGATCGACAGCGGCGCCGGCATCGCGTTCGGCCATGTCCTCGGTGCCGCCAAGCGGCGGCTCGCGGCGCTCGGCGTGGCGCCCGCTGAGGTCGACACGCTGCTGATCACCCACGCCCACGGCGACCATGTCGGCGGCCTGCTGGACGCGAACGGCGGCGCCGCGTTTCCGAACGCCGAGCTGATCATCAACGCGGCCGAGCCGGCGTACCTGGCTCGACAAGGCGACCCAGGCGCGCGCGCCGGCGGCGGCGCAGGCCGGGTTCGAACAGGCGCAGAAATGTCTGGCGCCCTATGCCGGGCGCACGCGGCTGATCCGCGACGGCGAGGCGGTGCTGCCCGGAGTGACGGCCGTCGAGCTCGCCGGCCATACGCCGGGGCACACCGGCTGGATGATCGCCTCCGGCGGCGCCGCGCTGTTCATCTGGGCCGACGTCGTGCACCTGCCCGGGCTGCAATTCGCTCATCCTGACGTGGGCCTGGCGTTCGACGTCGACGGCGCGAAGGGAAAAGCCGCGCGCCATCGTGCGCTCGACATGGCGGCGACCGACCGGCTGCTGGTCGCCGGCATGCACCTCGATTTCCCGACATTCGGCCATGTCCGCCGGGCCGGCGCGGGCTATGCGTTCGAGCCGCTGGTATGGGCGCCGACCGATGTCGGGTTGTTCGCGCCGGAGTGAGGCCGAGTGATATGATCGGTCAGCCGTGGGACTCGCATGACCGATCGCCTGACCGTCGAGGAGCTGGAGCGTCGCGGCGCGGGATTGCCCGCGCCCGAGGACTTGCGCGCGCTTTATCGCGAAGCGTTCCACGACTACGGGCTGCGCGCGCTGTGGAGCAGCCGGCCGGTTGGGCAGCCGACGCTCGCCGACCTGCTGGCGATCACCGAGAGCCTGCGGGTGGAGGGTGGCGTGGCCGGACGGCGGTTGGCCGAACGGATCATCGCCGGGTGCCGTGCCGCTCTCTAGCTTCCAGTCGCGCCTGCTGCGGCTGATCGCGGCGCATCGTAATCCGGAAAGTTATGTGGCCGGCGCGGCACCTCTCGCGCGCGACGGGTCGCGCTTCTCGCACGACATCGACCTGTTCCACGATCGGGAACTGGCGATGCAGCGGGCGGTCGAGGTTGACACAGCTTTGCTGGAACAAAGCGGCTTTCGGATCGAATGGGTTCGCCGGTCGCCGGCGATCTTCACCGCGATCGTGCGCGCGGACCGGGACGGCACGCTGCTCGAATGGGCGGTGGACAGCGCCTTCCGGTTCTTCCCGGCGCTGCGGGACGAGCTGTTCGGCTATGTGCTCCACCCGGCCGACATCGCCACCAACAAGGCGCTTGCGGCGGCCGGCCGGCGCGAGCCGCGCGACATCGTCGACCTGCTCGACATTGATGCCCGATACCTGCCGCTCGGCGCGGTGGCCTGGGCGGCGGCGGCGAAGGACCCCGGCTTCTCGCCGGAGGGGATCATCGCGGAGATCAGGCGCAGTGCACGCTACCAGCAGGCCGACTACGACAGATTGGAAAGCGCGGAGCCGCTTGACGCAGCGGCGATCTCAAGGGGGTTGCGGGCCGCCCTCGATGCGGCCGACGCATTCGTGCGGTCGATGCCGGCCGGCACGGAGGGGGTCTTGTTTCTTGGCGAGGACGGCCAGCCGGTTCAGCCCGACCCGGCGCGCCTGGAAACCTACGCCGCGCACGCCGGGCAACAGCGCGGGCACTGGCCCTCATCGCCCGAAATCAGCCGCGCCATGCTGGAACGTTACCGCCAGCCGCCGGAGCCATCGTCGCAGTAGAGCGCGACGAACAAGCGCGAGCAGCGTTACGCGGCGCGCGGCCGCTCGAGGTTCGGCAGGAACGCTGTCAGCAGGCCGATCGCCGGCAGAAAAGCACAAACCTGGTAGACGGTCTGGATGCTGGTCTCGTCGGCGAGCCAGCCCAGCACCGCAGCACCGAGCCCGCCCATGCCGAACGCGAAGCCGAAGAACAGGCCGGAGATCGTGCCGACCTTCCCGGGCACCAGCTCCACCGCGTAGACCACGATCGCCGAGAACGCCGAGGAAAGAATCAGGCCGATCGGCACCGCCAGCACCACGGTCCAGACCAGCCCGACATACGGCAGCACCAGCGTGAACGGCAGCACGCCGAGAATGGAACCCCAGATCACGTATTTGCGGCCGATGCGGTCGCCGAGCGGGCCGCCGAAGAACGTGCCCACCGCGGTCGCCGCCAGGAACACGAACAGGTCGAGCTGCGCCGTCTGGATCGACACGCCGAACTGGTGGATCAGGTAGAACGTGAAATACGTGCCGATGCTCGCGAGGTAGAAGAATTTCGAGAACATCAGCGCGATCAGGATGCCGAGCGACACGCCGACGCGCCTGGGCGACAGGGTGTGCTGCTGCACCACCGCCCGGCGCGTCTTGCCGTGCCGTGCCGCCGAATGGCGCACGTACCAGCGGCCGACGCTGCCCAGGATCGTCATCGCCAGCAGCGCGATCAGCGAGAACCAGGCGACGCTGTGCTGCCCGCCCGGCAGCACGATGAACGCCGCCAGCAGCGGCCCGAGCGCCGGACCCGGCATTGCCGCCGACCTGGAACAGCGACTGCGCGAGGCCATGCTGCCCGCCGGACGCGTAGCGCGCCATCCGCGAAGCCTCCGGGTGGAAGATCGAGGAGCCGAGCCCGATCGTCGCCGCCGCCACGATCACCGCGACGAAACTGTCGGCGCGCGACAGCAGCAGCAGGCCGATCAGCGTGAACCCCATGCCGGCGGCAAGCGAATACGGCATCGGCTTGCGGTCGGTGACGATCCCGACCACCGGCTGCAGCAGCGAGGCGGTGAGCTGGAACGCCAGCGTGATCAGCCCGATCTCGCCGAAATCGAGCGAGAGGTTGGTCTTCAGCATCGGATACAGCGCCGGCATCAGCGACTGCATGGTGTCGTTGAGCATGTGCGAAACGGACAGCGCGAGCAGGATGGTGAATGCCGCACTTTCGGCCGCAATGATCGGCGCGCCCGCCGTCGCCACCTGCTTCTGCATCGAACTTCCCCGCGCCGTCGCCCGTACCGCAGTGCAATATGGCCAACGATCCGGCGGTGACCAATTGTCGTTTGCACGGGCGCGCGCAACGCTGGCCTGCGCGCCCCGGGCAGGAACCCGGCCGCGAATTTGCCCCGGCGCGGCACCGCCGCTATGGTCCGGCCGCCTCGCGCCCCGCACCCAAACGGATGGCGGCGCGCCGATCCTAGAGGACGTCAGTGGTTGATATTTTCGACGAGGTCGAGGAAGACCTCCGCGCCGACCGCGCGAAACTGCTGCTCAAACAGTACGGGCCGGCGCTGGTAGGCGCGGCGGTCGTCATCGTCGCGCTCGTCGCCGGCTGGCGGGCGTGGCAGTGGTACGACACCAGGCAGACCGCCGCGGTCGCGGACAGCTATCTCGCGGCGATGAAGATCGCCGACACCCAGAAAGGCGACGCCCGCAAGGCCGCGGTGCCCGATTTCCTCGCGGTCGCCGCCAAGGGCGGGCCCAGCTACCGCAGCCTCGCGCGGCTGCAGGCGGCGGCGCTCAAGGCGGACGCCGGCGACCTCGCCGGCGCCAGCGCCTTGTGGGACCAGGTCGCCGCCGACGGCTCGGCCGACCCGCTGCTGCGCGACCTCGCCAACCTGCAATGGGCGCTGCACCAGATCGACACCGCCGATCCGGCGACCGTGCAGGCGCGGCTCGATCCGCTCGCGGCGCCGAACAACCCGTTCCACGGGCTCGCGACCGAAGGGCTGGCGATGCTGGAGCTGCGGCGCGGGCACGACGACAAGGCGCGCGACCTGCTCAGGTCGCTCGCCCAGGACGTCACCGCGCCCGAGAATTTGCGGCAGCGCGCGCAGAGCCTGCTCGGGCCGCTCGGCGGCTGACGCGACGGGACGCCTTGGGCGCAGCAGGATCAATCGCATGAGCATGTCGTCCAACACCCGGCGCCTGCCGCGCCGCGCCGCCCTGCTGTTGCCGCTCGCGGCGACCGGCTGCAGCCTGTTCGACCGCTGGTTCGGCGACCGCAAGACGCCGCTGCCCGGCAAGCGGCTCGACATCATGGCAGCCGCGAAGCGCGGCCTCGCCGTGGACAATCCCGCCGACCGGCCGGTCGCTCTGCCGCCGCCGGCGCCGTTGCCGGCTTGTCCGCAGGCCGGCTGCGCGCCCTCGCATGTCGGCGGCCACATCGCCGTGCGCGACACGCTGGCCGAGGCGTGGAAGTCCAATATCGGCGAGGGCGGCGGCTACCGGCGCAAGATCACCGCGCGGCCGGTGATCGCGGGCGGCCGCGTGTTCGCGATGGACAGCGACGCCGTGGTCAGCGCCTTCGACATCCGCTCCGGCGGCCGGCTGTGGCGCTTCGAGACCGCGCGCGAGGACGAGGACAGCACCAATGTCGGCGGCGGCATCGCGCTCGACGGCGGCACGCTGTACGCGGCGACCGGGCTCGCCGACGTGATCGCCATCGACGCCGGCACCGGCAAGCCGCGGTGGCGCACCCGGCTGCCGACTGCCGCGCGCGCCGCCCCGACGATCGCCGACGGCCGGCTCTATATCCCGACGCTCGACGACCAGATGGTGGCGCTGTCGGCGGCCGACGGCGCCAAGCAGTGGGCCTACCAGGCGAGTGCCGCCGATACCTCGGTGCTCGGCCTGCCTTCGCCGGCGTTCGCCGATGGGCTGCTGGTGGCGGGCTTCGGTGGCGGCGACCTGATCTGCCTGCGCGCCGCCACCGGCGCGGTGAGCTGGACCGACAGCCTGGCCTCGATCCGCGGCCGCACTTCCCTGGTCGACCTGTCGGCGATCCACGGCATGCCGGTGATTGCCGAGGGCCGGGTCTACGTCGCCGGGCTCGGCGGGCTGCTGGTCTCGCTCGACCTGCGCTCCGGCCGCCGGCTGTGGGAGCGCGACATCGCCTCGGACCAGACGCCGTGGCTCGCCGGCGCATGGCTGTTCGTGCTCGACACCGAACAGACGATGGTCGCGGTCAACCGCGACGACGGCGAGATCGCCTGGCTCACCCAGTTGCCGAAGTGGAAGGACGAGGAGAAGCAGGAGGACCCGATCCGCTGGCTTGGCCCGACGCTCGCCGGCGACCGGCTGATCGTCGCCGGCAGTTCCTCCGAGGCGCTGGCGGTGAGCCCGTACACCGGCAAGATCCTGGGCCGGCAGCCGCTCACCGGCGCCGCCTCGGTGCCGCCGGTCGCGGCCGACGGCACGGTGTTCGTGATCTGCGACGACGGCAACATGATCGCGCTGCGGTAGGCGCGCGACATGCTCCCCACCGTGGTCATCGCCGGCCGCCCGAACGTCGGCAAATCGACGCTGTTCAACAAGCTCGCCGGCCGCCGCTCGGCGCTCGTTTCCGACACGCCCGGCGTCACGCGCGACCGCAAGGACGCCGAGGCGATGCTGCGCGGCCGCGCGGTGCGGCTGGTCGACACCGCGGGGCTGGAGGAAGCCGCGCCCGAGACGCTGCCGGGCCGGATGCGCGCTCGTCCGAGGCGGCGGTGCGCGCAGGCCGACCTCGTGCTGTTCGTGATCGACGTGCGCGCCGGCATCACGCCGGCGGATGCGCATTTCGCCGCGTGGCTGCGCCGGCAGGACCGCCCGGTGCTGCTGGTCGCCAACAAGGCCGAGGGCCGCGCCGGCGCCGCCGCGGCGCTGGAGGCCTATTCGCTCGGCCTCGGCGAGCCGGTCGCGGTCTCCGCCGAGCATGGCGAGGGCATCGCCGACCTGATGGGCGAGATCGCCGACCGGCTGCCGGAGCCGGCCGAGCCGGCGGCGGACGCGGACCGGCCGCTGAAGCTCGCCATCGTCGGGCGGCCGAATGCCGGCAAATCGACGCTGCTGAACCGGCTGCTCGGCGAGGAGCGGATGATCACCGGCCCGGAGCCGGGCCTGACCCGCGACGCGATCGCCGTCGCTGCTGCACGACGCCGACGGCACTGCCGATCGAGCTGGTCGATACCGCCGGCCTGCGCAAGCGCGCGCGCGTCGAGGAGGAGCTGGAGAAAATGTCGGTCGGCGCGGCGATCGGGGCGCTGAAGATGGCCGAGGTGGTGGTCCTGGCGGTGGACGCGACCGAGGGGCTGCACGAGCAGGATCTGCAGATCGCCCGGCTGATCGAGCGCGAGGGCCGCGCCTGCGTGCTGGCGCTGAACAAATGGGACGCGGTGGCCGACCGGGCGAATACCCGGCGGGCGATCGACGACCGGCTGGAGACCAGCCTCGCGCAGATGAAGGGCATCCCGGTGGTGACGCTGTCCGGCCTGACCGGGCAGGGCGTGGACAAGCTGCTGCCGGCAGTGCGGCAGGCGCATGAGATCTGGAACAAGCGCGTCGCCACCGGCGAACTGAACCGGTGGTTCGAGGCGGCGCTGGAGCGGCATCCGCCGCCGCTGGTGGATGGGCGGCGGCTGAAGCTGCGCTATGTGACGCAGGCGAAGGCGCGGCCGCCGACTTTCATCGTGTTCGGGACGCGGGCGGAACAGACGCCCGAGGATTACTCGCGATATCTGGTCAACAGCCTGCGCGAGACGTTTGACCTGCCCGGCACGCCGATCCGGATGCAGTTGCGCGGGACGAAGAACCCGTTTGCGGAGGAGGCGTGACGGTGCAGGTTCGGGCTGTTACACGATCGAGTTGCCGGCGAGTTGGGTGACACCGAGCAGGGTGATCTTGGTGCCATCGCTGAGGTCGAGCATGGTGTTGCCGCCCGCGCTGCTCTGTTGCACGGTGCCCAGGTCGTAGCCGAAAAGCCCGATCTGGTCGGTTCCGACTTTGAAGCCCGAGATCAGATCGGTGCCGCCGGCATGGCCGTCGACGAACGGGTACAGGTCCTGGCCGGAGCCGCCAAATGCCACCGCCGCACCCGATCCGAACAGCACTTGATCGGTGCCCCCGCCCAACACGACAGTCATTGCGCCGGCGCCGGTGTAGAACAGGTCGTTGCCGGTACCTCCATACGCGACACCTGAGCCGCCGGCCCCGATGAGCGTGTCGTTGCCAGACCCGCCTGCCAGGGTTGCCTGGCCGGAGGCACCCCCCGCGAGAATATCAGGGCCGCTGCCGCCAAATATCTGACTGGTACCCGTCCCGGCCCACATGGCTTCCGGGCCGGACCCTGCCACCATGACATCGTTGTTGCTGCCGCCGAACATCATGCTGTTGGGGGCGCCGAACAGGGTGAACTCGCCGGAACTGCCATAGGCGTTGCTTCCCGCCAGCATCTCCAGGACATTGCTGCCGGTGCCGGCCCAAAGCGCGTCGCCGGCGCCACCGCCGACCAGGGTTGCGTCGCCGACGCCTCCCACAAGGACGTTGTCGCCGCCGCTACAGCCCACGAACAGGCTTGTTCCGGCGCCGCCCAGAACGGTGGACGAACCGGTGCCGCCGGTGACGGTGCTGGGGCCGCTCGCTCCGGCGAAAAACAGCGAACCGGCGCCGCCGCTGACCGAGGTGGAACCGCCCGCCGCGTAGATCGTGTCCGCGCCGCCGCCGGCGCTGACCGTATCGTTGCCCCACGTCGTGATGGTATTGTCTTCGGACATCAGCGTCACGACGCCCCCGGTGGGATTGGTCTGGGAGTTCGCGCCGCCCGGCAGCGGGTCCGTGCTGAAGCCGAGTTGCTGTCCCGGATCGGTCACGGTGCCGATCAGCGTGCCGGCGCTGTCGAAGATGTCGGAGATCGCGGGCACGATGCTGAGAACCAGCGTCGGGGAGGCCGGCGAGATGTCGCCGGACGGATCGGTCTGGGTGGCCGACAGGCTCGGTGTGCCGATGGCCAGCGGACTGGTGGGCGTGACCGAGAACGTGCCGCCGGCGGCGACGGTCGTGGTGCCGATCGCCGTGGTGCCGTCATACAGGGTCAGCGTATCGCCGGCGGTGCCGGTGCCGGTGATGATCGGCGTGGTGATGAAGGTGGTGTCGTCCCCGGGTCCGCTGTCGCTGGCAGGCGCCAGGGTCAGTGCGGACGGGGCGACTGGGACCGGCACGATGCCGAGTACCAGCGTGGGGGAAGCCGGCGAGACATTGTCGGCCGGATCGGTCTGGGTCGCCGTCAGGTTCTGTGTCCCGAGCGCCAGCGGACTGGTCGGGGTGGCCGCGAACGTGCCGTCGGCCGCGACGATCGCGGTGCCGACCGCGGTGGTGCCGTCGTACAGGGTCAGCGTATCGCCGGCGGTGCCGGTACCGGTGAACGTCGGCGTGGCGACATCGGTGATGTTGTCGCCGGGCGTGCCGCTGTCGCTGGCGGGCGCCAGGGTCAGGGCGGATGGGGCGGCCGGGCCGGCCGAAAAGACCAGATTCTGGATGTTCGTGAGGGTATCCGTGGCGCCATTGCCGACCACGTCCGTGGTGGCGCCGTTGACGGTGATGGTGTAGGCCGACCGGGGGCCGGTAAAAGTCATGGTATTGACGCCGGCGCCACCGTCCACGGTCGCCAGGCCGGGACCGCCGTGGAACGTGTCATTGGCGGCGCCGCCGGTGAGGACGTTGGTCCCCATTCCCGCATAGATGACCACGGCGTCCGCCGCCGAGAGGGCCGCGGCGTTGATCGTGTTGCCGGAATCACCGCCCAGGATGGTGATCACGCCGCCCGGCAGTCGCGCGAAGTTCGCGTTGCCGAGGGTGAGTGTGTTTGGCCCTCCATCCGCCAACCGGTAGGTCGCGAAGCCGCTGATGCCGCTCGCGGTGATGGCACCCGCGGTGGTGAAATCGAGCGTGTTCAAGCTGCCGTCGCCGCTGGTCAAGGCACCCTGGATGGCGTCGCCGCCAACCGCGGCGGCGGAGACCAGGACGGTGTTGCCGCCGGCTGCGGTCTGCACGCTGTCCGCGCTGCCGGTTCCGATCGCGATGGAGTTGGCGCCGGTGCCGACGATGACGGTGTCGTCCGCGCCGGAGCCGACCGCGATGCTGCTGTTGCCGTTCCCGGTCATCACCTGGTCGGAGCCGTTGCCGAGGACGACGCTGTCGTTGCCATTGCCTGCCGTCACCGTGTTCAGGCCGTCGCCCGCCGCGATCGTATCCGGGCCGTTACCCACGACGATGGTGTTGTTCCCGCCGGACAAGGTGATGTTGTCCGTGCCGGGACCGGTGGTGGGAATGCCGTTGTTGCCGGACCCGGCCGTGATCTGGTCGGTGCCGCCGCCCAGCGTCCAGGGTATGTCGCCGTTCCCGAGCGACCGGGTTATCGCCGTTGCCGAGCGTCAGGGTATCGTTCCCATCGCCTCCGGTAATGATGTAATCACTGTTGCCCTCGGTGAGGGTGTTGTTGACGCTTCCGAGATTAATCGGTCCGGGTCGCCATGACAATTTCCTATGTTCCAGGCTTGGCTTTGTGGAGCTGGCCGATTGGCGGCCATCATTTCGGTGCTCGCCGCGCCGGCGGCACGTCGAGAAACGCTTGGGGAAGTGCTCCAGGACGGAATTCTCGACGCTGGAGGGCCGGTTGCGCGGCAAGGTCACAGCGGGAGCCGGTCACGTCGCAATCCGGGCTTCCCTCGCAAGCAACCGCCACCCAAAGTCAGGTGGTTCTATGCATCGAGATGGGCTCGATTCCCCGCGGCGCCGCATCAGCATATTTGGGAATATAACTGCCAGAGCACAGTTCCAAGGGCATTAAGCTTGCTACTGCCAACTAGGCCCTTGCCGACGTGTTAAGCTAGGTTCGCAGATGGATACCGAGATTGCTTCGAAGTCCGTTGAGGCGTTGAGGGAGGCGAAGCGCGCAGCCCGCGCCAACCGCGACGCACTGGCCGCGGTGGTTCTTCCGCCCGGATCGCTTCAGTGGGGGCAGCGAAGTTGCTGGCGCTACCTCTGAAAGCCCCTACCCCATCCCCACGGCTTTGCTGCGCAGCCGCGTGGCCAGCCCCGGGTCGTGCGACGGCACAGCACCGGCGACAAGCCGCGGAGGATAAGCTCGGCGTCCGCGACCATCATGCGGCCGATCCGCTCACGCTTCCACGAACCACCACCGGTCCGATGCGCCACAGCAACAACCCCTCCACCTTGCGCACCGGGTCGTCCGCCGCCACTGGCTCCTCGGGGAACACGTCGGTCGCGATGCGCAGTCTTCCGCTTTCCGCCTGGCGCACGAATTCCGGAAAATCGGCGACCGC
>CAVOOS010000013.1:0-73296 GCA_963697635.1 uncultured Solirubrobacterales bacterium | reverse complement strand
AAAAAAAAAAAAAAAAAAAAAAAAAAAAAAAAAAAAAAAAAAAAAAAAAAAAAAAAAAAAAAAAAAAAAAAAAATTTTTGGGTTGGTTTTTTTTTTTTTTTTTTTTTTTTTTTTTTTTTTTTTTGAAATTGCCAACTTTATCGGTAAACGACCGCGTCCAACCGGCGCTCCAGCAGCTCGATCAGCCGATCGGAGCGCCGCTGGCGGCGCACCGCCTCGAAATAATACTTCCGGAATTGCTTCTCGCTGATGTTGCCGTAGTAGCCCTTGAGCTTCTGCTTGGCCATCAGCTGGATGCCGAAGTCGGTGGGCTTGCCCTTGCGGCGCTGGCCGTGCTGGCCGGGGCCGTAGTCGCGCTTGGCCAGCGGCGACTTCGGCCGGCCCCACAGGTTCACGCCCAGGCGGCGGTTGATCTTGTACTTGCTCTCGGCGCGCTTGGTCATGCGCGGTGCCCTTTCGTTCGGTCTCGCCGCCGGCCATCGAGACGCCGGGCGGGCTTGTTGCACCGGTAGTCCTGCGCGCAAAACGCGCAAGCGGGCGCGGGCGACTTGTGTCTGTCCACTCCCGGCAGTGGGCGGCCTGTCTAGGCGCCGCCCCTCCCCCTGTCAAATCTTTGCCTTGTCAAATCTTGCCAAGCACGGCTGGCTTGCGTAGCAGCCCCGGCATGATCCAGCGCCCCGACCTCCTGATGCTCGGCATTTCCGCGGCCGTCACCGGCTGCCTGATCGGCGGCATGCTGCTCGGCGTCGGCATGTTCCTGGCCGCCAACGGCGCCAACATCGGCTGGCTGCTGATGTTGCCGGCCGCGCCGGTGAGCGGCCTGATCGGCTGGCTGCTGGCGCGCCGGCTGGCGCGACAACTGGAGCCGCCGCCGGGCGGGTGACGCGGGGCTTCGCGATCGCGCCTTGATCTGCCGCAACGCAGCGGCCCGCGCAGCGGGGCGCAGCAATGCCGCCGCCCCCGACGCCGGCCGGTGGCGGAACCGCTATATCGCCGGAATGATCGCGTCCGGCACGCTGTTCTATCTCGCCGCCCTCCCGGCCGCCGCGCTGGTCGGCGCCTCGAAAGGCGGGCTGCCGGCGATCGGGATGCTGGCGGTTCCGGTGCTGTCGCTGATCATCTCCCCGATCGCCGCCGCCGGGCTGCTGCTGCCGATTTTCGTCGCGACCGACCTGTTCGGCGTGCTCGCCTACCGGCGCAGCTACAGCCTCCGCAACCTGCTGGTGCTGATCCCCGGCTGCACTCTGGGCGTGGCGCTTGGCTGGGCCACCGCCGCGATCGTCTCGGAAGGTGCCGTCACGCTGCTGATCGGGCTGATCGGCCTCGGCTTCGTGCTGTATTCGTGGACCCGCCGCGCCGACGTCGCCGCACGCCCGGCCGACTGGCCGCGCGGGCTCGTCTGGGGCGCGCTGACCGGCTTCACGAGCTTCGTCTCGCACTCCGGCGCGCCGCCTAACCAGGTCTACGTGCTGCCCCAGAAACTCGAAAAACTGGCGTATGCCGGCACCACCACGATCCTGTTCGCGATCGTCAACGCCGAGAAGCTGGTGCTGTACTGGGCGCTCGGCCAGCTTTCGCTCGCCAACCTGCGGGCAGCCTTTGTGCTGTTCCCGGTCGGCATCGCCAGCACGCTGCTGACCGTGCGCCGGTGCAGCGGATGCCGGAAAGGCTGTTCTTCACGCTGGTGCAGGTCGCGCTGCTGTTGATCTCGCTCAAGCTGGTCGCCGACGGCCTGCGGATGCTGGTCACGGCGTGATCATCGTCCCCAGCCCGCCCTCGATGAACAGTTCCAGCAGGCAGGCATGCGGCTGCCGCCCGTCCAGGATCACTGCGCCCTTCACGCCCGCGCTGCACCGCATCGACGCAGTTTTCCACCTTCGGAATCATCCCGCCGGTGATCACCCCGGCGGCGATCGCCTCCCGCACCTCCGCCACCGACAGTTCCGGGATCAGCTTCTTGTCCGGCGTCCAGCACGCCCGGCACGTCCGTCAGCATCAGCAGCCGCGTCGCCCCCAGCGCGCCGGCGACCGCGCCGGCCACGGTGTCGGCGTTGATGTTGTAGGTCTGTCCGTCGTCGCCGAGCCCGACCGGCGCGATCACCGGGATCAGCCCGGCGCCGGTCAGCGCGTGGATCACCCGCACATCGACGTGCGCCGGCTCGCCGACGAACCCGAGGTCGAGCTCCCGCTCGATCCGGCTGCCCGGGTCGCGCACGGTGCGCTCCAGTTTGCGCGCGCGGATCAGCCCGCCGTCCTTGCCGCAGATGCCGACCGCGAGCGCACCGGCCCGGTTGATCAGCCCGGCGACCTGTTTATTGACGGTGCCGGCCAGCACCATCTCGACCACTTCCACCATCGCCGCATCGGTGACGCGCAGCCCGTCGACGAAGGTCGAGGTGATCTTGAGCCGCGACAGCATCTCGTTGATCTGCGGCCCGCCGCCGTGCACCACGACCGGATTGATGCCGACCTGCTTGAGCAGCGCGATGTCGGCGCCGAACATTTCCGCCAGTTTCTCGTCACCCATCGCGTGGCCGCCGTATTTCACGACGATCGTCGCGCCGGCGTAGCGGCGCAGGAACGGCAGCGCCTGCGCCAGGATCCGCGCCTGCTCCTCCGCGCTCTCCGGCGTCGGCAGGTCGATTGACTTTCGAGTTGTCATGGCGGACCTCCGTCGCGGGCCGGCCTTGTGCGGCGGCACGGGGGCGGGGTCAAGGGATCCCGGAAACCGGCTCAACGCAGGTCCGACGCACCGCCTTGACGGGTTGACCCTCAAACGGCAACTTCTCGTTCGGTTACCAATGCAAATGATTGAACGACGGCATTTGCTCGCGGCGCTTTCGATGCTCGGCAGCACGGCGCTCGTCCGGCCGGCCGAGAGCACGTCGCTTCTGGATTGGGCTGAGGACTTTAGAATTATCCGCCGTTTCCAGTCGTCAGGAATCGCGGTGCGCAGCTATTCGATGTCCAGCGCGGGCATGCTTCCAACGCTTGACGAGGGAGACGTGGTGCTCGCCGACCTGCGCGCGGCGGCGGCGTTGCCGCAGCGGGGCGATATGATCGTGTTCCGGCACGGTTCCAACGTCGAATACATAAAGCGCGTGATCGGCCGGCCAGGCGATTCCATTGAGTTCGTGGACCAGGCACTCGTTCTCAACGGCGAAACGGTCACGCAGCCCGATGGCGAAGACGCGCATTTCGCGACAAGTCGCCGACAGCAACTGGTCTCGCTCCATATTGAAACCCTGCCAGATGAAGTGTCGTACGAGGTTGCTCTCGCGCAGCATCCCGAGTCCGCTCAAATCGCCAACATGCCCGTAACCATTGTCGCGCCGGGTCACCTCTTTGTCGTGGGCGACAACCGCGATAGGTCGATCGACAGCCGCGCGTCGCAGTTCGGATCAGTCAAGTTTGGCGATGTGGTCGGGCGGCTCGTGTATCGGCTTCGCCCGAACCCAGGGTGGCTCGTCGCGCCCGATGGCATTCCCGGGTTCGCGCAGGAATAGGGCCGGCTCAGGCCGCCAGCTCAGCCAGCGCGGCACGCAACTCGGGAACCCCCGCGCCGGTCTCGCTGCTGGTGTCGAGCGCTTCCGGGTGCGCCGCTGGGTGCTTGCGCGCCAGCGCCGCCGCCTCCGCCCGCTTCGCCCCCAGTGCCGCCGGCGTCACGGCGTCGGTCTTGGTCAGCACGAGCTGATACGTCACGGCGGCGCGGTCCAGCAGGTCCATCACCTGCGCCGTCGGTCTCCTTCACCTCGATCCGCGCGTCCAGCAGCAGCATCACCCGGCGCAGCGTCGGGCGGCCGCGCAGGTAGTCGAACATCAGCCCCTGCCAGTCCGCCTTCACGTCTGCGGCTGGCCTGCGCGTAGCCGTAGCCGGGCATGTCGACCAGCGTCAGCCGCCCGCCGAGGTCGAAGAAGTTGAGCTGCCGGGTGCGCCCGGGCTGGTTCGAGGTGCGCGCCAGCGTCCTGCGCCCGGTCAGCGCATTGACCAGCGAGGATTTGCCCACGTTGGAGCGGCCGGCGAACGCCACTTCCGGCCCGGCCGGCGGCGGCAACTGGTCAAGCCGCTGGCTCGCGAAGAAGAATCTGCATTCGGCGGCGAACAGCTTTCGGCCGGCGTCGATCCAGGCGGCGTGTTCCTCGGGCGTCATGCCGCGCGCGCCTACTCCTCCTCGGCCGTGGCGGCGCCGGCGGCGAGCACCTTCGGCTTTGCATCGTCGCCGCCCCTGGGCGCCGGCTTCCCCTTCGCGGCGGGCCGGTCCACCCGCGCCAGTCCCGGCTTGCTCAGCTGCGTGCGGCGCATGATCAGCCATTGCTGGGCGATCGTCAGCAGATTGTTGTTCCAGCTCCAGTAGATCACCAGCCCGGCCGGGAAGCGCGCCATCATGAAGGTGAAGATGATCGGCATGAACTGGAACAGCTTTGCCTGCACCGGGTCGGGCGGCGGCGGGTTCATCTTCTGCTGGAAGAACATCGTCACGCCCATGATCAGCGGCCAGGCGCCCAGATGCAGGAACGGCGAGATCGTCGTCGGATCGAACGGGATCAGCCCGAACAGGATTGAACACGTTGGTCGGATCGACCGCCGACAGGTCGTGGATCCAGCCGAAGAACGGCGCCTGCCGCATCTCGATCGTCGACGAAGATCACCTTGTAGAGCGAGAAGAACACCGGGATCTGGATCACCATCGGCAGGCAGCCGCAGGCCGGGTTGATCTTCTCCGCCTTGTAGATCGCCATCGTCTGCTGCTGGATCTTCGCGGATCGTCCTTGTAGCTGCTCCCGTACCGCCTGCATCTTCGGCGCCAGCAGCTTCATCTTGCTCATCGAGCGGTAGGAGTAGTTCGCCAGCGGGAAGAACAGCGCCTTGACGCAGAACGTGAACGCGATGATCGCCAGGCCGAAATTGCCCAGCGGCATGATAGAGAAAATTCAGCGCCTCGTAGAACGGCCGGGTGATGAACTCGAACCAGCCCCAGTCCACCGCCTTGTAGAAGTGCGAGATTTCGTCGGTTGCCTCGTAGTGTTCGAGCAGCTTCACCAGCTTGACGCCGACGAAGGCGCGGTCGACGTGCACGGCGTCGCCGTGCGGCGGCGCCTCGATGCCGTGGGCAGACACGAAATCGGTCTGGAACGCCCCGGCGCCGGCCGGGAACGAGCGGTAGCTGGTGGTCACCTCCTCCTTGGGGTCCGGGATCACCGCGTTCAGCCAGTACTTGTCGGTGAACCCGGCCCAGCCGCCGCTGCCGGTACCGGAATAGGCAACGCCATCGTGCTTCTCCGCCTCCGACTTGCCGGACGAGTAGCTGACGTCGTGCATGCTGTTGTCGGCCCAGCCGATCATGCCCTCGAACAGCACGCTGTAGCCGGCGGTGGTCGGCGTGTAGTCGCGCCGCACCCGCGCCCACGGCCGCAGCGTCACCGGCGTGTCGGTCGCGTTGCGCACCCGCTGGGTCGTCGGTGAACATGTAGTTGTCGTCGATCGCGAACTCGATCTCGAAGGTCAGGCCCGCGCCGTTGTCCCAGCTCAGCGTCACCGGATGGTCGGCCGTCAGCGTCTGCCGCCGAGGCTTTCCAGACCGTGTCGTTGTCCGGCACCTTGACGTTACCGTCGGCGGTCCAGCCGAACTGGATGTACGAGGGGAATTTCGATGCCCGCGGCTCCAGCAGCCGCACGAGCGGAGAGTCCTTCTCGATCGTCTCGCGGTAGTCGTTCAGCACCACGTCGTCGAGCCGCGCGCCGACGAGGCTGATGCTGCCGGAGACGCGCGGCGCGCTCGATCTTGATCCGCGGCGTCTCGGCCACGGCGGCCGCCGCGGAGGCGGGCTCGCCGGCCCCGGCGGCGCCGGCCGCGCCGCCGCCGACGGCGTGCCGGTCGGCGCGACCGCGGGCGCCGTCGCCTCGGTGGCGGTCGTCGGCGGGTGCAGGGCCGGATGGCGCGCCGGCAGCAGCACCTGGAAGATCGCGAGGATCGCCACCGAGAACGCGATCGCGATGAAGAGGCGTTTTTGGTCCATCAGGGTCCCATGCGGCCCGGCCGCGCGTCGGCGCGCGGCTGGTGTCGGGCCGGTGTCACGTGCTCCGGAACCGGGTCGTATCCGCCCTCGTTCCAGGGATTGCAGCGCAGCACCCGCCATGCGGCCAGGGCCGCGCCGCGCGCCGCGCCGTGCCGGCGCAGCGCCTCGACCGCGTAGCAGCTGCAGCTCGGCGCGAACCGGCAGTCGGCGCCCAGCAGCGGGCTCAGCGAACACTGGTAGACGCGCACCGCGCCCACCAGCACCGCGGCGGCCGGCGTCATGGTGTGCCGCCCGGAAGGTGGACGCCGGCCTTGGCGAGCGCGCGCGAAGATCGTCGATCAGGTCGGCGAACGTGCCGCCTGCGCGGTCGCGTCGCGGCCGATCAGCACGAGGTCGACGCCCGTCGGCCGGGCCTCGCGCAGCAGCAGCCGCGCCGCCTCCTTGAGCCGCCGCCGCGCGCGGTTGCGCACGACCGCGTTGCCGATCTTTCGCGTCACCGTGAAGCCGACGCGCGCCGGCCCGGCGTCGTCGCGTGCCAGTGCCTGCAGGACCAACCCGTGCACCGGCGCCTTGCGACCCTTCGCGGCAACCCGCAGAAAGTCGGCGCGGCGCTTCAGCCGCTCCGGCCTTGTCAAGCGGCTCGGGGCCATGCGGCAAACCCTCGATCAGGATCCGCGGAGATGGCGGCCCGGCGCACCCGCGCGCGGCTCAGGCCGACAGCTTCTTGCGGCCCTTGGCGCGGCGATTGGCCAGCACCTTGCGGCCGCCCACCGTCGCCATCCGGGCGCGGAACCCGTGCCGGCGCTTGCGGACGAGCTTGGATGGTTGGTACGTGCGCTTCACGACACTCTCCGACTGGACAGGGCGGGCTGCCGGGCGGACGCCTCGCTCCGGGATGCGGCCGCCGGCGATCAGGGAACTGGCGACCAAGGAATAGGATCGCGACGGGGCCGTTCGCCGGTCCCGTCGCAGGCGGCGGCTTATAGGGTCGCCCCCGCCGCCCCGTCAACCGCCGGCTGCCAATCGCTCGTGGCGTTACGAGAAATTATGAAGCGAAAAGCTATGCGCGAACGGCACCGAGGCTGATAACTTCGCCGCGATGCCCGGCCGTTCCCGCCCCTGGCTGCTGCTCCCCCTGCTTGCCCTGACTGCCGCGGCGCTCGTGCTGCTGTGGCAGCACGATGTCGGCTGGCGCACGATCGCCACGCACGCGGAGGCGCTGCGCGGGTTCGTGGCGGCGGCGCCGGTCGCGAGCGCGTCGGCGTTCTGCGTCGCCTATGCCGGATCGGTCGCGCTGTCGCTGCCGCTGAGCCTGTGGTTCACGCTGCTCGGCGGCCTGCTGTTCGGCCCGCTGCTCGGCGCTATGCTCGCGGTCGGATCGTCGAGCCTCGGGGCGGTGCTGCTGTTCCTGCTGGTGCGCAGCGCGCTCGCGCCCGCCTTCGCGCGCCGCGCCGCGCCGTTCCTCGAGCGGGTGCGCCCGGGACTGCAACGCGACGGCTTCCGCTACCTGCTGGCGCTGCGGCTGATCCCGGCGGTGCCGTTCTGGCTGCTCAACCTCGCCCCCGGCCTCGTCGGCATGAAGCTGCTGCCGTATGCGGCGGCGACCGTGATCGGGGTCGTGCCGATCGTGGTCGTGCTGGCCTTCATCGGCGCCGGCCTCGGCGGCGTGCTCGCGTCCGGCGCGACGCCGAACCTGGCCGTGCTGCACTCTCCCGCCGTGCTGCTGCCGCTGCTCGGGCTCGCCACGATCGTGCTGCTGCCGGTCGCCTGGCGGCATTTCCGGCGGCCCGCGTGATGGACGCCGGCGAGCCCGCCAACGCCCGGCCCCCCCGGCGCCGCGCCATCGCCTGGCGATCCGGCTCGCCTGGCTCACGGTCGCCGCGATCCTGCTGACCCAGGCGCTGTTCTTCGTCCCCTCGCTGATCCGGCTGCGGCGGGACTGGCTGGACCGGCGTCTCACCGAGGCCCAGCTCGCGGCCCTCTCGGTCAGCGAGGCGCCCGGGGGCGTGGTCGACCGGAGCATGCGCGACGAACTGCTCCGCCTCGTCGGCGCCGCGGCGATCCAGCTGCAGCTGCCGGACCGCGCCGAGACGATCCTGGCGCCGGCCCCCGACATGCCGCCCTCGACTCGCGATCGACCTGCAGCAGCGAATCCTTTCCCTCCGCGCTGTCCGGCGCGCTCGCCGCGCTGACCAGCAGCGAGGACGATCTGATTTCGGTATCCGGCGCGGTCCCGGGCCATCCCGACACGATGGTGCTGGCCGTGCTGCATCGGGCCATTCTGCACCAGGCGCTGCTGCGTCGGGCCACCCAGGTCGGCAGCGTTTCGCTGGCCGTCGCGGTCGCCGTCGGCCTGCTGCTCTATTTCGCGCTGCTGGTGCTGCTGGTGCGGCCGATCCGCCGGCTGACGCAGAGCATCGCCGCCTTCCGCGCCGACCCCGAACGGCTGATCCCGCACGACGGCATGGCGCCGCCGTCCACCCGCGAGGACGAGATCGCCGTCGCCGCACGCGAATTGTCGGCGATGCAGGGCGAGTTGCGCGCGGCGCTGTGGCGCAATGCTCGGCTCGCGGCGCTCGGCGTCGCGGTCGCCAAGGTCAACCACGACCTGCGCGGCATCCTCTCCCCGGCGATGCTGACCGGGGAGCGGCTGCAAATGAGCCAGGACGCCTCGGCCAAGCGCGCCGGCGACGTGGTCGTGCGCGCGGTCGAACGCGCCGCCGAGCTGATGCGCCGCACGCTCGAATTCGCGCGCGAGGCCCCCGTCGCCATGCCGCGCCAGCGCATCGACCTGCGCGCGACGGTCGAGGAAGCCGCCGAGCAGGCGCGCGCCGCCTGCCCGGCCCTCGTGGTCGAGAACCGCGTCGCGCCGGAGATCGTGGTCGAAGCCGATCGCGACAGCCTCGTGCGCGTGCTCGGCAACCTGCTGCGCAACGCGGGCGAGGCGGAGTTGGCGCACGTCTCGGTCACGGCGGCGCGGGAGGTCGAGGAGATGGCGATCGTGGTCGGCGACGACGGCAAGGGCTTGCCGGAGACGGTGCGCGCGGCGCTGTTCCGCCCCTTCGTCAGCGGCGGCCGGCGCGGCAGCACCGGGCTCGGACTCGCCATCGTGCACGACCTGATGCGCGCGCAGGGCGGCGACATCGTGCTGCTCGACACCGGCCCGGGCGGCACGCGGTTCCGGCTGACGCTGCCGTGCCGCACCATCCCGGCCGCCGCTCCGGCCGCAGCCCAGGCGGGTTGAGTTTCGACTTCCGTTGCACATTGCCGGCTCGGGCCATCAGCTTGTAGCCCACCCACTGGCAGGGTTTTGAAATCGTTGCTTCGGCTGACCGACAGCTTGCGTCCACCGACGCCCCGGGGCCGCCCTGCAACCGATTTTATTGCTTATACGGAACGAAATGGGCGTGCGGAAGCGGCCGGGCCAAAAACCCGATTTTTCGGAGGTCGCCGCGGTGGGGCGGTGGCGCCTGGAAGCTGGCCGGCCGGTCGGGCGCGGCGCCTGACCGGGCCGGGGTGGGCGGTTGGGGGAAGCGTTCTGGGGGTTTGCCGACCCGGCCCCGGCGGCTCACCGGCCGCGGGGGCCGGGCGTTCGTGCCGCCTCGGTTCTTGCCGGCGGGGCGAATGGCCCCTCGATGCTCCTGGCCGAACCGGGGTGTTGTGTTGCTGCTTCGGGGGGAAGGCGGTTGCTGCCGGCTCGGCCGGGGCGGCGGCCGCCGGAAAATTCCGCGCGATCGAGAGGATCGCCTGGATGAGACGCTCGATCAGATGGATCAGGAGCGCGGACAGCCGATCCCCGCCGCCGTTGGCGGCCAGGCCCTGGGAGATCTCGCCGCATCGTTCGGCGAGCCGCTCCGTGGCGGTTTCTGGGGATGGGGTGGTGGGGTTCACGCGACGTAGTTAATATTTCTGACGTGCGGCGTCAAGCGGGATTGCGCGGCGGTTACAATCCGACACGTTGTGCTCGAAGTGCGTTGGCGCCCGGCGCTGCGCGTTGGCCTGTCGCCAGGCGCCGGCCGCATCACGCCGTAGGCCGCGCCGTCGACGGATCCGGCCAGCCCGAGCAGCCCATCCGCTTCGCCGCCGCGGGCAGGTCCAGCGCCCACCATCCGGAGGCCCTTGACGTGCCGCCGCGACGGCGGGTCTATCCGCTCGCATGAGCGAACCGCCGCAACAGGAACAGCGCCCCCACCTCACCGACCGGGCGTTGGCCGAGCAGCGGAAGCGCCAGCAGCGCGAGGCAGCTGCGCTGCGGGAGAACCTCCGGAAGCGTAAGGATCAAGCGCGGGGGCGCAGTGCCAAGTCAGACGCTCCGGACGTGCCGGCATCAGGCTGAGCAGCGCAGCGCGATCTCGTCCGCCGTCACGCCGCGATCGCCACCCGCGCCACCGCCAGCCGCCGCTCCCGCCAGCGCGCGAACAGGGCGAGCCCGACGCAGCCGATCGCGATCACCATGACATCCAGCCCCGCAGAATACGGCACCATCCGGAAGACGACGCTCGCGCCCCACGACAGGAACAGCCCGACGCAGAACACCTGCAGGCTGTGCCGGCCGATCGCGGCGATCCAGCGGAACGCGGACAAATGCATCCACCCGGCATCGCGCGGCACGAACGCCGCGACCAGCCACGCCAGCGCCAGGGCATGCAGCAATCCGGCCGGCGGCAGATCCTTCTTGTCGGCCAGCCACCAGTACACCGGCACACGCGCCTCGCCCACAAACCCGTGCCAGCCGAGCCGGACCCATAGCCCCAAGGCCAGCACGGCGACCGCCGCAATGGTGACCCAGCGCGCCGCATTGGAAAAAAACGGCAGCGCCCGCCCATGCAGCAATGCCCGCCGGCCCAGCCATGCGCCTCCGAGGAAGATAAGCTGCCAGGTGAACGGGTTGAAGCCGATCCCGTCCTCCCACCCCAGGCCGGGCACCGCCTCGATCACCACCCAGGACGCCACGTAAACCGCGAGCGGCAGCACCAGCGACCAGTCGCCAAAGCGCGCCTCGACGGCGGCGAAGCCAGGCAGCAGAAGCATGCACCAGACAAAGAGCGGAAGAATGCCCATGAACGCCGGCTGATCGAGCGTCGCCAGCACACGCGGCAAATGCGCCAGCGGACGCATCAGGATCGGCGCCCAGCCCATCCGCTCGGCCTCGCCCGGCAGGATCGTCAAGCCGGCAATGACGACCGCGAGGCCATAAGCGGAAAACACCAGCAGATGGGTGCGGTACAGCCGCCACGTCCGCCGCAGCAGGTCGCCCCAGGCGTCGAAAAACCCGCTCCGCACCGCCTTGCGCGCGAACACGCTGCCGAGGGTGAAACCGGACAGGAACACGAACTGTTCGGAGCTGTCGGACAATCCCCACGGCGACGGGATCAGCCACACGCCGATCCAGGTCCCGGTCGCGTGGCTCGCGAAGATCACGAGCTGGAGCAAGCCCCGGAAGATGTCGAGCCGCGTGTCGCGCGGCGGCCGGGGCGGAACGCCGCTTGGACGCGCGCGCCCCGCTGCGCTAGAGGCTGCGGCGCCACCCCCCGTTTGGAGCGCCGCCGTGGCCGTCATGTCAGACGCCTGGATCCGCCGCATGGCAACCGAACACGGCATGATCGACCCTTTCGTCGAGACCCAGAAGCGCGACGGCGTGATCAGCTTCGGGCTGTCCAGCTACGGCTACGACGCCCGGGTCGCCGACGAGTTCAAGGTCTTCACCAACGTCGACTCGGCCATCGTCGATCCGAAGCACTTCTCCCCGCACAGCTTCGTCGACCGCCGCGGCGCCGATCTGCGTGATCCCGCCCAACAGTTTCGCGCTCGGCCACACCATCGAGTATTTCCGCATCCCGCGCGACGTGCTGGTGATCTGCCTGGGCAAATCGACCTACGCCCGCTGCGGCATCATCGTGAACGTGACGCCGCTGGAGCCGGAATGGGAGGGCCAGGTCACCATCGAGATCAGCAACACGACGCCGCTGCCCGCGAAGATCTACGCCTTCGAGGGCATCTGCCAGTTCCTGTTCCTGCAGGGCGACGAGCCGTGCGAGACCAGCTATGCCGACAAGGCCGGAAAATACATGCGCCAGCGCGGCGTCGCCCTTCCCGGCTCGGCTGAACCTCGTATAGGTCGCACATGGACAAGATTCGCATCCGCGGCGGCCGGCCGCTCGCCGGCGAAATCGTCATCGGCGGCGCCAAGAACGCCGGCGCTGCCGCTGATGGCCGCCGGCCTGCTGACCGACGAGCGGCTGGTGCTCACCAACGTGCCGCGCCTCGCCGACATCGCGACGATGCCGCACTGCTCGCCCAGCACGGCATCGCGGTCGAGCGCGGCCGCCAACGACGGCCGCGCGCTGTCGATCGGCGGCGCCATCAGCAACACCGAGGCGCCGTACGACATCGTGCGCAAGATGCGCGCCTCCGTCCTCGTGCTCGGGCCGCTGGTGGCGCGCGTGCGGCGAGGCGCGCGTCTCGCTGCCCGGCGGCTGCGCGATCGGCGCCCGGCCGGTCGATCTGCACCTGAAGGGCCTGGAGCAGCTGGGCGCGACGATCCGGCTGGACGCCGGCTATGTCGATGCCACTGCGCCGCGCGGGCTGACACGGCGCGACCATCGTGTTCCCGATCGTCCCAGCGTCGGCGCCACCGAGAACCTGCTGATGGCGGCCCGCTCGCCGACGGCCAGACCGTGCTCGCCAACGCCGCGCGCGAGCCGGAGATCGTCGACCTCGCCGCACTGCCTGATCGCGATGGGCGCGCGCATCGAGGGCATCGGCACCGACCAGCTGACCATCGACGGCGTCGAGCGGCTGCACGGCGCGACGCACGCGCATCATCCCCGACCGGATCGAGACCGGCACCTACGCCTGCGCCGCCGCGATCACCGGCGGCGCGGTGAGGCTGACGCGGCGCCCGGCTCGACCATCTCGGCGCCGTGGTCGAGATGCTGCGCGAGGCGGGCGTCGAGATCAGCGAGGAATCCGATGGGCTGACGGTGCAGCGCCTCAACGGCCTGCACGGCGCGGATGTGATGACCGAGCCGTATCCCCGGCTTCCCGACCGACATGCAGGCGCAACTGATGGCGCTGATGTCGGTCGCCGAGGGCGCGGCGATGATCACCGAGACGATCTTCGAGAACCGCTTCATGCACGTGCCGGAGCTGAACCGGCATGGGCGCGCACATCAACGTGCACGGCGCCTCGGCGATGGTGCGCGGCGTGCCGCAGCTGTCCGGCGCGCCGGTGATGGCGACCGACCTGCGCGCCTCGGTCTCGCTGGTGCTGGCGGGGCTCGCGGCGCGGGGCGACACGATCGTCAACCGCGTCTATCACCTCGATCGCGGCTACGAGGCGGTCGAGCAGAAGCTCGCGGCATGTGGCGCAGACATCGAACGGGTGCCAGGATAGCGCATCGCAGGGAGAGCGCCATCATGCGCTGGTCGGAAACCGCGGGGGCGTCGCCCGCCCAGGCAAAGCGGAGTATCGCTGAGCTGAGCGTCGTCAGGCTGAGCAAGTCCGTCGAGACGGAGGATGGGACGGTGCCTGCCGGGTCCAGCGGCACCGTGGTCCATGCGTACGACGACGGACAAGCCTTCGTCATCGAGTTCTATCAGCCGTTCCACGCGGTGGCGACTGTGGAGGCCGACGCCATCGCGGCATGACATTCGTTCCCAATGCCTCAGGCGCCGTCGTGCCGCCAGCAAAGCTGGAATTTTTCCTGCTCAACGAGCATCACGCCGAAAACCGGGGGCGGGCCAAATTCTTCGCGCTGTTCGGCTTCTCGGCGCCGCACTGGCGCGTGCTCCGCGACGCATTGCAGATGCACGTACTTGCCAACGAAATCGTGAGAGCGGAGGCCACGCGACATGGGACGAACTACACGGTCCGATGCTCCATCACGTCGCCGGACGGTCGCAACCCGTGCATTTTCACCGTTTGGACCATCGAGCCGAGTGGCGGCCCGAAATTCGTCACGGCCTTTCCAGGACCGCCCTCGCAACTCGCCCCATAGGTCGCCCGCGCGCGACCATCGAGCCGGAGCGGCCGAGGCTGCTGCGGCGGGCGTCGGTCTGAGCTGACCCGCGCCGAGTGCGGGCGGGCCGTGCGGGACGCTCTGCTCCGGCGGCTTTCGCGGCCCTCGATCGCTCTCGGGTCCGCCTGCCTGCTGCTGCATCTGATCGTCAACAATCGCTACGACGTGTTTCGCGACGAACTCTATTTCATCGTCTGCGGGCAACATCCGGCGCTCGGCTACGTCGACCAGCCGCCGCTGATCCCGCTGATCGCGGGCGCCTCCCACGCGCTGTTCGGCACCGCGCTGCTGCCGCTCCGGCTGGTCCCGGCGCTGGCGATGAGCGCGACGGTCGCGCTCACGGCCGATTTGGCGCGCATCCTCGGCGGCGGCCGCTTTGCCCAGTGGCTGGGCGGCCTGGCCGTGCTGGCCGGTCCGGTGTTTCTGGCCAACGGCTTGCTGCTGGTCACCGATGCATTGCAGCCGCTGACCTGGCTCGCGTGCGGCTGGTGCCTGGTCCGCCTGGCGCAGAGCAAGGACGAGCGCTGGTGGCTGGGCTTCGGGCTGTCCGTCGGGATCAGCCTGCTCAGCAAATACCTGATCCTGTTCTATCTCGCCGGGCTGGCTTTCGGGGTGCTGGCGACACCGCTCCGGCGCTCGCTGCTGCGGCCGTGGCTCTATCTCGGCGCCCTGATCGCGTTGCTTTGCCTCGCGCCGAGCCTCTATTGGCAAGCCGAACATGGCTGGCCGTTCCTGGAAATCGGCGAAGTCGGTGCCGAGGGCAAGAACCGCGTGCTGTCGCCGCTGGCCTTCGTCGGCCAGCAGGTTGCTGTTCGTCGGTCCGGTCCTGGCGCCGATCTGGCTCGTCGGCCTGTGGCGCTTCTCGGTTCGCCCGACGCTGCCGCATCTGCGCGTGTTCCCGATCGCCTACGCCGTGATGGCGGCGCTGTTCTACGTGCTGCACGGCAAGGCCTACTACCTGACGCCGGTCTATCCGGTGCTGCTGGCGGGCGGTGCGGTCGCGATCGAATTCTGGCTGGTCCGGCCGCGGTATCGTCGGGCGGTTGCCCGAATTGTCGCCATTTCCGGCATCGTCGCCGCGCCGCTGGTGCTGCCGATCCTGCCCCCCGCCGACTACACCGCCTATGCCGGTGTGTTCGGCCTATCGCCCGCCGCGACGGCGACCGAGACCAGGATGCAAAGCACCCTGCCCCAGGAACTCGCCGACATGTTCGGCTGGCGCGAGATGGCGGCGAAGGTCAGCGCGGTCTACAACGCCTTGCCGCCCGACGAGCGTGCGAAGGCGGTGTTCTTCGGCCACAACTACGGCGAGGCCGCCGCGATCGCTGTCTACGGCCCGGCGCTGCACGGCCCGCCCGCGATCAGCGGCCACAACAATTTCTTTCTATGGGGTCCGGGCGGCCATGACGGCTCGGTGGTGATCGTCGTCGGTGGCGATCCGGCGCGATACGCGAAGACGTTCGAGAGCGTCGAGCACGTCGGGGAACTGGACAATCCCTACGCCATGCGGTTCGAAACCGATATCCCGATCTACCTGCTGCGCGGCCGCCGCACCTCGTTCGCAGACAGTTGGCCCAAGCTCAAGCACTACGACTAGCCGGCGGACGGCGCGGCGGCCTGACCTGCATCCGAGGCCCTTTCGCGGGCGCCGCGTCCCGTGTAGAGGCGCGCGACCCTGCCGGAGCCGCCGATGACTGCCGCCTATCGCACCGAAGCGTTGGAACCCGAGCAGACGGCGCCGGTCATTCTCGCGTTGCCCAAGGGCAGGATCCTCGAGGAATGCGGTCCGGTGCTGGCGCGCGCCGGCATCCGGCCGGACCCGAACGTGTTCGACGAAGACAGCCGGAGCCTGCGCTTCGCGACCGACGACCCGGCGCTCGACGTCGTGCGTGTGCGGCCTTTCGACGTCGCGACCTTCGTCGCGTTCGGCGGCGCGGCGCTCGGCATCTGCGGCGCCGATGTGCTGATGGAGTTCGACTATCCGGAAATCTACGCGCCGCTCGACCTCGGCATCGGCGCCTGCCGCATCTCCGTCGCCGAACCGCGCGCGACCGCCGGCAGTGACGATCCTCGCATGTGGTCGCGGGTGCGGGTGGCGACCAAATATCCGACCATCGCCCGCCGCCACTTCGCCGCGCGCGGCGTGCAGGCGGAGGTCGTACACCTGAACGGCGCGATGGAGATCGCCCCGAGCCTCGGCCTCGCCCGCCTGATCGTCGATCTGGTCGCCACCGGCAGCACGCTGCGCGCCAACGGTCTCGTCGAGACCGACGTGATCGCCCACGTCACCAGCCGCCTGATCGTCAACCGCACGGCGCTGAAGACCCGCCCCGAACAGATCGGCGCCTGGATCGCCCGGTTCCGGGAGGCGGTGGCGGCGTGATCTTCCTCCCAGGGCGTTCCACCCCTCCTCCCGGCCTCCTCGCACAAGGGGAGGAGGAGAAGAAAGGCCCCCTCTCCCCTTGTGGGAGAGGGCTGGGGTGAGGGGTCCACGCCATTCCCACGGATCAAGAATGAACCGCCTCGCCACCACCGCCCCGGACTTCGAGCCCACATTCGCCGCGCTGCTCGCGCAGGCGCGGGAAACCGCGGAGAACGTCGGCTCGGCCGTGGCCGCCATCATCGCCGACGTGCGCGCCCGCGGCGATCTTGCCCTCGTCGACTACACCACGAAATTCGACCATCTGACGCTGGCCACCAGCCAACTCCGTATCGGCACGGACGAAATCGACGCGGCGACGCAGACAATCCCTGCTGACCTAGCCGCCGCCCTCGACCTCGCCGCCGACCGGATCGAGAAGTTCCATCGCGCGCAACTCCCCACCGACATGCGCATCGATGATGCCGAAGGGCTCACGCTCGGCCTGCGCTGGAATGCGCTCGACGCGGTCGGCCTCTATGTGCCGGGCGGCAAGGCGGCCTATCCGTCCTCGGTGCTGATGAACGCCATTCCCGCGCGCGTGGCCGGCGTGTCCCGGGTCGCGATGTGCGTGCCGAGCCCGGGCGGCGCGCTGAACCCTCTTGTCCTCGCGGCCGCGCGCCGGGCGGGCGTCTCGGAAATCTACCGGGTCGGTGGCGCCCAGGCGATCGCTGCGCTCGCCTGGGGCACCGCCACGATCGCGCCGGTCGACCGCATCGTCGGCCCCGGCAACGCCTACGTCGCCGAAGCCAAGCGCCAGGTGTTCGGTCGCGTCGGCATCGACTCCATCGCCGGCCCCTCCGAAGTCGTGGTCATCGCCGACGCCGCCAACGATCCGCGCCGCGTCGCGATCGACCTGCTGGCGCAGGCGGAGCACGACGAAGCCGCGCAGGCGATCCTGATCACCACGTCGGAAGAATTCGCCGACGCGGTGGCAGCCGCGGTCGCGTCGGAACTTCCGACCCTGCCCCGCGCCGCCATCGCCGGCGCCTCCTGGCGCGACCACGGCGCCGTGATCCTCGTGCGCGACTGGGACGAGGCCGTGGCGCTGGTCGACCGCATCGCCCCCGAGCACCTTCAAATCATGACCCCGGACCCCGAGAAAATCTTCGCCCGCGTGCGCCATGCCGGCGCGGTGTTCCTGGGTGCCTGGTGCCCCGAGGCGGTGGGCGACTACGTAGCCGGCCCGAACCACGTGCTGCCGACCGGCCGCACCGCGCGCTTCGCCTCCGGCCTCTCGGTGTTCGACTTCCTCAAGCGCACCACCTGGGTCGCCGCCGACGCGGCGGCGCTCGCGCGCGTCGGACCGGCGGCTGTTTCACTGGCCGAAGCGGAGGGACTGCAGGCGCATGCGCGCAGCATCGCACTGCGCCTGGGACAGGGCGGGGGGCGCGGCGCCACGCCTTGACCACGCATGACGCCACGGCCATGTTCCCGGCCGCACGGCACCCCAGTCAGTAGGTTTGATGTCCAAAGAAGATATGATCGAGTTCAGCGGCACCGTCACGGAGCTGCTGCCCAACGCGATGTTCCGCGTCAAGCTCGACAACGAGCACACGATCCTTGCCCACACCAGCGGAAAGATGCGCAAGAACCGCATCCGCGTGCTGGCCGGCGACAGGGTGAACGTGGAGATGACCCCGTACGACCTGAGCAAGGGTCGCATCACCTTCCGCTTCAAGTGATTGGCCGACGCCCCTGACAGCCGGCCGCCCCTGATCCTGGCCTCCGCGAGCCCGCGCCGGCTCGCCCTGCTCGCGCAGATCGGCATCGTGCCCGATCGTGTCGTTGCCGCTGAGATCGACGAAACCCCGGAAAAAGCCGAGTTGCCGCGCCCGCTCGCGCAGCGGCTGGCGCGCGCCAAGGCCGCGGCGGCGGCGCAGCCCGGCGCGTTCGTGCTCGCCGCCGACACGGTGGTGGCGTGCGGCCGGCGCGTGCTGCCGAAGGCCGCGGACGCGGCGGAGGTGCGCGCCTGCCTCGCGCTGCTCTCCGGCCGCCGGCACCGCGTTTTTACTGGTGTCGTCCTGGTTTCCCCGGACGGTCGACTGCGGGAGCGGCTTTGCGAGAGCGTGGTCGCGTTCGCGCGGCTGACCGAGCCGGACATCGCTTGCTACGTCGCATCCGGCGAGGGCGTCGGCAAGGCGGGCGGCTACGCCATCCAGGGCCGCGCCGCCGCGTTTGTACGCTTTCTCTCCGGCAGCCACTCCAACGTCGTCGGCCTGCCGCTGTTCGAGGTTTTTTCCCTGTTGCGCGGCGACGGATATCCGCTGCCGTCTTCCCCCTCTCCGATTGCGGGTTTGGGCCGCGAAGCGGACCAAAGCCGGAGTGAGGGGTCTCGCCCGGCGCACTCCGAATGAAAATTTTCGCCAGCGTCAGCCCCGGCGAAACCCGGGTCATGGCGGTGGGCGACGTGCCGCTCGACTATGCGATCGGCCGCCCCGGCGCGCCGGACGGGGTCGGCGACCTGCATCGGGGGCGGATCATCGCGAAAATGCCGGCGCTGGCCGGCAGCTTCGTGCGGCTGGCCGAGGCCGAGGGGTTCCTGCCCGACAGCGACGCCGATCCCGCGGCGACCGCGGGCAGCGCGATCGGCGTGCGCGTCGTGCGCGCGGCGCAGGGCGGCAAGGGGCCGCGCCTGACCGCCCGGTTGACCGCCACCGAGCAGGCGCTGGTCGGCGCCGGCCCGCCCGCGCTGCTGCGCCGCGGCCCCGGCGCGGTCGAGCGGATCGCGGCGCTGCATCCCGACGCGCCGGTGCTGATCGACGATGCCGCCGCACTGGCCGAACTGCGGCCCGCGCTCGGCGACCGGCTGCAACTCGTCCCCCGCGCCTTCGACGAACCGGCGGAAGCGACCGCGGCTTCGCTGGCGGAACCGTCCTGCGACCTGCCCAACGGGCTGCGCATGACCGTGTTCCCGACGCCCGCGTTGACCGCAATCGACATCGACCTCGGCACCGCCGCCGGCGGCAACGGCAGCAAGACCCGCGCGCACGCGCAGGCCAATTTCGACGCGCTGCCCGCCATCGCGCGAGAAATCCGGCTGCGCAACCTGGGCGGCGCCATCTACATCGATTTCGCCGGACTGTCGCGCGAAGCGGCGGGCCGCGCTGCGCGAAGATCTGTCGGTCGTCCTGGCCGCCGACCCGCTGCGGCCACGGCTGCTCGGGTTCACCGCCCTCGGGCTCGCGGAGATCGTCCGGCCGCGCGTCCATCCGCCGCTGCACGAACTGCTCGCCGGCCCGCACGCCGCCGGCCTTGCCGCGTTGCGCAAGCTCGCGGCCGAGATCGCCGCAACGCCGTCCCGTCCGCCGGTGCTGGCCGCCGCGCCCGCGGTCGCCCTCGCGCTCGAGCGGGACACGGCGGCACTCGCCGACCTTGCGCGCCGCGCCGGGCGTCCCCTTGTGCTGCGGCCTGACCCGTCGCTCGCCCCGCTGGGCTGGCGCATCGAGGACTGACGCATGAGCAAGCCCCCTGCCTGCCCGATCTGCGGCAAGCCGGCCGCCGAAAAAACCCGTCCGTTCTGCAGCCCGCGCTGCGCCGACGTCGATCTCGGCCGCTGGTTCGGCGAGGTGTATCGCGCACCGGCCGCGGCGGAGGCGGAGGACGCCGCGGCCGACCAGGACGACGAGGCATGACCGACGTGATCGTCGTCGGCGCCGGCGTCGCCGGGCTCGCGGCCGCCGCGGCGCTGCACCGGGCCGGCGCGACCTGCGAGGTGCTGGAGGCGGCCGGCCGGATCGGCGGCCGGGCATTCACCGAGCATCCGGCGGCGCTGGGCGGCGCCGCGTTCGACCACGGCGCCTCCTGGCTGCACGCGGCCGAGCGCAATCCGCTGGCCGACCTGTTGCGCGCGCAGGGCGAGACGCTGACCGACACCGGCCGGCACTGGAGCCGCCGCGTGACGATCGGCGACAGAACCGCCACCGACGCCGAACTCGCCGAGTACGACCACGCCTGGGAACGGTATTCCGAGGTCGCCGCGTCGCGTGCCGCAATGGGCGCGGATGCGAGCCTCGCCAATGCGGTCGCCGGCCTGCGCGGCGATCCGTGGCTGCCGACGATCGAGAACTGGGAGTCCAACCTGATCGCGGCCGCGCCGGCCGAGGATTTCTCGGTGCGCGACTGGCACCTGAACGAGCTGCACGGCAGCAACCTCAACGTCTCCGGCGGGCTGGGCGCGGCGGTGGCGCGGCGGCTCGGGCCGATGGCGGCGCCGGTGCGGCTGCACACGCCGGTGCGGCGCATCGAATGGGACGCAAGCGGCGTCGCGGTGTCGACCCCGCACGGGAAATTCTCGGCGCGCGCCTGCGTCGTGACGGTCTCCACCGGCGTGTTGTCGGCGGGGGACATCGCGTTCTCACCCGCGCTGCCGGCGACCCAGCGCGACGCAATCGCCGGGCTGCCGATGGGGCTGCTGACCAAGGTGGCGCTGCGGGCACGAACCGACGAAAGATTCGGGCTGGCGCCAAGCACCTCGTTCTACCGGCGCGGCACCGCCGGCGCGCCGACGATGACGTTCCTCGCCTGGCCGGGCGGCGCCGACCACGTGATCGGCTTCGTCGGCGCGACGGCCGCCTGGGAGCTGTCGCGCGCCGGCCCGGCCGCGACCGAAGCCTTCGCCCGCGCCGAGATTCTTTCCTTGCTCGGCAAACGGGCGATGTTTGGCGATGCAACCGTGAGCGGGTGGGGCGCCGACCCCTGGCATCGCGGCGCCTACGCCTACGCGCGCCCGGGTTTTTGCGAAGCGCGCTCGGCGATGGATGCGCCATTGAAAAAAATGATCTTTGCCGGCGAGGCCTGGTGCACCGATGGGCTCGCCGGCACCGTCGGCGGCGCGTTCAAGAGCGGCGAGCGGGCGGCCGCGATGGCGCTGGCGCTGCTCGGTCAGGGCGCCGCGCCGACCACCGCCGAGCCCGGCGGGCAGTCCTCCGGTGCGTAGGCCTCGACCACGTGCGGCGCGCCGCCGGCCGGGTCGGGCGCGAATTGCTTTGTGAGCAGCAGCCCGCGAAAATCGTTGCGGACATAGCACAGCGTGTCTGCCTCCTGCCGCGCCAACGCGACATTGTCCTGCGCCGCTTCGGTGCGCGCGAGATCGGTCAAGGTCGGCTCGTGTCGGGCCAGCAGATGCGTGCCGCCAGTGACGAACGACGTGTAGACCGCGGCGCCGACCAACAGCGTCTGCAATCCGGTGGCGAGGCCGGCCGCATACGAATCGCTTGCGGCCTGCATACGCAGGACGCACAGCGCGGAAAAGACGAGCAGAATTTCGACGAAGGAAAAATACCGCAGCTCGTGCGCGCCGGGCAGGTTCGCGACGATTGCGACCAGCAGCGCGAATGCGCCGGCCGCGACCATCGCGTCGGCCGATGGGCGAACCCGGGCAAGGCCGATGCCGAGCAGCGCCAGCGCGGCCACCAGCAGCACCGAGAGCGATCCGCCCATCCGGAACCCGGGCGTCCCCGGCGGCTGCAGCCCTTGGTCCAGCGTGTAGCCGCCCGGCCGCGCATTGACCGCGTCCAGATCGAGCTGCGACAGCAGGTAGCGCACGATCTCCGGCGCCCGCCCCAACTCTGCCGGTCCGTCCCATGCGTTGGATTGCGTGCCCGGCAGCGCCAGCGGGCCGAGTTGGACGGCGAGCGGGTAGAGCGGGTTGCCGTAGAGAAGAAAATTGCGCAGCGGCCACGCGAAGGCGAGCGGCGCGCAGCCGAGGCACACCGCCAGCGCCGGCCACGCCGGGCGGCCGCGGCGCAGCAGCAGCGCGACGACCAGCAGGAACGAAAGCGCTCCGACGACGAAAAATTGCGGCTTCGACCAGACGGCGACGGCCAACGCCAGCATCGACACCGCGGCGTGTCCCGCCGCCTTCCGGCGCGTCGCGGCCCGGAACGCCGCGAGCAGATGCACCGCATACGCCGCATTGGTCCACAGATCGACGTACATGCCGTCGAGCGCCGTCTGCAGGATCGGCACCGCGACAAAAATCAGGATCGACCATAGCATCGGCAGCGCGAACGCCGCGCGCCCGTACGCCGCGAACCCGATGATCGCGAGCGGCGAAATCAATGCCGCCGCCTCGGCCCGGCCGAACAGCCGCCACAGCCCGCCCTGCACCCAGTCGGCGAGCGGCGGGAACCCGGCAAACCGATCGGCCAGTTGCGGCGGCAGCGCGAACTGTTCCGGCGTCAGGATCCCGGTGCGCAGCGCCGCGAACGGCAGGTGGTAGGCGAGTGCGTCAAACCCGCCGTTGAACGTGTACAGACATTTGGCTCGCGACGATCCCGAGCCCCAGAACCGCCAGCGCGTCAAGAACCCATCCGCCGGCGCGGCTCAAGCGCGCAGGGGTTCAAGGATAGAAACATAGTTGGCGACGCCGGCGCCGCCCATGTTGAACACGCCGCCGCGGTCGGCGCGCGGCAACTGCATCGCGCCCGCCTGCCCGGTGAGCTGCATCGCCGCGATCGCGTGCATCGAGACGCCGGTCGCGCCGATCGGGTGCCCCTTCGCCTTCAGCCCGCCCGAGCGGTTCACCGGCAGTTTTCCATCCTTCTCGGTCCAGCCATCCAGGATCGCGCGCGCGCCCTGGCCGGCGGGCGCCAGCCCCATCGCCTCGTATTCCATCAGCTCGGCGATGGTGAAGCAGTCGTGGGTTTCAACGAACGATATTTCCTCCAGTCCGATCCCCGCCTCGGCCAACGCGCGGTTCCACGCCAGCGCCGCGCCTTCGAGCACGGTCGGGTCGCGGCGCGACAATGGCAGAAAATCGTTCACCTGCACGGCCGCCCGGAATCGCACCGCTTTTGCCATCGTGTGGGCGGTGTCTTCATCGGCCAGCACCAGCGCGGCGGCGCCGTCGCTGACCAGCGAACAATCGGTGCGCTTCAGCGGCGGCGCGACGAACGGGTTTTTTTCCGATTCGGCGCGGCAGAACGCAAAACCCAGGTCCTTGCGGATCTGCGCGTACGGGTTGTCGACGCCATTGCGGTGGTTCTTCGCCGCAATCGCCGCCAGCGCGTCCGACTGGTCGCCATAGCGCTGGAAATACAGACCGGCGATCTTGCCAAATACACCGGCAAAACCCGCCGGGATTTCTCCTTCCTCTTTGCGGTAGCTCGCCGTCAGCAGGATATCGCCGACCTGCGGGCCGGGCGTCGCCGTCATCTTTTCCACGCCGAGCACCAGGGCAAACCGGCCGCGCCCGGCTGCCAGCCACTGCCGCGCGCCATGCACGGCGGCGGACCCGGAGGCGCAGGCGTTCTCGTAGCGCGTGGCGGGGCAAAACCGCAGTTCCGGGACGCTCTGGAACACCAGCGAGGACGGAAAATCCTGCTTCTGGAACCCGTTGTTGAAATGGCCCACGAAGATGGCGCCGATCTCGGCGGGCGCGATCCCGGCATCCTCGATCGCCGCGCGCGCGACGCGGCCGATCAGGCTTTCCGCATCCGGGTCGTCGAGCTTGCCGAACGGCGTGTGCGCCCAGCCGACGATGGCGGCTTCGGTCATGGTGTTCGCACTCCTGGCTCTCCGCCCCAGATGTAGGGCGGGCGCGAGGCGCGACGCCAGCCGCGCCGGATCGGCAGCACTTCGGATGGGGATCGTGCCCGGAAGATCAGCGGCTGGTGGCAAGGAGCTTGCGAGTAATGTCCTGGCGCCCATGCACGATTCTCAGGACAGTCACGGTATCGCCGATCTTTGTGTATCTATAAATGAGGACAAACGGCGACACGACCCCTATTCGGATTCTCTGGACCAAGGAGTTCGCGCCGCGGGCCACTCGCGGGAAAGTCAGCAAGGCGATCAAGCATTGCCCTGAAAAGCGAGCGAAACTTCGTGGCCGCGGCCAAGCCAGCCTTTGCATAGAGGTCGTTGAGTATGGCTGCCTGGTCGGCGGACGCCAGTTCGCTGACGATGAGCCGGGCCATCAGGCCTTCATGGAAGCCAGCAGCACATCCATGCGAGCCTCGTGCTCATCGCGTGTCAGAACCTTCCCGTCGGCAACCTGTGCCAACGCCTCATCGACGTACGGCTTGGCCCAGACAAGGTCCGCGCGCGCTTCGACCATGCGTTCGGCGATCCGTTCATCGATCAGTTGGCGGGCAGCCTCGTCGATCGAGCGAAATTCGCCGCGTTCGACGTGCGCCATGATCCACGCATGCTGCTCGGGCGTCAGTGAAATCGCCATGCCGATCTATCTACCAGAGAACCGGGGCGACATAAACACCCGTCCGGGCAACCGGCGAGGTTGCCACCCATCGTCTACCGGGCCGAACGCAGACTGCCGGAATTGCGCAGCTAGTGCGGAATGCCTGAGCAGCCGAGGGGCAACTTGCCCTTCGTGCGCTGGTGCGCCGGCCAGCTGGTCGCGTCGTAGAAACAGAGAAACTCGGTCTCCACCACCGTGCCGCTCCAGCCGGCGGTCGGCATCACCAGCGTCACCGCGCTGTTGTTCGAGTTGGAAAAACCGTCGTAGTCGATCGTCAGTTGCGCGGGCGGGTTGGTCGCGGGATTGCGCACGACGACCATGCCGTTGCCCTGGCCGTCGTCATCGGCCATCCACACGCCGTTCCAGTTCGTCTCGGTGCAGTTCAGCGGACAGGCGTTGACGTTGTATGTCTGCACCACGCCCGTGGCGTCGGGCGCGTACACGACCGGATAGACGGCAAGCTGCAGCCGCGGGACATAAGCGCGGAGATTGCCGGCCGACGGGTGCCGGGCGAACGTGAAGCTGCGGACAATTCTGAGGCTGTTGACCAGGCCGGGCTGGGTGAACAGCGTGTATTGCGTCCTGGTCTTCGCATCGAGCGGTCCGTCGCAGCCCACCAACGTCCGGATCGCGGTGCTTCCGTGGGTCGCCGCGGTCCCGCTCCAGATGCTGGTGACGCCCGGGACCACCGCGTGCGGGATCGGCACCCCGGTATCGCCGCTGGTGCCGTAGTCGCCATACGCCTCGCCGAAGAACTCCTGCGGATCGCCGCAATGCAGCGGGCCGCCCGAGGTCACGTAGTTCGTCACCGACGTGCCGGAGCTGTTGACCCAGGTGACCGCGTCGACCCGGTCGGCGTCGTTCGTGCCGTAGCCGTTGGCGGTGCTGCCGAACAGGATGGTCAGCCGCGCATTATCCAGCGTGTGCCCGCCGTCCGCCGCCGCCTCGGACACGGCGAGGCCGGCTGACAAGCAACAGGCAAGAAGCGAGACCAGGCCGGCGCGTTGCATTGGGCGTTCCTCGTCGTTATGTTTTGTTACCCAACGACACAATCGGCTATCGGGCGCCCTCCGTCAACGATCGTTAACCCAAGCGGCCGGCACCGCGGCGCGCCCACGCCGAATGTGAACGCGCCTGCGAACGTCAGCCCGCGTGGAACACCAGCGTGCGCACCTCGATGCTCTCGCGCGGTCGCAAATTGTCGCCGGCCGTCGGATCGCGGAACGCCGTATGCGGGGCGAACCGGGCGCGGCCGTCCCTGGCGCTGTCGTAGCATTTCAGCAGCAGCGCCTCGTCGGTGCGCATGTCCGGCACGTAGAACCAGCGATGCGCCGGGTTGTAGCGCACGCCATAGGTCTCGCCGACGCGGTTCGGGTAGACCAGATCGGACGGCACCAGGTCGCCCGGCGCGACCGTGCGCGCGTCGGCGACCGCGAGCGGCCAGTCGCGCAGCGGGCCGACCAGCGGGCGCCACAGGTTGATGATCTGCACGCGCCCGCGCAGCCATTCCTCGGCGGTCGCCGAAGGCAGCAGGTCGCGCACCCGCTGCGGGCCGGAGCGCTCGGTGTGGTCCACATGCACGCGCGGCACCGGCTGGCGCGGCGCGCCGGCGCCGCGATCCTCGGCGCCCTCGATGCGGCGGCGCAGCGTATGGTCGAAGATGAACACGTTGTCGGCGCCGGTCGCGGCGATGATCGCCGCCTCGACTTCCGGGTAGAAGCGCGTGCGGATCTCCTGCTCGTCCCAGAAATTTTCCACCCGCGTGCGGTGGCGGATCAGCGCGAAGCCCTCCCGGTCCAGTTGGGGCCGGGGCGTCGCTCTGCGGATGTCGCGGATGGCCACGTGGTGCGGCTCGGAGACGACGGTCGATTGCGGCTCGCCGTCCGGCGGCGGAAACGTGTAGGTGCGCGGCCGCTCGATGCCGAGGGCGAGGTAGTTGAGTTCGGTCTCGAGGTCGCGGGTTTCGGCCAGCTCGGCCGTGGCGGTGGCGCTCATGCTGTGCTCCTCAAGCGGAATGTGCCATTCGAGATCGGCAGCGCTTTGACACGCACAAGATGCGTGGCTCGTTAAATTTCGCGACGCAACCGGGTGATTGTGAGCGTCCTATTTCCACGTGATGGACTAGGAAGATCGCCGACGACGGATTTGCGCACCCCAGCCCTGCCGTCGCCACCCTTCCGGCGCACCCCTCCCCGCTCCACCATCGGCCCCGATGCAGCGCGCGGTCGCCGGGGAAAACACCGAAAAAAGCCTGTTCGGCTCGGCCGACTTCCTTCGGCTGTGGACCGTCGGCAGCATCGGCAATGTGCTGCGCTGGCTCGAAGTGCTGGCGGCCTCGCTGTTCACGCTTGACGCGACCGGGTCGGAACTCGCGGTCGCCGCCGTCGCCGCCGCGCGCGCGCTGCCGCTGATGCTGATGGGCGGGTTCGCCGGCGTGCTCGCCGACGCGCTCGACCGCAAGCAGATCGTCGTCGGCGGCATGGTGCTGAGCGCCGCATCCTCGGCGAGCGTCGTCGCGCTCGCCGCCGCCGGCGCGTTGCAGCCCTGGCACCTGTTCCTGGCGAGCCTGGTCAGCGGGCTCGTCTACGGCACCGAAATGTCGGCGCGGCGACGCATGGTGGGCGAGAGCGTGGCGGCGCCGCACGTGGCGCGGGCGGTGGCGCTCGACAGCATCACCGGGTCGGCGAGCCGCGCCGTCGGCCCGCTGATCGGCGGCGCGGCCTACGAATTCCTGGGCCTGCTCGGCACGTTCCTCGGCTCCGCCGTGCTGAGCCTGGTCGCCGCCGGGATCGCGATGCAGGTCCGGCACCGGCAGGACACCAAGAAAATCTCGCTGGGCGGGGTGTTCGCCGATTTCCGCGAGGGGCTCGGCGCGATGCGCGCAGTGCCGGTGCTGCTGGCGCTGATCGGTGTGACGATTGCGCAAAATCTGTTCGGCTTCGCCTACACGGCGCTGGTGGCCCCGGTCGGGCGCGACGTGTTCGAAGTCTCGGCCGCGATGGTGGGCGTGCTCGCCGCCGCCGAGCCCACCGGCGCGACGCTCGGCGGCCTGTTCCTGGCGGCGACCGGGCAGCCGCCGGGCCGCCCGGTGTGGCTGCTGCTCGGCGGCGCCGCGACGTTCCTGGCGATGATGGCGCTGATCCCGCTCGCGCCGTGGTTCTGGGAGTGCTGTGCGCTGTTGTTCGCCGGCGGCTTCGGCATCGCGCTCTATTCGAACGTGCAGACCACGATCGCGCTGGCCGAGGCGCCGCTGGCGATGCGCTCGCGCGTGCTCGGCCTGGTCACGGTGGGCGTCGGCACATGGCCGGTCGGCATGCTGCTGGCCGGCTGGCTCGCCGACCGGATCGGGCCGCTCTGGGCCCTGCAGGCGCTCGGCATCGCCGGGCTCGTCTGGCTCGCCGCGGTGGCCGCGCTGCTGCTGCGCGCCGCCCCCCGCCAAACGCCCGGCCGCCCCGCGCGAGACAGCGGCGCCGCGCCCGGTTAGGCTCCGGGCGGAACAAAAATCCGGGGAGCCCGTCACCATGCCCAGCGTCGAGATCGTCGGCATTCCGCAATCCACCTACACGCGCGCGATCCGGATCGCCTGCGAGGAGAAGGGGGTTGCCTACGAACTCCGCATCGCGCCGCCGCACACGCCCGACATCGACGCGATCCACCCGTTCGGCAAGGTGCCGGGGCTGCGGCACGGCGATTTCGAGCTGTGCGAAACCAGCGCCATCGCGCGCTACCTCGACGCCGTGTTCCCTGGGCCGAAGCTGTTCCCCGAAGACCCGAAGGCCGCCGCGCTGACCGAGGAATGGGTGTCGCTGGTCAACACCCACATGGATCGCACGCTCGTTCGCACGTATCTGTTCTGCTACGTGTTCCCGAAAGGCCCGGACAAGACGCCGGACCGCGCCGCGGTCGATGCGGTGGCGTCGGACGTCAAATCGCAACTGGCGCTGCTCGACAAGGCGCTCGCCGCCACCGGCTACCTCGCCGGCGGCGGGTTCACCTACGCCGACGCGAACCTGCTGCCGATCATCGCCTATCTCACCAACATGCCGGAGAGCGGCGAGGCGATCCGGTCGCTGCCGCATCTCTCCGCCTGGTACGCGCGCATGAACGAGCGCCCGAGCGTCAAGAACACGGTGCCGCCGCCGCCGCGCGGCTGAGCGCCCGCGGTAATAAGTCCGTGACGAGTCTCCGGCAGAGTCGGCTGCCGGAGGTGGTGCGCATGAGCGACTTCGGCGCCGTTGCCAGCTATGGCCGGTCGGACACCGGCGGGCTGCTGTCGATGCAGTCGGTGATCGCGTTCGTCGCGACCACGCGGCCGGACCGCGCCCGCGCCTTCTACGCCTTCGTGCTGGGGCTCGGGCTGGTCGAGGAAACCGCGGCGGCGCTGGTGTTCGACGCCGGCGGCACGCTGCTGCATGTGCAGAAGGTGCGCAACTTCACGCCGGCACCGTTCGCGGTGCTCGGATGGGCCGTCGAGGACATCGTCGCCACGCGGCGGAACCTGCTGTCCCGTGGCGTCGAGTTCATGCTGGTGCCCGGCGTCCCGCCGGACCTGGACGGCGTCTGCACCGCACCGACCGGCCTGCGCTCGCTCTGGTTCCGCGACGGCGACGCCAACCTGCTCTCGCTGGTGCAGTTGCCCCAGCGCTAGCCGGCGCCGGGCCGCCCGCACTACAAGGCCCGTAGGGCGGAATGCCCTTCGCATTCCACCATCTTGCTCATACCTAGCCGGCGCCGAGCCGGCCCGCGTGCCGCTCGATCCACAGGCTGCCGAGCAGCGCGAGCGCCGCGCAGCCGCCCATCACCAGCGCCGGCGCGGTCGGTGCGCCGGTCGCGCGGATCGCCGTCGTCGCCAGCAACGGCGCGGTGCCGCTGAACGCGGTGAAGGCGACGTTGTAGGAGAACGCGATCCCGGAAAACCGCAGCCGGGTCGGGAACAGCTCGGCGACCGTCGCGCCGAACGCGCCGGTCACCAGCCCGGCGCCGAGCGAGGCCAGCACGGCCAGCACCACCAGCGGCAGCGCGTGCGTCGCCGCCGCCGCGTACCACGGCCAGCAGCCCAGCAGCAGCACCGCCGCCCCGGCCGCGATCAGATGCCGCCGCGGCAGCCGGTCGCCGAGCCAAGCCACGAACAGCAGCGAGACCGTCAGCGTCGCCACCGCGACGTTCTGCGCCACCGCCACCAGCTTCGGGTCGTAGCCGAGGCCGCGCAGATAGCCGGGCATGTGTACGAACAGCAGCCCGGTGAACCCGGCTGTGCCCGCGCACAGCGCCACGCCAACGATCGCCGGCCGGAGATGCGTCGCCAGCACGTCGCGCAACGGCACCCGCGCGATTCTTTGCCGCAGCTCGGCGAACGCCGGCGTCTCCTCCAGCGCCTGCCGCAGCCGAAAGCCGAGCAGCCCGAGCGCCCCGCCGAGCAGAAAGGCAAAACGCCAGCCGAGATCGGGCAGCAGGTCGGCCGGCAGCGTCAGTTGCACCAGCAGGCTGACCAATGTGGCGAGCAGCACGCCCGAATTGACGCAGGCGAACACCACGCCGCAGACGAACGAGGCGCGGCCCGGCGCAGTTTCGGCGACGTAGGTCAGCGCCCCCGGCAGCTCGCCGCCGAGGCAGAACCCCTGCACCAGCCGCAGCACAAGCAGAACAATCGGCGCGGCGACGCCCCATGCTGCGTAGGTCGGCACCAGCCCCATCGCGAACGTCGCGACCGACACCGCCAGCACGTTGCCGACGAATACTTTTCTCCGGCCCAGCCGGTCGCCGAAATGCGCCAGCACGAACCCGCCGAGCGGCCGCGCGAGGTAGCCGATCGCGAACACCGCGTAGGTCGGCAACTGCGAGGCCAGCGGATCGGCGGCCGGGAAGAACGCCGCGCCGATGTTTTGCGCGAACACGCCGAACACGATGAAATCATAGAACTCCAGCCCGCCGCCGATGCTGGCGAGCAGGATCATGCGCCAGGGGACGACGTTCGGCGAATAACGCTGCATCGGGGCGAATCCGGCTGGTGGGGAGGAAACTATCGCCGGGTGGTCCCGCCAGGGGTAGGGGGCGATGTGGCAGGCCACTGCAACGAATCCCCGAACGCGCACGGCGCGTTGATCGGCCGCCCCACTGCGGCCAATCCCATCCACAGGTTTATCCGGCCCTAAGATTTAGGCGGCACAGTCGCGTCTGTCGGACAGATCGTTCTGCAGCACGAGGTAAGCATGTTTGGTTGGGGTCGTTCCTATAAAGATATGGTTGGCAAGGTTGAATGGCTGGAGACCTTGTCCACGCATTGCGGCATCGGGTTGTGGGATGCGGTGCTCTACGAAGGCGACGCCATGCATCCGAAGGCGCGCTGGACCTGGTCGGCGGAGTTCCGCCGGCTGCTAGGCTACAGCACGGAAGCGGAGTTCCCCGACGTCGTGCAGTCCTGGTCCGAACGGCTGCATCCGGACGATACGGCGGCGACCTTCGCGGCCTTTGGCGCGACCTGCAAAAGTGGCGTCGGCTATGACGTCACCTATCGGCTGAAGGTGCGTGACGGCTCCTACCGCTGGTTCCGTGCCACCGGCGGCGTGGTGCTGGACAAGGCGCGCCGCCCGCGCCGCGCCTGCGGCTCCCTGGTCGACATCGAGGCGGTCATGGAGGCCCGCGCCACGCGCGAACGCCGTCAGGCAGCGATGGAGCAGCATACGCAGGACTTTGGCAGCTCGGTTGCAGGCGTCATGGCGTCGCTGGCCACTTCCGCCGAGAGCATGCGGCTCGCCTCCGAGACCATGGCGAATGCCGCGAAGGCAGCGAACGTCGAAGCGCACGAGACCGAAGAAGGCGCCAGGAAATCGTCGCAAGACCTGACTGCGGTGGCCACCGCGGTCGAGGAACTCACGTCCACCGTTACCGAGATTTCGCGCCAGGTGGCGGCCTCCGCCGATATCGCCCGCCAGGCCGTGCAGCGGGCGGAAGCGAGCCACAGCACGATGACGAGCCTTTCCGAGGCGACCGTGCGGATCGGCGACGTCGTGCACCTGATCAGCGAGATTGCCGGCCAGACCAACCTGTTGGCACTCAACGCGACGATCGAGGCGGCACGCGCCGGCGAAGCCGGCAAGGGCTTCGCGGTGGTGGCAGGCGAGGTCAAGGCCCTTGCGGCGCAGACCGCCAAGGCCACCGCGGAGATCGGCAGTCAGATCGCCACCATCCGCAGCGCCACCGAGAATGCGGTGGTCGCGATGACCGAAATCAGCGGCATCATCCGTCGCATCGACGATGCGTCGGTCACGATCTCCGCCGCCGTGGAGCAGCAGAGCACGACCACGCGCGAAATCGCCTCCAGCGTACAGGCGGTATCCGGCGCCACCACGCAAACCGTGCGCGCGATGGAGCATATGGTCACGGTCGCCGATGACGCCGGCAACGTCAGTCGCGACGTGCTGTCCGGCGCCACGACCATTGGGCGCGAAGCGGAGACGTTGCGCAAAGAGGTCGAGCAGTTCCTGGTAGCGATCCGCTCGACCACCGGGGAGCGGCGCCGATACGAGCGCATCTCCGGCAAGGGCATCCTGGTCGTGTTGCGGGGGCAGGGGCGCGAGGCCAGGGTGCCCTTGCAAGACCTGTCCCGCGGGGGTGCCTCGCTCGCTTGCGACTGGACCTTGGGGGCGGGAGCCATGGTGGAGATCGAGTTGCCAAATGCCCACGGCAAAGTGACAGGGCGGGTGGCCCGCAGTAGCGGGCACGATGTGGCACTGGTGTTCGGCAGCGATCCGGCAAACCTTGCCCCGGTCGATCGCGCCTTGGATGCAATGTCGGCGCTGCCCGCAGCGGCGTGAGCGGATGGTCCAGCGCCCCGTGCGGCGAACCGCCGTGCGGCATGCGTTCATCGAAGTGCGTTTTGGCCAGGCAGCGCAGCGCACGAGCGTTGCGGCTGGTCCCCGATGGAGGAGGCCGCGCCGCTTGACGCCGCTCTCCCGTGCCCCGTACGGTCGGCCCAAAGCGGCGGCGCTGCGCCGCAGGAGGAATCCCGATGGCCGACATTCATATCAAGAACGCCAACATCTTCGACGGCACCGGCGCCGCCACCCGCCCCGGCGAGGTGATCGTGCGCGGCAACCGCATCCGCACCATCGCCGGCCCGGGCGCGAGCCTCGAAGCGCCGGGCTGCGAGGTGATCGACGCCGCCGGCGCGACGCTGATGCCCGGCATGGTCGAAGGCCACGCCCACCCGAGCTTCTGCGGTGCCCGCAGCAATACCGATCTCGGCGACATCCCGGTCGAGGAACACCTGCTGGCGACGCTGCGCAACGCCGAGCTGCTGCTCGACCACGGGTTCACCAGTTTGTACAGCGCGGCGTCGGCCAAGGTGCGGCTCGATGTGGTGGCGCGAAATGAAATCAACGCCGGCCGCTTCAAGGGCCCGCGGCTGCGCGCGGCGTCGCCCGAGATCACCGTCACCGCCGGGCTCGGCGACGAGTGCACGCTGCAGCAGACGCGCTCCAGCTTCGGCTTCGTCGCCGACGGGCCGGACGCGATCCGTCGCGCCGTGCGTGTGTGCGTCCGCGAGGGCGTCGACAACGTCAAAATCAACATCTCCGGCGACGATTTCGTCAGCGCCAAGGGCGGCCAGACGGTGATGAGCGAGGCGGAAGTGCTCGCAGCCGTCGAGACCGCGCACGACTTCGACCGCAAGATCGCCTGCCACGCGCGCGCCGGCAAATCGGTGAAGCGGGCGCTCACCTGCGGCGTCGACGTGATCTACCATTGCGAGCAGGCCGACGACGAAGCGCTCGACATGCTGGAGGCGGCGAAGGACAGGATCTTCGTCGGGCCGGCGATCGGGCTGATCTGGAACACCATCCACGAGGCGCAGGAATTCGGCATCACCAAGGAGGTGGTGGCGCGGCTCGGCATGCAGCGGGTGCTCGACATGAGCTGCCGCACCTACCACGAGCTGCGGCGGCGCGGCGTGCGCGTGGTGATCGGCGGCGACTACGGGTTCGCCTGGACGCCGCAGGGCACCAACGCGCGCGACCTCGAGCATTTCGTCGAGTTGTACGGGTATTCGCCGGCCGAGGCGCTGGCCTGCGCGACCTCGGTGGGCGGGCAGATGATGCAGCCCGGCGGCGAGCTGGGCCTGGTGCGCGAGGGCGCGCTCGCCGATCTGCTGCTCGTCGACGGCGACCCGACGCGCGACGTGCGGATCATGCAGGACCGCGCGAACCTGCTGATGATCATGAAGGACGGCGCGTTCCACAAGCACCCGGCGACGGCCAGGCGGGCGCGGGCGGGGGTGGCGGCGGAGTAGCCGCCACCCGGCTCAGAGCGGCAGGATCTTGGGGCTGTCGTTCGGGAATTTGGCGATGTCCTCCGACGAGAGGTTGAAGTGGGCGGCGACCATCGCCGGCGGCGGGTGGGTGAGCCAGTCGGAAAGCGAGATGTCCTGATACCGGGCGCTGCGGAATTCGGCGTGCGGTCCGCCAGCCGCGTCGCTGCAGACCGACCTCAATTCGTCCTGAACCATCCCGTCACGCCGCCCGCGCCAGCGCCTGCCCCCGCAGCATATCGGACGCCTTCTCGCCGATCATGATGCAGGCCGCGTTGGTGTTGCCCGACACCACCGTCGGCATGATCGAGGCGTCGGCGACGCGCAACCCTCGATCCCATGCACGCGCAACTGCGGATCGACCACCGCCAGCCGGTCGCGGCCCATCCTGCACGTGCAACTCGGATGAAAGATCGAGCCGCCATACTGTTTCGCGTGCGCCAGCAGCGCCGCGTCGTCTTGCGCCGCCTCGCCCGGCAGATGCTCGGCCTCGATCCAGTGCTGCATCGCCGGCCGCGCGGCGATTTTTCTCCCCAATTTCAATCCCTCGACCAGCGTGCGCCGGTCCAGCTCCGTGGATAGATAATTGGCGTGGATCGCCGGATAGACCGTCGGGTCCGGGGACCGCAGCAGGATCTCGCCGCGGCTCTCGGGACGAAGCTGACAGCAGTTCTGCAAGAAGCCAGAAAACTTGTTGAGCCCCTCGCCCGGTCGGTCGGCGCTGAACGGGATCAGCAGAAACTGGATGTCGGGCGTCGGCAGCTCCGGCCGCGTGCGGGCAAAAATCCCGACCGTGCCGGCGCTCACGGTCAGCGGGCCGCGGCGCGCGAAGGCGTATTGCAGCCCGGCCTGCACCATCCGCCAGCGGCTCATCATCACGTCGTTCAGGGTCACCGGGAAGCGGCAGCGATAGGTGATCCGCGCCTGGAAATGGTCCTGCAGGTTCTGCCCGACGCCGGGCAGGTCGTGCCGCACCTCGACGCCCGCCGCCTGCAGCTGCGCGCCCGGCCCGATGCCCGACAGCAGCAGCAGATGCGGCGAGTTGATCGCGCCGCCGCACAGCACCACTTCGCGCCGCGCCGTCGCCTGCATCGCCACGCCGCCCTGCGTGAACGCGACGCCGACTGCGCGGCGCCCCTGCAACATCACGCGCGAGGCGAGCGCCCGCATCTCCACCCGCAGATTGGGCCGTCGCATTGCCGGCCGCAGGAACGCGACCGCGGCCGACGACCGGCGGCCGTTGCGCGCCGTCACATGGTAGTAGCCGACGCCCTCCTGGCGCTCGCCGTTGAAATCGTCGGTGGGTGCGATGCCGCACTCCGTCGCCGCCTGGATGTATGCCTCGCACAAGGGCGGCCGGTCCGGCAGGTCGCTGACCGCCAGCGGCCCGTCGCGGCCGTGCAGCGCGTCGTCGCCCGGCCCGATGCGCTGCTCGGAGCGCCTGAAATACGGCAGCACGTCGTCCCACGCCCAGCCCTCGTTGCCGAGCTGCCGCCAATGGGCAAAATCCTCGGGCTGGCCGCGGACGTACAGCAGGCCGTTGATCGAAGACGAGCCGCCCAACACTTTGCCGCGCGGCCAGAACACGCGCCGGTCGTTGAGGTTGGGGTCGGGCTCGGTCTCGTACATCCAGTTGATGCGCTTGTCGACGATGGTCTTGCCGTAGCCGAGCGGGATGTGGATCCACGGGTTGCGATCGGCGCCGCCGGCCTCCAGCAGCAGCACGCGCACGCTTGGATCTTCGGTCAGCCGCGCGGCCACCACGCACCCGGCCGAGCCGGCGCCCACGACGATGTAATCGGCCTCGATCGTGTCCACTCGCTTCCCCCCGATCGCCGCCGGTTGCGGCACCGGCGCGGCGCGCACAGGATGCCGCCATGCCCGAGGGAACGCCACCAGCCGAAATTCTTCTTGCGTTGCAGCGCATGGGGCTGCTGGCCGCCGGCGAGCGGCCGCCCGGCCATGCGCTGACCGGCGGCGTCTCCTCCGATATTTGGCTTTTCTCGCTACCGCGCGGTGCGGTGGTGGTGAAGCGGGCATTGGAAAAACTGAAGGTGGAAGCAGACTGGCGCGCGCCGGTCGCCCGCAACCTCTACGAGGCGCGCTGGATGGCGCAGGCCAACGCCGCCGCCCCCGGATCGGCGCCCGAACTGCTGGGCCAGGACGACGGCACGCTGGCCATGCAGTACCTGCCGCCCGAGACCTACCGGCTCTGGAAATCCGAGCTGCACGCCGGTTGCACCTCCGCCGCCTTCGCGGACCAGGTCGGTTGCATCCTCGCCCGCATCCACGGTGCAACCGCCGCCGACCCCACGGTTGCACCCTTGTTCCCGACCGATGATATCTTCTATGCGATCCGGCTGGAGCCCTATCTGCTGGCGACGGCACGGCGCCATCCCGACCGGGCGGAGGCGCTGCAGGCGCTGGTGGACGCGACCCAGGCCAACAAGCGCGCGCTGGTGCATGGCGACGTGAGCCCGAAGAATATCCTCGTCGGCCCCGCCGGCCCGGTGTTCCTCGACGCCGAATGCGCGTGGTGGGGCGACCCGGCGTTCGATCTCGCCTTCGTGCTCAACCACCTGCTGCTGAAATGCCTGTGGAACCCGCCCGCCCGCGACGGGTTTTTTGCATGTTTTGCGGCCCTCGCGAACGGCTACCTCGCCCACGTCACCTGGGAGCCCGCGGCGGCGCTGGAGGAAAGCGCGGCGCGGCTGCTGCCCGGCCTTTTCCTGGCGCGCATCGACGGCAAATCGCCCGTGGAATATGTTACACACGAAACCGACCGGAACCGAGTGCGCCGCGTCGCGCGAGCGTTGCTGGCGGCGCCGCCGCGCCTGCTGGATGATGTCGCGCGGGCCTGGCGGGGAGAATTGCAGCGATGAGCGACACCGAGATTGTCTACCTGCACGGCCGCCGCGTCTGGGATAGCCGCGGCCGGCCCACGGTGGAAGCCGAGATCATGCTGGCCGGCGGCGCGGTCGGCCGCGCCATCGCGCCCGCCGGCGCCTCCACCGGCTCGGGCGAAGCGCTCGACCTGCGCGACGGCGGCGAGACCTTCGGCGGCTGGGACGTCTCCCACGCGGTCGCGAGCGTCAACGGCCGCATCGCCGCGGCCCTGATCGGGCAGGAGGCCGCCGACCAGCGCGTGCTCGACCACGCGTTGATCGCGCTCGACGGCACCGAGGCCAAGACCCGGCTCGGCGCCAACGCCATTTTGTCCGTTTCGATGGCCGCCGCCCACGCCGTGGCGGGAGCCGCGGGCGTGCCGCTCTATCGCCATCTCGGCGGCGAGGACGCGGGCCTGCTGCCGCTGCCGCAAATCCAGATTTTCGGCGGCGGCGCGCACGCCGGCCGGCGCGTCGACATCCAGGATTTCCTGGTGGTCTGCCCGGCCGCCCGCAGCTTCGCCGAGGCGCTCGACTGGACCAGCGAAGTGTATCGCGCCGCCGGCAGCCTGATGAAGAGCGTCGGCAAGCTGCACGGCGTCGCCGACGAGGGCGGCTGGTGGCCGGATTTCTCCACCAACGAGGAGGCGATCGAAACCCTGGTCCGCGCCATCGACTACGCCGGCTTCGAGCCGGGCGAGGAAGTGGCGATCGCGCTCGACGTCGCGGCCTCCGAGTTGGGAAAACGCGGCAAATACCGGCTTGGGCTGGAAGGCAAAGAACTCGACAGCGACGGCATGATCGAGCTGCTGCTCGACTGGCTGGAACGCTACCCGATCGTCTCGATCGAGGACCCGCTGGCCGAGGACGACTGGGACGGGTTCGTGCGCTTCACCGAGGCGGTCGGCGATCGCGTGCAGGTGGTCGGCGATGATTTGTTGGTGTCGCACGCAGGGAAGATCCGCGAGGCCGCGGCGCGGGGCGCGGCCAACAGCGTGCTGCTCAAGCCGAACCAGCGCGGCACGCTGACCGAGACCTTCGAGGCATGGCAGGCGGCGAAGGAACTCGGCTACGCCGGCATCGTCTCGGCCCGCTCGGGCGAGACCGAGGACACGACGATCGTGCATCTGGCGGTCGGCTGGGGCGTCGGACAGTTGAAGGTCGGCTCGATGGCGCGCGGCGAGCGCACGGCGAAATGGAACGAGGCGCTGCGCATCGAGGAGGCGATGGGTCCGCGCGGCAAGTTCGCCGGCGGCGCGGCGCTGGCGCGGAAGCTGCCCTAGCGTATATACGAGGATTGACGCCCCGGTGCGCGCGACCTACGTCGCCCGGCGCAAGGAGGGACCGATGGCGCTGACCAAGGTGTTCAAGTCCGGCAACAGCCAGGCGGTGCGCATTCCCGCCGATCTGGCCTATGCCGATCCGAGCCAGGAATTGACGATCACGCGGCACGGCGACGTGATCACCATCGCGCCCGCCCGCAATCGGATGAAGGACATGGTTGCGATCCTGCGCAGCATGCCGGCACCTGCCGAGGTCGAGCTGCTTGAGCGGATTGAAGTGCCCGACCGCGAACCGGATTGATCGGTGGCGTATCTGATCGACACGAATATCGCCATCCACGCGCGGGACAGCAAGGCGGCCGTGCTGGACAGGTTTGCCAGGCACGATGGGGCGGTATTCCTGTCAGCTCTCAGCCTTGCCGAACTGCAACCCGGCATGCACAGGGGCTCGGCTCACGCATCGCTCCGGCGGACTCGGCTTGATGTCATGTTGCGCTACATCCCAGTCCTGCCGTTCGATGCTGCCGCCGCCGAGGCCTACGGGCAAATCATCGCGCAATGCGGCTGGGTGCGCGGGCGGAATTTCGACCGGATGATCGCGGCCCATGCCATCAGCGTCCGGTCGGTTCTGGTCACCGACAACGAGGCCGACTTCCGCGACATTCCGGGCCTGGCCGTCGAGAACTGGGTCGTTCCATGAAGGTTGCCCTCCACTACGCCGCCGGCCCGGGCTTGTCGGCGCAACTGGCCAACTTCGCCGAGGCCGGGTTGCAGATCGCGATCTGCCCGCCGGACGACGACGCCGCCTTCGCGGCCGCGATGCGCGATGCCGAAGTGCTGTGGCACGTGCTCAAACCCTGCACGACGGCCGTCATCGCGGGCGCGCCGAAACTGCGGCTCATTCAGAAAATCGGCAGCGGCGTGAACACCATCGACCTCGCCGCCGCGGCTGCCCGGAAAATCTCCGGTGTGCAACCTGCCCGGCACCAACGCGCCGCGCGGTCGCGGAAATGACCCTTCTGCTGATGCTGGCCGCACTCCGCCGGCTGGCGATGCTGGATCAGGCAACCCGCGCCGGGCGCGGCTGGGCGCTCGATCCCCGGTCGCAGGACCGCTTCCTCGAACTCGGCGGCCGGACGGTCGGCTTGGTCGGCTACGGCGCGGTGGCCCAAAGACTGGCGCCGGTGCTGGCGGCGCTCGGCTGCCGGCTGCTGTACACGGCGCGCTCGCCGAAGCCGGACGCGACGGGCGAATGGCGCGAGTTGCCCGCGCTGCTCGAACAGAGCGACGTCGTCAGCCTGCATCTGCCGCTGACGCCGGCCACCGAAACAATCATCGACGCGGCGGCGTTGGCGCGCATGCGGCCGGGTGCGGTGCTGGTCAACACCGCGCGCGGCGGCCTGGTCGACCAGGCGGCGCTGGTGGCCGCACTGGCCAGCGGCCGCCTTGGCGCCGCCGGCCTCGACGTGTTCGCGGCCGAGCCCGCGGGCGCCGACAATCCGCTGTTCGCGCTGGACAACGTCGTCGTGGCGCCGCATGTCGCGTGGCTCACTACCGGCACGTTCGACCGCTCGTTCGCGCTGGCGGCGGAGAACTGCCGCCGGTTGCGGGAGGGGCGGGATTTGCTGTTCCGGGTCCAGTGACGATGCCGCACCCGCCATGACCCGCTTCCGCCTGCTCGCCGACGACCTGACCGGGGCTTTGGACACTGCGGCCAAATTTTGCCCGCTGTTCGGGCCGATGCCGGTCGCTCTGGGCAGACGACGCCGCAGCCCCGATGCTGGCGCTCGACAGCGTCACGCGGGAGGCGGACGAGAGAACCGCGCGCATCAGGATTGCCGCGCTCGCGCCGGCGCTCGCCGCCGCCGACCTCGCGTTCAAGAAGCTCGACAGCCTGTTGCGCGGCCATGTCGCGCTGGAAATCGCCGAGTGCGCGCGCGTCGGCAAATTCGACGCGGTGGTGATCGCCCCGGCTTTCCCCGCGCAGGGCCGCATCACGCGCGACGGGCGGCAACTGGCGCACGGCTCGGACGTCCACGTCGATCTGGTCGGCGCGCTCGCCGACCAGGGCATCCAGGTGGCGCGCCGCCATCCCGGCGACGACCTGCCGCCCGGGGTCAGCCTGTGGGACGCCGAGACCGACAACGATCTCGCCGCCATTGCCGCGATGGAGCGGCGGCGCGTGCTGTGGTGCGGCACCGCGGGGCTGGCGGGCGCGCTGGCCGCCACCATGCGCGCCCCGGGGCCAGACCGGATCCCGGCTTTCTCCGCGACGACGGAACGGCCGATCATCGCCCTGGTCGGCTCCGATCATCCGGTGGCACTTGCCCAGGTCGAGGCCTGTGCCGTCCGCATCACGCTCGATGGCGGCGACGAACCGATCGCGGACGCCGCCGCCGTCACCGTCGCCATACCGCCCGGTGCCGACCGGGCGGCGGCCGCGGACCGGATTGCGGCCGCATTCGCGCAGCTGCTCGCGCGCATGCAGCGCCCCGGAACATTGCTCGTAACCGGCGGCGAAACGCTGAGAAGAACATGCACGGCGCTTGACGCGCGCGGCCTCGTGGTAGAGGGGGAACTGGCGCCCGGGGTGCCGGTCTCGCGGCTGCTCGGGGGCCGGTGGGACGGGCTGCGCGTGGTGTCGAAATCGGGCGCGTTCGGCGATGCCGGGCTGCTCGCCCGGTTGCTCGCCCCCCTGGTGGAAGGAAACGCATGACGCACGTGCCGACGCTTGCGATCACGATGGGCGATCCGGCCGGGGTCGGCCCGGAAATCATCGCCAAGGCGGCGCGCCGGCTGCGCCATCGCACCGACGCCGGCCGCTTGAAGTTGCTTGTGATCGGCCACCGCTCGGCGCTGGAGGCCGCCCGCGCGCTGGTGCGCGACGCGCCGCCGATCCCCGAGGTGCGCGAGGCCGGCGATTGGCCGGCGCTGGCGCTGCTGCCGGCGGGGGACGAGGAAGCGCCGCTGCAGACCGGCGCGGTCAGCGCCGAGGGCGGCCGGTTTTCCTTCCTTGCGGTCGAGCTTGGCGTGAAACTGGCGATGGCGAGGCGGGTCGACGCGATCGTGACGGCGCCGCTCAACAAGGCGGCGCTGAACCTCGCCGGCCACCATTTCGCCGGCCACACCGACATGCTGGCGACGCTGACCGGCACGAAGACCTCGGTGATGATGCTGGCGCACGGCGACATGCGGGTCAGCCACGTCACCACCCACGTGGCGCTGGAGAAGGTGCCCGGCCTGCTGACGCCGGAGCGGCTGCGGCGCACCATCGACCTGACGCATGCGGCGCTGCTCGGCCTCGGCATCGCGCGCCCGCACATCGCGATCGCCGCGCTCAACCCGCACGCCGGCGAGGGCGGGCTGTTCGGGCGGCAGGACATCGACATCACCGCGCCCGTGGTCGCCGAGTGCGTCGAGGGCGGCATGCGCATCACCGGCCCGGTGCCGGGCGACACCGTGTTCGTCAAGCTGCGCGCGCGGCAGTTCGATGCGGTGGTCGCGATGTATCACGACCAGGGGCACATCCCGGTGAAGCTGCTGGGCTTCACCGTCGATCCGCGCACCGGCACCTGGACCTCGCTGAGCGGCGTCAACATCACGCTCGGGCTGCCGATCATCCGCACCTCGGTCGACCACGGCACTGCGTTCGACATCGCCGGCCACGGCATCGCCAACGAGGACAGCCTGATCGAGGCGATCGAGTACGCCGAACGGCTGGCGGCGAGCCGGCAGAGGTGAATGTTAATCCGCCTCCCTTGCGGGACGGGGAATTGCTTATGGGAGTTCCGTTACTACATCGTCATGGCCGGGCTTGACCCGGCCATCCACGCGGTGGGACCGGCCGGATGTGGACGTTCGCAACTCTGTCTCCAGGGAAAGGCTGCAAGCTGGTGGCTTCCCCCCGGCGTGGATGGCCGGGTCAAGCCCGGCCATGACGATATTACAATGTTATCGTCAAATGCGGTAGCCCTCCCGCAAGGGCAGCGGGCTTTGTGGATCGGGGGGTTTGCATGTCGCTGCCTGAACTGTTGAAAAACCTCCGCATCCCGGTGATCGGCGCGCCGCTGTTCATCGTCTCGACGCCCGACCTCGTGATCGCGCAGTGCAAGGCCGGCATCGTCGGCTCGTTCCCCGCGCTCAACGCGCGGCCGCAATCATTGCTCGCGGAATGGATCGACCGGATCACCGACGAACTCGGCGAGTACAGCGCGAAATATCCGGAAAAACCGGCGGCGCCGTTCGCGGTCAACCAGATCGTCCACCGCTCCAACCCGCGATTGCTCGACGACCTGGAAACCTGCGTCAGGAAAAAAGTCCCGATCACCATCTGCTCGCTCGGCGCGCGCGAGGACGTCTACGCCGCGGTGCATTCCTACGGCGGCATCGCGCTGCACGACGTGATCAACGTGTTCTTCGCGAAGAAGGCGATCGAGAAGGGCGCCGACGGGCTGATCGCGGTCGCCGCCGGCGCCGGCGGGCACGCCGGAAAACTCTCGCCGTTCGCGCTGGTGCAGGAAATCCGCGCGTTCTTCACGGGACCGCTGATCCTGTCGGGCGCGATCGCGACCGGCGGCGCGGTGCTGGCGGCGCAGGCGATGGGCGCGGACCTCGCCTATATCGGCTCGGCGTTCATCGCAACCGAGGAGGCCAACGCGGTGCCGCGCTACAAGCAGATGCTGGTCGAGAGCCACGCCGACGACATCCTCTACACCGACTACTTCTCCGGCGTGCTCGGCAACTACCTCAAGCCCAGCGTGCGCGCCGCCGGGTTCGACCCGGACCAGTTGCCGGAGCAGGGCGCCAAGATGGATTTCTCCCGCGAAACCAAGGCGTGGAAGGACATCTGGAGCGCCGGCCAGGGGGTCGGCGCGATCAATGACATTCCGTCGGTTGCCGCACTGGTGAACCGGCTGGAGCGGGAATATCGCGACGCGAAGGAGCGGCTGGCATGAGCACCGACATCGCGGGAAAAATCGCCTGGGTGACCGGCGCCTCCTCCGGCCTCGGCGAGCGGTTTTCCCGCGTTCTCGCCGCCGAGGGCGCGGTGGTCGCGCTGTCGGCGCGCCGCGTCGAGCGGCTCCAGGCCCTGGCCGCCGAGATCGCCGCCGCCGGCGGTCGCGCGCTGGTCGTGCCGATGGACGCGACGGACGTGCAAAAAATTCAGGCGGCGGCGGCGCGGATCGAAGCCGAACTCGGCGTGGTGGACATCCTGGTGAACAACGCCGGCATCAGCCGGCAGGCACGCATCGAATCCTTTACCGAGGCAGATTTCGACGCGGTGCTCGACACCAACCTCAAAGGCCCGTTCTTCGTCGCCCAGGCCGCCGCGCGGCAGATGATCGCGGCCAAGCGTCCCGGTCGCATCGTCAACATCGCCTCGGTCGCCTCCTTCCGCACGCTCGGCCACCAGGCGCCGTATTCGATCGCCAAGGCCGGGCTCGAGATGATGACCCGCTGCATGGCGCGCGAATGGGGCCGGCACGGCATCAACACCAACGCAATCTGTCCCGGCTACATCCGCACCGAGATCGCCGGTGACTTCTGGGAAACCGAGCCCGGCGCGAAGTTGATCGCTGCCCTGCCGCGCCGCCGCCTCGGCGAGCCGCGCGACCTCGACGCGCTGCTGCTGCTGCTGTGCTCGGGCGAGGCGTCGCAATTTATCAACGGCGCGGCGATGATTGCTGATGACGGATTGGTGGCTTTATAGTATATTTTTATACAAGCTGCGGCAGAAGATCGGTTTTCGGGATGCTATCGAATTGTTAGTCATTCCGCCTATATTGGATTTTGCGCGGAGATCGGCGGCACGCAGCGGATGTTGGGCGAGCGGTGGGGGCCGTGATCAATGGACGCGCATGCGACGCTGCTATCGCTGATCATCCGGCCGGTGGCGTTGGGCCGCGGCCGGGAGCGCCGGGCTTCCCGTCCGGCGGCGCCCCGTGCGACGATCCCGCAGATCAGGCCGGGACAGACCGTGGACACGCCAGCCGATCCCGTCGAAGCCGCTCGGATCCGCGTCGAAGGCAGCCCGACGAACGCCGACGCGCTGTTCGCGTTCGGCAACGCATTGTGGTGGAGCGGCGAGCGCGAGGCCGCGGTCGTCGCGCTGACGCGCGCAGTCGAATTGCGGCCGGACCACGCGGAAGCGCGCAACAACCTCGGCAATGCGCTGGTCGAACTGGGCCGGCCGGAGGAATCGGTCCCGCATTACCGCGCGGCGCTGGCGCTCAAGCCGCTGCACCCGCCGACGCTCTACAATCTTGGCAGCGCGCTGCTGGCCGCCGGCAAGCCGGCCGAGGCCGAGGAGCAGTTCCGCGCGGCGCTCGCGGGCCTGCCCGCCCATGCCGGCGCGCTGAACAATCTCGGCAACGCGCTGCGCGCGCTCGGACGGCTCGACGATGCCGCCGAATGCTACCGGCGCGCGGTCGCGCTGCGGCCGGATGCGGCGGGCTCACACAACAACCTGGGCTCGGTGCTGCTGGCGCTGCACCGTCCCGCCGAGGCCGCGCTCGTGTTGGCCGAGGCGATCCGGGTCGAGCCCGACTACGCCGAGGCGTACAACAATCTCGGCGGCGCGATGCTGGCGATGGACCGGCCGGAGGAGGCGATCCCGCCGTTCCACCGCTCGGTCGAACTCGACCCCGAGCAGGTGCAGGCAAGTTTCGGCGAGGCGCTGGCGCTGCTGTCGCTGGGGCGGCTCGCCGAAGGCTGGCCGCTCTATGAAAGCCGCTGGCTCGATCCGCGCTTCCGCGAGGGCATGCGAGACTACGACGCGCCGCGCTGGCAGGGCGCGGGCCGCGAGGACGTCGCCGGCCGCACCGTGCTGCTGCATCACGAGCAGGGGCTCGGCGACACCATCCAGTTCGTGCGCTACGCGCCGCTGCTGAAGGCGCTGGGTGCGCGCGTGGTGCTGGAGGCGCAGCAGCCGCTGCTGCCGCTGCTGTCGGGCTTTGCCGATCAGGTGGTCGCGGAGGGGGCGGAACTGCCAGCGCACGACCTGCGCTGCCCACTGCTGAGCCTGCCGCTGGCGTTCGGCACCGAGCTTGCCTCGATACCGGCGAAGATCCCGTACCTGCGTGCCGACCGCGGCTTGCGCGAGGCCTGGAAGGCGGCGCTCGGCCCGGCGACGCGGCCGCGCGTCGGCATCGCGTTCTCCGGCAGCGCCGAGCATCCGGAGGACGCGTTGCGCTCGATCCCGGCCGCGACCTTGCTGCCGCTGCTGGCGCTGCCGGAGCTGGAGTTCCACGTCGTGCAGAAGGACATCCGCCCCGCCGACGCGGCGGCGCTGCTGCAGGTGCCCGACGTGCGGGTGCAGGCGGAGCACCTCGAGACGTTCGCCGACACGGCGGCGCTGCTGACGCAGATGGATCTGGTGCTCAGCGTCGACACCTCGATCGTGCATCTGGCGGGTGCGCTCGGTCTGCCGGTCTGGGTGCTGCTGCAGCAGAGCGCCGACTTCCGCTGGCTGCGCGGCCGCAGCGACAGCCCGTGGTATCCGACGGCGCGGCTGTTCCGCCAATCGAGGCCGCTGTCGTGGGACAAGGAGATTCTGTTCGTGGCCCAGGCCCTGCGCGCGTTCGCGGGATGGTGGGGCGCGAGGCGGTGAGCGGCGGCGCGCAGCGTCGCGCGCCGCACGCTTGAACGCCGCCGTCCGCGGTCTGCTCCGGGCGCCGGTGTGGCTGTATCGCTGGCACTGCGGCTGGCTGCTCGGCCGCCGCTTTCTGCTGCTGATCCACACCGGCCGCCGCACCGGGCTCGTGCGCCGCACCGTGCTGGAGGTGATGGAGTTCCGCGAGGCGACCGGCGAGGCGGTGGTGATGAGCGGCTGGGGCCGCCGCTCCGACTGGCTGCGCAACATCGAGGCGTCGCCGCACCCGGACATCGTGATCGGCACCTCGCGCTTCACCGCCACCTTCCGGAGCCTTGGCGTGGACGAGGCGGCCGACGTGATCGCCGGCTACGAACGGCGCCACCGGATCGCGGCCCCGCTTGTGCGCCGCGTCCTCAGTCGCCTGCTCGGCTGGCGCTACGACGGCTCCGACGCCGCGAGGCGGCGGGTGGCGACGCAACTGCCGCTGATCGCGTTCCGCCGCGCGCGGTAAGTGTTCGTCCCGGTCGGGTGCCCGCCGCTGCGTTACCGGCCTTCTATATTCTGCCGTGTCCGGCCCGCGCCTCCCGCGCTCGGCCCGCGGCGTCCTCCCAGTAACGCGCGCCGGCCGCCACCGTGGCGATTGCCAGCACCGCCGACCGGCGCGATCGCGGCACCACGACACTCGCATGGCCGTTGGTCCAGCGCCACGCCGGTTCGGCCGTGTGCCAGCCCTCGCCGAACGCTGCGGGCGGTAGCCGCCGGCCGTTCAGGCGCAGGTCGCGGACGGCAATGCCAAGCCGCCTTCGGTCGCCGCCGGCGCGGGCGAACCAGGCGGGCACGAAGGAACGGCTGGCCAACTCCACCCGGCGCGCGCCGGCCGGCAGCATTGCGTGCCAGAACAACCGGCCGGCCGCGAGCACCGGTACTTCACGCCCGTCGGCGAATGCGCGCAGGGCCGGATCATCGGTCAGCGCATCGCCAAGTTCGAGCGCCCGCGCCAGCAGGCGAGAGTGCGCAGCCCCGAGCCCTGGCCCATCAAGCAGCAGTGGCGCACAGGCCCGCTCCTGCCAAACCTGTCGCGCATTCTGAACCGCCAAATCGGCATGCAGCAGTCGCGCCCCGGCCTCGCCGGCGAAGGCTCCGCGGTTGCCCGTGTCGAGATAGCTCTCGGCCGGCAGATCGTCCGCCAGCAGCACGGCATGACGATCGAGTTCGACGTGCCAGGTACCTCGATCCGCGTCGGGAACTCCTGAGTAACCGAGGCACCGTTCAGCAGCGCCTGGGCCTGGATCAGCGCGCCGTCGAGGAAGACGGCGTGATCCGGGGAGACAAGCAGATCGCGCTTGGGAACGCCTGCCGCCATCGCGTTGCGCCGAATGCGGATCGGGGCGGCCTGCTCCGGTCGCGGATGCCGCGCGAGACTGACGCCGAACTGCCCCAGCCAGCAGATCGGCCGCATCCCGGCGGGATGGGTGATCACAAGGTCGCCGACGCGAAGGTCCTCAACCGCAATCTCGCCTTGTCGCGTCAGGATGCGGGTGCCCTCGCAGAAGCACGGCGGGTTTAGCGTGACCGTGCTGCCGCTGCTGTCGGCGACCACCGTGAATTCGTCGCTGGTGTAGCTGCCCACAAGCGTGAGATCGGCGACAGCCGTGTGCCCTTGGTCCAGCGTCAGCGTTCCGATCGCTGGCCCGATCGGCACGTAGTGGGCATTGTCCGCACTGACGCCGACCAAGACGATTGCATCTTCGATCAGGGTGCCGGAGGCGTTGCCGAAGCCGGCGATCGCGGGAGTGTCGGCCGCGTCGATCGTCGCGCCCGCGCCAAGGGCGATGTCGAGGGTGTCGGCGGAGCCGGACAGATCAACCGTCCCGGTAACGCTCGGGCCTATTGTGACGCCGCCAAAAGCATCGATCTGGCCCGCACTGCTGATGGAACCGAGTGTCGCGACCTCGATTTGGATGGTGCCGTTGTTGGTCACATTGTTGAGATTGATCCCGACGTCGACAATATTGCCGTTGTTCAAAACGGGGTCGGAAATATTTATGCTGGCGTCGGAAGGGATGAAACTGCCAATACGGAGTTCGGCATTCGGATCGACCGTGATGATGCCGGCGCTGGCGGTACCAGAACTGCCGATCTCCAATGTCGAGGTGGCGTCCAGGCTGAGCTCGCCGTCTTGCATCGTGAGAGATCCGAGCTGAACGCTCGCGTGATCGCTCAAATCCAGCGAACCAGCCCCCGTCACGATCGTCTGCAGGGAAAAACCGGCTCGATGAAGCCGAGGGAAAGCCCGTCGCTGACCGTGATGGCACCTCCAATAACCTGCAAGTCGCCCATCGCCAGCGTGGCGGATGCGGCCGACAATGTCGTTCCGGTATTGACCGAAACGATACCGGCATAGGCCGCCTCACCAAGTTCCCCTGGTATTTCATTGAAACCGCCAATCGTCATCGACTGGCTGGTGATGGTTCCGGTCAGCGCGATATTGCTGGTGATCGTCCCTGCCATACCTGGAACCGTGAGCGGGAATGCCAGCGTGAGCGCATCGATAGAGAAACCGCCTGCCAGGGTCACGCCGCCGTTGACTGTCAAGTCGAGGACGCCAGCCGGGCCGGTGACGGTGATGGCGCCCGTGCCAGGGCCATCGATGATGGCGGCGTCCGCGGTGCCCGGGGCGACGATCGCCACATCGCCACTCGTCAGGTCGAACCAGTTGCTTGCGGCGCTCCACTCGCCGGAGCCCGCCGACGTCCAGGAGTACGAGTCGCCTACGGCCCTGCCCCTTTTGTGCGGAGATACGCAGCCGCGGATTGCACAGACCGCGCTGGCAGAGACGGCGCTATCGCATGTTACCCGACAGAGCCGCCGTCGTCACCACGCAGCATCAGGCGCGGGGGTAGGCAGGTCTCGGCGATGGTCAGGTATTGTGGTTTTCGAGTTCATGGCATTACCGCGAGCGTCGTTCCATGACGGCTCACTTTTCCTTGGATATAATAACCGGATCCGGAAACATACCGGAAGCATAGACCCGCCCGGCGACCGGCGCCCCCGCCTCCATCGCCACCCCCGACAATCCCCCTTGCCCACTCTCCGCCATTTCCACTAACATTCGCGCATGTCCAACCCCCCACCCCGCACTCCGGCCGAGTGCCTCGCCACGATCATCCTGTGGCTGAGCCGGACCGTCGACAGCCACAGCATGTGGGGGAAACTCGCCCGGCCGCTGGCGGTGCTGATCCTCGACCGCCTCCGAGCCCTCAAGCATCGCTTCGACCGTCTCGCCGCCCGCATCGAGGCCGGGCAGTTCGCGCCGCGCCGCGCCCCGGCCACACCCCGCGCACGCACTCCCCGGCCGCCCCGCACCCCCAATCCGCTGCCGCAAGGCTTCGCCTGGATGGTCCGGCTGGTGCAGGAGACCGCGGTCTACGGCTCGCAATTGCAGAACCTGCTGCAGCAGCCCGAGATGGTGGCGCTGATGCAGGCCGCCCCCGCCGAGATGCGCCGGGTACTGCGCCCGCTCTGCCACATGCTGGGGGTCCGCCCGCCGCCGATCCTGGCGCCGCCTCCCTCCGCCCGGCCAAAACCCCCGTTGCCGCCGGCCCTCGCGGAACCGGCGAAACCCCCCGCCCGCAACCGACGGAAAAAACCGGAAAAACCCCGCTACGTGTTCGGCCTCCGCTACCCTCCGCCGTTCCCGGATCCGGCCTGAGCAAAGCCGGCGCCTGGACACGGCCATTTCGTTACGATAAGAGAACAAAATGGCCTAGGATTCGAGGAGATACAGCTTCTTCATTCCCCTCCGACGTCATCCCCGGGCTTGACCCGGGGATCCACGCCGCGCCCGCGCGCTGGATTGCTCAGTCATCCCCGGACTTCGATCCGGGGACCGCCAATGACGGGAGATGAAGCGGGCGTTCAGCATTGGGCCCTCAGCCACGCCGCGTCCCCTTCTCCGCCGGATACAGCGCCCGGTAGCGCGCCAGCCGCGGCGCGTACAGCGCAAAAACCTCCGGCTCCGGAACAAAAACGTCCTCGATCGGCGGCGGGATGCAGACCTCCGCCTCGCTGCCGCCGCCGGCCGCCAGCATCGCCAGCCGCGCGGCACCCAGCGCCGCGCCGATCTCGGCCCCTTTCGGCAGTTGCAGCGGGATTTGCAGCACGTCCGCCAGCATCTGCCCCCAGAACCGGCTGCGCGCGCCGCCGCCCACCAGCATGCACGTGGTCAGCGGGGCGCCCGCCGCCTTCAGCACGTCGAGCCCGTCCGCCAGCGCGAACGCCACTCCCTCCAGCACCGCGTAGACCAGCGCCTCCCGCGTGTGCTCGGCGCGCAGCCCGGCGAACACGCCGTTCGCCTCCGGGTCGTTGTGCGGCGTCCGCTCGCCGCTCAGATACGGCAGGAACACCGGCGCATTTTTCCGATTTTCCTCACGCGCCGCCCAGGTTTCGACACGCGCGAGCAACGTAGAAATATCGGTCTCGCCGATCACCTCCGAAATCCACGACAAGGCTGCGGCAGCAGACAAAATCACCGACATACCGTGCCACCGTCCCGGCACCGCGTGGCAGAACGCGTGCAGCGTCCGTTCCGGCGCCGAGACGTAGCGGTCCGTCACCGCGAACACCACCCCCGACGTGCCAAGGGACAGAAAACCCTCGCCGGGGCGGACCGCGCCGATGCCCACCGCCGAGGCCGCGTTGTCGCCGCCGCCGCCCGCCACCGGCACGCGCGGCACGCCGAGCTGGCTCGCGATCTCCTTCGACAGCGCCGCCGACACCTGCGAGCCCTCCACCAGATCGGGCATGTTGGCGCTGCTCAGCCCGGTGATCGTCAGCAACTGGCTGTCCCATTCCCGCCTGCGCGACGTTGAGCCACAGCGTGCCCGAGGCGTCCGACATCTCCGACACCTTCGCGCCGGTCAGCCGAAATCGGACATAATCCTTGGGCAGCAGCACGGTGCGGGTCGCCTCGAACACCTCGGGCTCGTGGTGCTTCACCCACAGCAGTTTCGGCGCGGTGAACCCGGGCATGGCGATGTTGCCGGCGCGCGCGGTCAGGTCCGGCAGCCGGCGGTGCATCTCGGCGCACTCGGCGCCGCTGCGGCCGTCGTTCCACAGGATCGCCGGGCGCAGCACCCGCCCCGCCCCGTCCAGCAGCGTCGCGCCATGCATCTGCCCGGACAGCCCGATCCCGGCCAGCGCCTTCCAGTCGGCCTCGCTCGCCGCCGCCCGCGCCGCCGCGATCGCGGCCAGCGTGCCCTGCCACCAGTCCTCCGGGTCCTGCTCCGACCACAGCGGATGCGGCCGCGACACCTCGAGCGGCGCATTGCCGACCGCGATCACGCGCTGCGCCCCGTCGATCAGCAGCGCCTTGACCGAGGACGTGCCCACGTCCAGCCCGAGATAGGTCGCCATCGTTTTCCCCCGCGTCGTTGCCGCGGACTGTAGGCCCGGGGCGCGCGGTTATTCCAGGTTGGTGTGGTTGGCGCGCATCGCCGCGGGCGTCACGCCCAGCCTGTCGCGCAGCTTCAGCACCATCACCTCGAACAGGATGAACAGCGCGCCCTCCATCACCGAGCCCATCGGCAGCACCGACACTTTTTCTCCGGTATCGTTCGCCATGGTCTGCGCCGGCACGACCAGGCGCGTGTCGGCCAGCCGCGAGGTCGCGCCGCCGGGCTGCGCGGTGACGATCATCGTGCGCGCCCCGGCCGCCTTGGCGACGCCGATCAGCGCGGTCCCGGTGGAAATCTCGCCCGGTCCGGCGGAAACGATGAAAAGGTCGCCGGGGCCGACCGCGAACGCGGTCATGTCGCCGACCATGGTCACGCGCAGCCCCATGTGGAACAGCCGCATGCAGAAGCCGCGCACCTGCAGCCCCTCGCGCCCGCAGCCGTACAGCGCGATCTTCTGCGCGGCCGCGATCTCGGCCACCGCCGCATCGACCGCGGCGTCGTCGAGCTTGTCGAACACGGCCGCGAGATCGTCGAGCGCGGCCCGGTACAGATTGGTCATGGCGTTCCCTCCGTTTGGCAGAGGGTAGCGCGCGCGGGCGGGGTTGGGGAGGGCGGGCGTGCCTCAGTCCGCGACCGCCGCCAGCTTCGGCTCCCGCGCGCGGATCAGCCGCTCGTAGACGCGCAGGTAATCCTCGGCCATCCGCCGCGCGGTGAAGCGCTTCTCGAAGTGGCGCCGCACCCCGGCGCGGCTGAGCTCCGGCAGGCGCCCGACCGCGGCAACCGCCTGCTCGACGCTGTCCACCACAAAGCCGGATATGCCGTCGTCCATCACCTCGGGCACCGAACCGCGGCGGAACGCGATCACCGGGCAGCCGCAGGCCATCGCCTCGATCATCACCAGGCCGAACGGCTCCTCCCAGTTGATCGGCGTCAGCAGCGCCCGCGCGCCCGACAGGAACGCCGGCTTCTGCGCATCGTTGATCTCGCCGATGAACTCCACGTTCGCGGTGGCGAGCAGCGGCGCCACCTCGGCCTCGTAATAGGTCTTGTCGGCCACATCCACTTTCGCGGCGACCTTCAGCTTCATGCCTGATGCCTCGGCAATGCGGATCGCACGCTCGATGCCCTTCTCCGGGGAAATCCGGCCGAGGAATGCCAGATAGGAATCCTGGTCCGGCGCCGGCGGCTGCGGCGTCAGCAGCTTTTCCGGGATGCCGTGATAGACCGTCGCCTGCCAGTTGATGTCGGGCGCGGGCCGGCGCTGGCTGTTCGAGATCGAGACCATCGGCACGTCGGAAAAGTAGTTGTACACGGCCTGCAATTCCGGCAGGTCGAGGCGCCCGTGCAGCGTCGTCACGAACGGCGTCGGCTGGCGCAGGAACACCGAGTTCGGGAAATAGTCGATGTGGAAATGCAGCACGTCGAACAGGTGGGCGCGGCGCCGCACATGCTCGATCATGATCGCATAGGTGGCGATCCAGTCGCGGATGTTCGGATCGAGCCGCAGCGCCTGCGGCCAGGGCGGATCGAGCTTGGCCGCGGTCACGGAATCGCCGCTCGCGAACAGCGTCACATCGTGCCCCATCGCCACCAGCTCCTCGGTGAGGTTGGAGACGACGCGCTCGGAACCCCCGTACAGTTTCGGCGGCACCGCCTCGAACAGCGGGGCGATCTGGGCGATACGCAGCATGAACGAATGACCTTCTATCGACGGACTGCCGGGGACTGATCGCATCTAGTCAGGCAAAATGGCGAAAACGCGGCGCTTTCGGGATGAAACTCAGACAGCAAGGCGCTCGTAGAGGCGAACGTAGTCGGCGGCCATGCGTTCCGCGGTCCAGCGCTCCTCGAAACGCCTGCGGATCGCGGCGCGGTCGAGCTTTTCCGCGCGCGCGACGGCGGCGGCGGCGCCGGCGACGTCGTCCACGACGAAGCCGGTTTTCCCTTCCTCCACGACCTCCGGCACCGAGCCGCGGCGGAACGCGATCACCGGGCAGCCGCAGGCCATCGCCTCGATCATCACCAGGCCGAACGGCTCCGGCCAGTCGATCGGCACCAGCAGCGCGCGGGCGCCGGAGAGGAATGCGGGCTTTTGTGCATCGTCGATCTCGCCGACGAACTCCACGGCATCGCCGCGCAGCCTGGGGGCGATCGCTTCGGAATAATAGGCGGAAGTCCTCCTCGCCGATCTTGGCGGCGACGCGCAGCTGCATGCCGCACGCCGCCGCGATGTCGAGCGCGCCGGCGATGCCCTTCTCGGGAGAGATGCGCCCGAGGAATGCCAGATAGGTCGGTTCCGCCGGCACCGGCTGCAGCAGGTCCCACGGCATGCCGTGCAGCACCGTCGCCGCCCAGTTGAGATGCGGCACCGGCGCGCGCTGCGCGTTCGAGACCGAGACCAGCGGCACCTTCGGGAACAGGTCGTAGATGTCGCGGACCCAGGCGCGGTCCATGCGGCCGTGCATCGTGCTGACGAACGGCGTGCGCTGGCGCGAGAACAGGCTGAACGGCCAGAAGTCGATGTGGAAGTGCAGCACGTCAAATTGTTCGGCGTCGCGGCACACCAGTTCCAGCAGACGCATGTAGGGCGCGCCGTTGACCTCGAAATTCGGCTGGAACCTCTCGGCTTTTTCACGCACCCCAACGAGCCTGGCGGACGTTGTGCTGTCGCCGGTCGCGTACAACGTGACGTCGTGGCCGAGCGCAACCAGTTCTTCGGTGAGCCAATGCACCACGCGCTCGGTGCCGCCGTAGTGTTTCGGCGGCACTGCCTCGAACAGCGGAGCGATCTGGGCGATGCGCATCGTCGTCGCATAGCCGCCCATGATGGCGAAAGCGGGGCGCCTTCCGGTCAAACGCCGGCGCATGGCGGCCGTGTGACCACTTTGTACGGCGTCGGCCAAAATTGGGCCGCAATGCTCCCCTATCTTTCGATCGAAGCAGCGAACGCTGCCCGGAGAGCACTGCCGTGACCGCTGAAACCGACCGTCTGCTGCGCTACCGCGGCCGCCCGCTCGCGTTCCTGCTGCACTATGTGCGCGGACACGCGATCGCTCACAGCGTCGTGCTGACCTCGGTCGTGCTGGCGGTGATGGCTTCGGTCACCACCCAGTACGGGCTGAAGCGGGTGATCGACGTCGTCTCCCGCGGGCACGACGGCAGCAACGCGGTGTGGTGGGCGTTCGCGGTGCTGTGCGCGTTGATCGCGGCCGACAACGCGACGTGGCGGGTCGGCGGCTGGGCGGCGGCGCGCGCCTTCGTGGCGGTCACCGGCGACGTGCGCAGCGACCTGTTCCGCCACCTCGCCGGCCATTCGCCGAGCTATTTCGCCACCCGCATGCCGGGCGCGCTCGCCGGCCGCATCACCGCGACCTCCAACGCCACCTACCAGACCGAGTTCAGCACCACCTGGAACGTGATCCCGCCTGCGCTGGCGGTGGTCATGTCGATCGGGCTGATCAGCACGGTGAACCCGGTGATGGCGGCGGCGCTGGTGGGCGTGAGCTTCGCGCTGGCGGCGCTGATCTTCTGGCTCGCCCGCCGCGGCACGCCGCTGCACCGCGACTATGCCGCGCGCGCGGCCGCGGTCGATGGCGAACTGGTCGACGTGACCTCGAACATGGGCGTGGTGCGGGCGTTCGGCGCAACTCTGCGCGAGCACGCGCGCATCAGCGGCGAGATCGGCGGCGAGATGGGGGCGCGTCGGCGCAGCCTGCTCTACCTCGAAAAGCTGCGGCTGATCCACGCGGCGATCACCGCGCTGCTGACCGCCGGGCTGCTCGCCTGGGGCGTGGTGATGTGGCAGCGCGGCCAGGCCTCCGCCGGCGACATGATGCTGATCTGCTCGCTGGGCTTCACGATCCTGCACGCCACGCGCGACCTCGCGGTGGCGCTGGTCGACCTGACCTCGCAGGTGGCGCGGCTCGACGAGGCGATCGGCGCGCTGCTGGTGCCGCACGACCTGTCCGACCGCGAGGGCGCGCCCGATCTGGTGCCGGTGGCGGGCCGCGTCGATTTCTCCAACGTGCGCTTCGCCTATCCGGGCCGCGAGCCGGTGCTGAACGGGCTCGATCTGCACATCGCGCCCGGCCAGCGCGTCGGGCTGGTGGGGCCGTCGGGCGCCGGCAAGTCGACCGTGCTGGCGCTGCTGCAGCGGTTCTACGACGTGCAGGCGGGACGCGTGCTGATCGACGGGCAGGACATCACCCGCGTCACCCAGCAGAGCCTGCGCGACATGGTCGCCGTGGTGCCGCAGGATATTTCCATGTTCCACCGCTCGGTGCTGGAGAACATCCGCTACGCACGGCCGGACGCGACGCGCGAGGAAGTGCTGGAGGCCGCCTCGATCGCGCGCTGCCGCGACTTCATCGAGGCGCTGCCGGAGGGCTTCGACACGATGGTCGGCGACCGCGGCGTGCGGCTCTCCGGCGGGCAGCGGCAGCGGCTGGCGATCGCGCGGGCGCTGCTGAAGAACGCGCCGATCCTGTTGCTCGACGAAGCCACCAGCGCGCTCGACAGCGAGAGCGAGCACCTGATCCAGGCGGCGCTCGACGACCTGATGCGCGACCGCACGGTGATCGCCGTTGCCCATCGGCTTTCGACACTTCGCAACTTCGACCGCATCGTGGTGATGGACGCGGGCGCGGTGGTGGACGACGGCTCGCCCGAAGAACTGGCGCGCCGCCCGGGTCCGTACCGCGAACTGCTGCGCAAGCAGCAGTCGCACGCGGAGCCCGAGGTGGACCTGCTGCCGAAGGTCGCGTAAGGGCGGCCAAGCCTCGGTTGTTGATCGAACGGCCGGCGGTGTGTAGCTTTACACAACGCTGGCTTTTTGATGAAACCTCGGGAAGCAATGCAACGCCTGCGCCGTGAAGGTTGGGACGAACGCCCGGCCAAGGGGGCGCACATCCTGTTCACGAAGGGCGAGCGCGTGGTCGTTGTTTCCGGCCACGCGCGAGACATCCCGAACGGGACGTTACGGACGATTTGTCGACAGGCCGGTTGGGAATACCCGCCCCGGCGCTGAGGAGACCAGCATGGCGACACGCACGTATCTTGCGATTGCCGACAAGGAACCGAACGAGGACGCCTGGTCGATCACGTTCCCTGAATTGCCGGAAGTCACGTCACAGGCTTCCGAGTTTCGCGAGATCATGCCGCAGGCACGCGATGCGCTTGCCTCCTTGATCGACTTTTTAGTTGCGGAAGGCCGCCCGCTGCCGCCGGGCCTCGAAGACGGCGGGTCACCCGATTTCGACCCGAGCGAGTACACGGCACCGCGAGCGCTGTTCGTTCCCGTGGAAGTACCCGGCCGTGCAGTGCGCGTGAATGTCAGCCTCGACGAAGGGTTGCTCGGTCGGCTCGACGAGATCGCCCGCCGTTCCGGCATCAGCCGCTCCGGCTTATTGGCGCGTGGCGCGCGGCTGGTGATCGCCGAGGAAGCGGGCGCCTGAACGTCCGATGCCGGGGGTGCGACCCCGGATCGCTCATGGCAGTCCCCAACCCGGCACCGTGGCCCGTGGGGTTCCGTGCCGGCGCGTATCCGGGCATATTGGCGGGGAATTTCGTCCCCCGGTGAAGGAAGCACCCCCAATGGCCCCGCCCCGCGCCAACTCCAACGCCGCCCGCGACATCGCCAACGTGCTGCATCCGTACACCGACCTGCGCACCCACCTCGAAGTCGGGCCGGTGGTGATCAGCCGCGGCGAGGGCGTGCATGTCTGGGACGACGCCGGCAAGAAATACATCGACGCGCTCGCCGGCCTGTGGTGCGCCTCGCTCGGCTTCTCCAACGAGCGGCTGGCGCAGGCGGCGCTGAAGCAGATGCGCACGCTGCCGTTCTACCACACGTTCGCCGCCAAATCGCACGAGCCGATGATCGAGCTCGCGGAAATGCTGATCGCCCGCGCCCCGGTGCCGATGAGCAAGGTGTTTTTCGCGAATTCCGGCTCGGAAGCCAACGATACAGCCATCAAAATGGTCTGGTATTTCAACAACGCGCTCGGCCGCCCGAAGAAGAAAAAGCTGATCGGGCGGGTGAAGGGCTACCACGGCATCACCCTCGCCGCCGCGAGCCTGACCGGCCTCGCCGCCAACCACCGCAGCTTCGACGTGCCGCTGCCCGGCTTCATCCACACCATGACGCCGCACTACTACCACCAGGGCCAGCCCGACGAGACCGAGGAAGCGTTCGCCACGCGCTGCGCCGAGGAACTGGAAAAGCTGATCCTGGCCGAAGACCCGGAGACGGTCGCCGCGATGTGGGCCGAGCCGATCCTCGGCGCCGGCGGCGTGATCGTGCCGCCGCCCACCTACTACGAAAAAATCCAGGCGGTGCTGAAGAAATACGATATCCTTTTCGTTGCCGACGAGGTGATCTGCGGCTTCTGGCGCACCGGCAACTACTGGGGCAGCCAGACCTTCGGCATCCAGCCGGACATCATCACCTGCGCGAAGGCGCTGTCGTCGTCCTACCTGCCGATCAGCGCCGTGATGGTCAACGATCGGGTGTTCCAGGCGCTCGCCGACGAGAGCAACAAGATCGGCACGTTCGGCACCGGCTTCACCTATTCCGGCCACCCGGTGCCGGCCGCGGTCGCGGTCGAGACGCTGAAGATCTACGACGAGACCGACATCGGCTCGCATGTCCGGCAGGTCGGCCCGTACATGCAGAACGAGCTGCGCCGCCGTCTGTCCGGCCACGAGCTGGTCGGCGAGGTCCGCGGCGTCGGCCTCGTTGCCGCGGTCGAGCTGGTGGCCGACAAGGCGACCCGGCGGAACTTCGACCCGAAGCTCAAGATCGGCGGCCGCATCGCCAAGCTCATGGAGGCGCACGGCGTGATCGGGCGGGCGATGATCAACGAATCGCTCGGCTTCTGCCCGCCGCTGATCGTCACCGAACGCGAGATCGACGAAATCATCGACGGCACCGTCAAGGCGTTCGACGAACTCGCGGTGCAGTTGCGGCGGGAGAACCTGACGGTCGTGAGCTGAACCACATGGGGCGTCCGTCCGGCGCCCGCCGCAAGCTGCTGGCCGAATACGACGAGATACGGGCCGGCGTGCAGCGGGTGCTGCAACTCGCGCAGAAAAGCTGCACGCAGGCCGATCGCGCCCGCGCGGCCAAGCGGATCGGCATCGGCATCGGCGGGATAGAGCTGGACGAGCTTCCCGATGTGGCCGTGAACATGTTGACCGACGTTGCGCTGTTCGAGCCGAACCAGCGCGGCGTGCGGCCGTTCGACCGCTTCCTCGACGACAAGGGGGCCAGCCTCGGCCCCGTCGACCGCGTGCTGGCCGATCGCGTCGGCGAGGCGCGCTTCTCGATCTATCGCATGATCGAGCGCCACAACGTCGCAGGGCTGTTGCTTTCGGATCTGCTGGCCGATGGCATGCCGATCTGGCTCATGGACAGATCGCTCGAGAAAAATCCGCCCGAGGGGATCGCCTTCGGCATACGGACGTTCAACGCCGGGCCATTCCACGCCGGGTTCGGCATCGCCGTTCCGATCGACGACGACACGGTTGGATTTTCGGTCAGTGCGGTCCGAAACGGCATGGCGACGCCGTTTCGCTACTCCATCGCCGCGACCGCGTATGGCGAATATCTCCTCGACTATGCACTGGACCAACTCCGCGGGGCGGGCGCGATCGAGGAACTGGTCGATCTTCTGCGCGCGACGTCGGGGCCGGCGGCCGCGCCGGGCGACGCAGCCAAGCTTGGACATGACAGCAGGACAGGGAAGCAAAAGACCACATGATTTCCGGCACCGTCGATCCGCGCTTCGCCGCCGTCCGCGATGCGCTTGCGTGGGGCTTCGCGGAGGAAATCGACCATGGCGCCGCGGTCTGCGCCGTGGTCGACGGCCGCGTGGTCGTCGACCTGTGGGCCGGCCATGCCGATGCGGCCGGCAAAAAGGCGTGGCAGCGCGATACGCTGGTCAACGTCTGGTCGGTGACCAAGGGCATCGTCGCGCTTGCGGTCGCGATGCTGGTGGAGCGCGGCAAACTCGACTACGCCGCGCCGATCGCCTCTGTCTGGCCGGAATTCGCAGCCAACGGAAAAGAGAAAATTACGCTCGAACTGGCGATGTCGCATCGCGCGGGTCTCAACGGTCTCAGCGTGCCGATGACCGAGGCGCAGTTGCTCGCGTGGACGCCCTATGTCGAGGCGCTCGCGGCGATGGCGCCGCTGTGGGAGCCGGGCAGCCGCTGCGTCTACCACATGCTGAGCTACGGCCATCTCGCCGGCGAGCCGATCCGCCGCGTCACCGGCGCCTCGGTCGGCCGCTTCATCGCCGACAACATCGCCGCCCCCCTCGGCGTGCCGTTCTTCCTCGGCCTGCCCGAGCACGAGGATCCTCGCGCGGCCGAGACGATCGCGGGGCCACTGGTCTACAGCGGCATGGACAAGCTGCGCGAGGGTCCCTATCCGCACGGCGCCCTCAATCCGTGGCCGAAGGCGGACGCCCCCAATCGCCGTGCATGGCGCGCGGCCGAAGTGCCCGGCGGCAATGGGCACGCGGATGCGAAGGCGCTGGCGACGATCTACGGCGTGCTGGCGCAGGGCGGCGGCAGGCTGATCTCGCCCGGCGGGCTCGCCGCGGCGACGCGCGAGCGGTTCCGTGGCGAGGACAGCGGCTTCCTGCTGCCCGCCGCGTTTGGCGCCGGCTTCGCGCTCGGCAATCCGTCGTTTGGGGCCGCCTCGCCCGCGAGCTTCGGCCATGCCGGCTGGGGCGGGTCGGTCGCGTTCGCAGACCCGGAGGCGAAGCTCGGTTTCGCCTACGTCACCAACTACATGCGCGACTTCCTCGACGGCGTCGACCTGCGCCGCAAGCGGCTGACCGACGTGGTCTACGCCGCTTTGTAGCTCAGGCGGCGCAGATCAGGCTGGGCGCTCCTCGATCGCATCCACCCGGTCCGGGTAGAAGGCGAGGTAGTCCTTGATCTCCGCCACCGCTGGGTAGGGCGCCTCGTACGACCACACCGCGTTGACCGAGCGCGCGCCGCCGGCCGGAATGCTGTAGTAGCTGCAATCGCCCTTGTACGGGCAATAGGTGGCGTGATCGGTGCGCTCCAGCAGCCCCATCGCGACGTCCTGGCGCGGGATGTACTGAACGCCCGGATACGACGCCTCGCGCAACGTCAACGCCGCGCGGGTGTCGGCGATCACCCGGCCGCCGAGCGACACCACAACGCGGGAGGGGGTGGTGGCGATCGTGATCGGATGCTCGGGTCCGGGCACCCGGATCGGCTTCTCTGACATGGCTTGGCTTTCGTGGTTCGGGCGAACGCTAGGCCGGCGCCGCCGCGAAGTCGACGCAAACCGGCGCGACGGACCCTCCGCACGAGCGTCGGCAGCGCGCGAACGGCGCATGTCCGCAACATAAAAACAGTTGCGGTCAGTGGCAAGAATTGCGATTTCAGAACGTTCGCCCGCCGACCCATTCGGGAGTCCGATTTTGACACGATTTGCAACGTTTCCAGTCATCCCGGGCGCTGACTGCGGGTGTGTACACGTTGTTTCATGGATTGGCGAAATAACTGGGACGTACTGCGGTAATGTCGGGCGTCCGTGGCGTCGTCGTGCGGCGGTCGCCGACGCCGAGTGGGCTTGGCGGCGATGGCGTTGCTGGCGGTGGCCTGCCTTGCCGGGCCGGGCCCCGCGCGCGCCGAAAGGCTGAAGACCCCGCTGAAGCATGTGATCATGATCATGCAGGAGAACCGGAGCTTCGACAATTATTTCGGGACATTCCCTGGAGCCGACGGAATCAAGCTCAACACCTGCCTGCCCCTGAGTCTCGACAAGCCGTGGGCTGCATCATATTGTTTCACGATCCGCATGACGTCAACGCAGGCGCCACCCACAGCCCTTGGCCGCCGCGCAGTACCGATCTGGACGATGGCATCGCGACCGACCAAGATGGACGGCTTCGTCGCCGGGCAAGGAACCGGCAAAGTCTCCTGCACTCGGGCACCCCAGTCGTGCGCCGATTATGAACGACGGCGTGGTGCGGCATGACGCCGTCGGCTATCACACGGCGGACGAACTTCCGAACTACTGGGCATACGCGCAGCATTTCGTGCTGCAGGATCAATTGTTCGAAGGCGTGCGGGCTGGTCGTGGCCCTCCCACCTCGATTTGGTCAGCGAATGGGTCAGCGACCTGCACTGATGAAACCAAGGCATCGACCTGCACCACCGCGAAATCGACCCAGTCTCCCCGACCTCCGCGCTTGCAGTTGCCGTGGGTCAACTTGTTCCAGCTTCTCGATACCAAAGGCGTGTCGCTGGAAGTATTATCTCGCGCGCGGGGCTGGAGCCGGACTGCGCCGACGACGAGATGACCTGCGAGCCGCAACGCAACAGCCCAGCGTGCCCTCGATCTGGAATCCGCGCACCGTATTTCGCCTGGGTGAAAGCGAATGGCGCGCCTATCTGCAGGCCACAATCCGGCGTCAACCAGTTCCTGGTCGACATGCAGAACGGCACACTGCCGCAAGTCTCCTGGGTGGTGCCGTCCGGCACCATCAGCGAGCATCCGCCCAGCGGGCTGACCGCCGGCATGGAGTACGTCACCTCGCTGGTCAACGCGGTGATGCAATCGCCCTACTGGCAGAACACCGCGATCTTCATCACCTGGGACGATTGGGGCGGGTTCTACGATCATGTCGCCCCGCCCAATGTCGATACCAACGACACGAGCTTATCCGCATCCAGGGCTTCGGCACTGCGGGTGCCCGGCACTGATGATCAGCGCCTATGCCAAAGCCGGGATGATCGACCACCAGGTGCTGAGCTTCGACTCCTATGCGACGTTCATCGAGAACCTGTTCATGGACCGTGCCCGCCTCGACCCTGCCGCGCTGGGCAACCCCGACAACCGGCCGGACATCCGCGACGCGCTGACCAGGGTCACGTTTCCCGACGGGCAACCGGCGCAGATCGGCAACCTGATCAAGGAGTTCGACTTCACCCAGACGCCGCTGCCGCCGCTGGTGCTGTCGACGCATATCCCGACCGGCATCACCGTGACCTGCAACCCGGACTATCGACCGAGAATTGCACCGACCGACACCGTTACGATGGCCTGGTAGCCGGTCACTGGCCCGGACATCCCCGGCCCGTTCACCTACCATATCCAGCGCGACGGGCTGGAATTGCCGCAGTGCGTCGACACGGCGACCAGCTGCACCGACACGCCGGGCAGCGGCGCGCACCTGTATCGCGCCTACAGCGTCGACCAGGACGGGGTTGCGAGCCCGCTGTCGGCCGCCGCCGAGGCCGACGAGCCGTAGCCGCGCGCCGGCGCACGCGCCGGATGACGTTTTCAAGATCGCCCGCGGCAGGCCGGCTCAGCGCGCCCGGCTGACTGTGTAATCGGCGACCGCCGCCAGCGAGCGGCGCAACCGGCTGTCCGGGAACAGCGCGAGCCCGTGCTTGGCCAGCACGGCGAACTGCGCGGCGCGGTCGAGGGTCGCGCGGATCGCGCCGCGCGCCTGCATCAGCCGCAGCGCGTGCGCCAGATCGGCCTCGGTCTGCTCGCCGTCGGCGATGGTGCGCTGCCAGAACGCCCGCTCGGCCGGGTCGCCCGCCGCGTACGCGGCCAGCACCGGCAGCGTGATCTTGCCCTCGCGGAAATCGTCGCCGACGGTCTTGCCGAGCACCGCCTGGTCGGCCGCGTAGTCGAGCGCATCGTCCACCAGCTGGAACGCGATGCCGAGGTTCATGCCGTAGTCGCGCAGCGCCTGCCGTTCCGCCGCCGGCCGGCCGGCGATCACCGGGCCGATCTCGCAGGCCGCCGCGAACAGCGCCGCGGTCTTGCCGCGCACCACGTCGAGATAGCGGCTCTCCGAGGTCGCCAGATCGTTCTGGGTGACGAGCTGCAGCACCTCGCCCTCGGCGATCGTGGCCGCGGCGGCGGACAGGATTTCCAGCACCTTCAACGACCCGTCCGCGACCATCAGCTGGAACGCGCGCGCGAACAGAAAATCGCCGACGAGGACAGAAGCCTTGTTGCCGAACACCGCGTTGGCGCTGGCCAGCCCGCGGCGGAGCTGGCTTTCGTCGACCACGTCGTCGTGCAGCAAGGTCGCGGTGTGGATGAACTCGACGCAGGCGGCGAGCTGCACGTGCCGGTCGCCGCGATAGCCGCACAGCCGCGCCGCCGCGAGCGTCAGCACCGGCCGCAGCCGCTTGCCGCCGGCCGCGACGATGTGCGCCGCGAGCTGCGGGATCAGCGCGACCGGGCTCTCCATCCGGGCGACGATCGCGCGGTTGCAGGCCTCCATGTCGTCGCGCAGCTGCGCCAGCAGGTCGGTGAGGGCGTCTTCCCCAATGATGGTTGCGGCCCCGGGCGCGGCATGCAGGATCGGCGACACGGGTGCCCCAGGCCGGCGGCGCTGCTGCGGAACGGCCTCGGTGGTCAGGCTGCCGGCTGGGGCCAACGAACTCTCCTGGCGCGCGGATAGCGCACTTGCGCGACGGCCGCGTGGGAGCACCATATCGGCGGCCCGGAAGCAGGGTCAAGGCAAGGCAGATCAAGGCGTTGGCAAGGGGCACGGACGGATGCGCGTGGTGGCGACGTCGAACGACCAGATCCGGCTCAGCTTCCTGGCAGCGCTGCTGGCGGATGCCGGGATCGGCAGCGTGCTGCTCGACCAGCACATCAGCACGATGGAAGGCAGCATCGGCGCCTTCCCGCGCCGCCTCGCGGTTGCCGCGGAGGACGAGGCGCGGGCGCGCAACGTGCTGCGCGAGGCCGGCGAGGCGTGACGCCGGAGGCGCGGCCCGGCTTCCTGCTCGGCGGCCGGGTACATCACGCGCAGCTCGCCACCGGCCACCGCACCGGGATCGAGCCGGTGCTGCTCGCCGCCAGCATCCCCGCGCGCGGGGGCGAGCGGGTGCTGGAAGGTGGCACCGGCAGCGGCGCCGCGCTGCTGTGTCTGGCCGCGCGGGTCGGCGACATCGCCGGCGTGGGCATCGAACGCGATCCGGGCTTGGCCGCGATCGCCCGCGCCAACTTCGCCGCCAACGGCTTTTCCAAGCTCTCTGTGATGACCGGCGATCTGGCCGAGGCGCGGCCTGGCGATATATTCGATCACGCGTTCGCGAACCCGCCCTGGCACGAGGCGGCGGGCACGGCCTCGCCGGACGCCGGCCGGGAAGCGGCCAAGCGTGGCCGCTCGGGATTGTTTGCGCTCTGGGCGGCAGGGCTTGCCGCTGCGCTGCGCCCCCGCGGCACGCTCACCTGCATCGTCGCGGCGCCGGCCGTGCCCGCGTGCCTCGACGCCTTCGCCGCCGCCGGTTGCGGCAGCCCGGCCGTGCTGCCGCTATGGCCTCGCGAGGGGGTCGCGGCCAAGCTCGCGCTGGTGCGCGGCATCAGAGGCGGCCGGGCGCCGTTCCGCATGCTGCCCGGCCTGGTGCTGCACGGCCCGGGCGGCGCATTCACGCCCGCAGCCGACGCGATCCTGCGCGACGCAGCGCCGCTCCCCGGTTTCTAGCCGGGCGCCTCGTCCGGATGGCGCAGGTGCCAGAGCCGCTCGTGCGCGGCCACCAGGCTCTCCATGCTGCGCCGGCGGTTGCCGTCCGGCGCCACCGGGCGGCGGGTGATCAGCACCTCCAGGATGCGCAGCAACTGCTCGGCGATCTCGAAATCCGACTGGTCGCAGGCATGATGGAACGCGATCAATATCTTGTCGGACAGCCGGCGCGTGTAGCGCGGTGCGCCGGCCGGCCCGCCCTCTCGACCAAGGTCGTCGGTGTCGCTCACCCGAACATCCGTTCTTTGCTTCCGCGCCGCCGCGGCGTTCCGTTCCAAAAATGTGGAACAAACGCCAGTTTAGGATGTCCTGCCGCCGGCGCAAGCCGCCGTGACAAAGCCGTGACCGTCCTCCCGCCTATTTAATGTCGAATTGGCAAATGATGTGGCGGATTCAACTCGGCAGCACGGCGCCGGTCGGCTGCGCGGTCTCGAACACGGCGTCGGCGAACGCCTCCTCCCACGAACCGGTGGTGGAGGCGCGGCTGTATTCGGTGGCGCGGTTCTCGAAGAAATTGGTGTGCTCGACCGCGTTCAGCATGTCGTCGAGCCACGGCAGCGGGTTTTTGTCCGTATGGTACAGTTCGTTGAGGCCGAGCTGGGTCAGCCGCCGGTCGGCGATGTAGCGGATGTACTGCTTCACCTCGGCCGCCGTCAGCCCGTCCACCGGGCCAAGCTCGAACGCGAGATCGATGAACGCGTCCTCGTGGTCGACGATGGTGGCGCAGGAGAGGTAGATCTCCCGGCGCAGCTCCTCGGTCCAGATTTCCGGGTTTTCCTGCACGAAGCTGCGGAACAGCCGGATCATCGAGATGCAGTGCAGCGTCTCGTCGCGCACCGACCAGGAGATGATCTGGCCCATTCCCTTCATCTTGCCGAAGCGCGGGAAATTGAGCAGGATCGCGAACGAGGCGAACAGCTGCAATCCCTCGGTAAAGGCGCCAAAGGCTGCGAGGGTCTTCGCGATTTCCGTCTTGCTGTCGACAGTGAAATTCTGCATGTAGTCGTATTTCGCCTTCATCTCGGCGTATTGCAGGAAGGCGCTGTATTCCACCTCGGGCAGGCCGATGGTATCCAGCAGGTGGCTGTAGGCGGCGATATGGATGGTCTCGGTGTTGGAGAACGCCGACAGCATCATCAGCACTTCGGTGGGTTTGAACACCCGGCTGTAATGCTTCATGTAGCAGTTGTTCACCTCGACGTCCGCCTGGGTGAAGAAGCGGAAAATCTGCGTGAGCAGGTTGCGTTCGGACTCGGTCAGGTTCTTGTGCCAGTCCTTCACGTCGTCGGCGAGCGGCACCTCCTCCGGCAGCCAGTGGCAGCGCTGCTGGGTCAGCCACGCCTCATAGGCCCACGGATAGCGGAACGGCTTGTAGACCGGATTCTCGGTCAACAGGTCGAGATGGGGGACAGGCTGCGTCGTGGCGGTCATGGCGAGCACTTTCGCAAATTCGGCTTGATCGGCAACGCCAAACGTTGGCAGCGCGCGAGGAGTCGGCCAAAGCCAGATATGGGTCTGGGCGCCGCCACTGGCACCGTTCCCGGCTGGGGAAACTCGCCCGACACGAGGGCCGAACCGACCAACGGCTGATCCGCCGCGCCGGCCGTGGTTGTAGGAAGATAGCACATAGGACATCATAGCGGATGCCGGGCGCCCGTTCCTATCTGCGCGCCGATGGATCGTGTCCGTTCGACGACCGCTACGCGCTGCTGCGGGATGCCCGGGCGGCGGCGCGGATCGACACCGCGATCCGCAAGCTCGAACGCGGATTGCGGCCGGACCTGCGCCCGGTCGGGGATGGCGTGCAGGAGGCGCGGATCGACTACGGCCCAGGCTACCGTGTGTATTTCGGTATGGATGGCGCCGAGCTCGTGGTGCTCCTGCTCTGTGGGGACAAGCGCCGGCAAGCCGACGATATCGCGTTCGCGCGGGAGTTGTGGGCGGAGTATCGAACCAGGAAGGATTCGTTCCCACTGCTCGGGCGACAGGAGAGATGAGGATGGCTCTGACACGCAGTTTTCGCGAAACCGTCGCTAGGCGGGCGCTGACCGATCCATCGTTCCGGGCGGCGCTGGTCGAGGAGGCCGCGCAGAACGTGCTCAATGGCGATGTCGATATCGCCCTTGTCCAGCTCCGCGACGTCGTCAATGCCACGATCGGGTTCGACGCACTGGCCGCCGCGACGGGCCTGCCCAAGACCAGCCTCATGCGCATGCTCGGACCAAGCGGCAACCCGCGCGCCAGCAACCTCGGGCGCATCCTGCAGGCGGTCGGCAAGGCGACCGGCGTGCAGATCATCGCGCACACGGAACCTGCCGCCGGCCACGAGGCAGCGTGAACTGTTCAACGGGATGACCGTCAACGGCCGTGGCGCCGCACTCCTGCACCGCGCCGCCACGCTTGCGCCGGCGCGTGCCGGAGAGTAGGAGGGCGCGCCAAGGTTTCGGAAAGGCCGACCTATGGCACCCCAGGACATGCAGTCGGATTCGCGCTTGGTGATGGCCGAGCAGCGGATCCTCGAAGCGTTCGCGTTCGACGACGTGCTGCTGGTGCCGGCCTACTCGCAGGTGCTGCCGGCCAACACCGATACCGCCGCGCGGCTGACCCGCGCGATCTCGCTGAACATCCCGCTCGCCTCCTCGGCGATGGACACCGTCACCGAGAGCGGCATGGCGATCGCGCTCGCCCAGCACGGCGGCATCGGCGTGATCCACAAGAACCTGTCCCCGGAAGACCAGGCGGCGCAGGTCCGCATGGTGAAAAAGTTCGAGTCCGGCATGGTGATCAACCCGGTCACCATCCACCCGGACCAGACGCTGGCCGACGCGCGCGCGCTGATGGCGTCGTTCAAGATCAGCGGCATCCCGGTGGTGGAGCGTGGCACCGGCCGGCTGGTCGGCATCCTGACCAACCGCGACGTCCGCTTCGCCACCGACCCGGCGCTGAAAGTCTACGAGCTGATGACGCGGGAAAACCTCGTCACCGTCACCGCCGAGGTCGGCCCGGTCGAGGCGCGGCGGCTGCTGCATCGGCACCGCATCGAGAAGCTGCTGGTGGTCGACGACGCCTATCGCTGCGTCGGGCTGATCACCGTCAAGGACATGGACAAGGCGGAGACGCATCCGCTCGCGATCAAGGACGAGCTTGGCCGGCTGCGCGTCGCTGCCGCGACCGGCGTCGGCGAGGACGGGTTCTCCCGCGCCCGCACGCTGATCGACGCGGAAGTCGATGTGATCGTGGTGGACACGGCGCACGGCCATTCCGCCGGCGTGCTGGCGGCCGTGGAACGGATAAAAACGCTGTCCAACTCGGTGCAGGTGATCGCCGGCAACGTGGCCACGCCCGAGGGTGCGGCGGCGCTGATCGCGGCCGGCGCGGACGCGGTGAAGATTGGCATCGGCCCGGGCAGCATCTGCACCACGCGCGTGGTCGCGGGCGTCGGCGTGCCGCAGTTCTCCGCCGTGCTGGAAACCGCCGCCGCCTGCCGCGAGGGCGGTGTGCCGGCGATCGCCGACGGCGGCATCCGCACCTCGGGCGACATCGTGAAGGCGATCGGCGCCGGCGCCGACTGCGTCATGATCGGCAGCCTGCTGGCGGGAACCGACGAGGCGCCCGGCGAAGTTTTTCTCTACCAGGGCCGCTCCTACAAATCCTATCGCGGCATGGGCAGCCTGGGCGCGATGGCGCGCGGCTCGGCCGACCGCTACTTCCAGCAGGAAATTCGCGACACTCTTAAACTTGTCCCGGAGGGGATCGAGGGCCGGGTCGGGTACAAAGGCCCGGTGTCGGCGGTGCTGCACCAGTTGGTCGGCGGCCTGCGCGCCGGCATGGGCTACACGGGCGCGGCCAACGTCGCCGAATTGCAGCGCAAGGCGCGCTTCCGGCGCATCACCGGCGCGGGCTTGCGCGAGAGCCACGTGCACGACGTCGCGATCACCCGCGAGGCGCCGAACTACCGGCAGGAGGGGTGAGCGTGCCGGTCGCAGTCTTCGATGCCTACGGCACCTTGTTGGACGTCCATTCCGCGATGGCCCGCCACGCCGCCCGGCTGGGCCCGGAGTGGCAGCGCATTTCGCAGGACTGGCGCACCAAGCAACTCGAATACACCTTTGTTCGTTCGCTCGCCGGCCCGACACACCACCGGACGTTTTCCGCGCTGACCGACGAGGCCCTCGCCTTCGTCGCCGCCCGCCACGGCATCGCCGACGCCGCCCTGCTCGCCGACCTGCGCGCCGCCTATCGCGCGCTCGACGCCTATCCCGAAGTGCCGGCGACGCTCGCGGCGTTGCGTGCCGCGGGCTGGCGCACGGCGATCCTGTCCAACGGCGACCCGCCGATGCTCGCCGAAAGCGTCGCGGCGGCCAAGCTCGCCGACCTGCTCGACGCGGTGCTGAGCGTCGAGGCGGCCGGCGTGTTCAAGCCGGACATGCGGGTGTATCGGCTGGCGACGGACCATTTTTCCGTGGCGCCGGCGGACGTGGTGTTCGTGTCCTCCAACGCCTGGGACGCGTTCGGCGCGCTGGAATTCGGGTTTCGCGTGGTGTGGGTGAACCGAAGCGGCCAGCCGGACGAGTATGGGCTGCGGGGGCGGGCTTCCGAAGTGCGGGACCTCGCGGGGCTGCCGGCGCTGCGCGCGTGACCCCGTCGGCAGTTCGCGAACGCCGACCAGCCATCGCCTTTTGCAATGGAACGGCCGGCCCCGGTTTCGTGCCAAAATGCCGCCATGACCCCCGCCGCCCGCCTCGCCGCCGCGATTGAACTGCTCGCCGCCGTCGAAACCGCCCTGCGAAAACCCGCCGACGCCGTCGCCAATGATTTCTTCCGCGCCCGCCGCTTCATCGGCGGCGGCGACCGGCGCGCCGTGTCCGAACGCGCCTGGAGCGTGCTGCGCGCCCATCGCCGGCTCGACTGGTGGCTGGCGAGGGCCGGCGTGCCGTCCAATCCCCGGCTGCTGGTCGCCGCCTCGCTGCTCACCCAGGGCTGGACGCTCGACGGCGTCGAACAATCCTTCTCCGGCGGGAAATTCGGCCCGAGCGCGCTCTCCGCCGCCGAGCGCGCGGCGCTGCGCCCGCTGGAGGGCCACACGCTCGACCACCCGGAGATGCCCGAGGCGGTGCGCCTGGAAATCCTCGACTGGATTTTTCCGCGGCTGCAAGCCCGGTTCGGCGAAGAACTGCAGGCGGAGATGGCGGCGATGGGCGAGCCGGCGCCGCTCGACCTGCGCGTGAATCTGCTCAAGACCACGCGCGAGGAAGCGCAGGCCGCGCTGGCGGCGGAAGGCATCGACAGCACTCCGACAAAAATCTCCCCCTGGGGCCTGCGCATCGCCGGCCGACGCCCGGTCACCACCGGCAAGGCGTTTCAAAGCGGCCTGGTCGAAATCCAGGACGAAGGTTCGCAGATCGTCGCCGCCCTGGTCGGCGCACTCCCCGAGATGCGCGTTGCCGACTGGTGCGCCGGCGCGGGCGGAAAAACGCTGGCGCTGGCGATGACCATGCAGAACCGCGGCCATATCGCCGCCTGCGACGTCTCCGCACCGCGCCTCGACGCCGCGGTGCGCCGCCTGCGCCGCGCCGGCGTGCACAATGTCGAGCGCCATCTGGTCGAGCCCGGCGACAAATGGGCCAAGCGGCGCGCCGGCAGCTTCGACCGCGTGCTGGTCGATGCGCCCTGCACCGGCATCGGCACCTGGCGCCGCAACCCCGATGCGCGGCTGCGGCTCACCGAGACCGACCTCGCCGAACTGGTGCCGAAGCAGGCGGAGATTCTCGATCAGGCCGCCCGGCTGGTTCGCAGCGGCGGCCGGCTGGTGTACGCTACCTGCTCGCTGCTGGCCGAGGAGAACGAAGCGCAGGTGGACGCCTTCCTTGCATCCCATCCCGGCTTTGCCGTCGTGTCGCTGGCGCGCGCCTGGACCCTGCCCGCGCCACTGCCGGGCGACGGGCCGTACCTGGTGCTGACGCCGCGCCGCCACGCCACCGACGGGTTCTTCGCCGCCGTCCTGGAGCGCCACGCGTGATCGCTGTGCGCCGCGCCCGCCCGACCGATGCCGCCGCGATCGGCGCAGTGCATGTCGCCGCCTGGCGCAGCGCCTATCCGGGCATCCTGCCGGACAAGTTCCTCTCCCGCCTCTCGGTGCCGCGCCAGGCCGCCTACTATGACAGCGCGATCCGCGGCGGCGTCGGCGTGCATGTCGCGACCGTCTCCGGCGCCGACCTCGGTGCCGCCGAGCGCCCGGGCGGCGCCCGCGTCGTCGGCTTCGTCACCGACGGCCCGGCGCGGCGCGGCCGCGACATGCTGCCGCTGGCCGACGGCGAGGTCGAGACGCTCTACGTGCTCGACGACTGGCGCGAGCGCGGGCTAGGCCGCCGGCTGATGCGCGCGGCGGCGGCGCATCTGGGCGCCGCGGGCTGCGGTTCGGCGTTCGTCTGGGTGCTGCGCGACAACCCGAGCCGCTGGTTCTACGAACGCCTCGGCGGCCGCCCGGCGGCGGAGAGCACCATCCTCGTGGGCGGCGAGCCGGTGGTGCAGACTGCCTATGTCTGGTCGCCGATCGAGAAGCTCGCGCAGGCGACCTCGTCGGCGCCGTAGCTCACGCCTTGGGCAGCCACCCCTCCGGGATCTCGTCGCCCGGCTGTGGCGGCTGCGTGCCGGCTTTCCGTAGAATTCGATCAAAATCCGCCAGACTGCCCCGAGCTGCGCGCTTGGCGAGGTAGGCAGCCTCCGACGCAGCGATCTTGTCCTCGATCGCATGCCGAATGAACTGGTCGACGGGCGTCGCATCCCGCTCGGCGCAGGCTTTCGCTGCGTCCATCAGCTTCGCAGGAACATTGACATTCATGTCGTCGACGCTCGCCACGTTCGCCCTCCGAGGACCTCGCTGGATCTCGCCAAAAGGGAGCGGAAGTCAACAATCGGTGGGATCCGAGACGCGGCAACCCCCCGCTTGCATCCCGCGCGGCCAAGGTGCAGCAAGCGGCGCACCCTTTCCAGCGGGAGCACCGCCATGCCCGATTCCGCCCCCGAAGCGGACCGCGTGCTGATCCTCGATTTCGGCAGCCAGGTGACCCAGCTCATCGCCCGCCGCGTGCGCGAGGCCGGCGTCTATTGCGAAATCTGGCCGCACTCCGCCGCCGCCGAGCGCATCCGCGGCTTCGCCCCCGCCGCGATCATCCTCTCCGGCGGCCCGGCCAGCGTCACCGAAGGCGACAGCCCGCGCGCGCCCGCCTACGTGTTCGAGGCCGGCGTGCCGGTGCTGGGCATCTGCTACGGGTTCCAGACCATGTGCGCCCAGCTCGGCGGACAGGTGGAAATATCCAACCAGCGCGAGTTCGGCCGCGCCTACGTCGATGTCCGGGCGCCCTCGGCGCTGTTTCGCGGCGTCTGGGCGCCCGGCGCGCACGAGCAGGTGTGGATGAGCCACGGCGACCGCGTCACCGCGCTGCCGCCGGGTTTTCGCGCGATCGCGACGACCGACGGCGCGCCGTTCGCCGCCGCCGCCGACGAAACCCGCCGCTTCTACGGCGTGCTGTTCCACCCCGAAGTGGTGCACACGCCGCACGGCGCGCAATTGCTGGGCAATTTCGTGCACGACGTTGCCGGGCTCGCCGGCACCTGGACGATGGCCGGCTTTCGCGCCGCCGAAATCTCTCGAATTCGCGCCCAGGTCGGCCGCGGCCGCGTGATCTGCGGCCTCTCCGGCGGCGTCGATTCCGCGGTCGCCGCGGTGTTGCTGCACGAGGCGATCGGCGACCAGCTTTCCTGCATTTTTGTCGACCACGGCCTGCTGCGCGCCGGCGAGGCCGAGCAGGTTGTTTCCACCTTTCGCAACCGCTTCAATATTTCCCTCGTTCACCGCGACGCATCGGACCTGTTCCTGCACGAACTGGCCGGCGTGACCGACCCGGAGACCAAAAGAAAAACCATCGGGCGATTGTTTGTCGAAGTGTTCGAGGAGGAGGCAAAAAAACTCGGCGGCGCCGATTTCCTGGCGCAGGGCACGCTGTATCCGGACGTGATCGAGAGCGTCTCCGTCACCGGCGGCCCGAGCGTGACCATCAAGTCGCACCACAATGTCGGCGGCCTGCCGGCGCGCATGCGCATGCACCTGGTCGAGCCGCTGCGCGAACTGTTCAAGGACGAGGTGCGCGCGCTCGGCCGCGAGCTTGGCATGCCGGAGGAGGTGATCGGCCGCCACCCGTTCCCCGGCCCCGGCCTCGCGATCCGCATCCCCGGCGAGGTCACGCGGGAGAAGCTCGATCTGCTGCGCCGGGTGGACACCATTTTCCTGGAGGAAATCCGCGCCGCCGGCCTGTACGACGCGATCTGGCAGGCGTTTGCCGTGCTGCTGCCGGTGCGCACCGTCGGCGTGATGGGCGACGGCCGCACCTACGACTTCGCCTGCGCGTTGCGCGCAGTCACCAGCACCGACGGCATGACCGCCGACGTCTACCCGTTCGACGCGTCGTTCCTCGCTCGCGTCGCCGGCCGGATCGTCAACGAGGTGCGCGGCATCAACCGCGTCACCTACGACATCACCTCGAAGCCGCCGGGAACGATCGAGTGGGAATGATTT
>CAVOOS010000012.1:0-183828 GCA_963697635.1 uncultured Solirubrobacterales bacterium | reverse complement strand
TTCAGGCCTTGTTCGTGGATGAGGCGCGGCAGAGTTTCGAGCGTTCCCACGAGCGTTTGCTGGTCCGGACGCGTGGCCCAGCGCACCGCCATGGCGGGCGTGTCGGCAGGCGGCCGCGCGCAATCAACTCCCGCGCGATTTCGTCGAACTGGAGAGCCCCATGAAGATCACCAGCGTTTCCGATGTCGCCGACCCTGTTCCAATCGATGCCGCTCACGCTCGTGGCCGGTGACGAACGTCACCGACGGAGGTGTGGTCGCGATGCGTGAGCGGCACGCCCGTGTATGCCGCGATTCCCAGCGGCGCGGTGACGCCCGGCACCACTTCAAACGGGATGCCCGCGTCGGCCAGCGCTTCGGCTTCTTCGCCGCCGCGCCCGAAGATGAACGGATCGCCGCCCTTGAGCCGCACCACCTTCAGGCCGCGCCGGCGCGCGCTCGATCAGCATGGCGCAGATCTCCTCCTGGCTGAAGGCGTGCTCGGTTTCTTCTTGCCGACGTAGATGCGCTCGGCCTGCGGCGGGCGCAGATCGAGCAGCGCTCGGTTCGCCAGGTGGTCGTACAGGACGGCTCCGCGCGTGCCAGCAGGCGGCCGCCCTTTGAGGTGATCAGTTCGGGATCGCCCGGCCCGGCGCCGACCAGGTAGACCTTGCTCATGCGCGGTCAGACGCGTTCTCCAGTAGATGCTCGGATCGCGCGCCGGCGCGCCGAGCAAGTGCTTCGCCCAGCTCGCGGCCGATTTCGCTCGGCGTCGCCCGCGGCGCCTTCCGACTCCCTCGCGCACCAGCTCGACTGCCGTCGGGCGAAACCACCACCCCCCGCAGCAAGACGGCCGCCGTCCACGGTGGCGTAGCGCGCCGATCGGCACCTGGCAGCCGCCGCCCAGCGCGCGCCAGCATCGCGCGCTCCGCTGTGACGGCCGCGTGGGTCGGCGGCGTCGTCGAGCTGCCGCGCAGGCGTCGAAGCCCGCGCCTCGCGCCGCGTCTCGATCGCCAGCGCGCCCTGCCCCACCGCCGGGCACATGACTTCGGCCGGCAATATCTCGGCGATGCGATCTCCCCAACCCAGGCGCTTCAGACCCGGCGGCCGCCAGCACGATCGCGTCGTATTGGCCTTCGTCCAGCTTGCGCAGGCGCGTATCCAGATTGCCGCGCACGGGTTCGATCCGCAGATCCGGCCGCAGCCTTGCGCAACTGCGCCGCGCGGCGCAGCGAGCTGGTGCCCACCTTGCGCGCCCGCCGGCAACTCGGCCAGCCGCCTGCCCACCACGGCGTCGCGCGGATCTTCGCGCTCGCGGAACCGCCGCCAGCGCCAGCCCCGCCGGCAACTCCGTGGGCAGATCCTTCAGGCTATGCACCGCCAGGTCGGCGCGCCCGTCCAGCAGCGCCTCCTCGATCTCCTTGGTGAACAGGCCCTTGCCGCCCACCTTGGCCAGCGGCACGTCGGTGATCTTGTCGCCGGTGGTCTTGATGATTTCGATGCGGCATTCATGCCCAGCGCCGCCAGTTGCGCTGCACCCATCGGGCCTGCCACAGGGCCAGTTGCGAGCCGCGCGAAGCGATGACCAGCATGGTTTCCGCGACCGCTCGCCTCCGGTCGCGAGCCGGCGCTTGCCTCGCGGCACCGTCATCCTCGTGGTTCTCATGCGCTCATGTCCTGTAGTGAAACGCCTTGCGGATGGCCGCGATCACGTGCGCCCCTTCGGGCTGGCCGGCTTGCAGGCGCAACTCGGAAATCGGCCCGTGCGCCATCTTATTGACGATGCCGCGCGTCAGCGCTCCCAGGCCTCTTCCTGCTGCGCGCGTGAACGGCCCGTACTTGCGCCGCACTTTTTCGATTTCGGCCGCGCGAATGCGCTCCAGCTGCTCCTGCAGGCTGACGATGGTGGGCGTCACCTCCGCCACCTTGAGGCGCGCCATCATCCGCTCCACTTCCTCGGCCACCATCGCCTCGGCGCGCTCGGCCTCCTTCATGCCGCTCGCGCAGGTTGGCGTTCACCACCTCCTGCAGGTCGTCGATGTCGTAGAGAAACATGTTGTCGATTCGTTGACCGCCGGGCTCGATGTTGCGCGGCACCGCGATATCGATCAGGAACATGGGCTTGTTGCGCCGCGCGGCGATCACGCGCTGCATTTCGTCCTTGGTGCAGAATGTAATGCGGCGCGCCCGCGGAGGCGATCACGATATCCATCTCCGGCAGCATGCTGACGAAGCGCGTATATTCGACCGGCGTGCCCTGGAACAGCTTGGCCATTTCCATGGCGCGCTCGTGCGTGCGGTTGGTGACGAAAACGTGCGGACGCGCCCGAGCGGCGCAGATGCCGCGCCGCCAGCTCCGACATCTTGCCCGCGCCCACGATCATCACGGTGCGGTTGTTCGAGCGAGCCGAAAATCTTGCGCGCCAGCTCCACCGCCGCGTAGCTCACCGAAACCGCCATCTGCCCGATGCCGGTTTCCGAGCGCACCCGCTTGGCCACGCTGAAGGCGCGCGCCAGCAGGCCGTCCAGCCATCCGCAGAGCGCGCCGTCGATCCTTGCGCGAGCCGTAGGCGGCCTTGAGCTGGCCCAGAATCTGCGGCTCGCCCACCACCATGGAATCCAGGCTGGACGCCACGCGGAACAGGTGATGGATGGCCTCGCGGCCTTCGTGGCGGTAGAGGTGCGGCTGCAATCGACGCAGGCTGACGCCCTGCGGACTCCGGCAGGAAACTCATCCACGAGCGCCGCGGGTCCGACCGCGTCGTCCGTGGTGAGGGTGATTTCCACGCGGTTGCAGGTGGAGAGAATCATGGCTTCCGTGACGCCGCGCGCGCGACTTCAGATCCGCCAGGCCGCGGGCAGCGTCGTCCTCCGCGGAAGGCCAGGCATTCGCGCACCTCCACCGGCGCGGTTTTGTGGCTGACGCCTGTGACCAGCAGCTTCATTGCTTCAGCAGCATCGCGCCCAACCGCGCGTGCGCCACCCAGGTGAGCGCCGAGCAGCCCGACCACCACGATCACCATGATGGCGGCCTTGCGCCCGCGCCATCCCGCGGTGATGCGCAGAAACACCATCGCCAGATAGATGCCCCAGGTGAAGAACGAAATGCGCGATCGCGGGCTGGCGGATCCACGCGTTTCATGTTCGATGAACGCCCACGTGCTGCCCGCGATCACCGCCAGCGTGATCAGCACGAAGCCCACCGCCATGGATTTGCGAAATCAAATCGTCCAGCGTGCCCAGCGGCGGCAGCCGGTAATAGAAGCTTGCGCGGTTTCTTGCTCTTGAGCTCGCGCTCCTGGAACAGGTACAGCAGCGAGGCCACGGCCGTGAACACCAGCGCGGCGTAGCCCAGCAGCACCAGCACGATATGCACCGTCAGCCAGGCGTTGCGCACGACCGGGCTGGACCACGCGCCACCGGGTTGCCCAGCGTGAGCCACCAGCGTCATCACAAAGACCAGCGGGAAAATGAACACGCTCAGGCTTTCGGGCTTGTAGCGCCAATGGACGAACAGGAAACAGCATCACGATCAGGAACGCGCACATGGAGAGCGTTTCGTAGAAGTTGGCGATGGGGCAGCGATTCATTGAGCATGCCCTCTTCCACGATGGAGACGAAATGAAACACCGCGCCGATGGATAGCGCCGCCAGCGCCACGCGGAACAGGTGTTCGCGTTGGCGGACCAGCGTGAGGATGGCGTGCAGCAGGCCCAGCGAATACAAGCGCCGCGGCCACGCGCAGCCAGATAACGCTCATTTCAGCCATGAAGCGCGCCGTCTAAAGGTCGTTGAAACTATAGTATAGCGTGGGGCGGCGTCGGTGAGGTTCTTAACTGGTTGCCAGGTCGCCGCCGCCCGCTGAGTCCATGTGGGGCGGGCGCCCTCGCCCGCGGCCGGCCCCCTGGCCGGCTCGCCAGCGGGCGGACCAACGGCACCCTCGGCGGTCCAGGGCAATCGTCCTTTGTCAGGAGTTCCCTTCTTCCGCCAGCGCAAGGCCCATGAGATCCCGGTCCACGGAACGCTGCTGAAACTCGCTCACCGCGAGCACATCATGGCCATGCGCCCCGAGAGCTCGGACGGCGGCGAAATCGCAGCATTCATCCGCGAGGAAGCGCATTGACCCGCTTTATTGGGGACTGAGCGCCAGGACGGTTTCGTGCGCGATGGTGTCAGCCGCGTAGGCCAGAGGTGCCCGAATATCGTCTGGGGCCAACCGGGGATATGCGTCCAGGAGATCTTCGATCGCCGCACCCTCCGCGAGCTTGCGCAGGAGGAGCTCGACGGGATCCGTGTTCCGCGAATCACCGGCTTGCCCTGCATGACGCTGGGATCGATCTCAACGCGATCGGTCATGGTTCAGACTCCGATTCAATTGTACCGTATCCGTTCGATATACTTCGGTCGATGGCAGCGGTGACCGAGATAGGCAGCCTGATCTCGACGTCCTGACATTTGCGGTGGCCGTGCGTTGCCGGGACGGGTGTTTCCGCTCGCCGCCATCGCTCAGTGGTGCAACATGGGCCTTGTCCCGGAGGAAATCGTGCCAGGCAGCGCCAGGGGACTGGGCGCTAATAGAGCACCGGGGAATCCTCGCATGGCGAAAGCCTAGCTCAAATCGCCGCTACCATAGGTCCGGAGCGCCCAAAGGATTGTCCAAATTGGCTGTCACTCACTGCATTTTTTGCGGCCATCGGCTGCTTCCGACTGCCCAGAATTTGCCGCACTCGCGGACGGAGGAGCACATCTTCGCAAGCTGGTTCCGCACCGTGAGCAACCACAAGACGATAGGCATGCATCTGCAGCCCGAGCGGCACGGCACCGCAGTTGAAATGGCGGCCTACCCTGACTCGGCTGGTTGTGAAAGGCGTTTGCAGGAAGTGTAACAACGGATGGATGTCGTCACTGGAGACCGCTGTTGAGCCCGTAATGCGGCGCGTCTTCGCCGGAACCGATGTGGATCAGTTACAGCCTACCGAGTTGGAGACGCTGGCAAGGTGGACGGCCAAGACGGCGATCACGCTGAGCTACGCCACGCCGCAACATGCGCCCGTGCCGCTGCTCGCCTCCCGACAGTCTGCATCCCGCCGACCGTGGGCCGCGGCGCTTTGCCTTCTTCTACAGCAAAATCTCTGCGGATGGCACGCTCGAGAACGGGCACCTGCAGGTCGCGTACGGCGCGGAGATTCCGCTCATGGGAACGAACGAAGTCGCGGGGGCCCGGATGGTGCTCGGCCTGAACGGTCACTGCTTGGTAGTGGACTTTCCGCCGTTTCCTGGCGTGCGCTTCAACCTGAGCCAGTCCTGCAGCGCCGAATTGTGGCCGATGCGTAGGCCAGCAGGTGCCCGACGCCGTCCATCGCGACACCTGCGAGGACCGATCAAGTGCTGCTTGCTATATGTCAGGGGATCACTGTCGAAATCGATCCGGCATCCCTGCGCGCCTAGCCGTTTGGCATCGACCTTCGCCAAGATCAGCCGCCGCTCACGTTTCACGCGGCAGCCTCGCCGGAGGCGAGGGTGCCTCGCCGGAGGCGAGGGGGATTATACTTGGCTGTGTGGCCGGAAGGTGGAAATCCTGGCGAAGCGGTACACGAGCGCCCGAGCCTGGCCGACTGGTAAAAGGGAGGTTCATGAAGGCGCTGACTAGCCTGGCGGCAGTGCTCTTGCTGATGGGTTCCGAGGTGTCATCTGCTCAGCAGGCGACAGCGACGAAGAAGGGGGCCGGCGGTCCGGCCAAGCCTGCTGCGACAACCCAAAAGCCAACCCCATTGAAACCAGCCGCAGTTTCCGGCTATGTTTTCGCTCTCACCAAGGGAGGGGACCTCAAACCCGCGCGACTCGCCAAGGTCTTAATGTTCTACTCCCGTGCTATTGGAGAATCTGCCGATCAGGTCGTCGGAAAACGTGCCGACGCAGCCTCTGCTGCGGATTTATTCGCAAGAGAGGTGATTAACGGCTTGGAAGAGGCTAGAGCATTCCTGGCCGATAAACCATATCTGAAGGATACGACCATATGCAACAACATGTTGACGAGAGGGTACGAAGGCGCCATCGTGAAGACGGTTGACTGGGGTCAGGATCACCAGACCCAGATCATTTTTGCCGACGCCGATGAAGAGGGAAAGTTCGAGATAACCGTTCCGCCATCCCTCAAAGATGTTTCGTTCGAGGCCGGCGTTCCTCGCGACCATGTGTTTGCTCCCGGGCGTGTATCTCGTCGTCGCATCCGGAATGGCCGGCTACAACAACGCCTTCTGGAAATCCGAAGTTAAGATCGAACCGGGAGTGACGGTAAAGCTCAGGATGTCCGAGCCCGAGGTGGCATGCCTGAAGATGGATTCGCAATGACCGGACGGCCCGGATGCGGGTCAACCCGATGCGGCAACCGGCATTGAACCCTTCTCAAGCGCCAGGGCCAGGGGGTGCCAACTATTTCCATCCCCGTTCAGCGCCTGGCAGCTTTCGTCCTCGAACCAGAGCGCGGTGATGCCCCGATCGACCAAGAGCAGGTCCATATAGGATTGGTCCGGCTTGCAGATCGTCAGCACCGCAAGATCCGTAGCGGCGCTGTTGTTGAGGAAGCGCCGATAATCGTAAAGCTGTCCTATGGCGATGCGCAGCGATCCTTTGTCGGGGTCGGGTTTGATTTCGATGAGCAGGTCTCGCCCGGCCCCATCGTAATTTCTGAGCAGGACGTCGTACCTGTTGTTCGACATCTTGCCCTGTTCAGGCTTCAGCGCTACGAATATTCCGCTGAGCGCGTTGGTGATCTTATTGTGGCGATGCCGATATTGTACGGTGCCGCTTTCCTTGATCGCGAGACGCTCTGACTCGTCGTACTCTTCGAGCGGCGCCCCCTCTGCGGCCGCTCCGCCCTGAGGCGCCGCCTTTGGCAAGCCCTGCGCTCCTTCCGCGATCTCCTTTGCGCATACATCGATCATGTGCGCGTCGGAGATGCCGAACCTGTCGATCAGCCCGACAAGACCTTTCACTTGGGTTTCAAGGCCATGCGACGCCAGTTGCATCCTGCCAAGCAACTGGTTAACTTCGGCCCTCCCGTTCACGACAGGAAACCGGCTGCGGGGATCAAGGGAAGCGGTCAGGGGCGTCAGCAACTGGGAAGCCGGAACGGGTTTCGTGCCGTTCGGGAGCGGGATACCCGGCAGCTTCTCAATTCCTACCGCCAGTTCGAACCGTGCCTGGTCGTTACTGCCGAGCTTTGACGCGTCCCTAACAAGCTTTCGCAGGCTTGCAGCGTGGTCGTTGCACCATGGCAGGGCGGAATTTCGGCGCGCGGTATAGAAGTTGACGATCCCGGTTTCCTCGTTGGCGGCGTCCGCCACCGCCTCAGGGAGGCCCAAGGCGGCAATGCTGGACGACAGGTCGTGAAGATCGCGGCGTTTTTTTGGCCCCTTCCCGAAATAGTACGCAAGTGCGGGGATCTTGTATGTTTTCCAGTAGTCGCGTGAGACATTCTTGCCGCTCTTCGTGATCCACGTCAACGATACGAGACGCCACAACCCCTCTCCAGTCAGTCCCTCGATGTGCAGGCACGAGACGACTTTTTGAATCATCGAGGCCGTATTTCTCTTCCGGGCGTAGCTGTGTGTTTTCTCTTCGTTCCCGGCGATCACTTCCGCGACGTTAATCACAATGCGTTCCTCCAGCGCGGACGCAGCACAAAGCCAGAACCAATGTAGCACGGCAACCCGGAGCACGTTGGAAGGGTATTGTACACCCGCTCAAGCCGCTCACCAGTACAGCGGCGACGCACCCGAAAAAACATTTGCGCGGAGAACAGGTCGAGCTCCCCGGAAATTGGGGTTGACGATGTTTGCAGATCGACAGGCCGGCCAGAAGAGAGTAAAATAGGCACAGAAACTGAGGATATCCGAGTATGGCGAGAATTCAGCCCGTCCTGACGGCAACCGAACTAGCGCTAGTTGACCAGATGGCTGCATTAACCGGCTCTAAGCGAACCGATGTGATCAAGAGCGCATTGGCCGTCTATCACTGGTTCGTGCGGCAGGCTCTCACTGGAAGCCAAGTTGTGGCGCGCAAGCCAACCGGCGAAGAGGAACGAGCACCGAGGCCTTGCCGGCCGAGCAGGTCGGCGCCTATCGCCGGGTCGCGCTGCGGGTGGCGGTGGACGCGACCTGGCCGGTGCTGATCAGGCTGATGCAGGCGATCGAGCGGGCGACGCCGCGCATGTTCATCGACGACATCCAGATCCACGCCCAGCCGGCCGCGGAAAAGGTGCACGAGCCGCCGCTCGACATCTCGTTCACCGTGCTGGCGTTCCGCGCCGCGACCACCGGCGCCGAGGTGCCGGCGGCCGCCGCGCCCGAGCCGGCGCAATGAGCGCGCGCCCCGCCTTCCTCGGCCTCGGCCTGCTGGCGAGCCTGTTGGCGGCGGCGCTGTCGCTCGAGCTCGACATCGGCCAGCCGGTCGAGGACGCCACCGGCATCGTGCCGATCCGCCACGTGCCGAAGGCGCAGCCGCGCGTCGCCTCCGAGGACCCGGAGGACCACACCGACGCCTGGGTCGCGACCGCGGTCGCGCGCCCGCTGTTCAGCCGCGACCGCAAGCCGACGCCGGTGGCGGCCAAGTCCGGCGGCCCGCTGCTGTCGTCGCTGCCGCGGCTGACCGGCGTAGTGATCGGCCCGTTCGGGCGCACCGCGATCTTCGCCGAGGGCGACAACCACAAGCCGATCACGGTCGGCGAGGGCAAGACGCTCGGCCCGTACACGGTGCTGGCGATCGCGCCGGGGCAGGTCAAGGTCAGCGGGCCGGAAGGCGAACGGGTCGTGCTGGTCAGTGCCGATGCCGCCACCCGGCAGGCGCTGGCGGCGGAAATGCCGCAGCAGCCGCAGACCGCGCCGGGGCAGCCGCAGCAGGCGGTGCCGCCGGGGACGCTGCCCGGCGTGCCCGGCGTGATGCAGCCGCGGCCGAACCTGCTGAACCTGCGGCCCGGCATGCAGTTCCCGCGCGGACTGCCGGCGGCCATGCAGCGCCCGAACCCCACCCAGGAAGGCTCAGATCAGTAACGTGACCCGTCGTGTCCTGGCCCTGCTGCTGCCGCTGCTGGCACTGGCCGCCTGCGCCCGCTTCCATTCGCCGGGCTACTCGCCGCTGCCGCCCGTGGGCGCGAGCGCGCCGCCGCCGCCGCGGCTGAACGGCTCGGTCGGCGCGCCGGACCAGACGCCACCGCCGCAGTTCGCGTACGGGCACGGCCCCGCCGGCCTCGCCAAGCCCGGGATCACCGAGACGGGCGGCGGCGACGTCTCGCTCGACTTCGCCGACACCGACATCCGCGAGGTGGTCGCGCAAATCCTCGGCGCCGCGCTGCACGAGAACTACACGATCGACCCGGCGGTGAAGGGCACCGCGACGTTCCACACCGCGACGCCGATCCCGAAATCGCGGCTGTTGCAGACATTGCAGGTGCTGCTGAGCCAGAACGCGGCGGCGATGGTGGAGACCAACGGGCTCTACCGGATCATCCCGGTGACCGAGGCGCCGACCGCCGGCATCGCCGGGGGCGGCACCGCGGCCGGCGGCGTCGTGCTGCCGCTGCGCTTCGCCTCCGCCGAGCCGCTCGCCAAGCTGCTGACCCCGTTCGCCGGCGCCACCGCGAAGATCGCCGCCGAGGCCGGCGCCAACGCGCTGCTGATCAGCGGCGACCCGACCGCACGCGATACGCTGGTGAAGCTGGCGCAGAGTTTCGATGTCGACTACCTCGCCGGCCAGTCCTACGCGCTGCTGCCGGTGCCGACGGGCGACGCCAAGGACTTCGCCTCGGCGATGCAGGACACGTTCAGGAGCCAGAACGGCGGCGCGCTCGCGGGGCTCGTGCGGGTGGTGCCGCTGGAGCGCCTGAACTCCATCCTCGTCGTCGCCAACCAGCCGCGCTACGTCGACGAAGCCCGCCGCGTCTATGCGCTGGTCGAGAAGGGGCGCCGCTTCACCGAGCGGAGCTGGCACGTCTATTATCTGCAGAACAGCCACTCCGACGACGTCGCCTATCTGCTGCAGCAGGCGTTCACCCCGGGCCACGTCACTGCGCAGCCGACCAACGCCGGCCAGGCCTCGCGCGCCGGCACGAGCCAGTTCGGCACCACCAACACGTTCAGCCAGAGCGGCGCCGGCGGCACGGGCGGCACGGGCGGCACCGGCGGCACCTCGCTCGGCGGCGGCACCACGGGCGGCGGCACGGGCGGCACGACGGGCGGCGCGACCACGGGCGGCGCCACGCAATCGGCCACCCCGGCCGGCGGCAGCACCGCCAGCACCGCGAGCACCAGTTCGTCCAACCCGCTGCTCGGCGGCCTCGAAGGCGGCGGCGGCGAGGGCAACGACGTCAACGCCATGCGCATCATCCCGAACAGCCAGAACAACGCCGTGCTGGTGTTCGCGACCCCGGAGGAAGCCGGCTCGGTGGAAGCGATGCTGCGAAAAGTCGACATCCTGCCGCTGCAGGTGCGCATCGATGCGGTGATCGCCGAGGTGACGCTGAACGACAACCTGCAATACGGCACGCAGTTCCTGTTCAAGAGCAGCTCGCTGAGCCAGGCGCTCACCGGCGCCACCAGCGGCGGCATCTCGGCGACGCTGTTCTCCGGCAAGGGCATCAGCGAGACGCTGGCCGCGCTGCAGAGCATCACCACGGTCGACGTGCTGTCCTCGCCGCAGCTGATGGTGGTGGACAACGAGACCGCGCACCTGATGGTCGGCGCGCTGGTGCCCTACTTGTCGCAAACCTCGCAGAGCACCCTGGTCGCCGGTTCGCCGGTGGTGAACTCGGTCAACTACCAGCAGACCGGGGTGATCATGGACGTGACCCCGCGGGTGAACAGCGGCGGCCTGGTGACGCTCGACATCTCGCAGGAAGTCAGCGACGTCGCCAGCAACGTGACGACCAACGGCCTCAATTCGCCGACCTTCAACGAGCGCCGGGTGATTTCGCGCGTGGTGGTGCAGGACGGCCAGACCGTCGGGCTCGCCGGGCTGATCCAGGACAGCCTGCAGAAATCCAACAGCGGCGTGCCGTGGTTCAAGGACATTCCCGTGCTGGGCTTCTTCCTCGGCCAGCAGCAGAACGACCGCAACCGCACGGAACTGCTGGTGCTGATCACGCCGCACGTGGTGCGCGACCAGCGCGACGCGCGCGCGCTCACCGAGGATTTGCGCGACCAGGTGCCCAGCGCCGCCGCGGTGCCGGAGGAGTTCCGGCATCTGCCGCTCAGCGGCTCGCCGGACCCGAACGACAGGCTGCGGCAGAAGCTGAACCTGGGGCCGTGAGGGTCTGGCCTCCCGCGCGACCCCCCACCCGACCCTCCCCCACAAGGGGGGAGGGCTTTTCCGCCCCCGCGCGGCAGCGCGGGTTCGCGTTGCTGATCGTGCTGTGGAGCATGGCGCTGCTGGCGCTGATCGGCACCCGCATCACCGCGGCCGGGCGCGGCGAGACCCAGCTTGCGATCAACCTGCGCGGGGCCGCGGTCGCCGAGGCGGCGGCGGACGCGGCGGTCTACGAGGCGCTGTTCCACTACATGGACGGGTCGAGCGCGCACTGGCCGGCGGATGGGCGGGCGCGGCCGGTGAAGCTGCCGCAGGCCGTCGCCGAGGTGACGATGGTGGACGAGGGCCGGAAAATCTCGCTGAACAATTCCGCGCTGCCGCTGCTGAACGGGCTGCTGCACGCGGTCGGCGTCGCGCCGCGGCAGTCGGTGGTGCTGACCGACCAGATCGCCGACTGGCGCAGCCCGACGCAGCAGCCGCTGCGGCTGGGCGCGAAGGCGCCGCAATACCGGGCCGCCAAGCGCGACTGGGGGCCGCCGAACCAGCCGTTCCGCAGCATTGACGAACTCGACCTCGTGCTGTCGATGACGCCGGACATCCTGGCGCGGCTGCGGCCGTACATTTCGCCGTTCGTGGAATCGTCGCCGAAGGCCGACGAGGCCGACCCGATCATTGCCGCGGCGCTGGCCGATGCCGCCGCCAACGGCGCGCCGCCGCTGGCGTTCGACGAACCCCCGGCGGTGACGATCACCGCGGTCGCCGTCACCGCCGGCGGCAGCCGGTTCATCCGGCGCGCGGTGATCCGGCTCAACACCGACCTCGCCTCCAACCCCACCGAGCCGCAGTTTTTCATCCTTGACTGGGACCAGGGGGCGAGCTGACCCATGCGCTGCGGAGGGCCGCGATGCCGCTGACCGGAGGCTGCCAGTGCGGCGGCGCGGCGTACGAAATCGCGGGCACGCCGCTGGAGGTCTTTGTCTGCCACTGCCTGGAATGCCGGCGGCAGTCGGCGTCGGCGTTCGGCATTTCGGTGATCGTACGCGCCGCCGATTTTTCGGTGCTTCGCGGCAACCTCAAGCGCTTCACCCGCGCCGCCGCTGTTGGCGGCACGCTCGACTGCACGTTCTGCGCCGACTGCGGGTCGCGGCTGTTCCACAGCACGCCGGGAGAGGACATCGTGTCCGTCAAGGGCGGCTCGCTCGACACGCCGCCCGACCTGACGCGCGCCACGCATATCTGGACGACACGACGAATGCCGGGCGTGGCGATCCCGCCCGACGCGCCGCAGTGGCCCGAGGAGCCGGATTGAGGCCGGGCGGATTGCTTTTTTATTGCTTATAAAGAACAAAGTGGGCGTGCGTCCCCCTCCCCGCGTCTCATCTCCAAACGATTCGCAGCGGGCCGTAGGGGCCGTCGTATTCCAGGGCCAGCGAGCACGGCGGCGGCGCCGGCGGCGTGTAGCGCAGCGGCGGCGCGGGCGGACCTCGCCGACGCGGGGCGCGCGGCCGCGCCGGGTCCGCCGGCCGTGGCGGGCGCTTAGGCAGCGCCAGGATCGGCGGGGGTTCGAGACCCAGCATGCGGCACAGCGACCGCACCGGCCGGCGCAGCGACGCGGGCGCCACTTCCAGCAGCGCCGCCATCTCCGGGTCCTGCAACAGGAAATCGAGCTGCGAGCGAAAGCAGTTGCCGTGCGGCATCGGCAGCAGCGGCACCACCCAGCCGAAGGTGGTGGGGAGGAGGTTTTGCGGTGGGAGTTGGCCCGGGCGCTTGCTCGCGGTGGCGGCGCGCCGGCGCGGCACATAGGTTCCGGCGCGGAGCCGGGCGGCGAGCGCGAAAAAACGCTGCTGGATGCCGCGGAGCCGGTCGGCGACCAGCTTGATCAGCGCCGCCGGCAGCTGATCCCCCGCCATCATCGCCACCACGGCGGCACTCAGGCACCGGACGATGGTGATGAAACGCTCCGCCGCGGTGCGGGGCGTGGGTGGGGTGTATGACATGCCGATTTGTTAGTGTAATTAACCGAACTGGGCAAGGAAAATCGACATCCTGCTGCTCGGTCTGCGTTCGAGGGGCGTCCCGGCCCGAGGCCGGGGCCGGCGCGCGTGGTGTCGGGCGCGAACGCGGTCGGCCGCCGGCGCCGTTGCGGCGGCGTTTCGGCTTCCCAGGCCGGCCGCCAGCGGCTATCGTTTGCGCACCCAGCCGATCCTGGCCGGCGGGCTTCGGGGGAGCAGCCATGACGGGGATCGGCGGGGTTGGGTGGCGCGGCCTTGTTGTTGGCGGGGCGCTGGCCGCGGCGGCGCCGGCGGGTGCGCAGGTGGTCGATTTCTCCGGCCCCTGGGCGGTCCGCGGCCAGATCATCTCGGGTCCGGTGTTCACCGCGGTGATGCCGATCTGCCGGTTCAGGCAGGTCAACAATCAGCTGGTCGGCAGTTGCCGGGGGCCCAATGCCAACGGTCCGGCGAGCGGCGCCGTGATCGGCCTGACGATTTCCTTCCAGTGGCAGGTGCACCCGTTCACGCCGATCGGGATTGGCGGGCTGGCGTCGTTCCAGGGCACGCTCGGCCCCGACAACGTCATCCGCGGCGTGTGGACATCGACGGCGGTGCCGGGCGCCAGCGGACCGTTCACGGCGTATCGGCCGTAGAGCGGCGAAGCTGACCGCCATGCCCCGGGGATGACGTCGGGGTGGAATGAAACGGTTATTTTCCTAACCCTTCGCGGACACCCAAACAGCGCCACTCCCGCTGCACCGCCTTGACCGCACCGGCCCCGGCTGTTGTGCTGCACCCCGGAAAATCCGGCGGCGGGCCGGGCGGGGGAGATCGCGCATGAGAGGACTGCTCGCGGTGGCGCTGGCCGGGTCGCTGCTGGCCGGGTTCGCCACGCCGTCCACGGCCCAGGCCAAGGACACCATCATCGTCGGCATGCAACTCGAGCCGCCCGGCCTCGACCCGACCGCCGGCGCCGCCTCGGCGATCCGCCAGGTCACCTACGCCAACATCTACGAGGGACTGACCCGCATCGACGTCAAAGGCGAGGTCCAGCCGGGGCTCGCCGAAAGCTGGACGATCTCGCCCGACGGCAAGACCTACACCTTCCGGCTGATCCGCGGCGCCAAGTTCCACGACGGCACGCCGTTCGACTGCTCGATCGTGAAATTCTCCTACGGCCGTGCGATGGCGCCGGACAGCGTCAACGCGCAGAAGCAACTGTTCGAGCCGATCGACAGCGTCGATTGCCCCGACAGCGGCACCGCCGTCGTGAAGCTCAAGCGCCCGTCGGCGCTGTTCCTGTTCGACATGGGCTGGGGCGACGCCGTGATGGTCGCGCCGAAATCGGCCGCGACCAACGCGACCAACCCGGTCGGCACCGGGCCGTTCAAGTTCAAGCAATGGGTCAAGGGCGACCGCGTCGAGATCGAGCGCAATCCCGACTACTGGGGCGCGCAGCCGAAGCTCGCGGCCGTGACCTTCAAGTTCATCGCCGACCCGACCGCCGCGACCGCCGCGGTGCTGGCCGGCGACATCGACGCCTATCCGCTGTTCCCGGCGCCCGAGGTGCTCGACCAGTTCAAGGCCGATCCGAAATTCGCGGTGCGCGTCGGCACCACCGAGGGCAAGATGATCATCTCGCTGAACAACGCGAAGAAGCCGTTCGACGACGTCCGCGTGCGCCGGGCGCTGGCCTACGCGATCGATCGCAAGGCGCTGATCGACGGCGCGCAGTCCGGCTACGGCGCGCCGATCGGCTCGCACTACACGCCGGGCGACCCCGGCTACGTCGACCTGACCGGGATGTATCCGTACGACCCGGCGAAGGCCAAGCGCGCTGCTGGCCGAGGCCGGCGTCAAGCCCGGCTTCGAGATGACTTTCACCTTCCGCCGCCGACCTACGCGCGGCGCGGCGGCGAGGTGATCGCGGCGATGCTGGACCAGGTCGGAATCAAGGCGAAACTGGTGCCGATCGAGTGGGGCCAGTGGCTCGACCAGGTGTTCAAGCGCACCGACTACGAGGCGACCATCGTCAACCACAACGAGGCGCGCGACCTCGACATCTACGCGCGCGATAAATACTATTTCAACTACCACAGCCCCGAGTACAAGGCGCTGTACCAGAAGTTCGTCGAGGCCGTGGACCCGAAGCAGCAGCTTGAGCTGGTCGGCGAGCTGCAGAAGAAGCTGGCCGAGGACGAGCCCAATATCTTCCTGTTCAACCCGCCGGACATCGTCGTCGCGAACGCGAAGGTGCGCGGCCTGTGGGACAACAACCCGATCCCCGCCACCGACATGACGGGCGTGAGCTGGGCGGAGTGAGTTTCTCCGGCGCCGATCGAAAGTCCTTCTCCGCCCCTGGGGGCGGAGAAGGATTTAGGATGAGGTGGGGGAAACTCCGGCGAGCGAGCCGGGTATGGAGTCTCCCCCACCTCACCCCGGCCTTCTCCGCCCCCGAGGGCGGAGAGGGAGAAGTGGAGCGGGCGGCAGCGGCGCCGCGTTGACCGCCTACCTGCTCCGCCGCGTCGCGATCCTGCTGGCGACGCTGCTGGCCGCCTCGCTCGTGGTGTTCGTCGTGCTGCAGGTGCTGCCGGGCGATCCGGCGGCGCTGATTCTCGGCACCGGGGCGCGCGAGGACACGCTGGCGGCGCTGCGGCACCAGCTCGGCCTCGATGCGCCGCTGTGGCTGCGCTACGCGCGCTGGTTGGCCGGATTGTTCGTCGGGGACTTCGGCACCAGCTTTACCTACCACGTGCCGGTGGCCGATCTGGTGCGCCAGCGCGTGCTGGTCAGCGTGCCGCTGGCGGTGCTGGCGATCCTGCTGTCGACCGCGATCGCGATCCCGGTCGGCGTCGCGTCGGCGGCGCGGCGAGGCGGCGCGCTCGACGCCGGGCTGATGGGGGTGGCGCAGATCGGCGTGGCGCTGCCGAATTTCTGGCTCGGGCTGCTGCTGATCCTGCTGTTCGCGGTGCGCCTGCCCTGGCTGCCGGCGAGCGGGTTTCCGGGCTGGGATGCTGGTGTTTGGGCCGGCTGCCGGGCGCTCGCTGTTGCCCAGCCTGGCGCTGGCGCTGCCGCAGGCCGCGATCTTGGCGCGCGTCACACGGGCCGCCGTGATCGACACTCTGGGCAATGATTTCGTGCGCACCGCGCGCGCAAAGGGCCTGTCGCGACGGGCCGCGCTGTGGCGGCACGCGGTGCCGAACGCGCTGATCCCGGTGGTCACGCTGATCGGCCTGCAGTTTTCGTTTCTTCTGGCCGGCACCGTGATCATCGAGAATGTCTTTACCCTGCCGGGCCTCGGAAGGCTGGTGTTCCAGGCGATCGCGCAGCGCGACCTGATCGTGGTGCAGGACCTGGTGGTGCTGCTGGCCGGCAGCGTGATCGTGGTGAATTTCCTGGTCGACCTCGCCGCCGCCTGGATCGACCCGCGGCTGCGCCGGGCGGGGGCGTGACCGTCATTCTTCATTCGCGCCCGGACCCCTCACCCCAGCCCTCTCCCGCAAGGGGAGAGGGGGCCTCTCTTCCCCTCCCCCCCTTGTGGGGGGAGGCCGGGAGGAGGGGGCCGCCGTACAGACGACTCCCGGCATGACTTCCCTCCGCAGCCGCAGCCTTGCCGTCGGTGCGGCGATCACGCTGGTGATGGTGGCAATCGCGATCGTCTCGCTGGCCTGGACGCCGTATCCGCCGACCGCGATCGACATCGTGCACCGGCTCGCGCCGCCCTCGGCCGCGCATCCGTTCGGCACCGACCGTCTCGGGCGCGACGTGCTCTCGATGATCATGGCCGGCGCTTCCAACTCGCTGTCGGTGGCGCTGATCGCGGTCGTGGTCGGGGCCGGGCTCGGCGTGCCGCTGGGCGCGTTCGCGGCGGCGCGTGGTGGCTGGGTCGACGATGCGGTGATGCGCGGCTGCGACCTCGCCTTCGCATTTCCGGCGCTGCTGACGGCGGTGATGATTACTGCCCTTGCCGGGCCGGGCGCGGGCAACGCGATGCTGGCGATCGGCATTTTCAACATCCCGGTGTTCGCCCGGATCACCCGCGCCTCGGCCCGCGCCGTCTGGGCGCGCGAGTTCGTGCTCGCGGCGCGCACCGCCGGGCGCGGCGATATCGGTATTTCCCTCCTGCACGTGCTGCCCAACATCGCCGCGGTGCTGCTGGTACAGACGACAATCCAGTTCGCGCTCGCGATCGTCGCCGATGCCGGGCTTTCTTATGTGGGCCTCGGCACGCAGCCGCCGAACCCGTCCTGGGGGCGGATGCTCAACGACGCCCAAACCTTTATTTGGCGCGCGCCGCTGCTGGCGGTGTTTCCGGGGCTCGCGATCACGCTGGCCGTGCTCGGGCTGAACCTGCTGGGCGACGGGTTGCAGGACCTGCTCGATCCGCGGCTGCGGCGGGGCCGCTGATGCTCGAGGTCGAGGATCTCGACGGTCGCGCTGTCGATGGGCGGGCAACTGGTGCCGGTGCTGGCCGGCGTTTCCTTTGCGCTTGATCGGCGCGAAAGCGTCGGGCTGGTGGGGGAGAGCGGCAGCGGCAAATCGGTGACCGCACTTGCGATCATGGGGCTGTTGCCGGACGGCGCGCGCGTCGCCGGGCGCGTGGCGCTCGACGGCGAGGACCTGCTGGCGGCGTCGGAGGAAAAAATGTGCGGCATCCGCGGCCGGCGCATCGGCATGGTGTTCCAGGAGCCGATGACCGCGCTCAACCCGCTGATGAGCATCGGCGCGCAGGTCGCCGAGCCGCTGCGCCTGCATTTTTACCTGTCCCGCGCCGATGCCGACGCACGGGCCGCAAAAATACTGGCGCGGGTGGGACTGGAAAGAATCTCGCCGCAGCGGTATCCGCATCAGCTCTCCGGCGGCCAGCGGCAGCGCGTGGTGATCGCGGCGGCGCTGGCCTGCGGTCCGGACCTGCTGATCGCCGACGAGCCGACGACCGCGCTCGACGTGACCGTGCAGGCGCAGGTGCTGGCGCTGCTGGCCGATCTCGCCGACGAGACCGGCATGGGGATTCTGCTGATTACCCACGACCTCGCGGTGGTCAGCGAGCGGGTCGCGAAGGTGCTGGTGATGTATGCCGGCCGGGTGGTGGAGCAGGGGCCGACCGACGCCGTGTTTTCCGCCATGTCGCACCCCTATACCCGCGCCCTGTTCGCCGCGCGCCCCTCGGAGGCCGGCGGCCGGCCGGTGCCGATCCAGGGCCAGGTGCCGGACCCGATGCACCGGCCGCCGGGCTGCGCGTTCGCGCCGCGGTGCAACCGGGTGCAGCCGCTGTGCAGCCGACAGGTGCCGCCGCTCGAAGGCCCCGGCTCGCATCTTTGCTGCTGTTTCAACCCGGAGGCCGCGCCTTGAGCGGCACGCCGCTTTTGCAGGTCTCCGGCCTGGTCCGCGACTACGCGCTGCCGCGCCCGCACCCGTTCGCCGCCGCCCCGAAGCTGCGGGTGTTGCACGGCATCGACCTGACCCTGCCGCCGCGCGGCAGCCTCGGCATCGTCGGCGAATTCGGGCAGCGGCAAGTCGACGCTCGCCCGTACCGTGCTGGCGCTGGAGCGACCGCAGGCGGGCACGGTGCGGCTGAACGGCATCGACCTGTTCGCGTTGACCCGCCCGGAACTGCGCGCCGCGCGGCGGCACGTGCAGGCGGTGTTCCAGGACCCGTACGGCTCGCTCGACCCGCGCCACACCGTTTTGCCGGGTTGTCGGCGAGCCGATTGCGGCCCTCGAACCGCAAACTTCGCGGGCGGAGCGGCGGGAGCGCGTGGTCGCGATGCTGCGGTCGGTCGGGTTGCCGGAGGCGGCGGGGCAAAAATATCCGCACGAGTTCAGCGGCGGCCAGCGCCAGCGCATCGCCATCGCGCGCGCGCTGGTGACGCACCCGGCGCTGGTGGTCGCGGACGAACCGGTTTCTGCGCTTGACGTCTCGGTGCAGGCGCAGGTGCTTAACCTGATGCTCGATCTGCGCGAGCGGCTCGGGCTCGCCTGGCTGTTCATCAGCCACGACCTTGGCGTGGTGCGCGTGGTCACGGAGCAGGTGGCGGTGTTGCAGCACGGCCGGATCGTCGAGCAGGGGCCGACCGCGCGAGGTGTTCGCCGCGCCGCAGCATCCGTACACGCAGTCGCTGCTGGCGGCGATGCCGCGCATCCGGCGGCGCGCGTAGCGCTCAGCCGAAGCGGTCGCGCCAGGCGGGCTGGCCGCCCTGGAACGCGGTCGCCTCGAACACGCCGCGGGCGACCGCGCGGGCGAACACGCAGGTCGCGGCGTGGCCGAGTTCCGTGAGTTCGAGGATCGGGTCGCCGAGCGGCCTTGCGCCGGTCGCAACGGAGAAAATCGTGTCGCCGTCCATCGGCGCGTGCGCCGGCAGCACCGCGCGCGCGAGCCCGTCATGCGCCATGATCGCGAGCCGCTTCGCCTGCGCCTTCGACAAAGCGGCGTCGGTCGCGACGATGCCGATCGTGGTGCTCGGCTGCGGCCGCGATTTCAGCCGCAGCGCGGTCGCGTCCGGTGCGAATTTTTCCGGCCAGCCGCGGCCGCCGAATTCCGCGCCGACCTCGAACGGCGCGGCCCAGAACCACGGCCCGTCGCCGACCAGCGGCGAGCCGACGGCGTTGACCGCGGCGAGCGCCGCGACGGTGTGGCCGGCGGCCGTGACCATGCTGGCGCTGCCGAGCCCGCCTTTGACGGTCGCGGTGCTCGCCCCGGTGCCGGCGCCGACGCTTCCGAGCGCGACCGGCCCGGCCGTCGCCGCCTGCGCCGCAGCGTAGCCGAGATCGCGATACGGCGAGAATCGACCCCAGTTCTTGTCGCCGCCGTTCGCGAGGTCGAACAGGATCGCCTGCGGCACCAGCGGCACCCGCATGCCGGCCACGAGGTAGCCGCGCCCGTCCTCCCGCAGCGCCGCCTGCACGCCGCCCGCGGCATCGAGCCCGAACGCGGAGCCGCCGGACAGCACCAGCGCGTCGGCGCGCTCGACGGTCATGTCGGGATCGAGGAAGCCAAGCTCCCGCCCGCCGGGGGCGCCGCCGAGCACGACGACGGAGGCGACGCACGGCTGCGCGAACAGCACCGCGGTGACGCCGGAGCGCAGCACCTTGTCGGTGGCGTGGCCGACCAGCAGCCCCGGCACGTCCGCGAGCGAACAGTCGAGCCGTCCGGTCGTCATGCCCTGCAAAGTCGTTTCAGTAAGTGTTTCATGCAACGAAACGTGTTATGTCGGACATTGGACTGAATCCGGCGATACAATATTTCGCGGCACACGACGCATTTTAAGCATTGGTTTCAGGGGACAAACCCGCTAGAATCACGCGGTGTTGATGTTCTAGCCCATGCCACGTGCCGAGGACAAGCCTGGATTAGGTGTTAGTGGAGGGCAAAATGGCCCCGGAAGATCCGGACCGCGACCGACCGGTCCCCGAAATGACGACGCCGGACCAGCGGCCCGACAGCCGAGTTGACGCGTTCGACGATGCGGACCTCGCGGTGATGATCCTGCAGGCGCTGACCACGATGGCAGCGCGCAGCAAACGGCACCAGGCGGATCTCGACGGCGGCACTGAAGGGGGCCGACATCGCCGCCGAGCCGCCCCGGGTGCGCACCGCGCTGCGGCTGCTGTGCGCGCAAGGCGCGATCGAGAATCTGGTGCCGCTGTCCGACGGCGGCCTGTTGCTGCAGGTCACCCAGGCATCGTCGGCCCGGCGCGGCCCGGTGACCGACTGGCTGGCGCTCGACCAGCTGGAGGCCGCCGCCGACTGAACGGCGCGGCCCGGCGGATGGCGTCGCCGCGCCGGAGGCGGTAGACGCTCGGCATGCGGCTGCTGCATGTGATCGCCGGAGCCGAGGTCGGCGGGGCGGAGACCTTCGCCCAGGACGCGATCGAGGGGCTTGCGGCGCGGGGCATTGCCCAGATGGTCGTCTGCCGCCCTTGGCCGCGCGCCGTGGCGCGCTACGTGGCGCTCGGCATTCCCGTCCGCACCATGCGCTTCGGCTGGCCAAGCCGCCTGTTGAGCGGCAGCGGGCGCATCCGCGCGCTGGCGCGGACGTTCGGCGCCACGCTGGTGCATGCCTGGATGGGGCGCGCCGCGTCGTTCATTGCACAGGACATGCCGTGCCCGGTCGTCGGCTGGTTCGGCGATACTTACGACCTGAAGTATTTCGCACATTGCGACGTGTTCTTCGGCGTCACGCCGGACATCGTCGCGCACATCACCGCGCACGGCATCGCGCCGGAGCGGGCGCTGCTGACCAACACGTTCGGCACCATGCCGGAGAGCCCGCCGGTCGATCGCGCGGCGCTCGGCGTGCCGGAGGGTGCCACGCTGCTGCTGGTGCTGGCGCGGATGCACCCGGTGAAGGGGATCGACGTCTTTTTGCGCGCCCTCGCGGACGTGCCCGGGCTGCACGCCTGGATCGCCGGCGACGGGCCGAAGCGGGGCGCCTACGAGCGGCTGAGCCGGCAGCTCGGCCTCGCCGGACGAGTGCGCTTTCTCGGCTGGCGCAACGACCGCAAGGCGCTGCTGGAGGCCAGCGACGTGGTGGTGCTGCCGAGCCGCTACGAGCCGTTCGGCACGGTGATCCTGGAAGCCTGGGCGACCAGCCGGCCGCTGGTCGCGACCCGCGCGGACGGGGCGCGGCAATACGTGCGGGACGGCGAGACCGGGCTGCTGTGCGGGATCGACGACGTGGCCGGGCTCGCCGGCTGCCTGCGTCGCGTGGCCGCCGATGCCGGGTTGCGGGCGCGGCTGGCGGAAGCGGGGCATCGCCGCTACCGCGCCGAGTTCACCCGCGACATCGTGCTCGACCGGCTGCTGGCGGCGTACGGCACCGCGCTGGCACTGGGCAAGCGGGGGTGACGCGAAGGTTTGGCAATCACTCGGCGGCGACTTCCTTGGACTTGCCATAGGTGCCGGCCGAGCGCAGCGAAACGCTCAGCACCTCGATGCCGATTGCGTTGCCGTCCTTGTCGAATTCGACGAACACGCCGGGCGCCACTTCCTCGGCGCCGTCGTATTTTGCCTCCGTCGCACCGAATCCGACATGCAGCACATCGGCCTCAGGGTCGTAGCTGGTTCGGATCATCGCTATTCTCCACGTGTCTCATGCCGCAATTGCCGGGACGATCAGAGTATCTGCCGCCGCCAGCGCCTCCGCGACCGTCGAATCCTCCATCCGGCCGGTGCGCGAAACGGCGACCGCGGTGCGGCGGCCGGCGGGGGAATATTCGGCGGCCGCGGTCGGGCCGAACAACCCGAGCGTCGGCGCGCCGGCGGCGGCGGCGAGGTGCATCAGCCCCGAATCGTTGCCGACGAACAGCGCGCAGCGGGCGAGGCAGGCGGCGGCCACCGGCAGGGTCAGCGCGCCGCACAGGTCGACCGCCTGCGGCAGCGCCGCCAGCACCGGCGCGGCGAGGCCGCGCTCCTGCGCGCCGGGGCCGGCGAACACGGCGGCGCGGGCGCCCGCAAGCGGCCCGGCGGCGAGCGCGCGATACAGCGCGACGAAGCGCTCGGCGGGCCAGACCTTGCCGGTCCAGTTCGCGGTCGGCGCGAGCGCGATCACCGGCGGGCCGGCCGCCAGCAGCACCGCCGCGCGGGCGCGGTCCTGTGGCGCGGTCCACGCGACGGGCAGCGCCGGCGGCGCGACCCCTAGCATCGCCGCGAGTTGTTCCACCTTGTGGCCGCCGCGCTTGCGCATCACCGCGCGGCGGCGGGTGAGGACAACGTAGGAAATGGCGGAGGCGCGGATATCGATCACGAAATCCCACGGCGTGCCGACGGTCGCGGCCCACAGCCCCCACCAGTGCCGGCCGTACGGGCGCTTTTCGAGCAGCAGCAGCCGTTCCAGGTTGGGCATGCGGGCAAAAACACCCTCGGCCGCCGGGCCGCAGGCGACGGTGATGCGGGCCTGCGGATGGCGGCGGATCAGGTGGTCCAGCAGGCCGGTCGACAGCACGGCGTCGCCGACGCGGTTGGAGGTGACGAACAGGATGCGCATGGCCGGCGCCGGATAGCACGGACATGACGGCGGCGCCTGCCCGATGTATGGCGCAGGCGAACGACGAGGGGCTGGGTGGCGATGTGCGGGTTGGCGGGGGTGATGACGCGCGGACGGCAGCGCGCCCGCGCCGGGGCTGCTGTGCGCGCTGCAGGACGCGCTCGCCCATCGCGGCCCGGACGGCCGCGGCACGCTGGTGCGCGGCGACACCGCGCTGGTGCACACGCGGCTCTCGCATCGTCGACCTCGCGACCGGCGACCAGCCGCTGTTCGCGCCGGCCGGCACGGCGCTGGTCGCCAATGCGCGAGATCTACAACGACCCCGATCTGCGGCGGCGCGATGTCCTGCACGCCGTTTCGCACCCGCTCGGACTGCGAGCCGGCGGTGTACCTGTACCGAGCGCGACGGAGTCGATTTCGCCGACGCGGCTGCGCGGCATGTACGCGATCGCGATCGCACGACCCGAAGCGCGCGGGCGGCTGGTGCTGGCGCGCGACCCGTTCGGCATCAAGCCGCTCTACTACGCTCGAGACGCCGGCGCTCTTTCGCGTTCGCCTCCGAGCCGCAGGCGCTGATGGCGGCGGGTCTGGCCGCCCGCGCGGTCGAGCCGGTCAGCGGCGTGCCGAGCTGCTGCAGCTCAAGTTCACCACCGGCGCGGCGACCGATTTTTCCGGGCATTCTGCGCGTGCTGCCCGGCGAGACGCTGGTGGTGGAATCGGGCAGGATCGTCGAGCGCCGGCGCCGTCCGGCGCTGCCGGCGGGCGCGCCGGTGCCGATCGGCCGGGCGAGGCGTTGCGGCAGACTCGGGGACGTGCTGCTCGACAGCGTCGCGGCGCATCTGCGCGCGGACGTGCCGTACGGGCTGTTTCTCTCCGGCGGCATCGACTAGCTCGGCGCTGCTGGCGCTGATGAAGCGCGCGACGGGTAGCCGCGTGCAGGCGATGACCGTGGGCTGGGAAGGCGGCGGCGCGGCGGACGAGAGCCGCGAGGCCGAGCGGCTGGCGCGCGTTCTCGGCGCCGACTGCGAACGGATAGAAATGTCGGCGCGGGATTTCTGGATGTTGGCGCCGCGGATCGCCGCCTGCATCGACGATCCGACGGCGGACGCGGCGGTGCTGCCGAGCTGGATGCTGGGGCGCGCGGCACATGCGGGCGGGCTCAAGGTGACGCTGTGCGGCGAGGGCGCCGACGAGATTTTCGGCGGCTACAGCCGCTACCGCAAGCGGCGCGCGCCGTGGCGCTTTGTCTCCCGGCCGCCGCGCACGCACGGCGTGTTCGGCGATCCGGCCGCGCTCGCCGGCTGGCGCGACGGCATCGCGGCGGCGGAGCGTGTTGCGGGCGCGGGCCGCTCGGCGGTGCAGCAGGCGCAGGCGGTGGATATCGCGGAGTGGCTGCCAGACGACCTGCTCACCAAGCTCGACCGCACCTGATGGTGCACGGGGTGGAGGGGCGCACGCCGTTCCTCGACCCGCGTCGTTGCCGAGTTCGCGTTCCGGCTGCCCGATGCACTGAAGGCTGGGGGCGCGGTTCGGCAAAGTTCTGCTGCGCGAGCTGGCTGGCGACGGCGTTCCCGCAGGCCGGCGCCTATGCCCGGAAGAAGGGCTTCAAGCCGCCGGTCGGCGCCTGGATGGCGGCGCGGGCGGCGGAGCTGGCGCCGCTGGTGGCCGCGCATCCGGCGATTGCCGGCGTGCTGCCGGCGGGGAGCGTGCGGGCCGCGTTCGAGAATGCCGGGGAGAAGTCGCAGCCCGCTTGGTCGCTGCTGTTCGCGGCGCTGTGGCACGGCCACCACATCGCCGGCGTGCCAGCCGAGGGCGACATCGCGGAGGTTTTACGCGAGGCGGGCAGGCGGCAGGCATGACCACCCGGCGCGACCGGCATCGCCGGAAGGGCCTATTTTCTGCTGTCCATCCAACCGAAGGAGGGACTGTCGCATGACCACCGAAAACCCGATCCGGATCGCCCGCGGCCTGATCGACCGGCACGGCCCGCGCGCCGGCGCGTTTGCGCAGGCGCAGCTCGAGGAGGCACGGCTGTCCGGCGACACCAAGGCGTTGGAGCACTGGACGGCGGTCGCGGCCGCAACCGACGAGCTGCGCCGCACCGGCCGCCAGCCCGCCGCGTCGACGCGGCATTGATAGGGTGCGGGCCGGGGCGCGCCCGCCCCGGGCCGTCCCGCTACGCCTTGCCGCCGGTGAAGGCGTTGAAGGTGATCAGCGTGTAGGTGTCCCTGACGCCCGGGATCGTCTGCAATTTCTCCGTCACGAACAGGCCGGTGTCCTGGCTCGGCTCGAGATAGAATTTTCCGAGCAGGTCGTACTGGCCGGACGTCGAGTGCAGTTCCGACAGTTCCTCGATCTGGTCGGCCGCGGTCTGCGCCACCTGGTACGCCTGACCCATCTCGCACTTGATCATCACGAAGATCGCGCGCATCCGAAACTCCCCCGGCGAACCGGCCGACAGTTCGCGGGCCCGGCGACCGCGTCAAGTGGGCCTGAAGATTTCGGCGAAAGTCAGACAAACAGGGATTGGATGTCTGACCTCACGCAGATATGATCGCCGAGGGGTCAGGCCGCCATTCCGAACTCGGTCCTGGCCTTCGGCAACAAACGCGCCCACTGCGGGCGCAGGGAGTGAAACTGTGAACAAGCTGATAATCGCGGTCGCGGTGGCGGCGGCTCTCGGGCTCGCGGGAAATGCCTTCGCCCAGTCCGGCACGCTCGGCAAGGCGGTCGGCGGCTATTCCTTCGACGACGCCGCGAAGGAGAGCCCGGATACGAAGAATTTCCATTCGCACAAGGGCAAGCTGACCTTCGCCATCATCACCCATACCGCGGGCAACGGGTTCTTCGACCCGGTCTATGTCGGCGCCAAGGTCGCGGCCGACGCGTTCGGCATCAATCTGGTGATGCTCGGCTCGGAAGCGCCGGTGGACGACATCCCGCGCGAGATCGCGATCATCAACCAGATCATCAACGACCCGACGATCGACGGCGTCATCATGACCACGCCGCAGTCCGGCGCCTATGACGACATCGTCAAGAAGCTGGAATCGCACGGCGTCCCGATCGCCACCACGAACAGCTTCGATCCGAACCTGTACGACCGCAACTCGATCTCGCACACCGGCCAGTCCGCGGCGGCCGCGGCCGTCGGCGGCGAGGCGTTGGCGAAGTGCGTGATCGCCAAGGGCGTCAAGAGCGGCACCATCGTGTTCCCGAGCACCACGACGCTCGGCAACGTTGAGGTCAACGAGCGCGTCACCGCGGCCTTCCAGGCGACGGTGAAGACGCTGAACGCCGCCGGCGTGCTGAAGAACTTCAAGGTCGATGCCGGGCCGCAGAACATCGGCGTCGACGTGGACAAGGACAACATCACCAACTCGATCGTCTCGCTGATCGAAAGCCGCAAGGACGTGGTCGGCGCGTTCGCGGCCAACGCCTTCGTCACGCCCGCGCTCGGCGACGCCATCACCCAGCTCAAGAAGCAGGGCCAGATCTGCTCGTTCGGCTACGATCTCGGCCCGAAGCAGCAGGAGCAGATCAAGACCGGCGCGCTGACCGGCGCGCTCGGCCAGCAGCCGTTCCTGCAAGGGTTCTGGCCGGTGGCGCAGCTCTACCTGCAGATCGACCGCGGCGTCGCCGCCGCCAACCTCGACACGCGCGCGCAGTTGGTCACCAAGGCGAACGTGGGCACCGTCGGCAAGCGCTTCGAGAACTGACCGCCGGCCGCGCGGCGCCGCCACCGGCCACCGCGCGGCCAACTCTATCCGGTTCGCGCGGCGTGGCCGCAGGATTGCAGCCGCAGGATTGCAGATGTCGGCACACGCCCAACCCTCCCCTGCACCCCCGCCTGCGGTCGGCGCGCTCGTCCGCGTCCGGCTGCCGGCACAGCTTGCCGGCGGCTGGGAAGCGGGCATGCTGGTGTTCCTGGTGCTGCTCTACGGCATCGGCGCGAAGATCAATCCCGACTTCTTCGGCGGCGCCGACGCCCTGTTCGCCGTGCTGCGCGACGCCGCCCGCTTCGGCGTGATGGCGGTCGGCATGAGCTTCGTGATCATCAACAAGGAACTCGACCTCTCGGTCGGCTCGATCCAGGGCCTGGTCGCGACGACGTTCGCGATCCTGTACGATCCGGTGCGGCTCGGCCTGCCGGTGGGCTGGGCGATCTTCGGCGCCGTCGTGGTGGGATTGCTGGTGGGCGTGATCAACGGCGCGCTGGTGACGCGGCTGCGCGTGCCGTCGTTCATCGCCACGCTGACCATGCTGTTCATCGGCCGCGGCCTGGTGCTCGGGCTCACCGGCGGCAACACCATGGGGTTCGACCAGAAGGCGCAGGCGACCACTGGTTCTTCGGCGCTCGGCGAAACCAACGCACTCGGCTTCAACTCGCAGATCCTGGTGTTCGCGGTGGTGGCCGTGATCGGCATGGTGCTGCTGGCGAAGACCTACACCGGCTACCGGACCTATGCGGTCGGCGGCAATCTGCAGGCGGCGGGTTACGCAGGCATCGCGACCAACCGGGTGCGCGAGCGCTCGTTCCTGATTTCGGCGTTCACCGCAACGCTCGCCGGATTGATGGAGGTGGCGCAGGAAAAGGGCATCACCTCGCAGGTCGGCCAGGGCGCCGAGCTGATCGTCATCGCGGCCGTGTTCGTCGGCGGCGCCTCGATCGCCGGCGGTCGCGGGCGCGTGCTCGGCGCCTGCCTGGGCGCGATCCTGGTGGAGATGATCGACAAGGTGCTGCGCGAAGGCTGGCCCACCGTGCACGAGGTCGATGTCGGCGGCGGCGAGAAGATGCTGGTGCAGGCCTACGCGCAGTTGCCCGGCGGCGCGGTGCAGGCCTGCCTCGGCGCGCTGCTGCTGGGCGCCGTGCTGATCGAGCCGTGGGCGATCCGTGGCGGCGGCGCGGCGCGCATCTGGGCAGTGGTGATGCGGCGCGCGCCGCCGCCGCCGCTCGAGCAGGGAGGGGCCGCAGCCATCGTCGGCGCGCAGATGCGCGGCGGCGCGGCCGAGGCGCGTGCCGTGACTGCTCGCGGCCTCAGCGGCCTGCTCGCCCGGCGCGACGCCGCCGCCGTGCTGTTGACCATCATCCTCTGGCTGATCGGCATGGCGCTGCGGCCCGACTACTGGGCCTCGCTCGACAACACCTTCTCGATCCTGCTGGCGTTCACCGAGATCGGCCTGGTCGCGACCGGGCTGACGTTCGTGCTGGCCAATGGCGACGTCGACCTTTCCGTGGGCTCGGTGCTGGCCTTCGCCGGCGCGACGGCTGCGTACCTGATGAAGGAAGAGGGCGTGGCGCCGCTTGTCGCGGTCGCGATCGCGATGCTCGGAGGCACGCTGTGCGGCGCGCTGAACGGGCTGCTGGTGGTGCGCTTCGGGCTGCCTGCCTTCGTCTCCACCCTGGGCATGTTCTACATGGCCCGGGGGTTCGGCGCCTGGCTGGTGGCGGGGCGCCAGTTGTCCGGCTTCTCGCTCGACTTCAACCTGATCGGCCGCAGCATCTACGAGGTGCTCGACGCATTCGGCGTGGCACCGGACAATCCATTGCTGATGGCGGTGGCCAAGGCGTTCAGCGCGCAGACGCTGTTCCTCGGGCTGGTCGCGCTGCTCGCGGCGATCGTGCTGGGCAAGACGACGATCGGCCAGATGGTGTACGCGGTCGGCGGCAACGAGCGCGCCGCCCGCTACGCCGGCATCAACACGCGCGCCGTCCGGTTCTGGTCGCTGGTGTTCTGTGCGGCCTGTGCCTCCGCCGCCGGCGTGATCAATGTCGCCTATCTGCGGTCCTTCAATCCGTCCGCCGGGCTGGGCCGGGAACTGGACGGCATTTCGTCGGTGATCATCGGCGGCGGCTCGATCTTCGGCGGCTACGGCACCATTCTCGGCGCACTGGCGGGCGCGGCGGCGATCACGCTGATCCGCTCGCTGCTGTCGCTGCAGATCCTGCTGCCGAACGGCACCTCCTTCGTCATGCCGCAGCACTGGATGAACATGCTGATCGGGCTCATCCTGATCGGCGCCGTGGTCGGCGACATCTGGGTGCGGCAGGAACGCATTTTTGCGCGATGGTTCAAACGAAGCGCTGGAGAGCACCCATGAGCGCGAGCCCGTCTTCCGCAGTTCCGATCGTCGAGATGCGCGGGATCGACAAGCACTTCGGTGCGGTGCACGCGCTGCGGGCGGTCGATCTGCATCTGATGCAGGGCGAGATCCTTGGCCTGGTCGGCGACAACTCGGCTGGCAAGTCGACGCTGATGAAGGTGTTGACCGGCGCCTACCAGCGCGACGGCGGCGAGGTGCTGGTCGACGGCAAAGTGACGCACTTCCGCAGCCCGCAGGACAGCCGCGATCTCGGTATCGAAATGATCTACCAGGATTTCGCCCTGTGCGGCAACATGGACGTCGGCCAGAACATTTTTCTGGGTCGGTGGCCCCGCCACATGGGGCTGTTCGTCAATCGGCCGAAAATGTACGCCGACGCCACCGCGGTGTTGCAGCGCCTGAAGGTCGACGTGAACTCGGTGTTTCAGAAGGTCGAGAGCCTGTCGGGCGGGCGGCAGCAATCGGTGGCGATCGCGCGCGCGCTCTCGTTCAATCCGCGCGTGCTGATCCTCGACGAGCCGACCGCCAATCTTTCGGTGATGGCGACCGAGCGCGTGCTGGAGACGATGCTGGAGCTGAAGCGGCAGAACGTGGCGCAGATCATCATCTCCCACCGACTGCAGGACATTTTTGCGGTCGGCGACCGGGTGATGGTGCTCAAGCGCGGCGAGGCGGTGGGCGACCGCTATGTCCGCCACACCAGCGAACGCGACGTGCTGGCGATGATCGTCTCCGGCACCCCGGACACCGCGCTGAGCGCCGACGAGGCGGCGCGGCAGGCGGCGTAGCTTTTCGCTAGCCGAGCTTGGGCACCAGCGTCACGTCGGTGCCGTGCTGCCCGTCCGAGGTCAGGGTCCACGCAAGCCCGGCCGTGCCGGTGCCGGCGGCGAAATGGATCGTTTCGGCGTGGCCGCCTTCGGTCACCGTCAGCACGTGGCCGACAAATGACGCCTTGCCGGCCGACGTGAACGCCAGGCCGGCGAGGTCCAGCGTGTCGCCCGGCGCGAAACCGGCGACCGTGGCGCCGAGCGTGCCCGTGCCGCCCCATTCCAGCGTGCCGCCGCTGCTGACGAACGTGACCGAGGCGTTGTCGACGGCGCCCGACTGCAGCGTCACCGTGGCCGCGCCCGCGATGGTCGTGGCCCCGAGCCGGCCGCCCGACAGCACCGTGACGCTGCCGCCGCCGTTGACCATGACGCCGGCCGCCGACCCGGCCGCCGACACCGTCGCCGAGCCGCCCGCGTCGATTGTCGTCCCGCTGGCGACGCCGTGAGCGGACACGTACTGCCAGCCGCCGCTCAGGACGGTCGTATCGGTCGCCGTGCCGTGGACGAGCACCTCTTCGCTATCCACCAGGGTGCTGACCGCGGAGCCGCCGGAGGATACCACCTGCACGCCGGCTTCCACCGTGGTGTCGCTGGCGACGCCGCCCGCGAGCACCGTCTGCGAGCCCCACTTGTCTTCGAGACTGGTCGAGATCGCGCGGCCGCCGGACGAGACGATCTGGAACCCGCCATAGATCGTGGTATCGCTGGCGACGCCGTAGACGAATTGCTGTCCGCCTTCCTTGGCGACGCCGTTCCCGCCGAAGACGACGTCGCCGATGGCGGTACCGGACAGGTACTTCGCTGCCGACATGCCCGCTGCCGTACCACGTCACCGAAGTGGCGCTGTCGGTGCCGCCGGAGGCCACGGTGAGTTTTCCCGACACCACCTCGCCGCTGATGTTGAATGCGCCGTCGGGCAGGGTTTCGGAGCCGCCGAAGGCCAACTCGCCGATGAAGATCGTGCCGCCGGCATGCACCACGACCGACGCGCCGGCGCGGATGGTGACGTCCGAGGCGACGGCGTCGGCGTACACCTCCAGCTTGGCGTGCTTTTCCAGATTGACGCCGATGGCCGTGCCGTCGGTGACGAGCCGGCCGTAACCGTTCACGAACGTGCCGCTGGCGGTGCCGCCCGCAGAGACGAACAGCAGGCCGCCGGCCTCGACGCTGCCGAACAGCGAGAGGCCCTCGTCGTCGACGTAGACCGCGCCGCCGTTGCCGACATAGGCCGACAACGCGGTGCCGCCGCCGAGCACGACCGCGGTCTGATAGTAAGGGCTGCCATTGCTGACGAGGACGTACTCTTGCTGCCCCGAACTGACGTACAGGACGCCCTTGGGCGCTTCTTGCGACATGCCGACCGATCTTTCTTGGCGGATCAAGCTGCGCGTCCCCGCGCGCGCCCGCGACGCTACCGATCGCCTCGATCCCGCACAACGCCGATGTTCTCGCGCTACACGCCCGGTTGCGCGTGCTCGGCGATGTCGCGCGCCTGCGCCTCGGTCAGGTCGCCGACCACGGCGAAGAAGAACCCGTCGGCCTTCCAATACGCCACGCGCAGCTTGTGGCTGATGGTGACCGAGATGCCGCTCGGGGTCGCCGGGCCCTCCTCATCGGCGTGCATCACGCACAGCGCGACCGGCAGGCCGCCCGCGCGGGTGTAGAGCAGGTCGGCGACCGGCGTGCCGTCGCTGACCAGCATGCGCGCGCCGGCGAAGCTCAGCCCCTCGGCGCGCAGGTCGGGCGGCTCGATCGGCCGCCGCACGCGGGCGCCGAGCCAGGCGCCGATCTCCTCGGCCTGCGACGCCGGCACCTCGGCCAGATGGGTCGTCTCGTGCGAGTAGACCTGGTGGTACTCGGCGACGTCGTCGATGAAGCCATCCTCGTCCGAGCCGGCCCCGACCAGCCAGCCGCCGCCGAAGCCGATCGCCAGCAGCACGACGGCGGCGACGGCCGCGAGCGGGCGGCGCCAGCGCGCCGCACGCGGCGGCACCGCGGAGCGGCGCAGCGGCGGGGCAGCGTCGGCATACACGCTCTCCGCACAGGCGGCGCGCAGCAGGGACGCGGTTTCCCGATAGATCGCGACCGACCGTCGCGCGCCCTCATTCTCGGCGAGCAGGCGCTCCACCTCGGCGACGGCGGCGGCGTCGAGTTCGCCGTCCACGTAGGCGACCAGCAGGGGTTCGATGTCGGTCATCCCAGTCCTCGCGTCGGGGTGCCGCGATCCCGCGTCGGCACCAGCGGCAGCACGTTCGCTCCGGCGCCGGCTTCGCCCGCGGCGAGCCGGGTGTGCAACTCCTGCCGGGCGCGCGCCAGCCGGCTCATCACCGTGCCGATCGGGATCGCCAGCACCTCTGCCGCCTCGCGGTAGCTCAGCCCGTCGACGCAGACCAGGATCAGGATGGTGCGGTGGTCGGCCGACATCGCCTGCAGGCAGCGCCGCACCGTGCCCAGCATCACCACCCCCTCGGCACCGGCGCCGGTTGCGCCCGCGATCTCGCCCGCCTCGTCGAGGCCGGCGTGGCGGCGCACCCGGCGAGCACGGATTTCGTCGATCCACAGATGCCGCATGATGCCGTAGAGCCACCCGTCGATCCGCGCGTGATCGCGCAGTTGCTCGCTGCGCTGCAAGGCCCGCTCGCACGCCATCTGCACCAGGTCGTCGGCGTCGGCGCGCGAGCCGGTCAGCGCCACGCCGAACCGGCGCAGCCGCGGCACCAGCCCGGCGAGCAGCCGCTGCACCTCCTCGGCCATGCGCCGGTCCGACGTGCCTTGCCTCAGGGCGCCGGCTGCGGCGGCCTGGTGACGCCGATGTACTGGCCGATCACCACCGCGCTGTAGGGGGCATTGAGCTGGTCCGGCCCGGCGCCGACCTTGTTGGTCCGGCCGTACTGGAACACGATCGACCCGCCCGGCGTCACCTCGATGACGCGGTTGTTGAACTGGTCCGCGATCAGCGTGTCGCCGTTGCCGAGCCGGATCGCGCCGGTGGGGTTCGGGTTCGGGTTGCTGATCGCGCCGGTGTTGGTCGCGTACTGGAACACGATGCTGCCGCCGCTGTCGAACTCGACCACGCGGTTGTTGCCGGCATCGGCGATCAGCGTGTCGCCGTCGGGCAGGCGGCTGGCGAATGCGACCGTGTTGAGGCCGGCGCCGATCGTGTTCACGATGTCGCCCTTGCGGGTGATTTCCAGCACGCGGTTGTTGTTCTCATCGGCGATCAGCACGTGGCCGTTGCGCAGCACCTCGGCGCTGTTCGGCGAGTTCAGCGCGCCGGTGCCGGTGGTGGGCCCGTAGCTCCACAGCGTGTTGCCGCCGGCGTCCACCTGGATCAGCCGGTTGTTGCCCTGGTCGGTGATCAGGTAGTCGCCGCGCCGGGTCTCGATTGCGAACACCGGCACGTTCAGCTCGTTGGGGCCGCTGCCGGTGACGCCGGCCTGGCCGTATTGCCACACGATCGCGCCGGCGGAGTTGACCACGAACACGCGATTGTCCGGGCAGGCCGTGGTGCCGGTGCCGGCGATCAGGGTGATGCCGCCGGCCAGCCGTTCCGCGTCGTTCGGCGCGATCACGCTCGCGGCGCCGGGCGAGCAGTCGTTCGGGTCGCCGGAGCCGAACTGCCAGACGATGTTCTTGTGCCGGTCGATCTCGATCACCCGGTTGTTGAACTGGTCGGTGATCAGGATGTTGCCGGGCTTGTTGAACTCCGGCGAGACTGCGCCGGCGACCACCGGCGTCGCGGCGAGCGTGCCGAGCCCGGTCAGCAACAGGGCGATCCTGGCCATCATGGCCTCCTGCATGGGTTGCGCAGCGGTGACGGGCGGACACGCCGATCTATTCCCGCGCCGCTGACGGGGTGACGCGCGGCGCGGCCGCGGCGTAAGGTCGGTGCGGTAGCGGAGGGGATGACGCGATGGAATTCGCCAAGGCGCGCGGGGCGATGAAGCGGGGGCCGCGGCTCGGCGGGCACGTGCTGGCCGACGCGCTGGTGGCGCAGGGCATCGCCCACGCCTTCGCCGTGCCGGGCGAAAGCTACCTTGACGTGCTCGACGGGCTGTATGCCGTGCGCGAGCGCGTGCAACTGGTGACCTGCCGGTTCGAGGCGGGCGCGGTGCACATGGCGGAGGCGGTGGAAAACTCACCGGCCGGCCGGCGGCGGCGTTCGTCACGCGCGGCCCCGGCGCCTGCCACGGCGCGATCGGCGTGCATGTGGCGCAGCAGGATTCGACGCCGCTGCTGCTGTTCGTCGGCCAGATCCCGTTCGACGAAACCGACCGCGAGAGTTTTCAGGAAGTCGATTACCGGCGGATGTTTTCGCCACTCGCGAAATGGGTGACGCAGATCGACGACGCGGCGCGCATCCCGGAACTGGTGGCGCACGCGGTCGACGTTGCGACCTCCGGGCGGCCCGGCCCGGTGGTGATCGCGCTGTCCGAGGAGATGCAGCGGCGCACCGTCGAGGTGCCGGACATCGCGCCGGCGCCGGTGAGCCGCGCGTTCCCGGACCCGGCGGCGCTGCGCCGGATGATGGCGATGCTGGCCGCCAGCCGCCGGCCGCTGGCGATCCTCGGCGGGCAGTGGAGCGACGCGGGGCGCGTGGCGATCCGCGGCTTTCTCGAAGCGCACGACATTCCGACGACGGTCGGGTTCCGCCGGCAGTCGCTGTTCGACGGCACGTCCGGCCTCTACGCGGGCGACCTCGGCGTCGGCGCCGACCCGGCGCTGGTGGCGAAGGCGCGTGAGAGCGACCTTATTCTCGCGCTGGGCACGCGGCTCGGCGAGGCGGTGACGCAGGGCTACACGCTGTTCGATTTTGCCGGTGCCACCCCGATTGTCCACGTGCATCCGGAGGCCACCGAAATCGGCCGGGTGTTTCGCCCGGCGCTCGGCATCGTCTCCGACCTCGACGTATTCGCGAAGGAACTCGGCGCGCTGCCGAAAGTGCCGGCGCACTGGGGGGACTGGCGGCGCGAGTTGCGGGCGCTGCGGCTCGCCGCCTACGCGGTGCCCGAGTACGCCGGAAATCTGAACCAGGCGGCGCTGGTACGGGCGCTGGAGGGCGAGCTGGAGCCGGATGCAATCATGACGTGCGATGCCGGCAACTTCGCGACCTGGCCGCCGCGCTTCATGCACGTTCGCGAGGGCCAGGCGTTCATCGGCCCGACCAACGGCGCGATGGGCTACGCCGTGCCGGCCGCGATCGGCGCCAAGATCGCGTTCCCGGCGCGGCAGGTGGTGGCGTTCGTCGGCGACGGCGGGGCGCTGATGACGGGGCAGGAGATCGCCACCGCCTTCCACCACGGGGTCGCGCCGATCCTGCTGGTGTTCAACAACAACATGTACGGCACGATCCGCATGTACCAGGAGCGCGCCTATCCCGGCCGGGTCAGCGGCTCGTCGCTGACCAATCCGGACTTCGGCAAGTTCATCGACGCGTTCGGCGGGCACGGCGAGGTGGTGACGGCGACCGAGGAATTCGTGCCGGCGTTCCGCCGCGCGGTCGCCAGCGGCAGGCCGGCGCTGATCGAGGTGCGCACCGACCCCGAGCAGATCACGACGCGGGCGACGATCGCCCAGTTGCGCGCCGCCGCGGGGGCGCCGCCGGCCAAGCCGAAACCGCCGAAGCGCGCTCCGGCGCCGGGGGTGCGGACCGCGCCGAAGAAGCCGGGCAAGCGGTAGCAACGCCTGAAGACGGCATGAAGCTGGGGGCGCAGTTCGTGAAGGGTGTGCTGTTCTCGCTCGGCGGCCTGGCCATCCTGCTGGGCCTCGTCTGGATCGGCCAGGGGACGGGCATTTTTCGGTATCCGTCGAACAGCTTCATGATCGACCAGACGCGCTGGGCCTGGCGTGGCCTCGGGCTGGCGGTGGCGGGCGGGCTGTTGCTCGTTGCCGCGCGCCGGATGTGAGGCGGGGGCGCTAAGGGCAATCCGGCGGCTTTGCACGACGGCTACTTGGCCGGGATGAGGACGTTCGCACCTGATTTGTGCACACGGCAAGGGGTTGATTTGGCGCAGGAAATTTGTTGTGCAGAATTTTTGAATAACGCACCAACGATTAGACCTTGCGTTGCCGAACGGCCGGACCACGGGCGCAAACGGCGAGCTCGCGTCCGTATCGTCGTCCTCGCGGCTACCGCCCCACCGCATACCCCTGCATCCCGCGCGGGTTAGCGCCGGCGAACAACTGCCCGTCAAGCTCCCGGCGGGCGGCCGAGAGGCGGCCTTCGCTCCACGGCTCGCCGACCTCGGCGCGATGGCCGCGCGCCAGCAGGTCGGCGACGACGTGCTGGGCGTAGCGTCCCTCCAGCACCAACCTGCCGGGGCGCGCCGCGCGCGGCCAGAAACTGCTCGGCCAGTGCTCGGCGTGGAAACTCGGCGCGTCGATCGCCTGCTGGATGGTCATGCGGTGATGCACCATGCGCAGGAATAGAATGAGCGACCACTGGTCCTGCTGCTCGCCGCCGGGAGTGCCGAACGCCATCCAGGCGCGCCCGTCGCGCAGCGCCATCGAGGGCGACAGCGTGGTGCGCGGCCGTCGTCGCGGGCCGAGGCTCGTCGGCAGGCCGGGCTTCAGCCAGAACATCTGGCCCCGTGTGCCCAACGGAAAGCCGAGTTCCGGGATGACGGGAGAGGAATGCAGCCAGCCGCCCGAGGGGGTCGCGCTGACCATGTTGCCGGCGCGGTCGATCACGTCGAGATGGCAGGTGTCGCCGCCGGCCGCGCCGAGCCGCGCGACGGTCGGCTCGCCGGCGCCCGGCGCCCGCGTCAGCAGGTCGAGGCGCGCGGCGGCGTCGTGGTCCACGACCGGCGTGAAGCCGGGCACGGTGCCGGGGCGCAAATCGAGCGACGCCATTTCGGACACGAGTTTTCTGCGGCGCGTCGTTGTACTCGGCGGACAGCAGTTCGTTCAGCGGCACTTGCACGAAGTCGGGATCGCCGTAGTACGCCTCGCGGTCGGCGTAGGCGAGTTTTGCGCATTCCACGACGGTGTGGACGAACTCGGCGCCGAGCGGGTCCATGTCGGCGGGGGCGAAACCGCGCAGCAGGGCGAGTTGCTGCAGGAACACCGGCCCCTGGCTCCAGACGCCGCATTTGAGCACGGTATGGCCGGCGTAGTCGTAGGCGATCGGGTCCTCGACGCTCGCCGCCCAGCGCGCCATGTCGTCGGCGGTCAGCAGGCCGCGATGGCGGCGGCCGGAGGTGTCGAGCACGTCCTGGGTGCGGCAGAACTTGTCCACCGCCTCGGCGACGAAGCCGCGATACCAGGCGTTGCGCGCGGCGTCGATCCGCGCTTCGCGGGTTTTTCCCACCGCTTCGCGCACCACGCGGGAATAGGTCGCGGCGAGAGTAGAATTGCGGAACAGCGAGCCGGGCGCAGGCACCTCGCCATTCGGCAGGTAGACGGCCGCGGAGGAAATCCACTCCTGCTCGAACATCGGCCGCACGCTTTCGATGGTCGCGCTGATGCGCGGCACCACGTGCACGCCGTTCTGCGCATACCCGATCGCGTAGGCCAGCACGTCGGATAACTCCCACGTGCCCCAGTCGCGCAACATCAAAACCCAGGCGTCGAACGCGCCCGGCACCATCGCCGGCAGCAGGCCGGTGCCGGGCACGAGATCGAGCCCCAGCGCCGCGAAACGCTCGAGCGTGGCGGCATCCGGGGAAACGCCCTGGCCGCAGATCACGTGCTGCCGGTCGGCGGCGGCGTCGTGGATGATGATCGGCGCGTCGCCGCCCGGCCCGTTGAGGTGCGGCTCCGCGACATGCAGCACAAAGCCGGCGGCGGCGGCGGCGTCGAACGCGTTGCCGCCGCGCTCCAGCACCGACATCGCGGTCTGGCTGGCGATCCAGTGGGTCGAGGCGGCGACGCCGAACGTGCCGGCGATCTCCGGGCGGGTCGTGAACATTTTTTTCCCCTTCCGCCCGGATCGGCGCCGGGCAGGCTACTTGCCGAGATGCTTGTCGAAGAACATCGCAATCTCGCCGAACGCAACCGCCGTTTCCGGCAGGCGGTCGTCGAACAGGTACTGGGCGTGCGACTGGCCCTCGTACACCTCCAGCACGGCCTCGACGCCGGCCGCCCGCAGCGCCCGGTGCGAGCGCACGGTGTTGCTCAGCAGCAGGTCGCGCGTGCCGGTGGACAGGATGGTCGGCGGAAATCCGTGCATGTCGCCGTACACCGGCGAGATCAGCGGGTCTTTCAGGTCGTGGCCCTTTGCGTACACCACGGTCGCCGCGTCGCAGAACCCGTCGCGCGACACCAGCACGTTGTCGACCAGTTCGTTGGTGTAGAAGCTGTCGCCCACTTTTGTGGCGTCGGACATCGGCGTGCCGGCGGAGAGCGCGCCGGGCAACGGCACGCCCTTTTCCTTGGCGCGCAGCACGACCTCCAGCGTCAGCGCGCCGCCGGCCGAGGTGCCGAACACGCCGATGTTCTTCGGGTCGGTCGTCTGCTCCGCCGCCTTGAGCACGGTCAGCACGTCGTCGATCGCGGCCGGAAAATAGGCGTCGGGCGGCATCCGGTAGTCGACCGAGACCACCTTGAAGTGCTCCAGGCCGGCCATTGTCATCGCTTCGGTGGCGCCGGCTTCGCCGGGGAACAGCACGTAGCAGCCGCCGTGGATGTGGATCAGCAGCCGGTTGCGGTTCTCCGGTGCGATCTCATCCGGCGTGACGGTCCAGATCTTGACCCCGTCCATCGTGCCCGGCTCGACCTTCACGTGCAGCCGCGCGGCCATCGCGGGGATGCCGGCGACGATCCCGTCGTCCATCTTGTCGGCGGCCTTCCGCCAGTCCTCGCCGGTCTTCCACAGGTCGTGCCAGGCCGGGTTCAGCGGCGCCGCGATGAATTTCTGCATGCCGGGGCTGATGCCTACCGTCGGCACCGGGATCGACTTGGCCGGTTCTTCGCGCGGCGCCAAGGTTTCGTCGGCACGCACCGCGAGAGGAATCGCCGATATAGCGGCAATGCCGACTGCGGCGAATATGTATTTGGCAATCCGTATTGGTTGCATGGTCGTTTCCCTTTTGTCATCAACGCAGAGGTTCAGGTAGCGATCCGGCGGCGCCTTGCAACGCCGGCGGGTGGCGTCAATCGTCCGGCAATCCGAGTGCGGCACGCTGCCGGCGAACAGCGCGGGCAAAAACGCCGATGCCGGAGATCGTGGCTACTGCCGAAGTGCGCCTTGCCGAAGCCGTCGCGCTGGAGGCGGTGGGGCAGGATGCCGAGGCTCGGCGTGCGTATCTGTCCGTGCTGCTCGACACGCCGGACCATGCGGCGACGCTGAACCGGCTCGGCTCGCTGCTGTGCCGCACCGGCTACCGCAGCGCCGCGCGCACCGCGTTCGCCCGCGCCGCCGCCCGGCACCCGGAGCAGCCGGAGGCGCATGTCAATCTTGGGCATCTGCTGCGCGAGGACGGCGAGCCGGATGCCGCGCGGCGGCACTACGAGGCGGCGCTGTGCGTCGCGCCCAGCCTGCCGGAGGCGCACCAGGGGTTCGGCAACGTGCTGTTCGACGCCGGCGACGTGGCCGGGGCTGAGCGGCATTGGCGGCTCGGCTATCGCGATCGGATTTTTTCCGTGTGGCCGTATCGCGGGACGGCGCCGCCGGTGCGCGTGCTGCTGCTGGCCTCGGTGCGGGGCGGCAACATTCCGGCGCATCCGCTGCTCGACACGTCGACGTTCGCCGTCACCACCGTCGCGATGGAGTTTTTTTCGCCCTCCCTGCTGCTGCCGCCGCACGACGTGGTGTTCAACGCGATCGGCGACGCCGACCTGTGCCGCCCGGCGCTGCTGGCGGCCGAGGCGCTGCTCGCCTGCACCGGCGCGCCCGTGCTGAACCGGCCGGCCGCGGTGCTGGCGACCGGACGCGAGGGCAATGCGGCCCGGCTCGGCGCCATTCCCGGCGTGATCGCCCCGCGCATCCGGCGCTGTCCGCGCGCGGCGCTGCTGCGGCCGGATGCGCCGGCGGCGCTGGCGGCGGAGGCGTGCGCATGGCCGCTGCTGCTGCGCGCACCGGGGTTCCACACCGGCCGCTTCTTTGTCCGTGTCGATTCGGCGGAAAAACTCGCCGACGCAGCGGCGGCGCTGCCGGGCGGGGACGTGCTGGTGCTCGACTATCTCGCTCCGCCGAGCGCGGACGCGCGGTTCCGCAAGCTGCGGGTGATGCGCGTGGACGCCGCGCTGTATCCGCTGCATCTGGCGATCTCCGCCGACTGGAAAGTGCATTACTTCACCGCCGCAATGGTGGAAAACGCCGGTTATCGCGCGGAGGAATCCGCTTTCCTCGCCGACATGCCAAGCTATCTCGGCGCGCGCGCAATGGCGTCGCTTGCGGAAATCTTCGAGGTGCTTGGCCTCGACTATGCCGGTATCGACTTCTGCCTCGGCGCGAACGGGGAAATCGTGCTGTTCGAGGCCAACGCCACGATGGCGATCGTGCCGCCGACCGCCGATCCCATGTGGGACTACCGCCGCCCCGCCATCGCGCGCGTCGTGGAGGCGACCGCGCAAATGCTGCGGCGGCGCGGGATGACCGAACGGTAACGGCAGGAAACTGGAATAGCGCGCCGGGACGGGGCGTCATACGACGCATGCGCAGGAGGTGACCGATGACCATAGCACCGCCCCCGGCGACGACGCTTGGGCCGATCGTTGCAGGCTCTCGTGTCGATCGACGCGCCGTCGTGCTTGGCGGCGTTGCCGCGCTGATCGCCCGACCGGCGCTGGCGGCGCCGGTCCGCTACGTGTTCGACCAGAAGGCGGGAACGATCGAGTTCACGGCGCACCATCTGGGCATGCTGACCTCGACCGGGCGATTCGCCCGGTTCGACGCCGAAGTGCTGCTTGACTCGGTCGACGCTTCGCGCGCCGCGGTCGACGTGACGGTCGACACCGGCTCGATCGTGCTGCCCTGGCCCGGGGCGGAAGACCTGCTGCGCTCGCCCGCCTATTTCGACGCGGCGCGGTTCCCGACGGCTCACTTCAAGGGCGGCACGGAGGGGCCGGGCGATTTTCAGCGTTTCGCCATCAAGGGCGAGCTGTCGCTGCGCGGCGTCATGCGCCCGTTCGGCATGCAGGGCGAGCTCAAGGCAAAGCGGTTCGACAAGACGCTTGGCGCCAACGTCGCGGAATTCGCCGCGTCCGGCACGCTCAGCCGGGCGGCGTTCGGCATGACCGCCGATTCGCTGATGACCGGGGATGAGGTGCGCATCGGCGTGCGGGTCGCGATCCGGCTCGTGGACGCCGCGCGTGAGGGCTGAGCCGGCGGCCGGTTGGAAGTCTCGCGCAGCGCCGGTTGCACTGGTGGACCGTGGCGATAGTGGCCGCGACGGCGTTGCTCGCGCCGATCATGGTCGCGCTCCCGTTCGAGCGGCTTCTGGAAAAGTTCCTGGCTTATCAACTGCACAAGAGCCTCGGTTTGATCGTGCCGCTGCTGCTCGCGGCGCGACTGCTGCTCCGCCTTCGGCGCGGCCGGCCGGCGGCGGAGCCGGGCGTACTGCCTTGGCAGCGACGCGCCGCGTCGATTGTGCATGGGGTGCTGTATGCACTGTTGCTGGCGGTTCCGACGCTCGGCCTGCTCGCCGCGGCCTCGGCGCCCGGCGGCATGCCGACGCTGTTCTTCCTGGTCATCCCGATCCCCCATCCCGTCGGTCCCGACGCCGCGCGCTTCGCGGTCGTGCGCGCGCTGCACATCGCAATGGCGCTGCTGCTGCTGACGCTCGCGGCCGGCCACGCGCTGATGGCGGTGTCGCACCATCGCCAGGGCCGGATGGTGCTGCGCGCGATGTGGCGCGGCTGACGCGGGGGCGGCGGCGCGACGTATTGTCGCGCCGCCGCCCCACCGCCAATCTGCCGCAAAGGGGAGGGCTCGCCATGATCCTGGCGGCGACAGCGCGGCTGAAGGCCATTCAGCGCACGGCGCTGGCGATGCTGGTGCTGGCCGGCGTGGTCAACTACATCGACCGCGCCACGCTCGCGGTCGCCAACCCGCTGATCCGCCAGGACCTCGGCCTGTCGGTCGCCGACATGGGCTACCTGCTCTCGGCGTTCCTGTGGTGCTACGCGTTCGCGCAGTTGCCGACCGGCGCGTTGGTCGATCGGCTCGGCCCGCGGCTGCTGCTGACGCTCGGCCTTTCCCTTTGGTCGCTGGCCCAGATACTGGGTGGGCTCGTCGCCAATTTCGGACAGTTTTTTGGCGCGCGAATGCTGCTCGGCATCGGCGAGGCGCCGCAGTTCCCGACCGGCGCGCGCGTCGTGCGCGACTGGTTCAACGCGCGCGACCGCGGCCTCGCGACCGGCGTTTTCAATTGCGCGTCGACGCTCGGCACGGCGATCGCGGTGCCGCTGCTCACCGTGCTGATGCTGAATTTCGGCTGGCGCTGGATGTTCGCGATCATGGGCGCCGCCGGTCTGGTCGTGGCCGGAATCTGGGCGGCACTGTACCGCAACCCGACCCAGATTGCGCTGACCGCGGAAGAACAAAGATATCGTCGCGAGGGTGACCCGCCGGGCCAGCGCGAGCGGCTGACGCTCCGCGAATGGAAGCTGCTGTTCCGCTTCCGTACCACGTTCGGCATGATTCTCGGTTTTTTCGGCACCGTGTACGTGACGTGGATCTACAACGCCTGGCTGCCCGGCTACCTGGAGTTGGAGCGGCACATGAGCGTCAAAAGCACCGGGTATTTCGCGCGCGATCCCGTTCGCCTGCGGCGTGGTTGGCGGCCTCTCCGGCGGCTGGTTCGCGGACCGGCTGATGCGCGGCGGCATGTCGCCGGTGCGCAGCCGCAAGGTGCCCGCGGCGGTCGCGCTGTTCGGCACCGCGCTGTGCACGCTGGCGACCGCGTTCGTGACCAGCAACACGCTGGCGATCGTGCTGATCTCGGCCTCGCTGTTCCTGGTCTACGTGACCAGCACCTGCGCCTGGGCGCTGACCTCGGTCGCGGCGCCGACCAACTGCACGGCCTCGCTGGGGGCGGTGCAGAATTTCGGCGGCTATCTCGGCGGCGCGCTCGCGCCGACCGTGACCGGGCTGATCGTGCAGCACACCGGCTCGTTCGTCTGGGCGCTGGTGGTCGGCGCGGCGATCGCCGGGCTGTCGGCGCTGTCGTTCCTGTTCATCGTGCGCGACCCGATCACCGCGGCGGAGATGGACGCGATCTCGGCGGGGGAGGGCCTGATGGGTGGAGTTCGGCCCTGAGTTGGCGTCAGCCGCCGAGCGCCACCCGTTCCACAAGATCGAATGGTTCGCCCGGCTCGCGCTGCACGAACAGCGCGATGTGTTCCACCATCCGCGGGCCAGCGAGCACCGGGGCGAACCAGGCCTCCGCCGCCGGGCGATACACCGAGTGTTCTGGCGGCGATAGCCGGCAGGTCAGCGTCATGTGGAAGAACCATGCGCCGAACACGTATGGATAACCCCAACGGACAAGATTGGCATCCTCGGCGGCGCTGAGCCGGCCGCGGCGGCGGCGCGCCAGTTCCGCCTCGCCCGGCGGCTCGCGCACATGGTCGACCCAGGCGACGCAGGCGTCGGAAAATGCCTGCAATTGCGGGCTCGGCTCTGCCTCGTGCAGCGCGAGAAAGCCGGACAAGTCCACAACCTCCAGCGGCGGCAGCGCGAACGGAGAAATGCTGCCGGCGAGCGTCGCCACCGCTTCGGCAAATTCCGCCCAGCCGACGCCCGGCCGCAGCCGCATCGGCGGGCGCAGCGTCGCGTGGAAGCCGTAGCCGGCCGCCTCGAACGTGATCGCGGCAAGCCCGGGAATATCGGGCTGCGGTACGTCGGCGCCGGTCGCCGGGTCGCGGCCGAGCCAGGCGACGCCGCCCGCCCACAGCGGATCGTCCTCGGCCGGCGCGTAGTACAACGCGACCCGGCTGTGCGGGCCAAACCCCTCCGGCGGCCTCACGCCACCCGCTCGCCCGCGCGCCACACCTGCCGCACCACCGGCAGGCCCTCGAACACGCGCACCCGCACGAGGTCCGCTCGGCACCCCGGCGCCAGCCGGCCGCGATCCGGCAGCCGCGCCATCCGGGCCGGCGTGTCGGTGATCAGCGCGATTGCCGCGGCCAGCGCGATGCCGGCCGTCTCGACGCTGCGGAACGCGGCCTCCACCAGGCTCGCCGGCACGTAGTCGGAGGCCAGCGCATCGACCGCGCCCGCGCGCACCAACTCGGCCGCCGCGACGTTGCCGGAGTGCGAGCCGCCGCGCACGATGTTCGGTGCCCCGGCGATCACTTCTATGCCATGCGCCTTGGCGGCGCGCGCGGCGGCCATCGTCACCGGGAACTCGCTGATCCGGATGCCGTCCGCAAAGTTTTGGGCAACTTCGTCCTCGGTCTGGTCGTCGTGGCTGGCGACCGCGACGTCCAGTGCGGCGATCCGCGCCAGCAGGGCGCGCCGATTCGGCTCCCGCAGCCGGTCGCGCTGCGCCCGCAAATCCCGCGATCTGCGCCTCGATCGCGGCCTCGCCGGTGCCTTCCTGGCGGCGCAGCGCGCGGAACCGCTCGACGTCTGCGAACTGGCCGACGCCGGGGCAATGATCCATCAGGCTCACCATGCGCACGCGCGCGTGGTCGGCAACCGCGTCCAGCAGTTCGACGACGTCGGCTGCCGGCATTTCGCAGCGCAGGTGCAGGAAATGCTCGCTCTTGAGCAGGCCAGTGCCGGCCAGCGCGTCGAGGTCGGCGACGCCTTCGTGGAACGTGCGCTGCCGACCGCGATCGAAGCCGAGATCGCCGACGCACAGCGCGTCCAACACCGTCGTCACGCCTGCCGCCGCGCACTGCGCGTCATGCGCCAGCAGCGCCGAGCGGGACGGCCAGCGCGCGTTCATGCGCGGCTGCACCTGCCGCTCCAAATTGTCGGTGTGGACGTCGACGACGCCCGGCATCAGGTAGTCGCCGTCGAGGTTTTTCGCGCCGGGCGCGTGCGAGCGGCCCGGCTGCACTTCGACGACGCATCCGTCGCGCACCACGACGCTGCCGAGTACGACCGCGTCGGGCAGCACCAGCAGCGCGTTGGTGAGGATAGAAACGGTCATGCGGCGTCCTGCAGCGGCCTCACTTCAAACAGCCGGTCGGCGACGGCGTTCCGCACCTCGGCGTCGTGGAAGATGCCCACGATCGCCGTGCCGCGCGCCTTCGCCTCCCGGATCATGCCTACCACGATCGCCGCGTTCGCCGCATCGAGGCTGGCCGTCGGTTCGTCGAGCAGCAAGATCGGGTGGCCGCCGATGAAGCCGCGGGCGAGGTTTATTCTTTGCTGCTCGCCGCCGGAAAACGTCGCCGGCGCGAGCGCCTGCAACCGGGGCGGGATGTTCAGCCATTCCAACAGCTTTGCAGCACTTGCGGTCGCGTCCGCGCGATCGGCCGCTTCCGCGACGATTTGCAGCGCCGGCACGCGCGGCACGACGCGCAGGAACTGGCTGACATAGCCGATGGTGTCCCGCCGAACGGCGAGTATCTCGCGCGGCGACGCGGCGGCGAGGTCCACCATGTCGTCCCCGTGGCGCACCCAGATTTTTCCGGCATCGGCGCGATAGTTGCCGTAGAGCGTCCGCAGCAGCGTCGACTTCCCGGCGCCGGACGGCCCGGCGAGCGCCACGCATTCGCCGGCACGCACGTGCAGGTCGACAGAGTCGAGGACATGCAGGCGGACGCCGCCTTGCAGATGGAGCGTGAACGTTTTGGCGAGCGCTTCGGTGCGGAGCATGAGGGTCATTGAGAGTCCCGCCGCGTCGACCCCTCACCCCAGCCCTCTCCCACAAGGGGAGAGGGAGCATTCTTCCCCTCCTCCCCTTGCGGGAGGAGGCGGGGAGGAGGGGTCCGCGCGCGCAAAAGGATCACGCCACCAACACCGAACTGACCAGCAACTGCGTGTACGGGTGCTGCGGGTCGTCGAGCACCTGGTCGGTCAGCCCGGCTTCCACCACGCGGCCGCGCTGCATCACCATGATGCGGTGCGCCAACAGCCGTGCGACCGCGAGGTCGTGCGTCACCAGCACCACGGCGATGCCGAGACTGGCGACCAATCCCCGGATCAGGTCGAGCAGCCGCGCCTGCACGCTGACATCCAGGCCGCCGGTCGGCTCGTCCATGAACACCGCGCGGGGATGCGTCACCAGCGTCTTGGCGATCTGCAGGCGTTGCAGCATGCCGCCGGAGAAGGTGCGGGGAAAATGGTCGATGCGGTCGGCATCGATCTCCACCTGCCGCAGCCACGCGACCGCTTCCTCGCGGATGCGGCCGTAATGCCGCGCGCCCTGCGCCATCAGCCGCTCGCCGATATTGCCGCCGGCGGTGACCTCCATGCGCAGCGCCTCGCGCGGGTCCTGGTGGACGAAGCCCCAGTCGGAGCGGTGCAGCGCGCGCAGCCGTGGCGGCGGCATCGCGTGCACGTCGTGCAGCCGACCGTCCGGGTCGCGATACCAGACGACGCCGGCATCCGGGCGCAACCGGCCCGACAGCACGTTCAACAGCGTCGTCTTGCCCGAACCCGATTCGCCGACGACCGCCAGCACCTCGCCCGGCCACAATTCGCCGCCGACGCCGTCCAGCGCCGCCACGGCGCCAAACCGGAGCGAGAGATCGCCGGCGGACAGCAACGGGCCGTCGCTCATCGCCGGCGCTCGCAATAATCGGTGTCGGAGCAGCAGAACATCCGCCCGCCGCGATCGTCGGTCACCACCTCGTCGAGATAGGAATTAGCCGCGCCGCAGAGGCGGCACACGTGCGGGGCGCGGGTGGTGCGGAACGGATGGTCCTCGAAGTCCAGGCTTTTGACTGTTGTCCACGGCGGAACGGCATAAATGCGCTTCTCCCGGCCGGCGCCGAACAACTGAAGCGCCGGGCTCATGTGCAGCTTCGGGTTGTCGAACGCCGGGATCGGGCTCGGCGACATCAAATGACGAGCATTCACCAGCACCGGATAGTCGTAGCTGATCGAGACGTGGCCGTAGCGGGTGATGTCCTCGTACAGCTTGACGTGCATCGCGCCGTAGTCGGCGAGCGCGTGCATTTTTCTGGTTTCTGCCCGGCTCGGTTCCAGTTTCGCCAATGGTTCCGGCAGCGGCACCTGATAGACGAGAATCTGGTCGTCGCGCAGCGGAAGTTCGGGGATGCGATGGCGGGTCTGGATGACGGTTGCGTCCGCCGTGCGCGTGGTCGTGCGCACGCCGGCGGTGCGCGCGAAAAAGCGCCGGATCGAGACGGCGTTGGTGGTGTCGTCGGCGCCCTGGTCGATCACCTTCAGCACGTCGCCGGCGCCGAGCACGGCGGCGGTGACCTGGATGCCGCCGGTGCCCCAGCCGTAGGGCAGCGGCATTTCCCGGCTGCCGAACGGCACCTGATGCCCGGGGATCGCCACCGCCTTCAGCAGCGCGCGGCGGATCATTCTTTTGGTCTGCTCGTCAAGATAGGCGAAATTGTAGCCGGGTCATGAGGCTGAGTTCCACGAGCCGACCCCTCCCCCGCCCCCTCCCGCAAGGGGAGCGGGCTTGCTGCTCCTCTCCCCTTGCGGGAGAGGACCGGGGTGAGGGGTCGCGGCGTCGACGGATCCGCCGCAATGTCTCCAGCTCACTTTGAAAATCGACGTAATGCGGCAGCTTCAGGTGTTCGACGAAGCCGGTCGCCTCGATGTTGTCGCAGTGATCAGCACGAACTCGACGTCCTGCCCCGGCGCCGTCGCGGTTTCGCCCAACTCCTCCGCGCGCAGGCTGCGGTCCACCAGCGCCATCGCCATCGCCCGCCGCTCGCCCTGGCCGAACGCCAGCCCGTAGCCGCGGGTGAACTGCGGCGGTGCGGTCTTCGAGCCGGCGAACTGGTTCACCATCTGGCATTCGGTGACCACGATGTCGCCGATCTCGATCGCGAACCCGAGTTCCGGCGGCGCGATTTCCACGGCGACCTCGCCCATGCGGATCTCGCCGACGAACGGGTGGGTGTTGCCGTAGCCGCGCTGTGTCGAGTAGCCGAGCGACAGCAGAAACCCCTCGTCGCCGCGCGCCAGCGCCTGCAATCGCACGTCGCGCGAGGCCGGAAACTCGAGCGGCTGGCGGGTGATGTCGCCGGGTTCGGCGTCGGCGGGGCCGTCCGGCTCGATCAGGCCCTCGTGGCCGAGGATGTCGTGCACCCGTGGGACGGGCGCATCGTCGGGCGTCGCTTGCGGTGCGGTGGGCGGCGCGGTTTCGGCCAGCAGCGAAAAATCGAGCAGGCGGTGCGTGTAGTCGGTGGTCGGACCCGAGGATTTGGCCGCCCGGCAGATCCTTGAACACCGCGGAAATCCGGCGCAGCAGGCGCATTTTGTCGGTTTCCAGCGGCAACGTCGCAGAAAAACGGGGCAGGGTGGTGCGGTAGGCACGCAGCAGGAACGCCGCCTCGACCTGGTCGCCCTGCGCCTGCTTCAACGCCAGCGCGGCCAGCTCCCGGTCGTACAGCGAGCCCTCGGCCATTGCCCGGTCCACGGCCCGGCCGAGTTGTTGCGAAATCTGGTCGAGGCCGATGTTCGGCACGTCCGGCGTCGCCGCGCCGCGCCTCGGCGAGCCAGGCGTGGGCGTTGTCGATCGCCCGCTCGCCGCCCTTGACCGCGACGTAGGCCATCAGCCGGGCTCCATCGCGACGCTGCGCGGCAGCGCCACCAGCGCCGGGCCGGCCACCAGCACGAGGTCGACGCCGCGCGGATACAGCGCATGATTTGCCGCCCAGATCTGGGGGAAATCGGCGGGCAGGCCGGCGACCGCAAGCGTTGCCGGCGTGCGCAGACCCGGCCCGGCCAAGCGCAGCCGCTGGCCGACGGAAAACCCCTCCACCTGGACGATCAGCGTCGTCGATTCCTCCGGTGCCTCGTCGGTCCCGGCGGAGAACTTGGAAAGAGGCGGCAGCGCGTTGGCGACGGCGAACGCGGCACGGGCAGGGGCCTGCACGATCGGCGCGCCGGTGTGGAACGAGAATCCAGTCGCGCGCGGGGCACAGATCGGGGGCGAGCCAGAGCGGCGTGTCGGCGTCGACCAGGGTCAGCAGCAGCGCGGCAGTCGCGGCGTGCAGCGGCGCGGGCGGCGCAGCTTGTCGCCGACATGGTGCAGCCGCCCGGGATGCGCCATCGCGTCCAGCACCGCGCGGAACGTCGCCTGCGCGTCGGCGACCGGGTCGGCGAAGCCGGGCAGGTCGAGGCTCATGAGCGCATCGTCGCCAGGGTAAAAAATTCGACGCGGGTTGCGGCTGCGCGGGCGGCCAGTGCGGCGCGGCGCTCGGTCTCGCGCGCGGCAAGCGGGTCGATCACGGCGCGCTGCAACGCCTCCACCCGCATCGGGTCCTGCAAGGCCGCGTCCAGCCGGGCCGCCAGCTCCGCCTTCGCGCCGTCGCGCCCGGCGATGTAAGCGTGGCCGATCCGGCCCTCGGCGCGCACGGTGCAGCGGGTGACGGTCATCTCGGAGAAATTGAACGGCGCGCCGCCGCCGCCGGCGCGGCCGCGCACCATCACCAGCCCGATCTCCGGCCCGCGCAGCCTGGTGTGCGCAGGCAGTGGCGGCAGCGTGGGCAGCGCCTGCTCGATCGCCGCACGGTCGGCGCGCGCCAGCACTTCCATCCAGCGCTTGCGCTCCGCATGCTGTGCGCCGGCTGCGCCCATTCGACGTGTTCGCTCTTCCAGACGTCTGGACAACTAGACGTCCGGCCGATACACGTCAATCGACGAGTTCGTGGCATATCGAGAGGCGGGCGCATGATGGCCGCTGCGGAAATCCTGGCGCGCGACGGCGGCGTGACGCTGTGGCGGCAGATCGCGCTGGCGCTGGAGCGCGACATCGCAGACGGCAAGCATGCCGTCGGCGGCCGCCTGCCGACCGAGGCGCAGCTCTCCGCCCACTACGCCGTCAACCGCCACACCGTCCGCCGCGCGCTGGAAGACCTGACGCGGCGCGGGCTGATCAAGGTCGAGCAGGGCCGCGGCAGCTTCGTCGCCGAGGAGACGTTCGACTACGAGGTCGGCCCGCGCACCCGGCTCTCCGAGTGGATCCGCCGCCACAACAAGGAGCCGGTCGGCCGGGTGCTGGAGTTGCGCGAAATCGCCGCCGACGCCGCCCTCGCGTCGGCGCTGCACGTGGCCGAAGGCTCGCGCGTCGCCCGGCTGGAGCGGCTCGGCCTCGCCGACGGGGTGCCGGTCAGCCTGACCAGCCACCATTTCCCGCTCGCGCGGCTGCCGCTGATGATGCAGGCGCTGCGCGACGCCGTGACGGTCACCGAGGCGCTGGCACGCTGCGGCGTGCCCGACTACCTGCGCCAGTCGAGCCGCGTCACCGCGCGGCTGCCGCACCCGCGCGAGGCGGAGCTGCTGCGCACCCCGCGCTCGCGCCCGGTGCTGGTGGCCGAGAACGTCAACGTCGACCGCGGCGGCGGCATCGTCGAGTTCGGCGTGAGCCGGTTCCCGACGCCGCGCGTGCAACTGGTTTTCGAGCCGTGACCCGGCCCATCCAGATTTTCGGCGGGCGGGTGCTGACCGAAAACGGGTTCGCTGCGGCCGACCTGCTGCTCGCCGACGGCAGGGTGGTCGGGCTCGACGGTCCGGCGCCGGCCGATGCCTGGACGTTCCACGCGAAAGAACTGCTGGTGCTGCCGGGCATCGTCGACCTGCACGGCGATGCGTTCGAGCGGCAGATGCAGCCGCGCCCCGGCGTGAACTTTCGCCGCCGACCTGGCGCTGGCGGAGACGGAAATGCAGTTGCTCGGCAACGGCATCACCACCGCCTACCACGGCGTCACGCTGTCCTGGGAGCCGGGGCTGCGCGGGCTGGAGGCATGGCACGCGCTCGCCGACGCGCTGCATGCGCGCGGCGTGGATTTGCGACATGCGGCTGCATCTGCGCTGGGAGGCGTTCAACCTCGACGCGCTGGACGTCGCGCTGGACGACGTCGCCGCCGGGCGGGTGGCGCTGCTGGCGTTCAACGACCACACGCCGGAAATTCTTCCCCGCCTTGACGATCCGGCGAAGGCGGCAGCCTACGCCGCGCGCGCCGGCGTGTCGGTGACGGCGCTCCGAAAAATCGGCGAACGGGCGGCGGCGCGCGAGGCGGAGGTGGCGGCGGCGCTGGACAGGCTGGCCGCGGCCGCGCGGGACGCCGGCATCCCGATGGCCAGCCATGACGACGACAGCATCGAGGCGCGCGAGGCGTTCCGCGGGCGCGGCGCCCGGATCTGCGAGTTCCCGATGAGCGAGGCGATCGGGCGGGCGGCGCGCGCGGCGGGCGACTGGGTGGCGATGGGCAGCCCGAACGTGGTGCGCGGCGGCAGCCACATGGGCTGGGCGTCGGCCGCGGCGCTGGCCGAGGCGGGCATCTGCACGCTGCTGACCAGCGACTATTTCTATCCGTGCATGCTGCGCGCGCCGTTCGCGCTGGCCGGGCGCGGCGTGCTGGCGTTGCCCGAGGCCTGGGCGCTGGTCTCGGCAAGCCCGGCCGCGGCGGCGGGGCTGGCCGAACGCGGCGTGCTGGCGGCGGGCCGGCGGGCCGACGCGATCGTGGTGGCGGAGGACGCTGGCGCCCCGCGCGTGCTGGCGACCATCGCGGCGGGCCGGATCGCCCACCTGACCGCGGAGGGGGCCGCGCGGCTGCGCTGAGGCGGAAACACAAGACGCCCCGGGAAACGCGACGACATGGCCGACCTCGATCTCGACAGCCTCGGCATTCTCGACGACACCGACAAGACCTCGCTGCGCTGGGATTACCTGCGGCACTACGAGGCGGCATTCGCGCGCTTCCGCCACCAGCCGATCAACATCATCGAGATCGGCGTGTTCCGCGGTGCCTCGCTGCGGCTCTGGGAGAAATGGTTTTCCCGGGCGACGATCGTCGGCATCGACATACGTCCCGAATGCACCCGGTTCGCCCGCGGGCGCCGGGTGATCGCGATCGGATCGCAGACCGACCCCGATTTCCTCGCCGCAACGGCCGAGCAATATCCGCCGACGATCGTGATCGACGACGGATCGCACATCTCCGACCACGTCCAGGTCTCGTTCGAGGCGCTGTTCCCGCGCGTCCTGCCGGGCGGCTGCTACGTCATCGAGGACGTCGTCGTGCAGAGCCAGCCCGAATACCGCGGCACCGCGGAACGGGCGACGCCGGATTACGTGCTCGCCCTCGCCAGGCAGGCCATGATGCGCCGGCTGGAGCCGCCGCCGATCCCGGCGCTGGCCGCCGCGGGGCGCGAGATCGACGCGGTGACACTGATCGACGCGGCCGCGTTGTTCTGGAAGAAGCCGGCGGTCGACGTCGCCGCGATGCTGGCCGCGCGGCAGGCGCTGGTCGAACGCTCCGGCTCCGCGACGAACTGGCAGATGTTCAGCAACTTCATCTTGAACAACAGCGATGCGTTCGCGGCAGCCGAGGCTGCGGCGCGGCGGGCGATCGCGCTGCGGCCGAACAATTCGTCGGCCTACACCCAGCTTGGGTTCGCGCTGGAGAAGCAGGGCGATATCGCCGGCGCGTACGCAGCGGCGAAAACCGCCCTGGAGTTGCGCCCGAGCCAAGCGAGCCTGAACACCCGGATCGAGCAGCTTGCGGCGCGTATTGGTTCGTTACAAAACTGAGCGAAATTGATTGGCCCGCGGCCGAAAGCCAAAGTATCTTCCCTCTGGACGGCCCGTCGCTCGGCCGACGTGCCCGGGGCCGTAATCCTGGCGCCGGTCGGTGATGCGCACCGGAGCGATGCGGAGGGCCTGATGCTGCTCGACAGCCGATCAACCACGACGACCCGGCGCGGCTTCCTCGCCGGCGCCACCGCGCTCGCGGCGTTCGCCGGGTCCGGCGCGCGCGGGGCCACCGCCACCGCGCCCTTGCGCTCCGATCTTTCGGTCGGGCTCGGTGCGACAGGGATGAACACCACCCAGGTCACGGCGCTCACGACCTATCAGATCGCGATCGAACTGGAATGCCCGACGGAACTGATCCGCCTAGGTGTGGCCAACAACATCGCGACGGCGGCCTCGCTGGGCGGCGTCTGCTGCTGCGAAGCGAGCGCCGACGCGCCGTTCACGCCGCTCAGCGGCAGCGAATGGCGCTATCTCAAGTTTGGCGGCGGCACCGGCGGCGCGCCCGCCACGGTGACGATCCCGGGCAACGCGGTGGTCCACACCGGCGCCACCAACGTGCCGGCGACGCTGTATTCGGATTGGCTGCCGTTCCGCAGTACCGCACCCGGCCGGCCGGTGCTGCTGTTTCGCGTGCTGGTGCCGCCGCAGACGATGGCGATGAGCATGGTGGGCTGGCCGAGCAATTCCGCCACCGTGCTGCCCAACTACACGCCGCGGGTGCGCCTGGTGAACACGGTTGCCGGGGATTTCGTGACCGACCCCTTGCAGGTCCCGCCGACCGGCCAACCGGCGGAGCTGGCGCCGTTTCACGTGCTGCGGTCGCGCGGTACGGTCCCGGGGATTCAGATCGTGGTCGGCGGCGACAGCGAACTCGGCTCCTGGGCGACGTTCGCGCAACTCTGCGGCCTCACGCTCTCCACACCCGAACAGCCGATCGCGGTCTGGGACGTCGCCTGGGCCTCGATGCCGAGCGCGACGTTCTGGCCGGTCCTGCAGGACGCGATCACCCAGGGGCAACCCTCGGTCAGCGTCATCCAGGGGTGGACGGCCAACGACGGGTTCAATGCCGCGGCGTATGCCAACTATCTCGCCCGGGTCAGGCGCAGCGTCGCCTACACGCAGCGGATCGGCGGCATTCCGATCGTGACGACCGGCATGCCGCGCGACCTGTATGGCACCGCGGACCTCGCGGGGTGGGAGAGCTACAACAACGCGCTGCCGACGCGCCTGCCGCAAACCACGGTCTTCAACCTCGACACGCTGGTCGAGGACTCCAGCGAGCCGGGCAACTGGATTCCCGACCTCTCGAACGACGGCATCCACCCGAACCTCGAGGGCGATCAGGTGATGGCGGGCGGGTTCCAGCCGCTGCTGACCCCGCTGCTGCCCTGGTCGTAGCCGGCCGGCGGCGCCTCTGATCCGGCCCGACACTGACCGGGCACGCTGGCGGCGCGGAACGCCGCGCTACACGCTGGTCTCGAAAGTGATCCCGCGCGAAAGCGCCGAATTCATCCCGACGATGATCGCCAACCTGCGGCGCGGCTACCGGCTGGAATTGCGCCCAGCCGATGCGCCGTGACGCGGGCCGGGCGGCGCCGGCCGCTCAGAAATCCATGTCGACTTCGAGTTCCTCGATCTGCTCCGGCTCGCGCAATGCGTCGGCGACCCATTGGCGCATGACCGGCCATGCCATGATCTGCGTGCAGTAGCCGGTGCACACGGCGTCCACCGCGACGCCGTAGCTTAACAGCCGGGTCACTACTGGCGCGTAGAACGCATCGGCGATCGAGGGCGCCGCGCCGAACAGCCAGGGGCCGTGCCACTCGGCGAGGCACTCGCGCCAGATCTCGGTGATCCGCTCGATGTCGGCGCGCGCCGAGGACCAGACTTTGAAGTTCGTCCGCTTCGCCCGCAAATTCATCGGCAGCGAGGCGCGCAGCGCGGAAAAGCCGGAATGCATCTCGCCCGAGATCGAGCGGCAGCGGGCGCGGGCGGCGCGGTCCTTCGGCAGCATCTGCGCCTTCGGCCGCAATTCGTTGAGGTATTCCGCGATCGCCAGCGTGTCCCAGACCTGCACCCCGTCATGGATCAGGCAGGGCACCCGGATCGAAGACGAGCGCAGCAGCAACTCCGCCCTTACATTCGGGTCGTCCGCTGCTACGGTCTGTTCCCGGAAGGCGAGGCCCGACAGTTTGACCAGCAGGTAGCCGCGCAACGACCAGGAGGAGTAGTTTTTGCTGCTGATCAGTAACGTTGCCTCGGTCACGGTATGGGCCCTTCGGTGAACGGTCCTGGATTTGCCAAGCTAGCACGCGCGGACGACCCTCGGGAACGGCGCGGGCGGCGATGATGTATCAGCTCTATCAGGCGCAGGCGGACGCCACCGCGCCGCTGCGCTGGTGGGCCGGCCGGGTTGCCGCCGGGATGTGGCGGGAGGCGAGCCCGGCGCAGTTCCCCGCCGCGTTCGGGCTGCGCCACTGGGGCGCGCTGTGCGACCTGGTGCTCGGCGCCAGCCTGACCCACACCCGCCCGCCGTTCGATATTTCTACTGTCGGCGTCGGCAACCGGACTTACGACGTCGAGGAAATTGCGGCCGACGACACGCCGTTCGCGACGCTGCTGCATTTCCGCAAATCCGAAGACCTCGGGCAGCCGCGCGTGCTGGTGGTGGCGCCGATGTCCGGCCACTTCGCGACGCTGCTGCGCGGCACGGTGAAAACCATGCTGCCGGACCACGACGTGTTCATCACCGACTGGAAGAACGCGCGCGACATTTCTCTCCCCGCCGGCACGTTCGGGTTGGATGACTATACCGAGCATCTCGTCCGTTTTCTCCGTGCGATCGGGCCGCCGTGCCATATTGTCGCGGTGTGCCAGCCGACGGTCTCGGCGCTCGCCGCGGTCGCGCTGATGTCGCAGTCGGGCGACCGGGCGACGCCGCGCTCGATGACGCTGATGGCGGGGCCGATCGACACGCGGATCAACCCGACGCGGGTCAACGAGCTGGCGAAGTCGAAGCCGATGGCGTGGTTCGAGAAGAACCTGATCGGCCGGGTACCGCTCGGCTTTCCCGGCGCCGGCCGGCTTGTCTATCCGGGGTTCCTGCAACTGACCGCGTTCGTCTCGATGAACCTCGGACGGCATGTCCGCGCCCATGTCGGCCAGTACTACAACCTGGTCGGCGGCGAGTTCGTGCGCGCGCGCGCGCACCGGGAATTCTACGACGAATACAATGCGGTGATGGACCTGCCCGCCGAATTTTATCTCGAAACGGTGCAGCGGATCTTTCAGGACCATGATCTGCCGTTGGGCAAGCTCGATGTACGGGGAGAAATCGTGCGACCGGAGGCGATCCGGCGCACCGCGTTGCTGACGGTGGAGGGCGAGGCCGACGACATCTGCTCGGTCGGCCAGACGGTGGCGGCGCAGGATCTGTGCGTGCGCCTCAATTCGGCGATCAAGCGCCACCATCTGCAGACCGGCGTCGGGCATTACGGCGTGTTCAACGGCCGCCGCTTCGTCGCCGAGATCTACCCGCTGATGCGGGAGATGATCGAGGCGACGAATTGAGCTGGCGGAAGCCCGCATACGTATGAAGCGAACTTTGGATCACTCGATAACGCCTTAATATCACAGTATTTTTTTGCGCCCGTCTCGCAGTTTCGTGACCCGAAAACTGCATCCGCCCGCATGGCTGCTCCGTGTTTCCTGTGGGCACGCGGCGAGGGCGATCCTCGCGTCGCGCGGCCTGATGGGCGACCAAACGAAATACAGGGACGCAGCAAGATGACACATCTGACCAAAGATACCGTCCGCGAGACTGGGGAAGTTCTGACCGAGCTCGTCGCCAAGGCGGGCGAGACCCTGCGGGCCGGCGGCTCGCGCCGTTCGTTCTTTGCGAGCACTGCGAAACTGGCCGGCGCGACGGCGCTCGGCGGCCTCGGCCTCGGGCTGCTGCAGCCGCTGGCGGCGGCGAAGGCGTGGGCCGGCACCCAGCCGACCGACACGTTCCAGTCGATCATCAACATCGCCGCGACCGCCGAGTGCCTCGGCATCACCTTCTACTACCACGCGCTGTTCGGCGAGCGGCTGCCGGACGTGAACGACATCGCCAACCGCAACTACTTCCAGGCGGCGATGGTGCAGGAATACGTCCACCTGGAAATCCTGCAAGGCCTCGGCGCCAAGGCGATGACCGAGAAATTCTTCTTCCCGGCCGGCATGTTCACCGAGGAGTCGGTGTTCTTCCCGACCGCCACCACGTTGGAAAGCTATTTCATTTCCGCCTACCTCGCGGCGGCGATGGAGTTCTCCGGCGCCGTCTCCATGGGCATCAAGACCGCCAATCCGACCGCGATCGGGCTCGCCGTGCAGATCGCCGGCATCGAGTGCGAGCACCGGGCGCTGCTGAACGTGGCGGCCGGGGTGACGCCGCCGAACAACGTGCTGATCGAAACCGCGCTGCTGACCTCGGTCGGCGGTGCCGCGACCCCGCTGATGCCGTTCCTCGCCGGCGGCGACGGCTATCTCGGGCCGCTGCACACGCCGAGCAAGGCGGCGGTCGACGCGCTGGCACGGCCGTACGGGTTCTCGTCGTTCCCGACCTACACGATCGCCTGATCGGGGTGTCGACCGGCCCGCTCGCATCGGGAACGGTGCGGGCGGGCGGTCGCTATGGCACGAAGCGGAAGACCGTGCCGTTGTTGTCGGACGTCCCGCCCGACGCGCCGCCTCCGACGGTCGTTCCGTACAGCGCGGCACCAGCCTCGATCAGCGGGGTGACCGGAAGCAGCCCTTCGCTGATGGCGCCGAACGCGTGCAGGACCTTCTCGGCGCCGGTGGCGGGATCGATCCTGAAGATCGTGCCGCTATCCCCGGCGCCGCCCAGAACAGTGGTGCCATACAGGGTGCCGCCGACGTCGAGCACCGCTGCGTCGGGATTTTCGCCGTCCTTGGAGGAATCCCCGAAGCCGTCGAGCACGGTCTCCGCCCCGGTCGCGGGATCGATCCCGAATACCGTGCCGTTTCCCGACGATCCGCCCCCGCCCTGGGTTGTTCCATACAGCGTGCCCGCCACGTCGATCAGCGGGGCGACAGGGCTGTCGCCGTCCTTGCCGCCCTTGAAGGCGTGCAGCACCGTCTCCATGCCGGTACCGGGATCGATCTTGAAGACCGTCCCATCGTTCGATGCTCCGCCCATCTCGGTGGTGCCGTAGAGAATGCCGCCGACGTCGATCAGACCGGCCAGCGGGTACCGCCCGTCGGTGCCGCCCTGGAACGAGGACACCACCGTTTCCGCGCCCGTGGCGCGATCGATCTCGAACACCGTGCCGTCGGCCGCGGTGCCGCCGGCGCCCGTCGCCCCGTAGAGAGTGCCGCCGACATCGACCAGGGCCGCGTTCGGATAGCCGCCGTCGTCGTAGCCGGTGAAGGAATATAGAACCTTTTCATGGCCGTTCTTCGGGTTGACCCAATAGACCGTGCCGGCGTCCGATGTCCCGCCGCGCTGGGTCGTCCCATACAGCGTGCCGCCGACATCGATCGGTGCGGCCACCGGGCCCCAGCCGTCCGGGCTGCCGGTGAACGCGTGCAGCACCGTCTCGGCGCCCGTGGCGGGATTGATCTTGAACACGGTGCCGCAGTCGTTGCCGTTCGGGCACTGGGTTCCGCCGCCGCTTTGGGTGGTGCCGTAAAGCGTGCCGGCGACGTCGAGCAGCGGGGCCGAGGGGGTCTGGCCATCGCTGCCGCCGGCGAACGAATAGATCGTCGTCAGGGTCGCGGCCTGCGCCGCCCACGGCAATAAAACGACGGCGACGCCAACGACTGCGCGCCGAAGCCATGTTGCCTTGCCCACTGTGCCTCCCTCCGCAGAATATTCCGCCTTTTTTGCTAATGTCCGATCATTCGTCTGAGTTCCAGCATTCCGAATTCGGTCCGGTTCTTCAAAAACCGAACATGGAAACGCTTTCGATGCTTGCAGGATCAGGAAGGGTTTTCAAGAAGTGCGGAATTGGGGTGGATTCGCAAGGGCTGAAGTCCGCCGCCGAAAAGTCCAGCCGCGACGGCCGTTCGCATCGAATTGAACGTCGCCTTCACCTGGTCGACGTTTTGGTGCCAGGTCCCGAGGCATCCGCACCGCCACAAAAGAAAACCCGCCCGCGCCGGGGAAGGGCGCGGGCGGGCGTGGCTTGGTCGCGGTCCGTGCGGCCGGATCAGACCGAGTAGTACATCTCGAACTCGACCGGGTGCGGGGTGTGCTCGAACTTGAACACTTCCGTCCATTTCAGCTCGATGTAGCTCTCGATCTGGTCCTTCGAGAACACGTCGCCCGCGAGCAGGAACTCGTGGTCGGCTTCGAGCGCGCCGATCGCCTCGCGCAGGCTGCCGCAGACCGTCGGGATGCCCTTCAGCTCCTCGGGCGGCAGGTCGTACAGGTCCTTGTCCATCGGGTCGCCCGGATGGATTTTGTTCTTGATGCCGTCGACGCCGGCCATCAGCATCGCCGCGAACGCCAGGTAGGGATTGGCGGCGGCGTCCGGGAACCGCACCTCGACGCGCTTGGCCTTCGGGTTCGTCGCATACGGGATGCGGCAGGAGGCGGAGCGGTTGCGCGCCGAATAGGCGAGCAACACGGGCGCCTCGAAGCCGGGGATCAGCCGCTTGTAGCTGTTGGTCGCCGGATTGGTGAAGGCGTTCAGCGCCTTGGCGTGCTTGATGATGCCGCCGATGTAGTACAGCGCCATTTCCGACAGGTCGGCGTAAGCGTTGCCCGCGAACAGCGGTTTTCCCGCCTTCCAGATCGACTGGTGGCAGTGCATGCCGGAGCCGTTGTCGCCGTAGATCGGCTTGGGCATGAACGTCGCGGTCTTGCCGTAGCTGTGGGCGACGTTGTGGATGCAGTATTTGTAGATCTGCAAATGGTCGGCCATCTTCACCATCGGGCCGAACTTCATCCCGAGCTCGTGCTGGGACTGTGCGACCTCGTGGTGGTGCTTCTCGATCATCACGCCCATCTCGCCCATCGTCGAGAGCATTTCGGCGCGCAGGTCGCTTTCGCTGTCCACCGGCGGCACCGGGAAGTAGCCGCCCTTGATGCCCGGGCGGTGCCCCATGTTGCCTTCGGGGTAGTCCTTGAGCCCGGCCTGCGGGCCTTCCTGGCTGTCGAGTTGGTAGATGCCGTAGTTGCCGCCGGTGCCGTACTTGACGCTGTCGAAGATGAAGAACTCGGCTTCCGGCCCGAAATACACGGTGTCGCCGAGCCCGGAGGCCTTCACGAACGCATCGGCCTTCTTCGCCGTCGAGCGCGGGTCGCGGTTGTACGCCTGCCCGGTCGAGGGCTCGATGATGTCGCAGATCAGCACCAGCGAGGGTTTCGCGGCGAACGGATCCATCGTCGCCGTCTCGGGGTCCGGCATCAGGATCATGTCGCTCTCGTTGATCGCCTTCCAGCCGGCGATCGAGGAGCCGTCGAACATGATGCCGTCGCGGAACACGTCCTCGTCGATCGTGGAGACGTGCTGGGCGGTGTGCTGCCATTTGCCGCGCGGGTCCGTGAACCGCAGGTCCACGTACTCGACGGAATGCTCCTTGAGCATATCCAGCACTTTCTGCACGCCACCGTCTCCGCCGCTTGCGGCTTTCTTCGCCATCAATCCTGTCCCCTTGTCAGTCGCGCCGCGCCCGACCGTGCGCGCGCATGTCGGGGCCGCCCCACGCGGTCCCCGGTGCCGACCCCCGAGGGCATTCGCCCCGGAGCCGGAAGCTGTTCAGCCCGGATGTCCCGGCCTGGACAAAAAACTAGATCGCGTCCTCCCCCCGTTCGCCGGTGCGGATGCGAATGACTTCCTCGATGGAACTGACGAAGATCTTGCCGTCGCCGATGCGCCCGGTGCGGGCGGCGTTCACGATCGCCTCGACCGCACGCTCGACCACGTCGTCCTCGCACACCACCTCGATCTTCACCTTGGGCAGGAAATCCACGACATACTCGGCGCCCCGATACAGTTCGGTATGGCCCTTCTGCCGGCCGAACCCCTTGGCTTCGACCACGGTGATGCCTTGCAGGCCCACCTCGTGCAGCGCCTCCTTCACCTCGTCGAGCTTGAATGGCTTGATAACGGCCTCGATCTTCTTCATCCGACGAATTCCACCCTCATGCCCCGCGTTGGCGACATCCCGCGCGCGGGCGAGGGATCACGTCAAGGGGTGCATGTTGTGTGCCACGCCGGCAACAACCGCGCGGCCGGCCGGTTGCCTGCGTTTCCGCCAGTGAATTGCGCCGGATTCCTGGGCGACCGCTGCCTGTTTTTTCGCCAGCGTGCCGATTAACCACGGCGACCGGCTGCCCAGGCTTTACGAAGCGCGGTTCCGCGCGGCAAATTCCGCGCGCCAATGGGAGGTCTCCGCCGGTGAAAAAGCCCAACGCCCTGCTTGCCGCCACCGGCACGACCATCTTCACGGTGATGTCGGCGCTGGCGCTGGAGCACGGCGCGATCAACCTCGGCCAGGGGTTCCCCGACACCGACGGCCCGGAGGACGTGCTGCGCGCCGCCGCCGACGCGCTGCTCGACGGGCGTAACCAGTATCCGCCGATGGCGGGCGTGCCCGAGTTGCGCCAGGCGGTCGCCGCCGCCAACCATCGTTTCTACGGCATCGAGGCCGACCCGAACGGCGAGGTGGTGGTGACCTCGGGTGCCACCGAGGCGATCACCGCCTGCCTGATGGCGCTGCTCGACCCCGGTGACGAATGCGTGCTGATCGAGCCGCTCTACGACACGTATCTGCCGGTGGTGAAGCTGCTCGGCGCGGTGCCGAAGCTGGTGCGCCTGTCGCCGCCGGAGTGGCAGTTGCCGCGCGCCGAACTGGCCGCCGCGTTCGGGCCGCGCACCAAGGCGCTGCTGATCAACTCGCCGATGAACCCGACCGGCAAAGTGTTCTCCCGCTCCGAACTGGAGTTCATCGCCGGACTGTTGCAGCAGCACGACGCTTTTGCCATTTGCGACGAGGTGTACGAGCATCTGGTGTTCGATGGCGTGCGCCACGTCCCGTTGATGACGTTGCCGGGACTGCGCGACCGCTGCCTGCGCGTCGGCAGCGCCGGCAAGACGTTTTCGCTGACGGGATGGAAGATCGGCTACATCACCGCGCCGCGTCCGCTGGCGACCGTCGCGATGAAGGCGCACCAGAATCTGACGTTTACCACGCCGCCGAACTTGCAGCGGGCGGTGGCGGTGGGGCTCGCCAAGGATGACGCCTACTTTCACCAGCTTGCCGCCGACCTGCAGGCCAAGCGCGACCGGCTCGGCGAGGGATTGGCAAAACTCGGTTTCGGGGTGCTGGAAACCCGCGGCAGCTACTTCATCACCGCCGATTTTTCTCCGTTGTTCCCGCGCGGCTTCAACGGCACCGACGCCGACTTCTGCCGCACGCTGACGGCGGAGGCGAAAGTCACGGCGATCCCGGTCTCGGCGTTCTACGAGAGCGAGCCGCCGGCGCACTACGCCCGCTTCGCGTTCTGCAAGCGCGCCGAGGTGCTGGACGCGGCGCTGGCGCGGCTGGCCGCCTGGATCGCGGGGCGTCGCGCGGCGGCATGAGGCAGATGCACCGGTCGGCCGGGCAACCGGTACCGCCTGCCCGGTGACGAGGGAGCAATCCCTTGGATTCGCGGCCGACGTGCTCCGCTCCGTCTGGAGCCTGGAGGTGCTGCTGCTGCTCTGGCGGGAGCCGGCGCGCGCGTGGGCGGTTCCCGACGTTGTTGCGGAGCTGCGCGCCAACACGCGGATCGTGGTGCAAAGCCTGGCCGAGCTCGAGGCCGGCGGACTGGTGCAATCTGAGGGGAGCGGCCTGTACCGCTACGGTCCTGCCACGCCGGAGCTGGCCCGGTTGGCCGCCGACCTGTTCACGTTGTACGAGCAGGAACCGCGAAGCGTGGTGATGGCCATCCTGAAGGCGCCCAAGGACACGATCCAGATGTTCGCCGATGCGTTCCGCTTCAGGAAATAGGAGGCGGTTGATGTTCCAGTCGATCGTTTACATTCTCTGCTTCCTGACCAGCGCGGCGTGCGCCTGGCTTTTGTTCGCGTCGTTCCTGAAGGTCCGCCAACGATTGCTGGCGTGGAGCGCCCTCTGCTTCGGCCTGATCGCGGCTGCCAATCTGCTCGTGTTCGTCGACATCATTGTCTTGCCGGACGTCGATCTGCTGCTGCTGCGGCAGCTGATGAATCTCGTGGCGATCGCCGTGATGATCTATGGGCTGGTGGTGGAGATCGATTGATCATGACCGTGCCCGAAGTCTTCTTTGCCGGCATGGTCGCCAGCGGCTATCTGGTCGTCAGCCTGTTCTTTCTGAAATTCTGGAACAGAAGCCGTGACCTGCTGTTCATCGCGTTCTCGGCGGCATTTTTCCTGCTGGCGGCCAATCAGTTCCTGCTCACGATCGGCGGGGTCCCGACAGAGGAGCAGAGCTGGGTGTTCCTGCTGCGGGTTGCCGCCTTCGTGCTGATCGCGCTCGCGATCGTGTACAAGAATACCGGCCCGCGGTCGCGGTGAGGCCGCGTGTTCGTCATCCGTCCCGCCGCCTGGGCCGGCAGCGCGCCCCAACACAGTCCCCTGTGCCCAGCGCACGCATGTCGGCCACACCCACCTGTTGACCCGGGGGTCCTGCGTCGCATGTTCTCAGTTAAGTAAAGGCAAAAGTCCTGCCGCGGAGCCGCGCGACCGTCTCAGTGCGGCATGGTGAGGCGGAAAATCGCAATAAAAACAGCGGCAAACGCGATCTGGCTGCCGAGCACCGTCGTGATCATCGCCCAGGTGGAGGGCAGGTTGGTGATGCGCCCCTTCAACTCGGCGACCTCGATCTCGACATGCCGCATCCGGTCATCGAGGCTCGTCATCAATGCCTCGATCCGGGAATACGTCTCCTCAAGCCGCTGAAGCCGCATCTCCATGCTGGGATCATGGGCACCGCCGGGGCCGGCCGCAAGGCTGTCGATCTCGGACGTTCCTTCAAACCGGCTCCATCCGTATCGCAGCGCTAACAAGAAGTCGAGCGCGTCTCACACCGCCGGCAGCCGCCCGCGCAGGCCCGCCGGCAGCGTCAGCACGATCGGGCGGCGGGCGCGCTGCCACAGCGCCGAGAGCAGCAGCAAACCGCAGCCGATCACCAGCGCCGCGAGCGCCAGACTGTAGCTCAGCGAACCGTGGCCGCGCAGCAGCATGGCGATCGCGTACAGCACGTAGGACAGCGCCGAGACCAGCAGCGCGCGACGGTCCACGGCGAGCGCGACTAGCGCCAGCACCAGATACAGCAGCACCGCGACGGCCGCATTGACCAGCGCGGGCGTGTCGCCGCCCAGCAGGCCAAGCTGGGTGAAGGCGGGATGCACGATCAGCGGCGCCGCCGCGAGGTGCAGCCAGAACGCGACGTCGGCGCGACGGGTGACGCGGGCGCGGTCGCTGCCGTCCCACCACATCGCGAGCGCGAACACCGCGAGCCCCGCCAGGAACAGCAGCAGCGGCAGCGCGCCGCGCAGGCCGGGGAAAGATGCCGAGCAACAGCAGTACGGCGGTGGCGACGCCGGCGGCGGCGCCAGCCGCGACGGTGATCGGCACCATGAACCGGCGCCAGTGCAGCCAGGCGGCGACGCCCGCACCGGCGGCGCACGCCGCGATCCGCAGGGCGCGCTCGGCGTCCGTCCGGTGGGCGAGCGTGTCGGCGACGTCGGCCGCGACGATCAGCGTGAGCAACACGCCGCCCACGAACGTCAGCAGCAGCAGGATGCTGGGCAGCGCCATCCGCCGGCGGCGGGTGAAGTATTCGGCGAGGCCCCAGCTTGCGGCGGCGACCACGGCCGCGCCGAGCGCGTTGTCCACCTGCGCGCCGAGCCAGCCGACCGCGACCAGGATCAGCGCCGCCGCGATGGTGACGAAGATGTCGTTGAAGCCGGTGAGCAGGCGGAAGTGTTCCTCGTCGGCGCCCGGGGTCGCGTGCAGCCGCGCGACAAAATCCCGGAACGCCGCGGCCGAGGGCGCGGTCAGCACGCCCGCCTTCACGGCGGCTTCGAGTTCGGCGTCGCTGTACATCGCGGATCGGTCCCGACAGTGCAGTCGTTGCGCTATCTAGCGCACGGCCGAGACCGTTGCGAGCCCGTACGCGAAGGACGTTACGCCTTGCCGAGCGGGCAGCCGCTTTCGCCAAGCGGCCGGAACGCCTGATCGGCGGGAATTTTTGAGATCAGCTCCAGATAGTCCCACGGCGCCTTCGACGCCGCCGGCGTCTTCACCCGCATCAGATACCGGGAAAACACCATCTTGTTGTCGGCGCGGATGACGCCGTCGTCTGTAAACACGTCGCGCACCGGCATCGCCCGCATGGCGGCCAGTACCGCCAGCGCCTCGTCGGTGCCGGCCTTCTGCATCGCACGCAGCCAATGCGTCACTGCCGAATAATCGGCGGCGTGGATGTCGTTGGGCATGCGGTTGCGCTGCGCGAAGAAGCGTTTTGCCCAGGCGCGCGTCGCATCGCTCAAATCCCAGTACCAGGACTGCACCACCACCAGCCCCTGGCCGCGCTGCAAGCCGAGCCCGTGCACGTCGCTGAGGTAGAACGAGGGCGCCGTCACGGTCTGCTTGGGCGTCAGGCCGAATTCCGCCGCCTGCCGGATCGCGTTGACCACGTCGGCGCCGGCCGAGGCGAACACCACCACGTCGGCGCCGGAACTCTGCGCCTGCAACAGGAAGGACGAAAAATCGCTGATGCCGAGCGGATGATGCACCGCGCCCAGCACTTTTCCTCCGCTGCGCACGATTTCCGCCGAAGCGTCCGCCTCCAGCGAGAGACCAAAAGAATAATCGACGGTGACGAAGAAGAACGTCGTCTTGCCTGCAGCGCGCAGCGCCCGCATCAGCGCGACGCCGTTCGACCAGTTGTTCTGCGCCCACTGGATGCTGTTCGGCGAGCACGCCTTGCCGGCGAGGTCGGAGGTGACGGCGGAAACCGGGATGGCGATCCGGTCCGCATCCCGCACCAGCCCTTGCAGCGCCAGTGCGATGGCGGAATTGCCCATGTCGAGGATGAGATCGACGCCGTCCGGCCCGAGCCATTGCCGGGCGATGCCGACGCCGATGTCGGTCTTGTTCTGGTGGTCGGCCGACAGCACCTCGATCGGCCGGCCCAGCACGGTGCCGCCGAAATCCTCGACCGCCATCTTCGCCGCGAGCGTCGAGCCGGGGCCGCCGATGTCGGCGTACGGGCCGGACATGTCGGCCAGCACGCCGATGCGGATCGGCGCGCCCGCGGCGGCGGCGGGGCGCGCGATCAGCGTCAGGCCGGACGCGGCGGCGGCACCGAGCAGCGCGCGGCGCGACAATGGGGCAGGGGTCATCCGCTCGCCTTTCCCGCAGATGCGGCATGATAGGGTCGACGCGCATGGCGGGTAAACCGGCGGCTGGTTGACGACATCCGCCCTCCGTCCTACATCGCGCGGTCTCGGTGGCGGCCTTAGCTCAGCTGGTAGAGCGCCAGGTTGTGGTCCTGGATGCCACGGGTTCGAGTCCCGTAGGTCGCCCCACCGCGCATTTTCCCCCGTGAATGGCACGTCTGCGCCGGGCGCGGCTTGACCCGCGACGGCTGCCGCCCTCCGCTGCGACCGGTGAACAAGAACCTCGGGAGGACAACGTGAGCAAACGGCGCATCTGGCTCGGCGGCGCGGCGGCCGTCGTGCTGCTGGCATCGCAGGCAGCGCGGGCGGACGACGATTTCGTCCAGCAGGCGAAGGCGTTCGTCGCCAAGGTGACCGCCCCGAGTGCGGCGTGGGACGGCCCGACCACCGGGCCGAAGGCGGCACCCGGAAAATTCATCGTCTACGTCTCGACCGACCAGCGCAATTCCGGCGTGCGCGCCGCCGGCGACGGCGTGGAGGAGGCGGCGGGCGTGGTGGGCTGGAAATTCCGCGCGATCGACGGCCAGGGCACGATGGCCGGCGAGCTCTCGGCGCTGTCGGAGGCGATCACGCTGAAGCCGGACGGCATCGTGCTCGGCGGCGTCGACGCGGCTTCGCACGTCGATGCGATCGAGCAGGCCAACGCGCAGGGCATCAAGGTGGTGGGCTGGCATGTCGGCCCGAAGCCCGGGCCGATCGCGAGCCCGAAGGTGTTCTTCAACATCAACACCGAGCCGCCCGAAGTGGGGAAGGCCGCCGCGATGTACGCGGTCGCCGATTCCAACGGCACCGCGGGCGTCGTGGTGTTCACCGACCACGTCTACGGCATGGCGGTCGCGAAGTCGGACGCGATGGCGGCGGTGATCAAGCAGTGCAAGGGCTGCACGCTGCTCGACGTGATCAACGCGCCGCTCGCCGATACGTCTGCACGTATGGGCCAGCTGACCACGTCATTGCTGCAGCGGTTCGGCAAGAAGTGGACGTATTCGATGGGGATCAATGACCTCTACTACGATTTCATGGCGCCGGCGTTGCAGGCCGCCGGCATCCCCGGCGACGGCTACCCGCGCAACATTTCCGGCGGCGACGGCTCGCCGTCGGCGTTCCAGCGCATCCGGCAGAAGGAATACCAGGTCGGCACCGCCGCCGACCCGCTGCGCATGCAGGGCTGGCAATGCGTCGACGAGATGAACCGCGCCTTCGCGGGCGTGCCGTCGAGCGGCTATGTGCCGCCGGTGCACCTGTTCACCGTCGCCAACATCGGCAGCGACGGCGGGCCGCACGACGTGTTCGATCCCGACAACGGCTATCGGGACCAGTACAAAAAGATTTGGGGGAAGTAAACTTCCCCCAAAACTTCGCCTCGCACTGTTAGTGCCCGGTGGAGAATGACCGATCCGGCATCGTCATTGCCGGGCTTGGCCTGGCAATCCACGCCGTCGCCAACGCGTGGATCCCCGGGTCGAGCCCGGGGATGACGACCCAGTCAACCGCTTCGATTATTCCGCCTCGCACCGTTACTGCGTCGCGGTCGCCGGCTTCGGCGCGGTCGTGCTCGCCGTCGACTGCGGGGTGCTGGCCATCGGCGGGGTCGTCGCGGCCGAGCCGTTGCTCATCAGCTGGGTCGACCCGTTGCTGGTCATCGGCTGGGTTGACCCGTTGCTGGTCACCGGCTGGCTCATGGTCGTCGAGCCGTTGCTCATGGGCTGGGTGGATGAGGTCGTGGTGGAGGAGGTCGTGCCGGTGCTCGGCATCGGCTGCGTCGTCGAGGCCGTGCCGCCGTTCGACAGGTTCAGCGAGGCCATCGTCTGCGGGCCGAGCTGGCCGTCGGCGGTCAGCCCCTTCGCCTGCTGGTAGCTCTGCAGCGCGCCCTGCGTCTCAGGGCCCCACAGCCCGTCGATCGTGCCCTTGTAGAAGCCCTGCTGCTGCAACGCGGTCTGCACCTGCATGACGGTCGCGGAGGACAGCGCCGGCGCGGCGTAGCCGGCGCCGCTGCTGCTGCTGGTCTGGCCGGTGTTCCACGAGGAGCAGGCGGCGAGGCCGCCGACTGCCAGCAGCGCGAGGACGAGGTCGATTCTTGGGCATGGTTTCACTCCGTTGAATGCGTATGTGCGGCGGCCCCGGTACGGGACGCAATCGCCAAGCGCGGGTAGTAACGGGTTCGCGACGGCCAAAAAAGTCGGGCTGTGGTCGCCGGGCCCCAGTGACGCATCAATAATGCGCGACGCGGCAATTGGATCCCTCGCGAATCAATAAAATGTCGGGTCGTGGGCGGCGCCGGCGGCTTTCGGCAGATCGGCTCGTTCCATCCGGCCGCGAATTGACACGCCTTGCCAAAGTTCAATAACTTTTGCGTAATCGTTCTGCACGCAGGGGGGCGCCCAATGGCCGGCACCACGATCAAGACCAAGACGACGGTCGGCGTTCGCCTGACGCTGGCGAGCCAGTCGCCGCTGACGGTGACGGCTGCCGGCGGGATCAACGTCGCCGGCGGCAACGCGGTCTACATCGCGGCGTCGGTGGACGGAACGGTCTCCAACCTCGGCACCATCGCGGCCCTCGGCACCGGCGGCATCGGCGTGCAGGCGCTGGGTGCGGCCAGCGTCGTCAACGGCAGCACCGCCGCCACCAAGGCGCTGATCGAGGGCAGCAGCGCGGGCGTCGACATTTCCGGCGCGGCAACGCTGACCAACGACGGCACGATCGCCGCGACCGCGCTTGCCGCCGGGCCGGGGTTTTCCAGCGTCGGCGCCTATCTCGGCGACGGCGGCAGCGTCACCAACGGCGCCAAGACCGATCTCGTCGCGCAGATCAGCGGCGCCTCGGTGGGCGTCGCGGCGCTCGGCGCGGCCGCGACGGTGACCAATTTCGGCACGATCGGGGGGGATGGCATCTTCGGCCGCGGCGTCTGGCTGCAGCGTGGCGGCGCGATCGTCAACGGCAGCGCCGCCGACCCGACGGCCCTGATCATCGGCGCCGGGCTGAACGGGGTGTACGCGGCCGCTGCGGCGACGCTGACCAATTTCGGCACGATCTTCGGCGGCCGCAACGGCGCCGAACTGCGCGGCAGCGGCGGCGTCACCAACGGCAGCGCAACCGACGCCAAAGCCTCGATCACCGGCGCGCGCTATGGCATCTACCTCAGCACCTACACCGTCGGCAGCGGAGCGCTCGCGGTTACCAATTTCGGCACGATCGGCGGCAACAAGGCCGGGGTCAGCCTGCTCGGCGCCGGCGGCGTGGCCAACGTCGGCACGGCGGCCATGATCAGCGGACGCACCGGCGTCTACGTCTACGGCGTCGGCACGGTGAGCAATTTCGGCACGATCAGCGGCACCAACGATGACGGGATATCGCTGCTCGGCGGCGGCAGCGTCACCAACGGCAGTGCGACGGCCACGACCGCGCTGATCGCGGGAACCGCGAGCCCGGGGATCTACAGCGCCGCCGCTGCCACCGTCACCAATTTCGCCCGGATCAGCGGCGCCGGAACCGCGGTCGTGCTGCAGATCGGCGGTGCGCTGGTCAACGGCAGCGCGGCCGATACCACGGCCTCCGTCACCGGCATCGACAACGCCGCGTTCTACGCCGACGGTTTCGCCTCGGTGACCAATTTCGGCACGATCAGCGAGGACAACGACAAGCACACGGGAATTGCCCTGTATGCCGGCGGCACGGTGGTGAACGGGAGCACGGCCGACCTCGCCGCGCTGATCCAGTCGGGCCACAACGGCATCTACGCGACCAACAGCGCGGCGGGCGTGACCAACTATGCCACGATTTCCGCCCCGCAGGCGACCGGCATCGCGCTCAATGCCGGCGGCACGGTGGTGAATGGCAGCACGACCGATACGAAGGCGGCGATCGTCGGCAACCAGGCGATCCAGATCCTGGGCAGCGCCGGTTCGGTGGCGAACTACGGCGCGGTCAGCGGGGGCAAGTACGGCGGGGTATTCTGCAGGACGGCGGGTCGATCACCAATGGCTCCGCCGGCGACACGTCGGCGCTGATCTCCAACAAGGGATACGGCGTGATTTACGTGGCGTCCGGCGACGCGACGATCACCAATTTCGGCGTCATCAGCAACACCGGCACGAATAACGGCGGCGGCATCAACTGCGACGGCGGCGCGACGATCGTCAACGGCAACACCGCCGACCGGACCGCGCTGATCGCCGGCGACAACGGGATTTTCCTGGAGGCCCCTGCCACCGTCACGAATTTCGGCACCGTCGCGGGCGCCACGAGCGACGGCGTGCTGATGCAGGGCGGCGGCACGCTCGCCAACGGCAACAGCGCCGATGCCAAGGCCATGATTTCCGGCAACATCAACGCGTTCTATGCGCCGGTTGCCGCCACGGTCGGCAATTTCGGGACGCTGTCGAGTTCGGTCTACTCGGCGGTCTGCTTCGGCGGCGGCCCGGGGACATTCACCAACTTCGCGACCGGCCTGATCCTTGCGGCGGGCGGGGTGCAATCGGGCAACGGCGGTCCTGGCAGAGGTGGGAGCGGAACGGTCACGGTCACCAACCTGGGCACGATCACGGCGCAAAAATATACCGGCGTCTATTCCTGGGCCAGCGAGTCGGTGACGAACGGCAGCAGCACCGACACCAAGGCGGCCATTGCCGGGAACTACTCCGCGATCGGCAGTTATGCCTCCGCAGCCGGCGCGGCCACGATCACCAATTTCGGCACGCTGTCGTCAACCAATCACTCCGCGATCTACCTGCGCGACGGCGGAACGGTACTCAACGAGGTGAGCGGCCACGTCACCGGCCCAACCGGCGTCAGCGCGCAGGGAGGCACGACCACCGTCACCAACGCCGGCACGATCACCGGCACTGAGGGCGTGGTGTTTGCACCGACCGCGCCCGGCACCGTGGTCAACTCCGGCACCATCACGGCGACCGGCACCGGCAATGCGTTCGCCGTGATGCTCGGCGGCGGCGGACGGCTGGTGGTCGATCCGGGCGCCGTGTTCAACGGCGGCGTCAACGCCGGCATCGGGCCGGAGGGCGGTGGCCCCGCCGCGGTGCTGGAACTCGCCGCGGGCGCGAGTGCCGGCAGCATCGGCGGCATCGGCGGAGCCGGCAGCGCATTCGCCAATTTCAGCAGCCTCGCGGTGGACAGCGGCGCCGCCTGGACGCTCACCGGCAGCAGCAACAGCGTCGGCACGCTCACCGACAACGGCGCGCTGACTGTCGCGGGCAGCCTCGACGTGTCCGCCAATCTAGATCCCGCCAGCACTGGCACGATCGATCTTGGCACGACGGCGTCGCTGGACGTGGGGAGCGTGCTCGGCAAGGGCCCGTCGATCGCGTTCCTCGGCAGCGATCTGCTGACCGTGGACGCGCCGGGCTCGTTCGGCGTGCATGTCGGCACGACCGCCTACAGCGGCCCGTTGTTGAAGGATTTCGGCGCGAACGACACGATCGACCTGGTCGGCATCGCGCCTGCCCAGCCGGGGGTCACGCTCGATTTGAGCTACACGCCCAAGACCGGCTTGCTCAGCATCACCTCGCCCTCGGCCGGTGCGCCGCCCTTGGCCTCGCTGCTCTTCCAGAACAGCAGCCTGGGCGCCGGCACGTTCCACCTGACCGCCGGCGCCCCGGGGGACATGCTGCTGACGCATTCGTAAGCGGCGGCGTGTGCGACGCGTGAAGATGCCCGGGTCAGGGCCCGGGCATGACGAAATCCTTGCAAACTCAAAGCCGTCATCGCCGGGCCTGACCCGGCGATCTCGCCCCCCTCTCAGTGGATCTCGCCGGCCCGCTTCAGCGCCTCGCGCATCTTCGCGGCGGAAAAACCTTCAGCCTTCGCCATGTCGAGGATGACCTTCTCACGGCGCGAGATCAGGTCGATCGCGGCCGGCAGTTTCTTCACCGCATCCGCCGGCACCACCACCGCGCCGTGGTAGTCGGCGTGGATCACGTCGTCGTGGAAGGCGAGCATGCCGAACACGTTCGCCTCGCAGCGCATCTGCACCATGTGGACATGCGCGTGGCTCGGCCCGATGCGGCCGCCGATGATCTGGAAGCCCTCCGCCCACATGTCGAGATCGCGGAACGAGCCGTTGGTGACGCAGCCGAGGCAGCCGAGATGCTTGTGCACCGTCGACTGCACCTCGCCCCAGAACGCGCCGTAGCCGGGGCGGTCGTCGATGTCCTGGATCACCGCGATGGTTGGCAGGTCGCCGGCGGCGACGTAGTCGTACCAGTCCTCGCGCGGCGGGATCGGCCCGCGCGGTTTTTCTTTCGAGCGGATCAGCCCGGTGCGGGCGAGGCCGACGATCGGCGGCAACTTCCGGTCCACGGCGACCATCGGCTCGACGGTGAAGCCGACCGCGCGGCGTTCCGGCACCACCAGTTCCAGGCCGTTGCAGATCGTCGGCGTGTCCCATTGGCGCAGCGCCTCCAGATCGGCGCGCGAAAACGGATGCTCGGCCATGCGTCGTCTCCCCCGGTATCGACGGCGCCGACTGTCGCCCGCGCCCGGCGGCGCCGCAACCGTCGCAATTCGTTGGGAGGGTTGCCCTTGCAACCCGCCGCTTCGGGGCGGGTGATGGGTTGCAAGGGCAACCCATCCTACTGCAGCAGGTTCGTCATCGGCGTCGCGATGCCGTCGCGGTCGTTGACCGGCTCGGCGCCGAAGGTGAGTTCGATGGTGCGGAGAATGGAACCGAAATCGTAGATGGTGTGGTCGATGAAGTGCCGTTTCACGGTCGGGCCGATCGCGATCAGCGGGATGCGGGTGCCGGGGCCGAAGGCGTCGCGGCGCGGCGGCGACACGTGGTCCCACTCGCCGCCATTCTCGTCGTAGGTGACCAGGATCAGCAGGTCGTGCCAGACCGAACTGGCCTGCAGCTTTTCGACCAGGTCAGAAAGATGCTTGTCGCCGTCGGTCAGGTTGGCGTAGCCGGGGTGCTGGTTGTAGGTGCCGTACGGCTTGTAGAACGCCACTTTCGGCAGCGTGCCGGCAGCGATGTCGGCGAGCAGGTCGGGGTAGTCCTTCAAGCGCGCCTTGTTGGCCGCGGTGCCGGGGGCAAGATCGGCAAAGTAGGCGAACGGCTGGTGGTGGAACTGGAACAGCTTGCCGGGATGCCCGGCCGCCGCGTCGGCGTAGCCGCCGCCGTACCAGGCCCATGAGACACCCTTCGCGTCGAGCCGGTCGCCGATATGCGGCATGGTCTGCGGCGGCACCAGTTTCGCCGGATCGGTGTCGCCGGGCGGGTGCAGGTAGACGCTGAGCGCCGTGTTCACCGCGTAGCCGTCCGGCGTCACCACGCCATCTTTCGTGATGCGCCCGTCCGCGTCGCGCTGCGCGAAAAAACTGGGTGGCGCGTCGGGCCAGCGGAACGCGCAGCTGCATGCCAGGAACGCGTGGTTGAGGAACGAGCCGCCGAACGCGGAATGGAACATCGCGTCGCCCAGCGCGTATTCGCCGGCGAGCTTCCACAGCGCGCTGTCCTTGATGTCGAAATAGCCCATCACCAGCCCGCCGGCGTTGGAGCCGGCGGCGAAGCGGTCCATCTTGCCGCCGTCGATCTGGTACTGCTCGCGATAGAACGTGTGCACGAGATCGCCGGTCATCTGGAACGGTTTGACATACGGGCCGATGTCGAACGGCCCGTTGGCGAGCAGCGGCGGGAAGCGCGCATCGATCTCGGGCGGCTTGCCGGGGATCGTGACCGGCGGCAGCGTCGCGTACGGCTTGCCGTCGCGCGCGACCTGGGTCGCATGATCGTCGACATTGCCGAGCCCGTCGGCACCGGGAAAATGCCCGAACAGGTTGTCGAAACTGCGGTTCTCCTCGAACACCACGAGGATGTGGCCGATTTTCTGCAGTTGCGGCGGCACCTCCGCCCGTGCCGCTGCGGCCAGCAGGCACACGGCGGAGGAAACCGCCAGCAGCCGCACCGCGGCTACTCCTCGATGATCGCGACGGCGCGCGTCCAGCCGGCGGAGGCGGCGCGGATTCTTGACGGGAAAGCATGACACGAGGAACCCGGTGGAGGGCAGAGCCTCCAGATTGTGCAGCTTTTCCAGGTGGCAATAGCCGATCTCGCGGCCGGCGCGGTGGCCTTCCCAGATCAGCTTCGGGTTGTGCGTCTCGGCGTAGCGGCGGGCGGTATGGACGAACGGGGCGTCCCAGCTCCAGGCGTCGGTGCCGGTCACGCGCACGCCGCGCGCGGTCAGGAACAGCGTCGCCTCCCGCCCCATGCCGCAGCCGCTCGGCACGTAGTCGCCCTGGCCGTATTTGGCACCCGCGCTGGTGTTGACCAGCACGATGTCGAGCGGCCGCAGCGTGTGGCCGATCCGGGCAAGCTCGGCCGCAACGTCGGCGGCGGTCGCCACGTAACCATCCGGGAACTGCCGGAAATCGAGTTTGATGCCGGGGCAGAAACACCATTCGAGCGGCACTTCGTCGATGGTGATCGCGCGTTTGCCGCGGTCCATCGTGGATGCGTAGTGGTACGGCGCATCCAGATGCGTGCCGTTGTGGGTAGAGATGTTGGCCTGCTCGACCGCCCAGCCCTCGCCGTCCTCGAGGTCTTCGACCTTGAGGCCGGGGAACAGCGAGACGACCTGCGGCGCCGACTGGCGGTGGTTGGTGTAGTCGAGCGAAACGCGCTGGAACGGCGGATCGGCCGGCACGTCGTTTTCGATCGGGATGGAGATGTCGATCAGACGGCGCGGCATGGGGCGGCTCCTGCTCGGGACTGGAGGCGACGATGCTTAGCGTGCCGGCGACAGCTTTGCACACCGGTGCGGCCGCCCGCGCAATGCTGCCGGTCAGGAATAGCCGTGGCGGGCCATGATCGGTCCGTACAAAGCCAGAAAGGCCGCGTTCTCCTCGGCCGACACATGGTTGCGCCAATCCCCGGCCTGGCCGCGGCGGAAGAACGAGGCGCGATCCTCCTCGCCGCGCTGCCGGCCGCCGCTCAGCTTCTCGAACGCCGCCTCGGCACGGCAGGCGTCGATCAGGCGCGGCGTGGCCGCAACCCCGAGGAAGCGCAGCAGGCCGCCGAGCGTCTCGCGCGGCTGCGCGACCAGGTCCTCGTAGCGCACCTCGAAGCTGCTCGCGGGGTGCGCCTCGGCGAACTCGGCGGCCACCGCCACCACGGTCGTCCATCTTTCCGCGGTCATGCGCAGATAGTCCGAGAGCGTGCCGAAGCGGTGGCGCGCCTCGCCCGGATTGGACCGCTGGTTGTGAAACCACCCCGAGACCGCACAATCGCGCGGGTCGCGGATGACATGGACGAACTTCGCGTGCGGCAACAGCTCCGCCAGCAGCGCGAAATGCAGGACGTTGTCCGGCGTCTTCTCGCCGATCGTCGCTTCGCGGCCGGTGCTCGCGTCCGCCAGCAGCAGCGCGGCCGCGGACACCCACAGGTACTTCAGATGCGCCCCGGTGAATTCCGGGAACGCCGGCAGGCCCTTGAACAGGGACGTGTTTTTCACCGCGAGCGTCGCGTTGTGCTCCTTGATCGCGCCGCGCAGCAGCGGGCCGAACCGGTTGGCGAGATGGCCCTCGCCGCGGCAACAGATGTCCGGATGGGCGTCGAGCAACAGTTGCAGCCACGTGGTGCCGGACTTGGGCAGGCCGCCGATGAAGAACAGCGGTTTGGACAACACCCGATCGACGGCCGCGCGGCACTGCTCGAACCCCGGCGCCATGCCGGCGGGGACGTTGTCCCGGGTATCGCGCGCGGCGGCCTTGGCGGGGCCGTCGCGTCGCGGCCGGGTCAATGGATCGTCGCCCCGGCTTTTGCCGCCTCCGTCCAGTTCGCGCCCGGCCCGCATTCGTCGAGGAAGGTGCCCCGGACCGCCCGCATCAGTTCGGGCAATGTCGAAGAAACAAAGCCGTCCAGGTCGTCGAGGCGGACGTCCGCCGCCACGAACCGGTAGCCGTTCGGCAGCCGGACGGCGGTGCCGACGAAGCGGCCGTCGATGTCGACGAGGTGAGACTTGCCCATTTAACTCTCCAGCATGCACGGCGCCGCCCGGACGCGAGCAAGCTCCGGGCCACGCCGGGATGCCGCAATAGCGCGGGTCTGCGGCCGGCGTATGGCTCTGCGCCGTCGGCTTCAACGACGGAAGTGTCGGAAAATCGGACAGCGAACCTGCCGCCCGACAAGCGGTGTTGTGACCGCGGCGGCTCTTTCCTGTCGCGCCGGTCTCGGCCACGATGCGCAACGTGCGGGCCGCGGGAAGCCCGCCAAGGGGGCACCAGGATGATCTACGAACTGCGCATTTATCATAGCATTCCAGGCCGCTTGCCGGCGCTGCTGTCGCGCTTCCAGAACCACACGCTGCGCATCTGGGAGAAGCACGGCATCCGTCAGGCCGGGTTCTGGACGACGCTGGTCGGCGAGAGCAACCAGCAGCTCACCTACTTCCTGGCCTGGGAGAGCCTGGCCGAGCGCGAGAAGAAATGGGGCGCGTTCATGGCCGACCCGGAGTGGATCGCCACGCGCGCCGAGACCGAGAAGGACGGCCAGATCGTCGAGAACGTCAGCAGCCAGTTTTTGGCGCCGACGGCGTTTTCGTCGGTGAAGTAGGGCCGGCCAGCTACGCCGCCGCGCGGTCGATGCGATCGCGCAGGCGGTAGTATTCGCCGATCACCGGCAGGAACCACGGCCGCCCGTCGTACAGCGGCAGCGCCGCGAACTGCTGCCGGTCGAGCGCGAACGGCGCGTTCGCCGCCTTCGCGATCTTCAGCGCGACCTGGTGCCCGAGCCAGCTTGCCATCGCCACGCCGGAGCCCTGGCAGCCGGCGGCGAAGTGGATGCCGTCGTGCTCGCCGATATGCGGCAGCCCGTCCAGCGTGAACGCGACGTAGCCGGTCCAGGCGTGGGTTATCTTCATCGCCGCGCAATTCCGGGAACACCGTCGTCATCGTGCGGTACAGCACCGGCGCCGCGTCGACCGCCTGCGCGCCGCCGGAGCGGAAGCTGGCGCGTCCGCCCCACAGCACCCGCTCCCCGTCCGGGCTCGGCCGGAAATAGTTCAGCACCCGCTTGGTGTCGGCGACCATGCGCAGATTCGGGAACAGTTTTCTTATCCGCTCCTTGCCGAGTTTTTCGGTGGCGATGATGTAACTGGCGACCGGCACCAGCCGCCGTGCCAGCCAGGGCATGGCGCTGGCCTGCCCCGGCGTGCGGGAATAGCCGTTGGTCGCGACCAGCACCGCGCCTGCGCGCAACTCGCCCTTGTCGGTGGCGATCCGCACGCCCGAGCCGTTGCGCTCGATGTTGGTTACGCGAACCCGCCCGACCAGCGTGGCGCCGGCCCGCGCCGCCGCATCGGCCAGCCCGCGCGCGTATTTGCCCGGGTGCAGCGAGCCGGTCGCCGCTGCCTTCATGCCGCCGAAATAATGGTCCGAGCCCAGCTCCTCGCGCTGCCGCATGCGCGGCAGCATTTCCGCCGGCAGCCCGGTCGCCTCGGCGATCGAGGCCACCTTCGCCTCCAGCGCCCGGTAATGCGCCGGCGTCCAGGCGGCCAGGAACCGCCCGCAGCGCACGTAGTCGCAGTCGATCCCCTCGCGCGCGATCAGTTCCTCGATGAACGGGAACGACGCCGCCGCCGCGCCGACCACGGCGCGCGCCTGCGCCTCGCCGAGCGTCTTCGCCAGGTCGCCGGTCGCCATCTTGAGGCCGCCCGAGACCATGCCGCCGTTGCGCGAGCTGGCGCCGAAGCCGATCCGCTCGGCGTCCAGCACCACCGGCGCATGTCCGAGCCGGCGCAATGTCAGTGCGGCCGAGAGCCCGGCATAGCCGCCGCCGACGATGGCGATCTCCGCCTCCTTCGGCAACGCGGTCTCGCGCTCGACCGGTTCGGCGGCGTCCCACCAGGTACGGCGCGGCGCGGAAGTCGGGGGCGAACGGCTCAGTCATGCGACATTTCCGAAATGAATGGGCGAAGCTTGCCCGCGGCAGTGCGGGGAATCGCGTCATGATACTGCAGTTCGATGCGAAAACCCTCGCCGAACTCCACTTGCATCACCGCGCGCACCAGCCGTTCCTCGGCCTCGGTCAGCGGGCGCGCCGCCACGATGCGCACCTCGATGCGGCCGAGCGCGGTTTGCGCCACCTGGAATTCGCGGATCGCCACCACCTGCGACAGCCTGCCGTGGCCGAAATTCACCCGCCGCCGGGCGCCGTCCGACAGGGTCAGGTGGTCCAGCGTCCGCCCGACCAGCCGGCGCAGCACCGGCAGCCCGCGGCCGCAGGCGCACGCGCCGCCCGGCTCGGCCTCGTCGCCGATCGCGTAGCGCAGCAGCGGCATGGCGAAGTTATGCAGTGGCGTCACCACCACGCGCCCGACCTGGCCGGGCTCGCAGGGCCGGTCGTGCTCGTCCAGCACCTCCAGCAGCACCGCCTCGGACTGCACATGGAACAGCTCCTCGTGCTCCGGGCATTGCAGCGCCATGTAGCCGCATTCGCCGGCGGTATAGTTGTCGACGATCCGCACGCCGAGCACGGCACGGCAGTCCTCGCGCAGTCCTTCCGGCACCATCTCGCCCGAGGTCCAGACCGCGCGCAGCCCGGGCAGCGCCATGCCCTCGGCACGAAAGTGCCATAGCAGAAGCTGCAGGTTGGACGGGTTGGTGAGCAGGTAATCCGGCCGCAGCCGCTGCAGGAACGCCGCCTGCTCCGGGATCGGCTTCTTGTAGTCGATCACCGTCAGCCGGCCGGTGCGCCACAGCAGGTTCGCGGGCGGTCCCCAGTCCGGCAGCGTCAGCCCGTCGGGCGATTGCACCGCCGCCATCTGGGCCGGGGTGAAATGGCCGGGCAGGGCGCGCACCCGGGCGATCGTGCCGCCGGGGTCCTCGCGGTGCCAGATCTCCTCGCGGACATGCAGGGCGTTCCAGAGCAGCTGGTCCAACGCCGTCTTGCGCACCCGCACCGGCACGCCGGTCGAGCCGCCGGTCGTGGTCTCGCTGATCTTGCCGTGCGTGGCCGGCACGCCGGCGGCGTGCAGCCTCGCGTCTTCGCGCTGCACGTCCTGGCGCGCCAGCACCGGCAGCCGCGCCCAGGCGGCTTCGGTCAGCTCCGCGTCCGGGTCGATCCCGGCCGCGCGCAGCCGGGCGGCGTGGAACGGCACGCTGCGCGCGGCATGCGCGACCAGCAGCCGCAACTGGCGGAACTGCTGGGCGCGCAGCCGCTCGGGCGGCCAGAACTGGGTCGCGTCGAACTGCCGCTGCAGCGCCAGCAACTGCGCCGCCATGCCGGTGCTCACGGCCGGCCACGCGACCTGCTCGATCGATGCGACGAGTTCGGCGGACATGGCGGCGATGCTACGGCAGGGTGCAGATCGCGGGAATTGCCGTTGAGTCGCTGCGCATTGTTGACAATTGGCTCGGCGTCAAGTTTGCTAGTACGTAACTCGGAATTGGGAACCGGATGATGGGCCAGGATGGACGGGCCGCGGCCCTCGCGGTGGTGACCGGGACGGGGCTGCTGCTGGGCGGCGCCGGCGCAGCCTGGGCCGGGGTCACCGACACGTTTGCGGTCCAGGAAAGCACCACCCCGTCGCAGATCCTCAATTTCAACCAGTTCGACACCTCGCTGGGCACGCTGAACGAGGTCGACATCCTGCTGTCCGGCAGCACGCTCGGCGACGGCTCGCAGATCAGCCTGACCGGCGGCGAGGGAAGCGGCATGGCGAGCTTTACCGCGAGCCTCGACGTGCTCGGCCCCGCCAGCGCGCTGGAACTGACGGGCGGCGTGTCCGCGAGCGCGTCGTGCGGCGCCCCCGACATCTATGCATGCAGCACCAGTCTGCAGTCGCCGGTGCTTGGAACCGGGGCGTTCCAGCCGAACCCGGTGCAGATTACCGCGGCCGGCGCACTGCCGGCGTTCGAGGGTGCCGGCACGGTCGGGCTGACCGTCGGCATCGACGATTGGGCTCTGAACAACACCTGCACGCCTTACCCATACTATCCGGCAACCTGCGACCCGTCCAACAACCTGAGCTGGTCCGGTTCGATCGAGATCAGCTATCTGTACACGCCCAACGGGGCCCCGGTGCCGGAGCCCGCCAGTCTGCTCGTGTTCGCGAGCGGGCTGCTCGCGTTCGCCGGCGTCCGCCGACGAGGCTAACCGGCGCCGCGTCCCGACGACGCGGCGGCGCGTAAGCCTGGGGCAAACGGGTCACGCATGCGGCGTCTCCTCGGCGTGGCGGGCGGTGCGATCGACCAGCGCGATCCCGAGCGTGGACAGCATGAACACCACCTGCACGCCGGCCAGCACGACCAGCCGGTCGTCGGCGTCGTCGCGCAGGAAGGCGCGCAGCAGGTGGATCGCGGAGATCATCGCCACCGACACCGCGACCTTCACTTTGACGTTGCCGCTGTCGAGCTTGCCCAGCCACTCGGGCTTCTCATGGGCGGGAACGCCGATCCGCGAAATGTAGCTTTCGTAGGACGAGACCGCGACCATCACCAGCAGGTTGGCCAGCAGCACGAGGTCGAGCACCGAGCACAGCACGACCACAAGGTCGATGTCGGTCAGCGTCGCGATCTCGGCGCCGACATGCCACAGCTCGCGGCCGACCATCGCGTAGATCGCCAGCAGCCCCAGCAGCAGCGCGAGGTACAGCGGCAGCAGCAGCCAGCGCAGCCCCAGCACCAGTCGCTCGATCGTCCGTTCCATGCTGCCCCGCCGCGCCCCGGGGCAATTGGTAGCGGATGCGGCCGGCGTGGCAAGCCGCCGCGAGGCCCCTCAGCCCGGCGTGCCGCCGCGCTCGCGCAGCCATGCCAGCGCGCCCGCGCCGGCGGCGGCGCCGGTGCTGAGGCAGGCCTGCAGCAGATAGCCGCCGGTCGGCGCCTCCCAGTCCAGCATTTCGCCCGCCACGAACACGCCGGGCCGGCGCCGCAGCATCAGCCGGTCGTCCACCTCGTCCCAGGCGATGCCGCCGGCCGTGGAAATCGCTCGCTCCAGCGGCTTCGGCGCCAGCAGTCGGATCGGCACGGACTTGATCAGCGCGACCAGATCGTCGGCCCGCGCGCCGGCGTGCAGCGCCTCCTGCACCAGCCCGACGCCGATCGGCGCCAACCCGGCCTGCTTGCGCAGGAAACTCGACAGCGAGGCACTGCCGCGCGGCCGCGCCAGCCGCTCCGCCAGCGCCGCCTGCGACAGGTCCGGCCGCAGGTCGATGCCGACCACGACTTCTTCCCCCGCCGCCAGCGCGTCGCGCAGCGGGGCGGAGAGCGCGTAGACCGCGCCGCCCTCGATCCCGTCCACGGTCGCCACCGCCTCGCCGCGCACGGTTTTTTCCCTGAATGTCAGCGCAATGCGTTTGAGCGGCACGCCCTCGAAGCGGCTGCGGAAGTGCTCGGACCAGTCGACGAAAAATCCCATGTTGGCCGGGCGCAGCGGTGTTACCGCGAAACCGCCAAACGCCGCCGTCCAGGCGCCGTCCGAGCCCAGTCGCGGCCAGGAGGCGCCGCCGAGCGCCAGCACCGTCGCCGCCGGCGATTCCGCCCGCTCGCCGTCCGGCGTCGCGAAGCGCAGCGCGTCGCCATCCCAGCCGAGCCATCGCCAGCGCAGTCTTGCCGTCACGCCCAGCGACTCCAGCGTACCAGCCAGGCGCGCAGCAACGGCGAGGCTTTCATCGCCTTGGGAAAAACCCGCCCGCTCGATCCGACGAATGTCGTCTGGCCGAGCCCCTCGCACCACGCCACGACCGCCTCCGGCGGAAACGCTTCGATCAACGGAGAAAGCCGGTCGCGCGCCTCGCCGTAGCGGTCGAGAAACTGCGGAAGCGGCTCGCTGTGCGTCAGGTTCAGCCCGCCGCGCCCGGCCATCAGCAGCTTGCGGCCGAGCGACGGCATCCGATCGAACACCGTCACCTGCATCGCCGGCGTGCGCGATGGTCTCGGCCGCCATCAGCCCGGCCGGGCCGCCGCCGATCACCGCGATCACGGAATGCGCCGCGTTGGCGTCAGCGCGCCCGCGCCACGCCCCGGCCGGCCAGCGCCGCCATCACGATCGCCCAGCCCGAGGTGATCAGGTTGACCCCGGCCAGCAGCCCCAGCGCCCACACGGCGCTGAGCGGCCAGCTCGCGATGATGATCACCGCCAGCACGAGGTCGGCGATCCCGCTCAGCAGCATCCAGCCCGAGCCCGAGGTCATGTGCCGATAGCCCAGCGAGCCGGCGATCTGGAACACCCCCTCGACCACGAAGAACGCGGTCAGCACCAGCGTCAGGGTCGAGGCGCCGGCGACCGGCTTCCAGATCAGCACGATGCCGACCACCACCGACAGCGCCGCGGTGACCAGCCCCCACAGGAACGCCGGCACCTCGTGCGTGGAGAACAGCGCGATCAGCCCGATCACGCCGGCGATCAGGAACAGCCAGCCGATCCAGATATCCACCAGGATCGTCGCCGCGACCGGCGCCAGCACCGCGAGCACGCCGAGAACGATCAGCACCACCCCCTGGACCATGAACAGTTTCCAGTGGTTGCCGAGCGCCTCCCGGATCGCGTGCTGCATGGCGCTGAGGCCAGAATCGGCGGATGACATTTCGTGCGTCCCCATCGTGAGCGTGCGGGAACAGTCTACGCCCATCAGGCCGGGCGGCGCCAGCCGCCAACCGAACAGCCGCTCGACCAGCGCGATGCCCTCGCGGCGATAAGCAAACAGGATGAACGCCGAGCACAGCCAGACCTCGCAGGCCTCGGTGAACAACTTGCCGCCGTCATGATACGGGTCGATGCCCAACGGGCTGACGGTGTGGAAGAAGATCGCGCCGGTCATGATGCCCAGACAAAGCGCGGCACCGTACAGGCGGGTCCATGGCAGCACGACCAGGATGGACCCGACGATCTCGGCGGTGGCGACGCCGAGGCGGAACGGCTTTTCGTAGCCGTGGATGCCGAGCCAGTCCGAGAGCACCGTGAACAGCCACACCGATCCCGGGTTGCCGGTCAGCTTGTATTGCTCGTACCAGAGCAGGATGCCGGCGCAGACCAGCGCAGCGGGCCAGGTGAGCAGTTTCAGGATGCGGTCCATTTTGGGGTCTCCCATGCTCGCGTCTGGCGAGGAGACACGCGGCGGGCGCGGGCGTTACGGGGTGCGGGACCAATGAACGACGTGCCGGCGGCCAACGCGACCGAGGCGGCGCTGCTCTCCCGCCGCTCGGTGCGCGGCTTCCTGCCCACGCCGATCCCGCGCGCCGACGTGGAGCACCTGCTCGACGTCGCGGCGCGCGCGCCCTCCGGCACCAACATGCAGCCGTGGCGCGTGGTCGCGCTCGCCGGTGCGCCGCTGCGCAACTTCTGTGCGGCGGTGGCGGCGGCGTTCCGCGCCGACGGCCGGCCGGAGGGCGAGGAGCGGCCGTACTACCCGGCGCCGTTGTTCGAGCCCTACCTGGCGCGCCGGCGCAAGATCGGCTGGGATCTGTACGGCCATATCGGAATTGCCCGCGGCGAGCGCGACAAGGCGGCCGAGCACCACGTGAAGAACCTGGATTTCTTCGGCGCGCCGGTCGGGCTGATCTGCACGATCGACCGGCGGCTGGAGATCGGCAGCTGGCTCGACTACGGCATGTTCCTGCAGGCGCTCGCCACCGCCGCGCGCGGGCGCGGCCTGGACACCTGCGCGATGGCCGTCTTTGCCGAATATCCGCGCACGATCCGCCGGCTGCTCGACATCGCGGAGAGCGAGACGATCGTCTGCGGCATGGCGATCGGGCACGAGGACCGCGCCGCCCCGGCCAACGCGCTGCGCACCGAGCGCGCAGCCGGCGCGCGCGTTCGGCGATTTTCGCGGCTTCGATTGAACAGCGCGGCCGGCGCCCTCACCTGTGCGGCTGGCCAGAGGGGAGGCGGAGCATGACCGACGATGTGGCGACCCTGAGCGATGCCGATTGGCGCGCCAAGCTGACGGCGGAGGAATTCCGGGTGCTGCGCAAGCACGGCACCGAACGCGCCGGCACCAGCCCGCTCAACGCGGAGAAGCGCGCCGGCACGTTTTCATGTGCCGGCTGCGGCCAGCCGCTCTACGACGCCGACACGAAATACGAGAGCGGCTCCGGCTGGCCGAGTTTCTTCGCGCCGCTGCAGGGCGCGGTCGGCGACCTCGCAGGACCGCACCCTGTTCATGGCCCGCACCGAGGTGCACTGCGCCCGCTGCGGCGGCCATCTCGGGCACGTGTTCCCGGACGGGCCGGCGCCGACCGGCGAGCGCTACTGCATGAACGGCGTGGCGCTGCGCTTCGAGCCGAAGCAGTAGCGCCGCTCCACGCCGCCGCGCCGTTCAGTCGATGCGCAGGTCGAGTGACGCGGTGAAGGTGATGTCGCACCCGCTCACGTTGAAGAAATTGCCGATCGAGCCGGAGATCGTGACGCTCGGCGTCTTCGCGGTGATGCTTTTGGTGATCTTCAGCGCGTAGGGGATCGCCGGAGCGACCGTCGTGTTGGAGACCTGCGAGCTCGAGGCGTGGCTGTCCAGCACGATGATGTAGGCGTCGGAGGGGGTCGCGAACGAGCCGCCGTCGGCCGTGAAGTAGTGCACCCCGTTGCGCCCGCCGAAGAAGCTCAGCCCCTCGTCGCTGCTGCTCGGGTTGGTGGTCGAGCCCGCGATGATCGGCCGGTAGACCAGCACATAGTCGTCGCCGACCGACGCCGCGTTGTCCGCCGTGCAGGCCTCCTTGGCGGCGGGCGTGGTGAAGCCCGAGATGAACGCCGTCCCCTGCCACACCTGCGGAGTGACGGCCTGAGCCTGCCCGGGAAGGGCGAGCGCCGAGAGAGCCAGAACTGCTGCTGTTGCTACGACGCGCATGGCGCCTTCTCCTCCGCGAATGGGTGCGTTCGGTTGCGGAGTATCATCCAAATCCACGGTCGGCGCCAGCTTGATGGATCGGTCCGGTATGATTTGTTACGTTGCGCCGGCGCGCTAAGGCCACGCACAAGATTGATCGCTACGATTTCGATTTCGTCATGGCCGGGCTTGACCCGGCCATCCACGGGGTGGAACTGCTGCCGTGCCCGGCGACGTGCATGAACATCACGAGCGAACCAAGCTGGGCCGATCACGTGATTTGCGGACATGAATTGCGAACGTCCACGTCTGTTCGGCGCCACGCCGTGGATGGCCGGGTCAAGCACGGCCATGACGGAATGGTGGAGCGAGACGAACTCGATAGATATTGCCTTTGTCCTAAGCCGGCGGAGCCGGAACCAATAGGTTTGGTGTAGCTTGCCCGTCGAGAGTGTCATCCTGCGGGGGGGGCGGCATGACCCAGTCTCTGACGGAACGCTATGATGATCGCATAGCCGGGGTGCTGTCCTGCTACGACCGGGTGGTGATCACGGGCACCGTGCCGGTGATCTGCTACGCGGAGGGCATGACCCGGTTTCTCCATGGCCAGGGCATCCGCATCTTCGATTATCCGAAATTCGCGATGACGCTGCGGGATCAGGTACGGGATAGCGCGGCATCGCTGGCGACCGCGGCCGGGGTGACGATCGAGCACATCGCCAAGAGCCATATCCGCAAGGAAGACGTGGTCGCGCGGGTGCTGGAGCAACGCGGCGATCACCCCGGCCTGGTGCACATCATCTCGGCCATGGAAGCCTGCGACAGCTATCGGCCCTGGCACGACAAGCAGACGCACAAGACCTTCATCCGGCCGGATAGCGGCAAATGCCTGCACTACTACTTTTATTTCCTCGATGCCGACTTCGGGCTGATCTATCTGCGGGTGCCGACGTGGTGCCCGTTCCGCCTGCAATTCTACTGCAACGGCCACAACTGGCTGGCGCGGCAGCTGGCGGCGCAGGGCATCGGCTACACCATGGCCGACAACGCCTTCGTGCGGATCGATGACTGGCAGCGTGCCCAGGACCTGGCCGACGCCCTCTCGCCGGACCAGTTGCACCGCGTCCTCGACGGATATGCCCAACAGTGCTGCCCGGTGTCCGAGGTGTTCGGGCAGTCCTGCCATTGGAGCCTGATGCAGCTGGAATACGCCACCGACCTGGCATTCCGCTCCGCTGCGACGCTGGCGCCCCTCTACGACCAACTCGTCCGGCAGAGCGTGCTGAGCGTCAAGGCCGAGCAGGTCGCCAGTTTCCTCGGCCGGCACATCACGCCGCAACTGGCCCAGGAGATCGGCTCGCAGTTCTCCACCCGGATCGAGGGGACGTGCGTGAAGCACCGCTTCGGCAAGTGCTCGGTAAAAATGTACGACAAGTGCGGCATCGTGCTGCGCATCGAGACCACCGCCAACGACGTGTCGTTTTTCAAGCACCACCGCAAGGTGGAACACCGAGATCGGCCAGCAACCCGCGAACTGGCTCCGGTCAAGAAGACCATCTACAGCCTGATCGACCTGCGCGAGATCCTGCTCGGCTGCAACCGGCGCTATCTGGCTCACCTCTCCGCGCTGGACGACTTCTGCGCAGGCGTCCGCGCCCTCGACCGGCTGACCAGGCCGCGCAAGGTCGAGAACAAGACCGTCAAAGGGATCAACTTCTTCGAAGCTGGGGACAGCGCGCTGCTGCATGCCCTGCAAAATCCACGGGTCAACATCGCCGGCATCCGCCGGGCCGACCTTCTCCCCGACCTGCACATGTTCTCGCCAAACCGGCTGTCGCGGCACCTGCGCCGACTGCTGGACATCGGGGTGATCAAGCGAGTCACCGGAACATACCGTTACTATCTGACCAAAGCTCCGGGGGGCGCGGCCATCGCGCGCGATGCGCCTGCCACCGCTGCCGCGCTACTCGAAGATGCGCCCCCACAACTGATTACGATCTGCTTCGCCGAACGCGATTTGGCTGCGCCGCATTGCCGACCAACCACCCTGGGCGGTGCTTCTCAACGCGCACACGCCAGCGCCCGCGACTTCGGCGACCCGCGTCAGCCGCCTGGTGAGTAGATTCCGACCCTACCCGCTCGTGCTGTCGGGCCGTACTCAAAGCGCCCGCACAACGACCCCGTCGCATCCAAGCAATCAAGCGAGGCATGACATGGACGCGCTACCCCCTAAAGTCCCGGCAACCAAGCACGCATCTCCGAAGGCCTACGAGAGCCACTTCAAGCCCGACGGCGCCGCGCACGACAAGGCGCCGAAATGGGCGAAATACCGCACTGAGATGACGCGCGAGTTCCCGCTGCCCTATCGCGGCGGCAAGGATGCCGCTCGCCGAGCAGATCGGCAAGTTCGTCGCCAAGCTCGACATGCTTCGCCCGGAAAAGGGCGGCCCCGCCTATCTCGGCGACAGCGGCGCGCTCACCTGGACCTATCCGGAGGTCAAGGACGTCAAGATCAACCAGGACGATGGGCGACCTGGACGGGGTCCTCGACGAAGTCGTGGAGATGTTCAACGGCCTGGGCAACTGGGGCAGCCCGCTGACCATGTGCAACGTGCTGCCGCAGGGCAACACGGCGGCGATCCTGGCCTCGATGATGGCGCAGGTGTTCGCACCGAGCCTGATCGAAGGCGAGTATTCCTGGAACGTGCAGCGCGCCGAACTCGAGACGGCCGGCATGATGGCCAACCTGATCGGCTGGGACGCCGCAGCAAGCTGGCGGCGTCTTCGACCTGGGGCGGCAGCGGCTGCTGGACCTACGGCGTCAAATACGGCCTCACCCGCGTCCTGCCAAACTCGCGCGCGAAGGGCATTCGGACGGACGCCAAGATCATCTGTTCGCAGCAGGCCCATTACTGCCAGGAGAACTGCTCCGACTGGACCGGCCTCGGCATGGACAACGTCATCCGCGTCAAGACCGACATGGCGACCAACCAGATGGACGTCGTCGATCTCGAACGGATCCTGAAGGAGCTGACCGCGTCGAAGACGCCGGTGGCGGTCGTCGTCTGCACGATGGGAACCACGGACTCGAGCTGCTTCGACCCGATCGGCAAGGTCAGGGCGCTGCTCGACCGCTATCCGAACCCCGCTGGCTTCGGCAAGACGGTCCTGTATGCCGACGCCGTCGTCGGCTGGTCGTGGATCTATTTCAGGGACTACGATTTCGAAAAGAACCCGCTTGGATTCTCCGAACGCATCCTGCCGATCCTTCGCCAGAACGGGGCGATGATGAGCGAGATCGAGCATGCCGACTGCGTCGGCATCGATTTCCACAAGGTCGGCTTCGCGCCCTACGTGAGCAGCGTCTTCCTCTACAAGAACGCGGCCGAATTCGAAGGGCTCCACCGCCGCGGCCAGGATGCCTACCTGCAGGTCCGCACGCCCTACAATCCGATGTACTACACGCTCGAAGTTTCGCGGACCGCCGGCGGCGCACTCGCGGCCTGGGCGACGCTGAAGTATTTCGGGATGGAAGGCTTCCAGGCGCTGCTCGGCGGCATCCTGGAGACCAAATACTACCTCTATGATCTTCTCGCCGAGCAGCCGGACATGGTCTGCGTCAATGCCGACGATACCGGCCTGATCAACCTGTACCGCATCTACCCCAAGGGCGTCGATGCCAAGGTCCAGTATGCGAAGGAACTGACCAATCCGGGCGGGCGCGCCGATCTGATCCAGAACAACCATCTGACCGAGGCGGTCGGCAACCTGCTTGTTCGAATGGTTCCGCACCGGCAAGAAGATCGATGGCCAATACACGCCCTGGATGAGCTTCAGCACCGGCTTCCGTGTCACCGAATACAACCGCGACGAGAAGGACTCGGACGAGGTGGTGTTCGCGCTGAAGTCGTTCCCGATGAACCCCTTCGTCACGCCGGACATCATGAAGCATACGATCCGCTGCGTACAAGCGGCGCGCGATGAAGTGATGAAAGACAGAAAATTGGCCGCGGCCTAGCCAGCGGCGGGTCTTTCCGGACGGTCGGCCATCGAGGCCGACCGTCTCTTTCAACGACGAGGTCATCATGTCGCCGCAGGACGCATCGGCAGGCGCGAGTTCCGTTCGTTCCACTGCCGCCGACGCGCCCAAGCGGCGGCAAGAAGGGCGTCGTCATCGGCGTGATGGCGTTCGCCATCATGAACTTCATGACCGTCGTGAGTTTGCGCGGTCTGCCCGCACAAGCGGAATACGGGCTTGTCTCGATTTTCTATTATCTGTTTGCGGCCGTGGTGTTCCTGGTCCCGACGGCATTGGTGGCGGCGGAGCTTGCCTCCACCTTTCCCAAGCAGGGCGGCATGTTCCGCTGGGTCGGCGAGGCCTTCGGTCCACGATGGGGGTTCGCCGGCGTCTATTGGCAGTGGCAGGCATGGGTATTGTGGTTCCCCGCGGTCCTGGTCTTTGGCGCCGCGGCACTGGCCTATATCTGGTGGCCGGAGAGCTTTGATAAGTCGCTGGCCGGCAACAAGATCTATACGATGGCCGTCTTGCTCGTCGCCTTCTGGGCGGTCACCGTCTACACGTTTCGCGGAATCCAGGCTTCAGTCAAGCTCAGCACATTCAGCGGCATAGTTGGCACGATCATTCCCGGCGCCATTCTGATTGCCTTGGCCGTCGCATATGTGGCGATGGGCAACCCAATACGAATGTCTTTGAATACCGGCATCCTCCCGGACTTTGGCGACTGGCACAGCATGGTTCTGGCCGCAAGCATTTTCCTGTATTACGCCGGCATGGAAACGCAAGCGGTGCATGTCAAGAACTTGAAGAATCCGTCGCGCGACTATCCGCTGGCAATTCTGCTCGCCACAATCCTGACGGTCGTCATCTTCGTGCTGGGTACGCTGGCAGTCGGTGTCGTGATTCCGCACAAGGCAATCGATCTGTCCCAGAGCCTGCTGGTCGCTTATCGCGACCTATGGACCAGCCTTGGTCTCCCGTGGCTTGGCAACGTCATGGCGCTCATGGCCGCCATCGGTGTGCTGGGCCAGGTGAACGTGACGGTGTCCGGTCCTTCCACCGCACTTCTGGCGGTGGGCAAGGCCGGCTACCTCCCGCATCTGATGCAAAGGACGAATGGGCACGGCATTTCAGTGCCCATTCTCGTGCTGCAAGCGCTTATCGTCACTCTCCTCTGCCTGACTTTCCTGGTGCTGCCGTCGGTTCAGTCGGCCTTTCAGATCCTCGGCCAGATTTCCAACATCATGTTCCTGACCATGTATGTCACGATGTTCGTGGCGGCCCTGCGGCTGCGCTATACGCAGCCCAACAAACCCCGTCCGTTCAGGATCCCCGGGGGCAATTACGGGATGTGGATCGTTGGCGGTGTCGGCCTGGTTGGGGTCGGGATCGCCGGCGTGCTGAGTTTTGCTCCGCCCAACCAGATCAGCACCGGCAGCCCGGAAATCTATGTCGGCATTCTGATGGCGCTGACCGTGGTCGAGATCGCCATCCCCTTCATCATCTACGCTTTCCGCAAGCCGTCCTGGAAGGCGACGGATTCGGATTTCGAGCCGTTCGACTGGCAGACTGAAGGCCGACGGCCAGGCCAGGTTTCGAAGCTGGCGCGTCCGCCCGCGCCGGCGCCCATGGCCGCGACCGCCGGCGTGGCCGCTGCCGAATGAGCGGAGCAAACCGGCTGCCCCGGCGCGGGGTCCTGTTGCGGCACGGGCTTGCCGGCTGTCTGATCGCGGCGGCCGGCGCCGGATCGGCAAATGCGCAGCAGCCCGACAGTGCTGCCCAGTCCCAATGGTTCACCGGCTCGCTGATCGCGCCCTCGCCCGCGCTCTCGACGGCGGGCGGCTTCGAGGTCGAGCCTTATCTCGTCTATACCGGCAACACCGGCAGTTACGCCGGCAACTGGAGCCACCACTCGGGCGCGCACGATCTGAACGAGGCGCAGTCCGAGACGCTGGTCGAATACGGCATCACCGACCGATTGAGCATCCAGGCTGTTCCTTCGTTCGGCGCTCTGTGGACTGGTCAGAACTCGTCGTTCGGCGCCGGCGACCTGCCGGTGGAACTGAAATACCGCTTCATCGACGAGAACGTCGCCACCGGCGCGCCATCGGTGACGGTGTTTTTCGGCATGAGCTTTCCGTTGGGCGACTATGACCGGCTGACGATCCCAGGCGTCGGCCAGGGCAGCGGCGCCTTTACGGCCCACGAGGGTGTCCTGCTGCAATCGTTGTTCGATACCCGGGGCGACCATCCGCTGCGGCTGCGGCTCTATGCCGACGCGTTCGAGCCGGTCGCCGACGCCTCGGTTCGCGACATCAGCGTCTACGGGACCGCGCAGGGTTTCCATGGCCACGCGACGCCCGGATTTGCCGCCGACACCGGCCTCGGCGTCGAGTACGGATTGAGCCAGCGCTGGGTGCTGGCGCTCGATCTCGTTCAGAATTACTCCAACACGACCCTCGTAAGCGGCGCGATCGGCTCGGCCGCCTTCACGACGTCAAAGGAGCCGGCCAGCATGGCGTTCTCGCTGGCGCCCGCGGTCGAATACAACTTCTCCGGCAGCGTCGGGGTGATCGTCGGCGTGCAGTTCTCCGTCGCCGGCCGCAACACGTCTTCGTACGTCGCACCGCAAATCGCCGTCAGCGCGTCGTTCTAGCATGCGCCCGGCAATTTCCCTCCGTGTTTGAAAGAGCCCGATGACCAGGAACAGGCAGCTTGCGGCACGGATTTTGAGGACCGGGACGTTCGTGGCGGCGATCGTTGTTCCAGGCGCCGCCTGGTCCGCGGAGCCGGTCAAGCCCAACGTCTTCATCGCCGCCACCGGCGGCACGATCGCCGGGACGCAGGCGAACGTCGAGCAGCACGGCTACACCGCGGGGCAACTCGGGGTCGCGTCGCTGATCGCTGCGGTGCCGCAACTCAAGGACATCGCCACGGTCAGCGGCGAGCAGGTGATGAACATCCCGAGCCAGGACATGACCGACGCCGATTGGCTGAAGCTCGCAAGGCGGCTCGAGGAACTCGAGCGCTCGACGGGGCTGGACGGCATCGTCGTCACGCATGGCACCGACACGATGGAGGAGACGTCGTTCTTCGTCGCACTGACGGTCGATACACCCAAGCCGATCGTGTTCACGGGCTCGATGCGTCCCGCCACCGCGATCAGCGCCGACGGTCCGATGAACCTGTACAACGCCGTCGCGGTCGCCGGCAGCGCCGCGGCCAGATCGTGCGGCGTGCTGGTGGCATTCAACGATCAGATCCACGCGGCGCGCTACGTCTACAAGACGAATACGACACGTCCCGATGCGTTCCAGTCGGTGGACCGGGGCCCGATTGGCACCGTGGATACCGGTCGCGTCGCGATCTTCAACGCGTGCGACGGGAGCGCGTTCCCGGCGCCAAAGGTTGCCATCGGCGACATCCGTGAACTGCCGAAAGTCGAGATCGTCTACGGCTATGCCGGCATGGGCCGGGACTTGATCGACGCCGCGGTGCAGGCGGGCGCGAAGGGCCTGGTGGTCGCGGGCGTCGGCGACGGGAACTTCACGAACGCAGCGCTCGCGGGCCTGCGCGACGCGCGGGCGAAGGGAACGATCGTTGTTCGCAGCACCCGCGTCGTCAGCGGCTTCACGATCCGCAACGCGGAGGTCAACGACGATGCCGAAGGCTTCGTGGCTTCATCCGAGTTCAAGCCCTCGAAGGCGCGGGTGCTGCTGCAGATTGCGTTGTTGAAGACGTCGTCGCTGAGCGAAATCCAGAAATACTTCGACAGTTGGTGATCCGGGAGCGCCTGGAGCCATCTGCACCCGAGGGGAATTTTCCGATGAAGACCATCGACTACGCCGCGCTCGCGAAGCTGAGCCCGTTCCAGCTCAAGGACTCGCTCGTCGGTCTGGCGTCCTCGCATGCCGAGCGAATGATGCTCAACGCCGGTCGTGGCAATCCGAACTACCTTGCTACAGCGCCGCGCAATGCCTTTTTCCAACTCGGTCTGTTCGCCGTGGAGGAAGCCGAGCGGTCATTTTCGTACATGCCGGAGGGGGTCGGCGGACTGCCCCGCGAAGACGGGATGGAAGCTCGCTTCGACGACTTCGTGTCGGTGAACCGCAGCGCGACGGGCGTCGGCTTTCTCGCCGCCTCCGTATCGTACGTGCGCGACCAGCTCGGTCTGTCCGCCAGCGGTTTCCTGCATGAGATGGTGACCGGCATCCTGGCGTGCGAGTATCCCACGCCGCCGCGCATCCTGTCGGTCACGGAAAACATCGTCCGGCAGTATCTCGTGCAGAACGTGATTGGCGGCCAACTGACCGCGCGGGACCTCGATCTGTTCGCCGTCGAAGGCGGCACCGCGGCGATCACCTACGTCTTCAACACGCTGCGCGAGAACCGGCTGCTCGCGCCGAGCGACAAGATCGCCATTGGCTTACCGATCTTCACCCCGTACATCGAAATCCCTGTCCTGCGCGACTACCAGCTGGTCGAAGTCAATGTGAACGCCGACCCGGATGGCGGCTGGCAATATTCGGACGCCGAGCTCGACAAGCTGGCCGACCCATCGGTGAAAGCGCTGTTCGTCGTCAATCCCAGCAACCCGCCATCGGTGAAGATCAACGCGTCGGGGCTGCGCAGGATCGCCGATATCGTCGCCAAGCAACGGCCAGACCTGATCATTCTGACCGATGACGTGTACGGCACGTTCGCCGACGACTTCACGTCGTTGTTCGCGGTCTGTCCGCGCAACACGATCCTTGTATATTCGTATTCAAAATATTTCGGCGCGACCGGCTGGCGGCTGGGCATCGTCGCGACACATCGCGACTCGGTGCTCGACCGCCAGCTCGCCAAGCTCGGCGAGGCCGACAAGGCGATGCTCGACAAGCGCTACGGCACGCTCGCGACTAAGCCTCGGGACATCAAGTTCATCGACCGGATGGTCGCCGATAGCCGGGCCGTCGCGCTGAACCACACGGCGGGGTTGTCCACGCCGCAACAGGTGCAGATCGCGCTGTTCTCGCTGGCCGACCTGATGGACGAGGCGGGCGACTATCGCCGCGCGATCAAGCGCGTGATCCGCCGCCGGCAGACCGCGCTGTATCGCGAACTGGGGTTGCCCACCGCGCCCGACCCGAACGGCACCGACTACTACACGCTGCTCGACCTCGCCGAGATCACGACGGAGCTGTACGGCAAGGACTTCGCCGCCTGGATGCTGGCCAAGAAGGAGCCGCTGGAGATGCTGTTCCGGCTTGCGGATGAAGGCGGAGTCGTGCTGCTTCCCGGCAAGGGATTTGGCACGCGACACCCCTCCGCGCGGGCCTCGTTGGCGAACCTCAACGAGTACCAGTACACCAGGATCGGCCGGCTGATCCGGGCGCTCGCGGAAGAATATTACCAGGAATTCAAACGGGTCGGCACCAGGGTGGTGGCCGGAGCAACCGGCTCGTAGCCGGACCGCGGCAGCAATCCTGGCTGCCCGTCCCAAAGGAGTTGCAGCGATGCTGAGCACCATTCTGACCTCCCGACCCGAACTCGCCCTGTTCGCCGCCTTGGCGGTCGGTTACGGAGTCGGCTCGATCAAGATCGGCCCGTTCAAGCTCGGCGGCGTCGCCGGTACACTGCTCGCCGCTTTGCTCATTGGGCAGATCGGCATCCATGTCGATGCCGACCTCCAGCGCTTCATGTTCACGCTGTTCGTCTATGCGCTCGGCTTTTCGGTTGCACCGACCTTTTTCGCCAGCATCGACAAGACGACCTGGACCTGGGGGCTGCTGGTCGTCATTGAGATTTCCCTGATCCTCGTAGTGGCGTTCGTCGCAACCTGGCTGTTCAAGCTGGATGTCGGCACGGCGAGCGGGCTGCTCGCGGGGGCTGCGACCGAATCCGCGATGGTCGGCACCGCCAGCGAGGCGATCGGCAAGCTTGGGCTGGCGGCCGCCGACATGAAGGCGCAGCAGGCGAATGTCGCGACGTCCTACGCACTCGCCTATGTCTTCAGCCTGATCACGATCGTGCTGTTCGCCAGCCAGGTGGCGCCCAAGCTGCTCGGCATCGACCTGCGCAAGGAGGCACGCAAAACCCTGGGTAAGCTGGGTGGGGTCGATGCGAATTTGGACCCGGACCAGGGCCAAGCCTTCCCGTCGCTGATCAGTCGCGGCTTTGGCGTGGCAGCGGCCGCAGGCAAGACCGTGGCAGCCGTTGAACTGGCACTCGGCGGCAATGCGACCATCGAGGGTCTCCGGCGGCACGACGCCGACGTCAAGGTAACAGGCGACTGCGCGCTCGAGGCTGGCGACGAGGTGGCTCTGGCCGGTCTGCGCACGGCCCTGGCCGGCGCGGCACGAGTGATCGGCCCCGAGGTCGGCGACCCGTCCAAGGTCACCTTCACCGTCGAGACTCGGGACGTCGTGCTGACCCGTTGGCCCGAGCATCGCGCAAGCGTCGCCGCGATCACCGAGTTTCTGCGCGCGTCGGCCATCCACGGCGTCTTCCTCGCCGGGATTACGCGCGACGATCGCGAGCTGCCGGCGCTGCCCGATGCCAACGTCCGCCGCGGCGACGTGCTGCAACTGTTCGGCAAGCCCGAGGACGTGGCGCGGGCGGCCCACGTTCTGGGCACCGCGGAAATTCCGAGCCCGCTCACGGATTTCGTCTACCTTGGTTGCGGCTTGATCGTCGGCATCCTGATCGGCATGGTCACGATCCCCGTGGCCGGCGCTGCGTTGTCGCTCGGCAGCGCGGGCGCGCTGCTGTCGGGCCTTGGGTTCGGCTGGCTGCGCGCGCGGCGGCCGACGTTCGGAGCGTTCCCGGCGGCCGCCGCTCGGGTCCTCAAGGATCTTGGTCTCGCCATCTTCATCGCCTCGATTGGGCTGAGCGCCGCGCCAAGTGTGCTGGCGCTCTTGGGCACGCGCGGCTGGGAACTGCCGATCGCGGCGATCTGCATCTCGCTGGTCCCGACGGTGGCCTCGCTCTATGTCGGCCGGTACCTGCTGCACATGGAGCCGGCGATCCTCTGCGGCGCGATCGCCGGACAGCAGGCGAGCACACCGGCGATCAACGCAACCGAGGCCGTCGCCGGCAATCCGGTGCCGGTCATCGGCTATACCGTGACCTACGCTCTCGCCAACATCGTGCTGCCCCTGTTGGGGCCGATCTTCGTTGCGGCCTTCACCGCGATCTACGGGCATCCTGTCGCGCCATAGGCGGCACATATCATCGAAGCGCCGAACGCGCGGTTGAGTAACTATCGGGGTCCGCCGCGCTAGGGGACGGAACCCAACCTCGCCTAGAAAGCCGGGCCGCGATCCGCGCCGTCAGTTCCGCGGCATTCCTAGGGTCACGGCGGACGCCCATCGCCACCCGAAGCGCGACGGGCCGCGGGATTGCACGGCTATGCGCGCTCCACGCGGATTTGCCGCCGCTCCAGCCGTTCCAGAATGGCGGTGCGCGAACTGTCGACGAACACCGCGATGAAGATGATCACACTGATCACCAGCGGATACAGGTACGGGTCGGCGTTGGTCATCACCAGGCCGTTCTCCACCGTCTGGATCAGCACCGCGCCGAACACCGTGCCCAGCACGCCGCCGCGTCCGCCGAACAGGCTGGTACCGCCGAGCACTGCCGCCGCGATCACCGGGAACTCCTTCTGGAACCCGAAGGTCGAGGACGCCACCGCCACCTGGCTCAGCGACACCAGGCCGCCGATCGCGGCGCACAAGCCGCAGATGCAGTAGACGGAGAACACGATGCGCCGCACGTCGATGCCGGCCTTCGCCGCGGCGTCGGGGTCGGCGCCGACTGCGTACACCTGCCGCCCGAACGTCGTCTGCCCCAAGGTCACGTAGGCCAGCACGAAGACGATCGCGAACGCCCAGATCGCCGAGGGCACGCCGAGATAGGAGGCGCGGCCCAGCGCCAGCACGGCCGGGCTGAACCCGACCATCTTGCTGCCAGAGAAATACAACGCGATGCCGCGCCCGACGAACAGCGTCGACAGCGTGGTGATGAACGCCGCGACCCGCAGCCGGGTGATGAACCATGCGTTCACCGCGCCGAACAGAAGGCCAAGCAGCATCACCAGCGGGAACGACACGACGATCGGCAGATCCTTGAGGAACAGGCCGAGCACGGCGGCGACCACATACATGTTCGCGCCGACCGACAGGTCGATGCCCCCGATCAGCAGCACGAACGTCATGCCGATCGCGATGATGCCGACATTTGCGGCCTGCACGACGATGTTGACGAAGTTGATCGGCGAAAGGAAGCGCGACGACATCAGCCCGAAGCCGACGATCAGCACGATGAACAGCAACACCGGGGCGTTCTGCAGCAGGAACAGCGTGGTGCGCCGGCCCGATCCGCCTTGCCCGCTCATGCCGGTTCCCTGATGCCGTGCCACATCGCGGTGCGCAGGATCGCCTCCCGATCGAACGCGTCGCGGTCGAACTCGGCGCGGATTTCGCCGTGCGCCATCACCAGGATGCGGTCGCACATGCCGATCAGCTCCTCGATCTCCGAGGAGATGAACAGCACGCCCGCGCCTGCGGCGGCGAGCTGGTTGATGATCTTGTAGACTTCGTACTTGGCGCCGACGTCGATGCCGCGCGTCGGCTCGTCGAGGATGAACACGCGCGGATCGTGCAGCAGCCACTTGCCGATCACCGCCTTCTGCTGGTTGCCGCCGGACAGGTTCTTCACCAGCGTGCGCTGCAGGTCGCGGGCGTTGATGCGCACCGCGGACGAAACCCGCGCCACCTCGTCGCCGAGCCGGGTGCGGTCGATGAACCGCAGCCAGGTGCGGCCGAACTCGGGGAGCGAGGCGAGCGCCATGTTGTCGGCGATCGAGGCTTCCATCATCAGCCCCTCGGCGCGGCGATCCTCGGTCAGGAACGCCATGCCGTGCGCCATGCAGGCCGCGGGCGTCGGCGCCGCCACCGGCGTGCCGCAGATGCGGATCTCGCCGCTCTCGAACGGGTCCACGCCGAACAGGATGCGCGCCAGTTCGGAGCGGCCGGCGCCCATCAGCCCGGAGATGCCGAGCACCTCTCCGGCGCGCAACGAGAAGGCAATGTCCTTGACCATGCCGGGCTGGCTCAGCCCGCACACCTCCAGCACCGGCGCGCCAAGCTGCACCGGCGGCTCGCGCGGCGGATAGATCTGGTCGATCGTCCGCCCGACCATCAGCGAGATCATCCGCTCCTCGGTCATCTCGGCGCGCGGCGCCTGGCCGACCAGGTGGCCGTCGCGCAACACCAGCACGTCGTCGCACAGCCGCAGCACGTCGCGCAGGATGTGGCTGATGTAGATGATGGCGATGCCCTGGCGGCGCAGCCGATCGATGATGTCGAACAGCCGCTCGGTCTCGCGCGTGGTCAGCGACGTGGTCGGCTCGTCGAAGATGATCATGCGCGCGTTGCTGCCGAGCGCCTTGGCGATCTCGACCAGCTGCCGTTCGCCCTGCGATAGGCGGCTCACCGGCGTGTTCGGCTGCACGTCGAGATCGACGGCCGACAACAGTTCCTGCGTGCGGGTGCGCACCTTCGTCCGGTCGATGAACGGCAGCCCCGGAACGCGCTTGGGGAAGCCGGCGATGAACAGGTTTTCTGCGACTGTCAGGTTGCGGAACAGATTCAGTTCCTGGTGGATGAAGGCGATGCCGCGCGCCTCCGCCTCGCGCGGGCCGCGTGGGCGGTACTCGGTGCCGTCCAACGTCATCCGGCCGGCATCCATCGGCAGCACGCCGCCGAGGATGTTCATCGTCGTCGATTTGCCCGAGCCGTTCTCGCCGACCAGCCCCAGCACCTGCCCGGCGCGCACGGAAAAGCCCACGTCGTGGAGCACCTGCACGCCGAAGAAGCTCTTGCTCAGGCCTTGCGCCGTGAAGAACGGGGATGCGCGGCCAGGATTGCTCATGCGCGCAGGATCAGCCGGTGGCGCAGCGCGTCGAGCACCGCCGCGAGCAGGATCACGCCGCCCTTGATCGCGAACACCGAGGACAGGATCGAGGCCGAGCAGTTGCAGCCCCTTGTCGACGACGCTCAGGAACAGCACGCCGAACAGCGCCTGCGTGACCTTGCCGTTGCCGCCGAACAGGCTGACGCCGCCGATCACCGCGGCGCCGATGATGTCGAGCAGGATGCGCTGGCCGAGCATCGGCGTGCCGGTTTCGAGCCGGCCGGTGTAGATCACCGAGGCGATCGCCGCGCACAGGCCGGAGATCACGAACGTCCACATCACGGCGCGCCGCACCGGCACGCCGGAAATCGCGGCGGCGCGCGGGTTGCGGCCGATCGCGTACAGCCACGCGCCGAACACGGTGCGGCTCAGCACGAAATGCGCAACCGCCATCACCACCGCGGCGATGCCCAGCGAATATGGCAGGCCCGCGACCGTGCCCTGCCCGATCGCCACGAAATGCGAGGGCAGATCGCCGAAGCTGCTGCCGTCGTCGGTCAGCGCCGCGGTGTAGCACAGCGCGAACCCGGCGAAGAACATCATCGTCGTGAGCGTCACGATGAACGGCGGCATGCCGAGCCGCGTCACGCACAGCCCGTTGAACAGCCCGATCAGCAGCCCGACCACGAGGAACGCGGCGATGCCGATCAGGATCGCCACACTGCTCTCGGCGAAGAAGCCGCCGTCGCTGGTCATCATCGAGGCGCCGACCACGCTCGCCGCCGCCAGGATCGACGGTGCCGACAGATCGATGCCGGCGACGATCAGCACGAACGTCTGGCCGATCGCGACCACCAGCAGCGGCATCATCGCCGCGAGCACGTCGAGCAGCGTCTCGCGTGTCGCGATCGACGGCACGATCGGCCACAGCGCCAGGAAATACACGACCGTCAGCGCGAGCACGAGGTACTCGCTCATCAACAGCCGTTCCGCAGGACCCCGGCGCCGTGCCGGTCTCGGTCGTGCGTGCGGCAGGGATCGCCGTCGTGCTCATGCGCGCGACCGGTCGGGAGACGCCGCCGCGGCACCTTGTCGCGGCGGCATTCCGCTCAGCCCTTCTGCATCTTCTTCCAGACGGTGTAGCCCCACATGTCGTCGCGCTTGGCCATCAGCGTGTCCTGGGTGATCACGAAGCCCGGATCGAGCAGCAGCTTCTCCGGCTTCTTGCCGGCCCACAGATCCTCGAACGCGCCGAACGCCATGTCGACTTCGAGGAACAGGTTCTGCACGCCGCAGGCATCCAGATAGCCGTCCTGCAGGCGCGCGTAGGCGCCTTCGTCGCCGTCGAAGCCGCCGAACATCACGTGGCCCGGTTCGCCGCGCTTGTGCCACTTGCCCGCGGACTTCAGCACCTGCTCGATCTGCGGATGCAGGAAGTCCGATGACGTCACCAGGAAGTTGACGTCCGGATTGGCCTGGATCGCGTTGGTCAGCCCGGCGAACGCCTTGTCGGCGTTCCACTCGGTGGCGACCCGCCCCACCACCTCGATGATGTCCTTGTTCTTGTTGACGACGTCGAAGAACCCGTCGCGGCGCTGGATCGCGTTCACGTCGCCGAGGTCGCCGATCAGGATCACCGCCTTGTACTTGCCGCCCTGCTTCTTCGCTTCGTCCACCAGGAACGACACGGTGTCGGCCATGATCTTGCGGTTGTCGGCCTGGATCGCGACCGAGTAGGCGTCGCTCTTGGCCGGCGGGCGGTTGAAGTGGACCATCGGGATGTTGGCAGCGTTGGCCGCGCGGATCGCCGGGATCACCGCCTTCGCGTCGGTCTGGATGATCAGGATCCCGTCGACCTTGCGGGAGATCATCGCCTTCACTTGCTCGAACTGCTTGTTGTCGTCGAAGTTCGAGATGTTCTCGAGGGTCTGCCAGCCCTTCGCCTTGGCCTTCTGGCGCATGATCTCGATGCCCGAGACCCAGAACGGCGACACCAGGCTGTCGAACAGCAGGGCGACGGTCTTGGTGCCCTCGGCCTTGACCATCACCGGCAGGCCGCCGGCCGCAGCCAGCAGCGCGCCGACCGTGAGGGTGCGTCGTGTCAGGTTCATCTTGGTCCTCCCTTGGCCGTCGTGTTTTGCGTCCGCGCAGCGTGACGGCCGGGCACGGACTATGCGGGCACCCCCGGCGGCAGGCAAGGCATCGCTGACGGCTCAGCTAACCGGCGTCACTCCTGGCGCCGTCGCTCATCGCCGTGCCGCCTCCCAGGCGTGGCGCAGCTCCGGCAGGTCGTCGCGCGCGAGGTTGCCGATCGCCTCGATCGTGACGTCGGCCGGCGGATAGTCGGCGGTGATCTTCGGGTCGAGCGCGTAATGGCCCTGGCGCGGGAACACCGTCGTCACCCGGCTGCCCCAGCTCCGCTTCACCGCATCGAGGATGCGCAGCTTGTCGTCGATCAGCACGTAGTGCTTCGCCGGGTAGAGCCGCTCCACGTCGTCGAGTTCCTCCTCCTTGTGGATGTAGATCAGCACGCGATCGTCGAACGCGTGCCACAGGCCGGAGCGCTGCACCTTGCGCGGCTGGAACACCGCGTCGCCGTCCGAGAGAATGATCGGCGCGCCCCAGCGGGCGACGTTGGCGACCGCATCGAGCGCGCCCGGATACAGCCGGCCCGCGAACGGGTAGTCGACGAGCCAGTTGGCCATGCGCAAGATGCCGGGGTCGTGCAGGTCCTCGAGCCGGTAGCGTTCCAGCGCGCCGAGATAGTCGGCGTAGCCAACCTCGCTGCGCAACTGCTCGAAGATCGCCCAGTAGCGGTCGCACGCGTGGCGGCCGAACCTGCCGCCCAAGTATTCGCCGAGGTCCTGCTGCACGCGGTCGTTGTCGAGCAGCGTGTTGTCCACGTCGAACAGGAAGACGAGATCGGACATCTCGCTCATTTCGCATGCTCCGTGGGCTTGGGATCGTACCAGGGGCCATCATGGCCGATCAGCTCGGCGGCTTCCTGCGGGCCCCAACTGCCGCCCTCGGTACGGATACAATGGCGCCGCGTTGCCGAGCACGGGATCGACGATGCGCCACTGCGCATCGACCAGATCGCTGCGCGTGAACAGCTCGGAAATGCCGCGCATCGCGTCGCCCAGCAGGCGCTGATACGGCGGGCGGTCGGCGCCCGTTTCCCGCGCCAGCAGAAGTTCGGCGTCCCGACCCAGCATCCGTTCGCCCGGCGCCTTCACCCGCACGCCGAGCGCGAACGACACGTCGGGGCTGATCGAGAACCGCACATGCGCGGACGATGCCGGGACGATTTCTCCAAATGTCTCGCGCGGCGGGCGGCGGAAGATCACCGTCACCTGCGACGACGTCACCGGCAGCCGCTTGCCGGCACGGATGTAGATCGGCACGCCGGCCCAGCGCCAGTTGTCGATCGCGAGCTTCACCGCGACGAACGTCTCCATGCCCGAGCCGGGCCGCACGCCGGGCACGCTGCGATAGCCGTCGGTACTGGCCGCGGACCACGTGCGCGGCATCGAGCGGGCGCACCGATTTGAGCAGGCTGGCCCGCTGGTCGCGCTCGGCGTCGGTTTCCTCGCCGGTCGGCGGGTCCATCGTCAGGATCGCCAGCACCTGCAGCATGTGGTTCTGCAGCACGTCGCGGATCGCGCCGGTCGCGTCGTAGAAGCGGCCGCGCTCCTCCACCCCGAACGCCTCCGCCATCGTGATCTGGATGCTGTGGACGAACGTGCGGTTCCAGATCGGCTCGAAGATCGGGTTGGCGAAGCGGCTGTACAGGATGTTCTGCACCGGCTCCTTGCCGAGATAATGGTCGATCCGGAAGATGCCCGCCTCGGTAAAATGCTGTTGCAGGATCCGGTCCAGTTCGCGGGCCGAGGCGCGGTCGTGGCCGAACGGCTTCTCGATCACCAGCCGGCCGCCTTTGGCGCAGCCGGATTGGGCGAGCTGCTTGGCCACGATCGAAAACAGGCTGGGCGGGATCGCGAGATAGTGCAGCGGCCGTTTGGCCTCGCCGAGCTGGCGGCGCAGGTCCGCGAACGTCGCGGGGTCGGCGTAGTCGCCGTCGACATAGCGCAGCAGCTCCATCATTTTCCGGAATGCTTCGCTGGCGACGTCTGCGCCGTGCTCCGCGAGGCTGTCCTTCGCCCGTGCCTTGAGCTGATCCAGCCCCCAGCCCTGTTTCGCCACCCCGATGATGGGAATGTCGAGGTCTTCCTCCAGCACCAGCCGGTAGAGGGCGGGAAATATCTGCTTTTTCGCCAGATCGCCGGTGGCGCCAAAGAACACGATCGCGTCCGAAGGCGCGTCCGAGGGGGCTGCGGTCATGCGGCACTCCCGGTGCCGGGGCGTGCCCGGCCAAAGCCATTTTGACACTCGCCCACGTGATTTCTCCCCGCTGTCGGACACTGCTGCCGGCGCATGCGGACAGGATTTGAGGCGCCGGCCAGCCGCGTCAACCCGGCTCCCCCTTGCGCCGGACCGAACCGGGGATTGGAGTGGCGACCGGGTCCGGCGGCGGACGGTCACGGAGGCCAGGGATGGACTTCACGCTCACCGACGCGCAGCGCGAAATCCGCGAGCAGGTGCTGCGGCTGTGCGCCCGGTTCGACGACGCCTATTGGCTCGAACGCGATCGGACGGCGAGCTTTCCCGAGGCGTTCTGTGCCGCTTTCGCCGAGGGCAACTGGCTCGGCATCGCGATGCCCGAGGAATACGGCGGCGCCGGGCTGGGCATCACCGAGGCGGCGATCATGATGCAGGCGGTCGCCGAGTCCGGCGCGGCAATGTCGGGCGCCTCGGCGATCCACATGAACATTTTCGGGCTCAATCCGGTCGTCGTGTTCGGCACGGCGGAGCAGAAATCGCGGATGCTGCCGCCGCTGATCGCCGGGCACGACCGGGCGTGTTTCGGCGTCACCGAGCCCAATGCCGGCCTCAATACGACGGAGATCACCACCCGGGCCGAGCGTCGCGGCGACCATTACGTCGTGAACGGCACCAAGATGTGGACCTCGACGGCGCAGGAGGCGACGAAAATCCTGCTGCTGGCGCGGACCACGCCGCTCGACCAGGTGAAGCGCCGCACCGACGGGATGACGCTGTTCTACACGGCGCTCGATCGCGCGCACGCCGAAGTTCGCGTGATCCACAAGATGGGGCGGCATGCCGTCGATTCGAACATGGTGTTCTTCGACGACATGGACGTCCCGGTCGAGGACCGCATCGGCGCGGAAGGCGAGGGGTTTCGCGTGTTGCTGCACGGCCTCAATCCCGAACGCATCCTGATCGCGGCTGAAGCGATCGGCATCGGCCGGGTCGCGCTGGCCCGGGCCGCCCGCTATGCCCGCGAGCGCATCGTGTTCGGCCGGCCGATCGGCCAGAACCAGGCAATCCAGCACCCGCTGGCGGAATCCTGGGCCGAACTGGAAGCCGCCAACCTGATGATGCTGAAGGCGGCCTGGCTGTACGACGCCCGGCAGGAGTGCGGCGCCGCCGCGAACGCGGCCAAATATCCTGGCCGCCGAAGCCGGCTTCCGGGCCTGCGAGCGCGCGGTGATGACGCATGGCGGGGTGGGCTACGCCCAGGAATACCACGTGGAACGCTATCTTCGCGAGGTGCTGATCACCCGCCTCACCCCGATCAGCCCGCAACTGATCCTTTGCTATCTCGCGGAACGCGTGCTGGGCCTGCCGAAATCCTATTGAACGGCGCGGGAGCCGGGCACGGCCGATCCCTTGGCATCCGCGCCGGCCCGGCCTATGGGAACGCCGTGTCCGTCCGGAGCCCGCGTGCCATGACCGTCGGCCGCTTTCCCTCGACCCGGCTGCGCCGCAACCGGCATGACGCATGGACGCGCCGGCTGGTGGCGGAGACCCGGCTTTCGGTCGACGACCTGATCTGGCCGGTGTTCGTGATCGAGGGTCGCAACGCCGCGACCGACGTCGCCTCGATGCCCGGCGTGCAGCGCGTCACCGTCGATCGGCTGGCGGCGTACGTCGAGCCGGTGGCGCGGCTCGGGGTGCCGGCGATCGCGCTGTTCCCGGTGACGCCGCCGGAGAAGAAGGACGGGGAGGGCACGGAATCCGCCAACCCGGAAAACCTGATGTGCCGGGCGGCGCGGCTGCTCAAGCGCGAATTCCCCGAAATCGGGCTGGTTGGCGACGTGGCGCTCGACCCGTACACCGACCACGGGCACGACGGGGTGATCCGCGACGGCTACGTCGCGAACGACGAGAGCGTCGCTGTGCTTGTCCGTCAGGCGGTGGTGCAGGCCGAGGCGGGGATCGACGTGATCGCGCCCTCCGACATGATGGACGGGCGGATCGGCGCGATCCGGGCGGCGCTCGATGCGCAGGGGCTGATCCACACGCGGATCATGAGCTATGCGGCGAAGTATGCGTCGGCCTTCTACAACCCGTTCCGCGATGCGCTGGGCTCGGCCGGGGCGCTGAAGGGCGACAAGAAGACCTATCAGATGGACCCGGCCAATTCCGACGAGGCGCTGCGCGAGGTGGAGCTCGATCTCGCGGAGGGCGCCGACATGGTGATGGTCAAGCCCGGGCTGCCGTATCTGGACATCGTGCGACGGGTGCACGAGCGGTTCGGCGTGCCGACGTTCGCCTATCAGGTGTCCGGCGAATACGCGATGGTGATGGCGGCGGTCGGCCACGGCTGGCTCGACCACGACCGGGCGATGCTGGAGTGCCTGCTGGCGTTCAAGCGTGCCGGGGCCGCGGGGGTGCTGACCTACTTCGCCCCGGCCGCGGCCCGGCTGCTGCGCGCGGGATGACGCCGCCCCCTCAGCCGCAGCAAGCCTCGCCGCGCCATGCCTCCCGCCCCTCGCGGACAACGAAGAAAACGATGCCCAGCGAGGTCGCGGCATCGACCCACCAGGCGCCGGTCAGTGCCTGCACCAGCAATCCGGCCACGACGATCAGCGACAGCCAGCCGCAGGTCACGCTCTCGATCGCGTCGGCCCGCATCGCGCGGCTGCCGAGCGCCGCCGCGACTGCGAGTTTCCGGCGCGCCAGCAGATACATGATCGGCATGGCGAGCAATGCGACCACCAGCCCCGGCCAGGAGAACTCTTCGCCGCTCCGGGTCCACAGCTTCCAGCCGGCGGCGACCACCACGTAACAAGCGAGCGCGAACAGCAGGACGCCGGCGATGCGGCTGGCGCGCCGCTCCGCCGCCTCCGCGAACGCCTGGCCGCGCCGCAGCTCGACCGTCAGCCGCCAGATCAGCGTGCCGGCAGAGGCAAGTTCGATCAGGCTGTCGATGCCGAAGGCGCACAGCGACACACTGCCGGCCGCGACGCCGCTGCCGATCGCCACCGCCGCTTCGACGACCATCCAGGCGACGGTCGCGTATTCGAGGCGAAACGCCCGCCGAACCAGCGCCGCCCTCTGGATGAGCGGCGGCGCCTCGCAGCACGCATCGTCGCAGCGGGCGGCGGCCGCGGGAACGGCGGGCGCCGAGGTGCCCATCGGACTAGCCGCCCGGCAGGCCCGGAATATCCACGCCGAACGTCTGCAGCACCAGCACCACGTTCAGCGCCAGGATGACCGCGGTCCCCCCGATCGCAACGACGTCGGTCAGGCGGCTGTTGGCGAACCGGCCCATGATGTCGCGGCGGCGGGTGAACAGCACCAGAGCGATCATCGGGATCGGCAGGCAGAACGACAGCACTACCTGGCTGTAGACCAGCGCCTGGGTCGCGTTGACGCCGAGCGCCACCACCACCAGCGCCGGCACCATCGTGACCAGCCGGCGCAGCCAGATCGGGATGCGGAAGCCGACGAACCCCTGCATGATCACCTGCCCCGCCATCGTGCCGACCGCCGAGCTGGAAATGCCGGAGGCCATCAGCGAGATCAGGAACACGCTCGCCGCGGCGCCGCCGAGCAGCGGGGTCAGCGTGTGGTAGGCGGTCTCGATCTCCTGCACGTCGCTGTGGCCGGCATGGAAGGCGGCCGAGGCCATCATCACCATCGCCATGTTGACGAGCCCCGCGACGCCGAGCGCGACGACCACCTCGATGTTGGAGAACCGCACCAGCGAGCGGCGTTCGCCCTCGGTGCGCGGCGGCACGCGCCGCTGCGTCAGGCCGGAATGCAGGTAGATCGCGTGCGGCATCACGGTCGCGCCGACGATGCCGACCGAGAGCGTCAGCGCCGCCGCGTCCGGCAGGTTCGGCAGCACCGAATGCAACGCCGCATCGCCCCAGGCGACGGGCGCGATGAACATTTCGATCAAGTAGCAGATGCCGATGATCGCGACCAGCCCGCCGATGATCAGCTCGATCGGGCGGAAGCCGCGGCCCTCGAACAGCAGGATGGCGTAGGTCACCACCGCGGTGACGCCCATGCCGGCGAGCAGGGGGATGCCGAACAGCAGCGACAGGCCGATCGCGCCGCCGAGGAATTCCGCGAGGTCGGTCGCCATCGCCGCCACTTCGCTGGCCGCCCACATCGCGTAGATGCCACGGGTCGGCACATGCTCGCGGCACATCTCGGCGAGGTTGCGGCCGGTGACCAGGCCGAGCTTGGCGGACAGCGCCTGGAACAGCATGGCGATCAGGTTCGCCGCCAGCACGACCCACAGCAGCGTATACCCGGTACTGGGCGCCGGCCTGGATGTTGGTGGCGAAGTTGCCGGGGTCCATGTAGGCGATCGAGGCGATCACCGCCGGCCCGATGAACGGCAGCGCCGAGCGCAGCCCGCGCCGCCGCCCTGCCAAAACGGCATGTCCGTCGGAGACCGTGCGCTCCGTCAGCGTCATCCGCGCCGCGATGTCGCTCATGCGTTCCAGCCTCCGTAGGTTCACGCCGCCGCCAGCACCGACACCAAAATGTAGCCTTGGCTACACTTGCTGGCAGAGGATGTGGTTTCTCGGCGCCGCTCGTCAAGCGCCCAGTTGCGCGACAACGGTTGCAATGCGTCGGCCCCGGCGGTACGCCCGATCCGCCGCTCGGCGGCGAGGGAGAGGCGCGTGGCTGCACCGATGGTCGCCCCGATCGAACTGCCGGAGGAGCCGACCCAGGCGCGCCGGTTCGGCAAGACGCGCACTGCGCAGTCGACCGCGCTGCTGGAGGACTATGCCGAGCTGATCGCCGACCTGCTGGCGACCGGGGGCGAGGCGCGGCCGACCGACATCGCGCGCCGTCTCGGCGTCTCGCACGCGACCGCGATCAAGGCGATCGCGCGGCTCAAGCGCGAGGGGCTGGCGACTGCCCGCCCATATCGCGGCGTGTTCCTGACCGAAGCCGGCGAACACCTGGCCGAGCGGGTGCGGCGGCGGCACCGGCTGGTGGTCGATCTGCTGCTCGCGGTCGGGGTGCCGCGCGAGGCGGCGGAGCAGGATGCCGAGGGCATCGAGCACCACGTTTCGGACGCCTCGCTGGCGGCGTTCGCGGCGTTCCTGGCGGCGCGCTCCGGACGGTAGCGTGCCCGCATGAAATTCCTGCACGCGGCCGACATCCATCTGGACAGCCCGCTCTCCGGCCTGCGGAATTTTTCAAGCATCCCGGCGCACGTAACGCAGTATTGCACACGCAAGGCGTTTGAAAACGTCATCGACCTGGCGATCCACGAGGACGTGGCGTTCGTGATCATCGCCGGCGACCTGTACGACGCCGACTGGCGGGATTTCAGCACTGGCCTGTTTGTCGCGGGCGAGATGCGGCGGCTTGGCAGGCCGTGCTTCGTGGTGCGGGGCAACCACGATGCGGCGTCGGTGATCACCCGCAGCCTGGAGCCGCCGCCCAACGTTACCGTGTTTTCCGCGCTGAAGACCGAGACCGTGGTGCTGGAGGAATTCGGCGTCGCGATCCACGGCCGCTCGTTTCCTAACCGGGCGGTGCCGGAGGACCTTTCGCTGACCTACCCGGCGCCGGTTGCGGGCAAGCTGAATATCGGCGTGCTGCATACCTCGGCGGAGGATCCGGGCGAGCACGCGACCTACGCGCCGTGCACGGTCGCGGCTCTGGTGGCGAAGGGCTACGACTACTGGGCGCTCGGCCACATCCATGCGCGCCGGGTGCTGCATGAGCGGCCGTACGTGATCTTCCCTGGCAACACGCAGGGGCGGCATCCAAACGAGGCCGGGGCTCGGGGCGCGACGCTGGTCGAGGTGCGCGACGGGCGGATCGTCGGGCTGGAGCACCGCGACACCGACGTGCTGCGCTGGGCGCAGGTGAGCGTGGATGCCGAGGGTGCGGACACACCGGCAGAAATCGCGGCGCGGACGCGGCTCGCGCTGGCGGCGGCGCACGGCGAGGCCGAGGCCCGGCCGCTGATCGTGCGCGTCACGCTGAGCGGCGCGACGGCGCGGCACGCGGCGATGCTGGCCGACCCCGACGCCATCGACGCCGAGTGCCGCAGCGCGGCGGCCGCGGTCAGCGGCGACCTGTACATCGAGCGGGTGCGGCTGCAGACGCGCATGCCGGAGGCGCGCGCGGCGGCGGAACTGGACGCGGTGGCGCAACTGGCGGCGCCGTTCCTGGCCGGGCTCGACGATCCGGACATCCTCAAGCGGCTGCTGGAGGATTTCCAGGCGCTGGCCGGGCAGGTGCCGCACCTTGCCGGCCACGCCAGGCGGCTGGTGCCGCAGACGGTCGAGGAATTGCGCGCGTTGGCGCCGGAGGCGTGGCAGATGGTGGCGCAGGCGCTGGCCGGCGACGTGGCGGCGTGAGGATCCTGTCCGTCGTGCTAGGCCGCTACGGGCATCTGTCCGATGCCACTCTGTCGTTGCCGGCGGACCGCAATCTGCACGTCGTGCTCGGCGCCAACGAGGCCGGCAAGTCGACCGCGCTGGCGGCGATCGGCGATGCGCTGTTCGGCTTCCCGCACCGCACCGAGTTCGCTTTCCTGCACGACATGCGCGAGCTGCGCGTGGAATTCGCCGTCTCCGCCCGCGACGGGCGCGCCGCGACGTTCATCCGGCTGAAGCGGCGCAAGGAGGATCTGCTCGACGGCGGCGGCCAGCCGGTGCCGGAGATCGCGCTGGCGGCGTTCCTCGGCGGCACCGGCCGCGAGCGGTTCGATCGCGTGTTCGGCCTCAACGCCGCGGAGCTGCGGCGCGGCGGCGAGGCGATGCTCGACGACAAGGGCGAGGTCGGCGAGAGCATCCTGCAGGCCTACACCGGCATGACCGGTTTTCGCGCGCTGGTGGAGCGGCTCGGCGAGGGTGCCGCGCAACTGCATGGCGACCGGCGGCGGCGGCGCGACTTCCATGTGGCGGCCGATGCGTTCAAGGCGGCGCGGCAGGCGCTGGACAGCCGCAGCGTCGAGCCCGCCGACTACAGAGAGCAGCGCGAGGCGCACCAGCGGCTGACCGAGGCGCGCGCGGCGAATGTGCGCGAGGCCGAGGCGCTGCATGCCGAGCGGGCGCGGCTGGAGCGGATCCGGCGCACCGCCCCCGCCTTGCGCGCCCGCGCGCTCGCGGTCGCCGAGCGCGAGCGGATGGGCGAGGTGGCGTCGCTGCCGGCGGACGCCGAGGCGCGGCGGCAGACGGCGACGCTGGCCCGCGAGCAGGCCGCACACGACCTGCGCCGCGAACGCGCGCGCGAGGAGGAGTTGGCGCGCGAGCTGGCCGGGCTGGTCGTCGATGCCGCGGTGCTCGCCGAGGCGGCGGCGATCGACGAACTGGCGGCCGACCAGAACCGGATCGTGGCGGCAAGGCGCGACCGCGAGGAGCAGCGCGGCGTCGCGCTGCAGCAAGAGCGTCTGGTGCAGGAGGCCGGGCAGCGGCTGGGTCTCGCGGGCGATGCGGCGGCGCTGGCGGCGCGGGTGCCGGACGCGCTGGCCCGCGGTGCCGCCAAGCGGGCCACCGAAGCGCACGAGCGGCTGTCGGCACGCGCCCAGAAAGCCGGCGAGGACGCCGAGACCGACGCGCGGACGCTGGCCGAGGCGGAGGCGGCGCTGGCGGCGGCGCCCCCGGCCGAGCCGTTTTTTTCCCTTCGCGCGGCCATCGATGCCGCGCGCGCCGAGGGACGGCTCGACGACGAAATGCGGCAGGCCACGGCGGCGCTGGCGGCGGCGAGCGATGCGGCGGCGCACGGACTGGCGGCGTTGCCGTTGTGGTCGGGCGCGGCGACGGCACTGACGGCGGCGGCGGTGCCGCTGGAGGCGACGGTGGCGCAGCACGCCAAAACGTTGCAGGCGGCCGAGGAGGCGCTGCGGGCGCAGCGCGACCGACTTGCGGCGGGGGACGCCACGCTCGCCGAGATCGAGGCCGGGTCTGCGCGGCGTCGCCGCGGTGGGCGAGGTGCCGACCACCGAGGCCATCGCCGAGGCGCGAAGCCGGCGCGACCGGGCGTGGCGGCTGATCCGCCGGTATCGGCTGGAGGGCGGCGCGGCGCCGAGCGCGGCGGAGCTGGCCGGGCTGCCGGCCGGCGGCGACCTGGCCGACACGCTTGAGGAACTTTTGCGCGCGGCCGACGGCCTGGCCGACCGTCGGGCAATCGATGCGGAGCGGGTGGCGTCGTTCGACCAGTTGCGCGCCCGCCGGGCGCAGCAGCAGGCGCTGCGCGAGAACCTGGCGACGGCCGAGGCCGCGGCGCAGGCGGTGCGCGATGGCGCGCTCGCGGAATGGCAGCGGCTGTGGCAGCCGGCCGGGGTGGCGCCCGAGGACCCGGCGGCGATGCGCGAATGGCTGCGCCAGCGCTCGGCGGTGCTGGCGCTCGCGGCACGCGCGGACGAGGCGCGGCGCACGCTCGAAGCCGTCACCGCCCGCCACGCCGCCGCGTGGCAGACGCTCGCGGCGCTGGTGCCCGATGCGGCGGCGCGCGCCGAGGGGCGACTTGCCGACCTGCTGCGGGCCGCTGCGTTGGCCTGCGCCGAGCGCGAACGCGCCGACGCCGCGCGGACCCGGCTGCAAACCCAGGCCGAGCAGGCGCGCGCGGCGCTCGACAAGTCCACGCGGGCGGCGGCGAAGCTGGAGGGCGAGCGGGCGGCGTGGCGCGACGGCTGGGCGCCGGTGGCGGCATCGCTCGGGCTGGCCGGGAGCGCGTCGGCAGAAGATGGAAAACTGGCGCTCGAATTGTGGAACACGATCGAGTTGCGCTGTGCGGAATGGCGGCAGGCCGAGGACCGCATTGCCCAGATGACGCGGTCGATCGAACGTTTTGCCGGTGACGCCGCGGCAGTTTGGGGACGGTGCGGGGCACCCAACCGCTCCGCCGTCATCCCCGGGCTTGACCCGGGGATCCACGCTGCGTCCCCGTCGGAGATTGCCGGGTCAAGCCCGGCAATGACGGGAGAGGGCTCAAGCCCGGGGATGACGGCGGAGGGAGTGGCGGCGGAGGAGGGGACGGGGGATGCGGACGCGCATGACGCAGTGCGCGATCTCGCGCGGCGTCTGGCCGAGGCGCGGGCGGCCGACGCGGAGCGGACGCGCAAACTGAAGGAACGCGACGGCGCGCAAAAGGCGCTGGCGAAAGCAGCGGCGGCGTTCGAGTCGGCGGAACAGACGCTAGCCGGGCTGCGCCGCCTCGCGGGAGCCGACGACGATGCCGCGTTGCAGGCGGCGATCGCGCGCGCCGCCGCGCACGCCGACCTGTCGCGGAAAATCGCCGAGCGCGACGGCGAACTGGCGCGCGAGGACCGCCCGCTCGCGGACCTCGACGCCGATGCCGCGGGCGTCGATCTGGATGTGCTGCCGGCGCGGCTCGCGCAGATCGAGGAGCGGCTGCGGGCGATCAACGACGAGAATGCAGCGTACGCCGGCAAAGTGACGGAATTGCGCGCGGCGCTCGACGGCATGGAGCGCGGGCGCGACGCGGCGGGGGCGGCGCAGGACATGCAGAACGCGGTCGCCGACATGGAGGACATCGCCGCGCGCTACGTGCGGCTGCGGCTGGCCCATGCGCTGCTGCGGGCCGGCATCGACCGGTTCCGCCGGCAGCAGCAGGCGCCGCTGCTCGGCCGCGCCGGCGCACTGTTCGCGCGGCTGACCGAGGCGCGCTACGACCGGCTCAGCGTCGACGAGGCCGACGACGGCAAGCTCACGCTGGTGGCGGTGCGGCCGGACGGCACCGAATGCCCGACCGATCGGCTCAGCGACGGCACCCGCGACCAGCTCTATCTGGCGCTGCGGCTGGCGGCGATCGAGAGCTACGCGGCCCGCGCCGAGCCGCTGCCGTTCATCGCCGACGACCTGCTGGTGAATTTCGACGACCGCCGCGCCCGTGCGGCGCTGCGCGTGCTGGGCGAGTTCGGCGCGGTGACGCAGACGATCCTGTTCACGCACCACGCGCATATCGCCGAGATGGCCGAGCCGGCCTGGGCCTCGCTGCACCGCCTGCCGGCGGAGGGGTTGCTGGCGGCGTGATTTATTGTTGTGACCTCGTAACGAAATGGGCGTGCTTCCCCTACCCCGCCGGTCATCTCCAAACGATTCGCAGTGGGCCGGTACGGGCCGTCGTACTCCAGCGCCAGCGAACACGGCGGCGGCGCCGGCGGCGTGTAGCGCAGCGGCGGGGCAGGCGGACCTCGCCGACGTGGCGCGCGCGGCCGCTCCGGGTCCGCCGGCCGCCTGGGACGCGGCGGGCGCTTGGGCAGCGCCAGAATTGGCGGGGGTTCGAGACCCAGCATGCGGCACAGCGACCGCACCGGCCGGCGCAGCGACGCCGGCGCCGCTTCCAGCAGTGCCCTCATCTCCGGGTCATTGAGCAGGAAATCGAGCTGCGAGCGAAACCCGCCGCCCTGCGGTATCGGCAGCAGCGGCAGCACCCAGCCGAAGCTGGTGGGAAGCGGGTTTTGCGGCGGCGGCTGGCCCGGACGCTTGCTCGCTGTGGCGGCGCGCTGCCGCACGACATGGGTTCCGTCGCGGAGCCGGGCGGCGAGGGCGAAAAAACGCTGCTGGATGCCACGGAGCCGGTCGGCGACCAGCTTGATCAGCGCCGCCGGCAGCCGATTCCCCGCCGTCATCGCCACCACGGCGGCGCTCAGGCACCGGACGATGGTGATGAATTGCTCCGCTGCGGTGCGGGGCGGGGGTGGGGTGTGTGACATGCACGATTGTTATAATAACTGACGGGAGGTGGGCAAGCGGGAATTTACGTCCGGCGCGAAAATCGTGCTCCCGTGGTTCACCCCACCCCGGCCCTCCTCCAAAAGGGGGAGGGTGAAGGACGGGGCGACGCCGGAGGGGACGAAGCGGTTCGCTTCGAACGGCTATTCGCGCACGAAGCCGATCCGGTCGAACTGCCCACGGAACACGGTGACGTCGGCGGCGACGTCCTCGGGGGCCTCGTTGCCGATCAGCGCGCGGGCGATCAGGCGGGCCAGCTCCGGCATGTGCTCGACCGCATGCCCCAGCGCACGACCTCCGGCGTGCCGAGGCGCAGGCCGTTGAGGTCGCCGTCCAGTTCGGGCACCGGCAGGCCGATGCCGCAGGCCAGGATGTTGGCGCGGCGCAGGCTTCTTCGCCGCCGCCTGGCCGCCGCCGAACTTTGCCGCATGCAGCGCAATTGGTGCGACTGGCCGTGAAGCCCGTGCTCGGTCGAGAACACCGGCATGCCGGCTTCCGCCAGGCTTCCGGCGAGCGCCTTCGCGGTCGCGACCATCGTCGCCGCGTAGTCGCGGCCATATTCCAGCCAGTCGAGCAGCGTGATCGCCAGCGCCGCGATCTTCGCCGCGTCGAAATTCGCCGTCATGCCCGGGTAGGCGATCGCGTCCAGCCGCTCGGCGAGCGCCGCGATCGTTGGTGAGGATCAGGCCGGCGGGCCGGGCCGCCGAGGCTCTTGTAGGTGCTCATGGTCATCACATGCGCGCCCTCGGCCAGCGGCTGCTGCCAGGCGCGGCCGGCGATCAGGCCGGACAGGTGCGCGGCGTCGAACAGCAGCAGCGCGCCGACCTCGTCGGCGATCCGGCGCGGATCTCGCGCACCGGGTGCGGGAACAGGTTCAGGCTGCCGCCGATCGTGATCAGCTTCGGGCTGCACCTGCTTGGGCCTGCTCGCGCAGTGCGGCGACATCGACGGTGTAGCCCCCGCATCGACCGGCGCCGGGATGGATGTCGACGCCCGTAGAGCCCGGCCGCAGCCGGCCGCCGTGGTGCGTGACGTGGCCGCCGATCGGCGGGCGGCGGCGCGATGATCGCATCGCCCGGCTTCGGCCGGCCGCCATGAACGCATACAGGTTCGCCAGCGCGCCGGAACGCGACGCGGATTTCGGCATAATCGCGCGGCGAAACACCTCGGCCGCGAGTTCGGCGGCGATCACCTCGATCCGCTCGATCGCCTCCAGCCCCATCTCGTATTTGTCGCCCGGGTAGCCGAGCGAGGGCCGGGTGCCGAGGCCGGCCGCCAGCGCCGCCTCGGCGCGCGGGTTCATCACGTTGGTGGCCGGGTTGAGGTTGACGCATTTCTTCTCGTGAATTGCGCGATTCTCGGCGATCAATCGGGCTATTTCTTGTGCGGTCGCGACGGGCGCGGCGCCGGCCGTTTCCGCCGCCACGGACTGCACGAAGTCTTCGATCGCCGCCGGAACCCAGGTGCGGGTGCGCAGCATCGTCATGGCCACACGCCCGCGCCGTCCGCTTCGGCGAGGCCGCTGCGCTGCAGGTCGGCGATCCGCACCGCCATGCCGCCGCGCGGATCGGCGGGCAGCGGCGCGAAGCCGAACTTGCCGAAGAACCCGCGCATGCCGTCGTCCAGCGGGTGCGCCAGCACGCCGAAACACTGCAGCGGCCTGGCGGCGCGCAGCGCGGTCAGCAGCGCGAACAGCATCAGGGTGCGCGCATGGCCCTGGCGCTGGCACCGCGCATCGACCGCGACCTGCCACAGCAGCAGCGCCGGCAGCGCGCCGGGCCGGGCCGAGCCGTTCGCCTCCGGCACGTGCGCGCGCTCGACCTGCGCCGCGCACAGCGTCACGTAGCCGACGACGCCGCCGCGATCGCGCAGCACGCTGGTGCGCGCGGCGTTGGCCTGCTGGCAGCGCCAGGCGTGGTGGCGGAACCACTGGGTCAGCGACGGCCGCCCGCAGTCGAACCCAAGCCGGTCGTCGCCCTCCGCCAGCGGCCGCGGCGGCATCAGTCCTGCCATGCCAGGCGACGCGCCAGCAGGTCGCGCAGCACCGGCAGGTCCCTCGGCACGGCGCTCGCCCAGGCCTCGAAATCGGTCCAGGTTTCCGCCGGGATACTGACCACGGTGCGGCCGAGCACCTCGATCTCGGCGGCCTCGACTGCGCGGCTGCGCATGAAGTCGCTGATGCTGGTGTGCGCCTGGTCCGCCGCCTCGGCCAGCAGGCCGCGTTCCTCGGCGCTGACGCGCACGCTGACCACGGTCGGGGGCGGATTCGGCATCGCGGACCTCCTCGGACAAGATATCACAATCGCATCCAAACTCGTGGGCCAGCAAGCCGCGCCGCCGATCGGTTGCCGGGGCAAGTGCGGGGGCATAGAACGCGGCGCATGAAAAATCCCCCTCCGGCCGGCCCGACGTGCTGAGCCGCCGCCTGGTGCTGGCCTCCGTCGTCCTGCTCGGCGCCCGCGCGCACGCCGCGGAGCCGCGCAAGAAGCCCGCCGTCCATGCCGCCGCGGCGCCGAAGCCGCCGCCCGGCGAGGCGCCGACGCCGAGCACGCCCGGCGCAGACGCCGATCGGCCCGGTCGACACCGCGGCGCGCTGGGCGATCATCGTCGACTACAACACCGGCGCGACCCTGCTCGACAAGGACGCCGACGTGCCGATGCCGCCGTCGTCGATGACCAAGCTGATGACCGCCTACATCGTCTACGGGATGCTGAAGGCAGGGCGGCTCAAGCTCGACCAGGAACTGCCGGTCAGCGAGCGCGCGTGGCGCATGGGCGGGTCGAAGATGTTCGTGCAGATCGGCACGCAGGTGAAGGTCGAGGACCTGATCCGCGGCATGATCGTGCAGTCCGGCAACGACGCCTGCATCGTGCTGGCCGAGGGCATCGCCGGCTCGGAGGAGGCAGTTCGTCGAGCTGATGAACGCGAAGGCCAAGGAACTGGGGCTGACCCACTCCACGTTCCTGCAACTCCACCGGCCTGGCCGGACCCGGACCAGCTGACATGAGCCGCTGCGCGCGACATCGCGACCGCTGGCGCGGCGGATCATCCAGGACTTCCCAGAATACTACAAATACGATTCGGAGCAGTCGTTCAAATACAACAACATCGACCAGGACAACCGGAACCCGCTGGTGCAGAAGGGGCTCGCCGACGGGCTGAAGACCGGCCACACCGACGACGGCGGCTACGGCCTGGTTGCCAGCGCGCTGCGCGGCGGGCGGCGGATCATCCTGGTGGTGAACGGGCTCGGCTCGATGCACCAGCGCGCCGAGGAGAGCGAGCGGCTGCTGGAATGGGCGTTTCGGGAATTCGAGGACGTGACGCTGTTCACCGCCGGCGACACGGTCGAGCAGGCGCCGGTGTGGCTGGGCGCCGAGCCGACGGTGCCGCTGGTGGGCGGGCGCGAGCTTTCTGACGCATGCCGCGGAACTGGCGGACCAAGGCGCACGATCGCGATCGAGTACGACGCGCCGATCCCGGCGCCGGTGGTGCGCGGCACCACGTGGGCAAGCTGACGGTGAGCGGGCGAGGGCGTGCCGGACATGAGTATTCCGCTGCTGGCCGGCGCCGACGTGCCGCGGCTCGGGTCTGCCGGGGCGCGCGCTGGCGGTGCTGTCGCATTACGTCACGGGCGGGTAGACGCACTGTCAGGGGTTCGCCGGGCAGAGACTCATGACGCTGGACCCTTCCTCCCGCCTTTGGTCCGCTTCGCGGCCCAAGCCCGCAAGGGGAGGAGGGGAAGACAGCGGCCCTTCAGGACTTTCATTTGTGTTCGGCGCGGCCGCGTGGGACTGCTTTCGCCTGCGCACGCTGAACCGACGGGAGGCCGACGCGCTGCCAGCAGAACTGGACGTTGGACGGTTGTCCTCAGATCAAAAGACGAAACCGTGCACGCCGGAGTGCATCCCGAAATAACCGGCAACGAGAAGTACCACAACGATTATCCCAATGATGGTGAAGATATTCATTATGGTCTACTCCTGCGGCTTGGTGATGGTGCGGGGCGGATTCGCACGCCTTGCATAGCCGCCGATTTGCTGGCTGCACACGTGGGGGCTGCATGAGTGTTCACCAGCCTCGGATTCTACCTACTCGCGGGGTTTTCGGCTACGGCGACGCCGGGCGAGGCGTCGCTCATCGCGGGGGTCGGCGCGGCCTGATCGGTCAGACGATGCGCACGACCAGAACAAGCAACGCCACCCACAGCATCACCGAAAGATAACCGATCAGCGGAACGGCGGCCGTCCAGCGAAGTCGCAACTCGAAACACGGGCTCCGCACCCGCAGCACCGACCCGTCCAAAAGCGCGCGTTGGTAGACCCTGCCCATGAACGGATCTTTCTGCTGGTGTTCCGCACAATGCTAAGCGCCAACCCTCCGGTGCGTTCCCAGGTCACGATAATGTTGGGGTTGATATTGTTTGCACGGTGCAAACCGCACCGTCGCCTCGCGTTCGCGGCCGGCTCACGCACAGAGGTCGCTGGCCGGTGGGCCGGTGGCGTGCTTCACTGCGCGCCGCGCCTGCAATCGTCGGCGGGGTGGTGCATGTCGGTTCAACGGCTCCGACGCGGCTTGCTTGCTTTTGCCGTGCTGCTGGCCTCGGCCACGCTGTGCCGCGCGGCGCTGCCGGGGCCGGAGGAGCCGCCGGCCGCCAAGACGCTGACCGGGCAGCTGCTGGTGGCGACGCCCGAGATGGGCGACCCGCATTTCTTCCACACCGTGATCCTGCTGGTGCGCCAGGACGAGCGCGGGGCGTTCGGCATCATCGTCAACCGGCCGATCGGCGAGCGGCCCTGGGCCGAGCTGATGGCGCAGATCGGCGAAGACACCGCGGGCATGGACGGCACCGTGCAGATCTTCAACGGCGGTCCGGTGCAGCGCGGCAGCGGGTTCGTGCTGCACAGCGCCGACTACCACGGCGAGGGCACGATCGGCATCGACGACCAGGTGGCGATGACGTCGAACCTCCAGGTGCTGCGCGACCTGGCGCGGCACAAGGGGCCGGCGAAAAGCCTGCTCGCGTTCGGCTACGCCGGCTGGGCGCCGGGCCAGCTGGAACACGAGATGGCGCTGAACGCGTGGTTCACCATCGCGAACGACCCGAAACTGGTGTTCGACGAGGACCGGGAAAAAGTCTGGGACAAGGCGGTGGCGCGGCGGACCATTCCGCTGTGAATTGGCGACCTGCTGCGCACCGGCGCGCCTGGGGACGATTCCCGCCGCTTCGCGTAGAAACGTCGGATGGTCGCGAATCTTCCCGCCCGGTTCATCACGTTCGAAGGCAGCGAGGGAGCCGGGAAATCGACGCAGGCGCGGCTGCTGGCTGAGCGCCTGCGCGCCCTCGGCGTGGATGTGCGCCTGACCCGGGAACCCGGCGGCGCGCCGGGCGCCGAGGTGCTGCGGGGGCTGCTGCTCTCCGGCAGCGTGGAGTGGTCGTTGCCCGCGGAGACGCTGCTGCACTTTGCGGCCCGCGCCGAGCATGTCGAGCGGACCATCCGCCCGGCCCTTTCCGCCGGCACCTGGGTGGTGTGCGACCGCTTCTACGATTCCACGATGGCGTATCAGGGCTATGCGCTCGGCGGCGACTCCGGCGAAGATCGCCGCGCTGTCGGGGATGCTCGGGGTTGCGGCCCGACCTGACCGTCATTCTCGATGTCGAGGTGCAAACCTCCGTTGAGCGGCTGCGCGCGCGCGGCACTGCCGCCGACCGCTACGAGCGGCTCGGATGGAACTTCTTTGCGGCCGTGCGCCGCGGATTTTGGCAAATCCGAGAGACGAGTTCCGGCGCTGTGTGCTGATTTCCGCCGAGGGAGCGATCGAAAATGTCGCCGAGCGGATCGTGGGCGGCGATGCGCGACCCGCGCACTCGTGAGGGTGCCGGGAGATGCGGGTTGCACAGCAGGCGCAGCTTGGCGACAGGTCGCCCGTTCGTCTTCCTGCACGTGCCCAAGACCGCCGGCACCTCGATCCTGGCCGCGCTCGGCAACGTGTTCGGCGAGGAGAGGGTGCGGCGGCTCGGCCCGGGCGAGCTGCACATGGCGGCGATCGAGGCGCTGCTGGATGCGCCCGAACTGGCGCAGATCGGCTGCCTCGCCGGGCACATGCCGGCACACGCGTTCGGCGAGCGGCTGCGCGAGTTCCCGGTTTTTACCCTGCTGCGGCACCCGGTGGATCGGGTGTTTTCGCTGTTCCGCTTCCTGCGGCGGCAGCCCGCGTCGGAGCTGACACGACTGGATTTGCGGGAGAATTTCGGGTTCGACGAGTTCCTTGCATGCCGCGCGCAGGAACTGGCCGGGCAAATCCGCAACGGCATGTGCGACCAGCTCTGCAACCTGCCGACCCAGCGCGACCGCACCTACAACGGGTTCTGGGAACAGACGCCATTGGAAAAAATCGTCGCGGGGGCGCTGGCGACGCTGCAGGGCGCGACGTTCGGGCTGGCCGAGGCGATGCCGGACACGCTGTTGCTGTTGCGCGCGACGCTCGGGGTGCCGTTCGAACTGGCGGAAATGTTCGAGAACGCGTCCGGCCCGGCGGGCGCGGAATGGACGCCGGCCAACATCCTGCGCGTGATCGAGCTCAACGCCGGCGACCTGGCGCTGTATCATGCGGCGGCGACGTTGTTCCGCGCCCGCGTCGCGGCGCTGCGCGCGGCGGCGCCAGGTGCTGCGCGCACCGACGGCCTCGCCCGGCTCGAGCGTGGCGTGACGGTGCCGATCCGCGCGATGGCCGGCCGGCAGGGGTTTTTTCCGTATGAGCCGGCTGGAGACTTTTCCTGGGTGATTGGCGCTCAGCCCGCGCGGATCGCTTTTGTCGCCGCCCCGGGTGGCGCCCGACTGCGGATCCGGCTGTATCACGTCACCGACGCGTATCCGGCCGGCGAGATCGGCGTCGAGGTGAACGGCGCCGGCGTCGCCGCGCAGTGGCAGCCGGAGGGCGGCAAATGGGGCGTTCTGGAGACGGCGCCGTTCGATGCGGCCGAGATGAACGCGGTGACGTTGACGGTGCCGTATGCGCTGCCGGTGCGGTTCCTGGCGCCGGGCTCGAACGATCCGCGCCAGCTATCGGTCGCGGTGGCGACGGTGACGCTGGTGGGCGACTGAGCAAGGTCGTTTTCAGGCCGGGTTAATTGCGGTTGCGCGGCTTCGCGAAACGGAACAGGTCTCGGCTGGGTTGGAGGTGAAGGTCATGTCGGCGCTCAATAGGATCGATCTCGTGGCGCTGCTGTTTGCGGGCATGCTGGTTCAACCAGTGCTGGTTGCACGCGCCGACGTGTCGCCGCCGGTTTTGCCGGCGACGACGCCATCGATGCAGGCGAACGCACCGGACGATGTGACGCACGCCCTCGATATGCCCTCGCCGCCTCCGGCGATCGCGCCTGCGCCGCCCAACAGTCCCTCCAGCCTGTCGGGCTTTGCGCCGGTGCGTGGACTGAACCCCGGGACGCCGGTGGTCGGCGTCAGCGGCGGACCCGCTCCCAACCTCGCGACGCCCAGCGTCGCCGGCAAGAAGCACCCGTCGGTGAGGTAGCGACGCGGTTCGCAGGAGCGGCAGCCGCCTCGGTCGCCATTGCAGCGGCGACCCTCCCGTTCCCAGCCGGCGCGGCCTAATCTGCCGCCATGCCCGACCCGATCGCTCCCGAGCCCCGCGCCAATCCGTTGCTGCTCGGCCATGCCGCGGCCGAGGCGACACTGGCCGAGGCGATGCGGTCCGGGCGGATGCATCATGCGTGGCTGCTGACCGGGCCCGAAGGCGTGGGCAAGGCGACGCTCGCGTTCCGGTTCGCGCGAAAACTGTTCGCCGGGGCGCCCGCGGACAATTCGCTTGCCGTGGATGAACGCGAAAAAGTGTTCCGGCGGGTGGCGGCCGGCTCGCACGCGGACCTGCTGACGGTCGAGCGCAAATGGGACGCGAAGAGAAAACGCCTGCGCGGCGAGATCGTGGTGGACGACGTGCGCCGGATCGCCGAGTTCCTGCACCTGACGCCGGCCGAGGGCGGCTGGCGCGTCGTGGTCGTCGACGGCGCCGAGGATCTCAATCGCAACGCCGCCAACGCGCTTTTGAAAGTGCTGGAGGAGCCGCCGCAGCGGGCGGTGCTGCTGCTGGTGTGCTCGGCGGCCGGGCGGCTGCTGCCGACGCTGCGCAGCCGCTGCCGCCGGCTGCGGCTGGACGCACTCGACGACGCGACGATGGCCGCGTTGCTTCTCCGCTATTTGCCGGATGCGGCTGAAGAGGAGCGCGGCCGGTTGGCGACGTTGGGCGAAGGCTCGATCGGGCGCGCGCTGGCGCTCGCCGAGGGCGGCGGCGTCGGTATTGCCGAGCTTGTGGGCAAGGTGCTGGACGCATTGCCCGAGGTGTCGGCGAAGCGCGCGCACGAGGTCGCCGACGCGCTCGGCCGCGACGAGGATGCGTTCTCGATGTTCATGGATTTGCTGCGCGCCGCGGTCGCGGCGGCTGTTCGCGAGGTCGCCAAGGGGCGGGCCGATCCGGAGCAGGAAAAACTGGTCGGCGCGCGGCCCCTTGCCGCCTGGGTCGACGTGTGGCAGGGGCTGGGCCACCTGCAATACGAGACCGAAGAACTCCACCTCGACAAACGCCAGGCGATCGTCGCCGGGTGTGCGTTGCTGGCGGGGCGGTGAGGGACACCGACAACAATCCCATGTTTGGTCCATCAGCCCAGCCGTCATGCCCGGGCTTGACCCGGGCATCCACGTCAGCGCCGAGGGTGCGGCGAGATGGCCGGGTCAAGCCCGGCCATGACGTGGAGATCGAAAGGATCGCACTGAGTATGCCTTGGAATGAGTTATGAAACCAAAATTCTACCTGACGACGCCGATCTACTACGTGAACGGTGCGCCGCATATCGGGCACGCCTACACCTCGATCGCGACCGACGTGCTGGCGCGGTGGAAGCGGCTCGACGGGTTCGACGTTTTTTTCCTGACCGGCACCGACGAGCACGGGCAGAAAGTCGAAAAAGCGGCGGCGGCGGCGGGGCTCGATCCGCAGGCGTTCGTCGATCGCGTGTCCGACGATTTTCGCGACATGTCGGCGAAGATGGGGCTGTCCAACGACGACTTCATCCGCACGACCGAGGCGCGGCACAAGCGCACGTGTACTGAGCTGTGGCGGCGGATTGCCGCGAACGGGCACATCTATCTCGGCCATTATGAAGGATTTTACGCCGTTCGCGACGAAGCGTTCTACGACGAGAGCGAGCTGACGACGAAGCCGGACGGGTCGAAAGTCGCGCCGTCGGGCGCGCCGGTGGAGTGGGTGCGCGAGCCGTCGTACTTTTTCGACCTGTCGAAATGGCAGGACCGTCTGCTGGCGCATTACGAGAACAACCCGGAATTCATCGCGCCGAACAGCCGCCGCAACGAAGTCACAAGTTTCGTGCGGGGCGGGCTGAACGACCTGTCGATCAGCCGCACCACGTTCAACTGGGGCATCCCGGTGCCGGACGCGCCGGGGCACGTGATGTACGTGTGGCTCGACGCGCTGACCAACTACGTGACCGCGACCGGCTGGCCGGACGAAACCGCGCCGCGCTGGAGCTTCTGGCCCGCCGACGTGCACATGATCGGCAAGGACATCATCCGGTTTCATGCCGTGTATTGGCCGGCGTTCCTGATGGCCGCGGGGTTGCCGGTGCCGCGTCGCGTCAGCTCGAACGGGTGGTGGACGGTCGAGGGCGAAAAGATGAGCAAGTCGCTCGGCAACGTGATCGAGCCGCGCAACCTCGTGGCGACGTACGGGCTCGATCAGGTGCGCTACTTCTTCATGCGCGAAAAGCCGTTCGGCGCCGACGGCAGCATGAGCCACCCGGCGCTAGTATCGCGGATCAACGTCGAGCTGGCCAATGATCTCGGCAACCTGGCGCAGCGCTCGCTGTCGATGATCGCCCGGAATTGCGACGGCAGGCTGCCGGCGCGCGGCGTGGTGCTGGCGGAGGACGCGACGCTGCTGGCGGCGGCCGAGGCGTTGCCCGCGATCGTGCGCGACCGGATGGACCGGCAGGTGTTCCATGAGGCGCTGGAGGAGGTGTGGAAGGTCGTGCGCGCGGCGAACGGCTACATCGACCGGCAGGCGCCGTGGGCATTGCGGAAAAACGACCCGGCGCGGATGGCGGAGGTGCTGCGCGTGCTGGTTGACGCGATGCGCCCGATCGCGACCGTGTTGCAGCCGTTCATGCCCGGCAGCATGGCGAAGATGCTGGACCAGCTCGGCGTGCCGCCGGATGCGCGCGATATTTTTTCCCTTGCCACGCCGCTCGTGGACGGCACCGCGCTGCCGGCGCCGACCGGGGTGTTTCCGCGACATGTCGAGGAGACGGCCTGAGCGGTCGCTTCGCGCATTGGACACGCAGCAACTCTCGCGCGGCGAGGTGGAGACGGCGTTCCGGGAAATGGGTGAAATCCTGCTGCGGCAGCGCAAGACGGCGGAAATCGCCGTGTATGGAGGTGCGGCGATCATGCTGCAGTTCGAGGTCGCATTCCGCACCGCCGACGTGGATGCGATCGTGCGCAGTGGCGATCATGGGGCGCTGATGCAGGCCGCCCGCGAGGTGGCCGAGCGGCGCGGCTGGTTGCGGTCCTGGTTCAGCGAAGCGGTCGCCAACTACCTGGGCGCGGCAGGCGGAACTTCGCTGCACGATACGTATCCCAGCGAGGAACGCCCTGGGCTGCGCGTCTATGTCGCGAAACCTGACTATCTGCTGGCGATGAAGCTGCGAGCGATGCGAGTGGGTCGACGCGACGAAACCGACGCCGCGTTGCTGGCCCGCGCCTCCGGCATCATGTCGCGGGAGGCTATGCTCAGGCTGCTGGAGACCTATTTTCCCAATGAGCCCGCCGACGCGCGTCGCGCAGCGATCATCGGGCGGTTCGCGGAGAGGCTGAATGCTGCACCACCCGCCGACGCTGGCTGAGGCCGTGCGCCGCGCCCCGACGGGCGGTGAGGCGCTCGAAGTGATGATCGACGAGTTTTTGGATGTCTTTTACACGGAGCCCGACATGGGGCGACGCCAGGCAATGATCGACGAAGTACCGCCGCGTACCGGCCGCGAGCGCGACGATGCCTTCGTCGGGGCCGTGGGAGAGCATCTGGCGCGGCGCTGGGGGCTGCGCATTCCGCAATGGGCCGCGGGCGACGATCGCGACGTGGCGACGCCGTGGTTCGTGGGGCGGATGGGCAATGGGCTGTCGGGGATGCTGCTGGTGGAAAGCCCGATCGCTTTCCGTCGCCGCCGCATCTTCACCGAGGCCGAGCCGCTGCGGCGGGCGCGGATGCCGATCGGATGATCCGGACATGTTGATCGATTCGCACTGCCACCTCGATTACTTCCGTCCCGATGAGCTGCCCGGCGTGCTGGCACGCGCGACGGAGGCCGGGGTGGGCGAGATGGTCACCATCGGCACGCGCTGGCAGCAGTCGCTGGAGATGCGCGAGCTGGCGGCGGCACATGAGAAAGTCTGGTGTACCGTCGGCATCCATCCGCACAACGCGGCGGAATTTCCGGTGCCGGCGCCGGAGGCGTCTGGCGGCGCTTGCCACGCATCCGAAGGTGATCGGCATCGGCGAGTCCGGCCTGGACTACTTCTACGACAAGGCGCCGCGAGACGTGCAGAAAGAAAGTTTTCGGGCGCATATCCGGGCGGCGCGGCTTGCGGATGTGCCGCTCGCCATCCACGCCCGGGACGCCGACGACGACATCGAAAAAATTCTGCAGGATGAGTGGGATACCGGCGGCAAATTCATGCTGCTGCTGCACTGCTTCAGCTCCGGCCGCGGGCTCGCCGAGGCGGCGCTGCGGCTGGGCGGCTACGTCAGCTTCTCCGGTATTTTGACTTTCCCGAAATCGCAGGAAAACCGGGACATCGCACGGGACATTCCGGCCGACCGGCTGCTGGTGGAGACGGATTCTCCGTATCTCGCGCCGGTGCCGTTTCGCGGCAAGCGCAACGAGCCGGCGTTCGTCGCCAAGACCGCTGCCGTGCTGGCCCAGGTGCGGGGCATCGAACCCGCGGCGCTGGCCGATCTGACCACCGCGAATTTCCGGCGGCTGTTCCGGAAAGCGGCGTAGCCCGTTGAAAATCACGCTGCTGGGGACGGGCGGCTCGGCCGGCGTGCCGATGATCGGCGGGCCGGACGGTGCCGGCGACTGGGGCGAGTGCGACCCCGCCGAGCCGCGCAACCGGCGCAGCCGCGCGTCCATTCTCATCGAGTGGGACGGGCAGGCACTGCTGGTCGATACGCCGCCGGACATGCGGGTGCAGCTTCTTGCCTGCAAAATCCGCAAGGTCGACGCGGTGCTTTACACGCACGCGCATGCCGATCATATCACCGGGCTCGACGACGTGCGCATCCTGAACCGGATCGTCGACCATCCGCTGGACGCGTTCGCAACGGCGGAGACGCTTGCCGAGCTGGAAACCCGGTTCCGCTATGCGTTCGTCCCCTGGCAGCCGCCCGGCTTCTTTCGGCCCGTGCTGGTGCCGCGCCCGGTCGTGGCCGGCCAAACCATCGAGATTCTGGGTTTGGACGTGAAATTGTTCGACCAGGACCACGGGTTTACCCATTCGCTGGGATTGCGGGCCGGCGGGTTCGGGTATTCCACCGACGTGGTGGACCTCGACGAGGCCGCTTTCGCGGCGCTGGCCGGGGTCGACACCTGGGTGGTCGGGTGCTTCCAGCGGCATCTGCACCGCACCCATGCCTGGCTGCCGCGCGTGCTCGACTGGGTGGCGCGGGTGCGGCCGCGGCGGACGGTGTTGACGCATATGGGGCCGGACATGGATTTTGCGTGGCTGCGCGCCCGCCTGCCGGCCGGCGTGGAGCCGGGCTACGACGGGCTCACGCTCGACGTGCCCGCGTAACCGCAGGAGGCGCCGTTGGACCCGGCCATACAGGATCTGTTGGAGGCCTGCCGCGCGCGCCCGGACTCGGCGGCGTTGCAGGCGGCGCTGCTCGATGCGGTGCGCGGCGTGGCGCCGCCGGAGGTGCTCGACTTCTTCGGCGCCGCCGAGCCGCCGGCGCAGCAGGAAGCGCATCGGCGCCGGGTTGCCGCGTTCCTGAGCGAAGGCGGGCGCGATGCGGCGTCGGCACGGTGGGCCACGCTGCAACCGCAGGCGGCGACGGCCGCACGGGACGGCGCAACGGTGGTGCGGCTGTTCCGGCCGGAGGCGCCGCCGCCACCGGAGGCCGAGCGGCCGACGCTGAGTTTTGCCGAGGTCGCGGGCCTGGAGGACGTGAAGCAGCAGATCCGCCGGAAAATCATCGCGCCGTTCCAGAAGCCCGGGCTGTTCCAGGCGTTCCGGAAAAAGAGCGGCGGCGGGGTGCTGATGTTCGGGCCGCCGGGCTGCGGCAAGACCATGCTGGCGCGCGCGACCGCCGGCGAGGCGCAGCGCGCATTTCGTCGCGGTCGCGATCACCGACGTGCTCGACAAGTATATCGGCGAATCGGAAAGAAAACTGGCGCAGGCGTTCGCCCAGGCGCGCGCCCGCAAGCCCGCCGTGCTGTTCTTCGACGAACTGGAGGCGCTGGCCTCCCGCCGCCGGTCGAGCGGCGAGGTGGGGGCGTCGCTGGTCTCGGCCTTCCTCAGCGAGATGGACGGGTTCTCCGCGAGTTCCGAGGGCGTGCTGGTGCTGGCCGCGAGCAACACGCCGTGGGCGGTCGACCCGGCGTTCCGGCGGCCGGGCCGGTTCGACCGCGTGCTGTTCGTGCCGCCGCCGGACCAGACCGCGCGGCTGGCGATCCTGACCGGCGGGCTCGCGGGCCGGCCGGTCGCGCCCGGGTTGGACATGCGCCGCTTCGCCGAGACGAGTTCCGGGTTTTCCGGCGCCGACCTGGCGAACGTCGTCGAGACGGCGACCGAGCTGGCGATCGAGGAAAGCACGTCGCCGGAGGACCTGACGCCGATCTCCCGCCGGCATGTCGAGGCGGCGTTCAAGGAGGTGCGGCCGACCACCGGCGAGTGGCTCGCGACCGCGCGCAACTATGCGAAATATGCCAACGAGGGCGGCATTTACGACGACGTGCTCGCGTTCATCGAAAGGCACGCCCGCTGAGTTCCGATCTGGCCAACAACCGGCTCTCCGCCGCGCAGCGCCTCTATGTCAGCAACAATCTTTCTGCCAGCGAGCGGCTAGCGCGCGAGGCGCTGGCGGCCGACCCGGAGCTGCGCGGCGCGTATGTACTGCTGTCGCTGACGCTGAGCCGGCAGGGCCGTCCGGGGCCGGGGCTCGCGGCGGCGGAGCAGGCGTTGAAGCTCGCGCCAACCACCGAGGCGTTCCACGCCCAGGCGCTGGCGCTCAATCGTCTGAAACGCAGGAAGGCGGCGATCGAAGCGGCGCGGCGCGCGGTGGCACTGTCGCCAAACAGCCCGGAATTTGCCACATCTGCTTGGCGCGGTGCTGGAGCCGGCGCGGTACCAGAGCGAAGCCAGACGGGCGTTCGAGCGTGCCGTGGAACTCGCACCCGACAGCGACTTTTTCCGCGCCGAGTTTGGCCTGTTCCTGCTGCGCACCAATCAACTCGCTGGGGCGGAAAAGGCGGCAGCCTTGCTCAAGCCTTTCTCGGACAACACGCGGGCGCTGCTGTTGCAGGGCGGCATCGCGGTGCGCCGGGGCCGGGCGAAGGAAGCGGAGGAACTGGCGCTGTGGGTGCTTTCCCGCGACTCGGTCGACCCGACGGCGTTGGCGCTGCTGGTGCAGGCCAAGGCGGCGCGGAGCCTGTGGCTTGGTCTGTGGTGGCGATACAACGTGTTCTTCAGCACCAAGCCGGTCTGGCTGCGGATGCTCGTGATGGTGCCGATTTGCGTGCCGCTTATGTTGGTGCTCGGTCCCATGGCGTATCTCCTGATCGGGTATCCTGTCATCGCCGGTCTCATCTTCATTCATGTGCTGCGCCGCGAGCTGCGCGCGGCGAAGGAGAACGTGCGGCTAAAGAAGGGGTTTTGAACACTGTCAACGCCAACACCACTCGGGAACTAAGGGTCAAATTGTAATGGACGGATTTTCCGCGACGTCCGTGGGCGTGCTGGTGCTGGCCGCGAGCAACACGCCGTGGGCCGTCGACCCGGCGTTCCGTCGGCCCGGCCGGTTCGACCGCGTGCTGTTCGTGCCACCGCCGGACCAGACCGCGCGGCTGGCGATCCTGACCGGCGGGCTCGCGGGCCGGCCGGTCGCGCCGGGGCTGGACATGCGCCGTTTCGCCGAGACGAGTTCCGGGATTTTCCAGCGCCGACCTCGCCAACGTCGTCGAGACCGCGACCGAACTCGCGATCGAGGAAAGCGAATCCCCTGACAACCTGACGCCAATTTCCCGCCGGCATGTGGAGGCGGCGTTCAAGGAGGTGCGGCCGACCACCGGCGAATGGCTCGCGACCGCGCGCAACTACGCGAAATATGCCAACGAGGGCGGGATTTACGGCGACGTGCTCGCGTTCCTGGAAAGGCACGCGCGCTGAGCGCCGAGCTGGCGCTGAACCGGCTGGCCGCCGCGCGCCACCTGCACGCCGCCAATAATTTCGCCGGGTCCGAGCGGCTGGCGCGCGAGGCGCTGGCGGCCGATCCCGAGTTGGGCGCCGCGCACGCGGTGCTGTCGCTGGCGCTGTTCGGCCAGGGGCGGGCGCGGCCGGCGCTGGAGGCGGTGCAGCGGGCGCTGGCGCTCGACCCGACCGCGGAGGCGTTCCGCGCGCAGGCGCTGGCGCTGCACGCGCTGAAGCGGCGAAAGGAGGCCGTGCAGGCGGCGCAGCGGGCGACCGAGCTGGCGCCGGCAAGCCCTTCGTCGGCCAACATTCTGGGGCTGGTGCTGGAGCAGGCGGGCAAGCGGCGCGCGGCGCAGGAGGCGTTCGAGCGGGCGATGCGGCTCGCTCCGGGCGATGACGGGTTCCGCGGCCAGTACGGGCTTTTCCTGCTGCGCCAGAAGCAGTTGGCGGCGGCGGAGCTGGTCGCGGCGGAGCTGACGCCGGGTTCGGATCACGTGGCCGCGCTGCTGCTGCGCGGTGGCGTCGCGGTGCGTCGCAACCGGCCGAAGGAGGCGCGCGATTTCGCGCTGTGGGTGCTGTCGCGCGACGCGGTGAACCAGTCGGCGATCATCCTGCTGACGCAGGCGAAGGCGGCGGAGAGCTGGTGGCTGGGCGCGTGGTGGCGCTACGCGGTGTTCATGGCGACGCGGCCGTGGTGGGTGCGCGTGCTGGTGCTCACGCCGATCGTGCTGGTGCTGTGCGTGGCGGCTGGGTGGTTCGGGATTTTCGCGTTCTATTATTTTTTGGCAGCGCGGAACGTGTTCGCGCGGATGCTGCGGAAGGAGTTGGCGGCGGCGAGGGGGAGCGTAAGGCTGAAGCGGGGGTTTTGACCTACCCCGTCGAAAAATCCTGCGCCCGCAGCAATGGAACATCAACGGTTGCGTATTGCCGGTGCGTCGTGTGGGTCATGCCGTTGCCGTCCCAGGGGCCGAGCGCGGTGTGGTCCCACATCGCACCCCACATCTCGGCGTCGGTCAGGATCTGGCCCTCGATCAGCTTCTCGTCGAGGTAGCACTGGGTGGCGCGCAGACGCACCGGCGTATCCGTCGCGGGCGTGATGCGGGGCAGGAACGGGCCGCCGTAGCGCAGGCAGGGGCCGCGATAGCCTGGCTCGGTCGCCTTGGTCGTGCCGGTCGCCAGGCCCACGAACAACTGCGTGCCCTTGACGTAGACATGCAGCCGCGGGTTCGGAGCGGGGTCGGCGGCGGCGGCCAGCGGCAAGGCGCGGCGGGGCAGGGCGATCCGCCCCACGAATATTTTTTCAACCTCCCCGCCCGCGAGGCGGACCGGCCGGTCCAGCACGACGCTGGTGGGGCCGAGATATTCTGCGACCCGCGCCGCCACGTCGCCGCCGCCCGGTGCCGCGCCTACGAGCAGAAAATCCGTGCCGGCGGCGGCGTCGAGCGGCACGAACAACTGGCCGCCCCAGCGCAGCGGCGCATCGGAGACCTTCACGTCGGTCGCGGCGGTGTCGGCGAGGCACAGCGCGTTCGGGGCGGAGCCGACCGCGACGATGGTGCTGCGCAGGTCGGCGCCGTGGCGCGCGACGCCGGGAACCAGGATGCACTTTCCCACGTCGGCCGCGGTGAACGGCCACGGCCCCTGCTGCGGCAGCAGCATCGTGCCGCCGGGGCGCATGTGCCAGCGCAGCCCCTCGGTGCGGCGGTCGCCGGAGGTTTGCAGCCGCGTGCCGGCGCCGTCGAGCGCGACGGCGGCATCGGCGGTGCCGCCCCAGGCGTTGATCTGCAGCGTCAGCCGGCCGGCGGCGTCGCTGCCGACGATCGCGACGTTGTCCGGGCGCGAGCCGATCTGCACCGCGAGCGAGCCGACGCCGCCCCAGGCGGCCGCGCCGTTGCCGCCTGGCAGCGTGAGGAAAAACGAAAAATCCCGGCAGCGGCGGCGGAACGAGAGCGGCGCGGTGCGGCTGCACTGCTGCACGTCGGTGTCGGGCACGCGGCGCAGCGAGGACCGGGAAAAGCTCCAGCCCCACAGCACGCGCTGCGCGACGTCCTCGTAGTCGAGGAAGCCGATGCCGTTGAGGGCTGCGAAACTGCGGTGCAGCATGTGCGGCACCTCACGCGCGGCCTGCAGCATCCAGAAATTGCCGCTGGGCATGCCGAGCGCGTCGGGTTGGCCGGCGCGGCCCCAGCGGGCGCTCGGGCGGCCGTTCATCAGCAGGATGTCGGGCGGCCGGCCGGCGGCGTCGGGCGGGAAGGCGCGCACCTTGGCGAGCACCGATTCGAGCGCGCCGAGCGAGACCGCGGCGGCGTCATTGCCGCCGCCGATCGCCAGCACCACGAGGTCCGGGGAGACCGGCGCGCCGTGCTCGCCGGGCACGCTGGCGACGTAGTCGAGCCAGGGCTTCTGGCGGTCGGCGTACCAGCCGATCGTGTTGTGCTGGCGGCGGTCGAGCGAATCCCAGGTGCCGCCGGGCACGCTGCGGTCGACGATCCAGCAGGCCTTGCTGGGGTTGTGCTCCTCGATCGCGGCGACCAGCGCGCCGAGCGGGCTGGAGGCGGCGGAGCGGGCGGCGCCGGTCAGCACCTCGGTGGTGGCCATCGAATCGCCGGCGATCACCACGACGGGGCGGGGCGCGGCGGCGAAGCGCGGCAGGTGGACGCGGCCGATCACGCCGCGCGACGGCGGCGCGAACGGGCGCGAGGTGCGCGGGGAGGGGTGCAGGAACAGTTCGTTGCCGCCGACGTCGCTGACGAAGCAGTCGGCATCGTCGCCGAGCCAGCGCAGCAGGCCGAACACCCGGCCGATGCCGGGACAGGGCGGCTCGGGCGCGGACAGGTCCTGCACCGCGCCGAACGCGCAAACAAGGCCGCGCGGGAAATGCAGGTCGCCGGCGCCGGCGGCGATCGCGGCGTCGCCCGCGCGCAGCAGCGCGGCGGTGTTGTCGGTGCCCCAGACGACGCGCTGCGGCATGTCGGGCGCGCCGGGGGCGGACAGCGGCAGCGCCAGCGACACCTCGCCCGGACCGTGCACCGCGACGACGCGGGCGTAGAGCGGCAGCGGCGTGCCGTCGTTCATGTAGTGCCGGCGCGGTCCGGCTTGCGGGCCACGCGGGCAGAAGCCGGCGCCGTCCTCGATCCAGAGGGTCTTGCCGTCGTCCTCTGGCAGGAAGCAGGGCCAGACGAGGCGCGTCGGCGCCCGCTCGATCGCCTGCCGCGCGGGATCGGCGAGCTCGATCGTGCGGCTGTCCAGCACGCGGGCGATGCGGGTGGTCAGGCCGGCGCCGTCGGGGCCGGCGCCGGGGACGTGGATCGGCAGCCCGACATCGGCGTGCTCGAAGAAGCGGCCGGCGTCGAGTTCGTCGAGCCGGAGTTGCGTCGCGCCGGCGGCGAGCGTGGCGCGGCCGATCGCGGCGCACAGCGCGAGCCGCGGCGATCCGATGTCCCAGGTGGCCAGCAGGTGGGCGTCGCGACCGTCTGCGACGGCGCCGAAGTCGCCGACGTGGAAGGTGGAGGGCGGCGACCCTGGCATGCTACTCGCCATCGCCTGCTTCGATCGAGCGCACTCTGTCGGCGAGGCTGCCGTAGCTCGCGAGGTAGTCGGAGTGCTCTGCGACGCTCAGGAGGATCTTTTCGCGCCAACTCGCGGCTGTCGCCAGAGCCAACGCGCGGGCGATGGCCTCACCGGCGATTGCGGACAGGTCGAGCCCAGCGGCGCGGGCCTTGTCGATGAGTACCCGAGTATCTGCCTGAGAGTGACGACGCGCCGAGTCATCTGGGGGTCGTGCTGTGTTTTCATCCGCTATGCCTAAGCCGCGCGCATTGTTTCATCTGCTTCCTTAATGAGGCAATCGCCCCGCTACCCATCCGGCCGCCCGCCCACCTCACGCACCCGGCGTTGCAGCGGCAGGATTTGCGCGTCGGTGCGGTCGGCCAGGAAACCCCACAACCCGCGTGGCGCCTTCAGCATCACCAGGATCGCGATGGCGCCCAAAATCATCAGGTAGATGCTGCCGAGATCGGACAGCGTCTCGCGCAGGGCGAAAAAAACAATGACGCCGACGAACGGCCCCTCGAACCGGCCGATGCCGCCGATCACGGTGATGAAGATCACCAGCGCCGTCCAGTCGTTGACGCTGAACGCGGCGTCCGGCGTGATGCGCAGGCGTTGCAGGAAGATCAGCGCGCCGGCCATCGCGGTGCAGGCCGCGGCGAAGATGAACACCACGAGCTTGGTCCGCTGCACGTCGACGCCGTTGGAGCGGGCGGCGACCTCGTTGTCGCGCAGCGCGGCCAGCGCGAGGCCGTAGCGGGAGCGCAGCAGCGCGACGATCAGGCCGAGGATCACGACCAACAGCGCGAGCGCGACCCAGTAGACCAGGAATTCGCGGGCCTGCCGGGTCGGCGCCATGCCGATCACGATCGCCGCCGGCAGCGAGGTGCCGGAGCCGCCGCCGAGCGGGGAGATTTGCGAGGCGACCAGTCGAAAGACCTCGGCGACGACCCAGGAGCCGATCGCGAAATAGGCGCCGCGCAGCCGGAACGTCACCGCCGCGACCGGCACGGCGATGATCGCGGCGGCGAGGCCGGCGAGCGGGATGCACAAAAGTGGCGGCAGGCCGGCGAACAGCGCGAGCGCGAACAGCACGTAGCCGCCGAAGCCGACGAACGCTTGCTGGCCGACCGAAACGAGACCCGCGTAGCCGGCCAGCAGGTTCCACAGGCTCGCCAGCACCAGATAGGCGTACGCGTCGACCAGCAGCCGAATGCCTCCGCGCCCGGCCCAGTACGGGGCTAGCGCGAGCCCGAGCAGGGCAACCGCCACCAAGACGACGCCGACCGTGCTGGTGCGGGTCGCGCGAGTGACGCGCCACGCGGCGGTCACGTCCGGCGCACCAGCAGGCCCTGCGGCCGGATCGCCAGAACGAGGAGAAAAGCGACGTGGCCGGCGAGCACCTGCCAGCCCGGGTCGATCTCGGCGCCGATCGCCTGCACGACGCCGAGCAGGATGCCGCCGACCAGCGTGCCCCAGAGGCTGGTCAGGCCGCCCATGATCACCGCCTCGAAGCCGAAGATCAGCCGCGCCGGGCCGATCGAGGGGTCGAAGTTGGTGCGCACCGCCAGGAACACGCCGGCGATCGCGACGATCGCCAGCGACAGCGCCATCGCGAGCGCGAAGACATGGCGGTTGTCGAGGCCCATCAGTTGCGCGGTGCGCGGATCGTCGGAGACCGCGCGAAAGCTGCGGCCGAGGGCGGTATGATAAAATAACCAGTGCAGCCCGCCGATCACCGCGACGGCGAGGCCGAACTGGATCAGCGGCAGCACGCCGAGCGACAGCCCGTCCGCCAGTTGCACGCTCGCGACTTCCAGGCCGCCGGCTTGCAGGCGCCGGCTGTCGGCGGAGAAGATCTCCAGCAAGCCGTTCTGCAGGATGACCGAAAGGCCGAAGGTGACCAGCAGCGGCGGCAGGATGTCATCGCCGATGGTGCGGTTGAGCAGGCCGCGCTGCAGCAGGTAGCCGACGGCGGCCATGATCGGGACGACGAAAACAAGCGAAAGAATCGGGTTGAGGCCGAGGGTTTCGGTGACCACCACGGCGACATAGGCAGACAGCACGATCAGGTCGCCGTGGGCGATGTTGACCAGCTTCATCACGCCGAAGATCAGCGACAGGCCGGCGGCGAACATCGCGTAGAGGCCGCCGACCAGAACGCCCTGGGCGATAATGTTGAGCCAGGTCATGCGGGGTTTCGGGCGATGCGTCGCGACCCCCCACCCAACCCTCCCCCACAAGGGGGGAGGGCTTTTCTGCACCCTCTCCCCTTGCGGGAGAGGGCCGGGGTGAGGGGTCGGCCGAGGGTCATCGAAGTACGTTCACACCCCGAAATAGGCGGCGGAGATGTCGGCGCGGGTGACCTGGCCGGCGCGGCCTTCGAGGGCGACGCGGCCCTCTTGCAAGCAGGTACACCCGGTCGGCGATGGCCAGCGCCTGGCCGATGTCCTGCTCGACCACCACGGCCGCGGTGCCGGCGGCGACGATCTGGCGGAGCGTGGAATAGATGTCGCGCACCACGATCGGGGCGAGGCCGAGGCTGATCTCGTCGCACAGCAGCAGCACCGGATTGGACATCAGCGCACGGCCGATCGCGACCATCTGCTGCTGGCCGCCGGACAGCGACGGGCCGGGATTTTTCCGACGTTCCGCCAGGACCGGAAACAACTCGTACACGCGCGCCAGATTCCAACGGCCGGGGCGCTTGATCTGCCCGCCGATCAGCAGGTTTTCCTCGACGGTGAGAGAAGGAAACAGCCGCCGCCCCTCCGGCACCAGCGCAATGCCGCGGGCGACGATGCGGCTGGCCGGCAGGTCGCCGATCGGCTCGCCCTCGAACAGGATCGCGTCGCGACGCGAGCGGATCAGGCCGGCGACGGCGTTCAGCAGCGTGCTCTTGCCGGCGCCGTTGGCTCCGATCACGGCGGCGACCTCGCCGCGGCCGAGCGCGAGGGAGACACTGAACAATGCCTGAAAGTCCCCGTACTTCGCGTCGAGCGCGGCGACCTTCAGGAGCGGATCGTCAGGCATCCGCCTCGATCCCCATGTAGAGTTCGCGCACGGCGGGGCTGTCGATCACCGCGCGCGGCGCACCGTCGGCGATGATTTTCCCGGCGTTCAGCACCACCAGCCGGTCGACGACCGAGACCAGCGCGTGCACCACGTGCTCGATCCAGACGATCGAGACGCCGGAGGCGTGGACGTCGCGGATCAGCGCGATCAGGTCGACGCATTCGTGGTCGGTGAGCCCGCCCGCCACCTCGTCGAGCAGCAGCAGGCGCGGGGCGCAGGCGAGGGCGCGAGCCAGCTCCAGGCGCTTGCGGTCGAGCAGCGTGAGGCTGCCGGCGCGCTGGTTGGCGCGGCGGGCGAGGCCACAACGTTCCAGCACCTCGAGGCAGCGCGGCGTTGCTGCACGTTCAGCGAGTTGGCCGCCGAAGCTCGCGGCGACCAGCAGGTTCTCGAAGACGGTCATGCCGCCGAACGGTTGTGGAATTTGAAACGAACGGGCGATGCCGCGGCGGCAACGCTTTTCCGGCGACTGGGCTGAAATGTCGGTATTCTCGAACACGATGCGGCCGGCGTCGGGTCGTAGCGTGCCGGCGATCATGCCGAACAGGCTGGTTTTGCCGGCGCCGTTCGGCCCGAGGACGCCAAGCGCCTCGCCGGCGCGCACCTGCAACTCCAGGGCGTTCGCGACGACGACGGCACCGAAGCGCTTTTGCAAGCCGGAGAGGGACAGGATCGGGGTCAGAGGCCGCTCACCGTCGGGTTTGACTTCGCGCGACCCCTCACCCGGCCCTCTCCCGCAAGGGGAGAGGGAGCTTTCTGCACCTCCTCCCCTTGTGGGAGGAGGCTGGGAGGAGGGGGCGGGCCGCACGGGAATTGGAACGCTCGCGACCCCTCACCCCGGCCCTCTCCCACAAGGGGAGAGGGAGAAGACAGCACGGCCGCACTTGTCTTTTGCCCTAGGTCTCAGCCTCGGTGTTCACCGTAAAATAATCCGGCGGCTCGGGGCCCCACAGGTAAAAAGAATTGTCCAGGCCGTGCGACTTTTCCTGCCAGTCAGTGTCGACCGGGACGAAGTCGATGTCGGCCGAATACTCGGCGAAGCTGCCCCACGGATCCTGGACATAATGAAAGTAATTGGAGCCGAGCACGTGACGGCCGAGGCCCCAGCCTTTGACGAAACCCTTCTCCGCCATGCCCATCGCGCCGAGGCCGATGTCGTCGATCGAGCGCACGTCCCAGCTGCTGTGGTGAAAGCCCGCGGCCGGGGATTTGACGAAGGCGATCATGTGATGGTCGCTGCCGTGGACGCCGTGCATGAAGGCGATCACGTCGGCGGCGGTGTCGGAGACGCCGAGGCCGAGCACGTCGCGGTAGAAGCCGACCATGCGCGGCACGTCGGGGGTGAACAGCAGCGTGTGGGCGAGCCGGCGCGGCCGCACCGGCGGCGTGGTGCCGCGGAACGGCGCGTTGCGCGCGGCCGGCGGGGAGGGGGCGAATTCGATCGCCGACTTCGCGTCCGGCGAGCATTTCTCGGCGGCCTTGATCTCGACCGGGGTGCCGTCGCAATCGCGGAACCACAACCCGTTGCTGGCGACGCCCGCGGGCGGGGCGATGCGCTCGACGTTCAGCGCGTCCAGTCGCGCCCGGAATTTTTCCACATCGTCGGCGAACGCGCCGAACGACAGGTAGCGCAGCTTCTTGCGCCCGCCCTCGGCGAGCGCCGCCCAGCAATGCGGGTGGCCGTGCGCGTAGAGTTCCAGCGTGTCACCGCGCGGGCGGGCTTCCAGGCCAAAGTCGGAATAGAAGGATTGCGCCTGGGCGAGATCGGGCACGGTCAGGCTGTAGTGGTCCAGCGAGTGGACGCCGAGCGCCCCGGGCCGGCGTTTTTGCGGCGTGTAGCTGCGGATCTGCGTCATCGTTCTTTCCTCCGTGGCGGCGGCCGGACAGCAGTGTTAGGCGCGGCGTTGCGGGGCGGCAAGCGGATGGCGCCGCGGAACGTGCGCCCGGCTCAGGTTGCAGCGGCGGCGCCGTTCCGGCAGGAATTCGCGGCACCGCAGGGGTTCGGAAACGCAGATGAATGGGCTCGGGCGACGGGGATTTTTGGCGGGCGCGGCGGCCGGCGTCGCGTTGCGTGGGCGCGGCGCGCAGGCGGCCGCGCTCAAGGCGCCACGGCGCGAGGTGCTGTCGGTCGGGTTCAACGCGTCCCGCATGGACCCGCGCGTGGTCGCGCAACTCACGACGTTCGAGGTCGCGGTCGAGATCGAAAGTCCGACCACGGCGATCCGCATCGGCGTCGCCAACAACGCGCCGAGCCCGTTCACGCTGCACGGCGTCTGCTGCTGCGAAGCGAGCGGCGCCGACCACTGGGCGCCGCGGCCGCGCGCCGAATGGCGCTATCTCGCATTCGGCGGCGGCGCGGCGCCGGCGCGCTACGGCGCGATGCCGGTGACGGTGCCGGGCAACCGGCTGGCGGCGACCGGGGCCACCGACGTGCCGGCGATCCTGTGGTCGGACTGGCTGCCGTACCGCACCACGGCGGCGGGCCGGCCGATCATGCTGTTCCGCGTGCTGGTGCCGCCGCAGCAATTGACTCTGAGCGTCGCCAATTTCCCCGAGCGCACGCAGGACGAGCTGCCGGCGTTCTCGCCGCGACTGCGCGCGGTGAAGGAGGTGCCCGGCGATTTCGTCACCGACCCGAAGCCGCATCCGCCGGTGTTCACGCTCGCGAACCACGCGCCGCTCATGGTGGTGCAGCACCGCTCGACCATGCCGGGGGTGCCGATCGTCGTCGGCGGCGACAGCCAGGTGGCGCAGTGGTTCACGTTCGCGCAACTGGCGGCGATGCGGCTGTCGACGCCGACGTTGCCGATCTCGGTGTGGGACGTCGCCTGGGGCGGCGCGCCGAGCCGCACGTTCTGGCCGATCCTGCAGACCGCGATTGCACAGGCGACGCCGGCGGTCGCGGTGATCCAGGGCTGGACCTGGAACGACGGCCACCGGGTCGAGCTGTGGGAGCACTATTTCACCGAGGTGCAGCAGAGCGTCGAGCTGACGCGGCGGCTCGGCGGCTTGCCGATCGTGTTCAAGGGGATGCCGCGCAAGCTGTTCGGCACGCCGTCGCAGGCGGACTGGCAGACTTTCAACGGCGCGCTGGCGCAGCGGCTGCCGGGGGTGCCGATCTTCGACCTCGACCGCGTGGTGGAGGATCCGGCGCGGCCGGGCGACTGGCGCGCGGAGTTCAGTCGGGACGGGTTGCATCCCAATCTTGCGGGTGGCACGGCGATTGCGGCGGCGTTCGACCAGTTCTTGCAGCCGCTGCTGTGAACCTCGCCGGTCGTGACTTTCCATAATATGCCTTATGCGGCAATTGGGCTGGGACAGGCAAGGCGGGCGCGGCAGAAGGCGGGCCGGCTAAGACTGCCGTATGGTTTGCTGATGCAAACAGTGGTCCGATGCTTATCTCATCCGCTCCAGAAGAGGATGAGATCATGCCCGAACAAGCTGTTGCGGCGCTGGCGCGCGGATCGCCAGTCGATGCCGCCGAAGCTTTCTCGGCCGACGCATTTCGCGGGCTTGAGGTAACGTTCAAAGACGCGAAGGTGCAGGAAGTCGCCGATGCCGAAGCGACCGCCGGTGCTCTGCGACGTGAGCAGGTCAAGGCGTTGATTGATCATCACATCGATGACGAAAAATGGCGGGAGCTGCTGCACCAGGCCCAAGTGGTTGCCGAGAATGGCGAAAAGGAATACCTGCTGCTCCGCTTTCCGAGCACGCTCTGCACTGACGGTTCGCGCGCAATCAACAATCCACCAAATGGCGATTGGCCGAAGACCCTTCGCGGTGAGGCCGCAGAACTCTATGCTCGCTGGCGCGATGAGTTGAGCCCTCGTGGGTTCCATCTAGCGGCGCGCGTGCTTGATTTTCCGGGCGGTAAGCCGGGCGACGTGGGCTTGTTCCTGTTCTGGGGAGAGTAGCTCCCTGCTCCACCGACCCTCGCCTGCGTCGGAATTGGACGCCGGCCGCGTGCATCCGGGGATCGGTCACTACGGCCCCTTCGGGCCGAACGGCAACAGCATCGGCACGCGGCGGCGATAGGCGGCGTAGTCGCCGGCCGGCAGTTCCTGGCCCAGCCAGCGCTCCTCCAGCCGCGCCTTCAGCCAGAATCCGTACGTCATCAGCGCAACCCCGGCGACGCCGAGCACGGTGCCCTTGACCGCGGCGGTCGCGTACAACGCCAGCAGGATGCCGGTGTAGATCGGATGGCGCACGAGGCCGTACGGGCCGGTGTCGATCACGCGATGGCCCGCCTTGGTGACCACCCGCGCCGACCACAGCCGGCCGAGATGCAGCCGCGCCCACCAGCTGAACGCGAGCCCCGCGACGATCAGCCCGACGCAGACCCAGGCTTCGGCGCGGGTGACGTACCAGAGGCGCAGCGGCCCGGCGTAGCCATGCGCCGGCACCGCCAGCAGGATTGCGCCGACCCCGACGGCAATGCGGTAGCCGCGCTCCTCGGCGCTGCTGGCGCGCTTCGCTGGCCGGTCGCTCCACAGGGCGGCGGCGAACCACGACACGATGAACGCGATCCAGACCGCGGCGATCACCAGTCCCAGTTGCATGGTCGCGCTACCCAAGGTGCGGCCGTTCGCTGTCGAGATGCGCCATCGCCGGCGCCGGGTAGCGCTCGCCGGCGACGGCGCCCTTCGGCACGGCCTGCTCGATCGCGGCGAGATCGGCCTGGGTCAGCGTCACGTCCAAGGCGCCGATCGCGTCAGCCAACTGCGGCAGCCGGCGCGCGCCGATCACCGGGAAAATGTCCGGCCCCTGCGCCGCGACCCAGGCGATCGCGAGTTGCGCTACGGAAGTCCCCTTCCCCGCCGCCAGCGCCCGCAGCCGCTCGACCAGCGCCAGGTTCCGCTCCGCGTTGCCGCCCTGGAACCGGGGGCTGGCGGCGCGGAAATCCCCTGCCCTCGCCGCGCCCGTCTGCCAGTGCCCGCCGAGCAGCCCGCGCGACAGCACGCCGTACGCGGTGATGCCGATGCCGAGCGACCGGCAGACCGGCAAAATCGCCTCCTCGATGCCGCGGCTGAACAGCGAATACTCGATCTGCAGGTCGCAGATCGGATGCACCGCGGCGGCCCGGCGAATGGTGTCCACCCCCACCTCCGACAGCCCGATTGCGCGCACGTAGCCGGCCCGCACCATGTCGGCGATCGCGCCGACCGTCTCCTCGATCGGCACCGCCGGGTCGAGCCGCGCCGGGCGGTAGATGTCGATGTAGTCCACGTCCAGCCGCTTCAGCGTGTAGGACAAAAAGGTCTTCACGGCCGCGGGCCGGGCGTCGTAGCCGACCCAGCCGCCGGCCGGGTCGCGCAGCGCGCCGAACTTGACGCTGATCACCGCCTGCGCGCGCGGCAGGCCGGTCAGCGCCTCGCCGATCAGCATCTCGTTGTGGCCCATGCCGTAGAAGTCGCCGGTGTCGAGCAGGTTGACGCCGGCATCGAGGGCGGCGTGGATGGTGGCGACGCTCTCGGCGCGGTCGGCACGGCCCGTACATGCCGGACATCCCCATGCAGCCGAGCCCGAGCGCCGAAACGGTCGGGCCCGTGGTGCCGAGTGGCCGATGGTCCATGATCGCCTCCATGCCGGTGTCCGCCGGCTGCAGATGGGGCGGACGCCGCGCAGAGGAAGCGTTTACCAGTCATCCTGTAGGCTGCGGAGGCGACAGGGCGGCAATCGGGCGCGGCGCGTGAGCGGGATCGTCAGCGGGATCGACTACAGCATTCTCTTTCCGACAAGCACGTCCTCCAACGAGGACGCCTCGTCGGCGATCCTCAACGCGCTCTATAGCGGCGCGAACTCGTCGTCGGGGCCGTCGCACTTCGCCTCGACCGGCAATCCGCTGCACCGACCTCAAGCTCGCGCAGAAGGACCAGACCGCCGATGTCGCCAAGGAGGCGTAGGAGCCGCAGGTCTCGCAGGCCATCACCGCGTTCACGAACGCGGTTAACCACGCCACCACCATCCAGCAGGCGCTTGTCCAACCCGCCGTGCAACAGGTGCTGCTGACCGCGAACGGCCTCTCCAACTACATCGGCGAGACGGGGCTGGTGCAGAAGGTGCTGCATGTCCGATCCGACGGACCCGAATTCGCTGGTCAACCAACTGGGCGACAGCACGCTGCTGAGCACCGTGCAGACCTACGACTTCGCGCAAGAACGGCCTCGCCGAACTGCAAAACCCGAAAATCCTCGCCACGCTGACCAATGGCTATGCCGAGGTGATGTGGCGCCAGTCGCTCGATGAGGCGACGCCGGGCCTGTCCAACGCGCTCGACTTCCTCAGCCAGGCCAGTTCGATCAAATCGGTCAACGACGTGCTCGACAACTACGACCAACTTCGATGTGATCACGACGGCGCTTGGCATCCCGCAGGAGATCGTCAACCAGGACCAGTCGGCGCAGGAGACCGCGATCTACTCCCGTCTCGATATCGCCAAGTTGCAGGATCCCGACTTACGTCACCAGCCTGACCGACCAGTACCTGCTGATCATGCAGGAAGACAATCAGTCCAGCTCCAGCGACACCGACGACAGCACGACGCTGACCTCGCTCGCGGTGCAGGCCGGCGGGCTGGTGGTCTGAACCGCCGCGCGTCCCCGCCTCCGGTATCCTGTCATCCAGCGAAACATTGGGCGCGGCGGCGTTAACACGCCGCCGGGAACGTGTACACTCCGCGAAACCGCGTTCCGGGGTGAGGGCGTTGGACGAGTGGCTGAGGTCGATCGGGCTGGGCCATTGCATCGACGCGTTCCGCGCCGAACGCATCGAGCGCGAGCAGCTCGTCGACCTCACCGAAGACGACCTCAAGGAGCTCGGCCTGACCATCGGCGAGCGACGCCGCTTCCGTCGCGCCGTGCTGCAATTCGAACAGCCCGCGCCGCCGCCGCCGCCGTCCACGCTGGCCGAGCGGCGGCCGCTGACGATGATGTTCGTCGATCTGGTCGGCTCCTCGGAACTCGGGGAGATGCTGGAGCCGGAAGACCTGCTGGAGGTGATCCGCCGCTATCGCGAGGCGTGCGGCGAGGCGATGCGTCGCTACGGCGGCAGCATCGCGCGGCAGGTGGGCGATGGCATCCTGGCCTATTTCAGCTATCCGGTGGCCACCGAGAACGATCCCGAACGGGCCGTGCGCGCGGCGCTCGAGATCGTCCGCGACATCGAACAGCTGGCGACGCCGGCGGCACGGCCATTGCAGGTGCGCATCGGCATCGCCACCGGCCGGGTGATCATCAGCGACATGCTGGCCGGCGGCACCGCCGACCTGCGCACCATCATCGGCAGCCCGCCCAACCTCGCCGCGCGGCTGCAGAGCATGGCCAGGCCCGGCGGCATCGTCATTGCGGCCGAGACGCACGAGCGGGTGCGCGACCTGTTCGCCTGCGAGGATCTGGGCCAGCTGGAAATGCGCGGCTTCGCGGCGCCGCGCCAGGCGTGGCGGGTGCTGCACGAACTGCCGCGGCGCGGCTGGCGCGCGGGCGTGCGGTCGCAGCGCCTCGCCCCGTTCTGCGCCCGCCGCGCCGAACTGGCCTTCCTCGGCGAGCACTGGTCGCTCGCCACGGGCGGCGCCGGGCGGGCCGTGCTGATCGGCGGCGAGGCCGGCATCGGCAAGTCGCGGCTGATCGAGACGTTTCTCGCACTCAACTGCCAGGAGGACTGCCGGGTGCTCCAGCTCGGCGGCTCGCCGTTCGACGTGGACAGCGCGCTGCTGCCGTTCGCCACCTGGCTGCGCACGGAGACGGGCGGCGAAGACGCCGCGACGGGCACCGCCGGCAGCGGCGACCTCGCCGACCTGCTCGGCATCGCCCCCGCCGCGTCCGGCCTCGCCCATACCCCGGCGCAACTGCGCGAATTCATTCTTGCAGCGCTGACCGAGCGGCTGCTGGAGCTGGCCGAAACCGAGCCGCTGTGCCTCGTGGTCGAAGATCTGCACTGGCTCGACCCCAGCTCGCTCGAGGTGCTGGAGCGGCTGGTGGCGCGGCTCGGCAGCCGGCGCGCGATGCTGGTGCTGAGCGCGCGCGACGGGTTCGCGGCAGCCTGGCTTGCCCACCCTGCCGTCGGCACGCTGCAGCTGGCGCGGCTCGGCCCGGACGACGTGGCGGCGATCGTGCGCAGCCTGCTCGACCGCGCCGCCCTGCCCGCCCCGCTGGTCGAGCAGCTGGTGCGCAAGTCGGACGGCGTGCCGCTGTTCGTGGTCGAGCTGCTGCGCGGCCTGCTGAACCCGGACGGCAGCGCCGCCGCGACGCTGCCCGGTTTCGCGCTGCCCGACGAGCCGGACGCCGACATCCCGGTGCTGCTGCGCGACTCGCTGATGGCGCGGCTGGACCGGGCGGGGCTTGCCAAGGAAGTGGCGCAGGTTGCCGCGGTGCTCGGCCGCTCGGTGCGGCCGGACATGCTCTCCGCCCTCGCCGGCCGCCCCGCGGCCGAACTGGAACGGCCGCTCGCGGCGCTGGTCGGCGCCGGCGTGCTGCACCGCGACGGCGGCGGGCCGAGCGAGACCTACACGTTCACGCACGCGCTGCTGCGCGATGCCGCCTACGACAGCGTGCTGCGCGACCAGCGGCAGACGCTGCACGCGCGGGTCGCGGAACTGCTGCCGCAGCACGATCCCAGGGCGGTCGAGCAGCAGCCGGAACTGCTGGCGCTGCACCTCAGCGAAGGCGGCCGGCCGGAGCAGGCGGCGCCGCACTGGATGGAGGCGGCGCGGCGCAGCCTGAACCGCTCGGCGCTGACCGAGGCGACGCGGCTGCTCGACGCGGCCTCGCGGCGCTCGCCAAGGCGCCGCCGAGCGAGGCGCGCACCGACCTGCGGCTGCGCATGATGGCGCTGCTCGGCCCGGCGCTGATCGCGCTACGCGGCCCGGGCTCGGCCGAGGCGCAGGAGTTGTACGCGAGCGCCTACCAGCAGGCCCAGGACGTGCCGGAGAACCTTTCGTATTTCCCGATCTATTGGGGCTGGTGGCGGGTCAGCCGGGAGTTCGCGGCCGCGAAGGAGCGGGCCGGCACGCTGCTGCGGCGGGCCCGGCTGCGCGGCGACGAGGGGATGATGCTGCAGGCGCACCACTGCGCCTGGGCGAGCCACTATGTCGTCGGCGAGCTGGCCGAGTTGCGCGACCATGCAGTGGCCGGGCTGGCGCTGTACGCGGCCGGGGATTACCGCGACCATGCCGGTCTGTACGGCAATCACGACGCGAAGGTCTGCGCGCACGGCGAGTTGTCGGAGATCTACTGGCTCCAGGGCCGGCCGCAGCGGGCGCTGGCGCAGGAGCGCGAGGCGGTGGCGTGGGCGCGCGAGCTGAAGCACCTGGGCAGCCTGGCGCATGCGCTCGACTACCGGCTGATCCATCGCGCCTGGCGGCGGGATTTGCCCGAGGTCTGTTCGTTCGCCGGCGACATGGTGGCGTTCGCCACCGAGCACGCGCTGGCCGACCATCATGCCAAGGCGCTGATCTTCTCCGGCTGGGCGATGGCGCTGGGCGACGATCTGGCGAAGGGCCGGGCCATGCTGGAGGAGGGCATCGCCCGACAGCACGACATCGGCACCCGCGACGATTTCCCGATCTACGTGTCGCTGCTCGCGGAGGTGTTGCTGCGCGCGGGCGAGGCCGACCGGGCGCTCGGCGAAGTCGAGGCGGCGCGCGCGGAGTTCGCGCGCATCGGGCTGAACGTCGCGATTCCGGAACTCGTGCGGTTGCAGGGCGAGGCGCTGCTGGCGATCAATCCCGACGCCGGGGCGGAGGCGCTGGCGCATTTTGCCGAGGCGGCGGAGATGGCCAATGGCCAGGGCGCGAACATGCTGCGGCTGCGCGCCAGCGTCAGTGCGGCGCGGTTGCTGCTGCGGCTCGGCGAGCCCGACGCAGGCGCCCGGCTGCTGGCGCCCGCGCTGGCGGCCGTGGCCGAGCATGATGGCGGGGTCGACCGGATGGAGGCGGCGGCGCTGGCGGCGCGGTTCCGACAGCTCGGCCTGGCCGCGGAACCGGCGGTGTGACCAGCGGGGCATTGCCCGGCCCGCACCGCAGCGCCCCGCCCGAAGCCACGCTGGCGCGCCTGCGGCCGCTATGGTCGCGGCTCGGCATCACCCGGCTCGCGGTGCTGACCGGGCTCGACGTGATCGGCATCCCGGTTGCCGCCGCGTATCGGCCGAATTCCCGCTCGATCGCGGTGCACCAGGGCAAGGGCGCGACCCTCGCCGCGGCGAAAGTGTCGGCTTTGATGGAAGCGGCGGAATGCTGGCACGCTGAGGGTTTCGACGGCCCGCTGCGGTTCGGCACGGGGAAGGAAGTTTCGCGGCATGGCGAAGTTGCGGACGTGGGGCGGTTGCCGCCTGCCCGCTCCGCTCCCAAGCAAGGATTCGTTGGTTCGAACACGGATGGGCGGGGGGACGATAGAGCCCCCTCCCCTTGCGGGAGGGGGTTAGGGGAGGGGTGGCGGCGCCCGGACACTTGTGCGCCTCGACCCCTCACCCCAACCCTCTCCCGCAACGGGAGAGGGAGCTTCCGTGCGACGTTCGATGAGAGTCTGCTTCAGGACCGAGACGGGCGCATCCTGTGGGCCGAGGCGCGCGACCTCGCGTCGGGCAGACTTCTGCTGGTGCCCTTCGAGCTGGTCAGCGCCGACTTCACCATGCCGGCGCCACCCGGCTTCGGCGTGTTCCAGCAGACCACCAACGGGCTCGGCTCCGGCAACCTGCCGGTCGAGGCGATCCTGCACGGGCTCTACGAAGTCGTGGAGCGCGACGCGGTGGCGCGGTGGCACGCCCTCTCCGATCACCAACAAGCCGCCTGCGCGATCGACCCGGCGAGCGTCGATGGACCGGCGAGCACGTGGCTGCTGACGCGGCTCGCTGCTGCCGGGGCTTCGTTGCGCATGTGGGACATCACCGCCGAGACGGGGCTGCCGGCGTTCCAGGCGCTGGCCTGGGACGCGGAGGGCGTCGCCGGGATCGAGCCCGAGTTCGGCGCCGGCTGCCACGCCAACGCCGACGTAGCGCTGGCGCGCGCGCTGGCCGAGGCGGCGCAGGCCCGGCTCACCCGCATCTCCGGCGCGCGCGACGATTTCGCGCCGGCCAGTTTTGCGCCTGCCGCCCGCGCCGAACGACAAGCGTCGGCCGAGTGGCTGTCGCGTTCGCGACCGACGCGAACGTTCCGGCCGGTGCATGGTGCCGCGACGCCCGAGGCCGACCTCGACAATGCGCTGGCCGCCCTCGCGCGCGCCGGCTGCGCCCAGGTCGCGTGCGTCGACCTGTCGCGGCCGGACATCGGCATCCCGGTTGCCCGGATCATCGTGCCGGGCCTGCGCGGGCCGGTCGAGGCATGAGCGCGGTCGTGTTCGCCGGACCGACCATCCCGGCCGACGCGGTCGCCGCGCTGCTGCCGGGCGCGATCGTGCTGCCGCCGGCGCGGCAGGGCGACGTGTGGCGCGCAATGCGGGCGCACCGGCCGCGCGCGATCGGACTGATCGACGGCGTGTTCCTGCACGAGCCGGCGGTCTGGCACCGCGAGATCCTGTGGGCGCTGCACGAGGGCGTGCATGTGTTCGGCGCCGCCAGCATGGGCGCGCTGCGCGCCGCCGAACTTTTCTGCTTTGGCATGCGCGGCGTGGGCCGCGTCTTTGCGGCGTACCGGGAAGGCGTCTGGCCCGGCTTTGCGGATGCGTTCGAGGACGACGACGAGGTCGCCGTCATCCACGCGCCGGCGGGCCTCGGCGCCCTGCCCCTCTCCGACGCGCTGGTCGATCTGCGCGACACGCTGCTGGCGGCGGAGGCGGCGGACTTGCTGGCGCGGCCCGAGCGCGACGCGCTGCTGTCCGACCTGAAGGCGCTGCCGTTCGCGCAGCGCAGTTTTTCAACCCTGGCCGATCTCGCGAGGGGCCACCTGCCGGCCGAGCGGGCGGCGCGGCTCTGCGCCTGGCTGCCGGCGGGTCGGGTCGAAACCAAGCGCCGCGACGCGGAACTGATGCTTGCCGAACTCGCCGCCTTCCTGCGCACGAACCCGCCGCCGTTCGCGCCGGACTTCGATTTTGAGCACGTGCAGGCGTGGGACGATTTCGTGCGTGCCGAAACGCCGAGCGCCGAAGTCGCGCTGGTGCTGGAGGAACTGCGGCTGCAACCGGGCGAGTTTCGCGCCGCTGCGGTCGCAGCGCTCGGCCGGCTGCATGCCGGCAACGCCCCGCCGGCGTCCGATGCCGCGACGCGGCGTGCGTTGGACCGGTTCCGCACCGAGCACGGGCTGGCGCGTCGCGTCGAGCTTGACGCGTGGCTCGCCGACAACGCCGCGACCGAGGCGGAGCTGGACCGGCTGATCCGCGACGACGCCGCGCTCGACGGCGCCCTCGCCGCCCCGCCGGCCGGCCTCGACGGCGCGCTCGCCGACCAGCTGCGGCTGACCGGCCGGTTCGCCCCGCTGCTGCGCCGCGCCCGCGCCAAACAGGCGGCGCTCGCCAGCCACGCGACGCCGGCGAGCGGCCCGGAACTGGACGCGGCGCTGCTCTGGTTCGCGGACCGGCACGGCATCACGGTTTCCGAGATACGCCACCGTGACGACTTGGCGGGCGCGGCATGGCGCGAGTATGTGTTCGTTCGCATGGGACAGACATGACGGCACGCCAAGGTCCGCGTCGGGCTGCGCAAAACGCTGCGCCGGCCGGCGGCGGCACGCGCTTCCGGCTGTTCCCGGTGTTCGCCGAAGGCATGCCGCCGGAGGTGATCGAAATCCCGTCGCCGGCCGGCAGCATCGGCCCCGGCCCGTCCGACCACCGGCTGTATGTCGCGGACGCCGCCGACAAGACCGCGCCGTACGATCCGCCGGCCTCTTCGCCGCCGTATCGCGGCGCGCTGCTGCCGCCCGCGATGCCGGACGCGGCCGGGCATTTCGACCACATCCCGCTCGATACGCCGCAGTTCCTGGCCGCGCACATGTTCGGCTCGATGCGCTACACGCTCGACATCTGGCAGCACTACCTGCAACGCCGGATCGACTGGTGGGACGCCGCCGAATTTCCGCGCACCGAGCTGATCCCGCTGCTCGACTGGCCGAACGCGCAGAGCGGACCCGGGTTCATGGAAGCCGGGCTGTGGCACAACGACGACGGCAGCGTGCAGCCGTTCGCGCTGAACTTCGACGTGATCGCGCACGAGAGCGGGCACCAGATGCTGTTCTCGCTGATCGGCGTGCCGGCCGCCGACGCGGTCGGCGTGCCGTTCCTGGCGTTCCACGAGTTGTTCTCCGATCTCGTGGCGCTGGTCGCGGTCATGCACTTCCCCGGCGTGCTGGCGCGGCTGCTGATGCAGACGCAAGGCAATCTCTACGTGCTGAACCTGGTCAACCGGATCGGCGAGCTCTCGACGCACACGCAGATCCGGCTGGCCGCGAACCAGACGAAGATGGCCGACGTCGCCGACATCACGCTCGGCCCGGACGGCTCGTGGATCGACCCGACCGGGGCGCACCGCAACCAGCACTGGATCGCGGCGCCGCTGACCGGGGCGATCTTCGACATTCTCGTGGAGGTCTACCAGGACACGCTGGTGGTCGAGGGCCTGATCCCGGACGAAGCCAATGCGCAGGGCTGGACGCAGGACGAAGTCGCCGCCGCATTCAGCGCCGTGCAGAGCAGCTTCTCCCGGGCGCTGGCGCGCTTCGATACGGCGTTCGTCGAGGTGATCCGGCATGCGCGCGACACCGTCGGCCATGCGATCGCCCACGTCATGCTGACGCTGCGGCCCGAGGGCCTGACGTTCGACGAAGTGGCCGCCCGCTTCCTCGAATCGATGCTGGCGCAGGGCTACGGCCCGATCCTGCCGGCGATGCTGGACCATTTCCTCTGGCGCGGCATCGACCCGCGGCCGTTCCTGCGCTTCAGCCCGGTGGCGCTGCCCGGCCGCGGACGCCGCCGGGCGGAGCTGTTCGCGGTGCAGCCGGCGCCGCGCCGGGCGCACTGCGCCTTTTGCCACCCGCGCGGCACGCTGCACGTCGCCAACCTGATCCGCGCCGGGCATGTCGTGCATGCACGCCGAAATTGAGCACTCGCTGTACGCCGGATTGTTCCAGGCGGCGGTTGGAGCGGCTAACGTGAAATATCTTGGGAATGGAGGGGACCGGAATGTCCGGAACGACACTGCGGGAGAGCCTTTTCGCGGGGACGACGGTGCTGCTGTTCGGGCGTAGGTTCGAGGGCCTGGCCCTCGTCAACGAGAACAACCAGGCCATGACGGGCTGCGATGCCGAATTGAAGGACAACACGCCGCTCGATTCGCCGCCGATCCTGCGGGCGCTTGCAGGCGCACCTGAAGGCGCGCGGCGCGACTGCCGGCGACGCCAAGCCCGGCCTCGCCCGGATCTACGGCTTCAGCTACCTCGGCAACTACTACAAGATGGCCGAGCCGACGGTGCTGCTGGTCTACGGCGACGGCACGAAGGTGCCGGCATCGACCGCCCCGGTCCCGATGAATGACATCGGCGTCGAGTTCAAGGAGCAAAGCTTTTCCGAGGACGTGCGGATGTGGGCGATGGACCAGGCGGACTACTCCGTCCGCATCGACATCACCCCCGGCTGGCTGCAGGACATCCTGCTCGATGCGGAGGTTTCGCCGGACGCCAATGTCACCGGCGCGGCGCTGCCCGACGGCGGTGGGCAGGGCTCGACCGCCGGGGGCGGCCGGATGGTCGGGCGCGGCATGATGGTGGGACGCGGCATGATGGTCGGCCGCGGCATGATGGTCGGCCGGGGCGGCTAGCGGCCGCGCCTGCACCGCAACCTGCCTGCCGTCACGGGGCTGACAATCCCGTGCCGCAGGGCGGTTCGGCGTTGCCAAGCGTCGGAAACTTTGCGCACAATCGTCGGACAAGTTGAACCGCGCCACGCGAACGGCGGGCGCTGATGGGAGAGGAAACCGAATGAGCGATACACCGTCCGGGCGGCGCGACCTGCTGCGTGCCGCCACAGCGTCGATGGCTGGCGCCGCAATGCTCGGCGGCTTCGGGATCACGCCGGCCCGCGCCGCGGAAATGATGATGGCCGCCGGCCGATCCGACAAGCCGCTGAAGGCGGCGTTCTCCAATGCCGGCCTGCAGGCGACATGGTGCGCCCAGGGCAAGCAGGCGGCGGAATACTGGGGCAAGCTGTTCAACGTCGACGTGACCTGGTTCGACGGCGAACTGGCAGCTCCACAAGCAGCGCGCGGCGATCGACAACCTGGCAGTCGCAGAAATGGGATTTTGTCGCCATCCAGGCGTTCGGGATCGGCACGCTGACGGCCCCGGTGAACAAGCTGATCGACGCCGGCACGCCGGTGATCGACATGGACACGCTGATCGCCCCGCTCGATACGATCAACGTCCACAGCTTCCTCGCGCCCGACAACGAGTTCATGGGCGCCTCGGTCACCCAGGCGCTGGTTGATGCGATCGGCGGCGAAGGGCACCATGATCATGACCCAGGGCGCGCTCGGCCACACCGGCGCGCAGGGTCGTGCCCGCGGCTTCCAGTCCGTGGTGAAGAAGTACCCGAAGATCGAGGTGCTGGACACGCAGCCGGCGGACTGGGATGTGACCAAGGTCGCGCGCATCTGGGAGACGCTGCTGACCAAATATCCGAAGATCAGCGCCGCCTATTTCCACAACGACGACATGGCGCTGGCGGCCTACAACGTGATGAAGGCGCATAACCGCACGGAGATCAAAATCGGCGGCTGCGACGCGATGCCGCCGGCGCTTGCCGCGGTCAGCGACGGGCGCATGTTGGCGACCGTGCGCAATCCGTCCTGCCGCATCCACGGCGGCGCGATCGTCGCGGGGGTCGCGGCGGTCGTGTCGGCGAGAAGACCGGTCACGGGCGGGCAATCCCGAAGAACATCATCGCCGATGGCCCGGTGGTGACCAAGGCGAACGCGCCGGGGATGATGTGGATGGAGGAACACTTCCTGATCTGATTGCCGGTGGCCGCACCGAACGTGCTTGGACAAGTGTGGCTGAAGCGCGGTGTGTCTGACCCGGGCAGGCCGGCTCTGCTGGAACTTTCCGGGGTCATCAAGACGTTCGGCGGCGTGACGGCGCTGACGGGCGGTCGATTTCTCGCTGCGCGCCGGCGAGATCCACGGTCTGGTCGGCGAGAACGGCGCCGGCAAGTCGACGTCTGATGAAGATCATCGCCGGCGTGCATGCCGACTACGAGGGCCACATGCGGCTTGATGGGCGAGCCGGTGCATTTCGCCTCGCCGCGCGATGCCCGGCCGGCGGGATCGGCATGGTGCATCAGGAACTGGCGGTTGTGCGCTGGCCTGAGCGTGGCCGAGAACGTCCATCTCGGCGCCCAGCCGGTGCAGCGGTCTGGGGCTGGTCGACTGGCGGGCCATGCGGCGCGGACGCCGCCGAGCATCTGGCGCATCTCGGGATCGATCTCGATCCGCGGTCGCCGATGGGCGGATTGCCGCTCGGGTTGCAGCAGCTCGTGGAAGTGGCGCGCGTGCTGTTTTCCGGCGCGCGCATCATCATCCTGGACGAGCCCACCTCGGCACTGGCGCCGCCCGAGGTGGAGCGGCTTTTCAGCCTGCTGCGCCGGCTGCGCGACGGCCGGGCGATGCATCGTGTTCATCTCGCATTTTCTCGACGATGTGCTGGCGATCTGTCCGACCGGGTGACGGTGTTCCGCAACGGCCACGCGGTCGCGACCGAGGCCGTCGCGCGCCGGTCGACAAGCGGCTGGATCATCGATCGGATGATCGGCGCGGGCCATGAGGAGCTGGAAGAGAGCTACCTCGCCGACATTCCCTCTGCACAGCCGGCCGGATGCGCAGGTGGTGCTGACCAGGTCGAGGGTCTGAGCCGCGCGGGCACGTTCCAGGACGTGTCGCTTGCAGGTGCGCGCCGGGGAGGTGCTGGGGATCTACGGATTTCTGGGCGTCGGGCCAGCTGGAGCTGGCGCGCACGCTGTTCGGCATGCTGCCGCCGGAGCGGCGGCAGCGTGCGTGCTGGACGGCCGAGTGTCCGGCTGCGCATCACGCGCCGATGCGCGCGGCGCCGGGGATGGCGTTCGTGCCGGAGAGCCGGCGGATGATGCTGTTCGGCATGCGAACCGGTGTTCAAGAACTGTCACGATCTCGATTCTGGACCGCATCAATCGTCTTCTGGCTGCGTCCCGGCAGCGGAGCGCGGGATCGCCCGGGGGCATGTCGAGGGCTTGCGGATTCGGCCGCCGACGTGTCGATCGTCCGCTTCGCACTCTGTCCGGCGGCAACCAGCAAAAAGTCGCTCTGGCGAAGTGGCTGACGCACTTTGCCGCGCGTGCTGGTGCTGAGCGAGCCGACGCGCGGCATGGACGTGGGCGCCAAGGACGACGTGGTGAAGATCGTGCGCGGCCTGCGTGAGCAGGGCATCGCGATCGTCGTGGTCTCGACGGAACCGGAGACGGTGCTGTCGCTGGCCGACCGGATCCTGGTGATGAAGAGAGGCAGCGTGGTGCGCGAATTCGCCGACGAGCCGGTCAGCAAGGACCGGCTGATGGAAGTCGCATGAGGGACGTGTTCAATGAGCTCGACTGGCTGCGCGGGCGGTTGCGCAATATTGCGCCGTTCGTGACACTGATCCTGCTGGTTGGTTTCTTTACAGTGCGCGAGCGGTTCGTTCGCCACGCTGGGCAATCTGGAAAACATCCTGACGCAGATCTCGGTGACCGGGATTATCGCGGTTGGGCTGACGTTCGTGATCCTGTGCGCCGAGATCGATCTGTCGGTGGCCAGCATCGCCAATGCGACAGGCATCGTGGTGGCGTATTTCACGCTGCAGGATGCGAGCGTGTCGATCGCCAACATTCCGCTGCCGGGCTGGGCGGCGATCCTGATCGCGCTCGCGGCATGCTTCGCGCTGGGCATGGTGAACGCGTTCGGGATGACGCGTGATCGGCATCCCCAGCTTCATCATGACGCTGGCGATGCTGCAGATCGCGGCAGGCATCTGCGCGCTGCTGGTGCGCGGACAGATCGCCTACGCGGTGCCGCCGCTGATCACGACCCTGGGCTCCCATTCGCTTGGGCCGGTGCCGTGGATCGTCATCGTCGCCGCGTTGTTCCTGCTGGTGCGGGCACGTTGTGCTGACCTACACGCGGTTCGGCCGCTACGTGTACATGACCGGCGGCAACCGCGAGGCGGCGGAGTATTCGGGGGTCAATGTCAAGGCGATCCTGTCGGCGGTGATGATTATCTCGGCGGTGTGCTCCGGTGTCGCCGGTATGCTGGGCGTGGCGTATTTCGGCAGCGCGCAGCAGAACGAGTTCGATACCTATCTGCTCGACAGCATCTCGGCGGTGGTGGTCGGCGGAACCAGCCTGTTCGGCGGCCAGGGCGGCATCGGCAACACCATCATCGGACTGTTCGTGCTCGGGGTTCTGAACAACGGGCTCGATCACATCAACATCGACAGCTTTCTGAAGATCCTGATCCGGGGTCTGGTGCTGCTGCTGGCGCTGGTCGTCAACGTTTATGCGCAGCGGATGCGCACGAAGGCGGCGACGACGGCGACCGGGGCGTAGAGGCTATCGTTCGGAGCTGTGCTCGGACGGCATGCTGAGACCGACGACGGCCAAGATCTCGACCACGCCGTTCTTCGCCACGCGGTAGACGATCTTGTGCCAGGGATTGGCGATGCGCTGGTCGCGGGGGACTTGCATGCGCGCGTGCCGTATTTCGTATTCGCGGGCCGCGGCGAACTCTGGCACCGGACGCGAGCCGTGGACGCTTGGATCAATGGCTACTCTCGCAATCGCGACCTCGATCAGCAGCTTGTAGCGCTGGGCGCCCGAAACTCCATAATGGTGCTCGCTGTATTTCAGGATGTCCTTGATGTGCTTTCGCGCCGGCCCGGTCAGCCGGTACGCCACCGCTCACGCCTCCTGGTCAGCGTTGGGCGCGTCCTCGTAATCCGCCGCCTCCGCGTCATCCAGATCATGCTGAAATCAGCGCGGAGAGCTGTTCAGGGCTCTCGATTTCCACGAAGTCGCCAGCCTCGATCGCGGCAATTCCACGTTCGACCTCGCGCCGCACCACTTTATAATGCTCTTCAAGCACATAGCGATAGTATCGCAGCGCCGCTTCCCTCACCTCGTCCGCATTCGCGTGACGGCCCGAGGCGATCTGCTCGTCGATGAACCGCTGCAAACCGGGTTCGAGACTACCCATCCGCCCCTCCACACGAGCATTGGTATATGGCGCGTCAGAAGATCGGCGACAGCGGCGGCAGGCCGAACGCCACCCGCCCCGCGTCCTCCATCGCGCCGCGTTGCAGCGAGATATGGCCCTGAGCCGCGCGCACGTCGCGCAGCGCGCGCTCGAACGGCTCGGATTCGAACAGCGCATGCCCGCCCGCCGCCCGACAGCACAAGTCGACCGCCTCGGCGCTCGCTTCGGCCGCGTGGACGGCGGCCCGGCGGCAGCGGGCGCGCGCGTCCAGGTCCACCGGCCCACCGCGCTGCACGGTCTGCCAGATCTCCCCGAACGACTGCCTCAGAAAGAGACTGCCCGATTGCACCAGCGCCTCGGCCTTGGCGACGGCGTATTGCGCGAACGCCTGCTCGTGCAGGCCGGCGCGGCCGTTGAGCACGCGCTTGCGGGTGCTCAGGCGCCGAAGCCCGTCGACGCAGCCCTGCGCGACGCCCAGCGGCACGGAGGCCAACGCGGCGGCCAGGAAGGCGCCGGGCAGCCGGAACAGCGGCGCCGGATGGCGCGGTTCGCCGGCGAACAGCCGGAATGCCGCGCCCTGCGGAATGAACAGGTTTTCCGCCTCGTATTCGGTGCTGCCGGTGCCGCGCAGCCCGCCCGAATGCCAGGTGTCAAGCACGTCGAACGCCGTGCGCGGCGCCAGCGCCTGCCAGGCCGAAGGGCGGCCCTGCGCGTCCAGGACCAGCCCCGAGGCGTCGGCCAGCATGAAGCCCACGATCATCCAGCGCGCCTGCGCGGCCCCGCTCGCCCAGCCCCAGCGGCCGCGAACGCGGAACCCACCGTCCACGGCCTCGCCCCGTCCGACCGGCTGCAACGTGCCGGCGATGCAGCAGTCGGCGGTCGCCGAGATCGACCGCGCCAGCTCCGGCGCGACGTAGCCCAAATACAGGCCGGAGCCCGCGCCGATCATCAGGTTCCAGCCGATCGCGCCGTCGGTCCGGGAGACGCACTCCACCAGTTCCAGGTAGTCGAGCGGATCGGCGCCGGCGCCGCCGAGATCGGCCGGCAGCTGCAGACGGTAGACGTCGTGCGCGAGGAACGCCGCGGCCAGCGCGGGCGGCAACTGGCGCAGCCGGTCGCCCTCGCCGCGGTGCCGCTCGGCCAGGGCCGCCAAGTCGGCCGCGATGGCGGCGAATGCGAAATCGTCAAACATGCTGCGCCCGCGGGCGGGATTGCCGGGTCAAGCCCGGCAATGACGGAAATTTTATCGGTTGCTCTGCATCGGGCATGTTAGCGCGCCACCTCGCCGCCCGCCGCTTTCCACGCCCCCATGCCGCCTTCGATGTGGCAAGCGGCGAAGAATCCCGGCGTCCTGCGCCGCCTGCACCGCCATCGCGCAGCGCTCGCCGAACGCGCAGTAGAACACCAGCCGCTTGCCGGTCGCGGTCGCCAGTTCGTGCAGCACGCCGCCCGGGCCGATATTCTCCTGCAGATCGGCATACGGCGCGTGCAGCGCGCCGGGAATGGCGCCGTGCTTGTCGCGCTCGCCGCGTTCGCGCAGATCGACCAGCGCCACGTCGCGCCGCCCGACCAGGGCCGGCCGCCTCCGCCGCCGACACCGCCCAGCCGCGCCGCGCGATCTCGTCCTGCAGCAGCCCCTGGCGCATGTTGGCCGGCACCGCGACGTCCATCATCTTCGGGTTCGGCAGGTTGAGCCCGTTCATCAGCGCCACGTATTCGTCGGCGTCCTTCACCTGCAGGCGCGGGTTGCAGCGCTTCTCCTCGCCGATCGTGCAGACGGTGTCGCCCTTGTAGTCGTGCGCCGGGATACACCAGCGTCTCCTCGGGCAGGCGCAGCAGGCGCTGAAGACTCGTCGTACTGCTGCCGCGCGTCGCCGTTCTGGAAATCGGTGCGGCCGGTGCCGCGGATCAGCAGCGTGTCGCCGGTGAACACGCGGTCCGCCATCACGAAGCTGTAGGAATCGTCGGTGTGGCCCGGCGTGTAGATCACATCGAGCGCAATCCCTCGATCCCCAGCCGGTCGCCGTCGGCGATGCCGCATCGACACGACGTCGACCTTGCTCTGCTCGCCCATCACGGTGATGCAGTGGGTGCGGTCGCGCAGCGCGCCGAGGCCGGTGATGTGGTCGGCGTGCAGATGGGTGTCGACCGCCTTGACCAGCCGCAGGTCGAGTTCCTCGCATCAGCTTGCAGGTAGCGATCGACCTTCTCCAGCACCGGATCGATGATCAGCGCCTCGCCGCCGCGGCGGCTGGCCATCAGGTAGGTGTAGGTGCCCGAGCGTGGCGTCGAACAACTGGCGGAAGATCATCGCGGTCGCTCCGTCCGTGCCCGCGCAGGATAGCGCGGCCGAGGAACGGGGCGGTAGCGTTAGCCGCCGGCGCCGCGCGGCGCCTCGCCGGCGACGATGCGGCGCTCGATCTCGAATACCGCGATCGGCAGTTCGGCGATGCCGTCGATCACGAGGTCGGCGCCGGCCGCTTCCAGTTCCACGGTGGCCCGGGTCCGCAACATCCCGCGCGCGTCCGGCGGCAGCGCGGCAAGCTCGGCCTCGGACAGTCCGGCGATATTGCCGGTCAGCGCGACGCCGACCGTCCAGGTGCCGGCCGCCACGCCCTCGCCGATGCCGACCGGGGTGTCGTCCACCTTGACCACCCGGTCCGCCGGCCAGACGCCCAAGGCGGGCCATCGCGTACCACATCATCAGCGGGCTCGGCCGCCCGGCCGGCAGGTCGCCCGCACAGACGACGATGTCCGGCGCATAGCCGGCCTCCGCCGCAACGGGCAGCAGCTTCTCCATGATCGGCCGCGTGTAGCCCGGTCGTCGAGCCGATCTTGAGCCCCTGCGCGCCGCAGGTCGCCGATCGCTTCCAGCGCGCCCGGGAATGAGCTCCGCGTGGTCGACGACCGACGCGCACGTTCATCGGCTCGAAAACCGAGAAGATCGCGTCCACGTCGGCGTCGGTGAAATCCCGCCCGTGCCGCGCGCGCCATGCCGCGGCGACGCGCGGGGCGTGGCCGACCGCGCGGATATGGTCCCATTTCGCCATGCCCATCGGCCCGCGCGCGTCGGCGACCGCGATGTCGACGCCGAATTCGGCGAAGGCGCGCACGAACGCGCCCATCGGCGCGCGGCTGCCGAAATCGACGACGGTGCCGGCCCAATCCAGGATCACGGCCTTGATGACGTTCATGTATCGGATTCCAGCGCGTGCGGGGGTGGCGGGCGGCCGAGGAGTTCGGAGATGGTTTCCTCGGCGATGGCGAAGGCGGTGGAGGCGCCGGTGCCGCTGGTGACGTTGACCAGCCGCACGCCGGGCCGCACCGCCTCGATGAACGCGGTCTCCGGCCCGGAGGGATAGACGCCGGTCCAGCGCTCGATGACGTCCGGCGTCGGGATGTCGAGCACCGCTGACAGCTCGGCCAGGATGCGGTCGTCGACGTCGCGCGGCTGGAACGGGTCCGGGCTGTCGGCGTAGTGGTGGCTGTCGCCGACCACCAGCGATCCGTCGGCGCCCTGCACCGCGATCAGGTGGATGCCGTCGGCGAGGAACTCCGGCTGCTCCGCCATGAGCCGCGCCCGCAGCGCCGGCAGCGCCGGCGAGCGGTAGCCGAGATAGCGCACCAGCCCGAGGTCGCTCATGATCGCGGCCGGCAGCCGCCAGCCGGGTGCCGCGACGCGCAGCATGTGCAGCTTGCACAGCGTCACCCGGCGGCGTGCGTAGGCCTCCGGGAACAGCGTCACGAGGTCCGGCCCCGGCGCCACGACGATTTTTTCCGCCGTGATCCTGCCGGTGCTAGTGCATGACCTCGCCGGTTTCCGACCGCACACACCGTCGCGCGCGGCAGGAAATGGTACGCCGTGCGCGTTCGCCAGCCACGCGGCGAGGCGCGGCACGGCGTCGCGGCTCTCCACCCGCAATTCGTGCGGGCTGTCGAGGCCGCCGGCATGGCCATGGCGGATCGGCGCCGGCAGGTCGGCGCCGCGCAGCACGCGACACCCCTGCCCCATCGGCCCGGCGGCGAATTCCTCGAGGACGGCAAGCGCTTCCGGGCGCCGGGCCACCATCAGCAGGCCGCGATGCTGCACCGCGATGCCGGCGGGTTCCGCCACCTCGGCCCAGACATCGCGGGCGCGACGCGCGCGGCGCCAGGTGATGCCCGCCTGCTGGCCCGTGACGGTCACAAAACCGAAATTGCGCACCGAGGCGCCGACGGCACCGGTTTCCCGATCAATGACTGCGGTGCGCAAGCCCAGCCGCGCCGCGGCCAGCGCGTGCGCGAGGCCGACGATGCCGCGGCCAATGACCAGCACGTCGAAAGAAGCCGTCCCCATGCGCCGACGATGTAGCAGATGCCACGCGGTTCCTCCATCGCGCAGCAATGCCGGGCAATGACGTTTCAAAAAATTCTCAATACGCGCGCGGTCCGATCGGATTGCCCGCCGCTCGCTCCGCCCGGCATTTCCGCGGCGAATTCGCCCCGGAGAACGCAATTGCCGGATCATATCCGGATCCGCTGCCAGCATTGCTTGGGCAATGCTGGAAGTCCTGCTCAGCAACTCGTGAATTGCATTCGCGCAATGCCGCATGATGTTGAAATGGCACACTTGGCAGGCCGTCAATGTGTCAGAGTCGGCCGGGTGGAGAATTCATGTTGGCGACGATTTAAGCCTGGGAACGACCCCATTTTTTCAGGGGAAACGCATGTCACGCCTAGTCATCGTATCGAACCGCGTTCCGGTGCCCCGCAACCGCAGCCCCGCGGCCGGCGGGCTTGCCACCGGCCTCGCCGCCGCCGTCACTCCGGGCTCGCTCTGGTTCGGCTGGAGCGGGCATCGCGCCGCGACGACGTCCACCGAGCCAAAGATAGAAGAGGTGCGCGGGGTCACCTACGCCACGATCGACATCGGCGAGGCGGACTACCGGCACTTCTACGTCGGCTTCGCCAACGGCACGCTGTATCCGCTGCTGCTCTACCGGCTCGGGCTGATGGGCTTCCGGCATGACGACTATGTCGGCTACCGCGCCGTCAACGACGCCTTCGCCGCCGCGCTCGCGCCGCTGCTGCGCAAGGACGACCTGATCTGGATCCACGACTATCAGCTGCTGACCGCCGGCGACGCGCTGCGCAAGCTGGGCGTGAAGCAGCGGATCGGCTTCTTTCTGCACACCCCGTTCGTGCCGCCGCCGATCTTCTGCGCCCTGCCGCGCGCCGAAGAGCTGCTCGGCGCGCTGTGCGCCTGCGACGTGATCGGCTTCCACACCGCGGATTACCGGGAAGCGTTCCGGCAATGCGTCGCGGTGCTGCTGGGCGCCCACATGGACGAACAGGGGTGGTTTACGCATCGCGGCCGCCGGGTGCAGGCGATCGTCGATCCGATCGGCATCGACGTCTCGGCCTTCGCCACCACGGCCGCGCGCGGGGCATCGACGGCCGCGGTGAAGAACCTCGTCGAAAGCCTGTCGGGGCGGCCGCTCGGCATCAGCGTCGACCGGCTGGACCATGCGAAGGGCCTGCCCAACCGCATCCAGGCGATCGAGCATCTGTTCGCGCGCCACCCGGAGCGCCGCAAGACCGTGACGTTCCTGCAGATCGCGGCGCCCTCGCGCGAGGAGCTTTCCAGCTACCGCTCGTTGCGCACCGAGCTCGACCGCGCGGTCGGCGACATCAACGGCCGCTATTCCGAACCGGACTGGACGCCGATCCGCTACATCACGCGCGCGGTGAAGCGCACCACGCTCGCCGCCTACTACCGGTATTCGCGGCTCGGCATCGTGACACCGTTGCGCGACGGCATGAACCTGGTCGCCAAGGAATACATCGCAGCGCAGGACCCGGCCGATCCCGGCGTGCTCATCCTGTCGCGCTTCGCCGGCGCGGCTGAGGAACTGAGCGACGCGCTGATCGTCAACCCGTTCGACGCGGAAGCGATCGCCGAAGCGCTGCACCAGGGCCTGTCCATGCCGCTGGAGGAACGGCAGGCGCGGCACCAGGCGCTGCTGGCGCAGATCCGCGTCACATCGGCCCGGCAATTCTGCCTTACCTTCCTGGCCGCACTGCAACCCGACGCCGAGCCTGCCGCCACCCTGCCGCGCAAGCGGGAACTGAGCCACGCCGACGCCGGTTGATACATCGACACGAAGAGGTGACGGCATGGAACTGTCCAACCAGTATCGCGTGCGCGTCGGCATCCTCGGCGCCGGCAACCGCGGCGTCGGCGCCTACGGCGCGTACCTGCGCAAGCGCCCGGACCTCGCGATGGTCGCGGCGATCGCCGATCCGCGCGCCGACCGGCTGGCCGACGCCGCCGCGCACCATGGCGTGCCGATGGAACATACGTACGACAGCTGGGAAAAGCTGCTGGACCGCGAAGCTGACCTCGACGCCATCATCATCGCGACACCCGACCACCTGCATCTGCAACCGGCGCTCGCGGCGATCGAGCACGGCGCCAGCATCCTGCTGGAAAAGCCGATCTGCCCGCGCGAGGAGGAACTGCTGCTGCTGCGCGACGCGGCGCGGCGGCGCCGGGCCGACATCACGGTCGCGCACGTATTGCGCTACACGCCGTTCTTCGCACGCATCAAGGAACTGCTCGAGCGCGGCGTGATCGGGCAGCTCCAGTCGATCCGGCACTCGGAGAACATCGGCTACTGGCACTACGCGCACAGCTACGTGCGCGGCAACTGGCGTCGGCTCGACCAGTCATCGCCGATGATCCTGGCCAAGTCCTGCCACGACTTCGACATCCTGCGCTGGCTGGTCGGCGTGCCCTGCGTGGAGCTGAGCTCCTACGGCACGCTCGGCCACTTCACCCGCGCCAATGCGCCCGATGGCGCCACCGAGCGCTGCGACCAGGGTTGCCGGGTCGAACGCAGCTGCCCCTACTCCGCCCAGCGCATCTACCTGGAGAAGTTCCCGCCGGCCAACCTGTGGCCGCACAACGTCGTGTCGCTCGACACCTCGCCCGAGGGCATCGCGACTGCGCTGCACGAAGGCCCATACGGCCGCTGCGTCTACATGTGCGACAACGACGTCGCCGACCACCAGGTGGTGAGCCTGCGCTTCGCCAACGATGTCGACGCGACGCTGAACGTCAGCGCGTTCACGCGCGAGAACACGCGCACGATCCAGCTGATGGGCAGCGCCGGCGAGATCACCGGCAACTTCTTCGACAACGAGATCACCGTCGCCGATTTCCGCATCGACGACGTGCGCACCAGCAAGCTGCAGATGCACAACGAGGGCTATCACGGCGGCGGCGACGACGCGATCGTCGCCGGCTTCATCGGCCGCGTGCAGGAACGGCTGCGCCGCGGCGAAACCTCGGTGCCGCTGACGTCGCTCGAGGAGTCGATCGACAGCCACCTGATGGCGTTCGCCGCCGAACGCTCGCGGCTGACCGGGCGGCCCGTGTCGTTGATGGAGGCCGCATAGGCTATGCTCGGCTGACCCAATGGACACAGGTGAGGCATGGCCGAGGATGCGGGACCGCCGGTGACCGGAAGTTGCCTCTGCGGCGCGGTGCATTACAGCGTGCACGGGCCGTTGCGGGATGTGATCCTGTGCCACTGCACGATGTGCCGCCGCGCCGGCACCCATCTGGGAGCCTTCAGTGCGTGCGCCCCCGGCGACCTCGTCGTGCAGGGCGCCCGGGCGCTGCGCTGGTATCAGTCGTCGCCGAACGCCCGGCGCGGGTTCTGCGGCCAGTGCGGCAGCAACCTGTTCTGGGAGCCGACCCCCACAACTCACATTTCGATCGCCGCCGGCAGCCTCAACGCGCCGACCGGGTTGACCATCCGCGAGCAGATCTTCTGCGCATCGAAGGGCGACTATTACGAGCTCGCAGCCGACATCCCCTGCCACGACTGATCGTCCCCGGCGGCCATTGGCGACCCGTGCGACTGAACGGCTGGCCGCGCAGCCATCGATCCCCTCTCCGCCATTGCCGGGCTTGACCCGGCAATCCACCACGCGGACGTTGCATGCGTCCCAGGGTCATCCCCGGACTTGATCCGGGGACCGGGGATGACGTCCGAGCGGAACGGAGGGGAGTGGATGGACGACCTTTTGCTGCGCGGCGTCGGCGGGCTGGCGCAGGGGCTGCGGGAGCGGCGCTTCGCCTCGGCCGCCATCATCGAGGCGAGCCTGGAGCGGATCGCCCGGATCGACCCGACGCTGAACAGCTTCGTCCATGTCGATGCCGAGGGCGCGCGGATCGCGGCACGCGAAAGCGACGCGCGCTTCGCCGCCGGCGAGCCGCGATCGATGCTGGAAGGCATCCCGATCTCGGTGAAGGACAACATCCTGGTGCGCGGCATGCCCGCGACGTGGGGCAGCAAGGCGTACCGCGATTTCGTGCCCGAGCAGGACGAGCTGCCGGTCGCGCGGCTGCGCTCGGCCGGCGCGATCATCATCGGCAAGACCAACGTGCCGGAGTTCACGCTGGAGGGCTACACGGCGAACGACCTGTTCGGCGTCACGCGCAACCCGTGGGACACCTCGCTGACCCCCGGCGGCTCCTCCGGCGGCGCGGCGGCGAGCGTGGCCGGCGGGCTGGTGCCGGCGGCGCTCTGCACCGACGGCGGCGGCTCGACCCGGCGGCCCGCGAGCCACACCGGCCTGGTCGGCTTCAAACCCTCGGCCGGACGGATCGCGCGCGTCGACGGGTTGCCGGCGATCCTCGGCGATTTCGAGACCATCGGCACGCTCACGCGCACCGTCGCCGACACGCTGCTGACCGACATGCTGCCCGGCGCCGACCCGCGCGACCGCCGGTCGCTCTACGGCATCGCGACGCCGTTCGAGGGGCCGCGCCGGCGCATCCTGTTCATCCCGCAGTTCGAGAATTGTCCGGTCGATCCGGAGGTGGCGCAGGCCACCGCCGAGGTCGCGCGCTTCCTCGCCGACGCCGGCCACCAGGTGCAGCGCGGCGACGTGTTCTTCGACCTCGAACACGTCGCCCGCATCTGGCACGTGATTTCGCGCGCCGGCATCGCCTGGCTCGCGGCGCGGGAGGGCGCGCGGTTCGCGCGGGAAGCCGGCGGCCCGGCGAAACAGATGGCCGCGGACGGACAGAAACTCACCGGCGCCGACTACGTCGATGCGCTGGAGCGGATCGCCGCGTTCCGTCGCCGCTGCGCGGAGATTTTTTCCAGCGTCGACCTCGTGCTGACGCCGACCTCCGCCGCGCTGCCCTGGCCGGCGGAGCAGCCCTATCCCACGGAGATCGCAGGCCGCCGCGCCGGGCCGCGCGACCATGCGGTGTTCACCGGCTGGGTCAACATCGGCGGCCTGCCGGCGATCAGCCTGCCGGTGACGGTCTCGCGCGCCGGCCTGCCGATCGGCGTGCAGGTGGTCGCGGGGTTCGGCGCCGATGCCGGCCTGCTGGAATTCGCCCTCGGGTTCGAGCAGCGCTGGGAAGCGCCGCCGCTGCCGGAGCTTTGAGCATGACCGCCAACGCGCGCCAGCCTGGCCGCCATTTCCTGCAAATCCCCGGCCCCACCAACGTGCCGGACCGGGTGCTGCACGCCATCGCACTGCCGACGATCGACCATCGCGGGCCGGATTTTTCTCCGCTTGCGCTGGATGTACTGGCGGGATTGAAGCCGGTGTTCGGCACGTCCGGGCCGGTGGTGATCTATCCGGCGTCCGGCACCGGCGCGTGGGAGGCGGCGCTGGTCAACACCTGCTCGCCCGGCGAGGCCGTGCTGATGCCGCGCACCGGCTGGTTTTCTTCATTGTGGCAGGAGATGGCGGTGCGGCTCGGCCTGGAGCCGATCGTGCTGGAAACGGACTGGCGGCGCGGCGCCGACCCGGCGGCGATCGCCGCGGCACTGCGCGCGGACACCGCGCACCGCATCCGCGCCGTCTGCGTCGTGCACAACGAGACCTCGACCGGCTGCACCTCGCCGATCGCCGCGGTGCGCGCGGCGATCGACGCGGAAAAACACCCGGCGCTGCTGCTGGTGGATACGATTTCGTCGCTCGGCAGCATCGACTACCGGCACGACGAATGGGGCGTCGACGTGACCGTTGCCGGCTCGCAGAAGGGCCTGATGCTGCCGCCGGGCCTGTCGTTCAACGCGATCAGCGAAAAAGCTCTGGCGGCGAGCGAGCGGGCAAAACTGCCGCGCAGCTACTGGGACTGGCGGCCGATGCTGGCCAACAACGCCGCCGGCTGGTTTCCGTTCACCCCCGCCACCAACCTGCTGCGCGGCCTGCGCGAGGCGCTGGCAATGCTGCAAGAGGAAGGTTTTTCCAATGTTTTCTCGCGTCATGCCCGACATGGCGCGGCGACCCGCGCGGCCGTCGCGGCCTGGGGGCTGGAGGTGCAATGCGCCGAGCCGCGCGACTTTTCGGGGTCGCTGACCGCCGTGCGCCTGCCCGACGGGCACAGCGCCGACGCGCTGCGCGCGCTCATTCTCCGGCGCTTCAACATGAGTCTGGGAAACGGCCTGGGCATCCTGAAAGACAAGGTTTTCCGGATCGGCCATCTCGGCGATTTTTCCGATCTTCTTCTCGTTGGCACGCTGGGCGGGGTGGAGATGGGGCTGGGCCTCGCCGGCGTGCCGCACCGCGCAGGCGGCGTGCAGGCGGCGATCTCCTGCCTCGCTGACGCCGGGGGCCTTTGAGGATCGAGTTTATTGCGTAAGTGGAACGAAACGACCGTGCGGAAGCGGCCGGGACCGAGACCGGATTTTTTCGGGGTCGCGGCGGTGGGGCGGTGGCGCTTTGCCATCTGGCGCCCGGTCGGGCCTGGCGGCTGAGGGCGTCGGGCGGGCGATTTTGGGGGAGAGCGGCGGCCGGGGCCCGGAGGTGGGGCCCGGGCGCTTCGCCGACCCTCCGGGCGGGGCGTTTTTTCGGGTTCGATTTTCGCGGGCGGGGCGAGTTCTCCCCTGCCCCTTGCGGTCTTTGCCGGACCGAGGTGGGTTCCTGCTGCGGGGTGGAGAAGGGGTGGCTCGCGTCCGCCTCGCCCGGGGCGGCGGCCGGGATGTTCGCCGCGATGGAGCGGAGCGCCTGGATGATGAGGTTGATCAGACTGATCAGCAGGGCGGACAGCCGATCCCCGCCGCCGTTGGCGGCCAGGCCGAGGGAGAACTCGCCGAGTTTCTCGGCGAGCCGTTGCTCGGCAGCTTGGGGGGATGGGGCTGTGGGGGTCACGGGGCTACGTTAATTTTTCTAACGTTTCTTGTCAAGTGGGGATTTCGTGATGGTCAAATTTCAACACTCGGCACCCGATAGCGGCGGCGGAAGGGGGTCACGCCATAGAACGGACCTGGATTCACGCTAAGCGGAACAGAGAGTGAAATCATGCGGCTTGGGCGAGTGGCGCGTCCAAGCCACGCAACGGTCTGGGCTTGGGATCGCCGGAATGCTCCGCGCCCGGAGATCGGGATCAGCGGGTAGATGACGGAGAATGCGGCTATTCGCCGCAGCTTCGGGCGGACGGGGGCGCCGGTAAGCCGGCCTGCTTCAGTCGAGAAACCCGATCCGCCGCTCGGCGATGCCGGTGGCGGTGCGGTAGCGGACGATCCGCTTGCCGCCCTGCCGGTTGGCCGGATCGGAGAATTCCATCCCGGTGCATCCGGCGCGCAGCACGCGCCCGGCCACGGCGTCCGTGACCAGGATGTAGGTCAGGCTTTCGTCGAGGCCGAAGATCTCGGTGCGCGGCACCAGATTTTCCCGCAGTGCCAGAAGGTAGATGTTGGACAGGGATCTGACGGGCTTGCCGGTGACCGCATGGGGCCGTTCCTCGATCCTGCAGTCGCAGCGTGCCAGGTCCAACCCTTCCTGGCGCGCCAGCACGCGCATCCAACGATAGTCCTGCGCCCGCGCCGCCGCGCTGGCGCGGACCAGATCGAACGGCAGGAACTGTACCACGTCGTCTGGCTGGGCGAGCGCGTCGCGAAACCGGCGGGAGGCGAATTTGTACATGCCAAAAGCCCAGAAATCGGGCGCAAACGGCCATTCCGGCAACCCTGCCACAGGATGCAAAGACTGCGCTGGCCAGGGAGCATCAAGATCGCCGCTCGTATCCCGCAGGTCATGCCAGGCCGTCATCAAATCATGGTCGTTGAGCACGCCGAGCCCCGCATCCTGTGCCAGAGCCTGGTCGAATTCATAGGCGATATCGACGTCATTCTTCAGGAACCAGAACGGCGGAAAGCCCATGACATGTCACCTCGATGCAATATTCTGTCAGCGAGCGTAGCCCGGGAACCAGAACGTCGTAGGGCGGGTGCAACCCGCCGACGCAACGTCTGGTCGCCGGAGCGTGGCGTGATGGGCCACGGCGCCGGCAAGCCGCGAGCCGCGGCGCCTGCATCGATCGTGCCGCGTGCGGCTTGCGTCGGCGGGTTGCACCCGCCCTACATGGCTGGGATCGGTGTCACTGCCACCGCTCAGCCTGCTGCCTCCGCGAGCGCCAGTTCGCGGGCGATGGGTGCGCGGAAACGCTCCGGCACCGGGCGCGATTTGTGGGTGGTGTCGTCCACGAACGCGCACACGAATTTGCCCTCGAACGAGACGGTGCCATCCGCCAGCCGGCCGACGACGGAAAACTCCAGCGAGGAGCGGCCGGCGCGGCGCAGCGCGACGGTGGAAAAAAGGTCGTCGCCCGGGCGCAGCATCGCGCGGAAATCCATCTCCAGATGCACGAACGGCGTGCCGCCGCCGAGTTGACGGTGCATCTGGTACCAGTCGAGGCCGAGCCGGTCGGCGCACCACGCCTCGATCGCCTCCAGCGCAAAGGCCGGGAAGCGGCCGGTGTAGGCGATGCCGGCCGGGTCGCTGTCCGCCCAGACGATTTTTCGCACATGCACGAACGGGGCGGAGGGACGATCGGACATGGCCGCATCCTTCCGGGTGCGTCGCCGCTTGTCGATCCCCCGGCGCTGCCGATCTCTGCCGCGTTGCGGACAAGGGGGTTGCCGGATGACGACGCTGCTGCGGTTCGCCGATTTTCAGGCCGGCCAGACCTTCCGCTCCGGCGAAGGCTCGGTGACGGCGGAGGAGATCAAGGAATTCGCCGGCAAATTCGACCCGCAGCCGTTCCACCTCGACGACGCCGCGGCCGACGCGGGGCCGTTCAAGGGGCTGGCGGCGAGCGGCTGGCACACCACGGCGCTGACCATGCGGCTGATGGTGCAGGGCGGGCTGCCGATCGCCGGCGGCATCGTCGGCGCCGCGATCGACGAACTGCGCTGGCAACGCCCGCTGCGCCCGGGCGACGTCGTGCACGTGGACAGCGAAGTGCTGGAGGTGATCCCCTCGCAGTCCCGCCCCGGCCAGGGCCGCGTGCGCGTGGCGAACCGCACCTGCCTCGACGACGGCACGGTGGTGCAGAGCCTGATCGCGACGCTGGTGGTGCGCGGCTGAGCCGGCGCTGCGGTTCACGATCGCGGCACCGTCCTACCGGGGCGTGCAGACGCAACAGAGCGTTAGCAATCCGACGCGGAAACTCCCGGCACCGCGCAAAAGGCGCCCAGGAGAAGATCCCATGTCATTAAGCACTATCGCGTACGACGGCGGCGGGTTCGACCAATGGAGGTCGCAGCGTGACTTCCGAGCCGATCCGCCGAATTCGTGGCAAGCCAACGGCGCCGGTTCGCAGGCGACCGGAACTCCCGCCGCGGCCACCGCGTCCGGCACGGCGGCCTCTCCCCTGACGCCGGCTGCATGGCTCAGCAGCACCGAAGGCGCGGCGTCCACGCTGATCTCCGACCTGCAGGCGTTCCTCGTGGATCTGCAGGCGGGCGGCACTGCCGCCGCCCCGCCGGCGCCGGCGAGCGCGACCGCGCCGGACCCGAACGCCGGCGCCACCGCCGCGGCCGCCGCCGTGGCCGCCACCGCTGCGGCCGCCACCGGGGCGAGCGCCACCGCCGGCACCGCGACGACCGGCCAGACGACGACCGGCCAGACGACGACCGGCCCGGCGAGGACCGGCCCGGCGACGACCGGCCCGGCGACGGCCGCCGCAGTCGCGCCCACGACCGCCGGCGGCGACGCGGCCAACCTCGTGGACGCCCTGCAATCGTTCATCGCCCTGCTGGATGGCGGCACGACCGGCCAGTCGGCTGCGGCCGGCACCACGACCCCTGCCACGCCCTCCCCGCAGCCTGCGGACGGCTGGCAAGGCCACGGCGGCGGCTGGCGCCATCACGGCGGCGGCTGGGGCGGCGGCGGCGGCAACGGCTCGGGCGGGGTGTTCGGCGAACTCCAGACCACCAACGAGCTGCTCGGCCAAATCCTGGGCGCGCTCGGCGGCTACACGGCGCAGGGCAACCCGGCGACGACCCCGGCCGCCGCGACCTCGGTCAGCGCCTGACCCCGCGGGCACCGGGCAGGAGGTCCGGTGCCGCCACGGAGTTTTGACTGTCGTACGACTTCAGCCGTACGCGGACATTAGTTGACAAACCGATAGTCAGGCGCGCCGATTACCTCTCGCACCGTTGCGGAGGGCAGCAGCATGACCACGGAAACCTGGACGTCCGGCGCGGTCGGCAACTGGAGCGCCGCGGGCGAATGGTCGCCGGCCAGCGTGCCGGCCTCCGGCGACACCGCGGTCATCACCGCCGGCAGCGCCGAACTGCTGTCCAGTATCGACCCGGCCGGCGACATCACGGTATTGCTCGGCGGCCCGACGGTGACGGGTTCCGACGGCCCGTTCCCCGGTGCCTTCCTCTACACGCTCAACAACACGCTGTCCGATTTCACCATCGACACCACCACGCCCGGCACCGAGGCCGCATTGGCGACCGAGGGGATCACCGATTTCACCGGCACGGTCTCGGTCAGCGGCGCCAACACGCTGCTGGCGCTCGGCGTGGACGAGCCCAACCCCGGCGGCATCAAGCAGGGGCCGGAGCAGGGCGCCTCCAACACCGTCGCCAACCCGAGCGGCGAGGGGCAGTTCCAGAACAACGGCATCATCGACATCGACGGCGGCGCCGGCATGGTGGTGGCGCCGCTCAACACGCTCGACAACGGCGCGGTCAGCATGCTGATCGGCACCATCGACCTCGACGACGGCACGTTCGCCTCGACCTACGTGACGCTCGGGCCGCCGACCGGCGGGTTCGGCACCGAGGGCGTGCTCAACCTCGCCGACGGCAGCACCGCGGCGATGCAGCTCTCCAGCAACATCCTGGTCAATTTCGAGGACGGCAATGGCGACCGGCTGATCTACACGTCGAGCGAAGAGGGTGCCGTGATCAACGGCTTTCAGCTTGGCGACGAGATCGTGCAGACGCCGCTTACATTCGGCAGCATCACCCAGGACTACAAGAACAAGGGGCTGAGCTGGAACCAGGCCGAGCACACGCTGCAGGTCACCACCGGCGTCGGCGGCACGCCGTATCTCGACTACACGCTCGACGGCTGGTACACGACCAAGGATTTCCGCGCCTCCGACGACGGCGACGGCAACCTCGTGATCACCATCGCCTGCTTCGCCGCGGGCACCATGATCGCGACCGACCGCGGCGAAATGCCGGTCGAGCAATTGTCCACCGGCGACCGCGTCGTCACCGCCCGCCGCGCCGGCGCCCCCTTCCGGCAAATAAACTGGATCGGTCATCGGCAGGTGAGCCTGCGCGCCCATCCCGACCCCGCCGCGGTGCGGCCGATCCGCATCCGCGCGGGCGCGTTCGGCGCCGGGCTGCCGCGCCGCGACCTGCGCCTGTCGCCCGATCATGCGGTGTTCCACGGCGGCGCGCTGATCCCGGTCCGGTATCTGATCAACGGCGCCACCATCGCGCCGGACGACGACTGCGACGCCGTGGACTATTTTCACCTCGAACTGTCGTCGCACGACGTGCTGCTGGCCGAAGGGCTGCCGGCGGAAACCTATCTCGACACCGGCAACCGCGCGGCCTTCGCCAATGGCGGCGCCATCGCCGACCTGCATCCGGATTTCGCGTGGCGCGAATGGGACGCCCGTGCCTGCGCTCCGCTGGTGCTCGACGGGCCGCGCCTGCTGCGCGTGCGCCGCCGCCTGCTCGCAAACGCGGCGAAACTCGGCCACCGCCGCACCCGAGATGCCGGCCTGCACGTGCTGGCGGACGGTCGGGCCATTGCCGATCCGTGCGACGGGGCGACTGCGCGCCGTCCGCCTGCCCGCCGCCGCCGCCACCGTCCGGCTGGTCTCGCGGCGCTGGGTGCCGGCGCAGATGCGGGCGTCGGACGCCGACACCCGCGTGCTCGGCGTCGCCGTCTCCCGGCTGTGGCTCGACGGGCGCGAGGTCAGCCTGGACAGTCCGGGCCTGGCCGCCGGCTGGCACGGCCCCGAAGCGCGCTGGCGCTGGACCGATGGCGACGCCGCGCTTGCCGTGCAGGGCGCGCGGGAAATCGCCTTCGAGGTGGCAATGGCCGGCACCTACTGGCACGAGCAGCGGCGGCACGCCGGGCGCGTCGCCTGACCGGCCCTTGTCCGCCGCCACGGCCGCCCGTAAACCGGCGGCATGTCCACCCTCGCCGCCGCCACGCTGCATTTCCCCGCGCCCGTGCCGCCGGAACTCGGCCGGCCGGTCGAGATCGCGCCCGGCATCCTGTGGCTGCGGCTCGCGCTGCCGTTCCAGCTCAACCACATCAACGTCTACCTGATCGAGGACGGCGCCGGCTGGGCCGTGCTCGACACCGGCATCAATGACGCCCGCTCCCGTGCCTGGTGGGAGACGCTGCTGGCCGGCCCGCTTGCCGAACGCCGCCCGACCCGGCTGATCTGCACGCATTTCCACCCCGACCATGTCGGCCTCGCCGGCTGGCTCGCCGAGAAATGCGCGCATCGAGCTGACCATGAGCCGCACCGAATATCTCGGCACCCAGTTCCACCGCCGCTGGGCCGAACCGGAAGAGATCGAGGCGCACAGCCGCTACTACGTCTCCTGCGGGCTCGACGAGGCCTCGATCGGCGCGCTGCTGGAGCGCGACATCGGCTACCGCTGGCTCACCACTGATCTTCCACCTTCGTATCACCGCATCGCCGCCGGCGACGCGGTGACGATCGGCGGACGGCGGTTCGAGGTGCTGACCGGCGGCGGGCATTCGCCCGAACTGGTCATGCTGTACCTGCCGCGCCGAAAACCTGTTCCTCGCCGCCGACCAGGTGCTGGCGAAGATTTCTCCCAATGTCAGCGTCTGGCCGCACGAGCCGCTGGGCGACCCGCTCGGCGACTTCCTGCGCACGCTCGGCGAACTGGCGGAACAGGTGCGGGAGGATGCGTTCGTGCTGGCCGCGCACAACCTGCCGTTCGTCGGCCTGCACACCCGCATCGCCGAGCTGACGAAGCATCACGACCAGCGCTGCCAGGACATCATCGACGCCTGCGCGGGCGAGCCGAAACTGCCCGCCGAGATTGTTCCCCTGTTATTCCCGCGAAAACTCGACGCGCACCAGACCAGTTTCGCCTTTGGCGAGACACTGGCGCACGTCAACTACATGCTGCGCCGCGGCTGGATGGTTTTCGACATCGGCGACGACGGGCGGAAACGGGTACGGCCAGCGTAGGGGCAATAGCAAAAACAATCGAATCGTCTCGCTGCACAACCCCGTCATGGCCGGGCATGACCCGGCCATCCACGTAGCGCCGCAAGTCCCTGTAATTTGAATATTGTACAACCGCACACGCCTAGATGGCCGGGTCAAGCCCGGCCATGACGAAGATCGCTACGATTAATCTTGTGCATTGCGTAGCAGCCGCTTGCGCGACGGAAGAAATCTCGGCAAAGCGGCGGAATGATCCGACGCCTGACCGCGACATCGGCAACTTGTGCGCTGCTCGCCGCCTGCACGAGCCCGGCGCCGGTGCTGCCGCCCGCCCCGCTCGACGTGCCGATCGATTTCGTCGAGCGCAGCTGGCACACCGAAATCTGCCTCGCCCCGGCCGACCTGTCCGGCAAACTCGCGACGCTCACCCGCGAGTTCGCCGATCCGCATCTGCTCTGCATCGGCTTCGGCGAGCGGCAATACATGATGGAGCACGACCACAGCGTCGGCGTGATGCTCGCCTCGCTGGCGCCGAGCGAGGCGGTGGTGCTGGCGATCCCGCTCTGGGTGCCGCCGGCCGAGGCGTACGACACCGCCTCCGGCCAAGCCTCCGTGCTGCCGCTGCACATCAGCCGCCCGGGCGCCGACAATCTCTCCGGCTTCATCTGGCGCTCGCTGCAACTCGGCGCCGACGGCCGCCCGGTCGTGCTGCGCACCGGCCTCAACCAGGGCAGCCTGTTCTTCGCGGCCAGCGGCGCCTACGACGCGTTCGCCACGTGCAACACCTGGACCGCGAGCGCGCTGCGCGCCGCCGGATTGCCGATCGACGACGCCGTCATCTTCGCCGGCGACCTCACGTCCCAGGTTCGCAAAGTCGCCGCCGCGCAGGCCGCCCTGCCCGGCAAGTGATTGCGGACGAGCCGCCGCTCAGGCGCTGACGCGCTCCGCCGGTGCCCGCATCGGCAGATTGCGGAAGTCCATCTGCCCGGCGCCGCCATGCTCGCGCAGCACCGCCGCCACTTCGTCCGGGTCGAGCGACCGCGCCTCGACCAGCAACCGCTCCGCGCTCGCCCAACGGCCCGCGACGTGCTGTTTGAATGCGCATTCCGCCAGCGCCCGTGCGGTCGTGTTCAACTCCGACATCTTACGACCCTCCCTCGATTGCCGCTGTGAAACTTCCTTCGATCGGCCAACTTCTTTGTCCCATTTGGCCAGTATAGAAGGATATTGGTCGGCCGACTTTGATATCGATCAAACGTGAACGACGCTGCCGCGACGCTGCGGAGGTGCAGCGTTCCGCATGGCGATCCTCGGGTTTCTGCCGCTCGCGCGCACCGGCAGCGGGCCGGATCCGAGATCTGCACCACCGAGTTGAGGTCGAACGTCTCGCCCGCCGGGTTCTCGCCGATCCGCACGCTGGTCGGCGTCGGGAAGTGGTAGGGCGGCACCGGCAGGTTGTAGGGCGCCGGCACGCCCCGGTAGACGCGGCCGATCAGGTCGTATTTCGAGCCGTGGCACGGGCAGAAATAGCCGCCCGGCCAGTTCGGCACCGGCGTGGTCGCGCTCGGCTGCGGCATGTAGCTTGGCAGGCAGCCGAGATGCGTGCAGATGCCGACCAGCACCGCATAATCGGTGTTGATCGAGCGGTGCCAATTCTGTGCGTAGGACGGCTGCTGCATGACCTTCGAATCCGGGTCCGCGAGCACCGCCAGCATCGACGGCTCGCGCAGCACCTTCAGCATCTCCGGCGTGTGCCGCACGAGGATGATCGGCTTGCCGCGCCACAGCACGACGATCTGCTGGCCTGGCGCCAGCGGCTTGAGGTCGACGTCGAGCGGCGCGCCGGCGGCGATCACGTCCTGCGCCGGCTCCATCGAGTTCGATGAACGCCCAGGCGATCGCGCCGGTGCCGATCACGGCGCCGGACAGGGCGACCAGCCCGAGGAAATCACGGCGCGAGCCGGACGGCCCCGCCGGAGCGGTGTGCGCTGACATGCCGCTGATGTAGGGGCTGCCCCGCAGCGCGAGAATCCGCGCGCGGTCAAGAGCGCGTCATCCGAAGCGACGAGGGCGGCTGGCCTGGCGCGACGAAAGCCCCGATAGTCGCACCCCGACGCCCGCAGAGGCGCCACGTGGGAGGACGCCGACATGGCCCGGATCATCATACGCAACGCGACCGTGATCTCGATGGACCCGGCCATCGGCGATTTCGCCGACGCCGACATCCTGATCGAAGACAATAAGATTGTCGCGATACGGCCTGGGATCGCGGCATCCGACGCCGAGGAGATCGCCGGAAAAAATCGCATCGCCATTCCCGGCCTGATCGACACGCATCGCCACACCTGGCAGTGCCTGCTGCGCAACGCCGCCGCCGACTGGAGCCTGCCGCAATATTTTTCCGGCGTGCGCGGCGTGATGGGCGGCCTCTATACCGCCGACGACATGCTGGTCGCCAACACGCTCGGCGCGCTGGAGGCGCTGAACTCCGGCATCACCACGCTGTACGACTGGTCGCACAACAACAACTCGCCCGACCATGCCGACGCCGCCGTGCAGGGGTTGCAGGCCGCCGGGCTGCGCGCCGTGTTCGGCTACGGCAACGCCAACAAGGAATGGTTCCCGCCGAGCACCCTGCCCACCGATCTTGCCGACGTTGCGCGCATCCGCAAATCGACGCTGTCCTCCGACGATGCGCTGGTGACGATGGCGCTGGCGGTGCGCGGGCCGCAATACACGACGCTCGATCTGACGGAACAGGAATTCCGGGCGGCGCGCGACCTCGGCATCCGCATCACCATGCATGTCGGCGACGGGCTGTGGGGCATGGGCCGGCCGGTCGCGCAGTTGCACGCGCGCGGCCTGCTCGGGCCGGACGTGACGCACGTGCATTGCAACACGCTCGCCGACGACGAAGACAAAATAATCGCCGACACCGGCGGCACCGCCTCGATCGCGCCGGAGGTCGAGCTCAACATGGGCCACGGCAACCTCGCGACCATGGCGCTGCTGCGGCACGGCTGCCGGCCGAGCATTTCCGTCGACGTGTGCTGTTCGGTCGGCGGCGAGATGTTCACGCAGATGCGCACGCTGATGGCGGCGACCCGCGGCGCGGTGCATGCCGAGGCGATGGCGGCGAGGAAATTCGTCGACCCGCTGCCGGTCTCGACGCGCGACGTGCTGGAATTCGCGACGCTGCAGGGCGCCCGCGCCTGCGGACTGGAGCGCATCACCGGCTCGCTGACCCCGGGCAAGCAGGCCGACATCGTGCTGCTGGAGACCGACAGCCTGAACATGTTCCCGGTCAACAACCCGGTCGGCGCGGTGGTGATGGACGCGCATGTCGGCAACGTCGAGACGGTGCTGGTGGCCGGGCGTGTGGTGAAGCGCGGCGGCCGGCTGGTCGGCGTCGACCTGCCGGCGCTGCGGCGGCGCACCGAGACCGCGGTCTCCGCCCTGTTCGCGCGCGCCGGTGCCGCGAGGGATGGCAGTTGGCTGCCGCCGCTCTATGTTGGCGGCGCGGACACCGCGTCCGCTTGAGTATCCGGCGCAGGAGGAACGATGCCGCTCTACGAGTACGTCTGCGACAGTTGCGGCCCGTTCGCGGCGATGCGGCCGCTGGCCGAGTTTTCCGCGCCCTGCGCCTGCCCGGAGTGCGGCACGGCCGCGCCGCGCAACCTGCTGGCCAGCCCCGCGCTCGGCGGCGGTGCCGCCGCGCCGGCCGCGGGGACCAAACCGCATCCCGGCGCCTGCGCCTGCTGCCGCCCGTCGCGCGGCCTGCGCGCCGAGGCGGTGGGGTAGTAGGAAGGCTCAGGGCAGCAGGGCGCGCAGCGCTTCCAACTCCCGCAGCGTGTGCGTCAGCACCGCGCGCAGCCGTTCGGCCTCCAGTTCGGGGCGCGTGCGGGGCTTATCTGCGGCCGGACGGGCGATGCCGGGGATCGGCAGTTCGAGATTGGCCTGCGCCGCCTCGGCCTCCGCCTCCTCGCGCTCCTCGGGCGCCGCCGGCGGGATGTCGTCCGACAGCTTGCCGCCGCCCTCGCGCAGCAGCCGCTGCACGCCCTTGATCGTATAGCCCTGAATATACAGGAGATCAGAAATCCGGCGGAGCAGAAGAATATCGTCGGGCCGGTAATAACGCCGACCGCCGCCGCGCTTCAGCGGCTTCACCTGCGGGAACTTGGTCTCCCAAAACCGCAGCACATGCTGCGGGATGTGCAGCTCGTCGGCGACCTCGCTGATCGTGCGGAACGCATTCGGCGCCTTCTTGAGCCGGACGCGTCCGCCATCGGCGTCATCCGGGGCGGCATCGCCCCGCTCCGCGCCGGCGGACCCGAGCCCGTCCGGGCCGGCTGGGCTCATTCATCGTCCCCGTCGCCGGCGGCGGGCGTCGCGTGGTTGACGTGCGCCTTCAGCACGTGGCTCGGCCGGAACACCAGCACCCGCCGCGGCAGGATCGGCACTTCCACCCCGGTCTTCGGGTTGCGGCCGATCCGCCGCCCCTTCTGGCGCACCGAGAACGTGCCGAACCCGCTGATCTTGACCGATTCCCCGGTCTCCAGCGCGTTCGACATGCGCTGCAGCACCGTCTCCAGCAGGTCGGCCGACTCGTTCCGCGACAGGCCGACCTGGGTGTAGATCGTCTCCGTCAGATGCGCGCGTGTCACCGTGTTCATGAACTGACGGTAGGGTGACGCGACTCCGCCGTCAACAAGAACAACAAAAGCAATCCGTTGGACTGCCGGATGTGCTCTGCGCGCCAGCTCAGAGGCGGATCAGCGCGGATCCCCAGGTCAAACCGCCGCCGAGCGCGCTCAGCAGCACGAGCTGGCCCGGCCGCAGCCGCCCGTCTGCGGCGGCGTCGGCCAGTGCCAGCGGGATCGACGCGGCCGAGGTGTTGGCGTGCCGGTCGATGGTCACGACCACGCGCTCCACCGGCAGGGCGAGGCGTTTGGCGATCGCATCGACGATGCGCATGTTGGCCTGGTGCGGCACCAGCCAGTCGACCGCGTCGTGGCCGAGCCCGTTCGCCGCCAGCGCCTCGTCGACCGCGGCGGCCAGCCGCACCACGGCGTGGCGATAGACTTCCTTGCCGTTCATCACCAAGTGGCCCGGGCGGTCGTGGCGGCCCACCGCGCCGTCGACGAACAGGATGTCGCCGAGCTTGCCGTCCGCGTGCACGTGGGTCGAGAGGATGCCGCGATCGGCGCCCGTGCCCGTGCCCTCGCTGGCGCGCAGGAACACCGCGCCGGCGCCGTCGCCGAACAGCACGCAGGTGCCGCGGTCCTGCCAGTTCATGATCCGCGAATAGACCTCCGCGCCGATCACCAGCACGCCGCGCACCTGGCCGCACTTGACCAGCGCGTCGGCGACCGAGAGCGCGTAGATGAAGCCGCTGCACGCGGCCGACAGGTCGAACCCGAAGCCGCCCGCGCCCAATGCCGCCTGCACCCGCAGCGCGGTGGCCGGGAACGCCTGGTCGGGCGTCGCGGTCGCCAGGATGATCGCATCGACATCGGCAGGCCCGGCACCCGCCGCGTCCAGCGCCGCCTGGGCGGCGCGCGTCGCCATGAAGGCGCAGGTCTCGTGCGGCGCCGCGATGTGGCGCTGGCGGATGCCGGTGCGCTCGCGGATCCAGGCGTCGGAGGTGTCGACCGTCTTCGCCAGCTCGTCGTTGCTGACGATGTTCTCCGGCAGGTAGCCGCCGATGCCCGCGAGGATGCTGCGCACCGCCCGGCCGCCGGCCGGCGCGCCCGCCTCAGCCGGTCGGCTCGAGACGCGCGCCGTTTCCACTCCCAGGTCCATCCTTCGGTCCCATCCCGGTTACCCCACCGGCGCGCCCTGCAGCGAGACGATCCGCGCCAGCCCTTCGCGCATCCGATCGTTGAACCGATGCACCACCATGTCCATCCCGACATCCATCGCATGTGCGAATCCGGATGCGTCGGTGCCACCATGCGACTTCACGACCACGCCGTTCAACCCGAGCATCACCGCGCCGTTGTAGCGGCGCGGGTCGAGCCACTCGCGCAACCGGTCGAGCCCCGGCCGGGCCAGCAGGTAGGCGAGCCGCGCCGACCACGAGGACTGGAACACCTGCCGCAGCAGCCCGCCGATCAGCTTGGCGTCGCCTTCGCGCGGTCTTCAACGCAACATTGCCGGTGAAGCCGTCGGTGACGATCACGTCGGTGGTGCCGGCGCCGATGTCGTGGCCTTCGATGAAGCCGTGGAACTGCGGCGCGAGATAGCTCTCGCGCAGCGCATCGGCCGCCTGGCGGATGCGGTTGTCGCCCTTGAGCTCCTCGGAGCCGACGTTCATCAGCCCGATGGTCGGCGCCGTCGAGCCCGAGCACGGTGCGCGCGAACACGTCGCCCATCACCGCGAACTCGACGAGGTTGCGGGCGTCGCAGTCGACGTTGGCGCCGAGGTCGAGCATCACCACGTCGCCGCGCACCGATGGGCTGATCGTCGCCATCGCCGGGCGGTCGATGCCGGGCAGCGCCTTGATGACGATCTTGGCCAGCGCCAGCAGCGCGCCGGTGTTGCCGGCGGAGACGATGCCGGACGCCTCGCCGCAGGCGACCGCGTCGATGGCAACGCGCATCGAGGCGCCGCGCATGCGCAGCGCCGCGGTCGGCTTGAGGTCGTTGGAGATCGTCTCGGGCGCATGCCGCACCGTCGAGGCCGCCGCCGCGCGCTTGTGCCGCTTGAGCAGCGGCGCCAGCGCAGCCTGGTCGCCGGCCAGCAGGAAGCGCGCCGCGGGGTGCCGCTCGGCGGCGAGGTTGAGCCCCGCCACCACCATCTCGGGCGCACGGTCGCCGCCCATCGCATCGATCGCCAGCGTGAAGCTGTCGCTCACCGAGGGTGCGACCGGGGGCGCGCGGTCAGACGCGGACGGCGGCCTTCAGGGCCTTGCCGACGCCGACGACCTCGCGGCCGTCATAGTGCCCGCATTGCGCGCAAACGTGATGCGGGCGCTTGAGTTCGCCGCAGTTCGGGCACTCGGCATGGGCTTCCTGCGTCAGCGCGTGGTGGCTGCGCCGCATGCCCCGCCGCGAGGGCGATGTCTTCTTCTTGGGGACGGCCATCAGTCGAACTCCGGGTAGGGGGTGGCGCCGATCTCGTGGCCCGGGCCGGTCGCGGCGCGACGCGAGGCAGCATGCCGGGTAGCGCGGCCAGCGATGGCACGAACGCGAGCGGCGGCCTCTAGCAGAGGGCCTCGCAGGCCGCAAGGCACGGCGCCTCATGGCAACTATCTGATACGGCCGGCCTCCTCCCGGAAGGGCGGAGGGCCGAGCGCTCACCTGTTCCAGTAGCGGTCCTGCTCCAGCACCTTCAGGCCGAGCCAGCCCCAGTACACCCGGTGCCGATGGATCAGGCCGTTCTCGATCTCCATCACCTCGACGAAATCCATCTGCTCGCCGGTCGGCGTCGCGCGCGGATATTCCCAGATCAGGGTACGGCCGTCGGTGAAGTAGCCGGTGCGGTGACGCAGCCGGATCGGCGGGGTGCGGTCGAACACCATCCGCAAGAACTGCCGAAGTTTCTCCCGTCCCTGGATCATGCCATCGGGTGCCTTCGCCAGGTGCCTGACAAGCGGCGATTCGAATACCGAATCCGGCGCGTAGAGATCGGCCGCTGCATCCGCGTCCTTTGCTCCAAGAGCTTTATCCCATAGCTTGTAAATCCGATCCGCCGCCTGGATTGCTTCTTCTGTAATCCCGGCGCCATGATGCATGCGCTCGCTCTGCATTGATGGCCTCCACTGGAATGCTGTTCACGAAACACATCAAATCTCGGAAGGTTCCGGACGCCATCGGCATCCGATGCGCGTTCGCCTGCCGTACAGACGTGCGCGCACAGCCCGCATGAAAGCTTCACGTGGCACAGCCGGTGCTGCACTGCGGTATGACTTTGCCAATGGACGCCGCCCCTGCCCCCGAAGCGCTCCCCATCGCCCGCCCCGACGCCGCCGATGCGATGCCGAATTTTTCGCACCGGCAGATCCTGCGCGTCATCACCGGCGTGCTGCTGTGCATCCTGCTCGCGGCAATCGACCAGACCGTGGTGGTGCCGGCGGTGCCGGCGATCGCCGCCGACCTGCACGGGTTCGGCCACCTCGCCTGGATCGTCTCGGCCTACCTGCTGACCTCGACCGCGGCGACGCCGATCTTCGGGCGGCTGTCGGACATCTGGGGCCGGCGCGCGCTGCTGCTGCCGGCCATCGCCTGGTTCGTGGTCGCGTCCGCGCTCTGCGCGCTGTCGCAGACGCTGTGGCAGCTCATTGCCTTTCGCGCCTTGCAGGGCATCGGCGGGGCCGGGCTGATGGCGATGTCGCAGGCCGCCATCGCCGACGTGGTTGCGCCGCGCGAACGCGGCAAATACCAGGCCTACATGGCGGGGACGTGGGGCGTGGCGAGCGTCGCCGGGCCGATCCTCGGCGGCTGGATCACCGACGACTTCTCCTGGCGCTGGATCTTCTGGATCAACGTGCCGATCGGCATCGCCGCGTTCGTGCTGCAGCGACCGGGCGTTGAAACTGCTGAAGGTGCGGCCGATGCAGGCGCGGATCGACTACGCCGGCGCGGCGCTGCTGACGCTCACGGTCACTGCGTGCCTGCTGGTGATGAGCTGGGGCGGCATCGAATACGCCTGGGGCTCGCCCGAGGTGCTGCTGCTGATCCTGGCCGCCGTCGTGCTGCTGGCGGGGCTGGTGGTGCGGGAGCTGCGCGCGCCGGACCCGCTGCTGCCGCCGCGGCTGTTCGTCAATTCGGTGTTCACCCGCGGCGTGATCATCGCCTCGTTCGCGGCGGCGGCGATGTTCGGCGGCACGTTCCTGTTGCCGCTGTTCTTCCAGTTGCTGCGCGGCGCGGACGCGGCGGCCTCCGGCACGCTGGTGATGCCGTTCCTCGCCTCCAACGTGGTCGGCGCCTACACCGCCGGGCAGCTCGCGCGCCGGCTGGGCAAGGCGAAGCTGCTCGTGCTGGGCGGGCTCGCGCTCTCGGTCGCCGGCTACGGACTGCTCGCGGCGATGGGAGGCGGCAGCAGCCACATCGTGTCGGTACTCGATATGCTGGTGGTCGGGTTCGGTCTCGGCATCACCATGCCCTCCACCCTGGTGATCGTGCAGAACGCGGCGCAGCGCCGGGATGTCGGCGTCGCGACCGGCACGATGCTGTTCCTGCGCTCGATGGGCGCGGCACTCGGCAGCACGCTGGTGGGCACGCTGCTGGCGGCGCGCTTCGCCGCCGGGCTCGCGGCGGCGGGCGCCGGCTCGGCCGGCATCGACCTCGGGTCGCTGCGCGGGCACGGCAGCATCGCGCTGCCGCCGGCGGTGCGGGAAAGCGCGATGGCGGCGCTGGCCGGCGGCTTTCACGTCGCCTTCATCGCCTGCGCGGCGCTGGCCGGCGTCGCCTTCCTGACCTGCCTCGGGATGCGCGACCTGCCGCTGAAATCGGGCGCCCGCGGTTAGTCTCTTACCGCCTGACTGTTGACACTACCTGCGTCAAAAATCCCATCAGATCAGTGCAGGAATGATGGTGGCTGCGGTGAGGCGTTCCGGCCGCGGCGGTGGCGGCGCGTCCGGCTTTGGTCAGATAGTAACGGTATGTTCCGGTGACTCGCTTGATCACCCCGATGTCCAGCAGTCGGCGCAGGTGCCGCGACAGCCGGTTTGGCGAGAACATGTGCAGGTCGGGGAGAAGGTCGGCCCGGCGGATGCCGGCGATGTTGACCCGTGGATTTTGCAGGGCATGCAGCAGCGCGCTGTCCCCGGCTTCGAAGAAGTTGATCCCTTTGACGGTCTTGTTCTCGACCTTGCGCGGCCTGGTCAGCCGGTCGAGGGCGCGGACGCCTGCGCAGAAGTCGTCCAGCGCGGAGAGGTGAGCCAGATAGCGCCGGTTGCAGCCGAGCAGGATCTCGCGCAGGTCGATCAGGCTGTAGATGGTCTTCTTGACCGGAGCCAGTTCGCGGGTTGCTGGCCGATCTCGGTGTTCCACCTTGCGGTGGTGCTTGAAAAACGACACGTCGTTGGCGGTGGTCTCGATGCGCAGCACGATGCCGCACTTGTCGTACATTTTTACCGAGCACTTGCCGAAGCGGTGCTTCACGCACGTCCCCTCGATCCGGGTGGAGAACTGCGAGCCGATCTCCTGGGCCAGTTGCGGCGTGATGTGCCGGCCGAGGAAACTGGCGACCTGCTCGGCCTTGACGCTCAGCACGCTCTGCCGGACGAGTTGGTCGTAGAGGGGCGCCAGCGTCGCGGCGGAGCGGAATGCCAGGTCGGTGGCGTATTCCAGCTGCATCAGGCTCCAATGGTAGGACTGCCCGAACACCTCGGACACCGGGCAGCACTGTTGGGCATATCCGTCGAGGATGCGGTGCAACTGGTCCGGCGAGAGGGCGTCGGCCAGGTCCTGGGCACGCTGCCAGTCATCGATCCGCACGAAGGCGTTGTCGGCCATGGTGTAGCCGATGCCCTGCGCCGCCAGCTGCCGCGCCAGCCAGTTGTGACCGTTGCAGTAGAATTGCAGGCGGAACGGGCACCACGTCGGCACCCGCAGATAGATCAGCCCCAGGTCGGCATCCATGAAATAAAAGTAGTAGTGCAGGCATTTGCCGCTATCCGGCCGCACGAAGGTCTTGCGCGTCTGCTTGTCGTGCCAGGGCCGATAGCTGTCGCAGGCTTCCATGGCCGAGATGATGTGCACCAGGCCGGGGTGATCGCCGCGTTGCTCCAGCACCCGCGCGACCACGTCTTCCTTGCGGATATGGCTCTTGGCGATGTGCTCGATCGTCACCCCGGCCGCGGCCGCCAGCGATGCCGCGCTATCCCGCACCTGATCCCGCAGCGTCATCGCGAATTTCGGATAATCGAAGATGCGGATACCCTGGCCATGGAGAAACCGCGTCATGCCCTCCGCGTAGCAGATCACCGGCACCGTCCCGGTGATCACCACCCGGTCGTAGCAGGACAGCACCCCGGCTATGCGATCGTCATAGCGTTCCGTCAGAGACTGGCTCATGCCGCCCCCCACGCAGGATGACACTCTCAACGGGCAAGCTACAACAGACCTATTGGTTCCGGCTCGTCCGGCTTAGG